>NZ_CP040612.1:0-1662100 GCF_012889595.1 Campylobacter sp. CFSAN093241 | reverse complement strand
AATCTCTCTTTAAATTTTGCATAATGTATAAATTTTATCTTAAATTTTATAAAAAAAGGTTAAAATCCGCTTTTGTATTTTATTTTTCAAAAGGTATGAATTTGAAAATTTTAGGTATAGATCCAGGTTCGAGAAATTGTGGTTATGCTATCATAGAAGCTGACAAAGGAAAAAACATTCTCATAGAAGCAGGACTTATAAAGATAAAGCCAAGTACCTTACAGTATCAAATCACAGAGCTTTGCGAGGGTTTGGACTTGATTTTTAAAAATCATTCTTTTGATGAGGTGGCTATAGAAGATATCTTTTTTGCTTACAATCCAAAAACCGTTTTAAAACTCGCACAATTTCGCGGAGCCCTATCTTTAAAAATTCTTCAAATTCATGGAGATTTTGCAGAATACACTCCCTTACAAGTAAAAAAAGCCGTTACAGGAAAAGCCAAAGCAACTAAAGAACAAGTTGCTTTTATGGTAAAAAGGCTTTTAGGACTTAGTAAAGATATCAAGCCTTTGGATATCACAGATGCTATTGCAGTAGCTTTAACCCATGCAGCAAATTTAAGAGTTAGGGTGTGATTTTAGTAATTTTTATTACACAAAAGCCCAAAGCTTCATAAACTCCTAAAATACCTTTAAATTTTTTCTATAAATTTTTTAAAAATTCATAAAAAATTTCAAAAGTTGGAACAGAACTTGCTTGTAAACTTCACATAAACGCAAAAGTTTTTTAAAGCCAAAGCGTTAAATTTTTTTAAAGCAATATTTTATAAAGGATTTAAGATGATGAGATCACTTTGGTCTGGCGTAAGCGGACTACAAGCACATCAAGTTGCGATGGATGTTGAAGGTAATAACATTTCAAATGTTAATACCACTGGTTTTAAATACTCCCGTGCAGATTTTGGGACTATGTTTAGCCAAACTGTGAAAATCGCTACAGCTCCAACTGATGGAAGAGGTGGATCTAATCCACTTCAAATCGGTCTTGGCGTTTCAGTAAGTTCTACAACTAGAATTCATTCTCAAGGTTCAGTTCAAACCACAGATAAAAACACTGATGTGGCTATAAATGGTGATGGTTTTTTTATGGTGAGTGATGATGGGGGGCTTACTCGCTATCTTACAAGGAGCGGGGATTTTAAACTAGATGCTTATGGAAATTTTGTTAATAATGCCGGCTTTGTAGTTCAAGGGTGGAATATCAATTGGGATACTCAAAGTATAGATAGCTCAAGAACTCCGCAAAATATTTTTATCGATCCCGGTATGCATATCCCTGCAGCAAAATCAACCGAAGTAGCCATCAAAGCGAATTTAAATAGTGGTTTAAATATAGGAACAGCAAGTCGTCCTATATATGGACTTGATTCTATACATGGTTTTAATAAAAAAACAGGTGAAACTAAAGATGAAAATGATACAGGAACCACTCAGTTTTATACGACTTCTAAGAATTCTGTAGAAGTAACTGAAAAAGGCGTTGATGCTGGAGCTTTATTTAATGCTAATGGTACAGGTTTAAATTTAAGAGAAGGTCAAGGAATTTGGGTATCTTATGCAGATGCTAAGTTTAGTACAGCTGGAGAAGGAGCTAGAGCAAATCAAGGTAATAATGGTGTTTTTGATCCTAATCAAAAAGTAAATCAAAATCCTGTTATATTTTGGGGACATGAACAAAAACCTACAACTTTGGATATTACTTTAAATGGAGTTCATATACAGAATACTTCTATAAAAAGCTTGGATGAAGCTATAGCTTATATCAATACCTTTACTGCACCAAATGATACAAGAGATGGAACAGGAGTAAGAGCGGTAAAAAAAGCAGATGGTAGTGGGATTGATTTTATCAATGACAATGCTGATGGCACTACAGATAACATGAAAAATATAGATTTACAAGTTAATGCCAATAATTCAGCTGGAGAACTTATTAATATAAGGGTTGCAGGTAATCCTGCTGACTTTGCTTGGAATAATATACAGTTAAGACCCGCTGGTAATCCTATAATACCTGGTAATGGCAGTGCTTGGATAGCAGGAACTGCTGCTCAAAATCAAGATAGAATACAAATAGTAACAGCTCATAAATATATTTATAGCTCTACTCCTCAAACTTTACCACCTTTGTATAATCCTGATGGTGGACACACTTGGAATAATGCAAATATAAATACTCCTGGTACTCCTGAAAATAATTATCAATTAGCTATGAGTGGTTCATTTTTAACTACAACACCAAGGGTTTTTAGAACTACAGAGGACTTAAGAGAGCTTTTACAAAGAGATGCTAGATATGGGGTGGATTATGATGGAAGCGGTGGATTTGAAACTACAGGTGAAGATGTAAATGAAGGTGTAAGTGTTGTTATTACAGAAAATGGAAATTTTTCTATAGCAAATCCTAATGTTGCAAGTAATCCACCAGCTGGTATTCAAAATCCAAATAGAACAACACATAATATAAATTTTAATGTAACAGCCTATAGTAATAAACAAGGAACTGTAAGTACCAATGATGCCTTTACTAAAATTTTTAAAGCTTTTGATGGAGTTTTAACAGTCGGAGGTCAGATCAAAGAAAGTGAGCAACTTAAGCTTTCTGCTTTTTCGGCGGGGCTTGAAATTTATGATTCTTTAGGTTCAAAACATACTTTAGAAGTGCAGTTTGTCAAGCAAAGTACCACTCAAGATGGGGGTAATGAATGGCAGATGATTATCCGTGTGCCAGAACCTGCTGAGATTAACACTACAGGCGAAGGACCAAACAATATCGTCGTAGGAACAGCAAGATTTAACAATGATGGCTCTTTGGCTAGTTACAATCCTAAAACTTTAAATTTTTCACCCAATAACGGTGCCGCACCAAATCAACAAATCAAACTTTCCTTTGGAACAAGTGGAAGCAATGACGGCCTTGTAAGCTCAAATTCTGCTTCAACTCTAACAGGACAAGCAACTGATGGTTATACTTCAGGTAACTTAAAGCCTGATGCTATCCGTGTGGATGATAAAGGAAATATCTTAGGTGAATTTACAAATGGTAAAACCTTCGCTGTGGCAAAAATGGCGATGGCTTCAGTAGCAAATAACTCAGGCCTTGAAGAAATCGGCGGAAATCTTTTTAAAGTCACTGCAAATAGTGGGGCTATAGTAGTAGGTGAAGCAGGAACAGGAGGTCGTGGTGAGATGAAAACCTCAGCTCTTGAAATGTCAAATGTGGATTTAAGTCGTTCTTTAACAGAGCTTATCATCATTCAAAGAGGTTATCAAGCAAACTCAAAAACCATTTCAACGAGTGATCAAATGCTTCAAACTCTAATCCAGCTTAAACAATAATTTAAGCTTAGTATTCTATAAAATATTGTTTTTTGCTCCCTTAAAGGGAGCAAGCCTTGCTTTACAAGCCTATCTTGGTAGTCTTGTAATACTAGGTTTAGGCTTGAACTGCCTTCAATTTATTGCTAACTCACTCTTGCTAGGGGTGAGTTGCAATAAAATTTTAAGCAATGTGATATAAATTTTTTAAAATTTAATTTTAATTTTATTTTTTAAAGATAGAATAATCAATAATTTTTTAGAAAGGAGAAAAAATGTCTTATATTAGTTTTAACTTAATGCTTTCTTCTTTCTGTATGCGTGCTTGGCACGCTTAATCTACTCGTATATACTCATATTCTATAAATTTACATTTTCAAATAGCCTAATTTAAAGCCGATAAAAAGCTTTTTAACATTTTTTCATTGACACAATAAGGATAAAAAATGAATTTCAATAAAGAAACTTTAGCATTACACGGAGCTTATAATTTTGATACTCAAAGAAGTATTAGTGTGCCTATATATCAAAACACTGCGTATAATTTTGAAAATTTGGATCAAGCTGCAGCAAGGTTTAATCTTCAAGAACTTGGCAATATTTACTCAAGACTTAGCAATCCTACAAGCGATGTTTTAGGACAAAGACTTGCTAATATCGAAGGAGGGGCTTTTGGAATTCCTGTTACTAGCGGTATGGCAGCTTGTTTTTATGCTCTTATCAATTTAGCAAGTTCGGGAGATAATGTCGCGTATTCGAACAAAATTTATGGTGGGACTCAAACTTTAATTTCTCACACACTTAAAAATTTTGGCATAGAAGCTAGGGAATTTGATATCGATGATTTAGATAGCTTGGAAAAAGTTATAGATCAAAACACAAAAGCGATTTTTTTCGAAAGTCTTTCAAATCCTCAAATTGCCATAGCTGATATAGAAAAAATAAACCAAATAGCAAAAAAACATAAAATCGTTAGCATTTGTGATAATACCGTTGCTACTCCTTTCTTACTCCAACCTTTTAAACATGGCGTGGATGTAATCGTGCATAGTTTAAGTAAATATGTAAGCGGTCAAGGCACTGCTTTGGGTGGAGCACTTATAGAAAGAAAAGATTTAAACGACTTGCTTAAAAATAACGATAGATATAAAGCTTTTAACACTCCTGATCCAAGTTATCATGGACTGAATTTAAATACACTTGATTTGCCGATTTTTAGTATTAGAGTCATCATCACTTGGCTTAGAGATCTAGGAGCTAGCTTAGCACCTCAAAATGCTTGGTTACTTTTACAAGGACTTGAAACCTTGGCAGTGCGTATAGAAAAACACAGTCAAAATGCTGAAAAAGTTGCGAATTTTTTAAATTCTCATCCTGATATCAAGGGCGTAAATTATCCTACTTTAGCAAGTAATGCTTATCATAATTTATTTAAAAAATATTTTGATAAAAATTTTGCTAGCGGGCTTTTAAGCTTTGAAGCTAAAGATTATGAGCATGCTAGAAGAATTTGTGATAAAACTCAACTTTTCTTACTTGCTGCAAATTTGGGTGATAGCAAGTCTTTGATCATCCATCCTGCTTCTACTACTCATTCGCAACTAAGCGAAGAAGAACTCCAAAAAGCAGGCATTACGAAAGCTACTATACGCTTAAGCATAGGACTTGAAAATAGCGATGATTTGATAGCGGATTTAAAACAAGCTATAGAAAGTTAAAAGTGTGTTTGCATTGAGTGAATGAGATAAAAATTCCACCATGCTTTATCATAAATAAGGTTTATTAAATAAAGGAGAAAAAATGCCACTGATTATTCCAGAAAATATACCCGCTTATGAGCTTTTAAAAGAGCATGCTTTTATCATGGGATCAAGGAGAGCAAAGCATCAAGATATCAGGCCGCAAGAAATTTTGATTGTCAATCTTATGCCAAAAAAAATTGAAACAGAAAATCAAATTCTAAGCTTACTTGCAAATTCTCCTTTGCAAGTAAATATCACACTTTTAGCCACGACTAGCTATGTGGGTAAAAATACTCCTTTTACTCATTTGGAAAAATTTTACAAGGGTCTTGAAGAGGTTAAAAAACATAAATTTGATGGTGCTATTGTTACAGGAGCTCCTGTGGAACAAATGGATTTTGAAAAGGTTGCTTACTGGGAAGAATTGCTAGAAATTTTTGATTTTTTAAAGCAAAATGTAACAAGTTCTATGTATATTTGTTGGGGTGCCATGGCTGCTTTAAAATACTTTTATGGTGTGGATAAAATCTCTTTAGATAAGAAAATTTTTGGAGTCTATAAGCATGATAAAGTTTCGCCTGATCTGCTTTTAACAAATTTAGATGAAAAGGTTTTAATGCCTCATTCAAGACATTCTAGCATGGATGAAGAGCAAATTTTAGCACTACAAAAACAAGGGAAATTAAAAATTTTGCTTAGAAATAAAAAAATCGGTTCGGCTTTATTAAGAGATGAAAAGAATATTTTTATTTTAGGGCATTTGGAATATTTTAAAGAGACTTTACATCAAGAATATGTAAGAGATAATTTCATACAAAAAGCTAAAAATTATTATGATAAAAAGGGCAATATAAAATACAATTGGCGTTCAAATGCAAATACCATTTTTGCAAATTGGCTCAATTATGATGTGTATCAAAGCACACCTTTTGTGCTTTGATGATTTAAACTCTTGTAGTAGGTGTATCGTGATATACGCTTACTGCACCTTTGATATCGCTTAAAATCGCGCAAGCTGCTTCATTGGCACTTCCCATCGCGCAAGCTACCATAGTCGTAACACCTGAAGCAAGTCCTGCTGCGTAAATTCCTTCTTTGATAATCTGTCTCCCGTGATGTTTGAAGCAAAATTTGTTTGGTTTTGGCATAAGCTCATGCGGTATTACAAAATCTTCAAGTTCTTTGATATCGCTTTTGTTTGCCCCTGTTGCTACGATGATATAATCTGCTTTTATACCCAAGCCTTGCTCATCATTAACAGTAAAATCTCCTTTTTCTCCGCTTATGCTTACTACTTTTGAATCGATGTATTTTACTTCGAGCATAGAAGCAATTTGTGCTTTTATGTGAGTGTAAATTTCATCTGCTTTTGCACCTTTTGGGAAAAAAGGAACATTGTAAATTGCTGCTGCTTTTAAATCTGCTTTACCCTCATCAAAAACAGTGATATCAAAGTCAAGTTCTTCATTTTTAGCTGAAGCGAAAAATAAAGCCGCGCTAAGTCCTGCGATGCTACCGCCTATAATTGCAATTGATTTTTTCATTTTTTTCCTTTTGAAAGATTTGCCTTATTCTAGTATAAAAAGCTTTATTTAATATAATATTTGTCTTTTTTATGCAATTTGCTAAAAATGTTTATTTTTCAATTGCTCTAAAAGTAATTTTTTATATAATTTTCTAAAAATTTTCAATAAGGAAAGCTCATGCGTTATGGTGAAAAAGAAATTAAAGAATTTGATGTAGAAAATATGGAAATTTGGCCAAATGATGCTAAAAATGACTATATCATTAAAATCACCTTGCCTGAATTTATGTGTTGTTGTCCGCGTTCAGGTTATCCTGATTTTGCAACGATTTATCTTGAGTATATGCCTGATAAATTTGTGGTTGAGCTTAAAGCGATAAAACTTTATATCAATACTTTTATGTATAGAAATGTTTCACATGAAGCAAGTATCAATGAAATTTATAATACTCTAAAAGACAAACTCAAGCCAAAATGGATTAAAGTTGTGGGGGATTTTAACCCGCGTGGAAATGTGCATACGGTGATAGAATGTCGTAGCGATATGGTAGTGCCAAAATAATATTTAAGTAAAATATTAACATATTTTTATGTAAAGATTAAGTATTTTATAAAAAATTCTTATTTAATCTTTGAAGAATATATAATATAAAAAGATCTAAATTTTTTAGATCGAATTTTATTATAAGGAGTTAGGTTATGAATAAAAAATTATTAAGCATTATCGCAAGTGCTACTTTGTTTTCAAATTTGGCTTTAGCAGATGAGAATTCTGGTTTTTTTATAGGTGCTGATGCAGCTTGGATGCATGCTCAAGTAAAAAGTGAGTTAAAACATAAGAATACAAAGCAAAATTTTAATGGAGATATTTCAGGTAATATACCATCGTTTGGTCTAAAACTTGGATATCGTTTAAATGAAAATCATAGAATTTATGCTGGTTATAATTATTCTGATGAATTTAGTGATTTTATCAAAACTCCTAAAATTCAAATCGAAGGTGATTTTGCTACACATAAATTTTTAACAGGTTATGATTTTACTCCTAAGCTTTTTGAAAAAACCAGAGCTGTTTTAGGTGTGTATGGAGGATATGCAAGAACAGATCTTACCTTAAAAACAAGCTTTTTATCTTTGTCGCAAAATTTTGACGGTTATTTTTATGGAGCGAAAATAGGTGCTTTATATGATTTGACACCACATAATGAAATAGAATTAGGCTTTAAAGCAGAGCAAATTCATTATAATTCTAGAAATTTTTATCAAAATAAAGTGGGTTCAAACTTTTACGATCCTAAACAAACAAATTATGGTGTATATTTAGGATATAATTATAAATTTTAATCTAATGCAAGTTTTTATAACTTGCATTAATGAAATCAACCTCCACCGATAAAGTATTTTTCAACATCATCAAGTAGTTTTTCACAAATTTGAGAATCTGTATTTTTTTCTACTACAAGATTGATATAAGTTTTAGTATCTCTGAAACTTCCTGCTGATTTTGAATTTTCACGAGTGAGTTTTTGATTCTCTTTAGTATATTCTATAGTGATGTTAAATTTTAGAGCAGCACTTGCTTCACCTAAATTCGTTTTTACTACCACATTCATTTTAGAAGCTTTAGCAAGTGTAGCTTGGGTTTTGTTTATGATCTCTTTAAAGCGTTGGCAAGATCGTATAAGTGTAGCGATAAATTTGTTATCAAGTCCTTCATAAGCTACTTTGAGTTTATTTTTGATATCTTTTGTACTTTCTTTTTCAGGGGCAACAAAAACCATATAAAAACCATTTTTTATAGTCACATTGTCTGTTTTTACATCGCGTCCACTTGACATAACTTTAACATAAATGGCATTATCAAGATAAACACGATCTACCATAGGCCCATAAATTTCGTATTCTTTTTTTCGGACTATGACTTCACGAGCTAGGACATTTAATTTCACATTGGCTTCGTGGATAACAGGTTCCATTTCTTTTTTAATCTCTAAGAGTTCTTTTAACATCAACTTCCTTTTTGTTACTTAAAATTACAATTATATCAATAATTTTCTTAATTTAAGAATTTTACAAACACATTTACTAAAAATATGATACATTAAGTATTAATTTTAACAAAGGAGGAAAAGATGAAACAAATTTTTGAAATTTCAAATTCAGTTCAACAAAAAAGTAAAGACAATACTTTTAATCTGCTACTGCAACTTTCACTCTAAAACTCAATTTTATTTTTAATCATTTTTTACATTTTTAATTTTTTATTGTTGTTGTTAAGTTTTTGAATTTTTAATTCATTCAGTCTGTTTGGTTTTAAAGGATTAAATCATGAAAGATAATAAAATCATAATCTTTGATACCACTTTACGAGATGGAGAACAAGCTTTAGGTAGTTCTTTAGGTATCAATCAAAAATTACAAATTGCATTAGCGCTTGAAAATTTAGGCGTAGACGTTATAGAAGCAGGTTTTCCGGTATCTTCACAAGGGGATTTTAAAGCGGTGCAAAAGATCGCTTCTAAGGTGAAAAACTCAACTATTTGTGCACTTTCTAGAGCATTGGATAAAGATATAGATATGGCTTATGAAGCTTTAAAAGTGGCAAAGCATTTTAGAATTCATACTTTTATAGCCACTTCGACTTTGCATATGCAAGATAAATTAAAAAAAGATTTTGATGAAATTTTGTCTATGGCAAAAAGAGCGATTATAAGAGCAAGATCTTATACTGATGATGTAGAATTCTCATGCGAAGATGCAGGAAGAACTCCGATAGATAATCTTTGTTTTATGGTGGAAAATGCGATAAAAGCAGGCGCTAAAACTATAAATATCCCAGATACCGTAGGCTATACCTTGCCAAGTGAATTTGCTAATATCATCAAAATTTTATTTAACAAAGTGCCAAATATAGACAAAGCTATCATTTCTGTGCATTGTCACAATGACTTAGGTATGGCAACGGGCAATAGCTTAAGTGCTATTTTACAAGGTGCAAGACAGATAGAGTGCACTATAAATGGACTTGGCGAAAGGGCGGGCAATTGTGCTTTAGAAGAAGTGGTTATGGCGATAAAAACTAGGAAAGATTATTTAAAAGGTTTTTATACTGATATTAAATGTGAAAATATCTTTAAAACTTCAAAATTAGTTTCAGCTATCACTAATGAAAGCATACCTTCGCATAAAGCTATAGTGGGTAGCAATGCGTTTTCTCATAGTTCAGGCATTCATCAAGATGGAGTGCTTAAAAATAGGCAAACTTACGAGATCATAAGCCCTAGTGCCATAGGAATTCATGACAATCGTATGTTAATGACGGCAAGAAGTGGAAGGGCTATGATAAAAACTTGCCTTGAAAATTTAGGCTATGATGAAAATACTTATAATTTAGATGATGTTTATGAGCGTTTTTTACGCCTTGCGGATAAAAAGGGTCAAGTATATGATTATGATTTGGAAGCTTTGATGTTTTTAAGCTATGAAAATGAAGAAGAAAATGAATTTGTGATTGAAAAATTAAGCGTGATTAGTGGCAATATCCCAACCGCTTGTGTTTGTATGCGTATCAAAGAAGAGCTAAAAACTGAAGCTTGCACAGGAAATGGTCCTGTTGAAGCAGTTTTTAACTGCATTGCTAGGATAACAAATTTAAAGCCTGTGTTAAAAGCTTATAGTATCAATGCAAAAAGTTCAGGAGTAGATGCTCAAGGGCAAGTGGATGTGGATTTGGAATTTAAAGGGAGAAAATTCCATGGAAAAGGACTTTCAACAGATGTTATAGAAGCTTCAGCACAAGCTTTTGCGAGTGCTTACAATGCGATTTATCGCTCTTTAAAAGTAGAAGAAAGGAAAATGGCATGAAAGCTTATAAAGTAGCTGTTTTAGCAGGAGATGGCATAGGGCCTTTGGTGATGAAAGAAGCTTTAAAAATTTTAACTTTTATCTCACAAAAATACAATTTTAGTTTTGAATTTAATGAAGCTAAAATAGGCGGTGCAAGTATAGATGCTTATGGAGTGGCTTTAAGTGATGAAACTTTAAAGCTTTGTGAGCAAAGTGATGCGATTTTATTTGGCTCTGTGGGTGGGCCTAAGTGGGATAATTTGCCCATAGATCAAAGACCTGAAAGAGCCTCGCTTTTGCCTTTAAGAAAGCATTTTAATTTGTTTGCAAATTTGCGTCCTTGTAAAATTTATGAAAGTTTAACTCATGCTTCACCTTTAAAAAATGAGATTATCCAAAAAGGAGTGGATATTTTATGTGTTAGAGAGCTTACAGGTGGGATTTATTTTGGTAAGCAAGATTTAGGTAAAGAAAGTGCGTATGATACTGAAATTTACACTAAAAAAGAGATAGAAAGGATAGCTCATATCGCTTTTGAAAGTGCAAGAATAAGAAAGAAAAAAGTGCATTTAATCGACAAGGCGAATGTTTTAGCAAGTTCTATTTTGTGGCGAGAAGTGGTGGCAAATGTTGTAAAAGATTATCAAGATATAAACTTAGAGTATATGTATGTGGATAATGCTGCGATGCAGATTGTAAAAAATCCTAGCATTTTTGATGTTATGCTTTGTTCAAATCTTTTTGGTGATATTTTGAGTGATGAGTTAGCTGCCATTAATGGATCTTTGGGTTTGTTAAGTTCAGCAAGTTTAAACGATAAAGGTTTTGGACTTTATGAGCCAGCAGGTGGAAGTGCGCCTGATATAGCTCATTTAAATATAGCTAATCCCATAGCTCAAATTTTAAGTGCGGCTTTGATGTTAAAGTATAGTTTCAAAGAAGAACAAGCCGCACAGGATATAGAAAATGCTATATCTTTGGCATTGGCACAAGGAAAAATGACTAAGGATTTAAATGCTAAGTCGTATTTAAATACTGATGAAATGGGGGATTGTATTTTAGAAATTTTAAAGGAGAATAATAATGGCTAAAACTTTATATGAGAAAGTCTTTGATGCTCATGTGGTTTATGAAGGCAAAAACGAACTTCCTATACTTTATATCGATAGACATTTAATCCATGAAGTAACAAGCCCTCAAGCATTTTCAGGGCTTAAAATGGCTAAGCGTAGAATGGCAAGAGCGGATTTAACTTTGGCTACCATAGATCATGATGTTTCAACTAAAAGCGTGGATTTAAATGCTTGTTCTGATATGGCAAAAGAGCAAATTACAACTTTGATGCAAAATACTAAGGAATTTGGAGTAAGGCTTTTAGGACTTGGAGATAAAAATCAAGGCATAGTTCATATAGTAGGTCCTGAGCTTGGCTTTACTTTACCTGGGGTTACTTTAGTTTGTGGGGATTCTCATACGGCAACACATGGGGCTTTTGGAGCTTTAGCCTTTGGTATAGGCACGAGTGAAGTAGAGCATGTCATGGCAACGCAAACTTTAAAACAAGCCAAACTTAAAACTATGAAAATCGAATGTAAAGGGCAGTTTCAAAAAGGCGTTTATACTAAGGATTTGATTTTGTATTTGATCGCACAATACGGCACAGCAAAAGGCACAGGCTATGCTATAGAATTTTGCGGAGAACTTATAAGAAATCTAAGCATGGAAGCTAGAATGACTCTTTGTAATATGGCTATAGAATTTGGAGCGAAAGTAGGTATGATAGCTCCTGATGAGATCACTTTTGAGTATATTAAGGGAAAGGAATTTGCACCTAAAGGAGAAGAATTTCAAAAGTATTGTGAGTATTGGAAGAGTTTAAGAAGTGATGAAGGAGCAAAATATGATGCGAGTATTACTCTAGATGTAAGCAAGATAAAACCACAAATTAGCTATGGAACAAATCCTTCGCAAGTGATTGGCATAGATGAAAAAATTCCAAAAATAAGTGATTTTAAAAATCAAAGCGAGCAAAAATCTTTGCTTGATGCTTTATATTATGTAAATTTAGAGCAAGATCAAGTTATAGAAGGGGTAAAAATCGACATTGTATTTATAGGATCTTGCACAAATGGGCGTTTAGAAGATCTTAAAATAGCTGCTGATATCTTAAAAGGGCGCAAAATTCATAAAAATGTTAAAGCTTTAATCGTGCCTGGTTCAATGCAAGTAAGAAAAGAAGCTGAAAATTTAGGACTTGATAAGATTTTTATCGAGGCAGGGTGTGAGTGGAGATATGCAGGGTGTTCTATGTGTCTTGGTATGAATGATGACAAAGCAAATTCAGGTCAAAGAGTTGCTTCAACTTCAAATCGTAACTTTGTAGGCAGACAAGGTAAAGGTTCTATCACTCATTTGATGAGTCCTGCAAGTGCAGCAGCTTGTGCCATAGAAGGTGTTATTTGTGATAATAGAAAGTATTTAGGAGTTTAATATGCAAAAATTTATTATACACAAAGGTATAGCTTGTCCTTTAGAATATGCCAATATAGACACAGATCAAATTATACCTAAGCAATTTTTACTTGCAGTGTCTAAGCAAGGTTTTGGCAAGCATTTGTTCCATGATTTGCGTTATTTAGATGATAAAGAAAGTGTTTTAAATATGGATTTTAATCTCAATAAAAAAGAATATCAAAATAGCTCTATTTTGGTGAGTTTTGAAAATTTTGGTAGTGGCTCTTCAAGAGAGCATGCGCCTTGGGCTTTGGTTGATTATGGTATTAGAGCTATTATCGCACCTTCTTTTGCGGATATTTTTAAAAACAATGCCTTAGGAAACGGTTTGCTCACTATAGAACTTGCTAAAGATGAGGTTTTGGAAATAGTTGATGAGTTAAAAAAATCCCAAGATAAAAATATAGAAATTTCTTTGTTGGAAAAAAGAGTATTTTTTAAAGATAAGATTTTTTCTTTTGATTTAGATGATTTTCACAGAATTTGTCTTTTGGAAGGGCTTGATAATATAGCTTTAACTTTAAAACATGAAGCACAAATCAAAGCCTATGAAAAAAACTCAAAAAGCTTTTTGGTTTAGAATTTTTTCATAAGCTAAAAAAGGATCTTGGTAATTAGGTATGTCAAAGTTTCCACAAAAATTAAAATCAAGCTTTTTAAAAAGCGAATTCATAGGAAAATTTTTACTATGAGTATCTGCTCTTAAACTTGCCTTGTGATTTTCCAAGGCAAAATTTTCGCAAAAATTTAAAAGTTTTTGTGCCACGCCTTTGCCTTTTGCATTTTGTTTGACAGCTAAACGGTGTAGATAAAAGGCTTTATCATCATAATTTTTGTTAAAAATAACTTGTTTGTAAAATTCAGGTTTAAATTTTTCATTGATACAGATAAAGCCTAAAATTTCATCATTTTCTTTAAACACATAAAGTTCTTGTGCTTGTATATCTTCTTGAAAAACTATTTCATTTGGATAATTCTCATCCCATTGGTGAAAATTCATAGTTTTCATAGCATTTAAAGCATCTTTTGTGATTTCAAGTATAGAATTTAAATCTTTATTGACGGCTTTTTGTATGATAGTGTTTTGCATGATAATCCTTTGTATAATCCGATTGAGTTTTAACTAATATTTATAAAGGCTTATTTTTAGATATTTGCAGTTTTTTATATTTTTTAAAGAACCCCAAAAAGAACCCTATTTAAAATATAAAAAAGGGGAGGGTCTCATTCCGCCACTATCCTCCTCTGATGAGATTATTATAACTTTTTATCCTGATAATTTAATAAGAAAATTTTTTATTTTTTTGGTTCTTTTTATTCTCTTTTTAATTTTTATAAAAAGAGAATAAAGCTATATTCTATATATGTTGTATTATATTATATAATGTATACTTTTTAAAATATTTTATGTATCTTGATATATTATAGAATACATGTTTGATTTATATTATAATATACTATCGTATAGTATTTTAATTAAAAAAGTTTTAAGCTTAAGAAAGGGTACATACTATTGAAAAGTGAGAAAATAATTGAACAGGGTTTTATTGAAAAACTTAAAAATTTAAAGTATATATACAGAGAAGATATTAAAGATAAAGCCTCTTTAGAGGAAAATTTTAGAAAGCATTTTCAAGAACTTAATAGGGTTAGATTAAGTGATTCTGAATTTGCAAGATTGAAAGAAAGCATCATTACACCGGATGTGTTTTCAGCGGCAAAAATCTTGAGAGAAACGAACACATTTAAAAGGGGTGATGATACACCCCTACAGTACACTCTTGTAAACACAAACGATTGGTGTAAAAACGAGTATGAGGTGATTAACCAGCTTCGTATTAACACTGAAAATAGTCACCATAGATATGATGTTATTATTCTCATTAATGGTATTCCAGTTGTACAAGTTGAATTAAAGTCGCTCCAAATTACTCCTAAAAGAGCAATGGAGCAGATTGTTGATTATAAAAATGATCCGGGAAATGGATATACAAATTCTTTGCTCTGTTTCATGCAACTTTTTATTGTCAGCAATGAAAGTAATACCTACTATTTTGCCAACAATAACAAAGAGCATTTTGCTTTTGATGCTGATGAACGCTTTTTGCCTGTATATCAATTTTCCGATAAGGATAATAAAAAAATCACCCATTTGCACGATTTTTCTGAGGCTGTGTTGCGTAAATGTGCTTTGGGTGAGCTGATTAGCAAATATATGGTCTTAGTAGCAAGTGAACAGAAAATGATGATTATGAGACCATATCAAATTTATGCGGTTAAAGCCATTATGGATTGCATTGAGCAAAACAGAGGAAATGGCTATATTTGGCATACAACTGGAAGCGGTAAAACCCTCACATCTTTTAAGGCATCTACCTTGTTAAAAGATAATCACAAAATAGTAAAATGTCTTTTTGTGGTGGACAGAAAGGATCTTGACCGACAGACCAGAGAGGAATTTAATAAGTTCCAAGAGGGATGTGTGGAAGAAAACACCAATACGGAAACTTTGGTAAAAAGACTTGTTTCGGAGGATTATCGAGATAAAGTCATTGTAACGACCATTCAAAAGTTGGGTTTGGCACTTGACGAAGATAATAAGCGAAGTAAAGAGAAAAAGAAAAAAGGTGAGCTCACATACAAAGATAGGTTGGCGCCTTTAAAAGATAGCAGAATTGCAATTATTTTTGATGAATGTCATCGTTCACAGTTTGGAGAAAACCATAAAGCAATCAAAAACTTTTTCCCAAAGGCTCAGCTGTTTGGATTTACTGGCACACCTATTTTTGAAGAAAACGCAACTTACAAGCAAGTTGATGGAACAATCGGTTCTTATACAACTACAAAGGATATTTTTGAAAAAGAGCTACATGCTTATACGATTACTCATGCCATCGATGACAGAAATGTATTGCGATTTCATATTGACTACTTCAAGCCGGAAAATGACAGAGATGCTTCAAAAATCAATGAGGAACAACAAAAAAAGGCTGTGGTACAAACTATTCTGTCAAAACATGATACTATAACAAATAACAGAAGATACAACGCTATTTTAGCTACATCATCCATCAATGATGCTATTGAATATTACAACTTGTTCAAAGAAGCACAACAAAATTTTATTGATGCTGACGACAGTGAATTTATGCCATTGAATATTGCCTGCGTATTTTCGCCGCCGGCAGAAGGCAATAAGGACGTTCAGCAAATTCAGGAGGATCTTCCACAGGAAAAAGAAGACAACAAAAAAGAACCTGATAAAAAGAAACAAGCGTTAACCAGTATTATCAAAGACTATAATGAACAGTATGGAACTAGTCATGACATCAACAATTTTGATGTGTATTATCAGGATGTACAGCAAAGAATTAAAGACCAGAAATATACTAACGCAGATTATCCTCATAAAAACAAAATTGACATTACCATTGTTGTGGATATGCTGCTGACTGGTTTTGATTCTAAGTATCTGAATACTTTGTATGTAGATAAAAACTTAAAATATCATGGCTTGATTCAGGCATTTTCCAGAACAAATCGAATTTTAAATGATACAAAACCTTATGGTAATATTCTTGATTTCAGAAGCCAGTCTGATGAAGTAGATAAAGCTATTGCTCTGTTTTCCGGTGAAAATAACAGTAACCGAGCAAAAGAAATATGGCTTGTTGACCCAGCACCAAAGGTTGTTGAAAAACTAGATAAGGCAGTAAGTGAATTAGAAAAGTTTATGGAATCTCAGGGATTGGAGTGCAGACCGGAAGAGGTAAACAACTTGAAAGGTGATACCGCAAGGTGTGAATTTATCAATAAATTCAAGGAAGTACAGCGTTTGAAAACGCAGTTGGAGCAGTACACGGAAATTGAAGAAAAGGACGCAGAAAAAATCGAGGAGCTGTTGCCGGAGGATATCCTGCGTGCGTTCCGTGGTGCTTACATTGATGTGGCACAAAGGCTGAAATCTGAGCAAGGAAAAGAGAACGAGGATAAAAATCCTGAAGTTGAACAGCTCGATTTTGAGTTTGTTCTCTTTTCGTCTGCAATTATCGACTACGACTATATTATGAGATTAATTGCAAAATACACCCAGACCGAGCCGAAAAAGCAAAAAATGAGTAAAGAACAACTCATCGGAATGCTTTCGGCTACTTCCAATTTGCTTGATGAAAGAGAAGATATCATCGAATATATCGATTCTCTTCAAGTTGGCGTGGCTTTGGATGAAAAAGAAATCAAAGCAGGGTATCAGAAATTCAGAGAGCAGAAAAACAATCAGGAAATCAATATCATTGCGAAAAAACACGGCATTGAAATCCAAAGTTTGCAATCGTTTATTCAGGAAATTATTGACAGAATGATTTTTGACGGAGAAAAACTCGGTGACCTTTTGGCACCGCTTGACCTAAGCTGGAGAGAAAGAACGCAAAAAGAACTGGATTTGATGGCTGATTTGATTCCATTGTTAAAGAAACTGGCAGATGGTCGTGAAATTGTGGGGTTGAATGCGTATGAATAAGAAGAAAGAAATAGTGCCTAAGTTAAGATTTCCCGAGTTTTCTAAATCACATTGGGGGATTACTCGACTTAATGCACTTGCTGACAAAATAACAGAACGAAATAAAGGTGATGACACTAGTAGGGTTTTTACGAACTCTGCTACTGAAGGTGTTGTAGATCAAGAAGAATACTTTGATAGGAATATTGCAAACAAAAATAACCTAACAAATTATTTTGTTGTGGAAAAAGGTGATTATGTCTATAACCCCAGAATATCAACCACTGCACCGGTAGGTCCTATTTCTAAAAATAAACTCGGTATTGGGGTGATGTCTCCTCTGTACACTGTATTTAGATTTAGAAATAAAGAAAATGATTTTTATGAGCATTTTTTTCTTACAAATTTATGGCATGCTTATATAAAAAAACTTTCAAATACAGGTGCAAGGTATGATCGTATAACAATATCAGTGGATAATTTTATGAAAATGCCACTTCCGTATACTTCTCCTGATGAACAACAAAAGATTGCTGATTGCCTATCCTCTATTGATGAACTGATTGACGCAGAAAGCAGAAAACTGAAAGTATTAGAAAAATACAAAAAAGGGTTGATGCAAAAGCTGTTCCCTGCTGAGGGGAAAACTCTGCCTGAATGGAGGTTCCCTGAGTGTAAAAACACTTATGAGATAAAAAGAAAACGATTGGCTGATGTTTGTTACTATAAATCATCTGCATTAACTACAAATGATGTTAAAATGGATGGTAAATATAATTTATATGATGCAAATAAAATAATTGGTAAAGTAAATATTTATGCTTCTGAAGATAGATATATTACAATAATAAAAGATGGTGCTGGTGTTGGTAGGGTTCGTTTAATGGATGGTTATACAAACTTTGTTGGAACAATGGGAATGATAAACAATAATGAGTTTGTTACAATAGATTATTTATATTACCTATTGCAAACTATTGATTTTAGGGTATATGCAATAGGAGGAACTATTCCACATATTTATTTTAGAGATTATTCAAAAAAAGAGATATTTCTGCCACATATAGGAGAACAACAAAAAATTGCAGATTGCTTGTCTGAGATAGATACCATAATTACCGAGCAGTCAAACAAGGTGGAACAGTTAAAAATACATAAAAAAGGATTAATGCAGGGATTGTTTCCTTCTCTTGAGGAGGTAGATGTATGAGTGGTACAAAACAATTTGCAACCTTAAAAAGATTTGCACGCAATATTCGTGATACGCTTGGTACTGCGGATGCGACAGATACGAAAAATTACTACCTTTTGTTTGCGTATAATGGAACTGGAAAAACAAGGCTTTCGGTTGAATTTAAGAATTTAGGTAAAAGAAGAATTCGAGGCAGTGAGGAAACAACAAGAGATACACTGTATTATAACGCCTTTACCGAGGATCTATTCTATTGGGACAATGATTTAGAAGGGGATACTGATAGACGCCTGTTTTTTAATACAAATTCTCGCTTTTTTGACGGTTTGAGAGACATTGAAATGGACACTCGTATACGGGGATTTTTGCAGATTCATGCAGATTTTGACTTTACAATTCATTATGATGATGGATATGTCAGCTTTTCAAGAAAAGTGCAAACCAGAACCGGAGAGGAAACTATTACTGGAATAAAAATCTCTCGTGGTGAGGAAAATTTATTTGTTTGGTGTTTCTTTCTTGCTATTGTTCAACTGGTAAAAGACGAAGCTTTATCTTATGATTGGGTGAAATATATCTATATTGATGATCCGATTTCGTCCCTTGATGACAATAATGTTGTAGCGTTAGCATGTCAACTTTCAGAATTGTTGAAAGATTGTAAGATTAAAACTGTTATATCAACCCATCACGCACTATTTTTTAATGTGATGTACAATGAGTTGAGAAAAGAAAGTACGGCAAGTCGTTTTTTGAGTTTTGATAAAGAAACAAACAAATACATAGTAAAAAACACCGGAGATACCCCGTTCTTTCATCATATTGCACTATTGAAAGAATTAAAAAAAGTGGCTGACAGCGGGAAAATCTATACTTATCATTTTAATATTTTAAGAAATATTCTTGAGAAAACAGCAGCATTTCATGGATTTGATGATTTTTCAGCCTGCATAAAACAAGAAGATGAGAATTTAGATGATGTGATTTTTGCACGAATCACAAATCTACTAAGTCATGGCAATCACTCGATATTCAATCCTGTCGAAATGGTTCAGGATAATAAGGAAATATTCAAAAATATACTGAATAGATTTCTGAGAAATTATAAATTTAATGATAAGCTGTTTACAGAAAGATAGAGGTAGCAAATTATGAATGATACACAACAAAAACAGTTAGGCTCAACATTATGGGCGATTGCTGATAAACTGCGTGGCGCAATGAACGCCGATGATTTTAGAGATTATATGTTGTCTTTTCTCTTTTTGCGCTATTTGTCCGATAATTATGAAGAGGCAGTAAAAAAGGAATTGGGAAGTGATTATCAGAAAAGTGAGCTTGAAACACAAAAGAATGGAACAAATCCGGACACCTATATTAATGAACTCAAAGCTGTAATCATTAAGTATAGCAACTCTCTTTCTCCAAAGAAATTGGGCTTACAAGAGGACGAAAAAGACCATCAAAAAATTGAGAAAGCAAGACAGGAATATGTGGACGATAACAATAAAATGCTTTATAGCCACAATGTAATTCCTCTTGCAGTCTGGTATATTCGCAATTTGGATCAAGTTGATATGCTTGAAAAACAAATGCGCCGTAAAATTCATTATGTGATAAAACCGGCATATTTGTGGAGTAATATATACGAATTGGCAAGAACACAAAATAGTCAATTGCTGAAAACTTTGCAGAGTGGCTTTAAATATATTGAGAATGAGTCATTTGAAAGCAGATTTCGTGGTTTATTCTCAGAAGTAAATCTTGATTCCGATAAATTGGGAAAAACATATCCTGAAAGGAATAACTTACTGTACTCAATCATTATGGAGATTGCAAACAGACTTGATGAATTTCCAAATGAAGCAGATCTTTTGGGCGATGCTTACGAATATTTGATTGGTCAGTTTGCTGCTGGTTCAGGTAAAAAAGCGGGTGAATTCTATACGCCACAGCAGGTTTCAACTATCCTCTCCCGAATTGTATCTCTTGACAGTCAAGATCCAAGCACTGGAAAAAAGAGCAAACTAAAAAATGTGCTTGATTTTACTTGCGGTTCAGGTTCTCTTTTAATCAATGTGCGAAAACAATTTGGAGCAAATGGGATCGGTCAGATCTATGGGCAGGAGAAAAATATTACTACCTACAACCTTGCTCGTATGAATATGTTGCTTCATGGTGTAAAGGATTCTGAATTTCAGATTCATCACGGAGATTCCTTATTAAACGATTGGAATATCTTAAATGAGATGAATCCTGCGAAAAAAATGCAGTTTGAAGCAGTCGTAGCCAATCCACCTTTCAGCTATAGATGGCAACCCAAAGAAGAAATGGCAGAAGATTTCAGATTCAAAAATTATGGACTTGCTCCAAAGTCAGCAGCAGATTTTGCTTTTTTATTGCACGGGTTCCATTTTTTAAGCGATGATGGAACAATGGCGATTATTCTACCGCATGGTGTATTGTTCCGTAGTGGCGTTGAAGAAAAAATCAGAACAAAACTTCTCAAAGATGGAAATATTGATGCTATCATTGGTTTACCGGCAAATCTCTTTTTTTCCACAGGGATTCCAGTATGTGTTTTAGTTCTGAAAAAGTGTAAAAAGTATGATGATGTGCTGATTATTAATGCAAGTGAGTATTTTGAAAAAGGGAAGCGTCAAAATACGCTTTTACCGGAGCATATTGATAAAATCATCAAAACATACCAATACCGAAAAGAAGACAAACGCTATTCTCGCCGAGTTTCTATGGAGGAAATAGAGAAAAATGGATATAATCTAAATATTTCTCGTTATGTTAGTACAGCACCCGAGGAAGAAGTTGTTGACATTGAAGAAGTGCAACAGGAACTTGAAAAAATTGAGAATGAAATTAAGGAAGCAAAGACTAAACATAATGAATTTTTAAAAGAGCTCGGATTAAAATTAATTCCATAAAATTTTATTTTGACATAAAAAATACTGAATGCACGACAGTATTTTTTATGAATTTCAATTTTATCATAAGTTTGGTTTATAATTTTTTTTACTCTTGTTTGGTTATGTCATGTTGCAAATCCATAATTTGTGTTTGTAGTTTCCAGTAGTCATCGTTAATACTTTCTTCTAGTTTTTGTACTTTATCTTGTTGCATGGTTTCTTGAAAAAGTGGAGAATAAAGTTGAGGATTTGTTTTTATATAATAGTTCAAATCTATTTCTGCTTCTTGTAATATTTCCACAGTAGTTAAACCATTTTCTATTTGTTTTTTTGAATTTGCACTAGATAAAATTTCAATTTCCATTTTTTCTTGTGGTAATACCAAAGTCATTAGATCTGACATTCCTAAAGTTTTGATTGTATTTGGATAATTTTCAGCCCATCTTTCTAATATTTTTAAAGCATAATGAGAAATTTGTTTATTTATCCATAAATCATAAATTTGATGAAATGATGTTTTATTTAAAATAGATTCTAGTCTTTTTGTATTTGGATAATTAGAATTCATAACATTCCTTTTTTGATTTTTATTTAATTACAAGTATAAAATATTTTGTCTTATAAATATAAAAATTAAGATGAAATTTTAGTAAAAGCAGGATAGCTATTTACTCCAAAAAATGACACCATTTTTTTAAGTAAATAACAAAATATTCTCTGCGAGGCTCAAAAAATTATATTTTAATTAAATTGATTATATTTTTAAGATATCACCATTATAGTATTTTAAAAATTTTCTTCTTTCCACCTTTTTCTTGTGCTTCATAAAAAATACTCCAATAAATGTTTCTATATTTATCTAGCAGTTTCCATAAAGCATTTCTACCTACTATTTCTACATAATCTTGTTCAATTTTCTTTTTGATTTTACTTGCTAAATCTTGCTGACAAATACCATTTTTGTTTTCATTAAGAATTTCTTTAACGAGATTAAGGGTAATTTGTGTTTTATGATTTTCTGCAAATTTTAAATAATCCACAAATTTAAATTCTAAATTTAATGTGTTTATTTTAAATGCCTGAGATTTTGTAGCAAATCTTCTTTTTTGAGGCTCTAAAAGAATGACAAACTCTTCGTCTGCTTTAATATCTTTTTTATGTAAAAAATATCCTTCATCTACACTATCTAAAAAAGTTGTTGCACCTTTGTAGGCTTTATTATTTTCATCTGGTTTTTGTTTTGGTTGATGATGTAGAAAAATAATAGTAGCTCCATTATCTCTTATTTTTTGTAATTCATCAAAAACCTTAATCATTGTAAAGTCTTTATTAAAATCATCTTGAATAAAATTTCTAATGCTATCAATTACAATTAATGTGTTTTTTAAATCTTTAGCTTTTTTTAAATCTCTAAAAAGGCTAAACTTATTTGTATTGTTAGAAAAAAAATAATAAAAATTTGAACTTTTTAAAAATTCACTTCCTTTTCGTTCTTTCAATATTCTTTCATTATTATCGCCATCAAAATAAAATATACGATCTACTTTGTTATTATCAAGTAGATATTTACTTAAATATAACATAAAATAACTCTTACCACTTCCTGCGCTAGCATAAAACATTACTAAAGACTGTTTTACAAGAAAACTATCTATCAACCATTCAAAATCAATGTTTTCTAGTTTTTCTATATTTACTTGCTTGAAATTCTTTTCAAAAACAATATCAAGTAGTAGCTTGTTACTCTTTATAGAATTCATAAATTCCCTTTGACCATGTTTTTATCTAGCCATATTTCAATCTCACTTCTTTTATATAGAATTGTTTTTCCTAATTTAATAAAAGGCAAGGAGTTAGCTTGATTTTGATTTTTTTGCATACGCATTTTATATTGTTTACTAAGACTAATTCCAAATTCGCATTCTAATTGCTTAGGGGTTAAAAAATTTTTGTTTTTTGGTTCTATAATTTGCATGTACTATCCTTTATATTCTCATAAAATAATAATTTATTTTCTAAAAATTGTCAATAATTATCATCAAATTTTTTTATTTTCTTTAAAATTATTTTATTGTAGAATATATTTTATGAAAACGATAGGTGAAAAATTAAGAGATTTGCGTAATGCTTACGGATTAAGCCAAAGAGAATTTGGAGAAAAAGTAGGTATTACGAAAGGTAGTATCAATTCTTATGAAAACAATGTAAATTCCATTACTCAAGGTGCAAAATGGAAAATTTTGCAAGCAACGGGGATAGGGTTTGAATACTTTGATTCTGATATGACGCTAAGTGAGGCCTTTAAAAAATACAATATAGATATAAGTAAAAAACTTGAATTTAAGAAAATAGAAGAAAGTATTTGTGCTATATGTGATGGAGTTAAAAACTATATAGATGGAAAATATTTAGAAACATTTAATATAAAATCATTATTTTTAAATCATTTGTTTGATGGTATGGGATATTTTGATTTGTGTTTTTTAAAAGTAAAACATAATGAATTAGAGCCTTATGCAAAAAATGGTGATATTTTAGTTGTATCAAGTAATAAAAATGCTGAAAATGGAGATAAAATCATCATTAATTACAAAGAAAATATTCTTATAGTTCAATATTTTCATGAGTTTGATAAAATAATACTTAAAACTATGAGTGGAGAAGAAATAAAATTTTATAATAGTGAATTTAGTGATTGTGTAGACATTTTAGCAATTATAAAAGGTAAATTTTATTTTGAAGTATGATTTATTTACTAAAGATATAGAAATGAATAAAGGGCTTAGAATTCTTAAGCTTTACAATGAGTTAGGAAAGCTTTTATAAGGTAAAGAAGTATTGAATATTAAAAAATTATATTAAACATTTTAAAAATTTGATAATCTAAAAAAATTTGATTTTATGGATAATTTTCCTACAGAAAGTAAAAAGAAAATTTATAATCTATTTCAAGTTTTGTAATATAAGGTTTTATACTCTTTTTAACGAAATTAAAAAGAGTATAAAAATAATTATAAGAAATAAAATATAATATATATTTATATTCCTAAAAATTCTAAATCATTTAAATAATCATCATACCATTGTAAAAGTTTTCTTTTTTGAATAATGGTTGCTTTTTCTCTTTCATAAGAAAATTTTATTTGATTAAGTTCTTTATGTGCTAAAACGCTTTCAATAACTTCTTCGCTAATATTTAATTTTAAGAGCTCTGCCTTATGTTGAGAGCAAATAGTTCTAAATGTAGCTCTAAAACCATGAGAACTAGCTCGCTTGTGCCATTTATTTTTACCTCCTAAATTTTTAATGGCTTTACCTATGCTATCTCTATTAATATGTCCTTGTATGGTTTGTGCAGGAAAAACGAAATCGCTAATTTCTCCGCTAAATAAAAATTGCTCTTTTAATACCTTAATCATTGTTTTTGTAAGTGGAATTTCATGTGCAATTTTTGTTTTTGTTTCATTTGCTGGTATAGTCCAAATTTGTTTTTCAAAATCAATATTAGCCCATTTTACACTAGCAGTGTTAAAAGGTCTATTGATACTAAGAATTTGTAAATACAAAGCCCTTTTTGTTTGTTTTTCCATTCTATTATCTTGCTTTAGATCTTGAATAAATTCTTTTAAATCTTCTGATTGAATTAAGGCAGGGTATCTTGTATCTATATTATGGTTGTTTTGAAATCTTTTAGGGGAAGCAAAGTTATCTTTTAAGCCATCACTAGGATCAAAATCAATATATCTATCTTTTAAGGCTATTCTAAAAATACCCTGAACATGATTGATTAAACGGTGTATGGTTTCTAACCTACTTGTATAAGGATTATTTGGATTATAAATAGCATTAAATATAGATAATAAATCACTATATTTTATGTTTTTTACATCTAAATTTCCTAAACTTGGCATGAGATATTTTTCTACCATTTGTATAATTTTTTTAACATAGTTATCGCTAAGACATTTTTTTTGTTTTTGATCTATATAAAGAATAAATAAGTTTTTGAACTTATATTTATCATTTCCATTTTTTAGCAACCGTATATCTTTACATTTTTCAAATTCTTTTAAAAACTGAATAGCTTCTTTTCTAGCTTCAGCTACACTATAAATTCCTTCTCTAAATTCTTTAAGTTTTGTGTATTTGTCATTAATTTTAATACTAAAAGTTTTTTGACCACTAGGATATACAAAAATATAAAGCTCTTTTGGATTACCTACAGCTTTTTTGTATCGTTTATCACTAGGTTTTAAATTTCTAATATCTTTATCTTGTAAGCTTTGTTTTGCTATGTTTGCCATTATTTTCCTTTAAAGAACCCTATTAGGTTTTAAGAACCCTAATAATGACCCTAATTAATTGAAAATAATTATAACACAAAAGAAATTAATTGAAATCAAAGATCATTTAGTTTGTTTATATATAGCATTTTAAAAGCATTTTTTGGAAATTAAAGAAATCGAAAGAAATAAAAAATGGTGGCTCCGATTGGACTTGAACCAACGGCCACTACCATGTCAAGGTAGTGCTCTACCAGCTGAGCTACGGAACCATATGGTGGAGCATAGCGGGTTCGAACCGCTGACCCCAACGCTGCCAGCGTTGTGCTCTCCCAGCTGAGCTAATGCCCCAAATGAAGTTTGTATTATAACTTAGTTTGCCTTAAAGTTTATTTGATGGCAGACAGGAAGGGATTCGAACCCTCGAAAGCTTGCACTTTACACGCGTTCCAGGCGTGCTCCTTCAACCGCTCGGACACCTGTCTATGAAATAAAGCGTTCATTATATCTATAAAAGCTTTAAAAATAAAGAAATTTTTTAAATATTGAAAATAAAATTATTTTTTTTAAAAATCAGAAAATTTTTAGTAAAAAGTAGTATAATTATATTTTTATTTTTGGTCAGGGTAGCTCAGCTGGTTAGAGCGCTGGTCTCATAAGCCGGAGGTCGGGAGTTCAAGTCTCCCCCTTGACACCATTAAATGTAATAATTATTTTTTTTCTTTTGTTACTACAAAAACAATTCCACCAAAACCTATAATTACAACAGTTGTTATAAAAATGATTTCGAAAATATCTAACATCGTCATTGTTCTTTTGCCCTTTCTTTAAGCTGTCCACAAGCAGCTGAGATATCAAGTCCTTTACTTTCTCTTATAGTACAAGTTACACCTTTATTACTTAGTAAATCTTGGAATTTAATCGCATTTTCTAAACTAGGGCGTTTATATAAACTTCCTTCATGTGGATTAAAGAGTATTAAATTCACTTTGGCTTTAATGCCATTTAAAAGCTTGACTAATTCTTTAGCGTGTTCAAGCTTATCATTGATACCATCAATTAAAAGATATTCAAACATCACTCTTTTTCTTTGATCTATAGGAAATTCACGCACCGCATCCATAATCGCAGCTATATTATAAGCTTTATTGATAGGCATAAGTTCGGTTCGAAGCTCATCATTAACCGCATGCAATGATATAGCAAGTAAAACACCTAAATTCATTTGACCTAATTCTTTGATTTGTTTTGCCAAACCGCTAGTACTGATGGTTTGACGGCGAGGACTTATAGCAAGTCCCTCATTTTGCGCTAAAATTTTTACCGCTTTAGAAACATTTTTAAGATTATCCAAAGGCTCGCCCATACCCATATATACTATATTTACACGGCGTTCATAAGGGATATTGTTTTGTTTTTTGATCCATAAAATTTGTCCGACTATCTCACCTGCACTTAAATTTCTTTTCAAACCACCCTTGGCAGTAAGACAAAAACTACATCCACTTTTACAACCTACTTGAGAAGAAACACAGATAGTATATCTCGCATGAGAAATTCTTTTGCCTTCTGCGTCTATTTTTTCTTCTTTCATAGGCAAAAGCACACTTTCTACCCTTAAACCATCGATAAGTTCAAAAAGATATTTTATACTTCCATCTTTACTTTGCTCATTTTTAACGCATTTTACAGGAGAAAAATGAAAATTTTGCGCAAGTTCTAAACGCAAATCTTTTGGCAAACTTGACATATCGGAAAAATTATTGGCATATTTTTGATAAATCCATTGATAAATTTGTTTCACGCGAAACATCGGTTTGATTTTTTCTCCTAATTCTTCAGGTAAAAAATCTAAAATATTAACAAGCTCTTTCAAAATTATTTTCCTTTTTGAATTTTTAAATATAATGATATTTTTTTAAGTATTCTTCTAAGTTTTCTTTTGCCTTTTGATGATTTTTTATAAAATCTTCGTGAGCGTTTTCATTACAAAAATTTGTTGCACACAAAATACACTCTGCATCAATATTTAAATTTTTAGCTACGCTCAAAACAGAAAAGGCTTCCATATTTTCTGCAAAAAAACCTAATTTTGAAAATTCTTTTGCCGCTTTTGAATTTTGACAAATATAATTTGAAGAATTGATTTTTATTGTTTCACGAGAAACATTTTCTTTTTCTAAGCAAATTTCATATTTTGCAGGAGTATAAAATGCATGTGAAATTTTAGAAAATTCTACATTAAAAGCGTGCGAACTTCTATAAATTTCTAAAATCTCTCCTTTATCATAAAGCCCACAAGTTCCTATAAATATAAGTTTTGATGGTTTTTCTTTGAAGCAAAGTTGACTCAAATGAAAAGCTGATTCAACCAAACCTATGCCTATAGCTTTTGCAAAAGAAAAATTTTCATTTCCACCCGCACAAATAATCATTTTGATCCTTATGAAATTTTACAAAAAATAATTCTACCTAAAAAGACTTAATTAAGAATTTTTAGATAAAATTATTTCTTATGGTTAAAGCAAAAAAACAATACGGACAAAATTTTTTAATCGATAAAAGCGTATTAGCAAAAATCATCCAAGCCATACCCAAAGAGATGAACAATATCATTGAGATTGGGCCTGGCTTAGGTGATTTAACGCAAGAACTTTTAAAAATTTCTCAAGTAAAAGCTTATGAAATCGATAATGATCTCATACCTATTTTAAAAAAGAAATTTCAAAAAGAACTTGAATGTGGAAAATTTAACTTGATCCATCAAGACGCAAGCGAAGCTTTTAATCCTAGTCTTGATGAAAAACCATATTTTTTGGTTGCAAATTTGCCTTATTATGTTGCAAGTCACATTATATTAAAAGCTTTAGAAGATAAAAATTGTCTAGGGCTTATTGTAATGGCACAAAGGGAAATGGCTGAAAAATTCTGCGCTAAAGAAGGAAATAGTGAGTTTTCTTCCTTAGGTGTTTTAAGTGCAATGATTTGCGAAAGAAAAATACTTTTTGATGTTGATCCACAATGTTTTAATCCTCCACCAAAAGTTATGTCAGCGGTGATGAGTTTGATTAAAACTAAGGATTTTGATGAACTTTGCGAAATAGAAAATTTCAAAAATTTTCTAAAAGATTGTTTTAAAGCTCCTAGAAAACAACTCTTAGGAAATTTAAAAACATATAAAGCAAAAGTTTTAGAAGTTTTAAGCACTCTTGGCTTAAAAGAAAACATCAGACCACATGAAATTTGCGTTGATTTATACCTTAAAATTTATGACAAATTAAAGGATGAATATGGACGAAAACAAAGAGATAAATAAAAACGAACAAAATCCGAACTCAAATTCAAAAAACAATAAACGCTATAAATATAAAAATCGTAGAAAAAAATTAGCTGATTCTTTGCAAAATGAAAATGATACTCCAAAAATTGATCAAAATTCCAACAAGGAAAATTCTGAAAACTCAGAAAATAAAACTGAGAAAAAAAAGAAGAAAAATCGCAATCTTCCTTCAAAACTCACAGGTAATGAAGATTGGCAAATCGCTCTTGCAGAATGCATAGAAGCTAACCGTATTTCACATGAAAACCGCTTACACCCTTTAAAATATAATAATTCTAGCGAGCATAAAATCCGCATCACTCCTTTAGGAGGTTTAGGAGAAATTGGTGGAAATATCAGTGTTTTTGAAACCAATAAAGATGCAATTATAGTAGATATAGGTATGAGTTTTCCTGATGGAACTATGCATGGGGTAGATATTATCATCCCTGATTTTGACTATGTAAGAAAAATTAAAGATAAAATTCGTGGTATAGTGATCACTCATGCACACGAAGATCATATCGGTGCAGTGCCTTATTTCTTTAAAGAATTCCAATTTCCTATCTACGCTACACCTTTGGCTTTAGGAATGATTTCAAACAAATTTGAAGAACATGGCTTAAAAGCAGAACGCAAATGGTTTCGCCCTGTAGAAAAACGCCGTGTTTATGAGATAGGCGAATTTGATATAGAGTGGATCCACATCACGCATTCTATCATTGATGCTTCAGCGCTTGCGATCAAAACAAAAGCAGGAACGATTATCCACACAGGTGATTTTAAAATTGATCAAACTCCAATCGATGGCTATCCAACAGACTTAGGACGTTTGGCACATTATGGAGAAGAAGGGGTTTTATGTCTTTTAAGCGATAGTACAAATTCGTACAAAGAAGGTTATACAAAAAGTGAAAGCTCCGTAGGGCCAACTTTTGATCAAATCTTTGCACGTACCAAAGGCAGGGTGATCATGAGTACTTTTAGTTCTAATATCCACCGCGTTTATCAAGCTATCACTTATGGTTTAAAATACGGTAGAAAAGTTTGTGTGATCGGTCGTTCTATGGAAAGAAATCTTTATACCACTATGGAATTAGGCTACATCAAACTTGATAGAAAAATTTTCATCGATGCTGATGAAGTAAGCAAATATAAAGACAATGAAGTGCTTATCGTAACTACAGGAAGTCAAGGCGAAACCATGAGTGCGCTTTATAGAATGGCAACTGATGAGCATAAATTTATAAAAATCAAACCTACAGATCAAGTGATTATTTCAGCTAAAGCCATACCAGGAAATGAAGCAAGTGTTTCTGCGGTGCTTGACTATCTTTTAAAAGCAGGAGCTAAAGTAGCGTATCAAGAATTTAGTGAAATTCATGTAAGCGGACACGCTAGTATAGAAGAGCAAAAGCTTATGCTAACCCTTACTAAGCCTAAATTTTTCCTACCAGTTCATGGAGAATACAATCACATCACCAAACACAAAGAAACAGCGATGAAGTGCGGTATCCCTGAAAGAAATATTTATCTTATGAGTGATGGCGATCAAGTAGAACTTTGCCAAAAATATGTCAAACGCATAAAAACCGTAAAAACAGGTAAAGTTTTTGTAGATAATCAAATCAACAAACAAATCGCCGATGATGTAGTTATAGATCGCCAAAAACTTGCAGATAGTGGTATAGTAGTTATTATCGCACAAATTGACAAAGCTACAAAAACACTGATCAACAAACCAAGAGTATTTAGCTATGGGCTAGTAGCTGACAAACACGATCATGCTTTTAGCAAAGATATGGCTGAAGTTTTAGGACAATTTTTCATCAATGTTAAAGATGAAGTACTCAATGATCCAAGATTTTTAGAAAATCAAATCCGCCAAGTTTTAAGAAAACACATCTTTAGAAAGATTAAAAAATACCCAACCATAGTTCCAACTATTTTTGTAATGTAAAAAAGGGCAAAAACGCCCTTTTTAAGGAAGATCAAATGAGAATTAATAAATTTATATCCCATAACACCCGCTATTCACGCCGTGAAGCCGATGAACTTATCAAACAAGGCTTAGTAAAAATAAACAACAAAATTGCCCTTTTAAGCGATGAAGTTAAATTTGATGATAAAGTTTTTGTTAAAGGTAAAAGAGTACAAAAAAGAACGCAATTTAGCGTGATAATCTACCATAAACAAAAAGGTGAAATTGTCAGTAAAAAAGACGATCGTGGAAGAAAAACTATATATGATACCTTGCCAAGACAATTTAGTACTTGGCTTAGCGTAGGTAGGCTGGATTATGCAAGTGAAGGCTTACTTTTGCTTACAGATTCTCCTGTGATTGCCGATGCTTTAATGCATAGCGATTTAGAAAGAGAATACTACCTTAAAGTTAAAGGCACGGTGAGCAAACAAGTCATCGAAGCCATGCAAAATGGACTTGAGATTAAAAATGAAAAAAAAGGCGCACATGCAAAAACTAAAATTACCTCTATGAGTTTTGCTCCTTTTATAGACTTTGAAATTTTTGGATCAAGTGGAGGCTATACTAAGCTTAGAGTGGTTATAAATGAAGGTAAAAATAGAGAGCTTAGACGCTTTTTTGGACATTTTGATCTTGAAGTCATGGATCTTAAGCGTGTTGCTTTTGGGGCTTTAGATCTTGGTATGTTGAAGGCGGGAAAACATCGTTATTTAGAAAATGGCGAATATGAAAAATTAAGAGATTTTTTAAAATTTAATGAAATAAGATATTGACCATTATATACAAAAATTTAAAAAATAATGATAATTTTTAAATTCTAAAAATTCTATTTTTATCCTTTTTAAAAGGAAAATAATAGAAAAATTTCATCAAATTCCTTGACTTTGAAAACAAGATTTTATATACTCTCATTTCAATTTTTATAAATTGGTTAGTTTTTAACTAACGAGTTCTTTTTAAAGGAAATATTATGGAAAGAATTAGGCTTAAGCTAAAAGCTTATGACCATCGAGTACTAGACAGAACAGTTGCAGCAATCGTAGAAGCTGTTAAAAGAACAGGTGCGGATATTAGAGGTCCGATACCAATGCCTACTAAAATCAAACGCTATACAGTTTTAAAATCTCCACACATTAACAAAGATTCTCGTGAGCAGTTTGAAATAAGAATTCACGCGCGTATGCTAGATATAGTAGCAGCGACTCCAGATACAGTTGATTCTTTAACGAAGCTTGATTTAGCGCCAGAAGTAAGCGTTGAAGTAAGAGCTATGGGTAAGTAAGGATAAGATATGGAATATATTGTAGAAAAAATTGGAATGAGCAGAACAATTACTAATCCAAGTATCGCTGTAACTTTACTAAGAGTTGTAAATGCAAAAGTATGTGAAGTTGAAGGCGGAAAGGCTTTAGTAGCATATCCAAAAGGTAAAGCAAGTAATAAATGTGTCGCAGGACAACAAAAAAAATACAATCTTTCTGCAGAATACAATAGATTTGCGACTTTAGAAGTAGCAAATACTGAAGCAGGAGATTTAGATGAAACTCCATTAAATGAAGCAAAAATTTTAAAAGTAAGCTTTAACACTAAAGGTAGAGGTTATAGCGGTGTTATGAAAAGACATAACTTCGCAGGGGGTCCAGCAAGTCACGGTTCGAGATTTCATAGACGCCATGGATCTATTGGTAATAGAGAATGGCCAGGTCGTGTTCAACCAGGTATGAAAATGGCAGGACACTATGGAAATACTAAAGTGACCATTAAAAACGAAGTTGTATCTTATGATGCTGAAAATAAAATTTTAGTAGTTAAAGGTGCAGTACCAGGTTATAATGGTGCCATGGGTAAAATAAGGATTGCAAAATGAGTAAAGTAGTTGTTTTAAATGATAAATTAGAAAAAGCAGGTGAACTTGATTTACCTTCAAAATATGCGGAAGTAAATCCACACAATCTTTACTTGTATGTAAAATCTTACCTTGCAAGTTTAAGAGCAAATACAGCTCATACTAAAGGTAGAAGTGATGTAAGTGGTGGTGGTAAAAAACCTTGGAGACAAAAAGGTCGTGGCGGTGCTAGAGCGGGTTCAACAAGAACTAACGTTTGGGTAGGCGGTGCGGTTGCTTTTGGTCCAACAAATGAAAGAAACTACTTCCAAAAAGTAAATAAAAAACAAAAAAGATTGGCGCTTGAAAGAGCTTTAGCAGATAAAGCAGCTAAAGGTGTGTTATTTACTGCTGATTCTTTGGCTATTGAAAGTGGTAAAACAAAAGATGCAAACGCTGTGATTAAAAAACTTGGCGTCAAAGATGCTTTAATCGTTAAAGATTTACTAGATGAAAAAACACTTTTAGCTTACAGAAATTTAGCAAATTGCTATGTAGTTGATGTAACTGAAGTAAATGCTTATTTAGTATCTGTATTTAATGCTGTTATTATGGAAAAATCAGTGTTAGAATCTATTACAAAAGAGGGATAATTATGGCAGATATTACTGATATAAAGACTATACTTTACACAGAAAAAAGTTTGAATTTGCAAGAGCAAGGTGTCGTAGTTATTCAAACTTCGCCAAAAATGACTAAAACAGGCTTAAAAGCGGTTTTAAAAGAGTATTTTGGTGTAACTCCAAAAAGCATCAATTCCTTAAGAATGGATGGAAAAATTAAGCGTTTTAGAGGTCGTTTAGGTCAAAGAAACAATTACAAAAAATTCTATGTTAAGCTACCTGAAGGTGTTAGCTTAGAAAATACGGAGGCTTAAGATGGCAATTAAAACTTATAAACCATATACTCCAAGTAGAAGATATATCACAGGTTTAAGTTCTGAAGATATTACAGCTAAACCAAGTGTACGCTCACTACTTGTTAAACTTCCAGCACACGCGGGTCGTAACAGCTATGGAAGAATTACAAGTCGTCATAAAGAAGCGGGTGCTAAAAAACTTTACAGAATTATTGATTTTAAACGTCGTAAATTCGGTATAGAAGGCAAAGTAGAAGCAATCGAGTATGATCCATACAGAAATTGTAGAATTGCTTTGATTGCTTATAAAGATGGGGAAAAAAGATATATTCTTCAACCACGTGGATTAAGCGTTGGTGATATCGTTGCAGCTGCTGAAAGCGGACTTGATATTAAACCAGGTAATGCAATGAAACTTAAAAACATTCCTGTGGGTACTATTGTTCATAATGTTGAGTTAAAACCAGGTAAAGGCGGTCAAATGATTCGTTCTGCGGGTGCTTATGCACAACTTATGGGTAAAGAAGAAAAATATGTTATTTTAAGACTTGCAAGTGGCGAAATGAGACAAGTTTTAGCTGAATGTATGGCAAGTATCGGCGAAGTTGGAAATGAAGAATGGGCTAATGTAACTATCGGTAAAGCAGGTAGAAATCGCCATAGAGGTATCCGCCCGCAAACTCGTGGTTCTGCAATGAACCCAGTAGATCACCCGCACGGTGGGGGTGAAGGTAAGAAAAATTCAGGCCGTCATCCAGTAACTCCGTGGGGTAAACCAACCAAAGGTGCGAAAACTCGTCGTAAAAAGGCTAGCGATAAGCTAATAATTTCAAGAAGAAAAGGAAAGTAAGATGGCTAGATCACTAAAAAAAGGTCCTTTTGTTGATGATCATGTAATGAAAAAAGTCATCGCTGCTAAAAAGGCTAATGATAATAAACCAATTAAAACTTGGTCAAGAAGAAGCACAATTACTCCTGATATGATAGGACTTACATTTAATGTTCATAATGGCAAAAGCTTCATTCCGGTTTATATTACTGAAAATCACATCGGTTATAAACTTGGTGAATTTGCTCCAACACGCACATTTAAAGGGCATAAAGGCTCTGTGCAAAAGAAAATTGGTAAGTAAGGGATAAGATATGAGTAAAGCATTAATTAAATTCATAAGATTATCTCCAACTAAAGCAAGATTGATTGCTAGAGAAGTTCAGGGGATGAATGCAGAATTAGCTATGGCTAGTTTAAAATTTATGCCAAATAAAGGTGCAAAATACATTGCAAACGCAATTTCAAGCGCAGTAGCAAATGGTGGCTTTGAAGCAAACGAAGTGATTGTAAAAAGTTGTCGTGTTGACGCAGCTGCGGTATTAAAAAGATTTAGACCAAGAGCTAGAGGAAGTGCAAGTCGTATTAGAAAACCAACTTCACATATTTTAGTAGAAGTGGCAAAAGCGGAAGTGAAATCTGAAGAGAAAAAAACAGTAGCTAAAAAAACTACTACAACAAAAGCTCCAGCTAAAAAAACAACAAGCACTAAAAAAGCAACAGTGAAAAAGGAAAGCTAATGGGACAAAAAGTTAATCCAATTGGTCTAAGACTAGGAATCAATAGAAACTGGGAATCAAGATGGTTTCCAACTAAAGCAAATTTAGTAGAAAATATCGGTGAAGATTACAAAATCAGAGCTTTCTTAAAAAGAAAACTTTATTACGCAGGAATTAGCCAAATTTTAGTAGAAAGAACTGCTAAAAAACTTCGCGTTACTGTAGTTGCTGCAAGACCAGGTATCATCATCGGTAAAAAAGGTAGTGATGTTGATAATTTAAGAAAAGAATTGCAAGATTTAATCGGTAAAGATGTAAATATCAATATCAAAGAAGAAAGAAAAGCAGGAGCTTCAGCTCAACTTGCTGCTGAAAGTGTTGCAACTCAACTTGAAAAAAGAATTGCTTTTAGAAGAGCAATGAAAAAAGTAATCCAAGGTGCGCAAAAAGCAGGTGCTAAAGGAATTAAAGTTTCAGTTTCCGGTCGTTTAGGCGGTGCTGAAATGGCAAGAACAGAATGGTATCTTGAAGGACGCGTTCCACTTCATACTTTAAGAGCAAAAATCGATTATGGTTTTGCAGAAGCTAGAACTACTTATGGAAACATAGGAGTTAAAGTATGGATCTTTAAAGGTGAAGTATTGCACAAAGGTATGCAACCTGAAAAAACTGAAGAAAGTGCTCCAGCTAAAAAGCCAAGACGCACAAGAAGGGGTAAATAATCATGTTAATGCCAAAAAGAACTAAATATCGCAAAATGATGAAAGGGCGTAACAGAGGTTATGCTAATCGTGGAACAGAATTTACTTTTGGTGAATTTGCATTAAAAGCAACTGAAGCAGGACGCATTAACTCACGCCAAATCGAAGCAGCGCGTATCGCTTTAACTCGTTTTGTTAAAAGACAAGGAAAAACTTGGATTAGAGTTTTTCCAGATAAGCCTTTGACAAAAAAACCTTTAGAAACTCGTATGGGTAAAGGTAAAGGTGCTGTTGAGGAATGGGTAATGAATATCAAGCCAGGTCGTATCATTTATGAAATGGCAGGAGTAAGCGAAGAAATGGCAAGAGAAGCATTGACTTTAGCTATGCATAAACTTCCATTTAAAACTAAGTTTGTTACAAGAGAGAGCCAAAATGAAATATACTGAGATTAAAGATAAAACAGCAGCTGAGCTTGCAACAATGCTAAAAGAAAAAAAGGTGCTTTTATTCACTTTAAAACAAAAGCTAAAAACAATGCAACTTACTAATCCAAAAGAGATTAGCCAAGTAAAAAAAGACATTGCTAGAATAAATACAGCAATTAACGCTTTAAGATAAGGATAGAAAATGGCATTTAAAAGAGAAATTCAAGGCGTTGTTGTTAAAATCGCTGGTGAAAAAACCGCAAGTGTTTTGGTTGAAAGAAAAGTGGTTCATCCAAGATATAGAAAAATTGTTAAACGCTTTAAAAAATATCTAATTCATGATGAGAGAAATGAAGTTAAAGTGGGTGATACTGTTGTTGCAGTAGAATGCAGACCACTTTCAAAAAGAAAATCATTTCGCTTAAAATCTGTATTAGCTACAGGAGTTGAGTAATGATTCAAAGTTTTACAAGACTTGCAGTTGCTGATAATAGCGGTGCAAAAGAATTAATGTGTATCAAGGTTTTAGGGGGTAGCAAAAGAAGATACGCTACCGTAGGTGATGTAATCGTTGCATCTGTTAAAAAAGCTTTACCAAATGGAAAAGTTAAAAAAGGTCAAGTGGTAAAAGCGGTTATCGTTAGAACTAAAAAAGAAATTCATAGAGATAATGGTTCTTTGATTCGTTTTGATGAAAATGCTGCGGTTATTCTTGACAACAAAAGAGAGCCTATCGGAACTCGTATCTTTGGGCCAGTGGGCAGAGAAGTTAGATATGGTGGCTTTATGAAAATCGTTTCACTAGCACCGGAGGTATTATAATGGCGGTTAAATTAAAAATCAAAAAAGGTGATAGCGTTAAGGTTATCACAGGCGATGATAAAGGTAAAACAGGTAAAGTTTTAGCGGTATATCCAAAAACACTTAAAGTGGTAGTTGAAGGATGTAAAATCGCTAAAAAAGCTATTAAGCCGAGTGAGAAAAACCCAAATGGTGGTTTTATCAATAAAGAAATGCCAATGGATATTTCCAATGTGGCAAAAGTTCAGGAGTAAGCGATGATGAGATTAAAAGAAAAATATAATCAAAGCATTAAACCTGCATTGGTTAAAGAATTTGATATTAAAAATCCTATGCTTATCCCTGTGATCGAAAAAGTAGTTATCAGCGTAGGTGCTGGTGAGTTGGCTAAAGATCAAAAAGTATTGCAAAATGTTGCAGATACTATTTCTTTAATTGCAGGACAAAAGGCTGTGATTACTAAAGCTAAAAAATCAGTTGCAGGATTTAAAGTTCGCGAAGGTTTTCCTGTAGGTGTAATGGTAACTTTAAGAAAAGAAAATATGTATGCTTTTCTTGATAAATTAATTTCTATTGCTTTGCCAAGGGTGAAAGACTTTAGAGGTTTAAGTAGAGATGGTTTTGATGGACGCGGAAACTATAACTTCGGTCTTGATGAGCAGTTGATGTTCCCAGAAGTGGAGTATGATAAAATTTTAAGAACTCATGGTATGAACATTTCTATAGTTACAACAGCACAAAATGACAAACAGGCACAAAAGTTATTAGAACTTATCGGTGTGCCATTTACAAAAGGAAAGTAAGATGGCTAAAAAATCAATGATTGCAAAAGCGGCACGCAAGCCTAAATTTAAGGTTAGAGCTTATACAAGATGCCAAATTTGTGGGCGTCCGCATTCGGTTTATAGAGATTTTGGAATTTGCAGAGTTTGCTTAAGAAAAATGGGCAATGAAGGTTTGATTCCAGGTCTTAAGAAAGCAAGTTGGTAAGGATAAAATATGATAAATGATATTATTTCAGATTCACTCACTCGTATCAGAAATGCAGGAATGAGAAAGCTTGAAACAACCAAGCTTTTACATTCTAAAGTTGTAGAAGCTTTAGTTGGAATTTTTCAAGCTAAAGGCTATATTGAGAGTTTTAATGTTATTGAAGAAGATAAAAAGAAATTTATCAATGTAGTTTTAAAATACGATGAAAAAGGTAAGAGTGTTATCAATGAGCTTAAAAGAATTTCTAAGCCTGGTCGTCGTGTTTATAAAGGTAAAGATGAAATCAAGCGTTTTAAAAATGGTTATGGTACTATCGTAGTTAGCACAAGTCATGGTGTTTTAGCTAATGATGAAGCTTATAAAGCAGGTGTTGGCGGCGAAATTTTATGTACCATTTGGTAAAAAATCTGCTTTTTATGGCATTGGGTATCCATTCTTTTAAAAAAGTAGAAATATCCTAGACAAATAAAAAGGAAAAATATGTCTCGTATAGGTAAACAACCGATTGCTATTCCAGCAGGAGTAGAAGTAAAATTAGAAGGAAATTTGCTTAAATTTAAAAAAGGAAATTTGGCAAAAGAACTTGATACTAAAGCAAATGTAAATGTTGAGATTAAAGATAATAATATTCTTTTTTCTCCAAAAGGTGAAGACAGACAAAGTAGAGCTTATTGGGGAACTTACAGAGCTTTAGCTTACAATATCGTTGTAGGTTTAACTCAAGGTTTTTCAAAAACTCTTGAAATCAATGGAGTTGGTTATAAGGCAGCTTTAAAAGGTAAAGTTTTAGAACTAAGCCTTGGTTTTTCTCATCCTATTAATTATGATATTCCAGAAGGAATTGAAATTGTAGTGGATAAAAATACTATTGCAGTTAAAGGAAGTGATAAACAAGTTGTAGGTCAAGTTGCTGCTCAAATTCGTGAATTTAGACCGCCAGAGCCATATAAAGGAAAAGGCGTTAAGTATTCTGATGAACGCATTATCCGCAAAGCTGGTAAGACATCTAAGAAGTAAGGGTAGAATATGAGAGCAAATGTATTAAAAAGAAAACTAACTTTAAGAATCAAAAGAAAAAAAAGAATTAGAGCGAAAATTTCAGGTTGTGAAAATTTTCCAAGAATTTCTGTATTTAAATCAAACAGAACTCTATATATCCAAGCGATTGATGATGTAAAAGCTGTAACTTTAGCAGCAGTTGATGGACGCAAACTTGGCGTTAAAGCAAATAAAGAAGGTGCTAAAAAAATCGCTGCTGAATTTGCTAAAACTTTAAAAGTTAAAAAGATAGAACAAGCTGTTTTTGATAGAAATGGTTATGTATATCATGGTGTTATCGCAGCATTGGCTGAATCTTTAAGAGAAAATGGCATTAGGCTATAAGGGGTAAATCGATGGAAAAATATAATAGAGAAGAATTTGAAGAAGTAATCGTCGATATCGGCAGAGTTACTAAGGTTGTTAAAGGTGGTAGAAGATTTAGATTTACTGCTTTAGTTATCGTTGGAAACCGCAAAGGTTTAGTAGGTGTTGGTTATGGTAAGGCTAAGGAAGTTCCAGATGCCATCCGTAAAGCTGTTGACGATGCGTTTAAAAATATCGTTGAAGTTAAAACTAAAGGCTCAACTATCGCTCACGATGTAGAGGTGAAATACAACGCAAGTAGAATTTTACTTAAACCAGCTAGCGAAGGTACAGGAGTTATCGCAGGTGGTTCTACACGCCCTATCGTGGAACTTGCAGGTATTAAAGACATCTTAACCAAGTCTTTGGGTTCAAATAATTCAGCTAATGTGGTTCGTGCTACAATCAAAGCTTTAACAATGTTAAAAGGATAAGAAGATGAATTTAACAAAAGCAGCGGGTTCAACGCATAAAACTAAAAGAATTGGCCGTGGTCAAGGTTCTGGCATGGGTAAGACTGCTACTAAAGGGGGTAAAGGTCAAACTGCTAGAAAAGGTTATAATGAAAAAAGAGGTTTTGAAGGGGGTCAACAACCACTTCAAAGAAGACTACCAAAAGTAGGTTTTACTTCTAAAATTCAAAAACCTTATGTGATCAATGTTGAAAAAATCACAGCTGTAAAAGAGCTTAGTGAAATTACATTTGAGAGCATTAAAAGTGTTCACAAAATTTCAAAATCTGTGAATAAAATCAAATTAATTGGTGCAAGTGCAAAAGACTTAGTATCAAAAATCAAAGACGAGAATATTAGCGTCACCGGATCAAAATAATGAATAGAGCATTGACGAATAAGATTTTAATCACCTTAGCATTTTTATTTGCTTATAGGGTTCTGGCTTATGTGCCAGTTCCTGGCGTCAATGCTGATGTGATTGCGGAATTTTTTAATAACAATCAAAACAATGCTTTGGGTTTATTTAATGTTTTTAGTGGTGGAGCGGCTGAACGCTTTTCTATCATTTCTTTAGGTATTATGCCTTATATTACTGCTTCTATTATTATGGAGCTTCTTGCAGCAACTTTTCCAAATATTGGTAAGATGAAAAAAGAGCGTGATAGTATGCAAAAATATATGCAAATTATCCGTTATGCGACTATTGTGATTACTTTGGTTCAAAGTATAGGCGTTGCTATAGGTTTGCAAAGCTTGCACGGTCGTGGTGGTGCAGGGGCTATAATGGTGGAAGATTTAAATATGTTTATCGCACTTTGTGCTATTTCTATGCTTGCTGGAACTATGCTTTTAATGTGGCTTGGCGAACAAATCACACAAAGAGGTATAGGAAATGGTATTTCTTTAATCATTTTTGCAGGTATTGTTTCAGGTATTCCAAGAGCGATTTCAGGAACTGTAGGACAAATCAATTCAGGCGAGATGAATTTCTTAACCGCTTTTGCAATTTTTGCTTTGATTTTAATCACCATAGGGGTGATTATTTATATAGAACTTGGAGAAAGAAGAATTCCTATTTCTTATTCTCGTAAAGTTGTAATGCAAAATCAAAACAAACGCATTATGAATTATATTCCTATTAAACTCAATCTTAGTGGGGTTATTCCACCGATTTTTGCTAGTGCGATTTTGATGTTTCCAACAACAATTTTACAAACTAGTACAAATCCTTATCTACAAGCCATTAATGACTTTTTAAATCCAAATGGTTATTTGTTTCATGTTCTAACTTTCTTGTTTGTAATTTTCTTTGCTTATTTTTATGCTTCTATCGTATTTAACGCTAAAGACATAGCAGAAAATTTGAAAAAACAAGGCGGTTTTATCCCTGGAATTCGTCCAGGTGAAGGAACTTCAAGTTATCTTAACGAAGTGGCTTCTCGTTTAACTTTATCAGGTTCTATTTATTTAGGGCTTGTTGCAACCTTACCTTGGGTTTTGGTGAAATTTATGGGTGTGCCTTTTCATTTTGGCGGCACTTCTGTACTTATTGTAGTTCAAGTAGCACTTGATACGATGAGAAAAATTGAAGCTCAAATTTATATGAGTAAATACCAAACTTTAAGTGCGGTAGGTTTGTAATAAATAAAATTAGCAAGATTTTTCTTGCTAATTTATTCTAGGTTTTTGCTTTAAAAATAAAAACACAATGCACACTATAAAAATTACTATTGACCATATTAAAAAAGCATCTACAAGACCCATTTGTCTAACGATAGGTTGAGAGATAATAGGACTTAAAAATTGTCCTAAAAATATACAACTTGCTAAAATTCCATAAGCCCTAGAGCGAGCATTTTCAGGACAGATTGAAAAAAGATAAGCCGTATTATTTACAAGCATAATACCTCCACCCATTCCAAGCAAAGCTAAGGCGATTAAAACTGTGAAAAAGCTATCTACTAAAAAAAGCAGCAAAAAAGAACAAGATACGATAAAAAGAGTTAAAACATAAATAGTTTTAATACTTAAGAATTTTATAATATATCTATAGCTTAGAGAGAAAAAACCATAACATAGTGCAGATACAGACATCGAAATACCTATATATTTAGGATCCAATCTCAAATGTTCTTCTATATAGTAAGGAAGTTGAGTTGGCGAAATATAATAAACTACCATGATAAAAAAACCTATAAAATAGATAGGGAAAAATTGCCAATAATTTGTTTTTGTTTCTATTTTTGTATGATTATAGAATTTAAATTTTCTAGGTTCAAAAAGATAAATGATAGCCATTAAGGTAATTAAAATTCCAAGTCCATATACCAAAAAAGGATAACGCCAAGAATAACTTGAAACAAATCCCGCAATAGAAATAAAAACAGCACCCCCTACTGCACAAAAAAATCCTTGAAGACTTAAAGCATTTTCTCTGCGATTAAAGCCACCACGACTATAATAATCCCCAAGCAAAGCCGAAGCGCCTGTCATTATAAAAGCAGTTGCCATACCAAAAATAGCTCTTGAAGTCAGTATAGCATAAATATCATTTAAGAAAAAGCCACTTATCCCAGAAAGAGTCCAAACCACCATAGCTGGAAGAATGAATTTTAATTTGCCAAATTTATCCATTAAAATACCAGCAAATGGAGATAAAATGACAACAAAAATAGCAGGGATGGTTAAAACTAAGCGAACAAGTATATCAAGATGAGCTAATGTGAAACTTGAAGCAAGAGTAGCGCCACTTTGGGTTAAAAGTTCTTCAAAATGTCTGTTGATAGCAGGCAGAGCAGATGAAATGACCACACTTCCTAGCATAGTCATAGCAGCCATAGAAAACACAGCTGCTTTAAATCCGGACTTTTCAGTAATTTGAATTATTTTTTTATCCATTTTTGTGTCATTTGGATGAAATTTATAAGTTTTGTCATTCATAATTTTTACCTTTTTTATTTTATTATACTCCAAAAATTATGGTTTGTATTTAAAATTACTTAAAATTATATTTTATTTATTTTGTTATGATAGTTTTGTTTTTAAAATATTTTAGCTTGATTAAAATATATTTTATAAGTAGAATTTTAAATATTTTTAGCTAAATTCAGCTTTTTATTTAACAAGGGTGCAAAATGAAGAAAAATTTAATCATAGTAGAATCTCCTGCAAAAGCTAAAACCATAGGAAATTTTTTGGGAAAAGATTATGAAGTTATCGCTTCTAAAGGACATATTAGAGATTTGCCTAAATCAAGCTTTGGGATTAAAATAGAAGATGATGAATTTATCCCTGAGTATAGAATCACAAGTGATCATAGCGCCTTAGTTAAAGAACTTAAAAGCAAAGCCAAAGATGCCAAAGAAGTCTATCTTGCAACGGATGAAGATAGAGAAGGAGAGGCTATAGCCTATCATATTGCAAAAGCTATAGGAAAAGATGAAAACACCTTACCACGCATTGTTTTTCATGAAATCACTAAAAGCGCTATAGAAAATGCTTTAAAAAATCCAAGAAAATTAAACATGCACTCTGTAAATGCTCAGCAAACCAGACGTCTTTTAGATCGCATTGTAGGGTATAAGCTCAGCCCTTTATTAGGACAAAAAATTCAAAGAGGACTTAGTGCTGGGCGTGTTCAAAGTGCGGCTTTAAAGATCATAGTCGATCGTGAAAAAGAAATTCGTGCCTTTGTACCCCTAGAATACTTTAGTATTGATATGATTTTTCAAAAAGATTTAGATGCAGAACTAGTTGAGTTTGATAAAGCCAAGATAGAAAAACTTACCATTACCAACAAAGATCGTGCTAAACTTATACTAGAAGCTTGTAAAAATGAAGTTTATAGTATAAGTGACATTGAAAGCAAAGAAAGAAAAATCGCTCCGCCGCCTCCTTTTATGACTTCAACTTTACAACAAAGTGCCAGCAATCGCCTTGGTTTTAACCCTAAAAAAACCATGATGATAGCTCAAAAGCTCTATGAAGGAGTAAATACCCATGAAGGCGTGATGGGGGTTATTACTTATATGAGAACCGATAGTTTAAATTTAGCCAAAGAAGCAGTAGAAAATGCAAGAAAATTCATACAAGCAAATTTTGGCAAGGACTATCTTCCAAGCAAAGCAAATGTATATACTACAAAGACTAAAGGCGCTCAAGAAGCTCATGAAGCTATACGCCCTACAAATTTAAGTTTTACTCCAGAAATTGCGGCTAAATTTTTAGACAAAGATGAGTTAAAACTTTACACACTTATTTACAATCGCTTTTTAGCCTGTCAGATGAGTCCTGCTATCTCTCAAACTCAAAATGTATTTGTAAAAAATGATAGAGCAGTTTTTAAAATAAGCGGTAGAAAAATCCTTTTTGATGGATATTATAAAGTTTATGGTGATATGGATAAGGATAAAATTTTGCCAAATTTTAAAATAGGCCAAAATTTAAAAGTGCAAAATTTAGAAATGAACTCACATTTTACCGAACCACCTTCAAGGTATTCAGAAGCAGGACTTGTAAAAAAACTTGAAAGTTTAGGCATAGGTCGCCCTTCTACTTATGCACCAACCATTTCTATACTTACAAGCCGTGATTATGTAACAATAGATAAAAAACAACTCATTCCTAGCGATGTTGCTTTTAATGTAACCGAAGTGCTTGAGAAAAATTTTAGCGATATAGTAGATAGTAAATTTACTTCAAACCTTGAAAATACCCTAGATGAAATCGCAGAAGATAAGGCAGATTGGCAAGAAACTTTAAAAGAATTTTACTATCCTTTTATGAGAAAAATCGAAGAAGGAAAAACAAAAATAGCTAGTCAAAAAACTGTCACAAAACTAGGCGAAAGTTGTCCTGATTGTGGCGGAGAGCTTGCTATTAGAAAAGGGCGTTTTGGAGAATTTGTAGCGTGTTTAAATTTCCCAAAATGCAAGTATTCAAGAAATTTAAAAAGTGAAAGCAAAAACGAAAGCGAAAATACAGCCGCAAAAGCTAAAGCTAATGGTACAGGCATTACTTGTCCAAGTTGTCAAAAAGGTGAAATCGTAGAACGCTTTTCAAAACGTGGTAAATTTTATGGCTGTAGTGCTTATCCAAAATGCAATTTTATAAGCAAATACAAACCAAGTGAAGAAAAATGCGAAGAGTGTGGCGAAACTTTAGTGATAAAAGAGCTTAAAAAAGGTACATTCTTAGAATGCTTAAAGTGCAAAATCAAAAAAGAAATGAAGGATTAGAATGCAAATCATGCTTTGTGCTATTTCAAATATAGCGAGTGGAAATTGTTCAGAAGACTGTAAATACTGCACCCAAAGTGCCCATGTAAAAACAGATATTCAAAAATATCGTCGTAAAGAACTTTCACAAATCGTTTTAGAAGCGAAAATGGCAAAGAAAAATGAAGCCTTGGGTTTTTGTTTGGTTACAGCAGGACTTGGGCTTGATGATGAAAAGCTTGAGTATGTTTGCGAAGCTGCTAAGGCTGTGCAAAAAGAAGTGCCTAATTTGCTTTTAATTGCCTGTAATGGTATGGCAAGCGTGGAACAACTCAAAGAACTTAAAAAAGCAGGAATTTTTTCTTATAATCACAATCTTGAAAGTTCTAAGGAATTTTTTCCACAAATTTGCACCACTCATACTTGGGAAAGTAGATTCCAAACCAATTTAAACGCTAAAGAAGCAGGGCTTATGCTTTGTTGTGGTGGAATTTATGGTATGGGTGAGAGCGAAGAAGATAGGCTAAGTTTTAGAAAATCTTTGCAAGAATTACAACCTTTTTCAACGCCTATTAATTTTTTTATAGCCAATGAAAATTTAAAACTACAAGTTCCAAGACTTAGTGCTGATGAAGCTTTAAAAATCGTGCGTGACACCAAAGAGGCTTTGCCTCAAACTGTAATCATGGTTGCAGGTGGACGTGAAGTGGTATTACGAGAAAGACAATATGAAATTTTTCAAGCAGGTGCTGGGGCTATTGTTATAGGGGATTATTTAACCACTAAAGGTGAAGAACCAAGTCAAGATATAATAAAATTAAAAGAAATGGGATTTACTTTTGCATCAGAGTGTCATTGATACACAGGCTTTAATTGATTTAAAAATTCTTATTGTTATAGCTTTATGCTTACTTTTTTCTCCGCATATTGCAAAAATTTTACGCTTGCCTCTTTCAGCTACTGAAATTATTTTAGGGGCAATAATAGCGCATTTTGGTTTCATAGGAAAAAGTGAAAATTTTGCACTTTTGGCAAATGTAGGTTTTTATTATCTAATGTTTATAGCGGGTATGGAGGTAAATTTAAGAGCCTTCTTTAATATGGATAAAGAAATTGCTAAAAAAAGTTTTTTTTATATTTTTTTACTTTACGCTTTATCTTCTTTTATAGTATGGATTTTTGGACTTTCTTTAGTATTTGTTATCATTATACCTGTGATGAGTGTAGGGCTTTTATCTTTACTTTTTAAGGATTTTGGAAAAGAGTGTTATTGGCTAAATATTGCTATGATAGTGGCTACTTTAGCTGAGGTGATTTCTATTGTGCTTTTGACTATAGCGGGAGCTTTTTTGCGCGAAGGAACAGGTATTATTGATGTAGCGCAAAGTATTTTATATCTTAATATCTTTTTGGGGCTTTGTTTGCTTGGATTTAAAATGCTTGGTGTGCTTTTTTGGTGGTATCCTCAGCTTAAAGTTGTGCTTATGCCATGGGAAGATAAAAATGAAAAAGATATAAGATTTTGTATGGCCATTTTTATACTGATCATTGTTGCTATGGTTATTACAAAACTTGAAATCGTTCTTGGTTCTTTTATAGCAGGTTCATTTATAGCTACTTTTTTTGATCATAAAAAAGATCTTGAGCACAAGCTTTCTACTTTTGGACACGGGTTTTTGATCCCTATTTTTTTTATCCATATAGGTTCAACCTTTGATCTTAAAATGATTTTAGATTATAAAATCGTTTTACAAGCATTTTTACTTATGTTTGTTATGGTGGGTTTAAGAATTTTATGTGCAAGTGTTTTTTTAAAAAGAATTGGTTTTAAAAATATGATTTTATTTGGTCTTAGTCATTCTATGCCTTTAACCTTGCTTATAGCAACAGCTACTCTGGGTTATTCGGGCAAGGTTATTGATGAGAAGCTTTATTCAGCGCTTATTTTAACAGCGTTATTTGAGGCTATTATTGTTATGAGTATGATTAAATTTCTTTCTAATTCTAAAAAATGAAAGTTACTTTTTTACTCAAAAAAGCAAACAAAATCTTAAAAATTTAATAATAAAAAAACTCATAATCGTCCTTTTTTGTTAGAATTAATAAAAGTAACAATAAAAGGAGCGAAAATGTCAAATTCCGTTACTATAACCGATAATAGAAATGGAAAAAGCTATGAATTTCCTATATATGACGGTACAACTGGGCCAAGCGTTGTAGATATGTCAAGTTTTTATAAACAAACAGGAATGTTTTCTTATGATGAGGGCTTGACTTCTACAGCTACTTGTAAATCAAAAATCACTTATATTGATGGAGAAAATGGAATTTTAATGCACCGTGGCTATCCTATAGAGTGGCTTGCTGAAAACAAACTTTATTTAGATGTGGTTCATCTTTTACTTTATAAAGAATTACCTGATGCTACGCGTCTTGAAGCGTTTCGTTATGAAATGAAAAAACGTTCTTTTATCCATGAAGGTATGCACCGTCTTTTTGATTCTTTCCCTGATAATGCTCATCCTATGGCAGTTTTACAAGGTGCTGTTTCATCGCTTAGTGCTTTTTATCCTGATCATTTAAACATGAATGTAAAAGAAGAATATATGGAAATGGCAGCTAGAATAGTAGCTAAAATCCCTACTATAGTGGCCACCGCTTATAGATATAAACACGGCTTTCCTATGGCTTATCCAAATTTAGATCGTGGTTTTACAGAAAATTTCTTATATATGTTAAGAACCTATCCTTACGATCATGTAGAGCTTAGACCTATAGAAGTAAAAGCACTTGATACAGTTTTTATGCTTCATGCAGATCATGAGCAAAATGCTTCAACTTCAACAGTTCGTGCTGTGGGTTCAACTCATGTTCATCCTTATGCCTGTATAGCAGCAGGTATTGGTGCGCTTTGGGGTCATGCACATGGTGGAGCTAATGAAGGTGTTATTAGAATGCTTGAGCAAATAGGTAGTGTTGATAGGGTAGATGAATTCATCAAAAGAGCTAAGGATAAAAACGATCCTTTCCGCTTGATGGGCTTTGGGCATAGGGTTTATAAAAATTTTGATCCTAGAGCAAAAGTACTGAAAAAGCTTCGTGATCAACTTATTGATGAGTTGGGTATTGATACCAATCTTATTAAAGTAGCAACGCGTATAGAAGAGATTGCTTTAAGCGATGATTATTTTGTTCAAAGAGGGTTATATCCGAATGTTGATTTTCATAGTGGACTTATTTTAAAAGCCTTAGGTATTCCAAATGAAATGTTTGCTACTTTATTTGTTATAGGGCGCACCCCAGGATGGATAGCTCAGTGGATAGAACAAAAAGAGCAAGAAAGTCTTAAAATAGTCCGTCCAAGACAACTTTATTTGGGTGAAACTAGTAAAATTTAATTAAAATTTTTGTGGAAATTAAAAATTCCACAAAATCTTCTTGTATAATTTTAAAAAATCTTATAGAAAGTTTATAATCATGCTTAATCTTGATAAATTTTTAGAAATTGCTATAAATGCTAGCAATCAAGCTTCTAAAGCTATTTTAGAAGAGAGAAAAAATTTCAAAACTTGGGAAAAAGAAGATAAAAGCCCGCTTACATCAGCAGATCTTGCTTCTAATAAAATTCTAAATGATATTTTGGGTTCTACGGATATTAAAATTCTATCAGAAGAAAAATTACTTAGCAAAGAAGAGTGTGAAGAATTAAAAACTTTTTGGCTTATCGATCCTCTTGATGGAACAAGTGGTTTTTTAAAAGGCAGTGATGAATTTTGCGTTATGATAAGTTTGGTTCATGACAATCGCCCTGTTTTATCACTCATACAAAATCCATCAAAAGGTGATATATTCTATGCTCATGCAAAAACCAAGGTTTATAAAAACGATAAACCTTTGCAAATTGACCAGCAAGAATACGAGAAAAATAAATATAAAGCCTTATTGAGTGTTAATCATCTTAGCAAAGAAGATGAAGACTTTGCAAAAGAGCATCAATTAGAAGCTATTAATATAGGCTCTGGATTGAAATTTTGTGCTATTTTAGAGGCTAGGGCAGGAGTTTATAAAAGATTTGAAAAGCTTAATATTTGGGATATTGTAGCAGGAGATTTTTTGATTAATCAAAATGGAGGATTTATGGGAGATTTTTCTAAAAAATACATTTTATATAACCCTTTAAGTTATAAATCCAATCCTTTTATTTGTGTTTCATCTAGGAATTTTTTACAAGATTTTTTATAAAATAAAGAGTATAATTTTTATATTTAAATAGTTTATAAGGATGAAGATGAGGTATTGTTTCATTTTGTTTTTAAGTTTAGTTTTAAGTTCTAATCTTTTAGCGAATAATTTTTCTCAGAAAAAAGTTATTAAAATTGAAAAAAGCGCAGATAGTTTTGAAGTAATAGATCTAAATCAAAATGTTGCAAATCCAAATCTAAATCAACAAAAAGCATTGTTTGATAGTTCTACCTTGATTGAAAAAAAATCGCAAATCACCAAAGATAAAGATATTGATTTTGCCATTGTATTAACTTCTAGGAAAAATTTTGGTTATTTTTTAGATGGTTTTAGGGTGAGTGATAAGGAATTTTCTACATTATTTGCTAAAAATTTGATTCAAAGTTTAAAGCTTAATTGGGTTAATTCTGCTGCAAATGGTATTTATCAAAGTCCTAAAACTTTGTCATATTTTAGCCCTAAGGATGCAAAACTTATAAATGTAAGTCCTTTTTTAACACAAGAAAAAGATAAGGCTAAAATGTATGCCAAATTTACAGATTATGTTGTGGTGGTAAATTTGCAAGATTTTTATGTAAATATTACAAATTATTTTATCACAACTAGTAAAGAGGGTGTGGCTAGTGTTAATTTTAAAATTATTTCTACAAGCAATGGAAAAATTCTTGCAGCAAAAAATGCAGAATTAAATTTGACATTAAAAGATCAAGATGCAAAGCAAAATTATCAAGATATTGTAAACCAAATGCCAAAAATGCTAGCTGATGTTATCAAAAACCAAATTTTCCACCTAAAGCTCTTAAACTAAGCTTTAGTTTAAAATATCTTTAATCAGTTTTTGCAAATTTCTTTTTGTTTCTTCTTGTTCTTTTATGATAAAACATTTTGCTTTTGGCCAAAAATAACTTTTAGGATTTTCAAATTTTCCCCAACGCCAATCAAACCTAGGATGTAAAAGAACTATAGTAGGAATATCCATAGCTAAACTTAAATGCGCTATAGCACTATCAATACTAAGCATACAGTCAATATCATATAAATAATTTAGAGTATCATTCCAATTTTTTATAAGCTTGCTTCTATCTTCTATTACCTTAGGCAATTCTTCTTTTAATTGCATTTGAAAAGAAATGATCTCATAATCTAAGTCTTTTAATACATCAAATAAAAATTCAAATTTTACATTTCTTAATAAATCAGAATTTTCAGCATTAGGAGTAGCATAAAAAATACCAAGTTTTTTTCTTTGATTATGCGGTTTTTTCTGTGGCAATATAGGTGTTTTTAATCGTAAAATCTCATCAAGCTTAATATCAATAAAAAAAGGCAAAGAACAAATAGGAATAGCATAATCAAAATTTGTAGGTAGATTTTTTAAAACCTTTACATTTTTAAAAATATCATCATTTTGATTTAAAAATTTGATTTGATTTTTAAACATTTCATACATGGCACTTTGAGGAGCAAATAAAACCTTTGAAGCGATTTTGCAAAGTTTTTCTAAGCATCTTGCATACATTATAGTATCGCCAAAGCCTTGCTCGCAAAATACTAAAACTTCTTTATTTTTAAAAGCATCAACGCCAAATTTATTAAAAGCTTTTAGGCTTTCATTATAATGATAAGTAGAAAAAGTTTCATTATGAGCATAAAATAATCTGCTTTCATAATATTTCTTGCCCTCTTCAAAATTATCATCCACTCCCATACGCATCAAAAGATAAGCCAAATCAAATTGATAGGTTGCATGAGAATCCAAGCTAAGACATTTTTTATAAGCATGATAAGCTTCTTGATAGTTTGAGTTAAATTCTAATACCTTAGCATAGTTTTGCCAAAACTGTGCATGGTGTTGATTGGCTTCTTGTAGTGATTGAAAAAGTTCTAAAGAATCAGATATTCTAAAAAGCTTAAAAAGCAAGTATGCTTTTTGGGGTAAAATTTGATGAGTTAAAAAATCTTCTATTTTAGAAATGGTAAGATTTTCTTTGGTTTTACTATGAAGCCTATCTTCGAGTTTGACTAAATTAAGATTGGTTTGTTCAGCAATGATTCCTTTTTGTAGTTTATCAATCAGATCTTGCATAAAATGACACAAGTGCTCATGTGCATTTAATGCCTTAGTAAAATCATGTTTAAAATAAATTTCTGCATAATTTTTCCATAGATTAAGATTATACATATCTTTAGAAAGCAATTCTTTGAAAATTTGTTCAGATTCTTCTAGTTTATTACTCAGTTTATAAATAAAAGCCAATTCTAACTTAAGTTCATCCTCTAAATCATCTTTGCGAGTTAAAAGTGTTTGTAATAAATTCAAGGCTTCATCAAGTCTTAAATTTTCAATATAGCTTTTAGCAAGCATAAGACCATTAAAACTTGTAGGATTTAAAGAAAAAAGCTCTTGAGCATAATATAAAGCTTTTTGAAAAAGAGAAAGTTTATAAGAAGAAAGCGTAGCAAATTCTAAAGCAAATTTTGGACTTTCTTTTAAAAATTGCTCACTCAAGTTCAAACATTTTTCATAATTAGCATTAAAATAATAATAATGAATTTTATCAAACATATTTTTCCTTGATGGTTACATTAAATCCAATATTATCTTATAAGTTGCATAAAAAGATAATTATATTTTTATAAAATTAAATAATAAAACAAAAATAAATACAATAAAAACATCCATCCTAATAATTTTAAAATTATCAGGATGAAATTTTTAACAAGTAGGAGAGTAAACTAATTAAACTAAGTATTATCTTTTATAAGATTACCAAAAATAATTAAACTGAGCAAATCCTGTATGGGTATTGCCATCTTTATCAAACATTCCATTATAGCTTAAACTAAAATAGAAAGCTTCATTAACAGGAACGATAAAAGAAGTGCTTACAAATTTTTGTACTCTTGGTAAATCAAACTCATCACTTACTTTTATATTACCAAATCTAGCCTCAGCTTCTACTTTAGGATTGATATTAAACTTAGCTCCAAGTTCTACTGAAGTTTTTAAATTAGGCAACCAATCTCTAAACCAAGTAAGACTTGTTTTAGTAGAGAAAAGATTTAAATAGTTTGCATAGGTTCTTTCTCCACCTTTAACTGTTGCTTGTCCTATGGTGTCTTTCATAGAAAAAGCTTCAGTATAACCTCCTTCATAAGCAAGACCTATTTCAGGAGAGAATATATCTTTATTAGAAATAAAATTCATACCTAAGGCTGTATTGACTCCATAAGCATAAGAATTAGGTTCAGCTTTAGCTTCATTATTTCCTATTTTTTCAGTTAAATCATTTTTAATCAAAGCAGCTTTACCTTGAGCTTTGATATAAACTTCTTGACCTTTTTCTGTAGTAAATAAGGTATTAAAGTATTTTAAACCTGCATAATAGGTTCTATTATTAATATCAAAATAAGTTGAACCCATTTTTGTATCTTCATAACCTGCATACACACCATATATTCCACTGTCTTTTAAAGTAGAATAACCTATAATGGTTCCTTTAGTGTGTCCTTTACTTTCTTCATTTAAAGAAAGTTCAACATTCTGTGAAGAAGTATAAGGAAGGATGAATAAAGAATGTTCTTTATTAGAACCATAGCTTCCATTATTTAAATCACTCTTTATATAATCACTTGCATCTGCATATAAATTACCCTTTTCAGACATAGCGATGCTTTGAGATTTACTTGAAGAAGCTAAAGCAAAGCTTTGCATAGAATTACCCATAACATTATCTATAAAGGTTGATCTTCTTGAAGTAGTAGAGATTAAAGATCTAAAGGTTGCACCTGATATGGAAGCATTAAGATTAAAATCTGTAGTAAGCTTTCCTGTTATTGGATCATAGCTTAAAGATATTTCTCCACTTCCATTGGTTCCTATATTGCCAATATTGTTTTGATTAACACCTGAGATGATGTTGTTTATATCGTTTAGCTCTTCAAGATCAACATTGCTTTGATCTACGGTGATGTTTTCTACTTTTACATTAAAAGCTCTACTTCCACCTATAACCACAGTGTTTAATTTACCTGTGTTTTTATCTGTAGAAACAAGCCAATCTTTGATTCCAACACTACCACTACCATTGTTAGTTACTGTATTACCATTTTCATCTTTACCTACTGAGCCTTGATTGGAGATTTCAACTTGTGCTGATCCTAAAACAGTGATGCCGTTATTTATGGTTGAGCCTTGTGAATTGGAAATACTAGTGCTTCCACTTCCTGAAGAACTAATACCGCCACTAATAGTTCCACCATTACTATTGCTAATCACCATATCAGCACTACCTGTACTTTCAATCTTACCACCGATATTACCTGAATTAGAAATTTCAAGTTTATTATCACTATTGTTAGTAATAGAACCACTTATACCTGTAGATGATGTAGAAGTGTTAGTGATAGAATCAAGTTTACTATCTTTATCTACAGTAATTGAACCAGAAATAGCTCCATTACCCTCATTGGTAATGGAATCAATACTACCACCACCACTTACTTGAACACTTCCTGAGATACTTCCATTACCTTGATTAACAAGACCACCTTCTACCTTAGCTCCACCTTCTATCTTGATATCACTACCTATAGAAGCATTACCTGTATTGATTATATTTCCTTGAAGTTTAGTGTTTTTCCCACTAACAGTAATACCACCTGTTATACTTCCTGAGCGATAGTTAGCTATGGCGTGATTCGAAGTAGCCGTAACAGTTGCTCCATCTTTTATGGTTATAGAGCCTTCTATTTTTCCACTTCGATTCAATATACCAGCACCACTTCCACCTTCTACCCTAGAACCTTCGCCAGATAAAATCATTTCTCCACTTAAAGAGGCACCATTATCCAATCTTATACCATGGATCTTACCTTTTATAATGCCACCATTTTTAAGTTCTATTTTTTGAGTTCGTGAGTTATTCTTTAATAAAATTCCATGTTCTTCACTATAAATTCCACTTACTGTGCCATTATTTGAACGTCCATCTATATATAAATCTCCTAGAGTTTGCGATCGACCCACTCCTATTGCCGAGTATTTTCCATAAACCATACCTCCATTTTTTATGGTAAGTGTTTCAAATACTCCATAAGCTGAACCTATACCAACATTATTATTACTTATGGTTCCAGTATTGATTATATGCTCTATAAAACCACCATATTCTAATAATATACTAGAACCCCATTCTCCTTCAGCATGTATAATTCCTGTATTTTCAACAGTTTTTATATGCTGAGATGTTACCATTATAGCAGAATGTCCTCCTTTTATTGTGCCATTGTTAACAAGCTTTTCTATGGTAGCATTGCTACTTATCCATATACCATTATTCCATTGTCCACTACCAGGGGAATTAATAAAACCATTATTAGTAAAAGTATCTATTTTTGTATTTATAGCCACTCCCACTTCTGAGCCTTGTATAGTTCCGTTGTTATTAAAATTTTTTATGGTTCCTATGTTGCCTATATCTACACCCTTATTTGCACTAATAAAACCACTGTTATTAAAGGTTTGTATGTTGGTATTCTTTCCTTCAAAAAAACTCCTTTATTGTTGTCAATTATGGTTCCACTATTGTCAAATTTATCTATATTAAGAGTTCCTGAGTTGTTACCCCAAATTCCCATGTAAATTTGTCCATTAATTTGACCTGTATTTTCAAAGGTGTTGACAGCAATAGTTCCTGTAAAATTACCATTGTTTTCTATACCAATCTTACCATTAATAGTTCTATTATTAGTAAGATTTGCAAGAGTAAGAGTGTTGCTACCATTAGCATGGGCATAGATGATTTTACCTGTATTGCCTATGCTACCTAGAGTTCCACTTGATCCGATTGTTAAAGAATTTGATGTTCCATTTCCAGTAATAGTTACTTGTTGATTGTGTAAAGAATTTATAGTCGTATTGATCTTAGCTTGAGGGCTATAAACACTTGCTGATCTAGTTTTAACATTTTTATTAACTTCATCATAAGTTTTTATTTCAGAATTTAATTTAGCATTAGCACAACTTGCCAAAAAAGAAATAGTAGCTAAAGATAAAACTATCTTTTTAGAATTTAAACAGGGTTCTTTGCCCTCTCCTATAGGTATTTTAGTTAATGTGATATTTTTCATAAGATTTTCCTCCCTTTATAATTTGTTCTATATATTATATTTTTTAAAAATAATATAAAATACAAAATAAAACGACAGAATATTAAAATATTATTAAATACTTATTATTATAAAACTATATGGTTTGAATTTGTATTTTATTTAAAGTTAGATTAAGAGTAAATTTTTTAGACTTTTATTGTTTTGTGTGTTTAGATTATAATCACTTCATTTTCTAAGTTTGTGCCAAATTCTTCAAAGACTTTTTTTCTAGCCAATTCGATAAGAAAAAACGCATCTTCAAAACTTGCATTTTTTTTATTAATTAAAAAATTTGCGTGTTTATCGCTTAACATAGCATCTCCCTTGCTAAATCCTTTAAGTCCTACAGCTTCGATTAAACGTCCTGCAAAGTCGTTTTTCGGATTTTTAAAGATAGAGCCAAAGCTTGCTCCACTAGGTTGGTTGCTTCTTGCATTTTTTAAAGCTTCATCTTTAAGGGTATCAAAGCCAAAGTTTAGTTTAAATTCAGCCCAAAAAAAATGCGTATTTAAAGGACAAAAACGATAATCAAAATTTATATTTGCTCTTAGAATTTCGCCTTGAGAAGTAGCAATTTTGATTAAATTTTGACTGATACACTCTCCTTTAAGTCCTGCATTCATTTTCAAAAGCCCGCCAAGTGTACCAGGAATTTTGCTTAAATACTCAAAACCCTTAAGATTGTTTTCTTTGGCAAAGCGATACATTTTACTTGATTTTGTTTTGCAGCCTATGCGAAGATGTATAAAATCTTTATTCCGATCTAAAATTTGTATAAAATTAAAACCATCTCCTAAAATTCCTATATTTTTAGGTTTTGGACTAACTAAAAGGTTGTTTGCACCACCTATTAAAAAACCATCAAAATCACAAATTTGATCCAAAACTAAAACTTCAAATTCATTTCCTATACGCACAGAAGAGTATTTTTTAAAATCAATGATCATTTGATAAAAGTTGGAATTTGATTTAGTATATTCTCAGTAAAATCAATCATAGTTGTAGTCATCCAAGGCATTAAAAAGATTAAAATAACTACAACCAAGATGATTTTAGGAACAAAAGAAAGTGTCATTTCGTTAATCTGTGTAGTTGCTTGAAAAATACTGATCACAAGCCCTGCAATAAGTCCTGCTAAAAGCATAGGCAAGGAAAGTAAAAGTGTGATTTTAAAGGTTTGCACTCCAAGAGCAACTAAGGTACTTTCATCCATTTTTATCCTTTTTAAGAATTTCTAGCTTCTTCGTATTCGCTAGGGATAAGAAAATCATTTACATGTATGATTTTATCATAAAATTTATAATCATATCCTAGTTTAAAAAGCGTATCTACAGCTAAAAGTTGAGTTTGATTCATGCTAATAGAGTTTTTATTGGCATATAAATTAAGATAAGTATCAAGTTTTTCTTCATCAACACGGATAAGTTTTCTTTCCATAAGCATAGGGGCTAAAATTTTACGATTTGCATCGGCAATTTTTACAGCATTGGTTAAATCTCTTTCGATCTTAATCGCGTCGCTTAAAGGTAAAGAACGACGCAAAGCCATTCCGCCTAAAGGCAAAGGCAAATTTTCTTTAGCAAATTCAAGCCATATATCCCAAAGTTCTGCTTCCACGTAAAGACTTTGATCAAAATTTAAAATGCTTTCATGGATCAAAACCCCCGCATCTACTTCGCCACTTAAAACCGCATTTTCAATGTCTAAAAAATTCTTATAAATAATTCTTGCTTCAGGATATTTCATGCGAAAAATCAAAGCATTGGTGGTATTTGCTCCACTCAAAGCGACTTTAAAATTTCTTTTTAAATGCGTGTCTTTTTTCTTGATGAGTTTTGGCCCATAACCTTCACCAAAACTCACTGCTGTGCGTAAAAGTGCATACTCAGAAGCGATTAAAGGATAAAGCCCAAAAGAAATAGCCGTAGCATCAAATTCATTTTTCAAGGCAAATTCATTTAAAGTTTGTATATCTAAAGCTGTATTTTCATAAGCAAAATCATTCCCTATCCACCCAAATTTAATTGCCATATACATAAAAATATCATCAGCATCAGGAGAATGTGCAATAGTAATTTTTTTCATCTATGCTTCCTTTAAATCTTTGCTTTAATTCTAGCAAAATAAATCATTATTTAATTTTATTTTGTTAGAATTCTAACTAAAAATTTAGAATTTTTAAGGAAAGTTATGGATGATAATAAAAGAAAATCTCTAGACGCTGCCCTAAAAAGTTTAGATAAAACCTTTGGAAAAGGCACTATTTTAAGACTAGGGGATAAAGAAGTCGAGCAAATCGATAGCATAGGCACAGGTTCAGTTGGGCTTGATCTTGCTTTAGGTATAGGCGGTGTTCCAAAAGGAAGAATTATAGAAATTTATGGACCTGAAAGTTCAGGTAAAACCACTCTAACTTTACATATTATCGCAGAATGCCAAAAAGCAGGTGGAGTTTGTGCTTTTATCGATGCAGAACATGCGCTTGATGTAAAATATGCTAAAAATTTGGGTGTAAATACAGATGATTTGTATGTTTCTCAGCCTGATTTTGGAGAACAAGCCTTAGAAATTGTAGAAACTATAGCAAGAAGTGGCGCAGTAGATCTTATCGTAGTAGATAGCGTTGCAGCACTTACTCCAAAAGCAGAAATTGAAGGCGATATGGGCGATCAACATGTAGGACTTCAAGCAAGACTTATGTCTCAAGCTCTAAGAAAACTTACAGGTATAGTTCATAAAATGAATACCACAGTAATTTTTATCAACCAAATTCGTATGAAAATCGGTGCTATGGGTTATGGTACTCCTGAAACCACAACAGGTGGAAATGCATTAAAATTTTATGCTTCTGTGCGTTTAGATGTTAGAAAAGTAGCAACCTTAAAACAAAACGAAGAACCTATAGGAAACCGCGTTAAAGTAAAAGTAGTTAAAAATAAAGTTGCTCCTCCATTCAGACAAGCTGAATTTGATGTGATGTTTGGAGAGGGTTTAAGCCGTGAAGGTGAATTGATCGATTATGGTGTAAAACTTGATATCGTAGATAAAAGTGGTGCGTGGTTTTCTTATAAAGATAAAAAACTTGGACAAGGTAGAGAAAATTCAAAAGCTTTCTTAAAAGAAAACCCTGAAATTGCAGATGAAATCACAAAAGCAATTCAAAATTCTATGGGAATAGAAGGTATGATCAGCGGTAGCGAAGATGACGAAGGAGAAGAATAATGTTAGTAATTGAAGATGTTAGAGCCTATGAAGTTCTTGATAGTAGAGGAAATCCAACCGTAAAAGCCGAAGTTACGCTAAGCGATGGAAGTGTAGGTGCGGCCATAGTTCCAAGTGGTGCAAGTACAGGTTCAAAAGAAGCCTTAGAATTGCGTGATAATGATGAAAGATTTGGCGGAAAAGGCGTTTTAAAAGCTGTTGCAAATGTCAATGAGACCATTGCAGATGAAATTTTAGGACTAGATGCTTTTAATCAAACTCAACTTGATGATACTTTGCGTGAGCTCGATGGAACAAATAATTACTCAAATTTAGGTGCAAATGCGACTTTAGGCGTATCTATGGCAACAGCTCGTGCGGCTGCAGCTGCTTTGGGAATGCCTTTATATCGCTACTTAGGTGGTGCAAATGCGAGCATTTTACCCGTGCCAATGTGTAATATCATAAATGGCGGTGCTCATGCAAACAACAATGTAGATTTTCAAGAATTTATGATCATGCCTTTTGGTTTTACTAGCTTTAAAGAAGCTTTGCGTTCAGTTTGTGAAATTTATGCGATATTAAAAAAAGAACTCGCAAATTCTGGACATTCTACGGCTTTAGGTGATGAAGGCGGTTTTGCTCCAAATTTAGCTAACAACACAGAACCTATCGATCTTTTAATGACTTGTATCAAAAAAGCAGGTTATGAAAATCGTGTAAAAATTGCTCTTGATGTGGCAAGTACAGAATTTTTCAAAGATGGTAAATACCACATGGAAGGCAAGGCTTTTTCAAGCGAGGCTTTGATCGAACGCTATGTAGAACTTTGTGCAAAATATCCAATTTGCAGTATCGAAGATGGCTTAGCTGAAAATGACTTTGAAGGCTGGATCAAGCTGACTGAAAAATTAGGCAATAAAATTCAGCTTGTAGGCGATGATTTGTTTGTGACCAATGAAGATATTTTAAGAGAAGGTATCATCAAAAAAATGGCAAATGCTGTACTTATCAAACCAAATCAAATCGGAACTATTACCCAAACTATGAGAACTGTGCGTTTAGCGCAAAGAAATAACTATAAATGTGTGATGAGTCATAGAAGCGGCGAAAGTGAAGATGCTTTTATAGCGGATTTTGCTGTGGCTTTAAATACAGGACAAATTAAAACAGGAGCCCTAGCAAGAGGCGAAAGAACCGCAAAATACAATCGCTTACTTGAAATTGAATTTGAAAGCGATGAATATTTAGGAGAAAAGCTCTGAGCGATTTACTTAAAGAATACGACGAAAGCACAAGAAAAAAAAGTTTTTATACCCATGTTATAAAAATGATTTTTTGGGCTTTTCTTGTTGTAATTGGAGCGATTTATTTTGGCAATATGTTTTTTGGGCAGTATTCTTTAGATACTTTATTAAGCTTAGAAAATACCAAAGAAGAGCTTAATAAAAAGATTATTTTGCTCAAAGAACAAAATGCTAAAGCACAAAAAGATTATTTTGAATTAAAAGGATTATACCCAAATGAAAACTAGAATTTTGGCAATATTTTTTATTTTTACCTCTCTTTTATATGCTGATGAAAATCCTTTCAAGACAGATCAAAATATAACCTTGGTTGCTCCACCTGAATTTCAAAAAGAGGAAGTTAAATTTAATTCTAGTGCAAGAATTTTAAAAAGCATCACTTTTAATTATATCAATTTAGACGGAAGTGAAGATAAGATCGATTTAGATGTCAATAAAAGTATTGATTGGCACGATACTTATACTATATCAAGATTTAAAAGCCCTGATCCTTCAAAAGTACTTGATGTTTCAGTTACTATACCTGAAAAAAATAGCTCTAAACAAGAATCAAACTCAACAGCCAATGTTGAAATACCTTTACAGGTTGCAAAGATTTATGATTTTATTTCTTATGCGGTTTATAAAAATAAAATAAAACTTAACACTAGTGATGAAATGATTACAGATTTTTCAGTAGGAAATCCAAGTAAAATCGTTATAGATTTTAGATCTAAAATGATTAGCCCTACAAAAAACATACGCCTTAGCAATTCTATTTTTAAACGCATAGACTTTGGATCTCATAAAGGATATTATCGACTTGTAATATATCTTGATGGAACTTATAATTATAATATTCAAAAAGATGCAACTGGATATATGATTAATCTGCTTTGATGAGGTTTGTTTTTTTAATATGTTGTGCTTGTTTAGTTTTTGCTAATGAAATTTTACTTCTTAGCAAATTCGATAAGCAAGATTTTAACTCTAAAGATTTTAATGCTTATTTGATGAGCGAAAAACTTGATGGAGTGCGTGGAATTTGGGATGGGAAATATCTAAAAACTCGCCAAAACTACAAAATAAAAACTCCTGACTTTTTTACAAAAAATTTCCCTCCTTTTGCTATTGATGGTGAGCTTTGGATAGCAAGAAATAAATTTGATGAAATTTCAGCTTTAATTCGTAGTGGCGATAGCAATTTGACCTTATGGAAGGAAGTAACTTATAATATTTTTGATGTACCAAATGCTTGCGAAGAATTTCAAATTTCTACTTGCACTCTTAAAAATCGTTTGGCTGTTTTAGAAGAGTATTTGCAAAAATATCCTAGTGCCTATATAAAAATTATTTCTCAAATTCCAGTTGAAAATCAAAATAATTTAAATCAATTTTACGAAAGCATTATAAAAAATCAAGGTGAAGGTATTGTTATACGCAAAAATTTAAGTCCTTATGAAAAAGGCAGAAGTAAAAATGCCACGAAATTAAAACCCTATGATGATGCAGAATGTGAGTTGGTAGGATTTCGCAAGGGCAAGGGTAAATTTGAAAATCAAGTAGGTGCCTTACTTTGTAAAATGCCTAATGGACAAATCATTAAAATAGGCAGTGGTTTAAAAGATGAAGATAGAAAAAATCCTCCAAAAATTGGTAGTATTGTGACTTATAAATTTAATGGATTGACCAAAAATTCCTTACCTCGCTTTCCGGTGTTTTTAAGAATAAGAGATGAAAATCCTTGACTTTAAAATTATTTTGTGATAAAATATTTCCTTTTATTTATTCGGGGTGTAGCGCAGTCTGGTTAGCGCACTTGGTTTGGGACCAAGGGGCCGAAGGTTCGAATCCTTTCACCCCGACCATTTTTTATAAATTTATACAAAATGGTGAGTGTAGCTCAGTCGGTTAGAGCATCAGATTGTGGTCCTGAGGGTCGTGGGTTCAATTCCCATCACTCACCCCACTAGCGCTCGTAGCTCAACTGGATAGAGCGACAGACTTCGGATCTGTAGGTTATGGGTTCGATTCCTATCGGGCGCACCACCAAGATTTTATATGCGTTCATAGCTCAGCTGGATAGAGCAACGGCCTTCTAAGCCGTAGGTCAGAGGTTCGAATCCTCTTGGGCGTACCACTTTGCGGATGTGGTGAAATTGGCAGACACGCCAGACTTAGGATCTGGTGCAGCAATGCGTGAAGGTTCAAGTCCTTTCATCCGCACCACTTACTTTTATCATTTTCAAATAAGAGTTGATTTCTCATAAATTTTTATTTCATTTTAAAATTTCTTATGATTGTTAGATAAAATGCAAATTTAATTTAGATAAATTTAAAAATTATCTTGCAAAAGATTTGAAAAATAATTCAAATATACAAAATTCAATTCAAGGAGATAAAATGAAAAAATTAGGTTTAGTTTTAGCAGTTTTAGTTGCTTTAAATGTGTCAGCATTTGCAGATTTGATAGTTATCAATAAAAAAGATTTAGTTCCAGTTTCAGCAAGCGAAATGTAAAACAAATATTTCCAAGAGAGTATAAAATCAACTTTAACTGAGCCACTTTTTAAAAAGGCAACTTTTTATGAAGCAGATATTGTTGCAAAAGTTGATCCAAGAACTTATAATTCAACTCAAGCTATAATACAAAAAGAATATTCAGATAAAAGCAATTATGTTTATTATAAACAAGTTCTTATATTAACTAGTGATGGTAAAAGAGCTAGATTATCTACTCTTTCTTGCGAAATTGCAAGTTTTGATAAGAAGGGGTATTTATGTGGAGGCACAGCTGATCATAATTATTCTATTAAGTAAATATTGCAAATAAAAATCCGCCTTGAGTTTTCACTCTTGGCGGAAATCCACCATTAGAACATACTATGAAAAAACATAGTAAGTATAAAATATATCTAAATTTTAAGCTTTTTAAGTTAAAAATTTCTAGTTTTTTAAATCGTTTTATCTTTTATATCTTTGCTGCAAAGACAAAATCAACACTCATTAAAAGTCTTTTCTTGATTAAATTTTTGTAAATTCATTTTTAGTGTTAAAAATGTGATGATATTAACTTTATAAAAGTATTATTATATATTTTTTACTTAGGATAGCAATTATGAAAAAAACAATTTTAACCATTCTTTTTTTACTCACTCTTACGCAGGCTAAGGAAATACAAATTTATGAAAGTCCTACTTGTGGCTGTTGTGATCTTTGGGCTGATTATATGAAAGCTAAGGGTTATGAGGTTAGTGTTCATAAAACCAATGATTTTCTTAAAATCAAAGAAAAAATGGGTATAAAAGATGAGTATCAAAGTTGCCATACAGGTGTGATTGAAGGCTATGCTATTGAAGGGCATGTTCCTGAAAGTGCTATAGCATGGTTGCTTGAAAACAAACCTAAAGATGTTATAGGAATTTCAGCTCCTGGCATGCCGCAAGGAAGTCCAGGAATGGAACAAGGTTATAGTGAAAAATATCCTGTAATTTTGATGAAAAAAGATGGAAGCTATGAGCTTTATGGATATTTTATAGGGGATAAAAAGCTTTAAAGTAAATTTTTAGCTTTTTACTTTTTTGATTTCTTTTTCAAGTATGCTATAAGGAGTTAAGCCTATGAATTTTTCATCCATTTTTCCTTCTTTGAAAAAACTAAGCACAGGTACTCCATATATTTCCCCAATGGCACTTGAAAGGTATTTAGCTGCTCTTTTTTCATAAAACATTGCTAAATTAGATAAACCTTTTTCATCAGCCCAAGCTTTTGCATCGTTTGCATCGTTTGCATCGCCTAAAACCACAAAGATATTAAAATCATAATTTTTAGCCAAATTCTGTAAAATAGGAATTTGTTCTTTGCAAACTCCGCAATCTTTTGTGAAAAATACTAAGGCAAAATTTTGTGCTTTATCATTTAGTTTTAGGCTTTTTTCAAAACCATTGTAGGCAAAATTATAGGTTTTATCGCTATTTAAAGCTTTAAAATTTTCTCCACTATCACAAGCTACAAAAAATAAAGCTATGATTAAAGCAAAGAAATAAGCTTGGATTCGAAAAATTCCCATGGTTTTTCTCCTAAAATTCTATCTTTTATCATCCTATCTTTAATGATGATGGTAGTAGGGGTTGCAAACACAGCGTAACGATCATTGGTGATTTTAAGATCGTCTTTTAAAACTTTTACATTTTTAAAGTCAAATTGTTCGGCTAAAACCTTAACCACATTGGCATTATCGATGGAATTTATAGCATAAACACTGATTTTATTGGGGTGATTTTGTATGAATTCATCTAAAGAAGGGAGTTCTTTTAAGCAAGAAGGGCAGCCATTTTGAAAAAAGACTAAGACTTTTAAACTTGTATTATCATCAGCAAGTTTTACAGCTTTTCCTAAAGTATCTTTAGCTGAAATTTCAGCGCTTTTTTCTCCAACTTTTCCAGTATCTTTTGAATTTTCAAAAGAACAAGCATTGAGTAAAAACAAAATGCTTAAGATTAAAAGGCTTTTTTTCATTTTAACACCCCATGTTGTAAGATAAGGGTTCGATCTGCGAATTTGGCTAAATCAGGATTGTGTGTGATTAAAACTATGGTTTTACCTTCATTTTTTAATTTTTGCAAGGTTTGAAGAACGATTTGTTCATTGGCTTCATCTAAATTTCCTGTGGGTTCATCTGCGAGTAAAAGCTCTGGGTTGTTGATTAAAGCTCTTGCTATACAAACTCTTTGTTGTTCTCCGCCACTTAATTGGCTAGGTAAATGAGTGAGTCTATGCGAAAGTCCTACTTTTTCAAGAACCATTTTGGCATCTTCTTCATCTACACTTGAGTGATAATACTGAGAGAGCATAACATTTTCTAAGGCGTTAAGATAGGGGATAAGATGAAATTGTTGAAAGACAAGCCCTATTTTTTCACGACGCAAGGTGATTTTTTGCTCTTCATCCATTTGCTCTAGGTTTTCATTATCCAAGATATACTCTCCAGAGCTTGGAGTATCCATGAGCGATAGTATGTTTAAAAGTGTTGATTTTCCACTTCCTGATGGACCCATGATGGCAAGCCATTCTCCTTCATAGACGCTTAAGTTGATATTGTTTAAGGCTTTAACTTTGCCAAATTCTTTATTTAAATTGTTTATTTTAATAAGTTCTTTTTTCATCATTCACCTTTCAAATTTTCACACACATTGATTTTTAATGCTCTTTTTATAGGAAAAAATGCAGCCAAAAAGGCAAAAATCAAAGAAATGATTAAGGCTATAAAAACAGCTATAAATCTAAAATCAATACTAGAATTAAAAATTAAATAACCAAAAACATTGGCTAAAAATATCCCACAAAAAGCTCCGATTAAACTAGCAAAAAAACTTACTATAAAGCATTCACTAGCAAAAAGTTTAAAAATTTCACTTTTTTTCGCACCCAAGGCTAAACGCAGTGCGATTTCTTTTTTGCGAGAAAATATAATAGAACTTAAAGTTGTATTAACGCTAGTAGTAACTATGATCAATACCACAAGTATGATTAAAAACATTAAAGCTTTGATTTTTCCAAGTACTAAACCTTCACTTAAGGATACTGAAGATATAGGTTTTGCATCGATGAATTCATTGCTGATTGCTTGTGTTTTGGCTTTAACTTCATCAAAATTTCCATAAACTACAGCATTAGCATAGTTAATACCGGCTCTATCGCTTAAATTTTGCACCACGCTTAAAGGGGCTAAAACAATGCTATCAAATTCATCATTGCTTGAAAGTATGCCTTTTATGGTAAGTTTTATGCTTTTTCCGTTGTTTGGATTATAAATTTGAAGTTCATTGCCTGCTTTTAGGCCTAGTTGCTTGGCTAAATTAACTCCTAAAAAGGCTGAATTTTCATCAAAATCATTTAGAGAAAAGCTTCCTTCTTTAACTTCTAAAAAAGGTTTAGTGATTTTTAAAGCCCTAAAATCAGTGCCTAAAACCACCCCGCTTGTACTGCCTAAATTTAAAAAATCATACAAAAAAGGAGTTAAAGCTCTAGCCTTTAAATTTTCTTTTATTTTTTCATACTCAGTATTGGAGATAAAATTTTCATCCTGCTTGGGACTTATCATTACATTTGCTCCATAAGCTTTTAATTCTTTAGAAAGTTTGATGTCGATATCAAAATAAATATTTAAAAAAGCTGAGCAAGTAAGTGCTCCTATAAAAACACTTAAAACTATAATAAAAAGTCTTTGATAAGAAAAGCTAATGCTTTTAAAAAGCTCATTGAGGAAAAACTTATCTACCATAAAGCACTCCTGCAGCTGAAAGTTGTGTGATATTTTTGATAGGAAGCAAGCAACCAAGTAAGGCAATAAGTCCTGCAAAAATAAAGCTTAAAGGTAAAGCTACAAAGGCTATATCAATAAAATATCCAAAAATACTAAGACTGATGATTTGAGAAAGTGCTGTGCCAAAAATAAATCCAAGTAAAGCAGCAAATAAAGCTACGATTAAATTTTCACTAGCAAAGATGAGATAAATTTGAAAAGTATTAGCACCAAGTACTTTTAAAAGTCCTATTTCTTTTTTTCTACGATGAATTTCAGAACTCATTAGACTTGAAATCGCAATACTTGCAACAATAAGACAAATAATGCAAGTAATGCCCATTAAGGATTGGATCTTTTTAACCACCAAGCTTTGAGCATCGCTTATAGCATTTAGAGCTTTTGCATCAGCACCTGGCAAGCCATCGCTAATTTGACTAGCGATTGAGCCTACATAAGCTGAGCAATACCATTTGTCATATTCTAACTGATCTAATTTTTCTTCGCCCATGCGACGTACTTTTTCAGAAAGGGCTGATTCAGGTATGGTAAAAGCTCTTACTTCTGTACTTGAGTAAAGCCCTTGTTTGTTGAGTAAATCTTGAGCTAAATTTAAAGGAGCGATGATTTTATTTGACATTTTAGGATTGGCATGAAGTAAAATGCCTACGATTTTTGCTTCTTTGCTTTGATTGTTTTCTCCTATGAGTTTGATAGTATCTCCTAATTTTAGTTTATTGTTTTTAGCAAAGTCTTCGCCTAGCATGATTTCATTGCTATCATCTTTTGCCCATTCTCCTTGCACTGCTAAATAAGGATAAAGACTTTTTATACCTGTGATAAAATCATCATCATCTTTAATTTTTATGGCTTTTTGAAAATAAGCACCATAAATAAGTGCTTTTTGCTGGGAGTTTTCAATTGTGATTTTACCTTCCAAAAAAGGAGCAAGTGCGGTGATGTTGTTACGCCAATAAATGTCTTTAATCATATATAAATTTTTTTCTTCTAGGTAGTTTTTGTTTTTTAAGGGTTCATAAAGTTCATTACCTATTTCTATACTAAGGCTTGAGCCTTTGGGTAAAACAAGGATATTAGAGCCATAGCTTTTGAGTTGTTTAGTTACTTCATCACCTATACTTAGGGTAATATTTAGCATAGTAGAGAGCAAAAGCGTGGCTAAAAAACAAGTAAGAAAGGCTAAAAATTTTTGAATTTTGTTTTTAAATATAGAGTTAAAAATCATTTTAGCCAACATCATTTCTCCTTTGGATTAAAAATTGGGCTTCGTTTTCTTCTACATATTTTGTAGGATCTTTTTTAAATTCTTCATAGTTGTTTTGATTTGAAAAATAATAAGTAACCCCTTTATAGCTATAAGAAAAAGGAGCTTGGGTGTTTATAACCTTTGTTTTTGATACAGGATCTTGCACTTCAATTTCTTTGATTTGACTAAAATAATTAGATCCTGCTATTACATCTTTAACATCTATGGTGATTTTTTTACCATCGTATTCGTATTTGAGTGGGATAGGATTGCAACCCCCGCTTTTACCTACACTTGGCAAGAAAATACGCACATTGCAAGAAATGCAAATGAGTTGTCCATCTTTTTTGATATAGCCCATATCTCCACAAATCATACAAGCATCAAAAACAGCTACAGGAGAATCCTTATCTTCTCTTTTGTTGATAAGAAAAAACCTTATCACTTTGCCTTCAGCACTGATATAAGCAAAGCGGTGGAGTTTGTTGTCCCTTAAAAGAGCTATATCAAAGATAAATTTGCCATTCTTATCGGGTAAAATTTCTTTAGGCTCATCTATGGTTAAAGGCTTAGAGCTTACCATAAAAAAGTATAAAACAATGCAAAAACTTACAACACAGGAGATAAAAACACTGGAAAAATAGCGATTAATAAGATTTGTTTTAGCTTCGTTTTTGCGATAATTTATATCTAAAATTTGTTTTTTGCTTATATTTTTTTTGCGAATTTTTAAGCTTAAGAATGCTAAAAAAGTGATGAAAATTAAATAAACATAAATTCCAAAAACACCAAAATAATTACTTTTTCCTACAAAACTCACCAAAAAAGCATGAGTTTCTATGATGGAATTTCGCATTAAAGTAAGCAAGATATTGGCTAGAGCTTTATCGCTTTCTATAAGGATAAGCAGTAAAAACAGCATAAAGCTTGTTTTTTGATTAAAATTTTTTTGCCATTTTAAAAAGAAGAAAATCAAAATACAAACAAGCAAGGCTAAAGCAATAAAACCTAAAGAACTTATACCTTCGCTATCGATTAAAGAGCTAGTAAAAATAGGGAAATCTTGACTTAAAAAATAATAATGCAAAGCGGTGCAAAAACTTAAAATTCCCAATAAAATAAAATTTAAAATTTCAATTTTTTTCCAAAAATAAAATATAAAGCTTACTAGCAATAAACCTATAAAAACAAAATCAAAATTAAAGATTAAATTTTCGGTTTTTAAAAATTGTGCTGCGATAAAAAAAGCAAAATATCCAAATAAAAAGCCCAAAAAAACTACTAAAAAACTTTTAAAAATATATTTTTTATTAGGAGTGATAAAGGCCATTAAAATACTTAGCGGTAAAACACTGATAAGAAAATGCACAAAATATATACTCATAATTTACTCTTTAAACATTGTTATTTTAATTTTTCAAATAAAAATAAAAATATTCAAACACTCGGAAAATCCGAGCGTAAAATTATTTTGGCGTGCCTGTGTATTTGAATTTATAATCTACTTTAAAAGGTTCAAACCACTTACCCACACCTGTTTCTTCATCAACATGGCGTCCAAAACCTTGTTTTTCTGGATTTGAGATATAAAAAGTAAGTTCATAATTTCCTACGCCAAAGCCACCTTTTTTATCTTTTTCCATAGCAATATTTGCACCATAGTGAGGACCATCATCAGCCACCATAGGCATCAAAGTTCCACGTTTAATTGCACCTGTGTCGGTATTTTTAAGTTCATAAGCTATAGTTAAATAAGGCATCCAAAAACCTTCTGGAAAACCATTTGGATTGTTTTTAAGTGCGTGAATGTCAGCTTCTAGGTGAATATCTGCTAAAGATGCAGCTAAATCAATACCTCTTGGCTCCATTTCAATAGGTTGTAAATAAACAGCGGCTATTTCCATGCCATTAAGTTCTTTTGGATCGCCGATCGGCACTTCGCCTGCAAATAAATTTGTACTAATAACCGCAGCTGCAGCAACTACTGATAAAACTTTTTTTATCATGATTTTACTCCTTTTTTTGAAATTTGTTTTGTTATTAAAATGCCAATAATTAGCATAATTAAAACTATAAATTGAGGGATTAAAGTTTCATAGTAAGGATAAATTCCAAGCCATAAAATCGGTTCAAAATTCATAGGTATAAGACTAGGAATGATGACTTTTCCTTCTATGAGTTCGGCTATGCCTTTGCCTGTAAAAACAAAAACCATGTAAAAAATAATGTAAGAAGTGATATAGAAAAATTGTTTTACAGGTATGCGAATGGCTCCTGCTTTTAAAAGAAAATATAAAACAATAAGTATTAAAATTCCAAGTCCAAGTCCGCCAAAAACAGCACCAAAATCAGTGCTTGTTTTAGCATCAAAAAGCAAGGCTTGATAAAAAAGCACAGTTTCTGCACCTTCTCTATAAACAGCTAAAAATACGGTAATCCAAAGGGTTTTTGCACTATTGTTTGATATAGCATCTATAGCACCTTGTTTGATAAAGCTTGTCCATTTTTTATTTTGTGCGTTTGAAAGTAGCCAAAAGCCCACATAAAAGAGTAGTAATACGGCTATAAGCATGGTAATACCCTCTATAAGCTCTCTACTTTGTCCTGCATTTTCTTTAAATAGCCAAGAAACTCCAAAAGCGGTAACAAAACTTAAAATTACTCCTGTAAAAAGAGCACTATAGGCGATATTTAAACGATTTTTGTTGCCACTTTGCACAAGATAAGAAACAATGGCTACAACGATAATCAAAGCTTCCAAGCCTTCACGCAAAATAATACCTAAAGCCCATATAAACAGCGAATAAGGAGTAGAATCTTGAATTTTATCCACACTGTTTGCTATGAGTTGTTCTAAGTCATTAAAAGTAGCTTCAAGCTCTTTTTTATCTGCACTTGCTTTAATCAGTGCCACGCCTTTGGAAAATAAACTTTCTATTTTAAGTTTTAAGCCGCTATCTACAGCACCGATTTTATTTTCCATACCGCTTGCTTCAAAAATATCTAGATAAATTCCTTGTAAATCATCTACTATAGAAGCACTAAAGCCATCATAATTTTTTAAAATTCCATCTAAAGCAAGTTTGATATCATTAGAAACTTTGGCATAATCTTTGCCTTTTGTTTCATCATTAAAGCCTGAAATTTGCAAACTTGAAAGTTCTGAATTTGGAATTTGTAAGAAAACATCAAAAATTTGTTCTTCTATGTTATCTAAGCCATCTCTTAAGCCTTTTTCATCTATTTTTGCATCGTTGATTTGGCGTATAAGGGTGCGTATGGCTTGTTGAATTTTTTGATCGTTTCCTGCTTTGGTAAATTTATTTACTAAAATTTCTACTTTGGTATTGCGATAATCACTAAATAAGGCATCATTTAAAAAATCTTTACTAGTTTGGTAGTTTTTTTCTTTAAAAGCATTAGCTGCCTGTGAAAATTTGGTAGAGATATTATCTAGTATAAATTGCAATCTTGCGTCCATTGCAGCGGCAGCTTGTAAATCAGCGCTTGCATTATCATCTGTAAGTTTGCTTGTATCATTATTTACAGGTATAGGAGCTTGGGTGGTTAAAGAGCTTTGTGCTAAATCTTTTTTATCTACACCCATCATTTGTGCGATTAAAGCTTCTGCATCAGCTTCGCGTTTGGCATTGGCTTCTAGGCTTGATTTTTCAGCTTTAGCCTTATCATAGTTTATATCGCTTGCTTCTGCTTTTAAACGATATCCATTTTGTAAAATCGGAGCTACTTCATCAAGATCATAATAAAGACTATCAATTAAAGCATTAATTTGTGTTAAAGGAGCTTCATCTTTATACATGCGACGCAAATTTACAAATTTACGTTCCATAGTGATAGCTTTTCTTCCTATGTTTCTTCCTATTGGGCCTTCCATATTTTCAAAATGTTGAAAATACGCATCTTCGCTAAGCTTTTTGGCGCCTAGATTATCGCCCTTTTTATAAGTTTCTATGCTTTGTTTTAGCATATCTTTGATAAGATTTGCTTCATTAATATAATCATCTACCCTAGCAAAAGCTGAGCTTGATAAAAAAATACCTATAATTAAAAATATAATTTTAAAAATTTTCATTATCATTACCCTTGATTTTTGATAAAAATAATATTTATTATCAAAATAAATAATGGCTAGTATAATACTAAAAATCTTAAATAGAACTAAAAAATAAGCTTTTATGTTGATAATATTTTTTTATTAAATTATAAAATGTATTTTAATAAATATTTAAATATATTTTATTTTTGTGATTTAATATGGGTTGTTTTTAAGTATCGCAAGGTCTTCTTCTAAGCTATGGATTTTGGGATATTGTTTTTGTGTTTTTTAATTTTTCCTTTTTTCGATGTTTTAAAAGCTTAATAAAAATCAAAAAATCATTTATTGCGTATTCTTTAAGGAGATATAGCTATAGTATATTTTAGACTAAGCAGATATATCCAAAAGTTTATCTTTTTTATTGGTATTTGTGTTTGTAGAATTGCTATTGTCTTTATTTGCTTCTTCTTTCTCAGCCTTAGCTTCTACTTTTTCTTTTTTTTCTTGAAATTTTAAAGTTGAAGTTATGCTAATTCTTTTGCTTTCAAAATTTGTATCTACTATCCCCCTGCAAGGCGTGTTAAGTAACATTAGCAAGCTCCTGATTTCTCATTTAAAATTATAATTTTAGATTATATTAAAATTGTATAAAATAAGATAAAACTTAAATTTATTGAAATAAATTTTTATCCATTTAATTCACTTTTAAAAGCATCAATCATTTATATTTTGCTTATTGTTTCATAGTGTAAAAATTTTTAAAATAGGATTTTATCTTAAAAAATTTATGATTTTTAATTTCAGATATTGGTTCCCTTGAAAAATTTTAAAAAGTTTAGTAAAAAATATTAAGTTTTAAAAATATCATCCGATTTAAATAAAGTCTTAAGACTCAATCTAAAAGGAGGATGTATGGTTTCAGATGTTTCTATGGGTAATGCTAATTTAATGACTGCTGTTAATACTTCAGTTTTGAAAAAATCTATGGACACAAACGAGGCATTGATGAATGAACTCATCGAAGGTATGGAAGGTGTCTCTCAAGCCTCCGCTCCACAAGCGTCTAGCTCTAGTGGTTTGGATATTTACGCTTAAATATCTTAAGAACAAGCTTAAGAACTTTTTGGTATCTTGGGCTTGTTTTTTTAAATAATTATTTCTTTAGTATTTTTTCGTTATAATTTTACCATTTTATTTATCGTATTAAATTTTTACAAATATTTACTTAGGAGCAAGGATGCAAATGATAAAGAAGATGGTTTTAAGTGAAACTTTCCCTGGTATTTTGCTTATATTTTTTACATTTTTAGCTTTATTATGTAAAAATTCTTCTTTAAGTGTTATTTATACAGATTTTTTTCATGCTAATTTTACAGTAGGATTTGATCATTTTCAAATTTCAAAGTCGTTGGATTTATGGATAAATGATGGTTTGATAGCTATATTTTTTCTATGTATAGGGCTTGAGTTAAAATATGAAATTTTACGTGGGCAACTTAAAAATATAAGAGCTGTATCTTTACCTATATTTGGAGCTTTAGGGGGTATGATTACTCCGGCTTTAATTTTTATTGCTATTAATTATTCTCATGATTTTGCTATGAAAGGTTGGGCAATACCTACAGCAACTGATATAGCTTTTGCAGTGGGTATTTTAATGCTTTTGGGAAATAAAATTCCTACAAGTTTAAAACTTTTTTTACTCTCTTTAGCTATTTTTGATGATTTGGGTGCTATTGTTATTATTGCTTTGTTTTATACAGATCAGCTTTCAGCTTTAGCAATTATTATTTGTTTGTTTTGTATATTTGCTCTGCTTTTGTTAAATTATTATCACATCACCCATCTTTCTTTGTACGTGTTGGTAGGTGTTGTGTTGTGGATAGCTATGCTTAAAAGTGGAGTGCATGCAACTTTGGCTGGTGTAATCATTTCTTTGTTTATACCTCTTGATACAAAAAATAAAAAACCTTATTTACATGAAGTTCTTAAGGATTTAAATCCTTGGGTAGTTTATTTTATTTTACCTTTATTTGCTTTTGCCAATGCTGGAATTGATATTAGAGATATGCATCTTGGTTCAGTATTTTCTCCTGTAAGTCTTGGGATTATTTTAGGACTATTTTTAGGAAAACAATTAGGTGTTTTCACTTTTTGTTTTATTGCTATCAAACTTAAACTTGCAAAATTACCTGAAAATATTAAATATGGAAAATTTTATGGTATATGTATTTTAACAGGCATCGGTTTTACGATGAGCTTGTTTATTGATGGTTTGGCTTATAAAAATAGTGATATTTTTGAATATGCGGATAAACTTGCTATTTTAGTAGCTAGTTTTTTAAGTGCCATTGTTGGTTTTATTTATCTTAAGATTGTTAAATGAATAATATAGTACATAAATTAAAAACTTTAGTTTTAAATGAGGCTTTTGGCGGCGTTTTACTTATAGTTTGTACTTTGCTTGCTTTGCTTGTGCAAAATGGATCTTTTAGCGAACATTATCGAGAATTTCTAAATTTAAAAGTCGGATTTAGTGTAGGTGAATTTGAGCTTAATAAACCTTTTTTACTTTGGATAAATGATGGGCTTATATCTATATTTTTCTTTGCTATAGGGCTTGAGCTTAAGAAGGAATTTTTGCACGGGGATTTTAAAAATCCTAAAAATATTGTTTTACCTTTTATGGCTGCTTTAGGGGGTATACTTATACCTGCGATGTTGTTTGCTTTGGTAAATATAGGAGATGCTTATACTTTACAAGGTTGGGCTATACCTACAGCCACAGATACAGCGTTTGCCTTAGCGATTTTAATGATGTGTGGCAAGCACATTCCATCAAGTTTAAAAATTTTCTTGCTTTCTTTGGCTATTTTTGATGATGTGGGTGCTATTTTAATTATAGCTATTTTTTATACGACAAAATTATCAATAGTTGCTTTTGTCGTTGCAGGACTTGCTATTTTGGTAATGCTTATTTTAAATCTTTTAGGGATAACAAGAAAGTCTTTTTATTTTATTTGCTCAGTTATTCTTTGGATTAGTGTTTTAAAAAGTGGAGTACATGCAACTTTAGCTGGAATTGTAACAGCATTTTTTATACCGATGCAAACTAAAAATGGGGAAGCATTTTTAGAAGAAATTTATGAAAGCTTAAAATTTTGGATTGCTTTTATTATTTTACCTTTATTTGCTTTTGCTAACGCTGGAGTAAATTTATCCAATATCGATATAGGAGCAATTTTTTCAGGTGTAAGTATAGGTATTTTCTTAGGGCTTTTTGTGGGTAAACAAGTGGGTGTATTTTTATTTTCTTATTTGGCAATCCGCTTTAAATTTGCAGCTTTGCCCCAAGGTTCAAATTTGAAACAACTTTATGGGGTTTGCATACTTACAGGAATTGGTTTTACAATGAGTTTGTTCATTGATGGATTGGCGTATGAAGTTAGCGATATTTTTAATTATGCAGATAACTTAGCTATTCTTATAGCCTCATTTTGTTCTGGGATTTGGGGTTTTATTTATCTTAAATTCTTTACTACTCGATCTTAAGGGGATTGATGAGGCATATTTTTTTTATTATTACGATTATATTTTTTATAAGTGGATGTAGTTTTTATCAGAATCTAAACTATCGTCCTAGTTACAACACAAATAAAGAAGCAAGGCTCAAGGTTATTGCAAATGAATGGAAAAAAACCCCTTATGTTTTAGGTGGAACTAGTAAAAAAGGTGCTGATTGTTCAGGATTTACACAGAGCGCATTAGCTCAGCTTAATATACGCATACCTCGCACTACAAAAACTCAATTAGGTTCTGGAAGAAAAGTTTCTAAATCAAAATTGCAAACAGGAGATTTGGTATTTTTTAAGACAGGTAGAGGGCCAAATGGTATGCATGTTGGTATTTATATGAGCAAGGGAAAATTTATACATTTATCTACTAAAGATGGAGTAAAAGAAGTCGAGCTAAATAGTTCTTATTGGAAGGCTCGTTATATAGGAGCAAGAAGGTATTAAAGTGAAAATAGGTGTATTTGATAGCGGAGTAGGAGGGCTTAGTGTTTTAAAATCTCTCTATGAAGCTAGGCTTTTTGATGAAATTATCTATTATGGAGATACCGCAAGAGTTCCTTATGGAGTGAAAGATAAAGATACTATTATAAAGTTCTGTCTTGAAGCATTGGATTTTTTTGAACAATTTCAAATTGATATGCTTATCATTGCATGTAATACTGCTAGTGCTTATGCTTTAGATGCTTTAAGAGCAAAAGCACATTTTCCAGTATATGGCGTAATTGATGCAGGGGTTGAAGCAACGATAAAAGCTTTGCATGATAAAAATAAAGAAATTTTAGTCATTGCGACAAAAGCAACCATTAAATCAGAAGAATATCAAAAGCGTTTGTTATCTCAAGGATATACAAATATAAATGCTTTAGCTACAGGGCTTTTTGTGCCTATGGTTGAAGAAGGTATTTTTGAAGGAGATTTTTTGCAAAGTGCTATGGAATATTATTTTAAAAATATCACAACTCCAGATGCTTTGATACTCGCTTGCACTCATTTCCCTTTACTAGGTCGTTCTTTAAGTAAGTATTTTGGCGATAAAACAAAATTAATTCATTCAGGGGATGCCATAGTTGAATTTCTTAAAGAAAGAGAAAATATAGATTTGAAAAATCATAAAGCAAAATTACATTTTTATGCTTCAAGCGATGTTAAATCTTTAAAAAATACTGCTAAAATTTGGCTAAATTTATAAGGAAATAAAATGATAGAATTGAAAAAACCAGATGAAATAGAAAAATTAAGAATAGCAAATCAAATTGTAGCAAAAACTTTAAATTTTTTAGAGCATGAAATTAAAATAGGAATGAGCTTAAAACAAATCGATAAAATGGCAGAAGATTATATTTTAAGCCTTGGTGCCAAGCCATCATTTAAGGGACTTTATGGTTTTCCAGGTGCCATTTGCACATCTTTAAATCAAGTTTGTATCCATGGAATTCCAGATGATAAAATTATCAAAGAGGGTGATATTTTAGGTCTTGATGTGGGAAGTTTGATTGATGGGTATTATGGGGATGCAGCAAGAACTATTGCTATAGGAGAAGTTTTACCCACTGATAAAGCTTTAATCTCTTGTGCTAAAGATGCGTTATATCATGCTATAGATATTATTCATGATGGAATGCGTTTTAAGGAACTTTCAGCTGCTTTAGGCGAATTTATCCATGCAAGAGGTTTTGTCCCGCTTCGTGGATATTGCGGGCATGGTATAGGACGAAAGCCCCATGGAGAGCCTGAAATTTTAAACTATTTAGAAAAAGGTGCGAGTGCAAAAAGTGGCCCTAAAATTAAAAATGGAATGGTGTTTTGCATAGAGCCTATGATATGCCAAAAAGATGGAACACCAAAGCATTATAATGGAAAATGGGATGCTGGAAGTATTGATGGGCTGAATGCGGCTCATTATGAACATTGTGTTGCCGTGATTAATGGGCGTGCTGAAATTCTTTCTATGATATGATATTAAATTATAAAAATAATATTTTTTTCTTAAAATCCTAAAAATTTAAAATTTTTTAATAATATTGTAGTAATATTCTTTAATAAGTTAAGTTACTAAATGATATTTTTATAGCAGATTAAGTGTTTTTAGAATAAAATGTCACATCGTATTAAACTAAAACATAAATATGGTTTAGATAATTTAATAAAAATTGTTAAATTATCTAAATATGTATTTTGGTTTAAAGAGATCTTTTAAGATCTCTTTTGGGTTAGGCTATTTCCCTCCCCTTTTTATTCGTAGCCTAACTCTCTTTTAGAGTCTGGAAAATCTCTTTAAGCTAAAATATATTATATTTGCTTAAAGAGAACAAACGATTACTATTCTTATTTAAATAAATTTTTAAAATCCATTGTAGAGTTATAAATTCCAGCATTATCCATAGTTTCGCCCATGGTAATTGCGGTTGCTAATTCTGATAGAATGATTTTTATTTCATCTCTTTTATCTTGTATATAGGCCAATACACCTTCGTAATTGCTTGTTTGAAGAATTAAAAGTGGATTAGCAATTTCAAATTCAAAAAGTTTTTTACCAACATAAACATTGAAAATATTTCCAAAAAGAGCTGTTCCCATGAAAGAGCAGTTTTGTATAAGTTGTGACGCTGTGGCATCAAGAGTTCTTTTTTGCATATCATCTGAATTTTCATCTATTCTTTCTAGAATGCTTTTTTCTATTTTTTTTAAAGACATATCAAGCACTTGAAGTGCTCCTATAAAATCATTTGCATCATTGATTTGAGAGCAAATTTGATTTGCTTTAAATTCATTCACGCCCTGAATTTCACCTAAGTGTTTTTTAAATATATCTAAATCACTTTTCATTGTTTACCTTTCAAAAATATTGCTAAATATTTAAAAAGCAAAAAGTGTTCCTAAATTAGGATAAGTTAGAATTTACCCAAAAAACAATCTCATTGCCAATTTTATTCAAGGCTTTTTGAAAAGCATTATAGGTAGAGCGGATATCTTTTTTTTCTATTTTTTCTTTGGTATTGAAAATTTTATGAGCTATTATTTGATTGTTTTCAAGATTTATGAAATTTACGCTTATAGAAATTTGAGCGTAGTTTTCATTGTTATTAAGAATTTGCTCAAAAGAGTTAATCCTGCTTTCAAGAGAATAATCCGCACTTAAAGAGCTTGTTGAAGAAAGTAAGGTTGTAAAAATATTGCTTTGTTCAAATTTTGATAAAATTAAAAAAGAATAAAGATTGCTTGGCAAATCTCCCCAGAAATAATGTGCGTATTTGTTGCTAAAACCATTATCTATATAAACAATAGCTCGCGAGTTTAAATACAAAGGTGCATTTGTATTGCGAATTTTAAGAATTTTACCGGTTTTTTTAAAAAAAATATTTGAGTCTATTCCTTCGTCTTTTAATATGATATTTTCATTTTTATTGATGGTTTCGTGTCTTAAAGAGCATCCGCATAACATAAAAATAAAAGTCAAAATACAGAATAATTGCTTTAGCATTATTTTTCTCCTGGTCCAAGTTTAGGTTTAGTTTCTTTAAAAATCAAATCAGCAGGGCTGTTTTGTAAATTTTCTATTAGAATATTGCTTTCAATTAAAACCCGTTTAAAAAGTTCTAAATTTTGCATCAAAGATGCTTTAATATCATCATAAGTGTTTAATTTTTCATCAGCTTTTTTTATGAAATTTTTTAAAATCATTGTGCTTTCTTTTATGTTTTTAAGACTGGAGTTGAAATTTTGCGCACTAAGGCTTATATTATCAGCCATTTTTCCTATTTTTAAACTTGCGTTTGAAAGATTAAGACTTAAATTTTTAGAATTAGCGTTTAAATTTGCACTTAATTCTGCTAGATTTTGCAAAAGGATTTCTAGATTTTTAAGATTTTTTTCGCTTAAAAGTTCTTTTGATTTATCATCGGCCGTTTTAACCAAAGAAAAAATATGTTCACTTTGTCTATCTATGGTCGCTAAAAAACTTTCTTTAAAAGGAATGACTGGAAGTTTTCCCTGCATAGATACTAGATCTTTACTATTTTTACTTCCGCCTTGAAGTTGGATAAATTTAAGTCCTGTGATACCTTGAAGTTGCAAAGTAGCAAAAGTATCTTCTTTTATAGGGGTATTGTTTTTGACCTTGATGCGTATGTTAACGCCGAGTTCATCTTGATTGTAAATGCTGATTTCTTCTACGCTACCTACTTCCACGCCCAAAAGCCTTACGGGTGCTTTTATGCCAAGTCCTGCAACGGATTCTTGTGTGTGAATTTCATAATACTTAAAACTTTCTTCTTTAGAGTATCCACCAAGCCAAAGTATGAAACCAAGGCTTGCAAAAAATACTCCAAAAACAAAAAGTCCTACAAAAAAATAATTTGCTCTATTTTCCACTTTTACTCCATAAATCTTTTAAAAAGTCGTTCATTTTGCAAGCGTAATTCTTCATAAGTGCCGCAAAATCCAACTTTTTTATTTTCTAAAATGATAAAACGATCGAGTAAATTTTTCATACTTTCTTTATCATGTGTAACCAAAATGATATTTAGATCAAAACTTTTTTTTAACTCTAAAACCAAATCGTCAAATTCACGACTACTATGAGGGTCAAGTCCTGAAGTAGGTTCATCTAAAAAAAGCAATTTACTATCAAGTGCTAAAGCTCTAGCAATTGCCACTCTTTTTTGCATACCGCCACTAAGTTCGCTTGGAAATTGTTTTAAAACACTTTCGTTTAAGCCTACCATTTTTAGCTTCATTAAAACCAGTTCTTGTATGCTATTTTCATCTAAATGAGTGTATTCTTTTAAAGGAATAGCGATATTTTCATAAACATTAAAAAAGCTAAAAAGTGCAGCAAACTGAAAAACCACACCCCATTTTTTACGCAAAGCAAGTGCATCTTCTTTGTTGATATTTTTAAGTTTATAGCCTAAAATTTCATATTCTCCACCATCAAAATGTTCAAGCATAAGCATTTGTTTTAAAAGGACGGATTTTCCACTTCCACTACCTCCTAAAATACCAAAAATTTCGTTTTTTTTGATTTCAAAACTTACGCCATCATGGACAATTTTTTCTCCAAATTTTGTAATGATATTTTGTGCTTTAATAACCATTTAAATTCCTGTAGAAGTTAAAATAACAGAGAATAAAGCATCAAAAGCTATCACCCAAAAAATAGCATTTACAACGCTTTTTGTTGTATAAATTCCTATACTTTGTGTAGTGTTTTTTACCTCAAAACCACGAAAACAAGCAATAAGTCCTATCAAAAATCCAAAAATAGGTGCTTTTGCAAGTCCTATAAAGATATGTTTTATATCTACAGCTTCTCTAAAGCGTCTTAAAAATTCGGCAAAAGAAATATCAAGATTTAATTTTGCAACCATCATTCCACCTATAATACTGATTGCATCGCTAATGGCAACGATTAAAGGCATAGCTACTACCAAAGCCATGACACGTGGAATAACAATAAATTCAAAAGAACGAAAACCCATAGTATTCATAGCTGCAATTTCATCAGTAATTTTCATCACCCCAATTTGTGCGGTATAAGAGCTTGCACTTCTTCCTGCGATCACTATGGCAGCGATTAAAGGTGCAAGTTCTCTAGTGGCTGAAATTCCCATCAAATCCACTATGAAAATATTGGCTCCAAATTGTGCGAGTTGGTAAGCAGCCTGATAGGCTAAAACCACTCCTACTAAAAGAGCGGTTAAAATAACTATAGGTAAGGCTTTAAAAGCAGAATTTTCTATATGATATAAAAAAGCAATAAAGCGAAAATTTTTAGGATTTTTAAGGCATAAAAAAAGACTTGTGAAAAAAGCTCCTGTGAAATTGATGAATTTTATTAAAATTTTTAAAAGTTCTAAACTTAATTTTCCAAGATCGATAAAGTATTCACTGAAATTTTTATGTGATTTTTTTGTTTTGCCTAGTCTTTGGTAGTTTTTTTCACAAAGTTCAAACAGGATTTGAAAGCGTGAATTTAAGCCTTCTTTGGTGATTTTAATATTTTTATCTTTAAGGTCATTTTCTAAAGCAAGGAAAAATCTCACTCCAGCGGTATCGATTGCTTTTAGATCTTTAAAATCAAAAATCACTTCCTTGCTTTGGATCAAAGCTAAAAAATCTTTTATTTTTAACTTATAAATACTTGTTTTATCCCAAATTCCAAAGATAAAAAGAGTGTTATTTTGAAATTTGAAATTTGTATTCATTTTATTTGCTAAGGATAAAATTTACAAGCTTTGAAACGCTAAATCCAAAGCATTCAAACACATCTTTGTCTTTACCACTTTCTCCAAAACTTTCTATGCCATATACTTTATGGCAAAATTTATAAAGTTCATTAGAATGTGCTGCTTCAACACCTATAACTTCACCTTTTAACAATCTTTCTTGATAAGCTTTATCTTGTTTTTCAAAAAGTTCAAAACAAGGCATGGAAACAACATTACAAGCAAAACCTTGTTTTTCAAGTTCGTTTGCACTTTCTAGACAAAGCCAAACTTCACTTCCACTTGCTAGAAGTGTAAATTTAGCCTCTTTGCTTTCTTTGAGTAAATACGCTCCGTTTTTTACATCTCCAAAAACAGGTTCATTTAGAGCTTTGAGTTTTTGGCGTGAAAGCACAAAAGCACTCGGAATATCAGCATTTAGGGCTATTTGCCAAGCTTTGACATTTTCCACCCCATCAGCAGGTCTAAAGGTTAAAAAATTTGGCATAGCTCTAAAAGTGCTAAGTTGTTCTATAGGTTGGTGTGTTGGTCCATCTTCGCCCACGCCTATGCTATCGTGTGTGAAAATGAAAAAATGTTTGATTTTCATTAGAGCTGCTATTCTTGCGGCAGGTTTTAAGTACTCGCTAAAGATGAAAAAAGTTGCCGAAAATGGTAAGAAAATTCCATATCTTGCAAAAGCATTGTTAATCGCTGCCATAGCGTGTTCTCTGATACCAAAATGGATATTTTTACCTTCTACAAAGTCTCCCATACTGTGAAGTTCTGTTTTATTCGAAGGGCCTAAGTCTGCACTTCCACCTAAAAATCCTTCTAAATTTTTAGCTAAAACATTTAAAATTTCACCATTACTATCTCTTGTAGCAAGATCTTTTCCTTTAAAATCAGGATAAGCTATCTTGTTAAAATCAGGATTTAATAGCCTTTCTAAAAGTTCTTTTTTAGCACTTTTTTCAAGCTTATCTTTCCATTTTGCTTCTTCTAAATCCCCAAGTTCTACAGCACTTTCAAAGCGGATTTTGCTTGCTTGTGGGATATGAAAACTGATATTTGGATCAAAGCCTGCTTGTTCTTTGGCTTTTTTAATCACTTCTTCACCCAAAGGTGCGCCATGGCTTTTATGACTGCCTTCAAGCTCTCCTGCACCCTTTGCTATAGTTGTTTTTGCGATGATAAGACAAGGTTTTGTGGATTTTTTAGCTTGTTCTAAGGCTTTATTGATTTCTTCATAATCGTGTCCATTTATACTTAAAACTTCAAATTCTTGTGCTTCAAAACGCATTTTTACATTTTCGTTAAAGGCTAAACCTACATCGCCTTCTATAGAGATATTGTTGCTATCATAAATAAGTATGAAGTTATCAAGTTTGTGAAGTCCTGCTAAAGAACAAGCTTCATAAGAAATGCCTTCTTGTAAATCCCCATCTCCGCAAAGACAATAAATTTTATGATCGATTAAATCACTGCCTAGCAAATTTTGTGCTTTTTTTGCTGCCATAGCAAAGCCTACAGCATTGGCAACGCCTTGTCCTAAAGGGCCTGTAGCGATTTCTACTCCAAGAGTTGAAATTTCAGGGTGTCCAGGGGTTTTAGAATGAAGTTGGCGGAAATTTTTAAGATCTTCTAAGCTTAAGTCATAGCCGCTTAAATGTAAAAAACTATAAAGCAAAGCACTTGCATGTCCGCCTGAAAATACAAGTCTATCTCGGTTTAGCCAAGTTGGATTTTTGGGATTGTGTTTTAAATGATAACTTAAAACACTTAAAATATCTGCTAAGCCCAAAGGTGCACCTGGGTGTCCTGAGTTTGCTTTTTGCACCATATCAGCACTTAAAAATCTTAGAGTATTTGCCTGTTCTTGTAAAATTTGAATGTTCATTATTTTGCCTTTATAAGTATTGAATTATTAAATTTTGTATCATTTGTGCGAGTTTTTCATTAAGTTTTTCTAAGTCTTGTTCGCATTCACTAAGAAGATTTTCTTTTGTTTTTATGGCTTGTTCAAGTCCAAGCAAATTGACAAAAGAATTTTTATGAATATCGTTGTTGGTAGGCTTTCCGCTTTGTTCTTGACTTGTAGTTACATCGATAATATCATCATTGATTTGAAAAATCAGTCCTAGTTTTAAACCAAGTTTGTAAATTTGGTTGCTTTCTTCGTTGTTAAGTTCGCAAATTTCACAACCCATTTTTAAAGCTGCGGCGATCAATCTTGCGGTTTTATGTGTATGCAAAAACTCAAGTTCATTTAAACTCAGTCTTTTGTCTTCAAAAAAACAATCAATAGCTTGTCCTATGACCATTCCATTAAGTCCTGCATTAAAGGCAAGGGTTTTGATGAGTTTGATTTTGATTTCATCTTTTAAATGAGCATGACTTAGAACTAAAAAAGCTTCGGTATTTAAAGCATCACCTACTAAGATGGCTGTAGTTTCATCGTAGCTTTTGTGTAAGGTTGGAATTCCTCGTCTAAAGTCCGCATTATCCATAGCGGGTAAATCATCGTGTATGAGTGAATAAGTATGGATAAATTCCAAAGCTAAAGCTACATCTAAAGCTTGATTTAAAAGTTCAGGTTTATTGCTTTGCACTACGCTTAAAAGCAATTGTGCGCGAAAATGCTTTCCTCCTGCTTTTAACATAAGTGCTAAAGCTTCATTGAAAAAAGGATGAAAGCTTTCAACTTTGGGTAGATTTTTTTCTAAGTGATGGATAAAAAGTTCTTTTAAATTCACTTAGTAAGCCTTATGAAAAATTGAAATTTACCATCGCCACCTGAGTTGGCATTTCCGCCTAGTTCATTGTTGAAATTTGATAAAGGTAATTTAGTACTTTTGCGTTCAATTAAGATGCTAAAGTCATTACCAGCACTTAAAATATTTTGTAATTCTTTAAAATTATTTAAAATAATATTATTAACGCGTAAAATTTTATCTCCTACCATAAATCCTGCATTTGATGCTTTTGATTTTGGATCTATTTTAGTTACAACAAGACTAGCATTAACCGTTAAACCAAGATTGCTTGTGAAATTTGTAATTTTTGGTTTTGGTTTAGAATCAGGAAGGTTAAATTTGCTCAAATCTTTTGCAAAAACTTCAGTAGAAATATTTAAATCCATATTATCACGCAACACTTGAAAATAAAGAGTGCTTCCGCGATCTGCAAAAAGAATTTTTTCATTGAGTTTTCTTAAATCATTGGCGGGTAAGCCATCAACACTTATAACTTGATCATTGATTAAAAATTGTGGATTTTTTCTTACATTGTTAACATAAATTTTATTTTCTCGAACAACAAAATCAACGCCAATATCCCCCCAATAAACATCGTTATATTTCATAAAATGTTTTAAATAGCGATTGCCTATAAAAGAGCTATTATTTAAAGCAATCCCCATCATTTCACAGCATGGAGTCCCTAAAAGTCCTATTTTAGAATTAAAATCAAGTTGATCTTTTTCATCAATATTTTGAGCTAAATACTTAATATGCCCTATATAAGGTTTATTAGGATCCCAAATTCCAACCCAATCATTACGAGTAAGTTTTTCTTCATCACCCATAGGAGTAGGGATTAGGCTAAAGTCAGTTCTTACAAGATATAAATTTAAAAATGGATCGTATTTTACATATTTGTTAAGCTTAGCATTAGGCTGTTTTAACACAGCAAGTAAATTTTCACCGAGTGCAAAAGCTGGCATTCCTTCATAGTTGAGCATGCTTGCCTTATTTCTTTCATAACCTGCTAAAAAATCTTCAAATTTAGGTCTTTCTATACCAAAAGACAAAGTAAAAAGCATGCAAATAATTAAAATTTTTTTCATAATTTCATACCTCCAAAACCGCCTAAAACATCATTCGCCATACTTGAACGATTTTGTGCAACCATAGCCAAAACATCATTAATTGCAGAAATAAGTAAAATTTGCAAGGATTCTTTATCTTCAAGTAAAGAATCATCAATGCTAACATCGATAATTTCACCCTTTCCATTGGCACTTACTTTAACAAGTCCTGCTCCGCTTTTGGCACTAAATTCACGATTTGCAAGTTCTAGTTCTATATTTTTTGCTTTTTCTTGAACTTGATTTAAAAGTTCTCCCATTTTAGAAAAATCCATATTTTCAAACATTGATTATCCTTGATTTTTTAAAATTTCATTAACAACTACTTTATCACTAAAAGGATATTTTATCCCTTTAATTTCTTGAGTAGTTTCATCACCTTTGCCTAAAATAACGACTAAATCGTCATTTTCTTTTAGTTCTAAAGCTTTTTTTATAGCTTCTTTTCTATCTTCTATCATTAAAACTTTTTCTTTTTTAGTAAAGCCTGATAAAATTTCTTCCATGATGGTTTTTGGTTCTTCGCTGCGTGGATTGTCACTTGTAATGATAGCAATTTTTGCAAAATGTTCGACGATTTTTCCCATTAAAGGGCGTTTGGTTTTATCTCTATCTCCACCTGCTCCAAAAACAACGATGAGTTTTTTATTTTTAAGAGTGTCAAGCACTTTTTCAATGCCATCAGGCGTATGAGCAAAATCTACAATCACACCTTTTGCTACTTGTTCTACCCTGCCACAAACCCCGCCAAATCCACTGATAGCTTTTTCCAAGTCTTTTAAATCAGGCTTTACGAGTTCATTCACACAAGCACTAGCAACTAGAAGATTGTAAAGATTAAAAAGTCCTAGCAAGGGCGAGTCTATGTGAAAAGTTTGATTTTTATTTGTTACAATAGTACTAATGCCTTCTTCTAAAGAATAAGCTTTGATTTGATATAAAGCAGGATTTTCTATGCCATAAGTAAAAGCATTACGCACATTAAATTTAATAGCCAAAGCATCTTTGTTGATAAATTTTAAACTCTCATCGGTAAAAAAAAGTTCTTTTGCTTCTTTATAATTTTCAAAAGTACCGTGAAAATCTAAATGATCTTGAGTGATATTGGTAAAAATTTTAGCAGCAAAATTTAAGCCTTCGATGCGGTTTTGAACGAGTGCGTGTGAGCTTACTTCCATGATGAAAAAATCACATTTTTTTTGAGTGGCTATTTGTAGGTATTCTAAGGTTTTAAGAATAGGGGAGGTGGTTAAGGATTTTTCATCGATTTGTTCATCGTTGATAAAAGCTCCTCTTGTCCCACAAAGCCCACACTTATAACCTAAATCCAATAAGATAGAATAAATCGCTGCTGCGGTTGTGGTTTTGCCATTGGTTCCTGTGATTCCTATGATTTGAATCTTTTCATCGATTTTTAAAAGTTTTTTACACTCATTTACATCAATGATTTTTGCACCTTTTTCTAAGGCTTGAGCGTGAAATTTAGCATTTTGTGTGGTTTGCAAAAAAAAGCATTCTTTTTCACACTCTAAGGTGTTATCTGTAATGAATGAATTTTCAAGTTTTAATTTCACTTTTAAATCCCATGAGTTTTTCTTGGAGTTTGATAAATCTATCATTTGCCCAAAAATGAGGCATAACATTTTCTATGTAATTTAAAGTCATATCTTTATAGCCATTATCAAGTAATTTTTCCAAAAAATCTAAAAAATCATCACGATTATCAATAACTAATTTAGTGCTGTTAATGATATTTTCAAAACTTTTTTGAAAGCCAAGTTCTTCTTCGCTTTTTAAAAAATCTTGATAATTTAACGCATGCCCATCTTCAAATTCGTTTTCCTGTTTGTTTTCTTGTTTTTTAAATTCAATTGTACTTAAAATTTCTTCTAAGTCTTTATCAATGCTAGAGATTTTGTAATGTTCTATATAAAAATCAAAAAGTAAAGAAGCTTCTTTAGGAGATTTTAAAGCAAGATCACAAAGGCAGATAAAATTTAGCAAGCGTTTATTTTTGCGTTTTTCATAAGCCATAGAAAAATACATTTTTGCAGTTTTAAAATCTTTCTTGTAAAAATGTTCAATTCCAAGTTTTTTATAATTTTGCAAATTCGTCTGCTCCGCCGTTTAAATTGATTATAGTGATTTCCGGATGAATATCAATCTTAAGTTGCCTTTCAAGACCGTATTTTAGCGTTGTTCCACTCGATGCACAGCCTTTACAAGCTCCTATTAAATGGACATAAACGATCCCATTTTTAATTCCTAAAAATTCAAGCCCTCCGCCATCACGTTCAAGCATAGGCAAGCTCTTTTCTAAACTTGCTTTAACAGGATTTATAAGCTCTTCATCACTAAAAGGCATCATAATTTATCCTTAAAAATTTTTATATACTTTAGCGTGATTGTGTTTAAAAAAAGGTAAATTAAGGCTTGAAATTTAAATAAATTAAAAAGGTTTGTCATTATTTTGTATGCTAAATCCTAAATCATAAGCTGTAAAGTTTTTGTTACCAAAAATTCCATTTAAGTTTCTAAATGATTGTTGCAGAATTTCTTCGTTTTTTTCATATTTTAAGAAGCTTAAATATTCTTTTAAAAAATTATTTAATTCTGCGGTATTTAAATTTTTAATTAAAAGATTTAAATTTTTATCAATAAGCGTAAAAAGTTGTTTTTTTAATGCGAGTGTAGAATTTTTAATTTTTACATTGTTTAAAAAAGCTAAATTAACCTTGCAAATACCTAACAAGAATTCGCTATAGTTTAAATTTTTTCGAATATTTTTACTTTCAAATTCTCTAATATCACTATCTTCATAACCTTTTTTTTCTAAAATTTTATCCAATAAAATCTTATGTTTAAAACAAACACTATCACTAATTTGCTTAAAATCGTTACATATATCTGGATGCTGTTTTAAAAAAGCTATAAGTTCTAATTCTGCAATGTGAATTTTTTCTTTAGGAAAATTGTATTTATTTTGAGAAATTAAAGGGGTTTGTATGGTTTTTTTTGAATTTTGTGATAAGACAATAAATTTTTCATCCACTTTTAATAAATTTGAAACTAGACTAGTGTAAGAATTTGCCACTAAAGGTTCAAGATTAAAGGTGAATTTTTGTATAGTTTCTAAAGCTTTTTGTTTATCAAGAGCAGAAATTATGGAATGAGTGGATATTAAGCGTCTGATATAAAATTCACCAAGCTCTATTCCTTCATCGAGTATATTATGGAGTTTTGTGCTTTCATTTTTTGCTACGAGCTCAGCAGGATCTTTTCCGCCTTGCAAAATTGCCACTTTACCGTCTATTTTGTTTGTGCTTAATAAAAATGCAGATCGTGTCGCAGCTTTTAATCCTGCTTCATCATTGTCAAAACATAAAATCACTTTTGCATCATAACGGCGGATTAAGGGTAGATGATGTTCGGTTAATGCTGTTCCAAGAACTGCTACAGCGTTATTAAACCCTGCTTTGTGAAAAGCTATTGCATCCATGTAGCCTTCACATACTATTATTTCTTTTTTTTTGGCTATATTTTCTTTAGCGATGTTAAAAGCATAAAAAATTCTACTTTTATCAAAAAGTATATTTTGGGGTGAATTTACATACTTTGCCGGTACATTGGGATTTAAAGTACGCCCTCCAAACCCTACTAATAAGTCTTTGTGATCGTAGATTGGAAAGGTGATACGCCATATAAAACTTGCGTAAAATTCATTATTTTCATCTTTTTTTAAAGCTCCAACACTCATAGCATCTTCTAAAGGAATTTTTTGATTTTGCAATAATCTTATACTATCTTCACTTGCTCCTGCAAAACCTAATTCGAATTTGGCTATATCTTTGTCATTTAAAGCTCTTTGGTAAAGATAGGTTAAAATTTCTTTGTGGTGTTTGAGATTATCTTTAAAATACGCATTTAAGCTTGGTAGTATAGATTTTAGCTCTTTTTTATTTTCTTGTTTTTCTTTTGTATAGCTCAAAGTAAAATTACTAAGGCTTGCAACTTTTTCAACTGCATCGGCAAAACTTAATTTTTCATAATCCATTACAAATTTAAAAGCATCTCCACCAGCTTTGCAAGCAAAACAATGATAAAAACCTTTGGTAGGATTGATATGCATAGACGGGTTTTTATCTGCATGAAAAGGACAGATACATACAAAACTAGAGCCTTGTTTTTTTACTTCAATATAATTTTCTATAATATCAACAATATTAAGTCTTTGGGATAAATTTTCTATACTTTCTTTAGTTATCATTTTACAAACCTTGTTAAAATTATACAAAGATTTGGCTATAATTTGGCATAAAATTTTTAGAGCGAGACTATGGATTTTTTCTTTGTAGAATACAGAGACCCTTTAGTAGGGCTTATAATTTTAACCATTTTAGTATTTGTTGTAGCTGTTGCAAATTATATTTGGAAAATATTTGCTAACAAAGATGAAGAACAAAAGCTTGAAAAATTTATAAAAAAATTTGAAATGGATAACGCTCATAAAGAGTTGTTAAGAAATAGTAGCTTGAGTTTTGGAAATTTAAGTTTTTTGGCTGAAATTTTTACTAAAAGCGGGGAATTTGAAAAAGCAACTCAAATTTATTTGATTGCTCTTGAAAAATGTAAAGATAAACAAGAAAGAGAATTTATTTTCCTTTCTTTAGCAAAAGTTTATTTTAAAGCAGGATTTTTAGAGCGTGCAAAAGAAGTTTTATTACAAGCTTTAAAACTGCGTCCAAGAAATATACAAGCCTTAAAACTTTTAAAAATTGTTTATTTAAAACTTCGTTCTTATAAAGAAAATTTAGAACTTTTAGAATGTCTTTTTGAGCTTAATGAAGATGTACAAAAAGAGCGTGATTTTATCAAAGCTTTAGAACTTTGTACTTTTAATATCGCTGATGAAGAAAAAAAGAAAAAACTTTTAGAATTTAAAATAGAAGACAATCCTATGTTGGGGCGTTTAGTTTTTGAAAAATATCATATGTTTTTAGGGCAAAATTTTTTTGATATTTGTGATTTGCTTTATAGAGAAAATGAAGCGTTTAATTTAGAAAATCAAGATTTTTTAGAATTCTTTTATGCTTTGGGTAAAATTTCAAAGCATGATGATACGCATCAGTTTGTTTTTAAAAATTCTAATTTTAAAATGTTAAAAATTTTAAAAGATAATTCTTTTAATGCGGGGTTAGAATTTTCATATCGTTGTTCTGAGTGTAAAAATGTAATGCCTTTGTTTTTTTATCACTGTCCTGTTTGTTATGAGTTTAATACTTGTAAAATTATTTATGAAGTGAAAAACAATGAAACACATTGAAATTTATACAGATGGCTCATGTCTTAATAATCCAGGTTTTGGCGGATGGGCTTATATTTTGCGTTATAAGGAGTATCAAAAGGAAGGTTTTGGAGCTGAGGCTAATACCACTAACAATAGAATGGAGCTAATGGCAATTATTGAATCTTTGAAGGCTTTAAAAGAGCCTTGTGAAATTTCGCTTTTTACAGATTCTAACCTAATGGTTCAAAGTATTAATGAATGGCTAGAAGGATGGATAAAAAAGGATTTTAAAGGTAAAAAAAATATAGATTTATGGAAGGAATATATTAAAGTGGCAAAATCTCATAAGATTAAGGCTTTTTGGGTAAAAGCACATAATGGACATTTGGAAAATGAAAGGTGTGATACATTGGCGCGTGAAGCTGCTTTGAAAATTGCAAGGGAAAATGATGAAAAACATTGAAAAGCTAGAGCAGAGTTTAACTTATGAATTTAAAGATAAAAATCTTCTTATACATGCTTTAACCCATAAAAGTTTTAAAAAATCTTACAACAACGAACGCTTGGAATTTTTAGGTGATGCCGTGCTTGATTTAGTTGTAGGTGAATACCTTTTTCATAAATTCGCCAAAGATGCCGAAGGAGATTTATCTAAGCTTAGAGCAGCTTTAGTAAATGAAAAGTCTTTTGCAAAAATTGCAAATAGTTTAAATTTGGGCGATTTTATTCTTATGAGTGTTGCTGAGGAAAACAATGGAGGAAAAGAAAAGCCTTCTATACTTTCAGATGCGTTAGAAGCCATTATAGGTGCTATACATTTAGAAGCTGGGTTCGAGTTTGCAAAAACTATTGCTTTAAGGCTTATAGAAAAAAATTTCCCTCAAATTGATGCAAAAATTCTTATAAAAGATTATAAAACAAAATTACAAGAGATTACACAGGGAAAAATCGGACAAACTCCGCAGTATGAAACAGTGCGTGCTTTTGGCCCTGATCATTTAAAGCAATTTGAAATTGCTTTAATGCTTGATGGTAAAGAACTTGCAAGAGCTATTGCAGGAAGCAAAAAAGAAGCACAGCAAATGGCAGCAAAAATTGCACTTGAGAAATTAGGAGCTTTATAGTGAATACCTTTGGTACGAGATTGAAATTTACAAGTTTTGGTGAGTCTCATGGTGTGGCTGTTGGATGTATTATTGATGGAATGCCTGCTGGGGTTAAATTTGATGAAGAATTTTTGCAAAATGAGCTTGATAAACGCAAAGGCGGAAGTAAATTTGCAACACCAAGAAAAGAAAGCGATAAAGCTCAGGTTTTAAGCGGGGTTTTTGAAGGATATACAACGGGTCATCCCATAGCTATAGTAGTTTTTAATGAAAATGCTCATTCTAAAGATTATGATAATTTAAAAGATCTATTTCGTCCTGCTCATGCGGATTTTACTTATTTTTATAAATATGGCATAAGAGATCATAGGGGTGGGGGTAGATCAAGCGCTAGGGAAAGTGTTGCTAGAGTGGCTGGTGGTGCAGTTGCAGCGATGCTTTTGCGTGAATTTGATATTTGTGTTCAAAGTGGTGTTTTTGGAGTAGGAACTTTTGTATCAAATTTGAAAGAAGAAGAATTTGATTTTGAATTTGCTAAGAAAAGTGAAATTTTTTGCCTTGATCCAAAACTAGAAAGTGACTTTAAAAATGAAATTTTAAATGCTAGAAATTCAAAAGATAGCGTAGGCGCTGCTGTTTTTACAAAAGTTAGTGGTATGCTTATAGGACTTGGAGAAGTTCTTTATGATAAGTTAGACTCTAAATTAGCTCATGCTTTAATGGGAATTAATGCTGTTAAAGCAGTTGAAATAGGCGAAGGTATTAATGCAAGCAAAATGCGCGGATCGTGTAATAATGATGCTTTAAAAGATGGCAAGTTTTTAAGCAATCATAGCGGAGGAATTTTAGGAGGAATTTCAAATGGAGAAAATCTTATTTTAAAAACTTATTTTAAACCTACTCCTTCTATTTTTGCCAAGCAAGAAAGTATAGATAAATTTGGCAATAATTTGAAATTTGAACTCAAAGGTAGGCATGATCCTTGTGTAGGTGTTAGAGGAAGTGTTGTAGCTAGTGCTATGGTACGTTTAGTTTTGGCTGATTGTTTGCTTTTGAATGCGAGTGCGAATTTAAACAATTTAAAAAATGCTTATGGATTAAAATAAAAAAAGCCCATTTTCATGGGCTTGATTGCAATATTTTGAAAAGATTCAAATACTATATCGCTTGTTTTGCTAAATACTTTATACTTTAACTAATAAAAAATTGATTAATATCAGCCTTATTTTCAAAAGCTATACTTGTATAAGCTTGATTTTTAAATTTAAGTTCATAGCTTTTTCCTACTTCGTGTTTAGTATAGGTAAGGGCTATTTTTAAGGCAAGTTCTAAGTCTTTTTCTGAAATTTTTTCATCTACCAAAGAGTAAGCTCCGATTAAATCCCCAATTTCTATTGCTTCATATTTAGGAGTTTTTAAACCTTTTAAAAGAGTATTTTCAAGTTCATTTCTACCTATGATCATTTTAGCTCCATTGGGTAATCTTAAATGACGACCATATTTTAAAAGTTGTGCGTCATTAACCTGCATATCTTTGTCAAATTCTATGAAATCTCGAATTTTTTTAGCAAAACTATCAAGAGTTAGCAAACAACCTCCACCTGGGCTTTCAAAGTCTTCTAAGCCAAATTTAGCTGCAAGTTCAAGTTGTCTTTTACGACTTCTTCCAATAATACCTTCGAGTTTTTCTCTATCTACCCAACCTTCTCTTTCAGGTTTGGTTAGAGGTAGGTTTTTTGCACACATAGGACGCAAGATTAAATCTTCTTCATCAAGAGCAAGTTTTTTAACCTTTGCCATTGCATCACTTCTTTGACTCATAGGGCGTTGTCCTAAAACTTCTCCTGTGATGATAAAACTTGCATTTTCTTCTTTTAACATAGCAAGAGCAGTTTTAAACATAAAAGCATGACAATCTATACAAGGATTAAAATGTTTGCCATAGCCATATTGTGGATTAAAAAGCACTTCTTGAAGATAGGAATTTCTTACATCTATCATTTCAAAATCTGCACCTACCATTGCCGCACGCTTTTTCATGATTTCGCTTTTATCACTTGTGCTTCCAAAACCTATGTTGATATTTAGAGCTTTAACTTCTATGCCTTGTGCAGTGATGAGTTTCATTGCAAGCATACTATCAAGCCCACCGCTAAAAAGAGCTAATGCTTTCATTGATTCCTTTCTGAGATTATAAAGTTTTTTAAGATTTTGTCGATTATAAAAGGTATAATTTTAACTAAAAAATCTTTAAAATAAGGATTGGAAAATGTTAAAAATAATTTTGGTTTTAAGCATTTTGAGTTCTTTTGCTTTTGCAAATTCTTGTGCTAACTACGAGCAAGAACTTAAAAAGTGTAATTCTTTAAAAAATTCACATGAGAGAAAAATGTGTCGTTTAGGTTTATTTGCAAAATGTAAAAAAGGATAAATAATGAAAATCGATACTTCTGCTAGTTTAACCCATTCTTTAACTAATAATGTTGATAAAAAAGAGCTTAGCGTATTAAAAAAAGAAGATCAAGATAAAATTCCCGTGCAAGATCTTTCGAGTTTAAATAGCGATGGTGTTAAGGTTGTTTTTGAAAATAAGCAAGGTGAACTTATAGCTTTAAATTTAAGCGATGAAAATTATAGTAGTTTACAAAAAAATTTCGGTTCTTATATGAATTATGTTGCTAGAAATGATGGTAGTATAAGGCTTAATGGCGAAGTAAATCAATTTGTTTCAAATTGGTTTGAAAGTGTAAAAGATAATTTTGGTTCTTTAAATTCAAATTTAAATAATAAACAACAAAGTGTAAAATTAAATTTTAATACAAGTACCCTTCAACAAAGTATGCAAAATTTAGGCTTTAAAACAAGTGATGAAAAAATATCTGATGATGCAAATATAGAAGAAAAATTAAATTTTTTTATTGATAAAGATGTAAATAAAGATGGTAAAGTTGATGATAGTGATGTTAAAGAACCTAGCATGAGAGAAATTTTAAGCGACATTAAAGAAGCATCAGGTGGTGGAGCTAATGCTATGAAAACCATAGATCCGCAAAAAATCAATAAAAAAGATGATAAGGAAAATAATATCAAAGAAAAAGAAGACGAAGATTTGCTTCAAAAAGCTCAAGAAAAAGGTTTAAGTGCTTTAAGTGCTGATGAGCAGGCAAAGCTTGAGGCTAGCAATCCTGAAGAATTTGAAAAACTGAAGCAAAAATCTTTCCAAGAATTAAGTCAGAATTTAAGTAAAGATTTTCAAAATAAAATTGAAAATCAAGAAGCACAAATTGTAGATAAGAGAGTGTAGCAAATTATAATTTTATCCTCTTAGGGTTTTAAAATCATATATAATAGGTAGTGTAATTCTTAAATCTCCATTATAGTGTGGAAAATTTAAAGAAGCTTTTCTTATGCTTTCTAAAGCACTTTTATCTAACAAATCATATCCCGAGATTTCTATGATTTTTAAATCTGCTAAAGTTTTGTTTTCTTTCCATAAAAATTCTACTTTTACAGTTCCTTGCATACGCATTTTTTTTGCTTGCCTTGGATAAAATTGTGCTTGTTGTATAGCTTTTTGGATTTCTTTTAATACAGGGTGATTATCTTTTCCTTGTGTTAATTGAGTGATCTTAGGTTTGACATTTGTATCAGTTGTTTTTGCAAAAGTTTTAACTTCTTGAGTTGGTGCTATTGGGGTTTTATTTGGTATTGGGTGTGGAGGTGTTTTTTTTATCTTTTTTTGCATTTTTTCAGGAGTTTTTTTAATAACTTTTGGCTGAGGTTTTGGTTTGATAGGTTCTATAATGGATTCTGTTGGTTTAGTCTCATTTGTTGGATTAGTTTGGGTAAATTGTTTTATTGCTAAAGAAAAAGAATCTTCATTTTTAATTTCCATTTTAAAAAAGTCATTTGAGTGAAAAATGACAAAAAGTAAAGGTATAAAGACTATAAAAGTTATATAAGAAGCTTGGTATTTATGATTTAAAAATAAAGTTTTCATTTGTTTTTCTCAGTAAGAATCTGAAAATTTTCATGTTCTTTGGCTTTTAAAAAATCTATAATTTTTACAAAGCTTTCAAATTTAGCATTTTTATCGCTTTTTAGTTCTACTATGGTTTTTTTATCAAGTGAAAAAATAGCATTTTGAACTTCATTTAAATCAGCTAATTTATCATTTAAATAAAAAGTATTTTTTTCGTCTATGGTTATAAGAAGTTTTTTTTCATTATTGCTTATATTGGTAGCATTTTCACTTGAAGGAAGTGAGATTTGAATTTTTCCATGCGCAATAAAGGTTGAAATACTAAGCACTATAGCAAGCAAAACAAGCATAATGTCTATAAATGGGACTATATTTAAACCTTCATTTTTTGGTAGTTTAAGCATTTTTATTTGCCTTATAAGCATTGCTTAAGAGGGAAACTTTTCTAAGTAAGGCATTATAAGCCATTAAAGTAGGAATAGCAACCAAAAGTCCTAAGGCTGTAGCTTTAAGAGCTAAAGAAAGCCCCACGACTATAGATTTGACATCTATATTGCCCGCCAAGCCCATTTCGTAAAATGTAACCATGATGCCTATTACAGTGCCTAAAAGTCCTATATAAGGGGCATTGGAATAGATGATATATATAGTGGTTAAATTTTCACTAATCGCATCATTAAATTGCTCTTGATTCTCATAATTTTTAAAGTTAATTTTTCTAAAAAATAGCATTCTTTCTACAACACACCAAAAAGCTATAAATGCCATAATTCCTAGAATTAAAAAGATAATTAAATCGATGTAATCTTTTAAAAATTCCATATTTTTCTCCAAAAATATACTTATAAATTTTAAAAGATTATACTGTATAAAAAATAAATTTATAATTAATATCAATTATCATAATTTTTAAGAAATTCTTGTTTATAGTATTTATTTTTATTAGGTTATAATTTATAAAAATTTAATAGGGTTTAACATGACTATAGATTTAAATCACAATTTTACCTCTTTTGTTCTTCTTGATGAAGTTGATTTTAATTTTTCGGAGTTAAAAAGCATTTTAGAAGATAAATTTAATATAAAAATAGCTGATGAAAATTTTACCAAAGAGGGCGTGATTTTTTCATATGAAAATATGTTAGTTACTCTAAATTTGATTAACAATCCTATACCTAATCACGAAGTAGAATACTATGCAAATTTTAATTTTATGTGGAAAGATGCCTTAGAGCAAACTAAAAAACATAAAGCTCATCTTCTTATAGCGGTGCTAAGTCAAGATCAAAGCAAATTAGAACAAGCTAAAATGTTTACGAAAATTGCAGCTTTATGTTTGGATAATAAACATGCTTTAGGTTTTTATACAGGTGCAGTTGTTTTAGAGCCCAGTTTTTATATAGAAAATGCAAAAATGTTAGATGATAATCGCTTGCCGGTATATAATTGGATATATGTTAGTGTTTATCCTAGTGAAAATGGAGTTAATGCTTATACTTATGGGCTTAGAAATTTTGATAAATTAGAACTTGAAGTTTGTGATTTAAACATAGAAGAAAAAGAACTTTTCTTTTGTATTTATGATATTGTTTTGCATATTTTAACTTATGATATTAATCTAAAAGATAAAGATATTTTAAAATTTGAAGATGGAAAAGAAATAAAATTTATAAAAAGTCAAGGTATAAGTGTTGAGAATGAAAGCTTGAAAATTATTTTTTAAGTTTCACATTCACTTCACAGTTTTGAGTTAAACTTTCGCCAACCAAGAAAAAAAGGAGAAATTATGAAAGCAAAACTAACTTTACTTGCTTTGTTGGGTACTACGGTGCTTTTAGCTAAAGATATGGTTGTTCCTGCTAGCGAACTTCCAAATAATGCCAAAGAATTTATTTCTAAAAATTTTAAAACCGCTCAAATTGGTTTGGTGAAAAAAGATATAGATTCTTATGATGTGATTTTAAATGATGGAACTGAAATTGATTTTATGATCAATGGAGAGTGGAAAGAAGTTGATGGAAAATATAAGGCTTTGCCACATACTATCTTACCTAATGTTATGAAAAAAGTGAGTGCAACTCAACCAAATGCTCAAATTCTTGAAGTAGACAAAGAAATTAATGGTTATAAATTTAAGTTTAATAACAATATGGAAGTTTATACAGATATGCAAGGAAATATCCTAGGTCAAAAATTAGATTAATTTTTGAAAATTTAACTCCCTTAGAAAATTTGATGCAAAAATTTGGAAGCATAGTCTTCCAAATTTTTATTTTTTGATTGCAAAACTCAAAATATATTTAGTTTTAAAATAATACTGTATTGATACAAGTGATTGTTTTTTTATAAAATTAAATTTACAAAATGTTACATAAGATTTAAAATATTTTTTTTAAAAAATAATTATTTATAAATATTTTGCTAAAATAAAAGAGATGTAATCTTAAATTTAAGGAAGAATAATGAATACTCCTAAATGGACTAGTCACGATACAAGGTGGGTTTTATCTCTTTTTGGAACAGCTATTGGAGCCGGCGTACTTTTGTTGCCTATTAGTGCTGGGCTTGGTGGATTGATACCTTTGTTAGTTATACTTGTTTTAGCTTTTCCTATGACTTACTTAGCTCATAGAAATTTATGTCGCTTTGTGCTTTCAAGTTCTAATCCAAAAGATGATATTACTTTTGTTGCAGAAAGTTATTTTGGCAAGGGCGGTGGATTTTTAATTACACTTTTGTATTTTTTTGCTATTTTGCCTATTTTATTGGTTTATAGTGCTAATCTTACAACAACTTTGCTTGAGTTCTTAATCAATCAGTTCAATTTCAATGCAGATCTTACTCATGCTGCTCGTTGGTGGGTGAGTTTTTTGATTGTTGGAGTTTTGGTTTTGATTTCTATTCTTGGTGAAAATGTTGTAACAAAAGCAATGAGTTTTCTTGTTTTTCCTTTTATTATATTTTTATTTATTTTTTCATTGCTTTTAATTCCACAATGGAATTCATCATTATTTACAAATGTTGATTTTTCCGTAATTTCAACAAGTAATTTTTGGGTTACTTTATGGCTTGTTATTCCTGTGATGGTATTTAGTTTTAATCACTCTCCTATTATTTCTTCACTTGCTTGTTATTGTAAAAAAGAATATGGTGATTATGCTGAACCTCGCGCTAGAAAAATTATTTCTTTGGCAATTATTCTTATGGTTTTTGTTGTAATGTTTTTTGTTTTTTCTTGTGCTTTAACCTTTACACCAGAAGATTTTGCATCAGCAAAAGATCAAAATATCAATATTCTTACTTTTATAGCAAATAAATTTCCTGAAGTTTCTTTACTAGCTTATGTTGGACCTATTGTTGCACTTGTGGCTATTAGCAAAAGTTTCTTAGGGCATTATCTTGGTTCTCAAGAAGGCTTAAATGGTATTTTATATAAAGCAAGTCATGGTAGAATTCAAGGTAAATTCGCTCAAACTTTAACAGCGATCATTACCTTTGCTATCGCGTGGCTTGTTGCGTATAAAAATCCAAGTGTTATAGGAATTATCGAGGCTATTGGTGGTCCTGTTTTGGCTATTTTGCTTTTCTTAATGCCGCTTTATTGTATTTATCGTTTTGATATTTTGGCAAGGTTTCGTAATAAATTTTTAGATCTTTTTGTTTTGGTAATGGGGATAGTTGCAATTTCTGCTGCAATTCATGATCTTTTATAAATTAAGGATAAAAAATGAGTAATTTAAGCATTTTTAAAATAGGTGTTGGCCCTTCTTCTTCTCATACTTTAGGGCCTATGCTTGCTGGAAATTTATTTTGTAAAAAAGTTGCTAAAAAGCTTGATGAAATTGATAGAGTTGAGGTTACTCTTTATGGTTCTTTGTCGTTAACAGGCAAAGGACACTTGAGTGATAAGGCTGTGATTTGGGGGTTAAATGGCTTAGAAGCTAAAAATTTAAGTGCGGCAATACAAGATGAAGTAAATAAAAATGCTATTGAAAATGCTCAAATTGATTTTTGTGGCGAGAAAAAACTTAGTTTTAATTATGAAAAAGATTTGATATTTTCTAAAGATTTTTTACCTTTACATGAGAATGGTATGAAAATTAAAGCTTATGATTGTAAAGGTGGGTTAGTTGATGAGGAAACTTATTATTCTGTAGGTGGAGGCTTTGTTTTAACAGCTGCGGAATTAGAAAAAAAAGGTAAAAATTCTAACCAAAATAAAAAGAAAAAACTAGATATAGAGCTTAATAACGCTAAAGAAGCTTTAGAGCTTTGCGATAAAAGAGATTGGGATTTGGCAGAGCTTTCTTATCGTTATGAATTGCAATTTCACACTAAAGAGGAAATTTGTGCTTATTGTCTTGAAATTTGGGAAGTGATGCAAGAAGTGTATTATAATGGTACGCACCCGAATGAAGATTATTTGCCTGGAAAACTTCATTTAAAGCGTAGAGCTAAAGGACTTAAAGAAAGAGTAGCGATGACAGCTGATCCTATGGGTATTATCGATTTTATTTCTTTATATGCTATTGCGATTGCTGAAGAAAATGCTAGCGGAGCAAAAGTCGTAACCGCACCAACAAATGGAGCATGTGCTGTTATCCCTGCTGTTATGCTTTATCTTAAAAATCATACTATAGGTTTTAGTGATGAAAAGGTTATAGAGTTTTTATTAACAGCAATGCTTATAGGTTCTTTTTATAAGAAAAATGCAAGTATTAGCGGAGCAGAAGCAGGTTGTCAAGCAGAAATTGGTAGTGCTAGTTCTATGGCAGCTGCGGCTATGGCAACAGTTTTAGGAGCTAATGCTTTTAAAGCATGTAATGCTGCTGAAATGGCAATGGAACATCATCTAGGTCTAACTTGCGATCCAGTTGCAGGACTTGTGCAAATTCCTTGCATAGAAAGAAATGCCTTTGGAGCCATTAAGGCCATAAGTGCTGCTAGAATGGCAATGACACGCAAATCCACTCCTATGGTAAGCCTTGATGAGGTTATAGAAACCATGTATGAAACAGGAAAAGATATGAATTATAAATATAAAGAAACTTCTTTAGGTGGTCTTGCTACAAATTTAAAAACAGTATGCTAAAGTGTTTTTACACTTTAGTGTATTTTTTCATTCTTTGACTTAAAAATTCTTTCATTTCTTCTTTGGAAAAACTTTTAAGAATGCGAATTTGCTTAAAAAGCAAGCCAAGATTGATTACTCCCATCACTAAAAGCAATAAGCAAATCATTAAAAAAAGAAGATCTATGGCTCCAAATTCATTAATCATAGCCAAACTTGCAAAAAATACACTCGCTAATAACAAAAAAAATAAAAGCAATATTTGTTTTAATTTTGTCTCATTAAAATTATCGCAATTTTGAGTGAAATTTCTAAAAAGTATGATCTTTTTACCCAAATTTGAAACTAAAATTTCATCATTTTCCTTAAATAAGCCTTCTTTTAAACTTTGATAAAAAAAGATTTCATTGTTTAAATTTAAATCATCTTTGTAGCTTGATAGGGTGTAGTCCTTGTAAAAAAAGGATTTTAATTCATTTTTCTTTTCTATTTTAAATAATCTTAAATCATTTCTCGCATAAAAAAATCCACTAAAGTTCATAAATGCCATAAGTATCACTCCCTAAAAAATTCCTGTAAAGTGGCTTGAAATTTAAAGGTATTGTAACATTTTTTTCATCATTTAAACTTGAACTTTGGAAAATCAAAAACATATCTATTTCATCTTTAAAGATTTTGAGAAAATTTTCTCCACCCTCATACATTAAAAATTTAGCTTCACTTGGAATTTGGGTATAAATTTGGCGGTTTGGAACTTTAAATAAAGGGATATTTTTATCAAAATTATCTATATTTTGACGGCTTAAGATACAAAGATTAGGCGCTTTTGCTTTGCAAAGCCTAGCATCTAATATAGGGCAATCTTTTCTTATGGTTTCTCCACCGACTACAAGCAAATCAATCACCGCTCTAATTTCATGTGCATAAGTGCGACTTAGCTCATTGCTTACGATTTTGCCAAAAGGTGAGCCGTTCATAGAAAGGGCTAATTTAAAAAGTTTAAATTGCCCTTTTTGCCATTTTAAAAAAGGTTTTAAAAGTTTTTTTCCTTCTTCTTTAAGTATGTCAAATTCAACCTCTATACCTTGTTTTTTTAAAAATTCAGCCCCACCGCTTGCGATTTTATTTTCATCTTTAACGCTGATGAAAATTTTTTTAAAACCTAGCTCGCTAAAGAGTTTTGCACAAGGAGGTGTTTTTCCTTGATGAGAGCAAGGCTCAAGCGTTACAAAAGCTATGCTATCTTTAAATACACCTTGATGGTTTTTGCAAATAAACTCATGTAAGGCGTTTGCTTCTTTGGGCAATGAAATTTCAGGTCTTAAGCTTTTAAAAGCATGAGCTATGGCATTAAGTTCCGCATGAGCTAATCCAGCTTTTTCATGAGCTTTTATGGCTAAAATTTTTTCATTTTTATCTAAGATTACACAGCCTACAGCCGGATTTGGATAGGTTAAAAACTGATATTTCCAAGCCTCATTTAAAGCTAAATTCATATAAAATTCTTTCATTTGCCTACCTTGTATTTTAAAATTTGACATATTTTTAAAATTTTATATTTTTGTTTTAAGATAACAAATTCTAAATTTCCATTTGTATTTCTTATTTTTAATTATATTAGCCATAGTTTTTCTAAGTTTTTTTAGGATATAACAAAAATAGTAAGACCGAAGTATTATTTTTCATTTGTAGTATCCTTTATAATTTCAGGAATAATATAAGCTTGATAAACTAGAAAGTCTTGGTGGCCGGGAGAAAGGGATTCGAACCCCTGGAGGTGTGACCCTCAACGGTTTTCAAGACCGCCGCTTTCGACCACTCAGCCATCTCCCGATAAAGTAAAGTTTTGCCTTTTGGAGGCGACATCCGGATTCGAACCGGAGATCAAGGCTTTGCAGGCCCATGCCTTACCGCTTGGCTATGTCGCCCTGATAATGTTGAAAAAGTGGTGCCCGAGGCCGGACTTGAACCGGCACGGAAGAAAAATTCCGAGGGATTTTAAGTCCCTTGTGTCTACCAATTCCACCACCCGGGCGGGTGATTATGGAGCGGGAAACGAGATTCGAACTCGCGACCCCAACCTTGGCAAGGTTGTGCTCTACCCCTGAGCTATTCCCGCATAAATTTCTGAAAGAATTGAAGATAAAAGTATAGCAAAATAAACTTAAAAGGAGTTTATTTTGCTATAAGTTATTTGCAAATAAATAAAGCTTTTGCATTTAAAATTTGTTCTTTTTTGCTGATAATTGGAGATGAAAGTTCTATATTGTCAGATTTCGCATTTAGCATTCTAGGTGCGATATTGGTATTGGCATTTACTTGTAAATTTTTCAATACACAAGTTTTATTAAGATCTAAAGAGTAAGTTTTTTCATATTCGTATGATGTTTTTAAAAGCTCTTTGTAGAGATTTTCTTTGTTGTTGTTTAGTGTATCTTTTGAAAATTTTGTTTGTATGGCTGGTGTTGAAACGCTGATGAAATTATTTTTAGCTATGATAGAATTGATGTCATTTAAAAGCTTGTTAAAATCTGCAAGTTGGTTTTCTTTAAATTCACATTCTAAATTCGCATCAAATCTTTGACCTTTTGGAGTTTGTATACCATCTTTATAGGAAAAATTAGGTTCTAAAGAAAAACTTCCTCCGCTACAAAAATTTTCTTTTTTTGAGCGTTCTAAAATTTGATTGAAAGTATTTGTGATTTCAGCTTTTTCACTATTGTCTAATGTAATTTTTGAACTTAAATTTTCATTTGCCCAAAAATTAATATTTGCATATAAAATATCGGGTTTTAGCGTATTGCTTACTTCTATATTTCTTGAAAAATATAAATCATGATTAGAGTCTTTTTTGCCTAAAAATTCTACATTAAAAACTACTCCTGCAACAAAAAGTAATAAACATAAAAAACCTATACCTAAACCTTTAAAAAAAGCTAACATGGATATCCTTAATAATTTAATTTGAGCTAATTTTAGCAAAAAATTTTAAAATTTTTTGTTATACTCTCATTTATGCAAAAAAAAGAGCTTGAAAAACTACAAGAAAATTTACTTCTTTGGTATGAAAAAAATGGACGCAAAACTTTGCCTTGGCGTAATTTACAAAGTCAAAATTGTGATGAAAGTTTAAAGCATATTGATAGAGCTTATGGGGTTTATATCAGCGAAATTATGCTTCAGCAAACTCAAGTTAAATCAGTTTTAGAAAGGTTTTATTTCCCCTTTTTGCAAAAATTTCCTACTTTAGAAAGTTTGGCTAATGCTAATGAAGACGAGCTTTTAAAGGCTTGGCAAGGACTTGGTTATTACACTCGTGCTAGAAATTTAAAAAAGGCAGCTTTAGAATGCGTGGATAAGTTTGGGGCTAAATTACCCAAAGATGTTGAGGATCTAAAAAAATTAAGTGGTATAGGAGCTTATACAGCAGGCGCTATAGCTTGTTTTGGCTACGATCAAAAGGTTTCTTTTGTTGATGGCAATATACGCCGTGTGCTTTCTCGTCTTTTTGCTTTGGAAAATCCTAGCATGAAAGAACTTGAAAAAAGAGCTAAAGAGCTTTTAAATTTAAATCATGCCTTTGATCACAACCAAGCTTTGCTTGATATAGGGGCTTTGGTTTGTGTGGGTAAAAATGCAAAGTGTGGGATTTGTCCTTTGTATGATTTTTGTCAAGGCAAATTTCATACAGAGCTTTATCCAAGAGCTAAAAAAATACTTTATGAGAGTTTAAATTTAAATCTTTTTTTGTTTGAATTTAATAAAAAATTTGCGATACAGAAAAGCCAAGATAAGCTTTATAAGGGTATGTATAATTTTCCTTTTTTTAAAGAAGGAGAGTATAAACTTTCTAAAGATATGGGTTTTATAGGGGAGTTTAAGCACAGCTATACTAAGTATAAACTTAATATCAAGGTTTATCATCAAATTTTAAACAATGAAAATAAAAATTATGAATTTAAAACCTTAAAAGAGTTAGAAAGTACAGCACTTTCGGCACTTTCTTTAAAAGCGTTAAAATTAATTAAGCTCTGATTTTTTAGGCAAACATAAAGTAGCTATAAGCATGATGATTGTAAAAATAGCTATATATATAAAAAAGCCATTTTCTATACCTGCATTTTTAAATTGTAAAGCAACCCAAGGAGCAGATCCTCCAAAAACAGCATTTGAAATAGCATAACCTAAACCTGTCCCTAAAGCTCTTACATGTTCAGGAAAAAGTTTTGCTTTAAAAATCCCAGCAACTGAAGTATAAAAACTTAAAATAACAAACAATAATACCACCAACATAAATGTCAAAGAAGGATTATTTTGTGCGTTATTGGCTATAAGTGAAAAAATAGGATAAATTCCTACCAATGCCAAAATACAAAATACAATTAAAGATCGTTTGTGACCTATTTTATCTCCTATATATCCAAAAAAAGGTTGAATGATGATTAGTATAAATAAAGCACCTAAGAAAAGATTATTAACAAGCATTTTATCCATACCCGTATTTTCCATAAAAGTTTTAGTATAAGTTGTAATGGTGTAAAAAGCTAAAGAACCTCCAGAGGTAACCCCAAGTACCATTAAAAAAGGTTTCCAAGATTTGCATAATGCCTTTAAAGTACCACGATCTTCATGCTGGTGAAGTTTTGTAGCACTTTCATTCATCATTTTTCTTACAAAAAGCGAGCCTAGTGCTAAAATTCCGCCTATTACAAAAAGTATTCTCCAAGCATAATCTTTCATATCATCAATGCTAAAAAATAAAAACATTATACTAATGCTTGCAACGGCCAAAAGTTGACCACCTATTAGGGTTACATACTGAAAAGATGAGTAAAAACCGCGTTTTCCTTCCGTAGCAAGTTCTGAAAGATAAGTAGCTGCTATGCCATACTCCCCGCCTACACTAAGACCTTGAATAAGTCTTGCTATTAAAAGCAAGATAATAGCAAGATCGCCCACTGTATCTTTGCTTGGTAAGGCTGCTATCATAAAAGAGCCTAAAGCCATTAAAACCACTGATATAACCATAGATTTTTTACGACCTACTTTATCAGCTAAAGAGCCAAAAAGCCAAGAGCCTATAGGACGCATAAAAAATCCTACTGCAAAAACCCCAAAGGCATTGATTTGCTGGATAACAGGATTATCTGAAGTTGAAAAAGTATGAGCAAAATAAGTTGCTGTAAAAGCATAGATATAAAAATCAAACCACTCTACTAAATTTCCGCTACTTGCAGCAATAATAGAGCGAATTTTTTTCGTGCGAGTAAGCTCTTGCATAAACCCTTCCTTAATTTTAAATTTTTATTTAAGTATAGTGTGATTTTTGTTTAATATATTTAAAAATAAAGAAGATAAATAAAAAAGATAAAAATATCGATAAAAATGTTACATATTTTAATAAATTTCATAAATTTTGGTAAAATGTTTACTCTAGGAAATATAATGAAATTTAAAAAAATATATATAGAATTAAGCGATATTTGTGGTTTAAAATGTGATTTTTGTCCTTCTCAAAAAGGAATTCGCGGGGTAATGAGTGAAGAAAAATTTCAAAACTTAGCTTATGAAATTTCTAATAAAGCTGAGCTTTTTACCTTTCATCTTTTGGGTGATCCTTTGCTTTTACCTAATTTGGAAAATTATCTAAAAATCGCAAAAGATGAAGCTATGAAACTTGAAATCACTACAAGTGGCTTTTATCTAAATTCTAAAAATCAAGCTTTATTGTTAGGGTATGAGAATATCCATCAAATCAATATTTCTTTAATGTCTTTTTTAAGTCAAAGCAAAATTTCTTTAGAACAGTATTTTAAGCCTATTTTAGAACTTTGTAAAAAGCATTTAGAGCAAAAAAGCCTTTCTTTTATCAATCTAAGACTTTGGAATTTAGATGCTAATTTTAAAGCACCTAAGTCAAATTTAAAAATTTATGAGTTTTTAGCCAAAGAATTTGAAGCTAAGATTGATGCAAACTTAAGTAAAAATCGCTTGCAAAGACATATTTTGCTTCATCAAAATAAACTTTTTAAATGGCCAAATTTAAAAGATGAACCCCTTTATAAAAAAGGAAAATGTCATGCTTTAAAAGAGCAAATTGGGATTTTAAGTGATGGAAGTTTGGTGCCTTGCTGTTTGGATACTAAAGCAGATATTAACTTGGGAAATGTTTTTGAAAATAACTTTGATAAGCTTTTTAAATCACCGCGTATAAAGATGATGAAAAAAGCTTTTGAAGAAGATAAACGCATAGAAAAACTTTGTCAAACTTGCGAATTTTTTAAAGCAAGATTGGGTGATTAAAAATTGTTATTTTCTAGCTTTGTTTTAAATTCTTGAATTCTATCTATTATCTTAGGACTAAGACGTAATAATATAGGTGTATCTTTGTTAAAATAAATACTTCCTGTTTTAACTGCTTTGGTATTTTTCAATAAAGCATTTGTATCTAAAAGATTGTTTTTAGCATTAATTCCAAGAATGAGTATGTCTGGATTTTGTTTCAGTATGTATTCTGCTGATATAACAGGTCTTGAAATTTGACTTTGCGGGCTTAAATTTTTAATCCCTATAAGTCTTAAAATATCAGCTATTAAAGAATTATCATTAAAGGCCATTAAAGGGTTGCTAGAATAAAGATAAATCGCACTTTTATTTAGGGGTTTATCGCTTAATTTTTTAAATTTTTGGTTAAATTCTTGTTTTAAAAGCTCTGCTTCTTTTTCTTTTTTGGTGATTTGGCCTAAGGTTGTGATATTTTTTGTTATATCTTCTAAACGCTCGGCTTTTAAATTGATACTTTTGATACCAAAATTTTTAAGTCCTTCTTCTAAATTTAAAGAATAAGAGCTTAAAATCACCAAACTTGGTTTTAATGCTACTATTTTTTCAAGCGAAGGATTTGAAAAAGTACCTACGCTTGTAAGTTTTGAGGTTTGATCTTTGGGATAGATATTTGAGTGTTGCAAATTGGCAATGCCTACGATTTGATCCTTAGCCTTAAGCATAAAAAGGGTTTCTATGCTTGCAGGATCAAGCACTACAAGGCGTTCTTTTGCATTTAGTGTGATTAAAAACAAACTTATAATAATTAAAATTTTTTTCATTTTTTCTCCTTTAAAGCTAAAATATAAGGTTTAGAATTTTTATAAATAATCTCGCAGTTTAAATCATAAATTTCTTTTAAAATTTCTTGAGTAAAAAGCTCTTTGATCGTTCCAAAATACTTTATTTCCCCTTCTTTTAAAAAAAGGATTTTATCACAAAACATAGAAGCTAAATTTAAATCATGTAAGATAGCAACAATGGCAATATTTTTTTCTTTAACTAGTTTTTCGCAAAGACTTAAAAGCTCTATAGCATAGTTTAAATCAAGGGCTGAAGTGGGTTCATCTAAAAAAAGAATTTTTGGCTTTTTAAGCAAAGCTCTTGCTAAAAGCATTCTTTGAAATTCACCCCCACTTAAAGAAAGTATGCTTCTTTCTAGAAAATTTTCAAGTCTTAAATCCTTAGCAAATTCTTTAATTTCTAAAATATCTTCTTTAGAATAAGAACTAAAAGCGTGTTTTAAATTCGCATATTTACTCATTAAAAGCACATCGATGACTTTTAAAGGGGTGTTTAATTCTGATTTTTGAGGCACAAATCCGCAAATTTTGGCAAATTCTTTAAGAGAAAAATCCTTGATATTTGTGTTAAAAAGACTTATCACTCCTTTATTTGGACTTAAATTTTTAAGTATAAGTTTTAAAAGAGTGCTTTTGCCTGAGCCATTTGGCCCTAAAATTCCTATAAAAGCTTGGTTTTTAAGTTCTAAATGAATATTTTTTAGTAAATCTTTTTGGTGATAAGCAAAGCTTAAATTATGTATTTTTAGCATTATAAAAATCTCCTAGCGCTTAAAGCTAAGTATAAAAAAATAGGAGCTCCAAAAAATGCAGTTAAAATTCCAATCGGAATTTGCACAGGAGCTAAAAGAGTTCTTGCTAAAGTATCACAAATAAGTAAAAATAATCCTCCAAATGCTGTACATAAAGGGATAACTAAGGCATTATTATAATTTTTAAGCAAAAGTCTTATAGTATGAGGAATGATGAGTCCAACAAAGCCTATAAGTCCGCTAAAAGCAACCGCAAAAGATACAGCCAAGGATGAGACAATGAGTAAATTTATCTTTAATTTTTGAGCATTTACCCCTAGATTTCTAGCTTCATCATCTCCGCTTAAAAGTATGTTTAATTCGTTTTTATGAGCGTAAAAATAAAACAAACAAAAAATTAAAGGCAAGATTAAAATTCCCACACGAAACCAAGAAGCATTGCCTATATTTCCCATAAGCCAAGCGACTATTTTAAAAGAATCCTCGCCTATAAGATAAGTGAAAAAAGAAGTAAAAGCCCCTAAAAAAGATGAAGCTGCTATGCCGATAATGAGTAAAGTTGCTATAGAAGCTTTAGAAGAAATTTTAAAAACTCCTAGGGCAAAAAAGGTAGAGCAAACAAAACCTAAAATTCCATAATAATAATCATTCAATTTTAACAAATACGCCAAAACCGCTCCAAAGGTTGCCGCAGAAGCTATACCTATGATATAAGGATCAGCTATAGGATTTGAAAATACATTTTGAGTGATAGCCCCACTACTAGCTAAAAGCATACCGATTAAAATCGCCATTATAATCCGTGGTAAGCGTCCATCTATGATTATTTGTCTTAAAATTTCATCTTGGCTAAAGATATATGAAAAAAGCTCTTTTGGATTTAAATTCTCATCTCCTAAGCAAAGTGCTGTAAAGGAAGCGATTATATAAGCTACCAAAAGCCCTATAATCACTAAAATTTTAGAATGTGTATTTAAATTCAACATAGTAGTTTCTGCCATTTCCAACTAGGTATTGATCATTTATACTGTCTTGATAGGTGTAGTATCTTTTATCGAAAAGATTGCGAATTCCTGCTAAAATTTGTAATTTTTTATAATTATATTTCATGCCAATATCTGTTAAAAAATAATCCCTTATCCAAGAATTTTTAGACATTTTTCCTGTATTTTCATCTATAGTTCCACCATCTTTTGCTCTAGAAAAATAGGTTAAATCAATAAAATTTGAGAAATTTTTATTCCAAGCGTATTCAAGCCCAGCTGTGGCTTTGATTTTTGAAACATAAGGAATTCTCATGCCGTCATTAACACCTTTAGAAATTTTAGCATCAAGATAAGTTAGACTTTCTCTAAAGATTAAATCATCATCTAAAAAATTTTGACTCAGGCTTAATTCTACTCCTAAACGGCGAGTTTGATCTATATTATAATATTTCCACCAAGATCCACTAGTAGAATGAGGGTTTCCAAGATAAGAAATTTCATCTTTGCTTAGGGTGTAAAATAAAGTTAGATTAAAGCCGTAAAAATCCCACCAAAAATCATCAATACCTAGTTCAAAGGTATCAAAGATCTCAGGATTTAAATTTGCAGAATAATACTTTTGTGAATTTTTATCCTTGTTGACAAATTGTGCTGGATTTGGAGAGACAAAACCTCTTTCGTATTTGATATAAAGCTTTCCTGTGTCTGAGTATTTAAAATTTGGAGTGATTTCAAAAGCAAAATTATTGGCGTTTTTATTGGTATCAAAAAGTGTTGTTGAGTCTATGATAGTAGGCGATGGGGGTCTTCCGTTCATACTCATTTCATTTCTATAAGATCTATCGGTATTATAAGAGCTAAATTCATATCTAGCTCCACCGGATAAAGTAAAAAATTCATTAAAATTATGAGAATCAAGAGCAAAAATAGAATGGCTTTGTTTAGTCATATCCATTAAAGTTGTCATCCTGTGATAATTTATGACACTTGGAACGCTATAATACACCAAACTCTTTCTTTTTGCATCATGGTTTGCAAATTCATAACCAAAAATAAAATAAGAATTATTTGCATAATTTAGTTTGTTTTTTAAACTTATCCCTGTAAGTGTGTCTTCAAAACCACTTCCATTTTGATATACAGGAAGACTCATATTCATGTAGCTCATTGTAGAAACATCTTTTAGATAATTGATCTTTTGATTTTGCCAAAAAGCTTCTAGGTTAAATTCCCATATATCATCAAAATAGTAATGATAATCCAAAGAAATTTCAGGGCGATTGATTTGTATGATATTGTTACTATTACCTTTTTGAGTTGGATCGCTTTGAGCTTGTGCTTTTGTTAGATAGCCACTGCTGGTATTTTTGCTTTTAAAATAATTATACCCCAAAGTTAAATCGCTATTATCATTGATATCAATATAGGTTTTTGTGTTGATAAAATAACCTTTTTCATTATAACCTTCTTGATATCCATCAAGGTTAAAACTTTGTATATCAAAGCTAAAAGCTAAATTTTCATTTATTTGTTTGGCGCCATTGATACCTAAATTTCCACCTAGTCCACCATGATCATAAGCATTGCTTTTTAAATTTATAGCAAAAGCATCTGATTTTTGTTTTTTTGTAATGATATTAATCACGCCCCCTCTAGTACCACTTCCATAAAGCACAGATCCACCCCCAGGTATGATTTCTATGCGTTCTACATTATCTAAATTGATACTATCTAGCAGGGTTACACCATGGGAATTATCAAGAACATTAATAGCACGCCCATTGATCATAACTTTTACAGCTATATTGGATTTATTTCCTTGTCCACGCATATCTATATTGCGTCCAAGTCCAAAATTTACAAAACTAATGCCCGAAATTCTTTCTAAGGCTTGTTCTAAGGAAACATAACCTTTATTTTGTAGATCTTTGCCTTCTATGCTGATTACATTGCGTAAATTTGAATCCGCATCTTGTTCAAAACCTGTTGTACTAACAACAACTTTTTGTAGATTGATAGCTTTATTTGATTCTTGTGCATTTAAATTAGTTATTAGCAATAATGCAAATAAAGATAATTTAAAAGCTTTTTTATTTGGGTGCAAATTTTACTCCTTAAATAAAATAAATAATGATAATTTATATCATAATAATTTAGAAATAAATTTATCCTTTATTAACTTAATCTAGTATAAATTTTTGTTAAAATAGATAATTTATATATTTTAAGTGCTTTTTAATTTGATAATTGATACCATTTTTTTTAATATTTTATTTTAAAATCAAGAAAGGATAAAAATGAATTTTGAAAGCATTATTTCTCATATGAATGATCATCATAAATCAAATTTAGTCGATCTTTGTAAAAAATTTGGTGGTATTGAGCAAGTACAAGATGTTTTTCTAAAAAGTGTTGATTTTAATGGCTTAGATCTTGTTTACAATGATAAAGAAAATTTACGAGTGGAATTTCCCAAAAAAGCCGATGAAAACACGATTAAAGATGCTATAATATCCCTTTGCATGAGTGCAAAGAGCGAGCAAAATTTTAGTGGTGTAGAAAAAGAATTAAATGAATTTATGCTAAGTTTTAATTCTGTAGCTTTGGCAACTTTAAATGCAAATGGAGAAGTTGTTTGCTCGTATGCACCTTTTGTAAGCACACAATGGGGAAATTATATTTATATAAGTGAAGTAAGTGAACATTTTAACAACATCAAAGTAAATCCAAACAATATAGAAATAATGTTTTTAGAGGATGAGAGTAAAGCTGTTTCTGTTATACTTCGTAAAAGATTGCGCTATAGAGTAAATGCAAGCTTTTTAGAGAGAGGTGAAAGATTTGATCAAATTTATGATGAGTTTGAAAAACAAACCGGAGGAGAAGGAGGCATTAAAACTATACGCAAGATGCTTGATTTTCATCTAGTAAAGCTTGAATTTAAAAAAGGACGCTTTGTAAAAGGTTTTGGTCAAGCTTATGATATAGAAAATGGAAATGTTGCACATGTAGGTGCTAGTGGAAATCCACATAAATTCCTACATAAGCATTAATTTATATAAAATCTTATAAATTTTGTTCTTGTAAAGCTTGGGCTTGATGATGAGTGATTAAAGGTTCTATGATTTCATCAAAAAGCCCATCTTGCATAATGGCATCTAAGCGATATAAAGTAAGATTTATTCTATGATCGCTGATACGATTTTGTGGAAAATTGTAAGTGCGAATGCGTTCGCTTCTATCTCCGCTTCCTACTTGTGATTTTCTTGCTTCACTTTCTTTTGCTAGTCTTTCACTCTCTTGCATTTCATAAAGCCTTGCTTTTAGGACTTTCATCGCACTTTCTTTATTTTTGTGTTGGCTTTTTCCATCTTGATTGACTACAACTATACCTGTAGGGATATGAGTGATACGAACAGCTGAATCAGTAGTATTTACACTTTGTCCACCATGTCCTGAAGATCGCATAACATCAACTTTAAGATCGTTTGGATTGATTTCGATTTCTATATCATCAACTTCTGGCATTACTGCCACGGTGATAGCAGAAGTATGCACGCGTCCTTGGGATTCTGTTTGAGGAACTCTTTGAACACGGTGCGTTCCACCTTCATATTTAAGTCTTGAATAAGCCCCTGTTCCTTTAACAAGCATGATGATTTCTTTAAATCCACCTACGCTTCCTTCACTAGAGCTTACAATCTCAAGTTTATAGCCGCGATTTTCAGCATATCTTGCATAAGCTTTTACAAGATCTCCCACAAATAAAGATGCCTCATCGCCACCTGTGCCTGCACGAATTTCAAGAAAAATATTTCTTTCATCATTGGGATCTTTAGGAAGAAGTAAAATTTTAATCTCTTCTTCAAGTTTCGGTTTTAATTCTTCTAAAGTTTTTAGTTCTTCTTTTGCAAGTTCCCCAAGTTCTGGATCGTTTAGCAAAGCTTTATTTTCTTCTATATTGTCTAAAGTTTTTAAATACTCTTTAGCTTTTAAAACGATAGGTTCTAAATTTTTTTGTTCTTTAGAGAGTGTAGTCATTTTACTGATATCGTTGAGTATATCAGAACTGCTAAGAAGAGAATTTAACTCTTCAAAGCGTTTAAAAAAAGGATCTAGTTTGCTAGCTAACATTAAAAACTATATAGAAAATTATGCGATTTTATTTACTAAAAGGGCTAAGCGGCTTACACGGCGAGAAGCAGTTTGTTTTTTAATGAAACCGCGACTTACCATAGCATGAATGCTTTTATTAGCTACTTTTAAAGCTTCATTAGCAGCATTTTTATTTCCATTTGCTGCAGCTTCTCTTACGGCTTTAGTTATATTTTTAAGTCTTGTTCTATAGAATCTATTTCTTTCTGTTTTTTTAATAGTTTGTCTTGCTCTTTTTTCAGCAGATTTATGGTTTGCCATTTATATTTTCCTTTTTTGAAATTAAAGACTAAATTATATAAGAATAAAATTTAAAATTTAATTAATTTAAGCAAAATTTCAAAATAAATCTTTTAAATTTATATCCCAAAAAACTAAATTAAATTTAAGTAAAAATCCATAAATTACCGCACTTAAAAGTCCAGCAAACAATCCTGCTAACATATCATCAAGCATTACACCTAGTCCGCCTTTGACTTTTTTATCTATCTTACCAATAATAGAAGGTTTTGTAATGTCAAAGAGTCTGAATAAAACAAAAGCCAAAATAAAATTGACTATCGAGTTTTCAACACTTGCTGCAATAGCACAAGCAAGAAAAACTCCAGCAACCTCATCGATAACTATGTGTTTGTCATCGTGAATTCCTGTTTTTTTTTCATAATCATCTATAACACGAATACTTGCAACAAAAATTAAAATGCTTAGTAAAAACAAAGTATTAATCCCGAGATATTTAAGTATAAAAAAAGCAGGTATTAAAGCAGCGATAGTACCAAAAGTCCCACTTGCCTTTTTTACAGAACCTGAATAAAAAAAAGTTAAAAATAATTTTTGCATTTTATTACACCATATAAGACATTTGATGAATTTCTAAAAGTTTTTGATAAAATTCTTCATCATTTTTGTATTCTAAAATTCCATCAGTTGGAAAAAGCTCATTATAAATTTTTTGCATATTTTTTAATCTATTTGGAAAAAGAGAAGTTAAAATAACACTAGATACTTCCTTGCGTATGAAAATTGCTGGAGGAATGATACCCGCTCTTAGTAAATCTTTTAAAGACTGAGAATTATAGTGCAAATGGTGATGACAACCATGAGGGCAAGATCTTGTGCTAACAATCATGCGACATTGATCGCAAAATACAAATTCAGGCAAAACGATCACTTCTATGCCATAGTCCTTGGAAAAATCATCAAGTATGGTTTTTGGTTGGTTATCATCATAAAACATTCCAAGTCCTGTATGATTTTGTCCTACTACTAGTTTGGTACAACCTAGACTTTTTGCGATAATACTTTCTAAGCCAGGATTTAAATGAGCGTGAAAAATATTAATATTTTTTAATGGAAAAATGAAAATTCTATCCGGTGGAAGATAGTTTTGAATAAATTTTTTCAAATATGCTTCTTTAAGTTCGAATTCAAACCCATTTACATCAAAAGATTCTACAAGAAAAATTACAACTAAATCTGCTTTATCAATAGTCCAACGAAACATTCTTTCATGGGCACGATGCAAAGGATCAAAACTTGAAACTATAGCAGTAATTTTTTGTGCATTAAGATTGTTTTTGATTTGTTGAAAATTTTCTTTTATTTTTTCAATTTGAGAATTATAAATTTCTATTTTTCCACTTATGCAAGTTGTTCCCATGTCTTCTAAAGAGCAAGTGTTAGGACTGAAAATATCAGAAAAATTTTTATTATTTTTAAATTGGCTTTTAAAATCTATATGTCCTACTACTTTTTCATCTAGCATGAGATCGATTCTATCGCCAGATTTTATATCATTTAGTGCTTCTTCGGCATTTTTTGGTGCAAAGCTTAAGGGATAGGGAAAGCTTTCTCCTTTAAATTTTCCTGATTTAATGATTTCATTGACTTCTTTTTCATTCATTAAATGAGTGCAAGTGCCTAGCAAACCTTCTTTAATAAGTGATAAGATGCCAAATTCATTTTGATCTATGATAATGTTTTTATTTTTTCTTGCTGATTTCATATTTCTTCCTTTTTTCCCATAAAGATTTACGTGAAATGCCTAATTTTTTTGAAAGATCAGTATCAGGAAATATATTTTGGTAATTTATAATAACATATTTTACATACTCATCTATAGTTAAAATTTCATTGCTATTGATATTTTTTTCATTATCATTTAAATTAATGCAGTTTATTTTTAAATCATCTGTATTTGAATTGGTATGCAAAATAACATTTTTGTTTTGTATAAAATCTAGGAGTTTTTCCTTTTCTGCTGCTTTTAATGCTTGAAAATTACTCAAAAATAAAAGATTGTTTTCTGTGGGAAGTTTCATAACTTTTTCAACTGAATTTGTAGATGTTAAATCAATAAAAGAAAGAGTAATGTCACATTCATTTGCATAATTAAAAACAAAAGCATCAGCACTGCTTTGCTTGTTGGATTTTAATATCAATGGAAGTTTTAATTTTTTATAATTATACTCTGGAATTTTGATTGTTTCTAATCTTGATTTGATATAGCTTTGATAAGCTTTATTAAGGATTGAAAGTTTTCTAAAATCCTGATAATGCTTTATTTTTCTAATCAGCTCTTCTATCATAAAGGGTTTTTGAATATAATCACTAGCACCTAATTTCAAAGGATTTGAAACTGTATCTGTACTTATATAAGAAATAAGCAAAATAATAATACTATGTTTAAACTGACCTACGGCTTTTAGAAAATTATTAGTATTTGTAGAAAGCAGTATAATGTCATAGTATTTTTCACCATTGTATTCATCAAACGAGTTAATAATTTCACAGCTATATCCAGCATCACTTAGTTTAATGCTAATGCTTTGCGCTAGATAAATTTCATTTTCAATAATTAAAACTTTCATAATCTTGTCCAATCAAAATATTTTAAATTTACACTACTAAGCACCGCCATACCTTCTTTTCTTCCAATAAAACCCAATTTTTCCGTTGTTGTGGCTTTAACATTGATTCTAAATTCATCTAAATCTAAAGTATGAGCTATATTGCTTTGCATAGCTTGTTTAAAGTCTTTAAGTTTAGGGCTTTGTGCCATGACGCAAATGTCTATATTAATGAGTTCAAAACCTATTTCTCTGACTTTATCATAAGCTTGTTTTAAAAGCTCCATGGAGTTGGCATTTTTAAATTTCATATCAGTATCAGGATAAAGCTCTCCTATATCTCCAAGTCCTGCAGCACCTAAAATCGCATCGGTTAAAGAGTGAGCTAAAACATCTCCATCGCTGTGTGCTTTAAGCCCCATAGTAGGATGAATTTGCACTCCTGCTAAAAGCAAAGGGCGATTCTCTCCAAATTCATGCACATCAAAACCATTGCCAGTAAAAATTTCAAAGCTAGGTGTAGGCAAATCAAGTTTTTTAAGATCTTCTTTAAAGGTTAGTTTTCTTGCATTTTCTTCACCTTCAACAAACCAAATTTTTCCACCCATTGCAGCTATAGCTGTGCTATCATCTGTAAATTCTAGGTTTTGATCCAAGGCTTTTTTAAGCAATTTGGTTTTAGAAATTTGCGGGGTTTGAATGAGTTTGATTTTTTCTCTTTGCAAGGCTTCATTGTCAAAAAGTGTTGTATCTGCAACTTTTAAAGCAGGGGTAATACAATCTGCTTTATCTAAATTTTCAATCAAACGATCAAACAAATTTTTACTCACCAATACCCTTGCTACATCACTTACCATAACAAATTCGCTATCTATGAGCTCTAAGGCTTTTTTTAAGGATTCTGCTCTGGTATCACCACCTTCTATGAATTCATAGTTTTTGGTAAATTTTTTCATATAAGTGATATTACTAGAGGTAACAACTATTTTTTTAAAAGGATAAAAAGAGCTTAAATTTTTTGTTGCATAAAGCCAAAGAGGGTCATTTCCAAGTCGTAAAAATTGTTTTTTTACCTTTGTATTAAAACGAGTAGAATTTCCAGCTGCTAACATAATGAGGCTCATTTCACTCATTTTTTCATTCCTCTTTTTAATATTGTTGGTTTTTATAATGTTACCATATTATACACTTATAAAAAGCTAAATTTTATCATTTTATTAGTAAAATTGATTTTTTTAAAAGACAAGGAAAAAATATGAAAGAACAAATTTTAGAGAAATTAAAAACTGTAAAATATCCTGGTTTTGAAAAGGATATAGTGAGTTTTAACTTTGTAAAAGATATTAAAATTCAAGATGATGGTGTATTCATTGATATAGAAATCGTTTCAGCAAATCCTGAAGTAGCTAATGAAATTCGTAAAAATACTATTGAAGCTTTATCGAGTTTGGCTTTAAAAAATATTGAACTTAATATCATTACTCCAAAAATTCCTGAAGAAAAAAGTAATTCAAGAAGTGGAAAAAATATCGCTCCACAAGTAAAAAATTTCATCATGGTTTCAAGTGGAAAAGGTGGTGTGGGTAAATCTACAACTACAGTAAATTTAGCAATTTCCATGGCTAAAATGGGAAAAAGAGTAGGTATTTTAGACGCGGATATTTATGGGCCAAATATTCCAAGAATGCTAGGTGAAACCAAAACTCAGCCTGAAGTAGTAGGGCAGAGATTAAAGCCTATTTTAACTCATGGTGTTTATATGATGAGTATGGGGGTTTTGATCGAAGAGGGTCAAGGCCTTATGTGGCGTGGAGCTATGATCATGAAAGCAATTGAGCAACTTTTAGCTGATGTAATTTGGCCTGAGCTTGATGTATTGTTTTTGGATATGCCTCCAGGAACAGGCGATGCGCAAATTACTTCTGCACAAAGCATTCCTATTACTGCAGGAGTTTGTGTAAGTACGCCTCAAACCGTATCTTTAGACGATAGTAAAAGAGCTTTAGATATGTTTAATAAACTTCACATTCCTATAGCGGGTGTGATTGAAAATATGAGTGGATTTTTATGTCCTGATAACGGTAAAGAGTATGATATTTTTGGCAAAGGAACGGCTGAGGATATGGCAAAAGCCTATAAAAGTGAAGTCTTAGCACAAATTCCTATAGAAATGATAGTAAGAGAAGGTGGAGATGAAGGCAAGCCTGTGAGTTTTTATCACCCTGAAAGTGTGAGTTCAAAGCGTTATTTAATGGCGGCTGAAAAAATTTGGAGCTTTATAGAAAAAATTAACAATGAAGGTGGTGCGGATAATTCTGCTATACAACCTGTGATGAATGGAAAAAGTGCGTGTTCGCATTAAAAATTAAGTGGATAAGGAAAAGAAAATGATTAATACTAAAGAAGATTTTTTACTTTTAATCAAACAAATCGAGCAAAAAAGTGGCTATAAAAAACCTAAAGCTTTTGGTATAGCAAGGCTTGATAGAGGACAGTTAAATAAAAATAAAATCTTACAAGCAAGTTTTGCTTTGATTAACTATGAGCAAAATTTTGGCTCAGCGGCAATCATGCTTGAAGCTTTTATGCAAAGGGGCGTGGAGATTGATTTTAATGCGAGTGAGTTTGTGCAAACTTTGAAATTAGAAGATATTGATTTTGCACTTTCTTGTTTTAAACCTTTTTTAGAAGAAGATGGGCATCAAAATATTGATTTATTAAAGATTATCAAAGATAAATTTAAAGACGATGAATTTTCTTTTGTTTGTCTTTTTGAAGATAAAGAACCTTTAAGTGTAGAAAGTATTTATCTAAAACTTTATTTGCTTTCTACTAAAAAAGTACCTTTAAGAAGTATCAATTTAAATGGAGCTTTTGGACTTTTAAGCAATGTAGCTTGGAGTGATGATAAGCCTATCGAGCTTGAGTATTTAAGAGCAAATGAAATGCGTTTAAAAATGAGCAATCAATATCCAAAAATCGATTTTGTTGATAAATTCCCAAGATTTTTAGCACATATTATCCCTGAGGATAATACAAGAATTTTAGAAAGTTCTAAAGTAAGAATGGGTGCGTCTTTAGCAGCAGGAACAACCATCATGCCAGGGGCAAGTTATGTGAATTTTAATGCAGGTACAACAGGAGCTTGTATGGTTGAAGGGCGTATTAGTTCAAGTGCTATAGTAGGAGAAGGTTCTGATGTAGGTGGCGGAGCTTCGATTTTAGGTGTTTTAAGTGGAACAAGTGGCAATGCTATAAGCGTAGGCAAGGCTTGTCTTTTAGGGGCTAATTCAGTGACAGGAATTCCTTTAGGGGATAATTGTATAGTTGATGCAGGTATTGCAGTGCTAGAAGGAACGAAATTTTTACTCAAAGATGCCGAAGAACTTGCTAAACTTAATCCTTATTTTAATTTTGATAAAGAAATTTACAAAGGCTTAGAGCTTAAAGGTTTAAATGGGCTACATTTCCGTCAAGATTCTATAAGTGGTGCTATGATAGTAGCTTTAAATAAAAAAGCAGTCAAACTTAATGAAGCCTTGCATTGATATAAATTTATTTTACATAAAGCTTTAAGCTTTATGTCTTTCTTTTAATTTTGAAATCACATCTGAGAAACTAAGATTTGCATCTGCAAGTAAAACACTTAAATGATACATTAAATCCGCTGCTTCACAAATAAGCTCTTCTTTATCTTTTACTGTCGCTGCTAAAGCTGTTTCTACGCCTTCTTCACCAACTTTTTGTGCGATGCGTTTTGTACCACTTTTGAAAAGTTTTGCTGTATAAGAAGTATTTTCATCGGCATTTTTGCGTGCATTAATAAGTTTTTCAAGTCTGGCTAGAAAAACAAAATCTGCATTTTTAGAAATTTTTTCAAAACAAGAAATATCGCCCGTATGACAAGTAGGCCCTACAGGATTTGCTAAAATTAAAAGCGTGTCATTATCACAATCTAAGCTTAAATCTATGATATTTAAGAAATTTCCACTTTCTTCACCCTTCATCCAAAGACGCTGTTTTGTGCGTGAAAAAAAGACTACTTTGCCACTTTCTAAGCTTTTTTCTAAGGCTTCATTATTCATAAAGCCTAGCATTAAAACTTCGCAAGTTTTTGCATCTTGGATGATGACAGGTAAAAGATTATCCACTTTTTGCCAAGCGATTTTTTCATTAAGTTCTTTGAAATTTTGCATATTATATCCTTATACTTAAGCCTTGATTTTTAAGATAAATTTTTAATTCTTTAATGTCTATAAGTTTTTGATGAAAAACAGAAGCAGCTAAAGCCCCATCTATACCTAGTTTAAAAGCTTCTAAAAAATGTTCCATTTTTCCCGCTCCCCCACTTGCGATTAAAGGTACTTTACAAATTTTATATACAGCTTCTAATTGTTCTAAATCATAGCCATTTTTAACACCATCTTGATTCATCATATTTAAAACAATTTCGCCTGCACCTAGATCTTGCACTTTTTTAACCCATTCTAAAGTGCTTTTTCCACTATGTTTACTTGTTTTTTCATCCCCTGTGTATTGAAATACTTTTAAATTTCCATTTTCATCTTTAAAACTATCAATCCCTACTACTACGCATTGCACGCCAAAGCTTTTAGCAAGGCGTGTGATTAGGCTTGGATCATTTAAAGCAGGAGAATTGATAGAAATTTTATCTGCCCCATTAGCCAAAAGTTCAGCTGCATCTTCTTCGCTTTTAATACCCCCTGCAACACAAAAAGAAATATTGATATTTTTTGCTACTTCACTTACCCATTCTCTTGATATGCGTTCTTTTCTAGCACTTGCAGCAATATCATAAAAAACAAGCTCATCAATACCATTTTGAGAATAATACCTAGCAAGCTCTATGATATCTCCCATATCTTTATGGTTTTTAAATTGTGTTCCTTTTACTACTCTGCCATCTTTGACATCTAAACATGCAATTATGCGTTTTGTAAGCATTTATTTCTCCAAAATACATTTTTCTTTAAGATATTTTTCCATTTCTTCATCGCTTTTAATTTCATCAAAATTAGCTTGAATTTTTGCTTCTTTGCCCACTTTAATTTGTTTGTTTATATCATCAATAAATTCTTTAAAATTTGGATTTTTATTGATCAGCATATTTAGTGTTTGAATATCAAGTTCTTTTTCTTTTGCACTAATTAAAATTTGAGAATTTGAAATATCTTTTTCAAGTTTTATCACTCCTATGCCAAAACTTTGATTTAAGCGTCTTAACTCACTTAAAACTTCGCTATCAATTTCTTGTAAAACAACCAAATAGCCTTCATTTGCCCAGCTAGAATTGCTTACAGCTTGAAAATAGCATTCTTTTAAATTTGAAAAATTTAAAGCAATTTTAAGTTCAAAAGAAAAAAGCTTATAACTATTTTGTTTGATATTTTCTAAAAGTGTTATGGTCTCTTTTTCATAATCATCATAAGGAAAATAAACCCCTACAATATCAGGATAATTCCACTTATCTTCCCCACCTTTACCCTTTTTGCTTTGTTCATGGTAAATTGTTTTGCAATTTAAATTAAAATCTAAATTTTCATATAAAAATTTTACAAGCAAGGGGTGTAAATCTCTTTCATGAAATTTATTTTTTTCTTGTTTTTCGTTAGTAATTTCATTTTTATTATCAAGCTTTAAAAGTTCATTTTCTCTTTCTTTTAGCCAAAAAGTTGTAGGTTTTTGGGAAGCTTTGATAAACAAAGAATTGTGTTGCAATTCTTTTATATCAACATATATCCTAGCCCCTAAAGTAGCAATTGGAGTTTGTCCTATGCTAGAAAGCTTTTTATCTAAGCCTTGTTCAAGAGCTTTTTGCCAAATTTCATTAACACTTAAAGGTCTGTCACTTTGTTTTAAAATTTCTAAAGTAAGTTCTTTGTAGCTTAATTTGCTAGACATCTTATCCCTTCTTCTACGCTAAAAACTCCGTCTAATAAAGCTTTTCCTACGATAACCCCACTACAAATTCCTTTTAAGTTTTCAAGGTCTTTTAAGCTCGCTACTCCACCACTTGCCTGAATGCAAATATTAGGAAAAATTTCATGGATAAGTTTGTAAAGTCTTACATTTACTCCTTGCATGGTACCATCTTTTGAAATATCTGTGCAAAGTATGTGTTTTAAGCCTTTATTGCTATAAAAATCTAAAACTTCCATAAGCTTTTTATCGCTTGCTTCTTGCCAAGCATTTACAGCCACAACATAATCTTCTTTTAAAATCGTATCTAAGGCTAAAACTATAGCTTCACTACCAAATTCTTTTAAAATTTCAAGACATAAAGTCGCATCTTTAATTGCCATAGATCCTATAACTACTCTTTTTACTCCACAATCAAGCAAAGCTTTAACTTCTTCTTTAGAGCGTATACCTCCACCTACTTGCAAATTGACACTGACTTCTTTGGCTAATTTTTCTATCAAAGCAAATTGTCTTTTGCTAGGATCTTTTGCACCTGTAAGATCTACAAGATGAAGTTCTTTCGCTCCTGCTTTTTCGTATTCTTTAAATTTCTTTAAGGGATTGTATTTATATACTTTTTTTTGTTCGTAATCCCCTTTTACAAGACGCACCACTTCGCCATCTATAAGATCGAGTGCGGGTATGATTTGAGTCATCCTATATCCTTAATAAAATTTGAAATTAAAATTTCCCCAGCCTCGCTACTTCTTTCAGGGTGAAATTGCACTCCGTAAAAATTATCTTTCATTACGCTTGCGCTAAATTTTTGCGAATACTCACAATCTGCTATAGTGTATTTCCCAAGTCCTACACAATAACTATGCACAAAATAAAAATAAGCCCCTTCTAAGCCTTTAAACAAAGCATGAGAGCTATAAACTTCATTCCATCCCATATGTGGAAAAGTAAAGCCTTCTTTAGCTTTAAATTTTTGAGTTGTAAAATCTATGAGTTTTAAGGTTTCTTGATTTAATTCTTCAGAAAAATTTCCTAAAATTTGCATACCTAAACAAATACCAAGCAAAGGTTTTTTGGTATTTTGAATAAAATCAATAAGATTAAATTGTTCTAAATTTTTCATTGCTTCTTTTGCGGTACCCACTCCAGGTAAAAAAAGCTTATCCGCACTTTCAAGCTCTTTTAAATCCCTACTGATAGTTGCATTAAAACCTAATCTATCTAGACAAAATTTCAAAGATGCTAAATTCGCACAGGCTGTATCGATGATGATGATTTTCATATCACTCCTTTAGAGCTGGCTAAATTTTCACTTTCTATTTTTACTGCCATTTTCAAAGCTTTTGCAAAGGCTTTAAAAAGCCCTTCGGCTTTATGATGATCGTTTTTGCCTTTAACTTTTAAATGCAAACTCACGCCCATAGCATAGCTTAAAGAATAAAAAAAGTGCTCGATCATTTCTGTGCTTAAAGCCCCTAAATGAGATTTTTTAAATTTGGCTTTATAGACTAAATGGGGACGATTGCAAAAATCCATTGCACAACTTGCCAAACACTCATCCATAGGTAAAGCAAAACCATATCTTGCAATGCCGATTTTATCCCCTAAAGCTTTTTTGATACAAGCTCCAAGTGCTAAGGCTACATCTTCAACGCTATGATGCTCATCGATTTCCAAATCTCCTTTACAAGAAATTTCAAGCCCTATACCTCCATGTACAGCGATTTGCTCTAACATGTGATCAAAAAAATCAATACCTGTTTTAATGCTAACCTTACCCCCATTTAAGCATACCTTTACTTTTATATCTGTTTCTTTAGTAGTTCTTTGATAACTCGCGCTTCTAAAAGAACTTAAAATTTCATTTTCTATTTCTTTCCAAGAAAGTTCGCCGTATTTTAAACCACGCACGCCTAAATTTGAAGCCAAGATCATATCACTCTCACGATCTCCTATAACAAAACTTTGTTCCTTATCATAAAGTTCGTGTTTGATATACTCTTCTAACATAGCGGTTTTAGGTTTTCTGCAAGCACAATTTTCATTTTCAAAATGCGGACAAATAAAAATATCTTGAAATTCTATACCGCAACTTTTTAAAATATCAAGCATTTTTTCATGAGCGATTTCAAAATTTTCCTTTGGAAAACTTGGTGTTCCAAGACCGTCTTGATTGCTTACCATAACAAATTTAAATCCAAATTTTTTTAGTTTTAAAAGAGTGGGAATAGCATCTTTTTCAAAACGCAATTTTTCAAGAGTATCGATTTGAAAATCGCTTTTTGGCTCCTCTATTAAAGTGCCATCTCTATCTATAAAAAGGATTTTTTGACTCATTTTAAGCTTTCTAAACGAAAAGTTACTGCATTTTTGTGCGCGTCTAAATGCTCATTTTGTGCTAAAATTTCAACACTTTTACCTAAAGCTAAAAAACCTTCTTTACTTAACTCTTGAACGGTCATTCTTTTACTAAAATCTGCCAAACCTAAACTAGAATGCGTTTTAGTAAGTCCATAAGTAGGTAAAACATGATTTGTCCCACTTGCATAATCACCCATAGACTCTGGGGAATAAGCTCCTAAAAATACTGATCCTGCGTGTTTTACACCTTTTAAAAGTTCTCGTGGATTTTGAGTTTGTATGATCAAATGTTCAGGGGCGTAAAGATTTGAAATTTCTAAGGCTTGATTTAAATCTTTAGCTATGATAATGCGTGAATTAGCAATGCTTTTGCTTGCAAGTTCTTTGCGAGGCAAAAGTTCTAATTGACTTTGGACTTCATCACTTGCTTTTTTAGCAAAATCTTGACTTAAACACACTAAAATCACTTGAGAATCTGCACCATGTTCAGCTTGTGAAAGCAAATCACTAGCTACAAATTTTTCATTAGCTAAATCATCAGCTATGACTAAAACTTCACTAGGTCCTGCTTGCATATCAATAGCTGCTCCGTTTATATCACTACTTACTTGGCGTTTTGCTTCGGTTACAAAGGCATTTCCTGGGCCAAAAATTTTATCCACCTTTAAAACACTTTGGGTACCGTAAGTCAAAGCTGCTATAGCTCCTGCACCGCCCATTTGATAAATTTCATCCACGCCACAAAGCTTAGCACAAAAAAGCACAGCATCATTGATTTTTGCAGGACTTGCTAAAACGATTTTTTCACAACCTGCAATTTTTGCAGGAATAGCTAGCATTAAAACCGTTGAAAACAAAGGTGCCAAACCCCCTGGTATGTAAAGTCCTACTTTTTCTATAGGGCGTGTTAAAACTTCACATTTAACGCCTTTTGTAGTTTCAAGAGCGATTTCATGTGGGATTTGGGCTTCGTGAAATTTTTTGATATTTTCATAAGCCACTAAAATAGCTTCTTGTAAATCTTTATCTAAACGATTGCTTGCTTGAGTGATTTCTTCTTGAGTGATTTTAATCTTTGAAATTTCAGCCTTATCAAATTTCAAAGCTTGTTCTATCAAAGCTTTATCGCCTTTTTCTTGCACTTCTTTAATGATAGAACTTACTATTTTTGAAATTTCATCTTTCGCACTTATAGCAGGGCGTTTTAACGCTTCTTCTTTTTGTTTTTCATCCAAATTATCATATACTAAAATTTGCATTTTTTACTCACTTTAACATTTTTTCTATAGGCAGAACTAAAATCGAACTCGCACCTTCTTCTTTTAAAGCCTCCATGGTTTCCCAAAAAAGATTTTCTTTACTTACCATATGTAAAGCTACATTTTTTTCATCGTGTGCTAAAGGTAAGATAGTCGGTCTTTCAACTCCTGGAAGTAGGGCTTGAATTTTATCAAGCTTTTCTTTTGGAGCATGAAGCATAATGTATTTAGATTCTCTTGCTTGCATTACTCCTGCTACACGCAACATAATTTTATCCACTAAGGCTTGTTTTTCTTTACTTAAAGCATTTTCTTTTTGAATCAAACAAGCACGAGATTCATAAATGACTTTAACTTCTTTAAGATTGTTTGCTTGTAAAGTTGCCCCGCTTGAAACAAGATCGCAAATCGCATCGGCTAAATTTGCCCTAGGGGCTACTTCAACAGAACCTGTAAGCGTACAATTTTTATAATTAATCCCATTTTCTTTCATAAAACGCTTTAAAAGTTGTGGATAAGAAGTAGCTATCCTTAAGCCTTCAAAATCTTTCAAATTTTGAAATTTATTTTCTTGAGGTAAGGCAAGAGAAAGACGGCAATATCCAAAATCTAGCTTTTTTAAAAGCTTATAGCTTGGATTTTCTCCTAAAGACTGGCGTTCAAGTTCATTTTCTTCTAAAACATTTTCCCCTATAATGCCTAAATCTACAACCCCATCAAAAATAAGCCCAGGGATATCATCATCTCTAACGCGTAAAATATCTATGGGTAAATTTGTAGAAAAAGCGATCAAGCTTTGTTCATGGATATGCATTTTAACACCACATTCTGAAAGAAGCTCTATGGATTCTTTTGAAAGTCTACCTGATTTTTGTATCGCAATGCGTAAACGAGTGTTTTCTTGCATAACATATCCTTGAAATTAAAAATTAAAAACTTATATTAGCATAAGTAGTTGAATTTTTAGCAAGGGTTTTAGAAAATAAATAAATTTAATTTTATTTAAAATAATTATTTAAAACTTTTTATTTTTAGGATATTTAATTGAAGTATTAATCCTAGCAAAAGCTAGGATTTGATTAAGCTACAAATTCGATGAAAGCCATTTCAGCGGCATCACCACGGCGAATTCTTGTTTTGATGATTCTTGTATATCCGCCATTGCGATCTTTGAATTTTGGAGCAATTTCAGTTACTAGTTTATTGGTAGCGTTTTTATCTTGTAATGAAGCAAAAACTGCTCTATGAGCGTTAAAATCTCCAAGTCTTGCTCTAGTAATCAATCTTTCTACATAACCTCTTAATTCTTTAGCTTTTGGTAGAGTGGTTTCGATTTTTCCGCTATTTACTAAAGCTATAGTTAAATTTTTTAATAAGGCAGCACGATGAGATGAAGTTCTGCCAAGTTTTCTATATCCATGTTTATGTCTCATTCTTTATCCTTCGTTTTGTGCTTTTAATTCTGCGATTTTATTTTTAAGTATTTCTTTATTATCGCTAAGCTTAGAAGTTCCCACAGGAAAACCTATGCTTTCCATGATGTTTTTAATTTCATCAAGAGATTTTTTACCTAAATTTTTAAGCCCTGCAAGTTCACTTACACTCATCAAAGCAAGCTCGCCTATGTAAACCACTCCTGCTTTTTCAAGACAATTATAACTTCTAGCACTTAAATTTAAATCTGTAATGTTTTGCAATAATTTAGTATTTTCTAGTTCATTGCTTGTTGCTTGATTTTTAATTACACTTCTAACATTGGTAATTTTATCAAATACTGATAATTGTTTATACATAGCTTCTAGAGCATTTTGAAAAGCTTCATTTGGAGTGATTTGTCCATCAGTTGTTACGGTTAAAACCACTTTTTCATAATCAGGATTATCTTCAAATAAAACTTTTTCAATATCATAGGTTGCTTCTCTTACAGGTGTAAAGAAAGCATCTAAAGCTATAAATTTAGGATCATTTATAAGCTCTTTAATTTCTTCGCTTGGTACATAGCCAATACCTTTTTCAACGATCAATGTGAATTTGAGTTCAGCATCTTCGTTGATTGTTGCTAGATAGGCGTCTTTATTTACTACTTCTACTTGATCATTATTTAGATCTTTGCCGTAAATTTCTTTTGAGCCTTTAAAGCTAAATTCTACTATTTCTTTATTTGAGTCGCCTTTAATTTTAAAGCGTAGTTTTTTTAGATTAATGATAAAAAGTGCTACATCTTCAAGCATACCACGCATGCTATCAAATTCATGAGCTACGCCATCAATATGAATCGCAGTTGGAGCATATCCTATGGTGCTAGTGTAAAGTAAACGGCGTAAAGGATGGGCTAGGGTGATTCCATAGCCGATCTCAAAAGGCCAAGCACTGATTTTAGCCACAGTATCACTAATGTTTTCTATTGTAAATTCTGTTGGCGTATAAGCAGATGTTGTAATATTTCTCATATTTAGCCCCTATTATTTAGAGTAAAGCTCAACGATAAATCTTTCCTCAACCGGAATGACAACTTCTTCTCTTTCAGGTTTTCTTGTGAAAATTCCAAATCTCTTATCTTTTTCAACATCAACCCAAGCAACGATTCCAGTTTGTGCTGTAAGTTCGATAGCTCTTGTAATTTGAGGATTGTTTTTGCTTTTTTCGATAATTTCGATTTTAGCACCTGCTTCTACTCTAAAGCTAGGAATATCCACTCTTTTACCATTTACTAAAACATGTCCATGTGTTACAAGTTGTCTTGCAAAACGACGTGTTGTAGCAAAACCCATTCTATATACTACATTGTCTAATCTTTGTTCTAAAAGTTGGATAAGTAATACCCCTGTATTTCCTTCTCTTCTTGCTGCTTCAGCAAATAAACGACGGAATTGCTTTTCGCTTACTCCATACATAAATTTAGCTTTTTGTTTTTCTCTTAATTGAAGTCCATACTCACTAATTTTACCTTTTCTTGCTCCGTGTTGTCCTGGTGCATAAGGGCGTTTATCTAGTGCACTTTTGCCAGCTAGTCTTCTTTCTCCTTTTAATGCTAAGCTAACACCAAAGCGTCTTTCTAATTTTTCTACTGGTCCTCTATATCTTGCCATAATATTCTCCTAAATTTTTCTTATATCTTAGACACGACGACGCTTAGGCGGTCTGCAACCATTGTGAGCTAATGGAGTGATATCTTTTAAGAAAGTTACTTTGATTCCTTCCATAGCACCTACACTCTTAACAGCAGTTTCTCTACCGCTTCCTGGTCCTTGTACTTTAATGCCTACTTCTTTAATTCCGTGTTCTTTTGCTTTATTTAAAGCGTCTTCTACTGCTTGTTGTGCTGCATAAGGAGTTGATTTTTTAGAACCTTTAAATCCTAAACCACCTGCACTACTCCAAGCGATAGCATTTCCCATTTCATCAGTTACTGTAACCATAGTATTGTTAAAAGTCGCACTGATATAAACAATACCTTTTGCTATATTTTTTTTAACTACTTTTTTCTTTACGATTTTTCTTTTTGCCATGATTTATCCTTATGATTTTGCACCAACAGTTTTTCTCTTACCTTTTCTAGTTCTTGCGTTTGTTTTTGTTTTTTGTCCGCGAACTGGTAAGCCTTTTCTGTGTCTTAAACCTCTAAAGCTTCCTAAATCCATAAGCGCTTTAATATCCATAGCAACTTGTTTTCTCAAGTCCCCTTCAACCATATAGTTTTCTTGAATTTCTTTACGGATAGCTGCTGCTTCATCTTCACTTAACTCATGAACTCTTTTATCATAAGAAATTCCTACTTTATCTAGAATTTTTCTTGAAGTGAAAAGTCCTATACCATAAATATAGGTTAGTCCATACTCAATTCTTTTTTTCTTTGGTAAATCCACACCTGCAATACGAGCCATGTTTATCCTTGTCTTTGTTTATGTTTTGGATTTTCGCAAATAATGCGAACCACGCCTTTACGGCGAACTACTTTGCATTTGTCGCACATCTTTTTAACCGATGGTCTCACTTTCATGAGCGTCTCCTTGAATGAATTCCACTTGATTTACGACTACATCAGGTTTTATGAATAACCAACTATTTTCAAAATAAGTGGTGGATTTTAAAAATACTTCTTCATATAGTTCGATGTAATTTGTCGCAAAAACTCTAATTTTATCTAAAATTAGCTTTTAAATAACTTAGATTATTTATATCTAAAAGTTATACGCCCTTTATCAAGGCTATAAGGTGTAAGTTCTACTTTTACTTTATCACCTGGCATTATTCTTATATAATGCATACGCATTTTTCCTGCAATATGACATAAAATTACATGTTTGTTGTCAAGTTCAACCTTGAAATTTGCATTAGGCAATGCTTCAAGTACGGTGCCATCAATTTCAATTACATCATCTTTTGCCAAAATTTTCTCCTTTCATGAAATAAAAAGGCTATAATTTTAGCAAAAATTATTAAAATTTTTACTTAATTTTTAGTAATTTTTAAGTAATTAATCTAAAAATTTAGGTTTGATAAAAGGCGCATGAGTCCCTATAACTTTGAGTTTTCTTTCTTTAAATTCTTTAAGTAGTTTTTCCCTTGTTTGTATAGCCTCATTTTGATCTATATCAAATTTTATAGCGATTTTAGGTTTTGGGATTTGTATATCATAAAGATGAAGTAAATCTCCCCAAAAGACTATTTTATCATCAATTATGATAGCATTTTGACCTGGGGTATGCCCGTAAGCAGGTATGGCTTTAATGCCTGAATTTTGAAAGATCAAATCTTTGGAATGATCAATAAATTCTATATTTTTAAGTTTAAGCAAGGTGTTTTTAATTTCTTGTCTATCGCTTTTGATCCAAAAATCATATTCTTTTTTATCAATTAAAATTTGAGCTTTTGGAAAAAGATTTTCTTCGCTCATTAAAGCACCTATATGATCAGGATGTGCGTGTGTTAAGATAATATGAGTGATATCTTTAAAATCGGTTTTATGGATATGTAATTTTTCTTTTAATGTGTCAATAGTATCTAAAAACCCTGTGTCTATTAAAGCATTAAAATTTGGATTTTTTATCAGAACAATATTATGCTCATTTCTTTTGATTTTTGTGCGAGTTTTTTCTATAAAATTCTTATCTTCATCGCTTTGTGGCACTAAAAAAGAAAATAATAAATTTAAAAATTCATCATCAGACTGTTTAAGTGAGATTATATGGGTTTGATTTGAATTTTTGCTTGTGGTTTTTTCTTCTAAAAAATAAAGATTGGTTTTTAAAAGAGTGGTTATAAAATTAAACATATTTATCCTTAAATTTTTAGATAATATTTTGGAAATGATTTTAGTATAATAAAAACAATGTTTTTAAAATTTAAGGTAATTAATCAATGAGAAAATCAAAATTTGGAACAAAGGAAATTAAGATCTTAGGACTTTCTTCACTAGGAGGAACTTTAGAATTTTATGATTTTATTATTTTTGTCTTTTTTGCTGAATATATAGCCAATGTATTTTTTCCTAAAGATATGAGTGAATTTTGGGCTTTATTAAATACTTATGGAGCATTTGCAGCTGGATATTTAGCACGTCCTTTGGGTGGTATAGTTATGGCACATTTTGGAGATAAATTTGGGCGTAAAAATATGTTTATGCTAAGTATTTTACTAATGGTTCTTCCTACCTTTGTCTTAGCTTTTATTCCAGGTTATGAAACTCTTGGGTTTTTAGCTCCTGTTTTATTGATACTTATAAGAATTTTTCAAGGCATAGCTATAGGTGGAGAATTGCCTGGAGCTTGGGTTTTTGTAAGAGAACATTGTCAAGAAAAACAAAAAGCTTTCTTTTTAAGCTGTTTAAATTCAGCTATGGCTTTAGGAATTTTGTTAGGAAGTATAGTATTTTTAATCATTAATGCTTTTTTTAGTATAGAAGAAATTGCTGCTTATGCTTGGCGTATTGCTTTTTTTGTAGGTGGAATTTTTGGGATTATTTCTATTTATTTGCGTAGATTTTTGCAAGAAACTCCTGTTTTTAAACAAATGAAAAAAGAATCATCGCTTAGTTCTTTTCCGCTTAAAGATTTATTTAAAGAAAAGGATATTGTAAAAAATTTATTTTCATCAATGATGATGACTTGGGTTTTAACAGGTTGTGTTATTGTGCTTGTTTTATTAATGCCTAAATTTATGCCTAGTATTTTAAATTTAAGTGGGGTTGAAGGAAGTTATTTACAGATATTAGGAATTTTGGGAATAGCTTTAGGCGGGGCTTTTATGGGTTATCTTGTAGATAAATTTGGTTTATTTAAAATTTGCATTTTCTTTTCTTTAACTTTTGTATTTTTTTCTTTTTTATATTTTTATGCTTTATATGAGCTTAAAAATTTGGTTTTGGTGTGTATTTTGTATTCGATTGTTTGTTTTTTAGGTGGAATTAATGTGTTTGCACCTATTTTAATGAGTGAAGTTTTTAGAGCTAAAATAAGATTTTCAGGAATTTCTTTTTCTTATAATATTGCTTATGCAATTTCAGGCGGTATTACTCCGCAACTCGTTTTTTGGCTTAATACACTCGCGAGTAAAAATGAAAATCCATTTTTATATGGTATGAGTATATATATGATTTTTTTAGCGTTATTGGCTATTTGTGCTGTTTTTATAGTAAAAGATAAAATAAAATTTTGATAACCACTCTTAAAATGTTATAATTAAAATTATATTTTGGAGTTTATAAATGCCTTTTATTATCGAATTACTTAAACAAAATAAATTAAAGTTGATTTCTTTTTTGCTTTTTTCTTTTATTACAAGTGCTGTTGGAGTTTTAACTCTTGTTTTTATCAATGATTATTTGCTTAAAAATGCACAAAACATTCCTATTTTTTATTTTATTGTTTTGCTTTTGATATTTTTTATAAGTTCTACCATAGTTGAACTTGGACTTAGTATTTTTGGACAAAATTTTATTTTTAAAATGCAAAGGCGTGTAGTAAAGCAGATATTAGATACCCCTTTGTTAAGAGTGGCTAAAGTAGGTAAGGCTAGAATTTTAGCTTCTTTAGGAAGTGATGTGAGAAATATATCTTTTGGGCTTTTAAGATTGCCTGATTTTTTACAATCAAGTATATTGATTTTATGCACTAGTGTTTATTTATGTTATCTTTCACCACAAATTTTTGCTTTGTGTGTGGTATGGATTATGGTTATTTTTATTACTAATAATTTTTTGATGATGAAAGTATATCAGTATTTTAGAAAGGCAAGGGAAAATGATGATGCTTTGCAAAATAATTACCAAAATATACTAGATGGACATAAAGAACTTTTGATCAATCGTGATAGAGCCAAACTTTACTATGAAGATGAATTTGAAAATAATGCAAGATTGAAAAAGAAAAATAGTACTTTAGGCAATCTTTTTAACAATCTCTCAAACAACTGGACAAATGTAACTCTTTTGGCTTTAGTGGGTGTAGAGTTTTACTTAGCTTTAAAATTTGAATGGGCAAGTGTTGCAGATGCTACAACTATAGCTCTTTCTATTTTGTTTTTACGAACCCCTTTAGTATCTATGATAGGATCTTTTCCTACTTTGCTTTTGGCAAAAATCGCTTTGGATAAGATCGCAAAATTGGAATTAGATGATTATATAGAAGGTTTTAAAAAAACACATTATATTAGCGAATGGAAAAAAATTTCTTTTAGAAATACTCAATTTGCTTATGAAGAAAATTTTCACTTAAATCCTGTAAATATAGAACTTAAAAAAGGTGAATTGGTATTTTTAATAGGTAAAAATGGAAGTGGTAAATCCACTTTTTGTATGCTTTTGACAGGACTTTTTAAGCCAAGCAAAGGCGGAATTTATGTTGATGATACGCTTATAGATGATAAAAATTTAGATGAGTATAGATCTCTTATTTCTGCTGTTTTTAGCGATTTTCATCTTTTTACTAAAACCTTAAATAAAGAAAATTTTGCAAGCGAAGAAAAAATTGCTTTTTGGTTGGAGTTTTTAGAACTTAAAAATAAAACAAGTGTCAAAGATAATGAACTGACCTTAACCAAACTTTCTACAGGGCAAAAAAAGCGTTTAGCTATGCTTATAGCCTTGCTTGAAGAAAGGGATATTTTAGTGCTTGATGAATGGGCGGCTGATCAAGATCCTGTTTTTAGAAGATTTTTTTATAAAAAACTTTTACCTTTGCTAAAAGAGCAAGGTAAAACAATCTTTGCTATCACACATGATGATGCATATTTTGATAGTGCTGATAGAATTTTCTTGGCTCAAAATGGTGAAATCAGCGAATTAAAGGGTGAGAATATAAAGGAATTAGCTAAAAATTTAGTAGAAAAATTTGATTAAAGCCCAAAATGGGCTTATATTATTTATCATAGAGCTTTTTTTCTATATCGATATAAAATTTAGCAATTTTTCCATAAGCAACTTCCCAAGCTTTAAGAGTGGCTTCATCAGGATTTAAAAGATTTTTAATAGCCTTTAAAAGGCAAGCTCCAACTATAGGATAATGCTCTTCTTTAACTCCTAAATTAACATGAGTTATGGCAACTTTATCAACAAAGCTTCTCATATTTTCCAAATTTTCTATATTTTTAGCCGCCATTAAAATCGCCATTGCTAAAGCTTTTGGTTGTTCTCCTGAAATTTGTTTTTCCATATTAAACATAGGTTTTACCTCAGGATAATCATTAAACATTATTTTATAAAACTCATTGGTTAAATCCTCTCCATTTTTTTGCAAAATAGGCACACAATCTTTGATGATTTGAATTTGTTCTTTTGTCATAGTTTCTCCTTTTTGTTGTAAAAGAGATATTTTATATCTTAAAAAGGAGAAAAAAATTGACTTGTGTTAAAATTATGCTCAAAAATATAAATTTAAAATTATCTTTAAATTATTAAATTATATAATTGATAATAAATTAAAAAGAGGGACTATGGCAAATTTTAAAGCTTTTTATAATGAGGCTAAGTATATTTTTAAGGATAGAATTTTTAATGATTATGCTAGATGCTATGCTTATGGCATTGATGCGTCGTGTTATTTTTATATTCCAAAAATAGTGATTATTGCTAAAAATGAAGATGAAATTAAGCAAATTATTCAATTAGCAAATACTTATAAAACTCCTATAACATTTAGAGCAGCAGGTACAAGTTTAAGTGGACAAAGCTCTTGTGATGGAGTGCTTGTAGTGATTAAATTTGCCTTTAAAAAAATAAAAATTAACAAAGACGCTAACGAAATTACTTTAGGATGTGGTGTAGTAGGCATTCATGCTAATGAAAGTCTTGCTTTTTTGAAGAAAAAAATAGGACCTGATCCAGCTACTATAAATTCAGCTTTAATTGGAGGGATTATAAATAACAATTCAAGCGGAATGTGCTGTGGAACTAAGGATAATAGCTATAAAACCTTAAGAAGTATTAGGGTGATTTTGGCAAATGGTAGTATGCTTGATACCAGCGATGCTTTAAGCGTGGCTCGATTTAAAGATGAAAATAAAAAATTAATTAATGAACTTAGAGAGATCAAAGAAAAGATTAATGCCAATAAAGAATTAAAAGATTTAATAATCAAAAAATTTAAAATCAAAAACACCACAGGTTATAGCCTTAATGCCTTTGTTGATTATGATGATGAAATAGATATTTTAGCACACTTGCTTATTGGCTCTGAAGGGACTTTGGGATTTGTAAGCGAAGTTAAGCTTGCTGTTTTGGATGATTTGGAATTTAAGGCCTGTGCTTTATTGTTTTTTGATAATATCAATAATGCTGCAAACACTATAAAAGAATTTGCTAAAGTTGATTTTGTAAGTTCTGCTGAAATAATGGACTATGCAAGTTTAAAAGCTGCATCAACTTATGATGAGTTAAGAGATATTTTAGCTGATATTAAAGAGGGCAATACTTGTGTATTGATCCAAAGTGAGCATAGTAATGAGCTTAAGCTTGATGAAAATATAAATAAAATAAAAGAAATTTCCAAACTGGCTTATAAGTCATATTTTAGCAAGAATAAGGCCGAATATGATTTATGGTGGAAGATTAGAAAAGCACTCTTGCCTATAGCAGCTAGTCTTAGAAAGGCAGGTTCAACGGTAATTACTGAAGATGTGTGTTTTAATATCGAGGATTTAGCCGATGGAATTAAAAGCATTCAAGAATTGTTTTATAAATATGGCTTTGGTGATAATGGAATCATTTTTGGCCATGCATTAGCAGGCAATATCCATTTTATTATCACACCGGATTTAAACAATAAGCTTGAATTTGATAATTTTTCAAATCTAGTTAAAGAAATGTCTAATATAGTAGCTTCTTATGGTGGAAGTATAAAAGCTGAACACGGCACAGGGCGTATGGTGGCACCTTTTGTGGAGGTAGAGTGGGGTAAGCAAGCTTATTTGATCAATAAAAAAATCAAAAGTATCTTTGATAAGGATAGTTTATTTAATCCCGATGTAATCATTAGCGATGATAAAGATATTTATAAGAAAAATATCAAACAAGTCAGTTGGATTGATGAGAAATTAAATACCTGTATGGAATGTGGATTTTGCGAAAGATTTTGTCCATCAAATGAATATACAATTACTCCAAGACAAAGAATTGCGATCTTACGAGAGATTAAACGCCTTGAAAGCTTAAATGATGATGAGTCAAAAGCAAAATTAAAGGATATTAAAAAATATTACAATCATTTAGTAGACAGCTCTTGTGCTGCTTGTGGGGTGTGCTCTTTTTCATGTCCTTTGGGGATTAATTTTGCTGATTTTTCATTAAAATATAGAAAAAATAATATAGGATTTATATCTAAAATTTTAGGAAATCTAGCATATAAAAATCATGAAAAAACTCTAAAAATTGCTAAATTTTCATTAAGTATCGCAAATAAATTTGATAATTTAAGTCTTGATAATAAGCTTGAAAAAGCAAGCAATTTTCTTAGCATTATACCAAGAACTAGGGCGTATTTGCCTAAGGTGAATGATTATGAGCTAAAAAGTCATAAAAGAGTTTGCAATGTGGTTTATTTTACAAGCTGTCTTAATAAAAGCTTTAAACCAAATGAAAAAATGCATGATAAAAGAAGTTTGCAAGAAGTATTTGAAAGCTTGTGTAAAAAAGCAAATATAGGCATTATTTATGCACCCAATGATTTATGTTGTGGTAAGGCTTATGAGAATTTTCAAGATATTCAAGATAAAAATATACAAAAAATCAATGACTTTTTAAGCAATATAGACTCACCCATAGTGTTAGATCATAGTGCTTGTAGTGCTAAGTTAATTAGTGATCATTCAAAGTACGAAATTTATGATTTAAGCGAGTATTTATTAAAATTTATTGCTCCCAAGTTACGCATTGATAAAATCAATGAGAATGTAGGATTATATATCATGTGTGCTGCTAGAAAGCTTGGTTTAAATGAAAATATAATTAAGCTTACAAAGCTATGTACGAATGGAAAAGTATTAATAGATAATGATACCTATTGTTGTGGGTTTGCTGGATACAAGGGCTTTTTCAAGCCTCAATTAAATATTAGTGCTACAAAAGGCTTTAAAAAATTTTATGCCAAAACAAATATTAAGCGCGGGTTTAGTACATCAAGCACTTGCGAGATAGGATTAAGCGATGCTACGGGTATATCTTGGCAGCATATAGCGTATTTATTGGATGAATGCAGTGAAGCAATTTAATTGATAAATAAAACTCCATAATTTAAAGCAAATTATCCCCCCATAGAGCTTGTGGCTTCTTATTTTTTATTTTATAATTCTTTAAAATTTTAAATTTGAGGAGTTACAAGTGCTTAGATGGTTTGTTTTACTATTTTTATTGTTTTTGAATCTTGAGGCTAAAATTCCAAAAGATACACTTATTATAGCAGTTGAAAATGAAATCGCAAGGATAAATCCTGCTTATAGCGAGGATCATGATGCAGTGATTAATCTTGTATTTTCAGGGCTTACGCGTTTTGATGAAAATATGAGTTTAAAACCTGATTTGGCTAAGTCTTGGGATATTAGTAAAGACGGGCTTGTTTATGATATTTTTTTAAGAGATGATGTTTTATGGCATGATGGAGTCAAATTTAGTGCTGATGATGTGAAATTTAGTATAGAAGCCTTTAAAAATCCTAAAAACAATTCTTCTATTTATGTCAATTTTGAAGACATTAAAAGTGTGGAAATTTTAAATCCTTCTCATGTAAAAATCACACTCTTTAAACCTTATCCTGCATTTTTAGATGCTTTAAGCATAGGAATGCTTCCTAAACATTTGCTTGAAAATGAGAATTTAAACACAAGCTCTTTTAATCAAAATCCTATAGGTACAGGTCCTTATAAATTTGTAAAATGGAAAAAAGGTGAATATGTTGAATTTGAAGCCAATGAACATTTTTATCTTGATAAGGTAAAAACTCCAAGACTTATTATAAAACACATTTTTGATCCTTCTATAGCTAGTGCTGAGCTTAAAAATGGCAAGATAGACGCAGCTTTAATCGATGTTTCTTTGCTAAATATTTTTAAAAATGATGAAAATTTTGGAATTTTGCGTGAAAAATCGGCTGATTATCGGGCTTTAATGTTTAATTTAGATAATGAATTTTTAAAAGATCTAAAAGTAAGACAAGCTTTAAATTACGCAGTCGATAAAGAAAGTATAGTAAAAAATCTTTTACATGATTATGCTTTTGTAGCTAATCACCCTTTAGAGCGTTCTTGGGCAAATTCTAAGAATTTTAAAATTTACAAATATGATCCTAAAAAAGCCGAGGATTTGCTTGTGAGTGCAGGTTTTAAGAAAAATAAAGATGGAAATTTTGAAAAAGATGGGAAAATTTTAGAATTTGAAATTTGGGCGATGAGCAATGATCCTTTAAGGGTAAGTTTAGCTGGAATTTTGCAAAGCGAATTTAGAAAAATAGGAGTTGTAAGCAAGGTGGTGGCTAAACCTGCTGGAAGTTTTGATTATTCTAAAGTAGATAGTTTTTTAATAGGCTGGGGAAGTCCTTTAGATCCTGATTTTCACACTTTTAGGGTATTTGAAAGTTCGCAAGATAGTGCTTTAAATGATGAGGGTTGGAATTTTGGACATTATCATGATAAAAAAGTGGATATAGCCTTGCAAAAAGCAAGAAATACTTCAAATTTAGAAGAGAGAAAAAAATATTATAAAGATTTTATAGATGCTTTGTATGAAAATCCTCCTTTTATTTTCTTAGCCTATCTTGATTTTGCTTTAGTTTATAATAAAGATTTAAAAGGTATCAAAACAAGGACTTTAGGTCATCATGGAGTGGGTTTTACTTGGAATGTTTATGAGTGGAGTAAATAGTGCTAAAACGCTTAGTTTTTAGTATTTTCATAGCATTTTTTAGCACTTTTTTATGTTTTGTTTTACTTCATTTTAGTAAAGGCAGTATAGCTTATGCTAATGGAGTTAATTCACAAAGTAAAGAATTTGTTCAAAGAATAGAACAAAATTTAGGGCTTGATAAGCCTTTGCTAGAGCAGTATAAAATTTGGCTTTTTAAGGCTTTAAAAGGGGACTTAGGGGTTTCTTTTTTAAGTGGAGAAAGTGTTTTAAAGCTTATAAAAGAAAGAATTTTTAATACTTTTATTTTGGGTTTTAGTGCCTTAATGCTTTTATTTTTGCTCAGTGTTTTTTTGGCACTTTTGGGATATTATTATAAAGAAAGTTTTATAGATAAAATCATCACTTTTTTAGCTTTTAATTTTTTTGCTTTACCTCCTTTTGTTTTGGCTTTATTGTTTGTTTTGATTTTTGGAATTTTTTGGAAAATTTTGCCTGTTATGGGAAGTAGTGATATAGGCTTTGAAGATGATTTTTTAAATCGTTTAGAGCATTTGATTTTGCCTGTTTTGGTGCTCGTTTTATCACATTTGGCGTTATTTTTAAGGATTGCTAGAAATTTTATCAATGAAAGTTTTTCTCAAATTTTTATTCAAAATTTATACGCTAGGGCTTTAAGGGAGAAAGATATTTATTTTTTAGTTTTGAAATATTCTTTAAGTCCTATTGTGGCTTATTTTGGGGGAAGTGCTTTAAGTTTTATGATGGGAACTTATGTGGTAGAAAGTGTCTTTGCTTACAAGGGGCTTGGATCTTTACTTTTTAAAAGTATTATTTTTAAAGATTATCCTATTGTGCTTGCGCTTATATTTTTTAGTGTTTTGCTTGCAGCATTTTTTACATTTTTAAGTGATATTGTAGCTAGGATTTTAAATCCTAGATTAAGAAGGCTTGATTTTGTTTAAATTTCTTATCATTCTTGCGCCTTTAATTTTTTTGTTTTTATGCGCCTTGTTTGCACCTTTTTTAGCTTCTTTTGATATTTTAAGCACTCATTTAGAAAATTTGCATCAAGCTCCTAATTTTACTTATATTTTAGGGACTGATTTTTTAGGCAGAGATTTGTTTTCTCGTTTGCTTTTTGCTTTGAGAAATTCTTTGATTATAGGTGTTGGTGGATCTTTATTGTCTATTATCTTTGCTTTGTGCTATTTGTTTTTAGCGCGATGTTTTTTTTATGTTTTTTGGATGCGTATTTTAGAGTTTTTTTTAGCCTTGCCTGCTTTTTTACTTATGATGTTTTTTCAAAGTATGATAACTTCTGATGTGTTTTTGATGATTTTTTTAATCGCTTTAATTCATTGGTGTTTCATAGCAAGAATTATAGAAAGTGAATTAAAAAGACTTGAAAATTTAGATTTTTACAAAGCAAATATAGTGCTTGGAAGAACTAAATTTAGAGCTTTTTTTAAAGATTTAATACCTGCTTTAAAAACACTGATTTTTACACTTTTTATATTTAATATCGTTCATGCTATAGCCACAGAAGCTACTTTGAGTTTTTTTGGACTGGGTTTAGGATTTGAAATTCCAACTTTAGGTACTCTTTTGAGTGAGTCTTCAAAAGCAGTTTTTATAGGCGCTTGGTGGATGATACTTTTTCCACTTTTAAGCTTGCTTTTGTTGTTTTTACCTCTTTTATGGTTGGGTAATTTTTTACAAAAAATTTGGGGTATAAGATCTTGAAGGTAAGAAATTTAAATATCAGTTTGAAGAATAATTTATTACTTAAGGATATTAATTTAGATATAAAAACAGGCAAAACTTTAATGATACTAGGACAAAGTGGAGTGGGCAAAAGTTTGTTAGGAAAAGCTTTGGTAAGACTTTTAGATTCTAATTTCACAATAAGTTTTGATGAATTAAGTTTTCATAATTCTTGTATTTTTAATTTTAATAAAGAAGAGCTTAGAAATTTTCGTTCTAAAGTGGCACTTGTTTTGCAAGATGCAGAGCTTAGTCTTTATCCTTATTTGGATATTGGAAATTTATGTCATCTTGTTTTAAAAACTCATACAAAATTAAAACAAAAAGAAATAAAAGATTACGCTTTTTCTTATTTTCAAAAATTAGGATTTGAAAATCTTGATCGTTTGTGGCATTCTTATGCTAATGAATTAAGTTTGGGTATGGCAAGAAGGGTGAGCCTAGCTTTGGCATTATTAAATCAACCCCAAATTTTAATTTGTGATGAAATCACAGCTTCTTTGGATAAAGAAAACGCTTCTAAGATTATATCGATTTTAAAAGAATTAAAAAATACTACAGCCTTAGTTTGTATCACTCATGATTTAAATTTGGTAAATTCTTTAGCAGATGAAATTCTTATGCTAGAAAAAAATAGTTCAAATTTATATAGCTTAGATGAGTTTTTAAGGTATTATAATGCTTAAAGTTTGTAATTTAAGTAAGTTTTATGAGCTTAAAAAGCATTGGTATTTAAAAAAAGAAAGACATATTATTTTTGATAATGTCAATTTTTCTTTAAATGAAAATGACAATTTAATAATTTTAGGTAAAAGTGGTGCAGGTAAAAGCACATTAGCTAGAATTCTTTGTTTTTTAGAAGATCCAAGTGAGGGTGAGGTATGGTATGAAAATCTTAACTTACACAAGCTTGATAAAAACAAACAAAGACTTTTAAGAAAGCAAATTCAATATTGCTTTCAAGATCAAAAAATGGCTTTAAACCCTTATAAAAAAATCAAAAATCTTATACAAGATGGTTTGGAAAATTTTAATTTACAAAAGAATGATGACTTGATTTTAGAATTTTTTGATTTTTTTAGTCTAAAAAAACAAATTTTAGAACAAAAATCCTATGAGTTAAGCGGAGGAGAAGCCACACGTGTAGGTCTTATCCGTGCTTTGGTTTTAAATCCTAAATTGTTGATTTTAGATGAAATTACTTCAGCGTTTGATATTAAAACTTCTAAAGAAATTTTAACTTTTTTATATGACTATCAGCAAAAAAATAATATTTCTTATATATTTATAACCCATCAAAGTGATCTTTTTTATAAATTTAATCATAAAAAATTAAAACTTTAAAAAATATTTTTTAATATAAGTTTCAATATAGAAAGTTTAGAGTAAAATAAAGAAAAGTGTAAATTTAATTTTTGTTGTGGAGTGATTAAAGTGCTTTAAAAAAGGAGAATAAATGTCTCATATAGATGCTTCGCATCCTTATTTTGGTATTTTTTTAATGCTGGTACTTGCTAGTGTTATTTTTTTTGGACTGGTTTTTTTAGCTTCAAAAATCGGTAATAATTTTGCCGCAAAAAATCGCAAAAAATTAGGACTTGGAATTTATGAATGTGGTCCTATTCCTGTTAAACAAGCTAACAAGATTAACTCTCAATTTTTCATCATCGCCTTAATCTTCATACTTTTGGATATAGAAGTTGTGTTTTTATTTCCTTGGGCTTTGATTTTTAAAGATTTAGGTTGGTTTGGATTTTTAGAAGTTTTTGTTTTTATCGTACTTTTAGGAGTTGGATTTTTATATGCTTATAAAAAAGGAGCGTTTGCATGGCAGAGCATCAAGTAAATTATGCAAGTGGTTTGCCCGTAGTTTTAACCAGTGTGGATAAGCTAGTTCAATGGGGCAGGAGTAATTCTTTATGGGCTTTATCTTATGGACTTGCCTGTTGTGCGATTGAGATGATGGCGGCTGGGGGTTCAAGATATGATTTTGATAGATTTGGAACGATTTTTAGAGCTTCACCACGCCACAGTGAAGTGATGATTATCGCAGGAACTTTGTGTAAAAAGCACGCTGAATTTACAAGAAGACTTTATGATCAAATGCCTGATCCTAAATGGGTGATTTCTATGGGAAGTTGTGCCAATACAGGCGGTATGTTTAATACTTATTCTACTGTTCAAGGAGTGGATAGAATTATACCTGTAGATATTTATGTGCCAGGCTGTGCTCCACGCCCCGAAAGTTTTCAGTTTGCTTTGATGATTTTGCAAAAAAAGATTCGCAAAGAAAAAGCAAGTCGCAAGATCGCACCTAAAAGGTTGATATGATGAGAAAGTATAGCGATAAAAAAAATGCTCAAACTCAAAATTACTACAAAGATAGATTTTATCACGCACCACACACTGTAAAATCTGATGTTAATGAAAGTGTTTTTAAAGAGGATTTTGAAGTTTTAAAAACTCAAGTAGAAATTTTAAATTCCTTTGTAGAGTTTGATTTTTGGGTAATAGAAATTAAAAAAGAAGACAATGTTAAAACCTTGCAAATGCTTAAAACTTTAGGTTATTTAAGTTTTACAGAAGCAAGTGCTATTGATTTTATAGCAGATAAAAATGGTTTTGAAGTGTTTTATCAGCTTTTAAATTTAGAAAAAAAATTAAGAGTGAGAATAAAAACTTTTGTAGGCGTAAAAGAGCGTTTGCAAAGCGTGGCTCATGTTTTTAAAGGGGCAAATTGGAGTGAGAGAGAAATTTATGATATGTTTGGAATTTTCATCATAAATCATCCTAATTTAAAACGCATTTTAATGCCTGATGATTGGTTTGGACATCCGCTTTTGAAAACTTATCCTTTAAAGGGCGATGAGTTTGCAAGATGGTATGAGATTGATAAAATTTTTGGCAAAGAATATCGTGAAGTAGTGGGCGAAGAACAAAGAGATTCTGGTTTTGCTGATGATAAAGATACGCTAAATTTTGCAAGACTTTACCATGAAGTGCCAAAAGGTGGTCAAAAGAAGGAAATTTCCTTTAAACAAGAATATCAAGAAGATGAAGGTGTGGCTTTTGTAAAAAAAGTAAAACGTGATGAAGCAAAAATTTTAGAGAAAAGGCGTTAAAATGCAAATTCCTAGCAAGTTAAAACCTTATTATGAAAATATAGCTTTTGAGCAAGAAGACTCAAAAATGATTATCAACTTAGGCCCTCAACATCCTTCAGCGCATGGAAATTTGCGTCTTATTTTAGAACTCGATGGAGAGCAAGTTGTAAAAGCGCGTCCTTGTATAGGTTATATGCATCGTGGTATGGAAAAAATGGCTGAAAATATGATTTATCAAGAATTTATTCCTACTACTGATAGAATGGACTATATCGCTGCTTCAGCGAATAATTATGCTTATTGTGCAGCGGTTGAAAAGCTTTGTGGTTTAGAGATTCCACGCCGTGCCGCAGTGATACGCATGATACTTTTAGAATTAAACCGTATCACATCGCATTTGCTTTGGCTTGCTACTCATGCGCTTGATATTGGTGCGATGAGTGTATTTTTATACTGTTTTAGAGAACGAGAGTATGTTTTGGATTTGATAGAAAAGTATTGCGGTGCAAGGCTTACGCATTCTTCTATGAGAATAGGCGGGGTTATGCTTGATTTACCTGAGAATTATTTAGAAGAAATGCTTGCATTTTGCGATAAATTTCTAAATGATTTAAAAGATTATGAAGATCTTTTAGATGATAATAGAATTTGGCGTTTAAGAACTGAAAATGTAGGTGTGGTTACTAAAGAACAAGCCTTAAATTGGGGTTGTACGGGTGTGATGTTAAGAGGAAGTGGCATAAAATACGATATACGCAAAGAAGAGCCTTATTTGCTTTATAATGAAGTTGAATTTGGTGTGCCTTATGCTACGCAAGGGGATTCTTATGCAAGATATAAAGTTTATATGCAAGAATTTCGTGAAAGTTTGAAAATCCTTAGACAATGTGCCATGCTTTATAAAGATACTTCGCCTGAAATTTTAGCTACGCATCCTGAGTATGTAAGTGCTTCAAAGGAACAAATTTTAACGCAGAATTATTCTTTAATGCAGCATTTTGTTTTAATCACTCAAGGTTTAAAACCCCCTAAAGGCGAAGTTTATGTGCCTACTGAAAGTCCAAAAGGTGAGCTTGGCTTTTTTATCCATAGTGATGGTACAGGAAGACCTTATCGTTTAAAGGCTAGAACGCCTAGTTATTGGCATTGTGCGTTTTTTGAAGAAATGCTTGTAGGTACTTATTTAGCTGATGTTGTAGCCATTATGGGTAATGTAAATATAGTTTTAGGTGAGATAGATCGATGAGAAGGGTAGATTTAAGAAAAAGCAAAGAGCTTTTTGAAGATTTAGCACAAATCATAAAAGAAGCAAAACAAGGTGAGGTTTTAGTGGTGCTTTTTGAAATCGGCGATTTTTCTCCTGTTGAAAAAAGTTTTTCTTTTGTAAAAGAACAAGGCTGTGAGCTTTTAAATTCTTTGAAATTTAATCAAGTCGATTGGACTATTGTTATAAAAAAGGAGAGGGTATGATTTATGATAATGCTCTTTGTTTTTTAGATATGCCAAGCCTTAAAAACAAAAATTTATGTGAAAAAATAGGTGTAAATAGCATTAATATTTCTTGTTTGGAAGATAAAAACTTAAAAGCTAAATTTTACAAATGCGAAATTGCAAGTTTGAGTTTTGTTTTGGCCTTGCTTTGTAAATTAAGCGATGAAGGACAATTTTGCGATTTAGATGAGGGATATTTAAGTGCTGAATCTTGTTTTGGAGAGGAAGAAGCAGGCGAAGTGCTTGCTTTTTTAAAAGAGGTTAAGTATTTAATTATAGATAAAAATATCCATTCTTATAAAGATAGTGAAAATATCAAATATTTTTTGAATTTCTTAAGTGTAAAATATGGATTAAAGATTTTAGATAGCGATGAAGAAGAATGCGATTTTAAAAAGGCAAAATTAAACACCCTAAAAGAACTCGATAATTATGACGGGTTAGTGCTTTTTAGAGCAAATTTGCAAGATAAAAATTTACATTGTTCAAAGCAATTTTTACAAATTGCAAAATGCAAAGATCAAAGTGAAGTTGAAATTTTAGCTAAAGATTTTAGTTTTAAAACTAAGCTTTGTTTAGATGAAAATTTACAAGGCACCATAGCTTTTTTAAATTATGAAAATAATGGTTTTGATTTTACTCCAATTCGCATAAAGGAAGCAAAATGACAGTTAAGATTAATGGTATAGATTGCGCCTTTGAAGAAGGCGAATATATCTTAAATATAGCAAGAAGAAATGATATTTTTATCCCAGCGATTTGCTATCTTTCGGGCTGTAGTCCTACTTTGGCTTGTCGTATGTGTATGGTTGAAGCTGATGGTAAAAAGGTATATTCTTGCAATACTAAAGCAAAAGAGGGTATGGTTGTAGAAAGTGATTTACAAAATCTTTGGGATGAAAGAAATGAGATCATGCAAGCTTATTGTATCAATCATCCTTTAGAATGTGGAGTTTGCGATAAATCAGGCGAGTGTGAATTGCAAAATTTTACTCATAAAAGTCGTGTAAATGTTCAAAAACATTGGATTAAAGACACGCATAAACCACATAAACATTGGGGAATGATTAATTACGATCCCGCACTTTGCATAGTGTGTGAGCGTTGTATTACAGTTTGTAAGGATAAAATCGGCGAAAGTGCTTTAAAGACTGTTCCTCGTGGCGGAGATAGTGTGGATAATAGCTTTAAAGAGAGCATGGGAAAAGATGCTTATGCGATTTGGACTAAATTTCAAAAAAGTTTGATAGGCCCTGCAAATGGTGATACGCTTGATTGTTCATTTTGTGGAGAATGTACAAGCGTGTGTCCAACAGGAGCTTTGATAGGTTCGAAATTTCAATACACTTCAAATATTTGGGAACTTAAAAGAATCCCTGCTTCAAATCCGCATTCAAGCGATTGTGAGTTGATGTATTATGATATTAAGCAAAGCGGCATTAGCAATCAAAAAGAAAAAATTTATCGTGTGAGTAATGATTTTGCCTTTGCGAGTTTAAATAAGGCTGCAAGGTTTGCTTTTGATACGCAAAATGAGGCGGATAAAGATGAAAAAGCCTTTAAAGAACTTGTGGAGCTTTTTGAGAAAAATGAAATTAAAAACATTAAATTTAATAGTTTTATTACCAATGAAGAAGCTTTGATTTTACAAAATTTAAAAAAGAAATTTAATCTTTCTTTGATCAATGAAGAAGCTTTGAAATTTAAAGAATTTTTACAAGAATTTATCGCTAATTCTGGTGAGTTTTATAGCGCTAATACTCAAGATATAACAAAAAGTGATTTTTTGGTTGTAGCTGGAATGCTTTTAAGATATGATGCTCCAACGCTTAGCTATAAAATCAATAATGCTTTAGTGATGAATAAAGGCTCAGGGCTTTATTTTCATCCTATGGAAGATATGGGTATAGCAAAATATTCTAAAAATTTTATCCCGCACATTCATAAAAATGGCGATGAAGAGCAAATTTTATATTTTTTACTTCAAAAATTTAGCCAAGATGAAGGTATTAAAACTCATTTAGCAGAGTTTTTTGTTAGTGAAAATAAAGAAATAGAAGAAAGTATCAACGAAGAAGTTGTAGAACAAGTCATAGAAAAAGATGAAGAAGGCAATGAAATTCAAAAAGAAGTAAAAAAAGTCGTACCTAAAAAAGTAAAAAAAATCATAGAAGTACAACGCTCTGTTTTTGCTAAAAATTTAGGCATAGATGAAGATAAATTAGAAGATTTATTGCTTAAAAAAGCAAATTTTACTCTTGTTGTAGGGAGTGATTTTTATTTTCATAAAAATGCGAAAAAACTTGCTAAATTACTTGCTTTGATCCAAAATACTACTCCTTTTAAAGTCTTTTTAAATCCTACGCATACTAATACCTTAGGTGTGGCTATGATTTGTGATTTGGATAACAATACACAAGAAGGCAAGACTTTAGGCTACAATGAAAAAGGTGATTTTAGTTTTTCTTATGAAGAGCATGCAAATTTAGCTAGTGCGAGTTTAAATCAGCAAGAAGGAACTTTTTTAAATTATGATAAAAGAGTGGTACCAACTAATGCTGCTTTAGAATTTAAGGGATATTTTTTAAATGATTTGGCTAATGCTTTAGGTTTTGATGAGGAATATACTATAAATTATACTAAGAGACTCCCTATAAATAAAGGTTTTTCTCCGATTGATTTTGATCATTTAGACAATTTTTATACCAATGCAGGCGATTGTAAAAGGGGATATGAGCTTAATTTAGAATGTTTCAAACAAGTTGCTAAAAAAGAATTCATCTCTCCAAATTTTGAAAATTTAAGCCTAAAAGAAGATGAAATTTTGCTTTATAGTGCTAATCCTAGCTATCAATTTGGTAGATTTTCAAATCGTGCTAGTGCGATTAATGAGGTGATTTTTTTAGGTGTAAGTGAAAATTTAGCTAAAGAGAAAAATTTAAAAGATAAAGATCTTGTAAAACTTAAAATAAAAGATAAAGAATTAAGCCTTAGTGTGCGTGTGGATAAGGATATAAAAAATGGAGCTTTCTTGCCGTATTTTGATGAAAAACTTGATACGCTAAGCTTTTTTGATGAAAGATTTGTTGTGGCGAATTTAGAAAAATTAGGAGCAAACCATGAGTGATTTTGCTTTTTTTGCTTTAGAGACTTTGATTAAATGTATTATTATCATTGCAATATTTGCGAGTTTAGCAGGTCTTGCAACTTATGCTGAAAGAAAGGTTTTAGCTTATTTTCAAAGACGCATAGGGCCTGATATGGTAGGGCCTTTTGGGCTTATTCAACTTGTAGCTGATATGATAAAACTTTTTACTAAAGAAGATATAATCCCTTCAAATTCGCAAAAATTTATTTTTGCTATAGCACCTTTGATTTCTGCTATTTGTGCTTTTGTTTCTTTAGCAGCTATTCCTATGCTACCTGAATTTACTTTATTTGGAAGGGTGATTCAGCCTATAGTGGCAGATATCAATGTAGCTTTGCTTTTTGTCATCGGCACTTCAGGACTTTGCTTTTATGCGGTGTTTTTGGGTGGACTTGCAAGTAATAATAAATGGTCGATTTTAGGGGCTGCAAGAGGGCTTGTATCGATTATTTCCTATGAAAGCGTAGGAGCTTTAGCTTTGATTGCTATTATAATGCTTGTAGGTTCTTTTTCTTTGGTGGATATTAACAATTATCAAAGCGATGGATTTTTTTCTTGGCTTATTTTTAAACAACCTTTGGCTTTTGTGCTTTTTATAATTGCTTTATTTATAGAGACTAATAGAACTCCGCTTTGTTTGACGGAAAATGATGCTGAAATTGTAGCGGGTTATGGAACGGAGTATTCGGGTTTAAGATGGGGTATGTTTTTCATAGGTGAATATACTTCTATGATAGCTGGAGCTATTTTGGTCACTCTTTTGTTTTTAGGGGGTTTTAATAGCTTTTGGATTATTCCTGGTTGGATTATGATGATAGTAAAATCAAGTTTTATTTTCTTTTGGTATTTTTGGGCAAGAGCTGCTTTTCCGCAATTGCGTCCAGATCAAGTGATGAAAATGTGCTATTTGATCTTAATCCCTTTAGCTGTTTTAAACCTTTTAATCACTGCTTTGACAGTTCTTTTATAGGAGTTTGATATGAAAAATTATTATTTAGTAGATGAGAAAAGAAAAACTCCTGTTAGCACTTGGGAGAAAATTTCACAAGCTTTGCGTAGAAGCGTTAAACTAGAGCTTTTTGTAGGGCTTTTTGTGATGATGAGAGAATTACTTAAGAGAAATAATAGCGCTACGATTAAATATCCTTTTGAAAAGGTAAAGCTTGACAATCGTTACCGTGCTGTTCATCGTTTGATGCGTTTTATAGAAAGCGAAAATGAAAGATGTATAGGTTGTGGGCTTTGCGAAAAAATTTGCATTAGTAATTGTATCAGAATGGAAACTTCTTTAGATGAAAATGGGCGTAAAAAAGTAGAAAATTATAGTATTAATTTAGGGCGTTGTATTTATTGTGGTTTTTGCGCTGAGGTTTGCCCTGAACTTGCTATAGTGCATGGCACAGAGTATGAAAATGCAGCCGAGCAAAGGTCTTATTTTGGCTATAAGCAAGATTTTTTAACTCCTATTGATAAGCTTAAAAATCAAGTTGAATTTGAAGGAGCAGGAAGTCTTAGAAAGGATGCAAATTTGTGGGTTAAAAAAACGCCAAATTATTATGATGTGATGATTGAAAGAGCCTTAGAAAATCAAAATACACAAGAGCAAGGAGAAAATAAATGATAGAAAATTTGGCTTTTGTATTTTTTAGTGTAGTGGTTTTAGGCTTTTTTGGCATTGCGGTTTTAAGTAAAAATATGCTTTATTCTCTTTCTGCTTTAGCGGGTGGAATGGTATTTTTATCGGGATTTTATTTTTTACTTGATGCAGAGTTTTTAGGCGTGATACAAATTATTGTTTATAGTGGAGCTGTACTTGGACTTTATAGTTTTGCGATGATGTTTTTTGATGCTTCTAAAGAATTTAAAGAACAACTTAAAGCTAAAAAAAGTTTTTTTACTTTGGTGGTTTTAAGTACGATTTTACTTTTGGCCATGCTTATAGGTTTTAAATACCAAAATATCAGCACGGATTTGCCTTTAAATGATCCTGCTTTGTTTGATTTTAATAAACAACTGGCTTTAGCGATTTTTTCAAAATATCTTTTAGCTTTTGAGTTTATAGCTATTTTGCTTTTGATTGCTTTAGTCTGTGCTATAGTGCTTACTCATAAAGAGCTAACAAAGGAAAAACAATGATAGAAAAGTATTTTTTCGTCGCTATTTTAATGTTTGTCATAGGACTTGTAGGGATTTTAAAAAGACAAAATCTCATCATGCTTTTTATCTCAAGTGAAATTTTATTAAATAGTGCTAATTTAGCCTTAGTAGCAGCTTCTAAAATGCACAATGATTTAAATGGACAGGTTTTTGCGCTTTTTATCATGGGTGTAGCAGCTTGTGAAGTAGCTGTTGGTGTAGCTTTGTGTGTGCTTTGGTATAGAAGAAAAGGCACTTTGGAATTAAAAAGCTTAAAAGAAGTGGAGGCTTAGTATGCAAAATTTAGCTTTGATTTCTCTTTTTAGTCCTTTTGTAGCTTTTTTGTTTGCAAGTTGTTTTGCTTTGAGTGAGAAAAAACAATTTGTAGGGATAATTTGTTCACTTTTAGTAGCTTTGAGTGCTTTTTGTTCTTTGTATTTGTTTTTTTGTAATGAAGCTTTTAATGTGAGTTTGTTTGAATGGTTTGCTGGAGTAAATTTTGGCTTTGATATAGATGCTATTTCGCTTACTATGATGAGTGTTGTAGGTATTGTAGCTACTTGTGTGCATTTTTATAGTATTTTTTATATGGCTCATGATGAAGGTTTTAATAAATTTTTTGCTTATTTGGGGCTTTTTGTCTTTTCTATGCTTTTTTTAGTTATGAGTGATAATTTCTTAGGACTTTTCGTAGGTTGGGAAGGCGTTGGGCTTTGCTCTTGGTTGCTCATAGGTTTTTGGTATAAAAACGATACTTATTCTTTTGCAGCTAATGAAGCTTTTATTATGAATCGTATTGCGGATTTGGGTATGCTTTTGGGAATTTTTTGGCTTTATTTACAAGCAGGAACTTTAAAATATGATGAAGTTTTTTCCATGGCACAAAGCCTAGATCACAACGCTTTGATCTTAATCGCAACTTGTTTATTTATAGGGGCTATGGGAAAATCTGCACAATTTCCTTTTCACACTTGGCTTGCTGATGCTATGGCAGGGCCAACTCCTGTTTCTGCATTAATCCATGCAGCAACCATGGTAACAGCGGGGGTTTATTTGGTAATTCGTGCAAGTACGCTTTATGATTTAGTTCCTGAAGTTTCTTATATTATTGCCTTACTTGGAGCTTTTGTAGCGATTTTTGCAGCCTCTATGGCTTTGGTGGCTAGGGATTTAAAACGCATTATTGCTTATTCTACCTTATCGCAACTTGGATATATGTTTGTGGCTGCAGGACTTGGGGCTTATGGTATAGCTTTATTTCACTTAGCTACACATGCTTTTTTTAAATCTTTACTTTTCTTAGGTGCTGGAAATGTAATGCATGCTATGAATGATAAATTAGACATTAAAAAAATGGGTGGACTTTTTAAACCTTTAAAATTTACAGCTATTTTGATGTGTATAGGATCTTTAGCTTTAGCAGGAATTTATCCTTTTGCAGGATTTTTCTCTAAAGATTTGATTTTAGGATATTCTTTCATTTCTTTTCACCATGGTATTTTTTTAGTGCTTTTAATCGCAGCTTTTTTAACAGCATTTTATAGCTTTAGACTTTTAATGTTGGTATTTTTTACCCCTGCAAGACACAATGAACATCCACATGAAGCAAGTAAAATCGCACTTTTGGCTATGAGTCCTTTGATGGTTTTAGCTATTATTGCAGGATTTTTTGAACATAGTTTTTTTGAATATTTAAGCACAAAATTAGTTTTTATTGATGCACAAAATCAAATTGTAATGATTTGTGCGAGTGTAGCAGCTATTTTGGGTGTAATTTTGGCTATTTTTGCTTATAAAAATTCTTGGTTTAAGGAAAGTATTGAAGAAAATAAAATTCACAAACTTTTAAGTAATGATTATTTTATTCCTAGGTTTTATCATCAATTTATCGTTTCAAAATATGAAAGTTTATGTGCGATTTTAAAACATTGTGATCTTTATATTTTTGATAGAATAGTTGAAAAAATTGCTTTGTATTCTCAAATTATTTCACAAAAAATGATTATGCCAAACAGTTTAAACTTAATGCTTAGATTTTTGGTGGCAACTTTTGTGATTTTGTTGATTTTGGTATGGATGGTGTAAAATGCTAAATTATTTGATATTTTTTCCTTTAATTTCTGCTTTTGTGGTTTTGCTTTTAAATCGTGGAGGCATTAAGGTTTTTAGCGTTGTTGTAAGTTTTATGATTTTGGCTTTAAATTTGGATATTTTTGCAGATTTTTTACAAGGGACAAGCTTTGATTATAATCTCTCTTTTAAAATTTTGAAATTTTTTAGCTTTCATGTAGGAGTAGATAGTATCGCACTTATATTGATGCTTTTAAGTTCTTTGATGATATTTTTAAGCTTTTTATTTTTAAAGCTGGAACAAAAAGCGCTTGTATCTTGTATATTCTTTTTAGAATTTGCTATTATGGGACTTTTTAGCGCAAAAGATGGTTTGTTGTTTTATGTTTTTTGGGAATTTTCTCTTTTGCCTTTGCTTTATATTATGGGAGTTTATGGTAAAGATTTTAGAGCAGGGGTAAAATTTTTTATCTATGCTTTTGCGGGTTCAATTTTAATGCTTGTGGCATTGATTTATCAAGCTTATTTAAATTATCAACTTTTAAACATCTTCACTTTTGACTTAGAAATTTGGAAAAATAATGCCTCGGCAGTAAATTTTACAGAGCAACTTTTACTTTTTGGAGCATTTTTTATCGCTTTTGCTATCAAAGCTCCTTTATTTCCACTTCATACTTGGGCACCTAAGGTTTATGCAAATTCGCCTGTTCTTGTTTCTGTAATGCTTGTAGTTTTTAAAATGGCTCCTTTTGGATTTTTGCTTTTTTGTTTACCGCTTTTTCCAGATGCGAGTGTGTATTTTATGCCTTTAATTGTAGCTTTATGTATAGTGAGTATCGTTTATAATGCTTTAATTGCTTATAGGGCAGAAAATATTAAAGAATTGATCGCTTATAGTTCTATTTCACATCTTGGTGTGATGATTTTGGGAATTTTTTCTTTAAATGCTTTGGGTATTAGTGGTGCGGTTTTTTATATGTTTGCACATGGTATTGTAACGGGAGCTTTATTTTTAATGGTTGAACTTTTATACCAAAGATATCATACTTATGATATTTCTTTTTACCATTCTTTAGCCAAAAAAGCACCTTTATTTTCAATTTTCTTTATGCTCATTTTACTTGCGAGTGTTTCTTTGCCTTTAACTGTTTCTTTTGTGGGAGAGTTTTTAATTCTTTTAGGTATAGCAAAGATTAATTTATTTTACGCTTTGTTGGCAGGTTTGGTGATTATTTTAGGAGCGATTTATATGTTCGCAGTATTTAGAAAAATATTTTTCATGCAAAAACAAAGCTTTATAGAGGGTTTTTCTTTACTTTTTAGAGAAATAGTAGCGCTTGTGTGCATTGTAGTAATGATTTTTGGACTAGGGCTTATGCCAAATATACTTTTAAAGCCGATACAAAAAGATGTGGATAATCTTATAAAAACAATGAATATTAGAGCTGTTGAGCAAAATACTTTAGATTTTTTATCTAAAATAGGAGAGGCAAATGTTAAATAATTTTTTAAATTTAGAACTTTTAAATATAAGCTTATCTTATCCATTTTTATTTTTAATTACAACTGCAATAGTTCTTTTGCTTTGCTCTGGTTTTTGGAAATTTCATCGATCGTTTTATATCGGCATAAGTTCTTTGTCTTTGATTGTAAGTGCTTTTTTGATTTTAAATAATGCAAATGCTCAAGGTTTAGAAGCAAAAGCTTTTTTGGCTACTTTAAATAATGATATTGTTTCATTTTATGCTTCTTTGGTGATTTTGTGTTTTTCATTTTTATATCTTTTAATGCAAAAAGAAGAAAATCAGGGTGAATTTTATGCTTTATTTTTATTTATGATTGCATCTTTGCTTTTGATGGTTTCAAGCTCAAATTTAGTACTTATTTTTATAGGACTTGAAAGTTCTTCTTTAGCACTTTATACTTTAATAGCAATGCGTGGAAGTGATAATGCTATTTCAAGTGCGATAAAATACTTTAGTGTAGCGGCTGTAGGAGCTGGGTTTTTTGTTATGGCTGTAGCTTTTATTTATTTAAAAACAGGAACTTTAGATTTATCTGCTAATTTAGCGTTAAAAAATGAGTTTCAAAAAGATCCCATGCTTTTGGGTGCTGGAGTGATGATTTTTGTTCTTTGTGCAATCAAGCTTTCTTTGGCACCTTTTCATTTTTGGCTTAAAGATGTGTATTATGCAGCACATACAAATTTGGTTGCTTTTATTTCAGTTGTGCCAAAAGTTGCCATGTTGGTTGTGGTTATTCGTTTGTTTGATTTTTTAAATAATACAGGTTTTGAATATATCATAATAGTTCTAGCGATTTTTTCTATGCTTATAGGTGCTTTTGCGGCTCTAAGTCAAAACAATATCAAAAAAATGTTTGCTTATAGTTCTGTAGTGCATTCTTCTTTGGTTTTGGTAGCTTGCATTCCTTTATTAAAAGAACAAAATTTTGATGGAATTTTGCTTGCTATTTTTGGATATTGGACTTTATTTGCTTTTGCAAATTATGCTGTATTTATGATTTTAAGCAATTATGAGAATAATTCTTATGAGAGTTTAAATGGGCTTTTGGTTAAAAAACCTTTAATTGCTTTTTGTTTAAGCATTAGTGTGCTTTCTTTAGCAGGTATCCCGCCTTTTGGAGTGTTTTGGGGTAAATTTATGATTTTAAATACAGCAATTTTAAATGGATATTGGTATTTGGTGCTTTTTGTGGCTTTATCTTCTGTTATTATGCTTTATGCGTATTTAAAGATTTTAATTCATGCTTTATTTATGAAAAATGATAGGGTTCATAATATTAAGTTTAGTTTTATACAAAATTTTATTTTAGCTTTTTGTGTTTGTGTAAGCACTTTTGTTATATTGTTAATGTTATAAGAGTTTTGCTATAATTATTTTATGAGAATATTATTTTTAATTTTATTAAGTTTTTTAAATGCTTTTGCTTTTGAGCTTGTTTTAAACACGGGTCGCGAAAATAATCAAGCTTTTGCAGTTTTACATGCGAGTAATGATTTAGAATTTACATGTCAAAAATTTATTACCGAAGCAAAAGTTCATTTTGAATGTGATATTGTAGGTATGGTTGATAATAAATTAAAAGATCAGAGTTTTTCTGCTTTTGATTTAAAATTTATACAAGAAGCTCAAAAAATTAAAATGATCATTTTGCCAAAAATACAAGCAAGAATGTTTGACACTTCTCAAAATATTTATATAGATAAAGAACTCAGTTCATCAAGTTCGCATAAAAGTAAGGCTTTTACTTTTATTTTTACACCAGAACTAGCACCTATTAAAGACTATGATGGACTCGATTTTAATATCAATTTTCCACATGAGAGTTTGCCTTATGTTGGAGCTTTGGATTTAAATTCTGATCCTGTTGTTATTCCTCAAAGTGCAGATATCAATACTTATTTACGCATCAAAAAAGAATACGATAAGGCTAATTACAATCAAGTGGTGATTGATGCACAAAGTGCTATCAATAGATATCGTGGCAGTGTTTTTACTAGTGAATTTATACTTTATAAATTAAGAGCTCAAAATAAACTTTACACTCAAGATCCAAGCATGCGTGATCAACAAATTTTAGAAAAGATGATTGATGATGCTAAAAATTGGACGCGTACTTTTACAAGTGATAAAAATTTTTCAGAAGTTTTACATATAATGTTAAGAACTTATATCGCTTTAGCTCAGCGTGCTGATGTAGAGTATACAATGTCGATTTTGGATAATGAACAACCTAATAATTATTTTACTCAGTTATCAAAACTTGATTATGCAGACTATATTTATAATTTAAATGAAAAAGAAAAAGCTGTAAATATTTATGAAAATACTTATTTTAATACAAAAAATTTAGATTTAGCTGCAAGAGCAGCTATGAGTTTGGCAAAGAATTTGCTTTCAAATGAGCAAGTAAATAAAGCTATAGAATATATTAATACCATTTTAAAAGCCAATCCTGAATATTTTGGAAAAGATATTCCAAGATCTTTAGAACTTGCTAAATTATTTAATCAAAAGGGACAATTTGATATAAGTGCAAGTATTTATGAAGATGCCTTTGCTAAAATGTCCAAACTTGATCCAAGTTATGAAGAAACTTTAAAAGATTTAGCCTTGGTTTTATCACATGCTAACAGATCTAGTGATGCTAAAAAATACCTTGATTTGTATATGGATGATTATTTAGATGGTAAGTATTTAGATGAAATTAAAAAAGCAAGTGATGAGGTATTCTTTGCTTTAGGTGATAATAATGCAAGCTTTTTGCATCAGCGTTATACAGATTTAATGAAGCAATATGCAAATAAAGATGAGAATATTGCAAATAAAGCTTTAGATGAAGATGTTGCACTTTATTATAAAGAGGGAAATTTTAGTGCTATTTTAGCTTATAAAGATCTTATAGAAAGTAAAAAAATTCCAAATGCTACTCAATTTTTAGAGAAAGCAGCCATTAATGATTTAAAAAATGCGATAAAAGCTGATAATTGTATCAATGCTGCAAATATTTTTATGCATTTTAGTGCTTATGATATAGGTCAGAAAATTGAGAATAAAAAACAAATGTTAGCTTGTCTTATCAGAACTTCTAATGTTGAACAAGCACTTGATTATATAGATAAAAATTATAATGAAGATTCTATATTTTATGGTCTTCAAAAAGCATCTATTCTTTTTGATAATAAACAATATCCTCAGGTGATTAAAATTTCTAAAGATATAGCTAATTCTAGAATTTTAAAAAGCGATGATGAGAATTTTAAGGCTTATTATTTGCAATTTTTGTCTTTATTGCGCTTAAATGACTACAATCAAGCCATTAAAATTTTGCAAATTTTAGAAAGTTTTCCAATGAATTTTAGTATGGTGGAAGCTTATGATGCTTTACTTTCTTATGCTAATGATCACAATATGCAAACAACTATTTTAACTTACGCACCTAAGGCCATTGACTATCAAAATTTTAAAGGTATAAATCTTTTTAGTCCTAATTTAGAATTTATATATCTTGATGCTTTGACTAAAATCAATAAAAATGAAGAAAGTTTAGCTGTTTTAACAGATTTACTTAAATTAAAACTTTCAGATGAAGATAGAGCAAGAGCTTTATATATCCAAGCCTTAACTTATGAAAGAATGCAAAATATACAAGCTGAAAAAGAAAGTTTAAAACAATGTCTTGAAATCAAAAGTGCTTCAAATTGGCAGAATTTATGTAAGAGTAAAAATCAAATTTTAAATCAATAAGTAAATTTAGAGATAACTAGCTTTTTGGCTAGTTATCTAAGGTTAAAACCTCTTCTTCTTAACATCTTCTAAGATATTATTAGCTATATCACTTACTGTACTAGAAATAATAGCTGATTCATTAGCAATTTCAACATTATCTTTAGTAGTTTGATCAATTTGAGCTACGCTATCATTGATTTGAGTGATACCTGCAGTTTGTTCTTTAATACTTTCTGCCATATCATTGATAGATTGAACAAGTAAATTAGTATTAGCTTCAATTTCAGATAAAGACTTTTGAGTTCTTTCAGCTAGTTTTCTAACTTCATCAGCTACCACTGCAAAGCCTCTACCATGTTCTCCAGCACGAGCTGCTTCAATAGCTGCATTTAAAGCTAAAAGATTGATTTGATCTGCAATATCACCTATAATACCTGTAACATTTTTAATCTCTTCAGATTGAGTGATAACATCACTAGTTTTAACTGAAACATTTTGCATAGAAGAAGTGATCTCTTCTAAAGCTGCTGCAGTTTCTTCTAAAGATTGAGCTTGAGAATTTGAAGAAGTGGTTAAGCTTTGAACAGCAGTTTGTAATTTTCCACTTTCATTAGCTAAAGCATTAGCAAAGTCTGAACTTTGTTTTAGCATTTTAACTATTTCATCACCTAAAGCATTAGTAGTTAATTCTACACTACCGCTAGCATTTTCTAATTTATTTCTAAAGTCTAAGCTTTTGTATTCTTCAAAAATTTTATGAATAGCATTCATATCAGAACCTACTCTAGCTTGTAAAACATCAAGAAGTTTATTTAGAACATTTTTAAGTTCAATAAGCTGTGGGTTTCTTGGATTAGCAGTAATTCTTGCTGTTAAATTACCACCTTCTACAACTGATACGGTTTGAACTGATTCTTTAACGGCTTGATTGTCTTGTTCTAAGCCTCTTTTAGTAGCAAGAATGTTTTCATTGATAGCATTTGAGATTTGTCCAAATTCATCATTGCTTTTTACTTCTATAGTAGAAACATTTTTTGTTTTATAGTTGATAAAATCAAAGAATGAAGTTAAACCTGTTTGGATAGCTGCAAGTGGGGAGAGGTATTTTGATACGATGAAATAAAGGAGGATGACGCTAAATACTACTACAATAATGACAACAATGGCTTGAATAAATGCAGCTTTATAAATAGGTTTATTTATAATATCAGCGCTTTCGGTAATACAAGCTGTATAAGCAAAGACTTTAGTACAAGCTCCAAGTCTTTCTTCATTATTTAACTTATAAGAGAAGAAGTTGTTATCACCATTGAGTTTATATGCATTTAGAACAGGAGAATGATCAATGGATGGATTTAATAATTCTTTATTGGTTGCTGCAAATATTTTATTTTTTTGATCAAATAAAAAAGTATTTCCAGGGGTTTTTGCAACTAAATTTTGCAAATCTTCTGATGGTATATCGACACCCAGTACCCCTATGATTTTACCATCTTTATAAATAGCTTTAGAATACGTTATTACATATTGTTTTAAAACTGTATCTAAATATGCTGGTGTAACAAAAATATCATTTGTTTTTAAAGCTTCTTGATACCAATCTTTTGTCTTTATATCTAAATCATCACGTAATTCAGGCATTTTTGCATCATTAGATTTTTGACTAAGTAAAACTTTTCCATTGTTTAAACCTAAATAAACATTTAGTGCATTTATACTATGACGATAATATTTCAATATTGGACCAACATTGTTAATAATATTTTCTTCAGTGATTAAAGATTGATAAGGTAAGTTCGCGATATCTTTTTCTAAAGCTCTAGTAAAAGATTGATTTGTGGAACGGAAATCTTCAACGGTAGATTGTGTGACTTTAAGTAGGTCAGTTTGATTTTTAAGAGTGCTTTCATATAGTGAGGTTTTTGTAAAATAAAAACTTACAATACCTAGAACAATTAAGGCAAAAATTGCAATTAAATTTGCAATGAGGGAAAGTTTGATTTTAATACTATTCATTATTTTCCTTTTAATCTTTGTTATTTTTAGCATAAAACTAATAATTTGGCTATTATTTTATCACAAAAAAATAAAATAAATTTTTATTTTTGTCTTAAATAAGGAGAAAATATGGCTTATACTATAAAAAAAGTAGAAAAAGAAACAAAAATTAGTGCTCATACTTTAAGATTTTGGGCTAAAAAAGGTTTGTTTCCTTTTGTTCAAAAAGATGAAAATAGTGTGAAATATTTTTCAAAAAGCGATATAGAATGGGTAAAATGGATAGAATGGCTTAGAATTTCAGGTATGCCAATAGAACAAATCAAACATTATATAAAACTTTGCTCTTTGGGTATAAAAACTGCTAAAGAAAGACAAGAGATGTTAAAGCAAACAAAGAAAAAATTACAAAACCAGATCAAAACATTAAAAGAAAGTGAAAAAGTTTTAAGCAAAAAGATAAAAATTTATGAAGAAATGCTTGCAAATGAAGTCGATGGATTTAATCCAGAAAGTAAGGACTATCAACCTTGTGATAAATTGCATAAGTTTAAGGGTTGATTTTATATTAAGGGCAAATTTGGGTAATAATATTTTCATTTTTTTTAATAGCATTTTTAAGCTCTAAATTTTTAATATTTTCAAAAAGATCTAAATGCAGTTTTAAAAGCTCATCATTAATCCCATAATACGCCCAAGTTCCTTGACGCCTTACATACAAAAAACCTGCATCTTTTAAAATTTTTAAATGTCTTGAAAGTCTTGATTGACCCATGTTTAAAAGCTCTTGTAAATCACAAACACAAAGTTCTTTGTATCTTAAAAGATGATATAAAATCAAAACCCTACTTTCATCATTGATCGCCGAAATAATGGTTAAAAATTTTTGCATTTTATTTCCTTAAATTAAATTAATAAAAATTCCAAAAGATATAGCCACGCCTAAAATAATCATAACAAATAAAAATTTCATTTTAAACATTTGTTTGAGTAAAATAAGCTATAGTGATTATGCTAGTGCTATGATAGACATAGTGCTTAATTCTTGCGATAAAAATACACGCATTGGAGTAATAAGCCTATAAATAAAAGATATCTTATGCTTTTAAGGCATCTTTTATTTCTTTTAAATGCTTATTTTGAAGTTTCAAATTTTTCTAAAGATTTTATTTAATATAGATAAATATTTTTATTTTAGGTTATTGACTTAGACCTACTCTCATCTTTTATACTTTTAAAAATATTAATTGAAAGGATAAAATGAAAAATTTAAATAAAGCTTCAAATGCTCAAATTATTCTAGTATTTTGTTTAGGGGTATTTGGGATTTTGAGCACAGAACTAGGGATGATGGGTATAATTCCTATTGTTTCTCAAAATTTCAGTGTAAGTATTTCAGATGCGGGTTGGTGTGTGAGTATTTTTGCACTCGTGATAACTTTTTGCGCCCCTATTGTCCCGCTACTTTGTGCAAATTTCAATCCTAAAAAACTTATGCTTATTTGTTTAGCTGTGTTTATCTTAAGCTCGTTAACTTCCGCTTTTGTGGGTGAATTTTGGCAATTGCTTATTTTAAGAGCTATTCCTGCTTTTTTTCATCCTATTTATATAGCTCTTGCTCTAAGTATGGTTACAAATTTGGTCGAAGATAAGAAAGAAATTCCAAAAGCTACAGCTAAGATTTTTGCAGCAGTTAGTGCTGGAATGGTTTTGGGTGTACCTATGACTAGTTATTTTGGTGGAAATTTTAGTTTTAAAATGGCAATGTTATTTTTTGTATTTTTAAATACCTTATCTTTTATAGCAACTTTATTTTTTGTTCCTGATTTTAAAAAAGTAAATTCTGTAAAAATAAGCAAACAATTGCTTATTTTAAGATACCCGCTTTTATGGATTAGCATACTTTGTGTTATTTGTATAAATGCTGGAATTTGGGGTTTTTACTCTTATTTTTCTGATTTCTTACATAGTGTAGGAAAGATGAATTTTACTTTAATTAGTATTGTATTGGCTATTTATGGTTTTTCAAATATTATAGGCAATTATATAGCCGGAAAGACCCTTGTTAAAAACGCAAATTTTACTTTGATTTTAACACCTTTAATTATGATAGGATTTTATATTTTACTTTTTAGTTTTTATAGTGAAATTATACTTATAATATTTGCCTTTATATTAGGAATTTTAGTAGGTGTGATGAATAACGGCACGCATTTTATGATAAGTTATCCCTTTCCAAAGGCTGCTAATTTTAGCAATGGACTTTTTATAAGCGTGGCCAATATAGGATTAAGCACCGGAACTGCTATTTGTGGACTTGTGATTTCTTTGAGCGATACGCGTTATATTATCGTAAATACTATTGTTTTGTTGATTTTAGGAATTATCATGATTTTTGTAAGAAGTAGGATAGAAAAAATGAAATTAAGATTTTAAATTTTTACTTGACTTAGAGTAGCTCTCATGTTTTATAATACTAAAAAAGGAGGTAAAATGCAAGAATTAGAAAAAGCAGGAATTCATGGAAGTTTTAAAGGTGATAGTAAATTTTTTAGCAAAAATGTAAAAGTTTCTATGATGTTTAAATCAAATGAGTGGAGAAATTTTAGTGGGGCTTTAGTTGAATTTGAAGTCAGTGCTAGAAGTGCATGGCATACTCATCCTCAAGGACAAACCTTAATCGTAACAGAGGGTGAAATCATCACAAAAGTTCCAGGCCAAAAAGCCTTTATAGCTAAAAAAGGCGATGCGATAAGCTGTCCTATAGGAGTAAAGCATTTTCATGGTGCAACTAATACAAGTAGTGGAGCACACATAGCACTTACAGGCGAGAAAGAGGGTAAAAATGTAGAATGGCTTGAGCTTGTTAGCGATGAAGAATATGAAAATGCCTTAAAAGAAGCAAGAGAGTAAAGAAATTTGTAAATAAAACATAAAAATTTTATAAAAACTTTTATGTTTTTTTGGAGTATTTTAAATGCTCTTTTTTATAAACTTTAAAAATCACAAAGGATAAAACCATGCAATTAAGACAAAAAGCAAGAGAAATTTTTGAAAAACTCTTAGGAGAAGTAAAAAAGGATCAACTTTTTGCAAGTGATAAAGAGTATTTTATCAATCACATAAATTTTACTTTTGGCGAGAGTTTTGTAAAAGCAAATTTGGATACACAAAAATATTTTTTAATCGCCCTTGCTTCTACTTTAGCAGTAGGTGGAAAAATAGAGTTTAAAGCTTTACTTCAAGGTGCAATCAAGAACGATATAAGTCCTATTGTCATTAAAGAAGTGATTTATCAAGCTACGCCTTATGTGGGTTTTTCTAGAGTATGTGATTTTTTAAGTCTTTGTAATAAAGTATTTGAAAAACTAAATATCGCCTTAGTTTTAACTCCACAAGGCACTACTACGCAAGAAAATCGCAAAATAAAAGGCAGGGAAATACAAAATGCTATTTTTAGTGAAGCCAATATCACTAAAATGATAGAAACTACACCAGAAGATAAAGCTTTTATAAATGATTTTTTGAGTGCGAATTGTTTTGGAGACTACGTGGGCTAGACAATCAAGTAAAAGCTCACATACAAGGCAATCTTAACATGGGGCAAAGTAGAAAAGATTTGCTAAATATCATTGCAGCTCTTATTCCATATATCGGTTATCCAAAAGCTTTAAATGCCCTAAATTTGCTTGATGATATTAAAAAGTAGAATGCAAGCAATAAATATTTATTGTAAATTGAGCTTAGAAGTTATTTGTAAATTAGTTTTTATCAAAAAACTTGCAATCATTTTAGTATGCTTTTAAGCTCATTTAAATATTTTTGTTGTGTTTTTAGATTTTCTTCTAAAGAATTTAAAATCTCTTCGCTAGTTCTTAGGATTTTTTCTTCTTTTACATTTGGATTTTTAGCACTTAGATCATAGTTTCTTTCTTCAAGCTCTTTTTTGCTAACAAGCCAAGAATTAGCAGTGATTTTTCTTTCTTTGTAGCATTTTAGAAATTCTTTAAAATGTGCGTATTCTAAAGGCTTATTTTTAGTAAGTTTATAAGGCGGTATAAGTTCGTAGTAATAAACTCCATCGCCTTCACAAATACATTTTTTACCTTTAGAGAAAAAAAGCACATTAGTCTTAACAGCACTATAAGGCAAAAATACCCCACTTGGCAAACTCAAAACGCATTCTAAATTAAAATCATCTAGTAAATCTTTTTTTACACTCACAAAGGCATTTGAATTTTGAAAAAGCACACCTTCAGGCACAATGATCGCACATCTTCCGTTGTTTTTTAAAGATTTTAAAATATGCTGTAAAAATAAAAGTTCAGTAGCATTTGATTTTATAGGAAAATTTTCTTGAATTTGTTCTTTTTCTTTGCCACCAAAAGGTGGATTTGCAAGTATTACTTCGTATTTATCTTTTTCTGTTATATCTGTTATTTTTTTACTTAAAGTATTTGTTTTTATGATATTTGGACTTGAAATTTCATGAAGTATCATATTCATAACGCCCATTGCATAGCTAAGCGGAGTTTTTTCTTTACCAAAAAGAGCATCATTTTTTAAAAATTCAAGCTCTTCTACGCTTAAATTTGCTTTTTTGCCTTTGGTTCTGTCTTTATATAAAATATGTAAAAAACTCTCAACTAAAAATCCACAACTACCACAAGAAGGATCATAAATTCTTTCTTTTGGTTTAGGATCTATTACTTCCACCATAGTCTTTATCAAAGGACGAGGGGTGTAAAATTCTCCACTATTTCCACCATCGCTACCCATATCTTTTAGAAGTTTTTCATAAACTTCACCTAAGGCAAATACTTCATCTTCTTTATTAAAACTAATCTCATCAATGATATTTATCACTTCTCTTAAAGTATGTCCATTTGCTATGCGATTGTCTATAAATTCAAAAATTCCACCGATTTTATACTCTATACTTTTAAAATCATCATTATTTTTAAAATTTTTAAGATAAGGAAAAAGCTCTTTATTTACGAATTCAAGCAAATCCGATCCACTTAAAGCATTTTTTACATCAAGTTTGCCATCTTTTTTAGGCGCTGCCCAAACACTCCAGCTAAATTTTTCTTGCAAAATGCTTTTATAATCTTTGCCATCTAAAAACGCTAAATCTTTTAAATTTGTCTCATAATCATCTAAAAATTTTAAAAAAAGTATCCAGCCAATCTGCTCTGTATAGTGCATAGCACCACTTATGCCATCATCTCTTCTTAGAATATCTGTGATTTTATCGATTTTATTTTGCATTTAAAAAATTCCTTTTCTAAAAAGTCTTAAAAGTTCTATATTTATATAATAATTACTTCTACCCATTTTAATACACTCTAATATTCCTAAATTTTCACAAATTTTAAGATATTTTGAAGCACTTTGTCTTGAAATGTCTAATTTTTTTATTAAAAAATCTATCTTTGTATAAGGATGAGAAAACAAAAGCTCCACAAAATCTTTACTATAAAAATTCGTTTTATTTTGTAAAATTTCACCTACATTAGACATCATTTTTTCTATCTTAATAATAGTTTCAATAGTTTTTACAGCGGTTTGCTCTATGCCTTTAAGTATGTATTCTATCCACTTTAAAATATCCCCTTCATCACGCACTTTTTGTAAAAGCTTATAATACTCATCTTTACTTTTTACTATGTAAGCACTAAGATATAAAATAGGAAAATCTAAAAGTCCTTTATATACTAAATAAAGTATATTTATAATCCTACCCGTTCTGTCATTGCCATCATAAAAAGGATGAATGCTTTCAAATTGATAATGTATAATTGCTATCTTTACTAAAAAATCAAATTCATCTAAACTATCATCGTTAATGTATAGTTCTAAATTTCCCATAAGTTCTTGTATATTATTAGGATTTTGGGGTGGTATGTGTTTGATTTCTCCTGTAATAGGATTTTTAAGCATAGTTCCACTTTGTTTTCTAAAACCTGCATTATTTCTTTCTAATCTTTTTTGAATTTCTAAAATATGTGCATTTCTTAATAACTGCTCTTTTTTTAATAACTCATATCCTTTTTTCAAAGCACTTTCATAATCTTTCACTTCTTTTGCTGCTCTTGTGAGTTTGTTTTCATCAACTCGTGATAAAAAAGTTCATCATGTGTTGTGATGATATTTTCTATCTCACTCGAATCTTTTGCTTCTTGCAAAATCAAAGCATTGATTAAAATACTTGGATTTGGTATGCTTTTACTAAGTCCATTTAACTCTGCTAATTTTCTAGAAGCTTTAATGATAAGACTATAAATATTTGCATTTAATTCTATATTTAAAGGCAATTTTTGAGGTATAAATTCTTTCATAATTTTCCAATATGTTAATTTTTTCTAAAAATTTTAACATTATAAAAAAATATGTTAAAAAAATCAAAAATTTTTAACATATTAAGCCAATGTGTTAAAATTTGGTAAATTTTTTAACATTATAATTCTCCCTTAAAAGCTTTATTAAGCAAGGATTGCTTAAGCTCTTCATAATCTTTTAGTTCTTTAGTGTAAAGCTCTTTTAAAGCCTTTGTCTTTTCAAAGACAAAATCTAAATGCTTTGCGATTTGCTCTTGCTCTTTGAGTGGGGGTAGGGGGATTTGTAGGGATTTAAATTTTGGTATAGTAAGTTGCGGAATACTAGAACCTTCACCTTTTGCTATAAAAAAATTCAAACAAAAATATAAATAATGTAAGCATAATATATTTTCACAAGGAATTAAAGAAATAAGCCTTACAATAGGAAAATAAGGTTCTTTTCTAATGCAAACAAAACCTATTGTTCCTCTAGCAGATATAGTTAAAGAAGGTTTTATAATGGTAGCTTTATCTGTATATCCAACTAAACCATTATTATTTACACCATTTGCATAAACAGGGATTTGATTTTTGGCAGTTTTACTTTCTGTGCAGTTTTTTGGCTTATCTCCACCCGCAGAAATATTTTCGCTAATCTCTTCTAAGCTTTTCCATTCCCAGCCTTGTGGGAGTTTATAGTTTTCTTTAGCATTGTCTTTTAATGGATTGAAAGCTTTTTGCAAGGCGCTTTGCATTAACTCATCTAAATTTAGCAAATCTTGCTCTAAAATTTTAATACTCTCATCTATATTTGCAAAACTCTCATCTAAAATCCTCACTATCCTTTCTTGCTCTTTTATGTCTTTTGGATAAATAATTTCAAGTTTAGAAAATTCAGTCTTATTTAAAATAGCTAAAGTTGTTTGGGGTGCTTTTGAAAATAATATAGATTGAAATTTAGAAGATATGCAATAATAATAAATATACTCGGCAATTATATTTTTGTGAGGGATAATTGCATTTATTTGCTGATTGCAACTCCCAATAACTCTAGTTAATGCTACTTTACCCAAAGAACCTATACAAACTACAAGGATTGTTTTAGGCGGAAGCTGTCTAGCTTTATCAAAGCCTAGTTTTGATAGATTATCCCCAGCATTTTCTAAAAAATACCCTTGCTCGAAATCACTCGGCTTAAAAAATGGATAATCTTTTCCATAAAAATCTAAATTACTTTTACTAGGTGTTGAACCCGTAACAATTTCACTTATCTCGCTAAGCGTTTTAACTTTCCAACCCTGCGGTAAATTCGTCATTTTATTTTGCATTATCATTTTCTTCTATTAGATTTAACAATAATTCTATATTATGCTTTACATAATCATTTTTTGGAAAATTAATTTTGGGATATAAAACTTCATAAGTATTTTTATAATATTGTTTTAATTTATCCAAAAAACCATATTTGTTTATAATTTGAATTATTTTCTTGTCATGATTTGAAATATTATAGCTAGAAATATTTTTATATAAGCAAGTGGCGTTTATATTGTATGCCATATATTCACCAAAAACATAAAAATATTTTTTTGAATCCAGCAAAATAGCTTTATCAATATAATCTTTTTCTTCAATTAATAAAGACATGGCATTACTTACTATTTGTGGAGCATTTATTTCTTCTGCTAAATATCCAAAAAATCTATCTTCGGTTATTAGTTGATATTGATTTATGCAACAAATGCTAAAAATGCCTATTTCTCGTTTTAAGCTAATAGGAATATCTTCTAAATTACTTATTGGATATTTGGTATCATCTATAATTTGTTTTAAATCTACTAATTTTAATATATGTTCTAATTTTTCCTTTACCTTGGAGTTATCTATTTTTGAAAGTCCATTAGAACTTAAAGAATAAATTTCTTTATTTTTTGAGTTTTCTATATTTTGAATTTTATTTTGTATTTCAAGAATAATGCTTTTTGGTATAAAAATATTTTTTCTTTGTAAAACAATATCTAGTTTATTAATATGCTGCAATAATACAATAGAAGAAAAAGTTAATATTTTACTTCCACTATAAGGAATGCAATTATTTGAGTGAAAATTAATATCTTCATCTTCTATAAGCATAGGAATTAATTCTATATAATCAAGCCCTAAACTATTTTTTAGATGAAATAGGTAGCAATTTTGATTATTAAATTGCCAAATAAGCTTTTTTCTTTCTTGTTCTATGGGAAAAGTTATATTATTAAATACCTCCCTAAAAAACTCTAAAGGATTGTTGTTATCTATGTTAATTTTAGAAACATTAGGAAGATTTTTTTGACTTATTATCGTGCAATAGATATCGAAAAATATTGAGTACTTGATATAATTATCATCTTTTAGTTTTAAATCAAATTCAAAACTATCTATTATACTGATATAATTATAAGAAGGATCAATTTTATTATAATAACTCTTACTTATGTATGCTTGTCCTGTATTTTTATCGTATAAAATTGTATCTTGGACTATATTATTATTTGTAATATATTTATTATATATTTCACAAATACAATTGACAGTTTCTTGATCTAAATTATTTATAGGACACTCTAAAAGTTGCTTATTTAATTTAAAAATTATATCTGTATCTATCTTTTTATAAAATAGCAAAGAACAGTATAACAATTGAATAAGTTCTATTAATTTTAGATTATCAAGATCGGCTTTTAAATAATTGATAGCTTTTGTGAGTAAATCATTATCAAGAATTTCTTTATTATCATCATAATATTTTTGCAAAATAGCTAATGTGTGTTTAGATAGAATTGTTTTATCTAAATTTTTATCACTCCAAAGATCTTGCGTAATCTTTACGCTTTTTTTATATTCACCGCAATTTAAATATATACTAGATATTTCTTTTTGATATAAAGTTTGATCTATATTTTTGATAAAATTTTCGAATTGATTTATATTAATATTATTATAAAAATAAGATAAAGCTAATTCGACTAATCCATTATATTTATCTTTAAATTTTAAAATTATATCTGTCCAAGAATTAAAATTTTGCTCTTGAAAAAACAATATTATATCTTTTATAAACTCGCAACTTAAAGTTATGTCTAGCTTAGAATATAATTTTTCTAATTCATCATTTGAAGCTATTTTTTTTAATTTTAAATTTAAAAAATAATACACTATGTTGGATTCTGATTTATTTGCTATAAAATGTTTTATTTCCTGCGTTATTTCAAATTTCTTATCGAGACAAATTTTTATAAAATAAAATATTAAGTTATGCTCATCTAATAATTTATAATTGCTAGATAAGAAGCTATGTGCCTTTTTATCTTTATGGATATCACAATATGTAATATAGTCATACATTAATTTAAAATCTTTAGTTTCTAAAATTTTATCTTGTATTATATTGTGATCTATATCATTTTTTACAATATCAATATATGAAAAATAAAAATGGTTAAAAAGTTCATCTTTATTATTCATGTAAAATTCTATAAATTTATCATTTTCTTCAAATGATAATAAAATTTCACAATAATTATATTTAATATACTTTTGATAATCAAACCCAAAATATTGCAGATTGTCATTTTTTATAATATTTTCCAAGATATCTTGATAATTTTTTATATAGTTTTTATTTTTTAAAATACTTATATTGTATTTTCTAGTAAAAAATTTTTCAATTTCATACAGCGTTTCTAAAATAATTTTTTTCTGCAAAAAATTAAGTTTATTGTCTTGTATAAGTGTTTCACATAATTCTATAAACAATAATGCATCATTTTCATTTTGTTCTTTAAAAAAAGATTGTGCGTATAAATTTGCTTTTAAAAATTCACTCTTTTCTTTTTCTTTTAACTTGTCAAATAATTTTTTTGCTTGTTTTATATCTCCTGTATTTAATGCATACATAAAATCAAAATACTCATTAGATCTATTTGTTTGTTTTTCTATTAAAAAATATTGTTTTATCTCGTTAAATTTGTTTGGATCTTTTTCATGCATACACAATGATAATTGAGTTTCTTTAAAAGAAATATCGATAAAATTCTTATATTCTTTTTCAAGATAATATAAATTTTCTTTAGTTTTTTTATAATTACATAAGTCAAAATAATATTTTGCTTCATTTACTAACAATAAGTAATTATTTTTTTTATCACTCAAATTATCTCGTTTATATTCTTTTAGTATTTCAAAAGATTTTTTAAATTCCCCATTATAAAAATAATCTTCATTCTGTTTAATGAAAGAAATTATATTAGAATTAAAATGATTATGGTTTTCTTGTTTTATACTACCAAAGTTAAGAAAACTAAATAATTTAAAACCAAACATTCTTTTAATCACTTATTTGAATTTTCTTGTTTTATACTACCAAAGTTAAGAAAACTAGATAGTTTTAAACTAACTTTATTTATATTTTTTCTAGTTTTTTTATTAAATCTTAAATATAAAGCAAAACAACTACCAACAAATCCTCCGACTAACCCACTAATAATTGAAATCAATATATCCATTTTCTCTCCTTTAATTTAAATAAATCTCCCTTTGTAAATCATCAAAGCTTTGTTTTAGAATTTCTAAGCCACCAAATTCATCGGCCAATTCTCTTACATTGCCTAAAGAACTAAGTTCTATAAGTGGTTTTAAGCCATCATCAAAATCTTTTATGCCGTATTGCTGATATCTACCGAGTAAAAATTCTATAAATTTTATAGCCTTTTCTTTTTGAAAGCGTTTTAAAAACTCACCATTTTCTACTTGTAAAACACGCTCTTGCCTTGTTTTTATCTCGGCATTAAAGCTTAAATGCGCTAAAACATCGTATATATCACAATCTTTTTGAAAAATTTCTCTTAGATCTTTTAAAGCATCTTCATCTACTCCATCATTTGCAAGGGCTTTTAAAAATCTTTCTCTATTTTTTTGATCACTCCAAATTTCACGCAATTTTGCTTCATCATCATAATACTCACCAAGCTTTCCTATCAAAAATTCCAAAAACTCCTTAGTGCTAAGTGGCTTACCTTGTGCTCCTACATAAGTAGTTGTGATATCTAAAACCTTAAGTTTTGTGCCTTTTAAGTGTATGGTTACGCTCTTTTTTTCTTTGCTTTCTTCTTTTGTTTGTTTTATATGCTCTTTAGTGATTTTTTCTTTTTCATCTTGCTCTTTTAATTCTTCTATTTTTTCACCATCCCATTTTGGATCATAAAAAAGCTTAGTCGCACCGACAAAATCAAGTATGGTAAAAAAGTCTTTGCCTTCATAAACCCTAGTGCCACGCCCGATAATTTGCTTAAATTCCACCATAGAACCTATATTTGCTAGCAATACTATATTTCGCACATTTTTTGCATCCACTCCAGTTGTGAGCATTTTAGAGCTAGTAAGTATGACAGGATAGCTTTTATCATTATCTTGAAACAATTTTAGATAATCAAGCCCTATTTTACCTTCATTACTCGTAACTCTTACACAATAATCATCTCTTTTAACACTTTTATATTTATCTATAGCTCTTTTTACTTCATTTGCATGAGCTTGATTTACACAAAAAATTATGGTTTTATCCATAGGATTTATAAGCTCTAAAATTTTCTTAGCGATAAAGTCATTATAGTTTGGTAAAAAGATATTTCTTTCAAACTCACTTTGTTTATAAAAGCCTTTTTCAAGCTCACCTTGTATCAAATCATCAGGATTGTAAGTATAACCATCACTCAAAGTTGTTTTTATGAGTTTGACTTTATAAGGGGTTAAAAATCCATCTTCAATACCACTTTTAAGACTATAATCATAAACACTCTCACCAAAATACTCATAAGTGTCTATATTTTCTTCTTTTTTTGGAGTAGCGGTTAAACCAAGCTGAGTCGCATAAGAAAAATACTCAAGCACAGCTCTCCAGCTTCCTTCTTCGTTTGCTCCACCTCTGTGGCACTCATCTATGATGATAAGATCAAAAAAATCTTTTGGGTATTGTAGATAAAATTTGCTCTCTTGTTCTTCTTGGGTATTTTCTTGATCTTTAGAATTTGCAGCTAGACTTTGATAAATTCCAAAGAAAACATTTGCGTTGGTGATGATTTTTCCATCATTTTTTCTAATCTCTTCTGCGCTGATTACTTTACAATCGCTTTCTACTGCGTTAAATTCTCCCAAAGCTTGATCTCTTAAGCTCACTCTATCGCATAAAAACAATATTTTAGGTTTTTGGTCTTTGTTTTCTTTATTCCATCTTGCTTCAAGCAAACGATAACACAAAGCAAAAGCTATAGTCGTCTTACCTGTGCCGGTAGCAAGGGTAAGTAAAATTCTATCTTTACCATTGATTAAAGCTTCTATGACTTTATCTACGGCTATTTTTTGGTAGTATCTTAATGTTTTTTGAGGTATGTATAATTCTCTTTGAGTTAAAAGTTTGTATTGCCATTCTTTTAAATTTCCATAAACTCTTTGAAAAAGTTCGTTAGGGCTTGGAAAATTTTCTATATACTCACCCCTTGAAACCCTTAAATCATACTCATAAATTTTATCGCCATTAGTGCTATAAACAAAAGGCACATTTAAAGTTTTAGCGTATTCTATACCTTGAGATAAGCCATCTAAGGCGTCTTTGTTTTGTTTTTTAGCTTCTATGATGGCAAGATTGTTATTTTGAAATTTGAGCAAATAATCTGCAAATTTTCTTTCAGCTCTTTTGTTGCCTATGAGTTTGCGTCCATCGGTAAAATAATAATTCCTTATGATATTTTCTTCTTTCCAAGAACTAGCATAAAGCTTTGTGTCTATAAGTTTAACTCTTGTATCATCTTCTGAATATAAATTTTGCATTTTTACCCCAAAGTGAAATTAAATTTTGTAATTATAACATTTATAATAATTTTTTTAAAAAAATTTAATTTCCCTCTTGACTTAGAGCTACTCTAATGTTTTATAATTTCAAAAATCAAAAAATAAGGAGAGAAAATGGACTCTAAAATCTTTTTAGAAAATGGTCGCATTCAAAGCAAGGGCTATGCAATGCTTAGCAAGGATGCGAAATTCACAGCCTTTGAATTTAGCCGCCACGCTATTGGTGATAATGATATTTTGATTAAAATCCTATATGCAGGTATTTGTCATAGCGACATCCACACTGCAAGAAGCGAGTGGGGAGAAGCTGTGTATCCTTGTGTGCCAGGGCATGAGATAGCAGGAGAAGTGATCGCAGTGGGTAAAAATGTGAGCAAATTTAAAGTAGGGGATTATGCAGGGGTTGGCTGTATGGTAAATTCATGCGGAGAATGCGAAGCATGCAAAAAATCCCAAGAGCAATTTTGCGAAAAAGGACAAACCATCTATACTTACAATAGCTGCGATATTTTTCATGATAATGAAAACACCTATGGAGGCTACTCAAACAACATAGTCGTAAGTGAAAAATTTGCTGTTTGTGTGCCAAAAAATGCACCGATGGAAAAAGTCGCGCCTTTGCTTTGTGCAGGAATTACCACTTATTCTCCGCTTAAATTTTCAAACATTAAAGCTGGCTCAAGCGTAGCGGTAGCGGGATTTGGCGGACTTGGTATGATGGCGGTTAAATATGCTGTGAAAATGGGTGCAAAAGTAAGTGTTTTTGCTAGAAATGAAAACAAAAAAGCCGATGCTTTGGCTATGGGTGTAAGCTCATTTTACACAAGCACTGATAAAAACGCTGTAAAAGAACGTTTTGATTTAATCATCTCAACCATTCCAACGCCTTATAATCCTGCTATTTATTTGGATTTGCTTAAATTTGGTGGCGAAATGGCTATAGTTGGCTTACCGCCTGTGGAAGATAAGGTAAATATAGGCATAAACGAGCTTGTGCATAAAGCAGGTAAAAAGGTTTATGGCTCGCTAATTGGCGGTATTGCTGAAACTCAAGAAATGCTTGATTTTTCTTTAAAACACGGAATTTATCCAGAAACCGAGCTTATTACCCCACAAGAAATCGATAAGGCTTATGAAAATCTAACCTCAGGAAAGGCTAAATTTCGCTATGTCATTGATATGACAAAAGAATAATTTAATACTTATCAAAAACCACATCGCTAATGTCAAATCCCCTTTGCTTAGCGATGTTTAAAAGCTCTTTTATATTTTTTTCATCTATTATATTTCTTGCTAAAATCCAAAGATATTTTTTATCAGGACTACCCACAATGGCAACTTTATACTCGCTATCAACAAAAATGATTTCATAATTTACTTTATTAAAAAGGTTCATAAAGATGTTAAATCTCACTGCTAATTGCCTATTTGAAACGATTTTTGCCTTACCCTTTATACTTGAAATTTCATTTTTTTACTGCAAAAATTCTCAATCTCTACATAAGGAATGCCATTTTTGTATTTAAGCTCGTATTTTACCTTTGAATTTAGGCAAGATTTTTGAAAAAAGGCCGGTTTTCTAGCCATTTCAAGCCATTCTCCCATATAATTTTGCAAAGAAAGTTCGCCAATTAATTCAAGCATTTTTTCCCTTTTTTGTCTTTCTTGCCCCATTTGCTCATAGCTTGTAAAATGGGAATTAAACTTTGTCCACGTTTGGATAAGCTATATTCTACCTTGGGTGGAATTTGAGCGTATTCTTTTCTGATAATTAAACCATCGTTTTCTAGTTCTCTTAAGGTATTGGTTAAAGTTTTAAAAGATATGGAGCTTAAAAAGCGTTTGAGTTCATTATAACGCATGATTTCATAGCGAAATAAGCAGTATAAAATACTCATTTTATATTTTCCATTAATTAATGCTAGAGTATAGTTAAATCCACATTCTTCGAAATTGCACGGAGAATTCTCTTTAGTCATTTAACATTCCTTTAGTATAGTATATTACTTTATTTTCTGTATTGAAAATGATATTATGCTAAGTTATAATTGTATCATAAAATTTAAAAAAGGATAAAAATGAAAAATATACTCTTACTTAATGGCGCTAAAGAATTTGGAAATTCAAAAGGACAACTTAATTTGACATTGCATAATCATGCTTTAGAAATTTTAAAAACACTAGGATACGAAGTAGATCAAACTCACATAGATCAAGGATATGATCCTAAAGAAGAGATACAAAAATTTATAAAAGCTGATGCTGTGATCTATCAAATGCCAGCTTGGTGGATGGGGGAGCCTTGGATAGTTAAAAAATATATCGATGAAGTGTTTGGTTTGGGTGCTGGAGTGCTTTTTAAAAATGATGGAAGAACTCATGAAAATCCTAGTAAAAACTACGGAAAAGGTGGTTTAGATCATGGTAAAAAATACATGTTTTCTCTCACTTGGAATGCACCTCTTGAAGCCTTTAATGATAAAAATGAATTTTTTGAAGGAAAGGGTGTAGATATGGTGTATTGGCATTTGCATAAGGCTCATGAATTTATAGGTATGAAAGCTTTACCAACTTTTATGTGTAATGATGTGGTAAAAAATCCTCAAGTGGAAAAATATCTAAACGAGTATGAACTACACTTGAAAAAAATTTTTTAAAAAATTTGACTTAAAAATTTCAAGGTGTAACATTGACTCGAACAAAGTATTTGTATATCTTGCTTGTTATTGCTATGTTTTTATGGGGCTCATCTTGGCCAACATCTAAGATTTTAGCAAATTATACGGATACTTCTATTATTACCTTTTGGCGTTTTTTCTTTGTTGTATTGGGTTCATTTTTTGTTTTAAACTTCTTAAAAATTCCTCTTAAAATCGAAAAAACTGCCTTAAAATGGGTATTGATAGCAGGAGTTTTAAATGGGCTTTATGCCTTTGTATTTTTTATCGCTATAAAGCACGGCTTGGCAGGCAAAGGAGGAGTTTTAGTAACCACTATGATTCCTATTTTTTCTTATTTGATATTTATGATAGCGATATTTTTTCAAAAAAACAAAAAATCAACTCACAAGATCACAAAGAGTGAAATTCTAGGCTTATTTTTAGGTTTATTATCTGGATTTTGTTTGCTAAATTTAGGGAGTTTAGAAGATTTATTTGGTAAATTTAATATTTTATTTTTAACTTGTTCTTTTATTTGGGCTTTGATGGCAGTGTTTAATCATAAAGCCAAAGGAGCTCACCCTTTGGCGATTAACTTTTATATTAATCTCATTTCTGTTTTAATGTTTTCTTGGGTATTGTTTGATGTAAAAAGTTATGAAATTTTTCATTTTAAATTTAAATTTTGGATCAGTATGTTTGTCGTGGCTTTTTTATCAACTATTATAGGAACTAGTATTTATTATTACGGGATTCACATTTTAGGAAGCGTTAAGGCAAATTCTTTTGTTTTAATCACTCCTGCTAGTGCTTTAATTTGCAGTTATTTTATACTAGACGAGGTGCCAAATGCACTTACCTTGTTAGGTTGTGCCTTAGCTATAGGTGCTATATATTTTATCAATATTTATGGTAAAAAAGCTTAGATTAAATTTTCAAAATCAAGATTGATTTTTTGATCCATAGCTTTAAATTTCATTTCTCTTTGTTTATAAAGTTCTAAGGCTTCTTGCATGCTAATGCTTTGAAATTTAAAGCTAGAACCTAACTTAGCTTGTGCGAGTAAGCTTAGATCATTTTCTATAACCGTGGCTATTTTTGTATAGCCTCCTGTGCTTTGTCTTCCTGCCATTAAAATGATAGGAATACCATTTTTTGGCACTTGTATACTTCCAAAAACCGCAGGATCTGAGATGATATCTGCTGAGTTTTTATGCTCTATACTTTCACTAGATTCTGCATAAATTGCCATTCTATCGCTTTTTAAACCTACTTTATAAGTAGTATTTAAAAAGGTTTCTATGCCTTTTTGGGTAAAAGCATCTTCATTTGTTCCTAAAATAACGCGTATAATAGGCTCTTTAGGGCTTTTAAAAAGAGGATTTTCACATTCTCTAGCTTCTAAATTAAAAGGTATAAAAGTATTATGAGTATTTAAAATATCATCTTTTTGCAAAGCTCTTCCTTCAAAAACTCCAGCTCCCATTTTAGCATCACTGGATTTAGAGTTTAAAAAACTTTTTACTTCAAAGCCACCCGCTACGCATAAATACCCACGAAAACCTATTTTTGCTAAATCAAGTTCTAAAATATCGCCTTTATTTGCTTGATATACTTTGCAAGTTTTGATTTTTTGATTATCAAGCTTTGCCTCAAATTCAGCTCCACTTAAAACAAAATAATTCTCATCTAAAAATTCGTATTTTCCACCCTTTAAACAAAGCTCAATTCCTGCTTCATCTTGTTTGTTTCCAAGCAAGATATTTGCCATTCTTAAAGCATCTTCATCCATAGCTCCACTTCTTGCTATGCCAAATTTAGCAAATTTTTTTCTACCAAAGTCTTGCAAACTTGAATTTATAGATGCTTCAATGATTTTTATACTCATAAATTTCCTTTTGATAGACTTTTTTAGCAACTTGCTCTTGGATCTCAAAAAATTCATCTTTTGAAATGGCTTTAAATTTTAAAAACATACCCGCTTTTAAAAGAGTGGGATTTTTTTCATCTTCTTTATCAAAAAATTCCAAAGGTGTTCTAGCAATGATTTGCCAACCCCCTGGACTTGATATGGGATAAACTCCTGTTTGTTTATCGGCTATACCTACACTTCCAGCTTCTATTTTTGCTCTAGGGCTTGAAAGGCGTGGGGTAAAAAGTCTTTCATCTAAACCTCCAAGATAAGGAAAACCTGCCATAAAACCTAGCATAAAAACAAGATAATAAGGTTTAGTGTGAAGAGATATAAGCTCTTCTTTTGAAATTTGATTGTGTTTGCACACAAATTCTAAATCCAGCCCAAATTCTTCATCATAACAAAGTGGAACTTCTATACAAAGACTTGAGTTTTGCTCCGTAAGTTTGATATCCTTTTTAATTTTTTCCAAAAAATCAAGCAAAGAATTTAAAGAAAGCACGCAAGGATTAAAGTATATCAACAAACTTGCATAAGTACTTACCAACTCATCAATACCATAAATTTCACCTTCTTTTAGGGCTTTTTGTATCCTTTGTTCTGTGCTTAAAACATAGGCATTGATTTGAGGTGAAATTTCTTGCTCAAAACGCAAAAGCAAAGCTTTACTTCCACTAAAATGCACACTAAACATTGCTAAAACTTATATAAAATTTTCCAAAGCACAAATTTGAATTTGCTCTTTTTTTAAATTTTCTTTGATTTTTTTAACAAATTCTAAAGCTTTTGCATTATCCCCATGAACACAAATACTATCGGCTTTTAAATCAATTTCTTTGCCATTTATGCTTGTAACTTTGCTTTCTTTTATCATTTTTATCACGCGTTTGATAGCTAAATTTTCATCGTGTATTAACGCCCCTTCTAATTTTCTTGAAACTAAAGTGCCATCATCATTATAGGCACGATCTGCAAAAACTTCATTAGCATATCTTAAACCCTTTTTCTTAGCTGCTTCATTCATAGCAGAATTACCAAGCCCTAGAAAAATAATATTTTCATCAAAACTCGCCACTGCCTCACAAAGTGCTAAGGCTAAATTTTCATCAATAGCTGCCATATTATAAAGCGCCCCATGGGCTTTAAAATGCTGTATTTTCATACCTTTTGCCTTAGCAAAGCCAAATAAAGCTCCTAGTTGATACAAGGCATAGTTTTTAGCCTCTTCAAAGCTTATTTGCATATTGCGTCTTCCAAAACCCAAAAGATCAGGATAAGATGGATGTGCTCCTATGCAAACACCATTTTGCTTGGCTAAATTTAAGGTTTCATCCATCACACAAGGATCACCCGCATGAAAGCCACAAGCGACATTTACTGAACTTACAAATTTTAAAATTTCTTCATCCATTCCCATTTTATAGGCGCCAAAACTTTCCCCTAAATCACTATTTAAATCCACTTTGAACATTATTTGACCTTGTATATTTAATTATTGATTTTATTATATCTAAAGAAGAATTTTAAATAAGCTAAAAGTTTTGAAAAATAAATAAAAAAGTTACAATAAGTAAAAAATGATATTTTAAGCAGGTTAAAACCTGCTTAATTTTTAGTCTTTTCTTGTTTTTGCATCAATTACAAATAAAGGTTTATTAAGAAGTTTAAAATCAGCAATGAAATTTAAAGTCTTATCACTTGTTACCCATTTGATAAATTTACTAGCTTCTGTATAATTTACATTTTTACAATGCTTAGGATTTGTCGCTATAACAGAATAAAAATTTTTAAGACTATCATCGCCTTCATTTACAATGACTAAGTTTGGTTTGCCTTTTTCATTGGCTTCATATTTGATATAAGTACCACGATCGGTTAAAATCACACCTTTTTTTTCTTCAGCGATTTTAATGCTTGCTAACATACCTTGTCCGCTTTGTTGATACCAGCTTTGCTTTTCAGGAACACCGCCAAGATTTTTCCAAAGGCTTTTTTCTTTATTGTCAGTGCCTGATTTATCGCCTCTTGAGATGAAAGTAAGCTTTTCATTTTTGATAAGTTCTAAGCTTTCTTTTAAATTTTTACCTTTAAATTTAGAAGCTAAAGATTTATCTGCGATGATGATAAAATCATTATACATCACAGGAGTTCTATCTACACCAAAGCCTTTTTTCATAAATTCTTTTTCAGCCTTTGGAGAATGCACAAAAAGCACATCAGCATTGCAATCTTCACCCATTTTTAAAGCCGCACCTGTTCCTACGGCAACCCATTTTAAGGTATTGCCACTTTCTTTTTTATAAAGAGGTTTTAGAGCATCTAAAAGTCCTGTATTGTCAGTGCTTGTTGTAGTTGCCATTTTAAGTTCTGCTGCACTTGCACTTAAAGCTAAAGCAAGGGCTAAAGAAATGATTTTTTTCATTTTTTTTCCTTATAAATTTACATAAAAAAATATTTTAGCATAATTATGCTAAAATTACTTATTTTAAAAAGGATATTTTTGGATTATATTTTTGATGGTTTTAAACAGGCTTTATTTTTACTTTTCAATGCTGATGAAAGCGTAATTTCAGCTATAAAAACTACACTTTTAAGCTCAAGTATTTCTATAGTTTTAGCTTTGCTTATAGGTTTTCCTTTGGGATTTATCTTAGGTTTTTTTGATTTTAAATTCAAATACTTTATAAAACTTATCATAGATACTAGCCTTTCTTTTCCAACAGTTGCAGTAGGACTTATACTTTATGCACTGATTTCAAGTCGAGGACCTTTGGGAGAATTTGGATTGCTTTTTACTATAAAGGCTTTAATTTTAGGGCAGTTTATCTTAGCGCTTCCTATAGTGATCGCACTTTTTTCAAATTTGATAGAAAATATGAATAAAAAACATTTTTTACTTATAAAATCTTTTCACCTAAGTCCTTTAAAACTTGTTTTAACGATGATTTATGAATTACGCTTTGCTTTGATTAGCGTCGTTGCACTAGCTTATGGACGCATTGTAGCAGAAGTAGGAGTAGCGATGATAGTAGGTGGAAATATCAAATACGATACTAGAACCATAACCACAGCTATTTCTCTTGAAACAAACAAAGGCGAATTTGCTAGCGGTATAGCTTTGGCTTTGGTTTTAATTCTCATTGCCTTTTGTTTAAATTTCATCACGCACAAACTCAAAAGAACATAAAATGATAGAAATTTCTAATCTTTTTTTCAACTATCAAAACAAAGAAGTTTTAAAAATCAAAAATTTAAAACTTGATACAAGTAAAATTAGCATCTTAATGGGAGCGAATGGAAGTGGAAAATCTACATTTTTAAGAATATTAAAATTTTTAGAAGGAGATTTTTCAAAAAATATTTCTTATTTTGGAAATTTTAAACCTAATAATAAGCAAAAGCGTGAAATTTATTTGCTTTTTCCAGAGCCTATTTTGTTAAATCGTAGTGTAAGGGCAAATTTTTTATTTACCTTAAAAACTTACGGGATTAAAGAAGATATTGAAGAACGCATAAAAGAAAGTTTGATGTTTTTAAATTTAGATGAAAGTCTTTTAAGTAAACATCCTAATGAACTTTCATCAGGACAAAGTCAAAAAATAGCTTTTGCTATAGCTTTAAGCGTAAGAGCGAAGTATTATTTACTTGATGAACCAAGTGCTTTTTTGGATAAAAATACTACACTTTTATTTAAAAAAACTATTCTTAAAATGCATGAAAATTTCAATACAGGTTTTTTAATCGCAAGTCATGATAAACATTTTTTAGATTCTTTGGCGCAAAAAAAACTTTATTTGCACAGTGGAGAAATTTTAGAATTTGAAAATACTAATGTTTTTGAACTAGAAAATCAAGGTGTGAAATTTTGTAATTTTATAGATTTTAGTAATTGTAAAAAATATAAAGATTTTAAAAAACCTCCAAGCAAAATTGCTATTGATCCTTATAAAATTTCTTTTTTTAATTCTAAAAATATTCCAAAAAATAATTATGATTTTATTTTAGAAAAATGTTATATTATAGCACTTAGAAGTAGGAAAAGTGATGTTTTTATAAGGGTAAGTTGTATGGATAAAATTTTAGAATTTGCCTTGGAAAAACAAGAATTTTTAAGATTCGATTTAAAATTATACGAAGAACTTAGTCTTTATTTTTATGAAGATGCAATATGTTTCTTAAATTAACATACATTATAAAATTTAAATAAAATATTACAAATATTCCCATTTTTTATAAAATTTATCTTAATTATTTTTTAAATTTGTATTTAATACAAATAAACTCTTATATAATGTTTAAAAACAACCATAAAGGAGTTTTTATGCTTAATCAAAATAATCAAGAGCTTTTTAAGCCAAGTAAAGAATTTTCTCGTAATGCTCGTATAAAAAATTTATGTGAATACTATGATTTATGCGATGAAGCCAAGGAAGATTTTGAAGGTTTTTGGAAAAGACAAGCATTTGAGAAGATTGAGTGGTTTTCGCCTTTTTCAAGAGTGCTAAATGAGGATAAAGCTCCATTTTATAAATGGTTTGAAGGTGGAACTTTAAATGTAAGTTATCAATGTCTTGATCGTCATATGAAAACAAGACGCAATAAAGCTGCTTTGATTTTTGAAGGTGAAATGGGGGATTATGAAGTTTATACTTATAGAAGATTATTGCATGAAACTTGCAAGGCGGCCAATTTGCTTAAAAAATTCGGAGTAAAAAAAGGCGATAGGGTTGTAATTTATATGCCTATGATTCCAGAAACAGCTATAGTAATGTTAGCTTGTGCAAGGATTGGGGCTATTCATAGTGTAGTATTTGGAGGGTTTTCTCCTGAAGCCTTAAGAGATAGAATTATAGATGCAGGAGCTAAACTTGTAGTAACGGCTGATGGTGCTTTTCGTCGTGGCAAACCTTATATGTTAAAACCTGCAGTAGATAAGGCTTTAAGTGAAGGGTGTGAAAGTGTAGAAAAAGTACTTATAGTTATACGCAATAATGAGCCTATAGAATATATTAAAGGAAGGGACTATGTTTATAACGAACTTGTGAAAAATGAGTCTTATAAGTGTGAACCCGAAATTATGGATAGTGAGGATTTGTTGTTTTTGCTTTACACTTCAGGATCAACGGGCAAGCCAAAAGGAGTTATGCATGCAAGTGCAGGATATATACTTTGGGCACAAATGACTATGGAATGGGTTTTTGATATTAAAGATTATGATAATTATTGGTGTAGTGCTGATGTGGGTTGGATTACAGGACATACTTATGTAGTTTATGGGCCTTTAGCATGTGGGGCAACGACTATAATGCATGAAGGAACTCCTACTTATCCAAATTCTGGGCGTTGGTGGAGAATGATAGAAGAGTATCAAATAAGCAAATTCTACACTTCGCCAACTGCCATAAGAATGCTTCATGCTGATGCACCTAATGAGCCAAGAAAATATGATTTAAGTACGCTTGAAGTGCTTGGAACGGTTGGAGAGCCTATCAATCCTAGTGCTTGGAAGTGGTTTTATGATGAAATAGGGGGAACTAAAAGTCCTATAGTCGATACTTGGTGGCAAACAGAAACAGGTGGGCATATGATCACGCCTTTACCAGGCGCCACTCCTTTAAAACCAGGTTGTGCCACCTTGCCTTTGCCAGGGATTTTTGCGGAAGTTATTGATGAAGAAGGCAATAAAAAAGATGAAGGTGAAGATGGGTTGCTTTGTATAACTAAACCTTGGCCTTCGATGATTCGTGGAATTTGGGGCAATGATGAACGCTATATAGAAAGTTATTTTTCTCAAGCTAAAAAAGATGGAAAAGCTGTATATTTTAGTGGCGATGGTGCTTTTTATGATAAAAATGGTTATATTACCATCACAGGAAGAACAGATGATGTGGTTAATGTTGCAGGACATCGTATAGGAACGGCTGAAATTGAAAGCGCTATTGCTAAACATCCAAGTGTAGCAGAATCAGCTGTAGTGAGTATTTTGGATGCGATTAAGGGCGAGTCACTGTTTGCTTTTGTGGTTTTAAGTCCTACATCCAGTTGTGATCTTGGCGGAGCTATAGAAACTTTAAAAGAACTTAATGACATTTTAAGAGTAGAGATAGGACCTATAGCTAAAATAGAAAAAATTCTTTATACTCCAGGTTTGCCAAAAACTAGAAGTGGTAAAATAATGAGAAGAATTTTAAGAACTATAGCAAGAGGTGAAGAAATCAAACAGGATATTTCAACGCTCGAAGATTCTGGAGTAGTAGAAACCATTGTTAAATTAGCTAAGGCAGAGTTTGAATAACAAGGCAAAAAGAACTTTGCCTTGTTCATAAAAATTCATAAAAATAAGCTATAATGATAAAAAAATAAAAGGAAATTTTTATGCTTCAAACTTGTATTTTCCCTGCGGCAGGTTATGGGACAAGATTTTTACCTGCAACAAAAACTTTACCTAAAGAGATGTTACCTATCTTAACCAAACCTTTGATCCATTATGGGGTTGATGAAGCTTTGGAAGCAGGAATGGAAAATATGGGCTTTGTCACAGGGCGTGGAAAAAGAGCTTTGGAGGATTATTTTGATATTTCTTATGAACTTGAGCATCAAATTTCAGGTACAAAAAAAGAATACTTACTTGATGAAATTCGCTCTTTGATCAATCGTTGCACCTTTACTTTTACAAGACAAAATCAAATGAAAGGCTTAGGTGATGCGGTTTTAAAAGGTAAGCCTTTAGTTGGCGATGAAGCTTTTGGCGTAATTTTGGCTGATGATTTGTGTGTTAATGAAGAAGGCTTAAATGTTATGGCTCAAATGGTAAAAATTTATGAAAAATATCGCTGCACCATCATAGCTGTGATGGAAGTACCAAAAGAACAAGTTTCAAACTATGGAGTAATTTCTGGAAATTTTGTAGAAGAAAATCTTATTATGGTTAATTCTATGATAGAAAAACCAAGTCCTGATGAAGCTCCAAGTAATCTTGCTATCATAGGAAGATATATTTTAACTCCTGATATTTTTGGAATTTTAGAAAATACTAAAGCAGGAAAAAATGGCGAAATTCAACTTACCGACGCGCTTTTAACTCAAGCAACCAATGGTATGGTTTTAGCTTATAAATTTCAAGGGAAACGCTTTGATTGTGGAAGCGTAGAAGGCTTTGTAGAGGCGACAAATTATTTTTACGAGAAAAGTAAATGTTAAACAATATACTTTTTTTTAAGCAAAGTGAAATTCACACTATAAGTTCTTATGCAAATCGTATTAATGATGAGGTAAAAAGTGGAGATGTAGGGTATTATCATCTTATTGACACAAGTTTGAATTTAATCGATGAGAGCTTGAAATTTATTCAAGATAAAGAATATGTAAAAAATATCGTTTTAGTGGGAATGGGAGGTTCAAGTTGCGGTGTAAAAGCCTTGCGCGATATGCTTTTTAATGAAAAAAGTAACCAAAGAGAGCTTTTTATACTCGATAACACAAGCTCACATTCTTTTAATAAGACTTTGGAAAAAATCAAGCTTGAAGAAAGTTTGTTTTTAATCATCAGTAAAACAGGTAGCACTATAGAAGTCGTATCACTTTTTAAACTTCTTATTGAACATTTTAAACTTGATATGCAAGAATTAAAAAAATACTTTGTTTTTATTACTGATAAGGATTCAAAACTTCATAAAGAAGGTGAAAATTTAGCTATTAAATGCTTTTTTATCCCTGCAAATGTAGGAGGTCGTTTTAGCATACTTTCAGCCGTGGGTATAGTTCCACTTTGTTTTTGTGGCTATAATGCCAAAGCTCTTTTAGAAGGAGCTAAAGCTTGTTTTGAAGATTTTTTTACTCGCAAAAAAGATGAAATTTTACAAAAGGCTTATCATTATTGCACACACAAAAATGCCAATATCAATGTGCTTTTTTCATATAGTGATGCTTTTAAAGGCTTTAATGAATGGTATATCCAGCTTATTGCTGAAAGTTTAGGTAAAAAGCAAGGCTATAAACGCATAGGTTTAACTCCTATTGCACTCATTGGAGCAAGAGATCAGCATAGTTTTTTACAACTCATCATGGATGGACCTAAAAATAAAACTGTAACTTTTTTAAAAATCAAAGACGCTCAAAAAGCACCTATTATCCCTGATATTCATTTTAAATTTTTAGATTCTTTAAGTAATAAAGTCAATCTTCACGAACTTTTAAACGCTCAATGTGATGCAACTATGCACGCTTTAATCGCTGAAAATTTGAGTGTTGATGTGATAGAACTTGAAAAACTTGACGCTTGGCATGCGGGATATTTGATGTATTATTATGAACTTTTTACTTCAACTTGCGGTGTTATGCTAGGGATTAACACCTATGATCAACCTGGTGTGGAAGTTGGAAAGTTGATCTTAAAAAATATATTAAATTCTTAATCAAAATTCATTAAAAAAGAGTATAATGATTTTAAGTTAAAATTATAATAAAAATCTTTAATTAATAATAATTATTATTTAAGAATTTTATGTTATAATTTTAAAAATTAAAAAAAGGAGTCAATCATGTCAGTTACAAAACAATTATTACAAATGCAAGCAGATGCTCATCATCTATGGGTTAAATTTCATAATTATCACTGGAATGTAAAAGGTTTGCAATTTTTTTCTATACACGAATACACAGAAAAAGCTTATGAAGAAATGGCAGAACTTTTTGATAGTTGTGCTGAAAGAGTTTTACAACTTGGCGAAAAAGCTATCACTTGCCAAAAAGTTTTAATGGAAAATGCAAAAAGTCCAAAAGTTGCAAAAGATTGCTTTACTCCGCTTGAAGTCATAGAACTGATCAAACAAGATTATGAATATCTTTTAGCAGAATTTAAAAAACTCAATGAAGCAGCAGAAAAAGAAAGTGATACCACAACAGCTGCTTTTGCGCAAGAAAATATCGCAAAATATGAAAAAAGTCTTTGGATGATAGGCGCTACTTTACAGGGTGCTTGCAAAATGTAATTTAAGGGGCTTTATGCCCCAATTATACAAACTAGGTTATAATATCCTTTTTTAAAGGATAAAATTGAAAGTACTTAATTTTTTTTATGAAAACCACCCTAAATTTGAAGTAAGTTATGAAAGAAAAAATCAAATTTCAAAACCAAATATTATCATAAAAGGCCCACGATTTTGTGGTAAAAAAACACTTATTTTTAATTTTTTATCTCAATTTAAAGCAAGTGAAATTTTGTTTTTAGATTTATATGATACACGCTTTGAAAAACAAAGTTTAGAAAGACTTGCTGATTTTCTGAATGAAAATTTACAAATTAAAATTCTTTGCCTTTATAATTTGGATTTTATCCCTAATTTAGAAAAAATTAAAATTCCTATCATCTTAAGTACAAATATAAAAGATTTAAATATAAATGGGTTTGAAGAGCTTGAACTTGATTATTTTGATTTTGAAGAATTTATTAGTGTAAGTAAGAAAAATTTACCTATAAATAATTTAGTGGGTCTTTTTTTGCAAAGTGGACGCAGTAAATTTGGAGAAAAAAACATACTTCTAAGACAAAGCTTCACTCTTTTAGAATTAGAAATTTTAAAGTATTTAGCTTTAAATTTGGGTCAGCAAATCAGTATTTCTAAGATATTTATAGAACTCAAAAAAAGATTAAAAACTTCAAAAGATAGTGTTTATCAAGCTATAAAAAAATTAGAAAATACTTATGTGATCTATACTTTAAAACATGATGAAAAAAAACTTCAAAAGATTTATTTTAAAGATTTTGGCCTAAGAAATAATCTTTGTATTTCAAAGGATTTTTCACATTTATTTGAAAATTTAGTTTTAAGTGAGTTGTTTAAATTTAAAGAAGAATTTTTTTATAACAAATACTTTAACTTTTATAGCCAAATATCTAAAATTGCTTATATTTCAAGTCCAACTTTAGATATTGATTTGATCAAGCTACGTGCTAAGAAAATTTTACCAAAGGCTTTAGAACTTGGAATTTTTCATGTGATTTTTATCACTCTTTCAAGCGAGGATAATTTTTTTGAGCAAGGGGTTAAATTTGAAGTCATATCTTTTGATAAATTTTCACTTGGATTTTAGGTGTTGTTTGAGTTTGTATCGTATTTTTCAAGGTTGTATCGTTTGATGATTTTTGTAATAAGATTGATATAATATCCCTTGCGTTCAGAATAAGAATCTAAAGTTTTAATAGCCTCTAGCCCTGTTATCTCTTTGCCTTCGCTTTCAAATTTAGCTCTTGCATCGCGAAACTTTTCATAAGCAAAATGACGATTTAAATTTAAAACATAAGAGTCAACACTATCTTGCAGACTATCAAAAATTTTAATTTTGTGTTTTTTATCTGGATGTCTTAAATCAGGAATTAAACCTTTCTCACCCCAAGTCCATTCTCCAAAAAGATTGTTTGCTTCTCTTGCGAAGCGACTGGTACCTGTAGCACTTTCAACTAAAGCTTGGGCTATACCCATGGATTTTGGAATTTTTTGAATACGTTTTTTATATTCTGCAAAATCATAAAGATTTTCAATGCGATATTTGTTTTTTATTGTGATAAGTTTTTCAAGATTTATTTGGTTTGAAGTCCTAAAGCCTGTTTTGTAAGCATCTTTAAAAAAGGCTTCGATAAAGGCTCTTTCTTGTTCAATTTTTTTAAAGCTTTGATCAAACATTTCATTCATTTTTATAAAAAAAATTTGTCTTTTTTGATCTATATCAAGTTTGTAATATTCCTCTCCAAATCCACTCTTTAGATCATCAGCAAAAAGTGGGATTAGAAAAAGACTAAGAAAAATTATAATTGGCTTCAAAACAATACTTTACCTTTCCTTCAAAAAACAATTCTTCATTTTTATATGCAAACCCTACCTCTTCACCACTTTTAGGAGTTATTTTAACTTTATTTTGTACTTTTTTATTTAAAAATGCCAGATAAAAACAAGCCCCCATTCCTGTGCCGCAAGCTAAGGTTTCATCTTCAACTCCGCGTTCATAGGTGCGAACTTTTAAATGATTTTCATCTAAAATTTTTACAAAATTAACATTGGCATTATATTTTTGTCTCATTTTTTGACAAAGCATTGTATCAAATTCATCTAAATTTTGACAAAAATGTACTAGATGTGGAACTCCAGTGTTGCAAAGTTGCCAAGTTTTTCCTAATTCTTCAAAAGTATTTTGCACGCTTTTTATTTTGCCTAAAGATACTTCAACTTTATCTTGATTTACCTTTGCTTTTATTACTCCTGCACCGGTTAAAAAACTCATGTTAGGATTTATTTTGTTAATATGATGTGCAAAATGTGCCGCAGCCCTTGAGCCATTTCCACACATAGCAGCCCTTGAGCCATCGTTATTATAAAATTCCCATTCAAAGTCGTATTTTTCATGAGGCAATATCACGATAAAGCCATCCGCACCTATACCCTCATAACGATTACAAAGTTCTTTAGCTAAAGCACTTCTATCTTCTTTTCTATCAGCATTTGTTATGACAAAATCATTCCCACTTGCACAATATTTATAAAATTTCACATTTTTCCTTTAGAAATTTCTTGTATTACTTTAACACATTCTTGCCTAAAATCGGCATAAGAATTAGTATTTTTAATGATAAAATCTGCTTTTTTAAGTTTTTCTTCAATATCTATTTGAGAATCAAGTCTTGCTTTTGCAGCTTCTAAGCTGAGCTTATCTCTTTGCATGATTCTTTTAAGGCTTAATTCTTTAGGTGTGTAAATTACAATGACTTTGCCTAAATTTTCATAAGCACCGCTTTCAAAAAAAAGAGGAATTTCTACAAAAAAAGCTTTATTTTCCTTATCTAGAATTTGCATTTGTTCTAAAATTTTAGCTCGAATTTTAGGATGAGTGAAATTTTCTAAGGTTTTTTTAGCTTCTTTGTTGTTAAAAACAATTTTTCCAAGGATTTTTCTATCGATTTTCTTTTCTTTTGTGAGTAAATTTTTTAAGCTAAAGGGAGAAAAAATCTTTTCAAGTTCTAAAGCATTTTCATCTAAAATTTCATGAGCGATTTTATCTGCACTAATGCTTTTAAAGCCTAAAGAATTCGCTATTTCTATAAAGGTGCTTTTACCACAAGCAATTGAAGCGGTTACAAAAAAAGCATTTTTCATCTTATGCCTTATTAAAACTTTTTTCGTTAAAATACCTTTTTAGTTCTTAAAGGAAAATAAATGAAAATTTCATATGAAGATGCAGGCGTAAGTATAGATAATGGAAATGCCTTTGTAGAGGCTATAAAACCTTTGGTTAAAGAAACTTTTAATGATAATGTTGTAGGTGGAATTGGTTCTTTTGCTGGTGCTTTTAGAATGCCAAGTGGTTTTAAAAAGCCTGTGATTTTAGGTGCAACAGATGGGGTTGGTACCAAGCTTCGCTTGGCAATTGATGCTAAAAAATATGATACTATAGGGCAAGATTTAGTAGCAATGTGTGTGAATGATTTGATTTGTAATTTTGCTACGCCTTTGTTTTTCCTAGATTATTATGCTACAGCCAAGCTCGAAGTAGAAGTAGCAAAGGCTGTTGTATCAGGCATTGCCAAGGGATGTAAGATGGCAAATTGTGCATTAATTGGCGGAGAAACTGCTGAAATGCCTGGAATGTATGCAAAAGATGATTTTGATCTTGCGGGTTTTGCAGTGGGTATGGCTGAAGAAGATGAGATTGATAGAAGTAAATTTGTTAAAAATGGTGATATTTTATTGGCACTTCCTAGTTCAGGACTTCATTCAAATGGTTATTCTTTAGCTAGAAAAGTACTTTTTGAAAGTTTAAAATTAAAATTTGATGACAAGATAGAGGGTAAAAATTTAATTGATATTTTATTAGAACCTACAAGGATTTATGTGCGTGATTTTCTTACACTAAAGCCTTATATCAGTGCTCTAGCACATATTACAGGGGGTGGTTTAGTAGAAAATTTACCACGCGTTTTACCTCGTGGTATGGGTGCAACTATACGCAAACATCATCTTAAAACTCCTGAAATTTTTTATACTATAGGACAGGCTGTAGAAGAAAGCGAAATGTATAGAAGCTTTAACATGGGAGTGGGTTTAGTAATGGTTGTAGATCCTTCTAATGTAAGTAAGGTTTTAGAAAATTCAGATGCCTTTATTATTGGCGAAATTTGCATTAATGAAGGTATTGTTTTAGAGTGAAAATAAAGCGTCAATACGCTTTATTTTTGTATTTTAAGTTCTATTTTTGTAGTGTTTTGTTCTTTTGGCAAAGGATTGGTTTGTGCTAGATAAAAGGCTACGAGTACATTTACAAGCATAGCGATAAGTAAAAGAGGAGTGGTTCGTTTTATAATATCCATTGGAGCTACTTTTGCAAATCCAGCTAAAGCTATGATTCCGCCTGCTATTGGTGAAGCTGCACGACCTAAACAAGATGCAATTTCTATAGGTAAAACTAGAGTAATAGGTGCAACGTCTAATTTTGTAGCTATATCAGGAGCTAGTTTGCCAAAAGCATTAAAAGCAGCAATTCCACTTCCCATAATCACTGTGGCAAAATAAACTAAAAAGCTTAAAATAGCTATACTCAAAAGAATTCCAAACCATGCAAAATTTCCTGTTCCAAGATTTGAAACCGCGTTAGCAAGGATATTAACTCCACCAAGTGCTTTAATGCCTTCAGCAAATACTCCAGCGGCGATGATTATGCTTACGACTGAGATAAAAATTTCAGCCATAGCTTTTAAAATCACCATCATATCTTCGCCTAATTTTCTAGCATTTCTATGTCTTGCAAATTCAACAAGAAAAACTAAAGAAATGCTTACAAAATTTGCTGTTACAACATCGAGCTTGATAGTAAAAAAATACGCTGTAAATAAAAATACAACAGGTAACCAAGGAAAGAGTATGTAAAAAGTAGGGCATTTAGGATCAATGATTTGCGGAATTTCAACTTCATCATTTAAAACACCTTTTTCTTTATCTCTTTTATCAATCCAAGCAAAATAAAAAGGAATCAAGATGGCAATAACTACAACATAGGCAATCACACTATAAATTTGGTAATTTAAAAAAAGCCCTACGACATTATCACTTTGTCCTACCATATCTGCCATATTGATTGAATTTCCATCTTTTGGACCATAATCAAGCGCAATTAAAGAAAGCACACATACAGCTGTAATAGGACGGATTTTAAGTGAGATTAAAACAGGATAAATACATGCTAACAAAAGCAAAAGCAATCCAGCATAGCTAGAAATGACGATTTTTAAAGCCATTCCAACAACAAAAGTTCCACTTAAAATCAAGTATTTATTTTTGATTTTTCCTAAGGGTTTATTTGCTAAAAAAGCAAGTTTTGCTGAAGCATTGATATGTTTCATATAAGCAGCAAAACCTGCCACACTCATGATAATAAGTCCTACTCCAGAAAGCTGACTTTTAAAAGTCGCTGTGATAAAAGCATAACTATCAAGTAAAACATTCAAAAAGCTTGCATGTTCTCTGCTCGGGGCTTTTGGTATAGGTGTTCCTGTGATGTAAAAAGCAAAAATAAGCAAGATAATACCTGAAAGAAAAAATACAAAAATAGGATTGTATTTTTTAAGTATATAATAAGTAACGACAATTACCGCTAAAAGTGTAGAACATATCATAAAAATTGGCATGATTTCTCCTAAAGTTATTATTAGCTTTTATTTTATTTTAGCTAAAATTTAACTAATAAATATTTTTCATTTAAAATTTTACTTATTTTTTGCATTATAAAATTAATAATATGTATAGTTTGGTTACTGAAAAGTTTATGTTTGTATAAAAAATGATTTTTATATTATAATTATAAACAAATTATAAATATCAAAAAGGATCTAGTGTGGCAAGAATTTTGGCATTTGATATAGGTATAAGCTCTATTGGCTGGGCGTTTAGCGAAAATGATGAGTTAAAAGATTGCGGAGTTAGGATTTTTACAAAGGCTGAAAATCCTAAAACAGGAGAATCCCTAGCCTTACCAAGACGCCTTGCAAGAAGTGCCAGAAAACGCCTTGCTAGACGCAAAGCAAGGCTAAATCACTTAAAACATTTAATCGCAAATGAATTTAAGTTAAATTACGAAGATTATCAAAGCTTTGATGAAAGTTTAGCTAAGGCTTATAAAGGCTCTTTAATTAGCCCTTATGAGTTAAGATTTAGAGCTTTAAACGAGCTTTTAAGTAAGCAAGATTTTGCAAGAGTGATTTTACATATTGCAAAAAGGCGTGGCTATGATGATATTAAAAATAATGGTGATGAAGAAAAAGGCAAGATTTTAAAAGCTATCAAGCAAAATGAAGAAAAACTAGTAAATTATCAAAGTGTGGGAGAGTATCTTTATAAAGAGTATTTTCAAAAATTCAAAGAAAATTCCAAAGAATTTATAAATGTTAGAAATAAAAAAGAAAGTTATGAACGCTGCATAACGCAAAGTTTTTTAAAATATGAATTAAAGCTTATTTTTCAAAAACAAAGAGAATTTGGCTTTTCTTTTTCAAAGAAATTTGAAGAGGAAGTGCTTAGTGTAGCATTTTATAAAAGGGCTTTAAAAGATTTTTCTCATTTAGTGGGAAATTGTAGTTTTTTTACTGATGAAAAAAGAGCGCCAAAAAATTCGCCTTTAGCTTTTATGTTTGTAGCACTCACAAGAATTATCAATATTTTAAACAATCTTAAAAATACTGAAGGAATTTTATATACAAAAGATGATTTAAACGCCCTTTTAAATGAAGTTTTAAAAAACGGCACTCTAACTTATAAACAAACAAAAAAGCTTTTGGGCTTAAGCGATGATTATGAATTTAAAGGAGAAAAAGGAACTTATTTTATTGAGTTTAAAAAATACAAAGAATTTATAAAAGCCCTAGGTGAGCATAATTTAAGCCAAGATGATTTAAATGAAATAGCAAAAGATATCACTCTTATAAAAGATGAGATTAAACTTAAAAAGGCTTTAGCAAAATACGATTTAAATCAAAATCAAATTGATAGCTTAAGCAAATTGGAATTTAAAGACCATTTAAATATAAGTTTTAAAGCCTTAAAACTTATCACTCCTTTAATGCTTGAAGGTAAAAAATACGATGAAGCTTGCAATGAGCTTAATTTAAAAGTAGCAATCAATGAAGATAAAAAAGACTTTTTACCCGCATTTAATGAAACTTATTACAAAGATGAAGTAACTAATCCTGTGGTTTTAAGGGCGATTAAAGAATATAGAAAAATCTTAAATGCCTTACTTAAAAAATACGGTAAAGTGCATAAAATAAACATTGAATTAGCAAGAGAAGTAGGTAAAAATCACAGCCAAAGAGCTAAAATAGAAAAAGAGCAAAACGAAAACTACAAGGCCAAAAAAGACGCCGAAATTGAATGTGAAAAACTAGGCTTAAAAATAAATAGCAAAAATATTTTAAAATTAAGATTATTTAAAGAACAAAAAGAATTTTGTGCTTATAGTGGAGAAAAGATTAAACTTAGTGATTTGCAAGATGAAAAAATGCTTGAAATTGACCATATTTACCCTTATTCTAGAAGTTTTGATGATTCTTATATGAATAAAGTTTTAGTTTTTACCAAGCAAAATCAAGAAAAGCTTAATAAAACCCCCTTTGAAGCCTTTGGCAATGATAGTACAAAATGGCAGAAAATTGAAGTTTTGGCAAAAAATTTACCTGAAAAAAAGCAAAAAAGAATTTTAGATAAAAATTACAAAGACAAAGAGCAAAAAGACTTTAAAGATAGAAATCTAAACGATACTCGCTACATCGCAAGGCTTGTTTTAAACTACACTAAAGATTATTTAGATTTTTTACCTTTAAGCGATGATGAAAATACAAAATTAAACGATACGCAAAAAGGCTCAAAAGTGCATGTAGAAGCAAAAAGCGGTATGCTAACATCGGCTTTAAGGCACACTTGGGGCTTTAGCGCTAAGGATAGAAACAACCATCTTCATCACGCCATCGATGCAGCAATTATTGCTTATGCAAACAATTCTATCGTAAAGGCTTTTTCAGATTTTAAAAAAGAGCAAGAAAGCAACAGTGTAGAACTTTATGCAAAAAAAATTAGTGAATTAGATTATAAAAACAAAAGGAAGTTTTTTGAGCCTTTTAGTGGTTTTAGGCAAAAGGTTTTAGATAAAATTGATGAAATTTTTGTCTCAAAACCTGAGAGAAAAAAGCCAAGTGGAGCTTTACATGAAGAAACATTTAGAAAAGAAGAAGAATTCTATCAATCATACGGCGGAAAAGAAGGAGTTTTAAAAGCCCTAGAGCTTGGTAAAATCCGCAAAGTAAATGGTAAAATTGTTAAAAATGGCGATATGTTTAGAGTGGATATTTTTAAACACAAAAAGACAAATAAATTTTATGCTGTGCCAATTTATACTATGGATTTTGCTTTAAAAGTATTACCAAATAAAGCTGTAGCGCGAAGTAAAAAAGGTGAGATAAAAGACTGGATTTTAATGGATGAAAATTATGAGTTTTGCTTTTCTTTATACAAAGATAGTTTGATTTTAATTCAAACTAAAGATATGCAAGAGCCAGAACTTGTTTATTTTAATGCTTTTACAAGCTCTACTGTTAGTTTGATTGTTTCAAAACACGATAATAAATTTGAAACGCTAAGCAAAAATCAAAAAATATTGTTTAAAAATGCAAATGAAAAAGAAGTAATCGCAAAAAGCATAGGAATTCAAAATCTAAAAGTATTTGAAAAATACATAGTTTCAGCACTTGGAGAAGTGACAAAGGCTGAGTTTAGACAAAGAGAAGATTTTAAAAAATGAGTTACGATGAAGCTTTTAAAACACTGCTTATTAGCTCTAATGCCAAGCTAAATTTAGAGCTAAATCATCTTGTGATTAAGCAAGATGAAAATATAGCCAAATTGTTTTTAAAGGATATAAACATCATCGTTTTAGAAAGCTTACAAGTAAGCCTTAGTTCCGCACTTTTTAATGCCTTTGCAAGGCATAAAATTATCTTATTAACCTGCGATGAAACTCATAGTATAAATGGTGTTTTTACTCCTTTTTTAGGGCATTTTCAAAGTGCAAAAATCGCAAAAGAGCAAATGAATGTAAGTGCTCAAAAAAAGGCTATTTTATGGCAAAAAATCATTAAAAACAAAATCCTAAATCAAGCCTTTGTTTTGAAAAAACACAATAAAATAGGGCAAAGCAATGAGCTTATAAATTTGGCTAAAAAAGTAAGCTTAAATGATAGTAAAAATATCGAAGCTGTTGCAGCGGCGCTTTATTTTAAAACTTTGTTTGGCGTTTCTTTTTCAAGAGATGAGCTTTGCTTTGAAAATTCTGCTTTAAATTATGGCTATGCAATCATTAGGGCTTGTATTATTAGAGCAGTTTGTATAAGTGGGCTTTTGCCTTGGCTTGGCATAAAGCACGATAATATTTATAATTCTTTTGCACTTTGTGATGATTTGATAGAAGTGTTTAGGGCTAGTGTTGATGATTGTGTTTTAAAGCTTAAGGGTGAAAGTGAGTTTTTAAGCAAAGATGACAAAAGAGCGTTGATTGGCAATTTACAAAGCAAAATCAATTTTGATGGGCAAAATTATCCTTTAAACAGAGCGATAAATCATTATGTGGCGAATTTTAAAAATGCTTTATTGTATGAAGATGAGCTAAAGATAGTGAAATTTGATGATTGAAGATAAATTTATGCGCGTGCTTTTGATGTTTGATGTACCTACTAAAAGTAAAAAAGAGCAAAAACTAGCAAGTAAATTTAGAAACAATCTTATAAAATTAGGTTATTTTATGCTGCAATTTAGCGTTTATATGCGTATTTGCAAGGGTTTAAGTTCTGCAAAAAGTTCTATTGAAAATGTAAAAAAGATTTTGCCACCTTATGGAAATGTAAGGGCTTTAATCATCACTGAAAAGCAATTTGATAAAATGGAGCTTTTGCTTGGTGGCATAGTTTTTAATGAAAAAGTTAATAACGAAACCAATTTAACGCTTTTTGATATAGATAGTCATGGAGAATTTAAATACAAAAATTCAAATAATGAAGAAATTCAAATAAACAAAAAACAAGAAAAATATCATCAGCAAAATTTATTTGAATTTTAAAAGCGGTTTTAGGGGATTGTAACCCCGCAGAGTCCCGCAAACTCTTTATTTTAGTCCCTTTTTAAATTTCTTATGAGATTATAGCATAATTTTTGCTATTTTTCATGAAAAAACCCCGAAATTTTCATTATCTGGTAAATATCTATTTTACCATAAAGAAATTTAAAAAGGGACTAAAACAATATTTTCTTGATTTTAAGCGTTCAAATAATTTTACCATAAAGAAATTTAAAAAGGGACTAAAACCTCGACTGTTCCAAAGTCTAAAACTAAAGTATTTTACCATAAAGAAATTTAAAAAGGGACTAAAACCCTTTTGCATTCCAATTAACAACACCATTAATTTTACCATAAAGAAATTTAAAAAGGGACTAAAATAAACCCTAGTGGATTGAAACTCCGCTAGGGCTAATTACTCCACTAAAAGGAGGTTGCGAATTTGAAACTTATTGAAATTTAGGGTTGATTAAAATCGAAATAAAATTATTTAAATAATTTTAAGGCATAAAGATAATATCCACTAAACTTTCATTTTCTAAAATTTCACATTCTTTTGGCACCACCATAAGGGCAGCTTTATTGTTAAGATTGTTTATAATCGCACTAGAGCCTTCTTTTTTGCCTTCAAGATTGGCTAAAATGCGTCCATTTTCAAACTTTATGTTACAAGCGACAAATTCCAAATAAGGTGTTTTTTTCTTGTAACTTCCTTGTAAAAAGGCTTTGCAAATATAGTCTTTAGGCTGAAGTAACCAAGAGTTTAAAATCTCTCTTGCGTAAAGATTAAACATTACCATAGCCGAGTAAGGAAAACCTGGTAAGGCGATGATGAATTTTTCATTAGCCTTAGCTATTTTGATATGTCTACCTGGTTTTATGTCGGCTTTATCGATGATGATTTCGTATTCTTTGATGGCTTTTTTTAAAAAGTCAAAATCTCCCATAGAAACCCCGCCCGTTGTAACCAAAATATCACAACTTTGCAAAGCACTTTCAAGGGTGGAAAAAGTGGCTTTCTCATCATCTTTTAAAAGAGGAAAAACCCTTGTATCGCAATTTAAATTTTTAGCTAAATTAGCTATGGCGATATGATTTGAAGAGCGGATTTGAGCAGGATTTTCCAAGGCTTCTCCTAGATCTTTGATCTCACTTCCACTACTTAAAACCCCTACAATAGGCTTTATAAACACACTAATGTGAAAAAATCCAAGTTCAGCTAAAAGAGCTATCTCGCTATAATTTAACTTTGTGCCTTTTTTGAGTAAAATTTCATCTTTTTTATAGTTTTCTCCTACCGCACGCACGGCAAAAGCTTGGGGAACTTTTTTTTCTATAAAAAGAGTATCATTTTCTACGCGTACATTTTCAACAGGGGCTAAAGTATCGCTTCCTTCGCTCATGAGTGAGCCTGTAAAGGTTTTTACACAAGTACCATTTTGCACGCTAAATTGTGGCATAGTACCCGCAGGTGTGATACCTAAAATTTTTAAAGGCTTATCTTGATCTTCAAATTTGATCGCATAACCATCCATAGCCGAAGTTGGAAATTCGGGCTGATTTTTAGGGGCTTTTATGTCTTGAGCTAAAATGCGTCCTAAACACTCTGTAAGAGCTATTTTTTCAATCTTTTCATAAGTTTTAATATGAGAATGTAAAATTTTTAAACTTTCTTCATAAGACATTAACATTTTTTATCCTTTTAAAAGTCCTGCACCGCAAAGTTTGGTTGATCTTTCTTTGGCATAAATTCTTTCTTTGTTTATCACATCATACTTCCAAATGGGCGCACTTGCTTTAAAATCTTCAACAAATTCATTAAGAAGTTTAAGTCCTAATTTTCTTTGTTTGCTTAAAATTCCTGCAAAATACGAGCTTTCATGTATCGCTACATCGCCTATAGAGTGAGCAAAAAGCAAGCTAATACCATCAAAATCTACTCTTTTTTGCCACTCATCAAACCATTTTTTTAAAAGCGGTTCATAAATATCAAAACTAAGTGCCTCAATACCTCCTTCTTCACGCACAATACCACAAAAAGTCAGTAAAGCACCGCAGTTTTTATCCTTGGAAAATTCATACCATTGGCTATAAATTTTAGGAATATCTAAAGAGCCTTGATAAAGTGTAAAATGTTTCATTTAGCCTCCACAAACTGGCGGTAAAAGTGCTATTTTATCACCATCTTTTAACTTGGTGTTTTCATCAAAAATGATTTCATCATTTAAAGATACAGCACAAAGTTCTAGCCATTCTTTTAAACTCTCATCTTTTTGCAAAATTTCTTTTAATTCTTTTAAATTTTTTACTTCAAGTTCTAAATTTTCTTTATTTATGGGGCCTAAAAATTCCACTTTTACCATTTTATTCCTTTACTTCTAAATTTCCCATCATTCCTAAATCTTCATGTTCTAAAATATGGCAATGATACATTCTAAGTCCTTTAAAATCTTGTTTCATTCTAAGTCTTAATTCTTCATTAGGACGCACATTTATAGTATCTCTGAAGGCTCTAAATTCGGCTTTTTGAACTTTGCCATTGAGTTTTGATGAGATGAGTTCAAATTGCGTGCCGTGTATGTGGAAAGGATGATCCATGTGAGATTTATTTATCACTATCCAGTCTTCAACTACTCCAAGCTTGGAGCTTAAATCAATGCGTTTTAAATCATAGCTTTTGCCATTGATTAAAAACATAGACGCAAGAGCGATTTTTAATTCGCTTTCACTTTTTCCCATCATACCATGCATTTGCATATGATCTTCACTCATGATTATTTCTTTAAATTCCTTAGGTTCTTCTGAAGGTTTGAAAATTTTTAAATTTTTTGGAAGTTCTACATTTTCTTTTTTTAGACTAATATTAGCTAAAAATAGGGTATTAGGTTCTTCTTTTACCATCATTTTATCCCTATCATAATAAGCACTTTCTAGCTTAAAATTCCCATCTTTTGGAGCGTCGATTAAAACTTCTACACGAGAAGCAGGACTTAAGAAAAGTTCTTCTTTATAAATAGCTTTTTCTATAAGTCCACCATCAGTACCAACAAGTATAAACTTAGCTCCTTGTATGCGTAAATTTAAATATCTTGCTGCAGTAGCATTATAAATGCGTATGCGTTCGTTTGTGGCGAGTTTGATTTTAGGTTTAAATTGTCCATTGATGAGTACAAATTCTCCTTCTCTACCATTTAGCCAATCATTTAGGTTGTTGTTTGGAATTTGAGCGTTTTCATCAAGACGCAAATCGCTAATCATCAAATCTTTTTCTTTTAAATGACTTAAAGCATCTTTTTTTGCTTTGATCACAAAAGCCCCTGCTAAACCCATAAAAACTTGTTTAGAAGCCGTATAATGAGGATGTGGATGATACCAGTAAGTTCCTGCGCTATCTTGAGGAATTTCAAAACGATATATTCTTTCTTCTCCTGCTAAGATAGGATCATGTGGGCTTCCATCTTGATCAGGTGGCACAGGAACGCCATGCCAATGTATAGTTGTAGCTTCTTTGAGTTTGTTTTTGACTAAAATTTCAAGTTTATCTCCTTCAAAAACTTCTATTTTTGGAGCAGGCACGAGGCCATTGTAAGTATAAAATAAGGTTTTTTTACCTTTGATAAGCTCTATATGATTTTCTTTGATTTCTAGGGTAGCACGAAAAATATTTTTTTCTTTACTTTCATTTTTGAGTAAAGGCAAGGCTTTTAAAATTTCTCCTTGGGGGAATTGTTTTGGATCTAAAAGCTTTAAATTTTTTGGAGCAAAGTTTATAAAAGAAGTATCTAAGTCATGATTTATAGAATGATTTTTATGCATGGAGTGCATATCATGCATAGGATTTGCATAGGCTACACCCATACTTGCTAGAGTGAGTGCATTAAATTTTAAAAAATTTCTTCTATTCATTAGTTTTTCCTTTTGCTTGATTTTTTGTATTATAGTCATTATTTTTTTAACTTTAGTAAATATTTATTTTGAAAATTTGGTTTAATTTTGTTATGATTTTAGCAATTTAATCAAGGAAAAATAATGTTTTATGAAAAAATTCAAACCCCAGCTTATATTTTAGAAGAAGATAAATTAAGAAAAAATTGTGAGCTTTTAGCAAGTGTTGGCGAAAAAAGTGGTGCTAAAGTGCTTTTAGCTTTAAAAGGTTTTGCTTTTTCAGGAGCGATGAAAATTGTTGGAGAATACTTAAAAGGTTGTACTTGTAGCGGACTTTGGGAAGCAAAATTTGCTAAAGAATACATGGATAAAGAAATTCATACTTATTCGCCTGCTTTTAAAGAAGATGAAATAGGTGAAATAGCCAGCTTATCTCATCATATAGTGTTTAACTCTTTAGCTCAATTTCATAAATTTCAAGCTAAAACACAAAAAAATTCCTTAGGTCTTCGTTGTAATGTTGAATTTTCTCTAGCCCCAAAAGAACTTTACAATCCTTGTGGAAGATACTCAAGACTTGGAATTCGTGCTAAAGATTTTGAAAATGTGGATTTAAGTACCATAGAAGGACTTCATTTTCACGCACTTTGCGAAGAAAGTGCTGGTGCTTTAGAAGCTGTTTTAAAGGTTTTTGAAGAGAAATTTGGCAAATGGATAGGGCAAATGAAATGGGTGAATTTTGGAGGAGGACATCACATCACTAAAAAAGGCTATGATGTTGAAAAGCTTATTGCTTTGTGTAAAAATTTCAGTGATAAATACGGTGTGCAAGTTTATCTTGAACCAGGTGAAGCGGTAGGTTGGCAAACAGGAAATTTGGTGGCTAGTGTAGTAGATATCATAGAAAATGAAAAACAAATTGCTATTTTAGATACTTCAAGCGAAGCGCATATGCCAGATACTATCATCATGCCTTATACAAGTGAAGTTTTAAATGCTAGAATTTTAGCCACAAGAGAAAATGAAAAAATTTCAGACTTAAAAGAAAGCGAATTTTCCTATTTGCTTACTGGAAATACTTGTTTAGCGGGTGATGTAATGGGAGAATACGCCTTTGATAAAAAGCTTAAAATCGGCGATAAAATTGTTTTTTTAGATCAAATTCATTACACCATTGTGAAAAACACAACTTTTAATGGTATAAGACTTCCAAATCTCATGCTTTTAAATGCAAAAAATGAACTTCAAATGATAAGAGAATTTTCTTATAAGGATTATTCTTTAAGAAATTAGTATTATTTATAATTTGCATAAAATGTTAATTTTACTCGGAAGAGAATCAAAGATGTAAATTTTATGCAAAGTATTTTATTTTTTCAAATATAAAATCAACTCAAATATCTAATTTTCAATACTTTGGTATGATTTTTTAATATTTTAAATCCTTGTGGAATTTTATTGAAATTCAGTGATTTTTAAATCAAATAGTATTAAGATAAATCGATTTAAAAATCGGCTTTAAAATGAATATTAGGTATATTTTGCATAATATTCATTCAAGCAAAATTTAAAGCTATTTTTGAAAATTTTGAATGCATGGGAGCTTTAATGGATTTGGAAAAATTAAGATTAGCTAGAAGTCTTTATTATCAATGTCTAGGAGAGCTTTTTGTTTTTTCATTTTCTGAAGAAAGATTGTCAAAATTACAAGAGTATTTAAAGACAATGCAAGAATGTTTATTTGATGAAAATTTAAAATCAAATTTTGATATCTTGCTTAAGCATTTAGATGATGAAAATTCTATACAAGCATTTTTTAAAGAATATGATTTGCTTTTTTTAAGTCTTAAAAATAGCATTCCAACGACTTTTTCTTACATAGAAGAAGGTTTTGAAAATTCAAATCCTTTACTTTGCGTGCGTCAAATTTTAGTCAAAAGTAAAATAAGACGCAATGAAAAATTTTTTAAAGAAAGTGAAGATAGTGTTGGATTTTGTTTATTGTTGATGAGTGAATTTTTAAGGCAAAATGAAGATGATTTAGCCAAAGAGCTTTTTGAAAAAGTGATCAATAAAAGCATTGATGAGTTTTTAGGCGATGTTTTCATGAATAAAAATGCGAATTTATATAAGGAAATTGCAAGTATTGCATCGGCTTTTATGGAATTTGAAAGACTTTGCTTTGAAGTGGAAAAACCTGCAAAAATAAATTCTAAAAAAGTGCAAAACGATCTATCGCGTTCAGAATTTTTAAGAAGAGAAGCAAATAAACAAAGGAGGACTCGTGAAAAATCGCAGGGAATTTCTTAAAAAATCCGCTTTTGCCTTAGGGGCTGCTGGAGTGCTTGGTAGCACAACTTTAGCTCTAGCTAAAGATGAAGAAAGAAAAGATTTAGTTAAAGGTAAAAGTAAGAAAAAAGAAGTGCTTTTTCAAAGAAGTGCTAATTGGGAAAATTATTATATAAAGGCTGAGTAATGTCAAGTGTAGGTGAAAATATCAAGCTTACGCGTCGTTCTTTTCTTAAAATGGCAGCACTTTCAAGCCTAGCAACACCGTTGCTTGCTAGAAGTGAAACTTTAAGAGAAGCGAGTGCTGATGAGCTTAAAGAAGCTTATGAAGGTAGTAAAAAAGTAAAAACAGTTTGTACAGCCTGTTCTGTAGGCTGTGGGATTATTGCAGAAGTGCAAAATGGTGTTTGGGTGCGTCAAGAAATCGCTCAAGATCATCCTGTGAGTTCAGGTGGACATTGCTGCAAGGGATCTGATATGATCGATATGGTGCGTTCACATGTGCGTTTAAAATATCCTATGAAAAAAGAAAATGGAGAATGGAAACGCATAAGTTATGAGCAAGCTTTAAGTGAGATCGGAGAAAAACTAGCTGCTTATCGTAAAGAAAATCCTGAAAGTGTTATGTTTTTAGGTTCTGCAAAACTTAATAATGAACAAGCTTATTATATAAGAAAATTTGCAGCATTTTTTGGAACGAACAATGTAGATCATCAAGCTAGAATTTGACACAGCGCAACAGTCGCCGGTGTGGCGAATACATTTGGTTATGGCGCTATGACAAACCATCTTGGAGACATCCAAAGAAGTAAATGTATCATTATCATTGGAGCAAATCCAGCGGTAAATCACCCTGTGGGTTTTAGACATTTCTTAAAAGCAAAAGAAAAAGGTGCAAAGCTTATCGTTGTAGATCCTAGATTTACAAAAAGTGCAGCAAAAGCGGATATTTATGCAAGAATTCGTCCAGGAACTGACATTGCTTTCATGTATGGAATGTTAAAAATCATTTTTGATGAAGGCTTGGAAGATACAAAATATCTTGATGAAAGAGTTTTTGGAATTGATAAAATTCGTGAAGAAGCAGCAAAATGGACAGTTGAAGAAGTGGAAAATGTTACAGGGATCTCTAAAGAACTTTTGGTGCAAATCACTCACGAAGTAGCTAAAAACAAACCAACTACGCTTATTTGGGCTATGGGTTTAACTCAACATACTGTAGGAACTTCAAATACACGTTTAGCACCTATTGTGCAAATGGTACTTGGAAATATAGGTAAATTTGGTGGTGGAGTTAATATCTTACGCGGACACGATAATGTTCAAGGTGCTTCAGATATGGCTTGTTTGAGCGAAAATTTACCAGGTTATTATCCTTTAAATGAAGCGACTTGGAGATACTATGCCAAAATTTGGGGTGTGGATTATGAGTGGCTTTTAGGAAATTTTGTAAGCAAAGATTGGATGCATAAAACTGGGCTTTCACTTGCTAGATGGTGGGTAGCGGCTTTAAATGGAAAAGATGGAAATGATGCTATCGATAATGCAGGAACGCCTTTAAAAGCTTTAGTAGTTATGGGAAATGGTATTACTTCGACTGCACAACAAGTAAAAGTTAAAGAAGGTTTGGAAGCTTTAGAGCTTTTAGTTTTAGCCGATCCTTTTGTAAATGAAGCAGGGATTATTGCAGAAAGAAAAGATGGAATTTATCTTTTACCTGCAGCAACACAGTTTGAAACAAGCGGAAGTGTAACAGCAACAAATCGTAGCGGACAATGGAGATTTAAAGTTGTAGATCCACTTTATGAAAGCATGGAAGATCAAGAAATTTTATTTGAGCTTGCTAAAAAATTAGGTTTTTATGAAGACTTTACCAAGACTTTACGCGATGAAAAAGGTGAGATTGTTTGGCCTGAAAATGCAACAAGAGAAATTGCAAAAGCAGTTAGAAGTATAGGGCTTAATGGTTGGAGTCCTGAAAGGCTTAAAAAGCATACTTTATACTGGGATAAATTTGATGAGGTAACTTTAGAAGGAAAAGACGAAGTTGCTGGCGAGTATTACGGGCTTCCTTGGCCTTGTTGGAGTGATAAGCACCCAGGTTCTCCTGTGCTTTATAATACCGACATTGAAGTAGCAAAAGGTGGTATGGGCTTTAGAAACAATTTTGGACTTGAATATGAAGGAGAGAGTTTACTTGCTAAGAATGCACCTTTAAATTCACCTATTGATACAGGTTATCCACAAATTACTAAAGATAATATAGAAAAAGTTTTAGGTATTACTTTAAGTGCTCAAGAAAAAGAAAAAATGGGATCAACTTGGTCTTATGATGATAGCAATATCATAGCAACTAAATGTATAGAAAAAGGCATAGTTCCTTATGGAAATGCTAAAGCTAGAGCTGTAGTTTGGACTTTTAAAGATAAAATTCCACTCCACCGTGAGCCTTTACATTCTCCAAGAAACGATTTGGTGCAAAAATATCCAAGTTTTGAAGATCAAAAAGCGCTTTACCGCGTGGATACTAAATTTGTTTCTGTGCAACAAGCTAAGGATTATTCTAAAGAATTCCCGCTTAATCTTGTTACTGCAAGACTTGTGAATTTAAATGGTGCAGGTATGGAAAATAGAGCATCTATGTATCTAACGCGTTTAACACCTGAAATGTTTTGTGAGATCAATCCTGAATTAGCAAAAGAGCAAGACATTAAAGCAGGAGATATGATTTGGGTGCATTCTCCAGAAGGTACTAAAATTCATGTAAGAGTGAAGGTTAATCCAGGTGTAGCAAAAGATATGATTTTCTTGCCTTTCCATTTTACAGGAGTTATGCAAGGCGTGGATTTAACGCACAATTTCCCAGAAGGAACTAAGCCTTATGCAAGCGGAGAAAGTGCTAATACGGTAACAAATTATGGTTATGATATCATGTGTCAGATTCCAGAGACTAAAGGTGGACTTTGTAGAATCAGTAAGGATGGAAAATGAGTAAGGTAAATTTTGCAAATTTAGAAAAAGAACGCTTGAAATTCTTTTGTGATAATGAGCGTTGTATTGATTGTAATGGTTGCGCGGTAGCTTGTGATGAAGCACATGAGCTTCCTATTCATATTCGCCGCCGCCGTGTGATTACTTTAAATGAAGGAATTCAAGGAAAAGAAGTTTCAACTTCTATTTCTTGTATGCATTGTGATGATGCTCCTTGTTCTATCGTTTGTCCTGTGGATTGTTTTTACATCCGTGCTGATGGTATTGTTTTGCATGATAAAGAAATTTGCATAGGTTGTGGATATTGTCTTTATGCTTGTCCTTTTGGTGCACCACAATTTCCAAAAGATAGTGTTTTTGGAAATAAAGGCATTATGGATAAATGTACTATGTGTGCAGGTGGCCCTGAAGCAACGAATTCAGAAAAAGAAAGAGAACTTTATGGTCAAAATCGTATCGCAGAAGGAAAAGTCCCTGTATGTGCTGCGATGTGTTCGACAAAAGCACTTTTAGTAGGTGAAAGTTCTAAAATAGAAGAGATTTATCATAATAGACTTATGAATAGAAATTATGGCATTCCAAATCCTTCGGAAAGTTTGGAATGGAAGATTGCTTACACAGGAAAGGAACGCTTATGAGAAAAGTATTTGTAACGCTTTTATTAAGCGTAGTGAGTTTATTTGCTTATGGTAGCGAGAGAATGGGACAAGATACTCAAATTTGGGATTTTCATCGTATTACAAATATCCCAAATTATGATACTTTTGGCAAACTTTGGACAACTTTGCAAGGTGAATATATAGCTACTATAGCTTTAATCGCTGTTATTGCGGTATTGTCTGCATTTGCTTTGCATTATATGGTTATAGGACCTAAGCAATTTTCACACGATGGAAAGAAAATTTATGCTTTTACATTATTTGAAAGACTTTTTCATTTTATCGCAGCGATTTCTTGGGTGATTTTAGTGCCAACTGGTTTTGTGATGATGTTTGGAGAAGTTTTTGGGGGTGGAGTTTTTGTAAGGGTTTGTAAAAATTTACACGCTTTTGCAACGATTTTGTTTATCATCTCTATAATCCCTATGTTTTTATGCTGGATTAAAAGAATGCTTCCTGCAAGTTATGATATCAGATGGATGATGATAGTAGGTGGTTATTTAAGTAAAATCAAACGTCCTGTACCTGCAGGTAAGTTTAATTTTGGTCAAAAATCTTGGTATTATATAGCTGTATTTGGTGGATTTTTGATGATAATTACAGGTGGATTTATGTATTTTCTTGATTTTAATTCCACGGCAATTCAAGGTCTTTTTGGTTTAACTCAAATTGAACTTTTGAGAATTTCAGCTATAGTGCATAATTTCTTGGGTATAGTGTGTGCAGTGTTTTTTGGTGTGCATATTTATATGGCAGTATTTGCAATCAAAGGTAGTATCCATTCTATGATTAGTGGTTATAAAGAAGAAGAAGAGGTTTATATTTTACATTCTTATTGGTATAAAGAATTAAGCAATAAAAAGCAAATTGAACCTAGTTTTTCTTATGATCCTAATGTGAAAATTTAATCTTTAACCGCTATGTTATTACATAGCGGTAGTTTTAAGCTTTTTTGAAATAAATAGAACGAATTTTCTTTTATAAGTTGAATCTAAAATCTATTTTTCCATATATAAATTTGTTATTTATGTTTTTTTGATATAATATTATTTAAAGATATTTAAAGGATAAGGTATGGATCCGTTATTTACAACTCAAATTTTAAAATATAAAGGTGATGAATCTTTTACATGCAATGATACTTTAGTGCGTGAAATTAAGCTTGAAATTTTTATTAATGATGAAAAAGTAGGTGCTTTAATGGCAACTCCTGTAGATGAACAGGCATTAGCAATAGGATATTTAATGAGTGAAAATATCATTGCGAAAGTAAGCGATATTGAGAGCATAGAAACAAAAGATGATGGTATGAGTGTGCATATTAAAGCAAAGATTGATAAAGAAAATTTAGCAAAGCTTAATGCTGAAGGTGTAGTTATAAGTGGTTGCGGTAGAGCACATACTGCCAATATCGATCCAGAAGCTATTGAAGCGAGTAAAATTAGTTCTGATGCAAAATTTAGCAAAGATGAAATTTTAAAACAAATGAGTACTTTTTATACTCAATGCGAGCTTTACGAGAAAACAGGCTGTGTACATACGGCTAAGCTTTTTGTAGATGAGAAAACTTTTTTTATAGGTGAAGATATAGCTCAGCATAACACCATAGATAAAGCTTTAGGAAAAGCGTGTTTAGCTGGGGTTGATTTAAGTCAATGTTTTTTAATGGTTAGTGGAAGGCTAAGTTCTGAAATGGTAGCTAAAGCAGTTATGCATAAAATTCCAGTGCTTGTTTCACGCACGGCTCCTACTTGTTTAGGGGTTATGATAGCAAGAAAATTTGATTTAACGCTTTGTGGTTTTGCTAGAGAAAATAAGATCAATATTTATAGTGGAGAATTTAGAATTCATGGATAAAAATCAAGAAAAAGAAATCATCTCATATATGAGAGAATTGTTAAATAGCAATGAAAAATTAGATTGTGGTACGGCTTTTAAAATTGCAAAGAAATTTAATATAAATATAGAAAAAATCGGACAATTAGCCGATGAAAATCACATGAGAATTGATAATTGCGAGTTGGGGCAATTTGGACATTTAGATTTTGAAAAAGCAAAGATTGAAGTGCTTAAAAAAATAGAACCTAGTTTAGATGAAAAGCGTAGAATTTTTTGTAAAGATGCAAGAGATATTGCTAAAGAAGGTTGTGGACTTAAAAGTATGCGTTCAGCTTTAAAAACTTATAAGGTTGATGTAAAGTATTGTCAACTTGGTTGTTTTAAAGAAAAAAAAGGTAAGCAATTTATAGTAAGAACAAAAACTTGGATTGAAAATGCGGATGGAGATTTGCTTTTTGGTCGAGGAAAAACAGAACTTTTAGAACTTATCGGACAAACAGGTAGTTTATTACATGCTTCTAAACTTATGGGGATTAATTATAAAAAAGCTTGGATGCATTTACAAACCTTACAAAAAAATTCTCAAGAAATTTTAGTTAGCACAAGACAAGGACGCTCTAAAGAATCAGGAACAAAACTTACTCCTAGAGCTATGGAATTGATGGAAAATTACTCTATTTTGCAAAAAGACATAGAAGAATACGCTAATAAACGCTTTAAAGAATTGTTTTTAAAAGGAAAAAAATAAATCTTCTATCAAAAAATACTAATACATAATTTTTTTATAATTAATTAATATTATTTTTTTAAAAATATGTTAAAATTAGAATCTAAATTTTTATTTTAGGAGTTATAAGATGTTTAAATCTTTAAATATAGGTTTAAAACTTATTTTTTCTGTGGCAGCTGTTGTTGTTATTGGACTTGTTATTTTAATTTCATTAATCACAAAACAAGTAAGTCAAAATATTACCAAAAATACAGAAGATATTCTTGCTTCTATCACGAAAGAATATGCTACTCAAACTCAAGGAATTTTTGGGGAAATGATCGCTTTAAATAAAAGTATTTCAGGTACTTTAACAGAAATGTTTAGATCAACCTCTAAAGAAGATTTAGATATAGACAATATAACAAATATTATAACCAATACTTTTGATAATAGTGCTTATTCTAATTTTACTTATTTATATCTTATTGATCCGCCAGAATACTTTAAAGAAGAGAGTAAATTTTTTAATACTCAAAGTGGAAAATTTGTTATGCTTTACGCTGATGAAGAAAAGGATAATAAAGGCGGAATAAAAGCAATACAAGCTAGTGATGAAATAGCTAATCTGCAAGTTGTGCAAGATATATTAAAAAAAGCAAAATATGGGGAAAATAAAGTATATATAGGCCGTCCTATTAAGATGAATTTAGAAGGTCAAGATTTTGATGCTGTAAATGTTGCTATGCCTATTTTTGATCGAAAAAATCAAGTTGTAGGTGTCATAGGCATGACTTTAGATTTTTCAGATATTGCTACTTATCTTTTAGACCCTAAAGGTCAAAAATATGATGGTGAATTAAGAGTTCTTTTAAATTCAGATGGTTTTATGGCGATACATCCAAATAAAAATCTAGTTTTAAAAAATTTAAAAGATATCAATCCTAATAAAGGTGCACAAGAAACTTATAAGGCCATAAGTGAAGGAAAAAATGGAGTTTTTAACTATATAGCTTCTGATGGTGATGATTCTTATGCTGCGATTAATAGTTTTAAAGTGCAAGATAGTTCTTGGGCAGTTTTGGTAACTGCTCCTAAATATTCAGTATTTAAACCCTTAAAAAAATTACAATTAATTATTCTTGGTGCATCTTTTATTTTTATTTTTGTTGTTTTAGGAGTGGTTTATTATTGCGTAAGAAAAATTGTCGCATCTAGATTGCCTGTGATTCTTAGTTCTTTAGAATCATTTTTCCGTTTTTTAAATCATGAAAAAATTGAACCTAAGGCTATTGAAATTCGTGCTAATGATGAGCTAGGAGCAATGGGAAGAATCATAAATGAAAATATTGAAAAGATTCAAATATCTTTAGAACAAGATCAAAATGCTGTAGATGAATCGGTGCAAACTGCTAGAGAAATCGAAAAGGGTAATTTAACTGCAAGAATTACTAAAAATCCTATAAATCCTCAATTAGTAGAACTTAAAGATGTTCTTAATAGGATGCTTGATGTTTTACAAAGTAAAATTGGTTCTAATATGAATGAAATTAATAGAGTTTTTGATAGTTATAAGGCTCTTGATTTTAGTACAGAAGTATTTAATGCTAAAGGTGAAGTTGAGATTACAACTAATATTTTAGGCAAAGAAATTAAAAAGATGCTTTTGGCTTCTTCAAATTTTGCTAAAGATTTAGCCAATCAGTCAGAAGAGTTAAAAAATTCTATGCAAAAACTTGCTGATGGCTCTAATGCACAAGCGAGTTCTTTAGAACAATCGGCTGCAGCTGTGGAGGAGATTAATTCTTCTATGCAAAATGTAAGTGGAAAAACAGTTGAGGTTGCTTCACAAGCTGATGATATAAAAAATATTGTCAATGTGATTAAAGATATCGCTGAGCAAACGAATCTTCTTGCTTTAAATGCAGCTATTGAAGCTGCACGTGCTGGAGAACATGGGCGTGGTTTTGCAGTTGTTGCAGATGAGGTAAGACAGCTTGCGGAAAGAACAGGAAAATCCTTATCTGAAATCGAGGCAAATATTAATATACTTGTTCAAAGCGTAAATGAAGTAGCAGAATCTGTAAAAGAACAAACAGCAGGAATCACACAGATTAACGATGCTATAGCACAACTTGAAACTGTAACTAAGGAAAATGTCGAAGTTGCAAATGTCACCAATAATATAACAAATGAAGTCAATCAAATTGCTGCGGCAATTCTTGAAGATGTGAATAAAAAAAGATTTTAAAAAAGCTCATTTTTGAGCTTTTAAATTTTTTCTATATTATTTAAAATTTTTAAACACAAAACAAGTAATAAAATAATATTATTTTTCAAAGCTAATATCAAGGAAAAATAATGAAAATTGATTGTCGCAATCTATCTTGTCCTCAGCCTATAGTTGAAACAAAAAACGCTCTTGAAAAACTTCAAGAAAATGAAATTTTAGAAATTGTTTTAAATTCTATTATTTCAAAAAATAATGTTGTAAAATTTCTTAACTCTTTAAATTTAAACCCTGTTGTAGATGAAAATGCACAAGAGTTTTGCATCAAAGTACAAAAAAAGAATTTTGATTCTAGTGAAGTAAATATTCACGATTATAATGTTTTATTTTTAAAAACCGACAAAGTGGGTGAGGGTGAATTGGGACAAAATTTACTTGTAGGATTTTTAAGTACCTTAAAAAATTTAGATCATGCTCCAAGTAAAATTCTTTGCGTAAATGAAAGTGTTTTAATCAATGTTGATGAAAATCATAAAGCACATTTAGCTATGAAAGAACTTGAAAATTTAGGTATTGAGATCATAAGTTGTGGAGCTTGTCTAGAATTTTTTAATAAAAGCAAAGAACTTAAAATAGGAAATATAGGCAATGCTTATGAAATTTTAAACGAGCTTTTTGGTAAAGCAAAAATCATTACTCTATAAGGAAAAACACTGCAATATAAAAATCAAAATTTAACGCATTTTGTTAAAGCAGCAGGCTGAGCAGCGAAATTAAGCCCGGGTGGTCTTAAAACAATTTTAAATTTCATGCAAAAAACTCCTGCTTTACTTAGTGATATCGGAAATAATGAAGATGCAAGCGTATATCAAATCAGCCCCGATTTAGCTTTGGTGCAAACGCTTGATTTTATCACTCCTATAGTAGATAGTGCTTATCATTTTGGTGCTATTGCTGCAGCAAATGCTTTAAGCGATGTTTTTGCTATGGGTGCAGAGGTAATTAATGCCTTAAATATAGTAGGTTTTGATACTTGCAATCATGATTTAAACATCTTAAAAGAGCTTTTAGAAGGTGCAAATGATAAAGTTAAAGAATGTAATGCTTTAGTCGTGGGTGGCCATACTATAGAAAGCACCGAGCTTTTTTTTGGACTTAGTGTTACAGGAAAAGTACATCCTAGTAAATTTATTGCTAATAATACTTCTAAAATCGGAGATTGTATCATTTTAACCAAGCCTTTAGGAACAGGAATTTTAAGTACAGCTTTAAAGGCGCAAATGTTAAATCAAAAACATTTAGATATAATGCTTAAAAACATGATAGAGTTAAATTATAAAGCCAGTCAAATTGCTCTTAAATTTCATCCAAGTGCCATGAGTGATGTTACAGGTTTTGGACTTTTAGGACATTTAAAAGAAATGCTAAATAAAAATATTTCTTTTGAAATTTTTGAAAGTGAACTTCCTTTTTTAGATGGAGTAAAAGAGTATTTTAATATGGGTTTAATTCCTGCTGGAGCTTATAAAAATTTAGAATTTATAAAAGAACTTACCCCTGATTTAAATGAAGAAAAATTATTACTTTGTGATCCACAAACTTCAGGAGGACTTTTAATTTCTATAAGTGAAAAAGATTCCTTAGAATGTTTAAAAAAACTAGAAGATGAAAATATTCAAGCTAAAATTATTGCTAAGGTTGTAAATAAGCAAGAAAATGATATTATCATTTCTTAATTTTTGTTACTTATATACCCATTAAAATTTTTTTTATCATTTTTTATACATTTTCTATGATTTAAAATATTATTTTTTATCTTATTTATATATTATTTATTAAAATTTATTTTATCTTAGGAGATACGAAATGATACAAAAAGCTTTAGCCTTAGCTGAAGAATTACAAGGACAAATAGAAGCCAATATTTCAAATTCTGAAAAAGAATTTCATGCTAAAATGCAAAAACTTCTTAATAATCCCAAAAATAAAGTTATGCTTATAGAGCTTTTAGATCGTTCTTTTAGATGTAAAGATAAAAATGCAAGTTTTGAGCTTATAGAATATACTTTGAGTAAATATGGCATAGCGGATTTTTTTAGCACTTTTGAAAAATTCCTACTTTTTAGCTTTTTAAATTTTGGCAAATTTGCTCCTAATTTAAGTGTACCTTTTTTTGTCAAACATTTAAGAGAAGATACTAAAGCTATGGTTCTAGATGCAAATCCTAGTGTTTTAGAACCACATATTAAGAAAAGAAAAGAGCAAGATAAAATTACCTTAAATGTGAATTTAATCGGCGAAGAGGTTTTAGGTGAAGCTGAGAGTAAATATCGTATGCAAAAATACGAAGAAGCCTTAAAATCAAGCTATATCACTTATATTTCCATAAAAATTACTACTATTTTTTCACAAATTAATATTATAGATTTTAATTATTCTAAAGAAGAGGTCGTAAAAAGACTAGATTATCTTTATGCTTTAGCCTTAGAAGAAGAGAAAAAACAAGGTGTATCTAAATTTATCAATCTTGATATGGAAGAATTTAGGGATTTAGAGCTCACCGTTGCAGCTTTTATGGAAAGTGTGGCTAAATTTGATATTAAAGCAGGGATTGTTTTGCAAGCTTATATTCCTGATTCTTATAAGTATCTTAAAAAACTTTTTGCTTTTTCAAAAGAGAGGGTTTTAAAAGGTATGAAGCCTATTAAGATCCGTTTTGTTAAGGGTGCTAATATGGAAAGTGAAGAAACCATTGCGTCTCAAAGGGGTTGGGAGCTTCCTACTTTTTACAAAAAAATAGATACTGATAGTAATTATAATAAAATGCTTGATTTTATTCTTGAAGGAGATAATTATAAATACATCAACATAGGAATTGCAAGTCATAATATCTTTGAGATTGCTTATGCTTATACACGCATAAGTGAAGTGGGTGCTTTGGATTCTTTTACTTTTGAAATGCTTGAAGGTATGAGTTTGCAATGTTCTTATGAATTATCTAAAATGCATGATCTAATCCTTTATGCCCCAGTTTGCGATGAAGCACATTTTAACAATGCCATTGCTTATCTTGTAAGACGCCTTGATGAAAATACAAGTGAAGATAATTTTATGCGTTATTTTTTCAATCTTAAAGTAGGAGATAAGAACTGGAATATCCAAAAAGAACTTTTTTTAAAATCTTTAGAAGGCATAAAAACTCTTGATAATACTACACATCGTAAGCAAGATAGAAATAAAGAATCAAATATCATAAGTTCTTATGAAGGTAAAAAATTTAGCAATGAAAGCGATACGGATTTTATTTTAGCACAAAATAGAGTGTGGGCTAAAGAAATTAAAACTAAATATGAAAATTTAAAAGATTATGATGTTTATCCTGTTATAGGCGAACTTGATTTTAAAGCAAAAAATTTAAATGTTTTAGAAGTTAAAGATAAGATCGAAGATAGAGTTATAGGAAAGGCTTATTTAGCAGGAGAAAAAGAAATCAAACAAGCTTTAGAAGTAGCTAAAAATTCCAAATTTACACAAAAAAGTCATGATGAAATTTATCAAATTTTAGCCAAAAGTGCAAAACTGATGAGAGAAAGAAGAGGGGATTTGATAGGTTTGGCAGCTTTAGAAGTGGGCAAAACCTTTTTAGAGATCGATCCTGAAGTAAGCGAGGCTATTGATTTTATAGAGTTTTATCCGCACTCTTTAGAAGAGCTTAAAAAACAAAATCCAAAAGTTACATTCACACCTAAAGGTATAGGGGTTACCATAGCTCCTTGGAATTTTCCTATAGGAATTTCAGTAGGTACTATAGCTGCACCACTAGCCGCAGGTAATGTGGTGATTTACAAACCTTCTTCACTTTCAACTCTAACAGGTTATATGCTTTGTAAGTGTTTTTGGGATTCGGGTATTCCAAAAGATGCTTTGATTTTCTTACCTTCAAAAGGAAGTGATATTTCTAAATATTTACTTATTGATGAAGCGATTAAATTTTCAATTCTTACAGGAGGAGAGGATACTGCTTATGCCATGTTAAAAGCTAATCCAACCTTGCTTTTAAGTGCTGAAACTGGCGGAAAGAATGCGACTATAGTTTCTAAATTTGCTGATCGTGATAGTGCGATTAAAAATATCATTCATTCTGCTTTTAGCAATAGCGGTCAAAAATGTTCAGCTACTTCTTTGCTAGTCTTAGAAGAAGAGGTTTATCATGATGAAGAATTTAAAAAGACTTTAGTGGATGCTGCGAGTTCTATGGCAGTGGGCAATCCTTTTGAATTTAAAAATAAATTAGGTACTTTAGCTGATAAGCCAAGTTCTAAAGTTCAAAAGGCCTTAGATGAATTACAACCTTATGAAGAATGGGCATTAAAACCTAAGTTTTTAGAGGATAATCCTTATTTGATGACTCCAGGCATAAAATATGGCACTAAAAAGGGTGATTTTACTCATATGAATGAACTTTTTGTACCGATTTTAAGTGTGATGAAGGCTAAAGACTTAAAAGAAGCTATTGATATAGTAAATTCCACAGGTTATGGTTTAACTGCAGGTTTTGAAAGCTTAGATGAAAGAGAATGGGAGTATTTTCACACTCACATAGAAGCAGGAAATATTTATATCAATAAACCAACCACAGGGGCTATAGTGCTGCGTCAACCTTTTGGTGGGATTAAAAAATCAGCTATAGGTTTGGGTAGAAAAGTGGGAATTTATAATTATATCACTCAATTTTTAGAGATTAAGCAAGAAGATTTTGATGATCATTTAATTGAAGATAAATTTTCAAAAAAATTAGCACAAATAGATTTAAAAGAAGCACAAGATTTTATAAACAATTTAATTAAAATGTCTCAATCTTATGCTTATCATTATAAAAACGAGTTTAGTGTTTCAAAAGATTATGTCAATATTCGTGGAGAAGATAATCTTTTTTCTTATACTAAAATAAAGAATATGGTTTTAAGACTTTGTGGAAATGAAAGCTTAAAAGATGTTTTAGGTGTGGTTTTAGGTGCAAATATTGCAAATATTGATCTAAGTATCAGTTATGATGAACAAGATGTTAGTATGATAGAACGAATTGTTCAAAGCATAGGAGCAAAAGTATTGTTTTTAAAAGAAAATAAAGAAAATTTTATCAAGAGTATTAAAGAATATGAAAGAGTGCGTTATTTAGCAAAGCCAGATGTAAATGATGAGATTTATAAAGAGGCTGCAAAGCTTGCTAAAATCATTATAAGAGAAAAGCCATTATTAAATGGTCGTTTTGAACTTTTAAATTATTTTAATGAAAAAGCTTTAAGTATATCTTTTCATCGTTATGGAAATTTAGGCATTAGAGCAATATCTTAATGATCAAGGAGAGATTGATGGAAGTGGTTCAAATTAATACCCCAATAGCAGTGATGTTTGTAGTGTATGCCTTATTAATGCTTTATATAGGTTTTTATTTTTATAAGCAAAATAAAAATTCAGAGGATTATTTTCTAGGTGGGCGTACTATGGGGCCTGTGATATCTGCACTTAGCGCAGGGGCTTCTGATATGAGTGGTTGGCTTTTAATGGGTTTACCAGGAGCTTTATATGTAAGTGGTTTTATAGATTCTTATATTGCAATTGGGCTTACTATAGGAGCTAGTTTAAATTGGATTTTTGTGGCAAAAAGACTTAGAATTTATACCAGTGTGATTGCAAATTCTTTGACTATTCCTGATTATTTTGAAACTCGTTTTGATGATGATAAACATATACTGCGCATTGTATGTGCGGTGGTAATTTTGATATTTTTTACCTTTTATGTTTCATCAGGGCTTGTAAGCGGAGCAAAACTTTTTGAAAGTACTTTTGGTATCAGATACGATTATGCTTTAACTACTGGAACGATTATTATTGTTGCTTATACTTTTTTAGGTGGATATAAGGCGGTTTGTTGGACGGATATGATACAAGGGCTTTTAATGATGATGGCTTTAATTATTGTACCTTTGGTTATGCTTTATCATTTAGGTGGTTTTGGTGAAGCGATGAATATAGTAAGAGAAATAAAGCCACAAGCTTTATCTATGGGCGAAGGAGTAGGAATTGTAAGCATTATATCTGCACTTGCTTGGGGTTTGGGTTATTTTGGTCAACCACATATTTTAGTGCGTTTTATGTCGATTCGTTCTACTAAAGATATTCCTATAGCCACTTTTATAGGTATTGCTTGGATGGCGGTTTGTCTTTTAAGTGCTTGTATGATAGGTATTTTAGGTATAGCTTATGTGCATAAATTTGAATTAAGTTTGCAAGATCCTGAAAAGATTTTCATCGTGATGTCGCAGCTTTTATTTAATCCTTGGATAGCAGGTATTTTACTCAGTGCTATTTTAGCAGCTATTATGAGTACGGCAAGTTCACAATTGCTGGTTTCAAGTTCTACTATAGCGGAAGATTTTTATAAAAAGATTTTTAGAGAAGATGCACCAAGTCATATTGTATTAAATTTAGGTAAATTAGGTGTTTTATTGGTAGCTGTAATAGCGTTTTTGATTTCTACTGATAAAAACTCAAGTGTTTTGAGTATAGTTTCTTATGCATGGGCTGGATTTGGAGCTTCTTTTGGTTCTGTAATGCTTTTTTCTTTATTTTGGAGTAGGATGACAAGAGTAGGAGCGATCTTAGGTATGATAACAGGAGCTGCTACTGTGGTGCTTTGGAAGAATTTTGCAAATTCAGGTCTTTATGAAATAGTTCCAGGGTTTTTAGTAGCTTCGGTGGTGATTATTATTGCAAGTTTGTTTACAAATGTAAGATCTGGAACTAAGGCAGCTTATGAAAAGATGTTAAAAGAGCTTTGAGAATAAAAGCCTTTTTTAAGGCTTTTGGATTAAAAATCTTAGTGTGGGTCCACTTTGATCGATTTCAAGCACTTTAAAACCACGGTTTTTTACATCTTGAGGTATGGAATTGATACTTTGTGGACAATCACAAAGTACTTCTAAAATTTCTCCACTTTTAAGCTTAGGTAAGACATCAAGTGTTGCTATAGCAGGATAAGGACAAGCTTCACCTTGTAAATTTAAACTATAAGTAATTTTCACTGTTTATCCTTTAAGTTGATTTTTAAAAAAGTGTTTTTTGTAAAATACTACAAAAACAAACATTAAGATGAATAAAATAAGGTTGATAAAAAATCCATTTAAATTGCCAAATTCAGTTAAAAGATTGATTTTTATACCTTCTTTAAAAGCTTTTGGTAAAAAGTTATAACTTAAAGCTAAAATCATAGTTCCTATTATATTTGCAATTCCTACTATTATAAAATGACTTTGTCCTTCAAAGGCACGATAAGTCCAACCACACTCGCAACCTCCGGCAAAAACTATACCAAAACCAAACAAAAATGCTCCCACAGCTACAGCAGGAGAAAGTTCTATGAGTTTGCTAGTATGACCTTGCAAGATAAAAGCAAAAGCGATTAAAGAGGCGATAATCATACCGATTAATGCGCCTTTTATAGCATTATCTCTACCAAATAAAAATAAATCTCTAAAGCAAGAAGTAAAACAAATTTGCCCTCTAGAAATAACAAAGCCAAAAACAAAACCAAAAATCAGTGCTAAAGCTAGAAGACTTTGTTTGTTTTGTGTGCTGATATTGCCATTTGTAAAAACAAGATAAAACACCCAAACTAAAAAGGCTATGAAAAGCAATATGCCTAAGTTAAAATATAATTTTGTACGCAAACTTTGCTTGTTTAACGGCAAGTTTTCTTTATTTACACGTTCTAATTTAGCTTTAGGTTTAAAAAAGGAAGTGTTGCAAATTTTCACTCCTAGATAAATTCCTAAAACCATAAAAACAGTAAAAAGCCAAGTGTGTAAAGAAAAATAAGGTAAACCTGTAAAAAAATTAGCTAAATTGCATCCAAATGCAAGTCTTGCTCCATATCCTGAAAGAATTCCACCTACTATTGCTTGAAAAATTCTTATATTGCTAGCAGGTAGACGAAATTTGACTTTGTTAGCTAAAAGTGCGGCTACTAAACAACCTATAAACATACCTATGAGCATAATACCATCAGTTCTTGTTAAAGGGGTTCCATTTAAATTTTGCTTTTGGTAATAAGAATATCCATCTAAATTCATACCTAAAAGCTCTAAAAACTCGCCACCCCAACGTGTCATTTCTCCAGTAACAGCCCAAACGCCACCAAAAATCCCAAAATACACTGCACTTAAAATTCCAAGTGCAATCATAGAACGGGAATTGTCCCAAAAATTGATTAAATATTTTTGTTTAAAAGAATTCAAAGAAAGATCCTAAAAATGTAATCATCAAAACTTGATGCTAAAAAAGAGTGAGATTATAGCTTAAATTTAATATGAAGTCAAAAAGAATATTGATAAATTTATTTTGTTTTTCATTAAAAATCGCTATAATTATCACTTTGGAAGATTAGCGTATCTGGTGATCGCCACTGACTTCAAATCAGATGAAAGGATAGTTGACTATTCTTTGGGGAGTTCGATTCTCTCATCTTCTCGCCAATATTAAGTAAAATCAAGGAAATTTTTATGAGCAAAGCAGATATTATTGTCGGCATTCAATGGGGCGATGAAGGAAAAGGTAAGGTAGTTGATAAATTATGTGAAAATTATGATTTTGTTTGCAGAAGTGCAGGTGGACACAATGCAGGACATACGATTTGGGTAAATGGTGTAAGATATGCGCTTCATCTTATGCCAAGTGGAGTTTTGCATCCAAGATGTATTAATATTATCGGAAATGGAGTTGTGGTTTCTCCTGAAGTATTGATTGCTGAAATGGCTCAATTTGAAAATTTAAAAGGTAGATTATATATCAGCGATAGAGCTCATTTAAATTTAAAACATCATTCTTTAATAGACATTGCAAAAGAAAAGCTCAAAGGCAAAAATGCCATAGGAACAACAGGTAAGGGTATAGGACCTTCTTATGCAGATAAGATTAATCGTACAGGACATAGAGTTGGAGAGCTTTTAGAACCACAAAGACTTTGCGAGGCTTTGATAAAAGATTTTGAAGCTAATAAAACTTTTTTTGAAATGCTTGAAATTGAAATTCCAAGTGCTGAAGAATTGCTTGCTGATTTAAAACGTTTTAATGAAATTTTAACTCCTTATATTACAGATACTACAAGAATGCTTTGGAAGGCTTTAGATGAAGATAAAAGAGTACTTTTAGAAGGAGCTCAGGGTTCTATGCTTGATATTGATCATGGAACTTATCCTTATGTTACAAGTTCAAGTACTATTTCAGCAGGCGCTTTAACAGGACTTGGGTTAAATCCTAAAGAAGCGGGAAATATTATAGGTATTGTAAAAGCTTATGCAACGCGTGTGGGAAATGGAGCTTTTCCTACTGAGGATAAGGGCGAAGATGGAGAAAAAATTGCGCAAATTGGAAAAGAGATTGGCGTAAGCACGGGACGCAAAAGACGCTGTGGATGGTTTGATGCGGTTGCTGTAAGATATACAGCAAGGCTTAATGGTCTTGATGCTTTATCTTTGATGAAGCTTGATGTTTTAGATGGTTTTGAAAAGATAAAAATTTGTCGTGCTTATGAATATAAGGGTATGGAAATCGACTATATACCAAGTGATTTAGAAAATGTTCAACCTATTTATGAAGAAATGGATGGTTGGGATAAAGTTTTTGGTATAAAAGATTATGATTTATTGCCAGAAAATGCTAAAAAATATATAGCAAGACTTGAAGAGCTTGCAGGGGTTAAGGTAAAGTATATTTCTACTAGCCCTGAAAGAGATGATACTATCATCTTATGAAAAGTAAATATAATTCTGTTGTAAAGGTAAGAAAACAACAACTTGATAAAGCAGAATCAAATCTTAATCAAGCCAAACAAAGACAGCTTGAACATGAAAAAGCTTATGAACTTTCACGCCAAGAGTGTGAAAGTTTAGGCGTATTGCCAAAATCAGGATCTATAGCAGAGTTAAGATCGAATTTAAGTATGGCACAAGTAGGACGCGAGGCTTTGGCAAGAGCTAAGGAGAAAGTAGAACTTTCTAAAAAAGAAATGAATCATTATCAGTTTTTATATCAAAAAGCACATTTAGATTATGAAAAAATGAAGGTTTTAGAAGCCGAGGAAATTAAACAAAAGCAAAAAGAACTTGCCAAGGCTGAAGAAAAATTTTTAGATGAAATTGCAATCAGTCGTTTTTTCAAAGGAGAAAAAGATGATTAAAAAATTTATATTGTTAGTTTTTATTTCAAGTGTAGTTTTTGGAGCTGAACAAGATTGTGAGCAGTATTTTGAAGCTAGAAAAGCTCAAATTGAATTGCAAACTAGAGAATTTGATGAAGCAAGACAATCTTTAGAAGCTTATAAAGCCTCTTTTGAAGCTTTGCAAAAAGAAAGGCTTGAAAATTTAGAAAAAAAAGAGGCTGAGGTTAATGCAACTTTGGCAAAAATTGAAGAATTAAAGCTTGAAAATGCAAGGCTTGTAGAAAAACAACAAAAGATTTTAAATTCAATCAATGATAAAACTCAAGGTAGGGTTAAAGAAATTTATTCCCAAATGAAAGATGCAGCCATTGCAGATGTTTTAAGTCAAATGGATGCAGAGGATGCAAGCAAAATAATGCTTTCTTTGGAATCGCGTAAAATTTCAGGTGTTTTATCTAAAATGGATCCAAAAAAAGCTAGCGAGCTTACTTTGCTTTTGAAAAATTTAGATAATAATGCTAGTAATTAGGTGATTAAAATAATGAAAATTTTTCATTTTTAACATTCTTTTACCAAAAATAAGCTATTATTTCAAACATTATCAAATAAAAGGTTTTTAAGATGCGTATAAAATTACCACATATTCCTTATATCGCAAATAAAATGATGTTAGATATAGCTAATTCTTCTTTTGTAGAAATTAAAGATCAATTAGAAAAGCTTAAGGTATGTATAATAGAAGTTTTAGAGAAAGATATTCTAAATGAAAGAAAATTAGATGAAAGAGTAAAAGAGCTTTTAGAGCAACAAGAAGATGAAATGGAGCTTATGCAAGTAGATCGTAAAAATATGTTTTGGCTTGTGAAGAAAAAGTTAGCTCCTGAATTTAATGTGATTTTAGATTCTGAAGATAGACATAATCATCTAGCGCATCAAATTTTAGAAGAACTTGTAGAGAATGATTATATTAATTTTATAGTGAGTGAAAATAGAGTTAAAAATTTAATCTTTTCAAGCATAGAGTCTTATCTTAAAATTTATGAAAAACTTGAAGATGAGGTTTATGAGAAAATTAGCAATTATAAAACAAAACCTATTCCAGGTAGCGAAGAATATGATCTTATCTTTGAAAAACTCTATCAAGAAGAGCTCAGAAAAAAAGGTATGTTTTAATGAAGGCTTATATTTATTTAGAAAATGATATTTTTTTAAGTGCTAAGGCTTTTGGAAAGAGCGGTACTTTTTTTGGAGAGCTTGTATTTAACACTTCTTTAACAGGGTATCAAGAAATTATTTCAGATCCTTCTTATGCAGGGCAATTTATCGTATTTTCCATGCCAGAAATTGGTATAGTGGGAACCAATGAAAATGATAATGAAAGTAAGGAAATTTTTGCAAGTGGTGTTTTAATGCGTGAATTAAGTTCCAGTTTTTCAAATTTTCGCGCTAAAGAAAGTCTGCAAGATTATCTTGAAAAACATGGAAAAATAGGAATTTATGAACTTGATACGAGATATCTAGTAAAAATGATAAGAAATAATGGCAATTTAAGAGCTGTAATTTCAACTGAAATTTCAAATAAAGAAGATTTAAAAATCGCCTTAGAAAAATCAGCAAAAATTGATGAAGTAAATTTTGTAAAAGAAGTTAGCACTAAGAAAAATTATTCTCATAAACAAGGCGTTTGGAACGCTAGTTTTCAAAAATTTAATGATGCTAAAAGAAGTGAGAAAAAAGTTGCTGTTATAGATTATGGTGTTAAAACAAATATCTTAAATGAACTTGTAGAAGTAGGTTTTGAAGTAGAAGTTTATCCATATAATGTTAAAGCAGATGAGTTGATTACTCTGTATAAAAAAGGTGAAATTCAAGGCGTGTTTCTTTCTAATGGTCCAGGTGAGCCAAGGATTTTAAAACAAGAGATTGCAGAGATTAAAAAACTTGCAGAAGCTAAAATTCCTATGCTTGGAATTTGCTTAGGTCACCAGCTTTTAAGTAATGCTTTTGGATATGAAACTTATAAAATGAAATTTGGACAACATGGAGCAAATCATCCTGTGATCAATCTTGATACAAAAACGGTAGAAATTACCGCACAAAATCATAATTATAATGTTCCAGAAGAATTAGCTCAAGTGGCTCATATCACTCATAGAAATTTATTTGGCGATAATGTTGAAGGAGTAAGATATAAAGACTATCCTATTATTTCAGTGCAACATCATCCAGAAAGTTCTTCAGGTCCTCATGAAAGTAAGTATATTTTTAAAGAATTTATGAATTTGATGTGAGTATAGATTTTTTAGCTATTATCAGCGTTGCTTTTTTATCTAGTTTTGGACACTGCTATTCTATGTGTGGTGGTTTTAATTTACTTTTTATAAATTTGAATTCAAAAAGCAATAATTTATTTTTATTAACTTTTATTTATAATTTGTTTAGAATTTTTGCTTATATTGTTTTAGGGATAATTTTTGGGACTTTTGGGAATATCTTGGCAATCAATGCTAAGGTTCAAAGTTTGTCATTTTTTATTCTTGGTATATTTATGATGATTTTGGGTTTTGCTCTTATTTTTAGAGGCAATATGTTATCTTTTATTGAAAATAATGTTTTTTTTGATAGTTTTGTAAAGAAAATTATTAAAAAATCTAAAAATTTTAAAGGATTAAAATCAGCCATATTTTTAGGATTTTCAAATGGTTTTGTTCCTTGTGGATTGGTGTATTTTTTTATAGCCAATGCAATGAGTAAGCAAAATATTTTTGAAGGTATTTTGGTAATGATGATTTTTGGAATATCAACTTTACCTGCGATATTATTTTTTTCTAAAATTTCACAGTTTTTTAGTGATTTTTTGAAAAATTTATTTAATTATTTATCGTATGGCGTTATTGTTTGTTACGGTATAAATCTTGCCTATATAGGTTTTAAGGCTTTTCAATGAAAGATTTTTTTAAAGATCAGTTTTTTAAAGCTCTTGAAAAAAATACAATTTTTTCAAGAGCTGATGTTCAAGGAAATTTAATTTTTGTCAGTGATAAGCTTTGTCAAATAAGTGGATATAGTAAAAAAGAGCTTATAGGAAAAAAACATTCAATATTTAAACATCCAGATGTTGAGGAATGTTATATTGAAGAACTTTTAAAAAAACTTTCATATAAAAAACCTTATCAAGTTATTTTTAAAAATATTGATAAATTAGGCAAAACTTTCTATCTTGAAACTTTATTAATCCCCATATTGGATAAAAATAATGAATTAATAGAAATAGTAGCATTCTCTCATGATGTTAGTAATTCTTTTAAGCTTAATGAAGAGCTTGCTCTAAATCACGCTAAATTAAGAGAATTAAGTATTAATCTTGAAAATACAGTTAAAAATCACCAACAAGAATTTATACAGTTAGGTAAAAAATTTGAGAAAAAAATGCAAATTGCCTTGGAAAAAAATGAAAAAGATATTAAAATAGCATATGAAGAGATTTTGAAATCTTCATTAGAACAAATGATTAGCGATATAGCACATCAATGGAGACAACCGTTAAATGAGCTCGGTATTGCCATGTTTCAAATGAAGCAAAATCTTAAAGATGAAAAAGGATTTGCTGAAATTTACTCACAATCAAAAGATATGATTAAAAATATGTCAGAAACAATTGATGTGTTTAGAACTTTGTTTAACAAAGGAGTAGAGCAGTGTGTATTTATAAAAGAGACTTTAAATAAAGCCTTGGAAATTGCTTTTGAAACTATAGAAAAAAATCATGTAAATATTAATATTGTTTCGAAAAGTGATTATGAAGTTTTGGCATATGAGAATGGTTTAATAAGAGTTTTTCTTAATTTGATTTTAAATTCAATAGAAGCATTTAAAAACAAAAAAAGGAAAATCATAACAATAAATTTTTCAAAATTTGGAAAAAATTATCTGAAAATTACAATAAAAGATAATGCTGGTGGGATTGATAAAGAAAATTTAGATAAAATTTTTCAACCTTATTTTACAACAAAACATCCTAGTCAAGGTATAGGAGTAGGACTTTATATAAGTAGACAAATTATCGAAAGTTTCCAAGGAAAAATAAAAGTTAAAAATGGAAAAGACGGGGCTTGTTTTGAGATATTTTTAAAACTAAAAGAGAGGGTAGAGTAGAAATGTCACAAGAATGTAAAGAATTGATAATATTAGTAGTTGAAGATGAGGTTAAGGCTAGAGAATCAATGATTAATATATTAAGCGAACGCTTTAGTAAAGTAATCGGAGCTCAAAATGGAGATGAGGGGCTTAAAAAATTTAAAAAATTTAAGCCAGATTTAGTTATCACAGATATTGCTATGCCTATTATGGATGGACTGGATATGGCAAGAGAGATTAAAGAAATTTCAGATGATGTCCCAATTGTTGTTCTTAGTGCGTATTCAGAGAAAGAGAGACTTTTGCGTTCTATTGATATTGGTATAGATAAATATTTGATTAAACCTGTTGATATAGAAGAGTTGTTTAAAGTTTTAGATTATCTGATAGGTGAAAAAATTGAAGCAAATATGCTTGTAAAAATTTCTGAAGAATATCAATTTAACAAAACTAAACGAACTTTAATTTACAGTGGTGGAGAAATTGTTTTAACTAAAAAAGAATTGGCTTTTATTTCTTTGCTTTTAAAGCAACCTGGAGCTTTGGTTTTGCATGAAGATATTAAGAAAAATGTTTGGATAGGTGAACATGTGAGTGATACTGCTGTTAGAACTTTTATAAAAAGAGTAAGAGATAAAGTGGGTGAAGATTTTATAAAAAATGTGCCAAGTTTAGGTTATAAGATAAATATCAATAAATAAGACTGATTTAGCCTTAAAATATAAAACATAACAAATGATTAACAAAATTATCATTTTTAAGAAAAAATGTATAATTAATATTCTATAATATTCTCTTGTTATCAAAAATTTTAAGGAGAAAGTCGATGCATCCAGGTAATGTATTAAATTACGACTATACGGTTGCAAGATATTTTATGTTTGCGACCATATTGTTTGGCATTGTTGGTATGGCTATAGGAACTCTTATAGCTTTTCAAATGGCATATCCTAATTTAAATTATTTAGCAGGAGAATATGCCACTTTTTCAAGACTTAGACCACTTCATACTTCAGGTGTGATTTTTGGTTTTATGCTTTCAGGGATTTGGGCAACTTGGTATTATATAGGTCAGCGTGTTCTTAAAGTGAGTATGGCTGAGTCAAGATTTTTAATGGCTGTTGGTAAGCTTCATTTTTGGCTTTATATGCTTACTATGGTTTTAGCTGTTATATCTTTGTTTATGGGTGTGACTACATCTAAAGAATATGCAGAGCTTGAGTGGCCTTTAGATATTCTTGTTGTTCTTGTTTGGGTTTTATGGGGTGTAAGTATTTTTGGACTTATTGGAATTCGCCGTGAAAAAACCCTTTATATTTCTCTATGGTATTATATAGCTACATTTTTAGGTATAGCTATGCTTTATCTTTTTAACAACATGGAAGTACCAACTTATTTTGTTACTGGAATAGGTAAATGGTGGCATAGTGTATCAATGTATGCAGGAACAAATGATGCTTTAGTACAATGGTGGTATGGACATAATGCTGTGGCATTTGTATTTACTGTGGGTATTATTGCTCAAATTTATTACTTCTTGCCAAAAGAAAGTGGTCAGCCGATTTTCTCTTATAAACTCTCTTTATTTGCATTTTGGGGCTTAATGTTTGTTTATCTTTGGGCAGGTGGTCACCATTTGATTTATTCAACTGTACCCGATTGGATGCAAACTATGGGTTCGGTTTTCTCTGTAGTATTGATTTTACCTTCTTGGGGTTCAGCGATTAATATCTTGCTTACTATGAAAGGTGAGTGGAGCCAGCTTCGCGAGAGTCCGTTGATTAAATTTATGATTTTGGCATCAACTTTCTATATGTTCTCAACACTTGAAGGGCCAATTCTTTCAATTAAATCTGTTAATGCTTTAGCACACTTTACAGATTGGATTCCAGGACATGTTCATGATGGAACATTAGGTTGGGTAGGATTTATGACTATGGCTGCGCTTTATCATATGACTCCTAGAGTTTTCAAAAGAGAGCTTTATAGCAAATCTTTAATGGAAGCTCAATTTTGGATCCAAACTACAGGTATAGTTCTTTATTTTGCTTCAATGTGGATTGCAGGTATTACTCAAGGTATGATGTGGAGAGCGACAGATGAGTATGGTAACTTGCTTTATAGCTTTATTGATACCGTTGTGGCTATTGTTCCTTATTATTGGATTAGAGCGATTGGTGGATTGTTGTATCTTATCGGTTTCTTTATGTTTACTTATAATATTTACAAAACAATTGCTTGTGGAAGAGTGCTTGATAAAGAACCAAAAAGCGCTTCGCCTATGGCAGCATAAAAAGGAGAAAATATGTTTAGTTGGTTAGAAAAAAATCCATTCTTTTTTGCTGTAGCTGTTTTTGTAGTGATTGCTTATGCAGGCATAGTTGAAGTTTTACCAAATTTTGCAGAAAATGCAAGACCAATTGAAGGTAAAAAACCTTATACGGTTTTACAACTTGCAGGGCGTGCAGTATATATTAAAGATAGTTGTAATGCTTGTCATTCACAGCTTATTCGTCCATTTAAATCAGAAACAGACCGTTATGGTATGTATTCTGTAAGTGGTGAATTTGCTTATGATAGACCTTTTCTTTGGGGTTCAAAAAGAACAGGACCTGATCTTGCTCGTGTAGGAAATTATAGAACGGCTGATTGGCATGAAAATCATATGTGGGATCCTACTTCTGTTGTTCCAGATTCTATTATGCCTTCATATAAGCATATGTTTAAAAATAATGCAGATATTGAAACTGCTTATGCTGAGGCTTTAACTGTGAAAAAAGTTTTCAATGTTCCTTATGATGCAGAAAATGGAACAAAACTTGGTTCTTGGGAGGATGCACAAGCTGAAGTAAAAGCTGAAGCTCAGGCTATAGTTGATCAAATGAAAAATCAAGAAGTAAAAGATGCTTTTGCTAAAGGTGAAATCAAAGAAATAGTTGCTTTGATCGCTTATTTAAATAGTTTAAAGTAAGATGATGGAACATTTATCAATAGTTTTTGATGTGATTAAAAATTTAATCACATTTGATTTAGCAACAGTTCAAAAACATGAGTGGGAGATTTTCCAAGGTTATGGTTTTTTTGCACTCGTGATGTTTTTGTCAATAGTATTATATGCGTATTTGTATCATTTATATAGAACAGAAAAAAAAGGCGAGAGAAATTATGAAAATTATGCAAACCTTGCCTTAAAAGATGATATTGATGATAGTGTATTAGAAAGTAAAAGGAGTGCTTAATGCAATGGTTAAATTTAGAAGATAATGTTAATCTCTTATCTTTAATTGGAGCTATTCTTATCATTTTAATCACACTGGTTATTGTGGGTAGAATGTTTAAGCAAATGAAAGAAAAGAAAGGCGAGTCAGAGCTTAGTGAACATAGTTGGGATGGAATAGGAGAGTATAAAAATGCTGTTCCTACTGGTTGGGCTGTGGTATTTTTCCTGACTATTGTTTGGGCTATTTGGTATTTTCTATGGGGATATCCTTTAAATTCTTTTTCAAGTATAGGTCAATATAATGAAGAAGTAGCAACTCATAATACAAAATTTGAAGAAAAATTTAAAAATTTATCTCCTGAAGATAAAATAGCAATGGGTCAAAATATCTTTTTAGTTCAGTGTTCGGCTTGTCATGGAATTACAGGAGATGGTATCAATGGTAAAGCTCAAAATTTAAATATTTGGGGTAGTGAAGAAGGTATAATCAATGTAATTAAACATGGTTCAAAAGGTATGAATTTTCCAGGTGGAGAAATGCTTGGTGCTGCTGATTTAGGTGTAGCAGAAGAAGATATCCCTGCTATTGCTGCTTATGTAGCAAAAGATCTTTCAGCTATTAAGAAAACTGCAAATGAAAATTTAGTAGCAAAAGGTAAAGAAGCTTATGCAACTTGTGCAGCATGCCATGGAGAAGATGGAAAAGGTCAAGATGGAATGTTCCCAGATCTTACAAAATACGGTTCTGCAGCTTTTGTAGTAGATGTTTTACATAGTGGTAAGGCTGGTTTTATAGGAACAATGCCGAGTTTTCCAACACTTAATGATATTCAAAAAGAAGCTGTTGGCGAGTATGTAATTTCTCTTTCAAGGGGTGAATGATGGAAAATAATAATAGATGCGTGTTTTCTCTTTCAGGTGTTACAGGTATGTTAATTGCTACGGTTTTGTTGCTTGCTATCTTAGCAGTTTTAACTATTTGGGGTCTTAAAGCTCAGCAAGAAGTGATGCAAAAGCCATATAGTCTTAAAGATGTACAAAGTGTAAAGATGTTTGGTTCAAAAGAACAAGATCATAGAAGTATAAAGGAAGCACAATGAGTAAGGCTTTGGAATATTTAATTGTTATTGGTTTAGTTGTTGCTGCTGCAATCACCGCTTGGTCGGTTTTGACCGTAAATCATCTTCATATAGGATGAAAAAAATATTACAAGATGGCTTTTTTTTAGCTATCTTCTTCTTTGTTTTATTGCCTTCTAGGGTTTTTGCTCTTGATGCTGTACTTTTTAATGAAAATATTTTAAGTCAAAAAGTAAGTAACGAGATTAATCTTATAGGAAAAGAGCTTTACCAAAAAAGTAATATTTTTATCGGCGTTATGGTTGGTGATAAAACTGAAATTGAAACTTTATTAAATAAACAAAAAGAACTTCCTCAATCTTATATATTGCTTCTTTTGTCAAAAAATTCTCACAAAGTTGATATAGTGGGCTCAAAAGGTGCTTTAGCTTTGATTGATAAAGAAGCTGTGCTTAGTCCTTATCCTGGAACAGGATCTATTTTGCCGATATTAGCTACAAATAAAGGTGATATTTATAATGCTGCTATACTTAATGGTTATGCAGATATTGTAGATCGTGTGGCAAAATCCTTGGGATTACAATTAGAACATTCTATAGGTAATGCAAATCGTGATACTATCAATATTTTAAGAATACTTATCTATGGATTTATTTGCTTTGCATTGTTATACTATGCACAAAGAAGAATAAAGAGGAAAAAAAATGTTAGAAACTAAAAAAAGTTTTTGGCCTTATGGTATTTTGCTTTCACTTTTGGCTATAATTATTGCTTGTATTGTAACGATTTTTATAGCAAGTCACCATCCTGTGTATGAGGATGATTTTTATTTTGACTCTTATCAAAATGTTGAAAATAATTACAATCAAATACAAAAACAACAAGTAAATTTTGATAAATTTTTTAAAGTAAATTTTCAAAATGATAAAATCACTTTTATAGGTAAAAGAAAAATTCCTAGTTATGAAGTGGATCAAAATTCCTATGTTGCAAATTTTAAAATTTCTGCATTACAAAATATAAATTCTAATGATTTAAAAGTTCAAGTTCTTCTTACAAGACCATTCACTAAAAATTTTGATCAAAAGTTAGAAGGACAAGTTAAAAATGGAATTTTAAGTATCGCTTTACCTAAATTAGATAAAGGTAGATGGGAGCTTAAGCTAAAGTTTTATGCAAATCAAGAAACAGTGGGTTTTTTTAGCTACGAATTAAATGCTCAATGAAATTAAGAATTTTTAGCTCTTCAAGGCAAATTAGAGAATATTATAATCAAAAAAAACAGCAAAATGCTTTATTAGATAGTGCTATTCATATAGGTGAATTTTTAGATAAAGTTTGTTTGAGCAATTTTCATAAAGCAAGTTCTTATGAAAGTTTGCTTTTAATGCAAGAAGCTTGTCTAAAAAGTAAGGATTTAGAAAAAAAACTAGGAATTTCGGTAGAATTTTTTGCTTTTTTGAAAAATAACGAATATCTTTTTTCTTTTTTTAAAGAACTGAGTTTGGAAAAAAAAAGCATAGAAGATCTTAAAAACAATGATTATTATGCCACCTATAATGAACATTTGGAAATTTTAGATGAGGTATATAAGAATTATCTTGCTTTGCTTGAAAAGAATTCTTTTTATGATGATCTTTCTTTACCTAAAAATTACACTCTTAATAAAGATTTTTTAGATGAGTATGAAGCTATAGTTTATGATTTGCAAGGTTTTTTAAGTAAATTTGAAGAAAATTTATTAAGTGAAATTTCTCAGATTAAAGAAGTGGTTTTAAGTTTTAAAACGAGTAAATTTAATCTTGAATATCTTTTAAAACTTGATTTTTTAAAAATATTTGATTTAAAAATAAACACTCATTATGAAATCAATCTTTCAAAACAAGAGATCTTAAAAGAAGAAATTTTTAAAACAAAAAATTCAAAAATGAAACTCAAATCTTTTGAATTAAGGGCTTTGCAATGTGCTTTTGTTATGGATGAAATTTCACATTTTGTACGCAAAGGTTTAAAGCCTGAAAATATTGCAGTTATAACTCCAGATGAAAGTTTTTGTGAGTTTTTAAGACTTTTTGATAAAGACAATATGCTTAACTTTGCAAGTGGAATTAGTATTAAAGAGAGTTTGTTTTATCAAAAATTTCAAGCACTTTATGAAAGTGCTAGTAGTGCTTCTTTTGTCTATAAAAATCAAGAGGATTATTTTGAAGACACGCGGATGATGTTTGATTATCACAATACGCTTTTACATTCTTTAAAACTTGATTTTATAGAGTTTAAAAAGTATTTTGATGAGAAATGTGATTTTGAATATTTTGAAAAATTACTTGCTTTGTTTTTAGAAAATGAAAAGCAAGAGCTTATTTATTTGATACGAAAAGAACTTTATTTTATTAAAGATTTATTGAAAAATCAGTCTTTAACTCTTAAAGAGTTGATCCATCTTTTTTTCATGCAAATTTCACAACTTTCCCTTAGTGATGTAGGTGGAGGTAAGGTTACGGTAATGGGACTTTTAGAAAGTCGTGGGCTTTGTTTTGATGGAGTGATTTTGGTTGATTTTAATGAAGAATTTATTCCTAAAAGAAGTGTTAATGAGCTTTTTTTAAACAATGAAGTGCGTAAAAAAGCAGGATTGATTAGCTATGATAGAAGAGAAAATTTACAAAGATTTTATTATGAAAGCTTGATGAAGAATGCTTTAGAAGTAAGTATTTGCTTTGTGGAAAATGAAGAAAAAAGCAAATCACGTTTTTTAGATGAACTTGATTTTGACTTTTTTTATGAAACTCATATCCACCAAAAAGCTTATCTTAATGCTTTAAAATTAGACTATGAAGGCATAAAACCTAATCTAACTCCTATAAAAGCTCCTATTTTAAAGCATAATCCTTTCGAGTTTCCGCTTTCTTTTAGTCGTTTTAATTTATTGGAAAATCAAAAAAGAACTTATTATTATCGTTATATTTTAAATTTAGCAGAACCTAGGGTTTTAAGCGAGGAAAGTAAAGCGAAAAATCAAGGAAATTTTATCCATAAAATGCTTGAAATTTATTATAAAAATTATGCAAATAATGATTTTGATATAAACGTTTTTGCAAATTTATTGGATAAAGAATATCAAAAATACAATATCAGTGAACTTGATCTTGAAGTATTTAAATTAAAATTTATACAATTTGCTAAAAATGAAAAAGAGCATTTTTCAAAAGGCTTTTATGTCGCACATACAGAGCTTGAGTTAAACAATATTTTAAAGCTCGGAACAGATAGTATAAAACTTAAGGGTACTATAGATCGTATCGATAGTTCAAAAGAAGGTAATTTGATTATTGATTATAAAAGTGGAAAAGTGCCAAGTAATTCTTATCAACTTGCTTTTTACCAAGCTTTATATGATGAAAATGCAAGCGTGGGTTTTTATGATTTAAATAGTATGCAAATATTGCATCAAAAAGCCAAAAGTTTAGATGAGCTAAGAGAAAGACTTAAAGATTTAGTTCTTATGAGTAAGGAAGAAATAGAGTTTGAAAATGAACAAGATGAGTATTGTCCTTATAAACTCATTTATAAAAAGGAATTAAAATGAGTCAATTTGAGCCTTTTTTAGCATTAGAAGCGAGTGCAGGAAGCGGAAAAACCTTTGCCCTGAGTGTGCGTTTTGTAGCACTTATTTTAAAAGGAGCTAGGATTAATGAAATTTTAGCTTTGACTTTTACCAAAAAAGCTGCTAATGAAATGCAAAAAAGAATTATTGAGACTTTTTTAAACTTAGAAAAAGAAAATAAAACCAGTGAATGCAATGAACTTTGCAAGCTTTTAGGTAAAGATAAAGAAGAGCTTATTTCTTTAAGAGATGCTAAAAAAGAAGAATTTTTAAGAACAGAGTTAAAAATCAGTACTTTTGATGCTTTTTTCGGAAAAATTTTGCGTGTTTTTGCTTTAAATTTGGGCTTAAGTAGTGATTTTACAATGAGTGAAGAGAGGCTTGATGTAAGAGAGATTTTTTTAAAACTTCTTAAAAAAGATGAATTAAAAGATTTGGCTTATTATATTAATTTAGTTGATGAGAAAGAAAATTTTTTTAACGAGCTTGAAAAATTTTATGAGAATGCTTATTTTCAAAATCGTCCTAAAATTCTAAATCCAACTAAAGCTTATATCAATAAAGCTTATAGTGAGTTAAGAAGTTATTGTTTGGGTCTTACTCATGTAAAAAATTATAAAAATTTGTGTGACAATTTCAAAAGTGAAGTTTTAGATTTATCCGTGTTTATGCAATCAAGTTTTATGACAAAATTTGAAAGTACAAAATATTTACAAGATTTAGAAAGTACTAACCTGCATTTTAGTGCAAAAAGAATGGAGCTTATAAATGCTTTAAATACCTATGCCATAGAGCTTGAAAATTATAAAATTGCTAATTTAATGAATCTTTTAAATCATTATAGTGAAGCTAAAAATATATTTCATAAAGATAAAAATACCTTAAATTTCCAAGATGTGAGTAAAAAAGTTTATGAGTTAATAACCAGTGAATTTAAGGATATGATTTATTTTCGTTTAGATGGTTTTATTTCGCATTTGCTTATTGATGAATTTCAAGATACAAGCGTGATCCAATATCAAATTTTACGCCCTTTGATCGCTGAGCTTGTTTCAGGAGAAGGGGTTAAGAAAAATCGCACTTTTTTTTATGTAGGAGATAAAAAACAAAGTATTTATCGCTTTCGTAAAGGAAAAAAAGAATTATTTGATTTGTTAAAACAAGAATTTAGTCAAATTAAAAGTGATAATTTAAATACTAATTATCGTTCTAAAGAGCTTTTGGTTGATTTTGTTAATGAAACTTTTAAAGAAAAAATCAAAGATTATAAAGAACAATTTGCCTTAGAAAATAAAAAAGGCGGTTTTGTGCGTATTGTGGAGTCTAAGGAACAAAAGGTTAAAAACCAAGCCCAAGAAATTAAGGAAAAGACTTTAGAAACTTTATTTGAGCAAATTAATTTTTTAAGATCTAAAAATATTTCTTATGATGATATTTGTATTTTGTGTTGGAAAAATAGTGATGCAGATATGGTTTTGGATTTTTTAAGAGAGCAAAATATTCCTGCATTTACTCAAAGCAATGTTTTACTTGAAAATAAAGCAAGTGTAAGACTTGTTTTAGAATATGCTAAATATTGTATTTTTGGTGATGAGTTTTACTTGGTATTTTTAAAGGAACTTTTAGGTTTTGAGCCGAGAAAAATTACCCTTGATTTTTCAAAAAATGCTATGGAAAATGTACTTTTTTTAATAAAAGAATTAAAACTTGATTTAAATGATATCGCTTTAATACAATTTATCGAATATGCTAAAACTAAGGAGAATTTTTTAAAGCTTTTATTTGAGCCTTGTGCTTTGAAAATAGTAAGCGAACAAAATATGGGAATTAGTATTATGAGTGTGCATAAATCTAAGGGTTTGGAATTTGATCATGTGATTTTACTTGATAGTTTATCTAAAAACAATTCAAACAATGAAGATATCATGCTTGAATATGATATCAATCAAGGTTGGCAACTCCATATTAAAGATAAAATTCGAGAGCTTACTAAAGAGCCTATTTATACTCTTTTTAAAGAAAATATTACAAGAGCAAATTATGAAGATGATATCAATAAACTTTATGTGGCTTTTACAAGAGCTAAGGAAAGTTTGATCATCATAAAAAGAAATGAAGAAAGTGTAAATGGAAATTATCCAAGTTATTTTAAGGGGGGATTTTTAAATATACATTCTCAAGAGAGAGGTTTTTTAGAAAGCAAAGAACAAATTTTAAGCGTTAAAAAAGAAAGCATTCAAACTTTGCAAAAATTTGAAAAAATTACCTTGCAAGAAATTCAAAGTGAAGAAAGGCTTGATAGTAAAGAACTATATTTTGGAAATGCTTTTCACTTTTTTATGCAAAATTTAAAACTTCCTAAGGGTGAAAATTTTCAAATACTTACTCAAAGATGCAAGAGTAAATTTAGACATTTTTTAGATGAGAGTGATTTTGAAAAGCTTTTTAAAAGAATTGAAATTTTACTTAAAAATATTCAATTTCAAAATTTGATTGGTGATGGAAAGCTTTTAAAAGAACAAGCTTTGAGTTTTAATGGAGAAATTAAACAATTAGACTTGCTTGCTTTAAAAGATGAAGAAGCTTTTATAATTGATTATAAAACAGGTCTTGCTATGCAAGATAAACATAAAGAGCAGGTAGGAACTTATAAGATCGCCATTAGTGAAATTTTGCAAAAAGATAAAGTGCGTGCTTTTATAGTTTATTGTTTGGAAAATGAAATTCAAATTTTGGAAATATAAACTTTATTTTTACTTAAATTAAGTAAAAATTAATATTATTTTTTATACAATCACATTTTAAATTTTTGGCAAAGGTAAAAATTATGACAAAGATAACAAAGCCAAACGAAGTAAAACGAGAATGGATTGTTTTAGACGCAGAAGGCAAACGCTTTGGTCGTCTTTTAACTGAAGTAGCAACAATTTTGAGAGGTAAAAACAAACCTTGCTTTACTCCAAATGTTGATTGTGGTGATTATGTAATTATCATCAATGCTTCAAAAGCTGTATTTACAGGTGCTAATAAAGCAGAAGATAAGCTTTATCATAGACATTCAGGATATTTTGGAAGTGTAAAAAGCGAAAAATTTGGTGATTTACTTGAAAAAAATCCTGCAAAATTATATAAATTAGCAGTTAGAGGTATGCTTCCTAAAACAAATTTGGGCAGAGCTATGCTTAAAAAATTAAAAATCTATGCGGGTAGTGAGCACCCACACACTGCACAAATTGCTAAAGAAGGAAAATAATCATGGCAACAACATACGCAACAGGTAAGAGAAAAACTGCTATCGCAAAGGTATGGGTAAAACCAGGTAGTGGTAAAATTAGTGTTAATGGTGTTGATTTAAACACTTGGCTTGGTGGACACGAGGCGATTAAGCTTAAAGTGGTTCAACCTTTACTTGTGACTAAACAAGAAACTTCAATGGATATTAAAGCAACTACTTTAGGCGGGGGCTATAGTGCTCAAGCTGAAGCTTTAAGACATGGAATTTCAAGAGCTTTAGCAGCTATGGATGCTGATTTTAGAGCCTTATTAAAACCTAAAGGACTTCTTACTAGAGATAGTAGAACTGTTGAGCGTAAAAAATATGGACGCCGCAAAGCAAGAAGAAGCCCACAATTCTCTAAACGTTAATATTTTTGGTGGGATTTTCCCACCTTTCTACAATTTTTTATAAAACTCATCCTTTTTTCTATACATTTATGTTATAATTGCAAAATTTAAATTTTTATTTTATAACACAATGAAAGGTTTTTTCTATGAAAAAAATATTCTTATGTTTAGGTTTGGCAAGTGTTTTATTTGGTGCTGATAACAATGTAAAATTTGAAATCACTCCAACTTTAAACTATAATTACTTTGAAGGTAATTTAGATATGGATAATCGTTATGCACCAGGGATTAGACTTGGTTATCATTTTGACGATTTTTGGCTTGATCAATTAGAATTTGGGTTAGAGCATTATTCTGATGTTAAATATACAAATACAAATAAAACTACAGATATTACAAGAACTTATTTGAGTGCTATTAAAGGTATTGATGTAGGTGAGAAATTTTATTTCTATGGTTTAGCAGGTGGAGGATATGAGGATTTTTCAAATGCTGCTTATGATAATAAAAGCGGTGGATTTGGACATTATGGCGCGGGTGTAAAATTCCGTCTTAGTGATTCTTTGGCTTTAAGACTTGAAACTAGAGATCAAATTAATTTCAATCATGCAAACCATAATTGGGTTTCAACTTTAGGTATTAGTTTTGGTTTTGGTGGCAAAAAGGAAAAAGCTGTAGAAGAAGTTGCTGATACTCGTGCAACTCCACAAGCAAAATGTCCTGTTGAACCAAGAGAAGGTGCTTTGTTAGATGAAAATGGTTGCGAAAAAACTATTTCTTTGGAAGGTCATTTTGGTTTTGATAAAACTACTATAAATCCAACTTTTCAAGAAAAAATCAAAGAAATTGCAAAAGTTTTAGATGAAAATGAAAGATATGATACTATTCTTGAAGGACATACAGATAATATCGGTTCAAGAGCTTATAATCAAAAGCTTTCTGAAAGACGTGCTAAAAGTGTTGCTAATGAACTTGAAAAATATGGTGTAGAAAAAAGTCGCATCAAAACAGTAGGTTATGGTCAAGATAATCCTCGCTCAAGCAATGACACTAAAGAAGGTAGAGCGGATAATAGAAGAGTGGATGCTAAATTTATTTTAAGATAATGAATAAAACTATTTTATTTGATTTAGATGGCACTTTAATTGATTCTACTGATGCTATTTTAAATTCTTTCCAAGGAGCTTTTAAAGCCCTTGGATTAACTTCTAAAAATAATGAAGAAATCAAAAATCTCATAGGTTATCCTTTAGAGCAAATGTTTAGAATGCTTTATCCAGATAAAGTAAATTTAAGTAAAGAATTTGTATTAGCTTATCGTGAAATTTATGCACAAATTTATTTAGAACAAACCACTCTTTTGCCTAAAGCAAAAGAAGCATTAGAACTTGGAAGCGAAATTGCAGATCTTGGTATAGTTACAACAAAAGGAGGTAAATTTACTCCGATTCTGCTTGATTATTTGGGAGTTAAAAAATTCTTTAAAACTTTAATTACTTTTGAAGATGTCACAAATCCAAAGCCAAGTTCCGAACCTATAATTTTAGCCTTAAAAGGACTCAATAAAACTCAAGAAAATGCCTATATGATAGGCGATACAATATTAGATATTCAAGCTGCAATTTCTGCTAATATCACTCCTTTGGCCTTAACTTGTGGCTATGGCAATGAAAATGAATTAAAAGCTCATTCTATGGTATTTTTAAATGCATATGAGGCTGTTAATTATATAGCTAGATTAAACTAATTTCAAGTTTTCGTTAAACGCCTTTTAAGAGAATTTATAGTAAATTGATAGCTAAAAAAATATAAAAATTATCAATATAAAGGAAGGTCTCAATGGGTAAAATTATGAAAACTATGGACGGAAATGAGGCTGCTGCATACGCTGCGTATGCTTTTACTGAAGTTGCTGGAATTTATCCTATTACACCTAGTTCTCCTATGGCTGATTATACCGATATGTGGGCAGCTGCAGGAAAAAAAAATCTTTTTGGAGTTCCTGTAAAAATCGTAGAAATGCAAAGTGAAGCAGGAGCTGCAGGTAGTGTGCATGGATCTTTACAAGCTGGGGCTTTGACTACAACTTATACGGCTTCTCAAGGATTACTCCTTAAAATTCCAAATATGTATAAAATAGCAGGTCAATTACTCCCCTGTGTAATCCATGTAGCAGCGCGTTCTTTGGCTGCTCAAGCTTTGTCTATCTTTGGTGATCATCAAGATATTTATGCAGCAAGACAAATTGGTTTTGCTATGCTTTGTTCGCATTCTGTGCAAGAAACCATGGACTTAGCTGGTGTAGCACATTTAGCTGCAATTAAGGGAAGAGTGCCATTTTTACATTTTTTTGATGGTTTTAGAACAAGCCATGAAATTCAAAAAGTTGAAGTAATGGATTATGCGCATTTTGATAGATTATTAGATAGAGAAGCTTTGCTTGAATTTAGAAATAATGCTTTAAATCCAGAAAATCCAAAAACACGTGGAACAGCACAAAATGATGATATTTATTTTCAAACTAGAGAAGTAAGCAATCGTTTTTACAATGCTTTACCTGATGTTGTTAATGAATATATGCAAGAAATTTCAAAAATTACAGGTAGAGAATACAAACCATTTACTTATTATGGTCACAAAGAGCCAGAGTGTGTGATTGTTGCTATGGGTTCTGTAACTCAAGCACTTGAAGAAGTGGTGGACTATCTTAATGCCAAGGGTGAAAAGGTAGGGATTTTAAAAGTTTATCTTTATCGCCCATTTAGTTTAAAATATTTCTTTGATGTTATGCCAAAATCAGTGAAAAAAATCGCGGTTTTAGATAGAACCAAAGAACCAGGAAGTCTCGGAGAACCACTTTATCTTGATGTAAAATCAGCTTTCTATGGAAGAGAAAATGCTCCTGTTATAGTGGGTGGAAGATACGGACTTTCTTCAAAGGATGTTGATCCTGCTCAAATGATAGCAGTATTTGAAAATCTTAAACTTGATAATCCAAAAGATGGCTTTACTGTAGGTATAATTGATGATGTAACTCATACTTCACTGAGTACTGGAGAGAAAATTTCACTTGGAGATGAAAGTACGATCGAATGTTTATTTTACGGACTTGGTGCTGATGGAACTGTGGGCGCAAATAAAAACTCGATTAAAATCATCGGAGATAAAACGGATTTTTACGCTCAAGCTTATTTTGCTTATGATTCTAAAAAATCAGGGGGTTATACAAGAAGCCATTTAAGATTTTCTAAAAAACCTATCCGTTCAACTTATCTTGTTTCAACTCCGCATTTTATCGCTTGTTCGGTAGCGGCTTATTTGGAAATTTATGATGTTTTAGCAGGAATTCGCAAAGGAGGAACTTTCCTTTTAAATAGTATTTGGAATGCTGAAGAAACCATAAGACAACTTCCAGATGCAGTAAAGAAAACTTTAGCTGAAAAAGAAGTAAATTTTTATATCATCAATGCAACCAAACTAGCTCGTGATATAGGTTTGGGAAATCGTACAAATACCATTATGCAATCAGCCTTTTTCAAACTTGCAAAAATCATTCCTTATGAAGACGCACAAAAATACATGAAAGAGCTTGCGTATAAATCTTATAGTAAAAAAGGCGATGCTATTGTAGAAATGAATTACAAGGCTATTGATGTGGGTGCTGATGGACTTGTAAAAGTTGAAGTGGATCCAAATTGGAAAAATTTAGAGCTTAAAGAAAAAGAACAAACCAATGCCTATAAAGGTACTGAATTTGTTGAAAAAATCGTAAAACCTATGAATGCGGCTAAGGGTGATGATTTACCTGTTTCAGCCTTTTTAGGTTATGAAGATGGAAGTTTTGAACACGGCACAACCGAATACGAAAAACGCGGTGTTGGGGTTATGGTACCAAGATGGATAGAGGCAAATTGTATCCAATGTAATCAATGTGCTTCAGTTTGTCCGCATGCTGTTATCAGGCCATTTTTGATTAATGATGAAGAAATGGCAAATGCACCTCGCGGTGTAAAAGATCATGCTTTAGAAGCTAAAGGAACCAAAGGAGAAAAATTAAGCTTTAAAATTCAAGTTTCTCCACTTGATTGTACAGGCTGTGAGCTTTGTGTTCATGAGTGTCCTACTAAAGAAAAATCTTTGGTTATGGTACCACTTCAAGAAGAGATGGATTTTGGTGAGCAAGAAAATGCGGATTATTTATTTAAAGAAATCACATACAAAGATGATATTTTAAATAAAGAAGCTACAAAAGGAGCACAATTTGCCCAACCTTTATTTGAATTCCATGGAGCTTGTCCTGGATGTGGAGAAACTCCTTATATTACTTTAATTACAAGATTGTTCGGTGAAAGAATGATTGTGGCTAATGCTACAGGTTGTAGTTCTATTTATGGGGGTTCAGCTCCATCAACTCCTTATAGAAAAAGTGTGAAAAATGGACATGGTCCTGCTTGGGGAAATTCACTTTTTGAAGACAATGCTGAGTTTGGTTTGGGTATGAAAATTGCAACTGAAAACACAAGACACCGCATTGAACATATCATGAATGAGAGTATGCAAGAAGTTCCAAATGCTTTATCAGCCCTTTTTAAAGATTGGATTGCAAATAAAGACAATGGTGCTATGTCTGTGGAAATTAAAGATAAAATGATCCCTATTTTAGAGCAAAATAAAAATATTAAAGCTGTACAAGATATATTAGAGCTTAAACAGTATTTAAGTAAAAAATCTCACTGGATTTTTGGTGGTGATGGTTGGGCTTATGATATAGGCTATGGCGGACTTGATCATGTTTTAGCAAGTGGAGAAAATGTAAATATTTTAGTGCTTGATACAGAAGTTTATTCTAATACAGGCGGTCAAAGTTCAAAATCTTCTAGAACAGGAGCTGTAGCACAGTTTGCAGCAGCAGGCAAACCTATACAGAAAAAAGATCTAGGTCAAATTGCTATGACTTATGGTTATATTTTTGTAGCACAAGTAAATTCAACGGCAAATTATACTCATCTTATCAAAGCTATCACTGCAGCTGAGGCCTATAATGGACCATCTTTGGTGATTTGTTATTCTCCTTGTATAGCTCATGGTATTAAAGGTGGGCTGGGTTACTCAGGAGAGCAAGGTGAGCTTGCTACAAAATGTGGTTATTGGCCACTTTATACCTTTGATCCTCGTTTAGAAGAGCAAGGAAAAAATCCTTTAACTCTAACAGGAAAAGAACCTGATTGGGATTTATATGAGCAATTTTTGATGAATGAAGTGCGTTATAATTCACTTAAAAAAGCAAATCCTGAACACGCTGCTGAGCTTTTTGAACGCAATAAAAAAGACGCTCAACGTCGCTATAGACAGCTTAAGCGTATCGCTATGGCTGATTATAGCAATGAGGTTGAAAGCTGATAAAATATATTTTTAGTGCTACATTGTGTTTTAGCACTTTGTTTGCACAAGATAATTTTGAAGAGTATTTTAAACTTATAGATAAAGAAAATCGTATAAATTTTAATACTCTTCAAAACCCATTTGTGAATCCTACTTTTGAAAAATTAAGACATATTAAAATTACTGCAATTATGCTTGATAAAGTAAAAATTTATGATCGATGGTATAAAAAAGGTGATATGATTGATGATGCTATAATATATGAAATAAATACTAAAGAGATTAAATTCCAATATGATAATTTAGAAATTGCAATCCAAATAAATAAAAATGATAAGATTAATATTAATTAACATTCTTTTTTGCCATTATCTTTATGCTTTAGATTGTCAAAAGCGTCTTTTTGATATCAGTATTAATGAAAAATTAAGCATACAAGAAAGTCTTGATGAGCTTGCAAAATATTGTTCTTTTAGTATTATTGTTAAAGATAAAATTGCCAAAGAAAAATTAGAAATATTGCAAAACTCTGTCAATATTCATCAAATGAGTTTAGACGAAATTTTTAATTTTTTTATCAAAGAGCATGATCTTAGCTATGATTTTGATGGTAAAATTTTAAGAATTTCAGGCATTAATACGAAGATTTTTAAGATAAGTTATATCACTTCTATCAGAGAAGGACAAAGCATAACTAAAGCGTCTGTAGACGCTAAACCAAGGCAAAGTGAATATAGCGGTAGTTTTGATGACGCAGAAGACAATATGATTAAAAGTATGGAAAAATTTGATTTTTGGCAAAATATAGAAAAAGAGATTATTGTATTATTAAAAAATTCTCATGAAGATTATGAGGCTAAAACTCCCATTATAAATCCCAATGCAGGTCTTATTATAGTAACTGGAACAAATTCTCAGTTAAAAAGTGTGAAAAATTATTTGCAAAAACTAGAAAATCGTCTTAAAAAACAAGTTATTATCGATGTTAGCATACTTGCTGTGAGTTTAAATGAAAGCCATTCTAGTGGGATTAATTGGCAAAATTTTAATATAGGTTTAAATTCGCAAGTAAATAATGAAAATTCTTTTATTCAGTTTCAAAATGGGCAAGGTTTTGTTAAGAATTTGGGTTTAAGGGCGAATTTAAATTTTGATTCTATTATTAACTTTCTTTCTCAAAATGGAAAAACTAGCGTGCTTTCTAATCCAAAGCTTATGGCTTTAAATAACCAACAAGCCATTATTTCTGTAGGTGATACTATAAATTATCAAGTTAAAGAAAGTTCTAAAGGCACTGAAAATGGGACTACTGTTAGTGAAAGTTATAACAATTATTCTATTTTTGTAGGCATTTTACTCAATATCTTGCCTGAAATTTCTGATGATGGAAAAATAATGCTCAGGATTAATCCAAGCTTAAGTGATTTTAAGTATCCAGAAGATAATAAACGACAAAAAGAACCAAGAACTATTGCTCCTGATACCATACAAAAAAAGCTTTCTAGTGTTGTGCAAGTAGAGAATAATCAAACTTTAATTTTAGGTGGATTGATTTCTCACGATAAATCTAATGAGAAAAATTCTATCAATTTTCTATCAAAAATTCCAATCCTAGGTTCTTTGTTTAAAGGAGAAGTTTTAAATTCTAAAGCAACTGAAATTGTTTTTATTATCACTCCAAGTATAGTAGATAGTGTAAATGCTCCAAGTCTTAAAGATCTAGGATTTAAGCATTATGAGTAAAATTATTCCATTTAGAGAAGAAATTTTTCATCAAATCAATCAAATTTTAGAAAGCCAAAAAGCTTTTATTTTTTTATGGGGAAAAAGTGGTAGTGGTAAAAGTGTATTGTTGCAAAGATTGGCAAAAAAATATAATGTTGATTTTATTAATGAAAATTTTAAAGATCAGAGTTTCTTAAAAGAAAAAATTGAGTTTTTGATTTCACAAGGTCAGAGTTTAATCATTCTTGATGAAGTGGGAATGTATGATTATGCAATGCTAGAAAGCATCAGGATTTATAGTGATTCTATAAGTTTTGTTTTAAGTTCTCATAAAAAGTTAAATATACTTAAAAAAGAGCATTTTAAAAGTCGTTTAAGTGCTTGTTTTAAATTGAAAAATATTAGTCTTTTAGAACTTGATGATTATATTAAATTGAAATTCGGAATGAATTTTTCAAATAAATGTCTTAAGTTTTTACAAAAAATTTCTCAAGGAAATTTAAGATATATTGATAAAACTTTAAAAAGTTTTTATGAGATAAATAGTTTTTTTGATAAAAACAAAAGTCAAGAGTATATTTTAAAGCTTAGTGCTTTAGAGAATGGCTTATTAAGGTAAGATATGCAAGAAAGAATTAAAGAGCTTGAGCTTAGGTATAAATACTTTTTACTTAAAAAATATTTAAAATATTTATTATTAATTATTCTAATATCAGTAATAGCATTTTGTTTTTTTGTGCTAATGCAAAAATATAATAAGCAAAAAAATATTTATTTGCAAGCTATTGAACATAAAAAGCATTTGGAGCAAAAGATTCTTCAAGCGCAAATTTTACAAGAAAAAAATAAGATTTCTAGGGAAAAGTTATATAAAGAACTAGAAGAAGTTAAAGCGGTGCAGGAAAATACACATATTAGCAAGATAGAAATTGATTCTAAAATTTTAAATATTTCTGATTTAAAAAAATCTTTTTATCAAAATCCAAGCTATGAAAAGGCATTAAATTTAGCTAAGAAGTATTTTGATATTAAAGCTTATCAAAAGACAATATTTTGGGCTTTAAAAGCCAATGAACTTGACAAGCAAAAACAAGATTCTTGGCTGATTTTTGCTCAGGCTAAAAGAGCTTTAGGCGAAGAAAAAGAAGCTCAAAGTGCTTTAGATGCTTATATAAATTATTATGGTTTAATGGAATTAGATGGAAAGTAGAATGGATAAAATTTTTCAAGCTTATATTGATAATGAAATAAGTCTTGATGAAATTTGCACTAAATTTAATATCACTTCTTGGGATTTTTTTAAAAAATTAGCAAATTTTTGTAATTTGCATTTTGTTGATTTAGATGAAGATAATGATTTTATTTATGAAGGTATACCTTTTTCTTTACTTTTAAAATTTAAATTTCTGCTTATTAAAAACAATGACGGCTTTATGATTATTAGATCCAAACCTTGTTCTTTAGAGCTTTTAGAGCAAGTTAAGACTTTTATGATTTGTGAAAAAATCGACACTGCAATTGCCGATGAATTAAAGATAGCTAAAATTTTAAATCAAATTCGCATTCAAGAGGAGATTAAAAGATTAAGCATTAAGCTTAGACTTGAATGGCAAGAAAATCACAAAAGAGATGATCAAAGTTGCATCAGTCAAATTTTTGATTTTTTATTACATGAAATTTTATCTTTTCATGCGAGTGATATTCATATAGAGGCAAGAAATGATGATGCTTTGATTAGGTTTAGGGTTGATGGAATTTTGCGTGAATTTGCTATTTTTGAGAAGGATATTTATGAAGCTTTGGTTTTTCATGTCAAATTTTTAGCTTGTTTGAATTTAGCTGAATCAAGAAAAACACAAGATGGAAGTTTTGAATTAGATTTTGAAAATGAAAGATATGATTTTCGTGTTTCATGTTTGCCTTTGATTTATGGCGAAAGTGTTGTTATAAGAATTTTAAAACATGATAAAGAAATTTTGGATTTGTATAAACTAAATCTTGGAAATAAAAATTTAGAAATTTTAAAAAAGATTTTACATCGTCCCAATGGAATGATTTTATTAACCGGTCCTACAGGTAGTGGTAAAAGCACAACTTTATACGCGTGTTTAAATGAGTTGAAAAGTATTGAAAAAAAGATTATTTCCGCAGAAGATCCTATAGAATATAAAATTCCTTTAGTGCAGCAAATTTTGCTCAATTCAAAAGTTGGAGTCGAGTTTAATAGTGTTTTAAGAGCAATTTTAAGGCAAGATCCTGATATTATCATGATAGGAGAAATTCGCGATGAAGAAAGTTTAGATATTGCACTTAAAGCTTCTTTAACAGGTCATTTGCTTTTAAGCACCTTGCATACTAATGATGCTCTTAGTACCATTGATAGGCTTTTGGATATGCAAGCAAAAAGTTACTTGATAGCATCGGCTTTGAGTCTTGTTATAGCACAGCGTTTGGTTAGAAAACTTTGTCCTTGGTGTAAGCAAAAAAGCAAAAAACATTATATTGAATTTGAAGGTGAATTTTTTGAACCAAAAGGATGTGAGCGTTGTCATCATAGTGGATTTTTTGGCAGAGAATTAATCGCTGAGTGCTTAGAGATCAATGAAGATTTAGCTTGTGCAATTAGGGAAAATCAAGATAAAACGATTTTAATGGAGCTTGCAAAAAAATATGGCTTTCAAACTATGTTTGAACAAGGTTTAAAAAAAGCCAAAGAAGGTCTTACAAGTATAGATGAGCTTTTAAGGGTTGTAAGATGAAATTTTATGAAGTAGAATTTCTTAAAAACAATCAAAATTATACAAAAACTATAAAAGCTGAAAATTTAAATACAGCACAAGCAAAAGCCTTGTCAAAGAATTGGAAAATCATTGATATAAAAGAAATTCAAAAATCTAATTTTCAGAGATTAAAGGATGAAAATTTTATACTCTTTTTTAAAGAGCTAGCTTTGTTGTGTGAAGTTGGATTAAGTGTTCAAGAAGCGATTAGAGAATTATATCTTATGCACTCTTGCAAGATTATGAAAAAGATATTAGACAATTTAATTTTAGCCCAAAATCTAAATCAAGCTTTTGAAAATGCTAATTTTGGATTAAATCGTGCGGAGTTAGCTTTGATTAAAACGGCTGAAAAGACAGGAAAAATCAGTGAAGTGTTTAGTCAAATTTCTAAACTTCGAGAAAAAAGTTTAGAGAGTCAAAAACAATTAAAAAAGGCTTTTAGATATCCTACTTTGGTTTTTTTAAGTATTATCGGAGCATTTTTGTTTTTAATGCTTTTTGTAGTGCCTAATTTTAAAGATTTATTTGAAAATTTAGGCGCGAGTTTGCCTTTTATCACGCATGTAATGTTAGAAATTTATAATTTTTTAGATGACTATGGAATTTTTTGCATATTTTTGTTTGTTATTTTTATTGTTATGCTTATTTTAGCTTATAAAAATTTTCATTCTTTTGCTTTTTCTTGCGATTTTTTATTTTTAAAAGTACCTTTGATTTCTCGTTTGATTATTTATAATCAAAATTATTATTTTTTTATGGTTTTTTCTTTGCTTTTAAAAAATGGAATTTCAATATCTAAAGCTTTTGATTTAGCTATTATAGGGCTTGAAAATAAATTTTTAATTTTTCAGTATAAAAAACTTTTTAGTTTTATAGATTCTGGTCTTGAGTTAAGTCAGGCTTTTAAAAAGATTGATATTTTTGATTCTTTGGTGTTTTCTATGCTTAGTGTTGCGATGAAAAGTGGAAGACTTGAAGTATTAAGTGAAGAAATTGCCAAATATTATCAACAAAAAAGCGAAAATTTGATGGATAGATTTTTGATTTTTTTAGAGCCTATGATGACTTTATTTGTAGCGCTTTTAGTTTTGTTTTTGGCTTTAGGTATATTTTTACCTATGTGGGAGCTTAGCTCAGGGGTCAATTTTAACTAAAATAATCCCAAGCTACTTTAATAATAGTAGCTCCTACAATGATTAAAAATAAAGTTTTTATAAACTTTCCATTAGTTTTTAACACAAGTTTTGAACCCAAATAAGCTCCTAAAACTTGTCCTACACCCATAAGCAAACCTACAGCCCATAAAAGTTCATATTGCCATAAAAATATAGCAAGAGCAATGATGTTGCTTGTGAAATTTAAAATTTTAGTATTAATGCTCGCTTTTCTCATATTAAAACCTAGTAGCATCACACAAGCAAAAATCCAAAATGAACCCGTTCCAGGCCCTAAAAATCCATCATAAAATCCTAAAGTTAAGCCACAAATTAAATGAAAAATTTTGATATTTTTTATTTTAGGTTCGCTTTCGTGTTTGCCTAAGTTGGGACGTAAGGCTGTATATAAGAAGGTAAGAGTTAAAAAGATTAAGATAATAAGCTTTAATTGCTCATCTTTTACAAAAAGAACACTATAACTTCCTATAGCTGCTCCTAAGGCTGTGAAAAAAACACCCCAAGCAAGATGAGGTAGAGTGGTGGATTTAAAATAAGTTAAAGTAGCCGTAAAAGAACCAAAGACGCTTTGGAGTTTGTTTGTTGCTAAGGATAAATGCGCAGGAATTCCACAGGCTATGAGTGCTGGTAGAGTAATAAGCCCTCCTCCACCTACAATAGAATCTATAAAACCAGCAAAAAGAGCTACAAAAAAAAGTATGAAATAATAAATCGTATTTAAGTGCTCAAAACCCATTCTTCACTCCTTAAATTTGTCAATTTCCTTACTTTGCCCTAAACGATAGAGTGCAAAGTCATATTTTATGGGATCATTTGCATCTAATTTTTTTAAATTTTGTGTGAGTTCTAAAACACTTTTATAATCATATATTTTACGCTTTAGAAGTCCTAAAGTCAAGGAAATTTTATGTGCATGTGTATCAAGTGGAATTAAAAGATCTTTGGTGTGAATTTTGGTAAAAAGTCCAAGATCAAGTTCATCTTTTCTAACCATCCATCTTAGATACATATTATAGCGTTTAAGAGGTGAAGTAGGGGTGTTTTGCCAAATTTTTCCAAAGAAAAAATCATATCCATAACTTGAATATGAATTTAAGGTTTTGATTTTTTGCATAAAAGCTAAGATGGCATCTGTGGTATTTTCTCTTTCTTGATAGGCTTGATAAAAAAGTTCGTAGAGTGAAATTTCATTTTTCAGCCTTGAAAGAGTGATAAAAATTTCTTGTATATCTTTTTCATTTTGGAAGCGGTATTTTAAATTTTTAAGTTCTTTTTTTATTTGTTTTTCTTGAAGGTTTAATAAAGAAAAATCAAGTTTCTTTAGAAAATTTACTATATTTTTAGCATTTCCATAGGCAAATAAAGCACAAATTAAGGCAATAAATTCATCATTGTGAATTTTAGCAATTTGCAAAGGATCTGGAGTTTCAAAAAGGGAATGATTGGTATTTTTTTGATTGGCTAAAAAATCGAGCTTAGCTTTAAGATGGATAAAATTTTTCATTTGATATTACTAGAGCTTAAGATTTAAGCCCTAGTAAGGTATCAAGCATTTGATCTACGGTTGAGACGATTTTTGCTGCTGCACCGTAACTTGATTGATATTGTATAAGGGCGGCTAATTCTTCATTTGTATTTACGCCACTTTTAGATTGGTACTCGCTATAAACAGAATTATAAAGAGTTTCATTGCTTGAATTGACGACATTGTTATTTTCACCATCTGAGGCTATTTTACCTGTAAGTTTGCGGTAATATTCTTCCATGGTAAGATTATCGATAGTGCCATCTTCATTATAAAAATTAACTTTTTCATATTGAAGTTGGATGATTTTATTTGCCATGTCATTGCCACTATCAACCCCACTTAAACTTGCTCTTACTGTGCTTGGATCATTTAAGATGGAATCTTTTACTTTCATATTACTTGCATCAGTTCCGCTGAAAAAACCACCTATACTAAACGCACCTGCGAAATTTGTGCCCTTATCTTCAATGGCTACCTTAAAACCTGATTTTGCATTGATTTGAAATAAACCATCTCCAGTTTTTGCATCGTAGCTAAAACTTGCATTGATATGATCATCAACATCATCGTTTGAATTTTTATTGTCATTATCATCTGTATTAGCATTGATTTGACGCATGATATCATTCATGGTTGTATTTACATCTATGGTGATGGTTTTGGTGAGTTTTTTATCGCCTTTATCATCATAAATGACTATATCAAAACTTCCTGGTTGTATGGTTCTGTCGTAATTAACTAAAGGAATATCTCCCTTAAGCCCAGATAGATAATCAGAAGTAACAGAACTTTTCGCAGAACTTGCATAAAGATTGTTAGTTTCATTGATCATGGTCTTAGCAAAAGTATCTAAAGAATCCATATAACCTTGGATAATTCCATCTTTATATTTTCCTTCGCTTTTGCTATAGTTTCTACCGCGTAAGTCAAGTTGAGCACCAAGCTGTCCACCGCTAATTTTTGCAGTAAGATCGCGAACTTTTTCATCAGGAGTTTCATAATAAATGCTATAAGATTTATTTTTATCATCATAATCAAGCTTTAAAGGATGAAAATTTATTCCATCTACTATACTAAAACCTTCTATACTTAGATTGTATTGATGTCCTGGATCAGTGATGGTTGTATCAAGGCGATTGTCTTGATTGATTTCATTTTTGCTTGCAACTGCACTAACTAGCTTTGAAAGAGTAAGCTCAAGTTCATCTCTTCTATCCCTAAGTTCATTTGCGTGTTCTGTTGGTAAGGCTTCTTGTCCATAAATTTGTTTATTTATAGTAGCAATTTCTTCGCCAATTCTATTAATCTCATCAACTGTATTTTTAATATCATCATTTACTTTTTTTTGGATTTTATCTAAGGTTGCAAAAGTGTTATTAACGCTTTCTGTTAAGGTCTGAGAAGCTTTTACAAGGGCTATTTTTGTGGCATTTTCGTTGGGGTTAGATGCAAAATCATTCCAAGCTTTGTTATAATTTTCTAAATCTTGCAAAATTCCAGTATTTTGTAAGTCGGGAAAACGCTGCGCAATTTCTTGTAAAGTGGAAGCCATATATTTAGTATATTCTAGTTGAGTAGATGCACCTTTTAATTTATAGTAAGAATACTCATCATGCAAACGCACTATACTTTCTACAGCAGTTCCTGTGCCTACTTGAACTCCACCTGTTGTAATATATCCATTTGTAGTTTGCACCACTCTTTGGCGTGTATAAAAAGTTGCATTAGCATTTGAGATATTATTTCCAGTTGTTGCGATTTGAACTTCGCTTGCCTTTAAGCCTGTAACACCTGTGTATAATGTTCCAAAAATACCCATTATAAATCCTTATACATTGATCTTGAAAATTGACTCTGGATTTGTCTTTTTATCTCCATAAGCATTATTTGTTCCATCATTGATATCAAACATTTTATTTACTAAGCCATCAAGAAAATCTTTGACAATAAGAACAAATTTAGCATACTCTTTGTTTTTACTATGAAGGTTTTGAAGATTTTTTTTAAGTAGATCTAGTTTTTGTTTATCTTCATCATCTAAGAGTTCACTAAGCCCTTTTGTAGAGCTATTATTTAGCTCAACCAAGGCAACATCAAGTTGTTTTTTAGCTGTAATAAATTCCGCGATAAGTTTGTTTTTTTCTTCTACACTTGGCGTTACACTCTCATGTTTAGCCACTTTGATATTTTCTATATCTTCTTCGGTTAAAGCAATAAGTTTTGCTAAGATAGCATTTACTTCATCAAGTCTTTGTTTAAGCATATTTTCTCCTTTTCTCTCTCAAAAAAAGGAGAATGAAAGTTTTTAGATTAAAGAGTCAGCAATCGCAGCAGCCGTAGCTTTTGTATCGATTTTATAAGTACCATTTTTAATCTGCTCTGCGATTTTACTCGCTTTATCATTTTCCGTTTTTTGAGTATCGTTTGTTTTAGTTTCTTTATCTATTCTATTTGTATTTAATGCGGTATTTGCCACATAACTTTGTTGTATAGGATTGATCATTTCTGCCTCCTTGATCTTAGTTATAATCCTCTACAAACCATATCGACCTAAATTTAAAAAACTTAACCCCTTTCTTTTAAAAAATCGTATAATAATTTTGAAAAACCCATACCTCCACTTAAAGCTTTACTCATGGTATCATTATACATGGAAGAGTATATTTCATCGCTGGCATCTTTTCCAAAGAGTGAATTTTGACTTTTTAAAGATACATCTAAAACTTGCTTTAAAAAAAATGCCTCAAAAGCATCCGTTTGTTCTTTTAAGGCTTCATCTTCTTTGCTCTTTGTAACTATATCATTGTCATTTATTTTGATGCTTGATTCTAAACTTCTTGCTTTGGCTGCACGATCAAGTAAAGCGCTATTCATACTATAAGTATTTAAAAAATTATCCACTTTCATTAGATGATCTCCAAATCCGCGTTAATTGCACCTGCGCGCTTTAAATTTTCCATAATAGCGATAATGTCATTTGGGGTTGCTCCAAGTTTGTTAAGCATTCTAGCTATATTTGCAACTGTGCTTTTGGCATTGTTGATTCTTAAGGTATTTGAACTTGGATCTACAAAACCACCATCTTTCATATCGATTTCATTTTGATTAGCTACTGCGTTATTGTTTGGATCTATTTTTATAGTGATATCTTTATGAGTGATTAAAACAGGTTCTACCTCTACATCAACTCCAGCAATCACTGTTCCTGTTCTTTCATCGATGATAACTTTGCTTTGTGGTTTATAAGCTATATCTTGTTCTAAAACTCTTGCCATAAAATCAACATTTGAAAGATCTTCAGGTTTTTTGAGTTTTACTGTGCGAGAGTCGATGGCTTTAGCTACTTCTTCGCCAAAGACAGTATTTAAAACTCTTTCTATATCGTTTGCGGTTTTAAAATCCGCTACTTTTAAACTTAAGGTTAGATCATTGTTTTGGCTAAAATTTTGTGGAATTTCTCTTTCTACATTAGCTCCGCCCATTACAGTTGCAGCAGTTGAGTGAGAACCTGCTCCTCCTGGTCTAGGTGTTAAACCTCCTGTTGAGATAGAGCCTTGTGCTATGGCATAAATTTCACCATCAATCCCACGAAGTGCAGTCAGTAAAAGTGTTCCGCCTTGTAAAGATTTTGCATCACCCATAGATGAAACGGTAATATCAAGTTTATCTCCGCTTTTTGCAAAGGCTGGAAGTTTGGCTGTAACCATAACAGCTGCGGTATTTTTTGATTTGATATCGTTAGGATCTACTTTGATATTCATACCTTGCAAAAGGTTTGAGATAGATTGTAGTGTAAATTTAGAGCTTGTTCCATCGCCGCTTCCATTAAGCCCTACAACAAGTCCATAACCTATAAGTTGGTTATCTCTTACACCTACAGTGTTTGCTACATCCTTGATTTGCACTGCAAAAATGCTTGTCATAAAGAGTAAAAATATCGTTAAAACTCTCATGGATTCTTCCTTTAATCTATTGTTGATGATAGATCAAGCAAGAAGTGTTCCAAGTAAGTTAAGAAGCGTAAAAGCTTAAGCTAGTTGATCCAAATTTCTTTTCTTTGACTTTTTGAAAATTTTGGATTTTTTCGGGAGTTTTTATGGTTGAGTGGTGTTCAAAAATGATTAAATTTAAAGTCTTTAAATCTAAATTTTCTAAAAAATGATAAATTTTTTCATAAATATCGCTAAAACCTTCTCTGGTATCAAAAGGTGGGTCAAGATATAAGATGATTTCATTTTTTGAATTTTCTATGAGTTTAGGTAAAATTTCAAAAGTATTTGCATGGATCACTTCTAAATTTGGATCTATATTTTTAGCATTTTCTAAAGCAATTTTATAAGCTTTTGCATCAAGTTCTATAGCATAAGCTTTTAAAGCATGATTACTTAGTGCTTCAGCCGCCATTAAAGCACTTCCTCCAAAGGCTTCAATGAAAATTTTACTTCTTAAATCTTCTCTTATTACATTAAAAACACAACTTTTGACTATGCTTTTAGTACTTCTTGTTGTTGTAAGACTAGGTAAAAGTAGTTTTTTCCCTTTGTATTTACCACTTTCTATATTTGTATAAAGCTTTGTTTCTTTAGTTTTTTTTGTTTTTTCTTTAGGAGGTTTAATTTCTTGTTTTTGAAGAAATTTTTTTCTTTTTTCATTGTGATTAAAAAAGTCTTTAACGCTTATAAATTCATCATTCATCATTAAGTGCTTTTACGAGTTTGTTTTTAAGATCTTTTATGGCAAGATCGATTTTATTTTCATAATCTTTTTTAAATTCCAAAGCAATAGCGTCAATTTTTTCTTCAAGCAGTCTTTTTTGTTCAAGTGCAAGTTGCAAAGCTGCTGCTTTTAAGGCATTATCAAATTCATTTAAAGACTCAAACAAGGCTTCTTTGCTAAATGGTATGCTTAAAAATGGAGAGTTTTTAGAGATGATAAATAAGGGTTTTGCGGTATAAATTTTTTCATCGCTAATGATGAAATCACAATTTTTTTTCATTACCAAATGATCTTTTAAAAAAAGTTCTAAAGTTTTTTCTATGATGAGATCTTTGCATTCTAAAGAGATTTTCATATCAAACTAACCTTTAAAGTGTGATTTTTTAATGATGGAGCTTGTATGCCTTCGATAAGGGCTAAAAACTCAAAACGGCTCAAAATATAAAAGTCTTCAAATTCCCTTCCACTTGTTTGCATAAGTTTTTTAGCACAAGTATCAAAAAGATAAAAATCTTTTTCTTCTTTTACTACCATAAAATCAGCCCCGCTATCATAAGCGTCCAAAACAATATCTGCGGCTATTTTATAGCTTAGCGTAGGATTTAGATTAAGCAAGCTAAAGCCATTATTTTTTATACTGTTTTCATAGGAAATAAATTTAGCCTTAAGTTTGGATTTTAAGGTATCGCAAGCATTAAAACCATAAAAAGCTATATTGAAATCTTTAAAATTATGTTTAATTTCTTTAAGTTCTTTGATCTCATTATCAAAAGCATTGGTTTTAGGTAAATCAAAGTGTAAAATATTTTTATCAAAAAGCCCTAAATTTAAAATTTCATTTTGTAGGTTTTTGATCGTTGTTTCTAAAATTTCATTTTTGTTTTCAAGATGATAAAAAATACCCTTTTCTTTATCTGCTAGAGTTTTTAAAATTTCTATCTTTTTTTCAGGATATTTTTCTATCATTTTTGAAGCCAAATAAAACACTCCATCGCCCATATATTCAGGAAGATAGTCTAAAATTTCACTTGCATAATATAAATAATCATATTTTGCATAAAGTTTTTTATCCTCTTCATCACCAAATTTTTCAAGATATTTGTATTTGTCTAAAAAATCATTTTTATCGATGATAAGATCTTTAATGGCTCTTTTTGTGCTTAAAGGCTCGATACAAAGACTAAAATCAAATTCTTTTGCTATTTTTTCTAAAGGTGTAAAAAGTGGTATGATTTGCTTATTTACAACTATGTAAGTATCTTCATCTTTATCAAAATCAAAATAAATATCATCATCTTGAACTTGCAAAAGCAGATCATAAAAACTTGCAAAATTTTCATAATTATCATAAATATAAGGTTTATAATAAGCCTCATAATCCTTGGTTTTATCAAATCTAAAAATTCTTAATTCTAATTTTTTCATGGTTTTTCCTTAAATATTTTTATATTATATAAAATTATTCTAAAATTCACTAGAATTTAAAAGGAAATTTTATAAAATCACGCATTATGAACAAAGAAGATTTTATTATCAAAGCTTTTTTAAATGAAAAAAATGGCGATGATGGAGCTATTATTGATGATTGGTGTTTTAGTAAGGATTTGTTTTTTGAAAATGTGCATTTTAAAAGAGAATGGTTTAGCTTAGAGCAAATTGCTACAAAAGCAATGCTTGTTAATATCTCAGATGCTATTTCAATGAATGCTGTACCAAAATACGCACTTTTAGGACTTGCTTTACCAAAAAATTTAAGCGAAAATGAGATCAAAGCCTTGCAAAAAGGTTTTTTAAAAACAGCTAGGAAATTTAATATAAAAATCATAGGCGGTGATACTATAAGCAATGATAAAATAGACATTAGTCTTACTATCATTTCAAAGATTAACGATAAAGCTGTTTTTAGAAAAGGTTTAAAAAAGGGGCATTTACTTGCTTATACGGGAAAATTAGGACGAAGTTTAAAAGGACTTGAAATTTTACAAAATGGGGGCACTTTAAAACCAAACCATGTATTTATAAAGCCAAAATTAAGAGCTAGTTTTTTTTATGAAATCGCACCTTTAATTTCTTGTGCTATGGATATTTCAGATGGTTTAAGCAAGGATTTATCAAGACTTTTAGCCTTAAATAAATGCGGTATTTCTTGGTTTAAAAAACTTGATGATTATACGCTTTATAGCGGAGAAGAATATGAAATTTTGTTTGCTTTTGATGAAAAAGAGCGTCAAAATATAAAAACAATAGCCAAAAAACACGGCGTGAAATTAAATATCTTTGGAAAAGCAGTGAAAGGAAAATATGAATTTAGAGGAAGAGAACACCATTTTTAAGCCTTTGTATAGTTTAAAACACAGTCCTATTAATGCGTATTTTAGTAAAAATAGCGATGATTTTGTAGTGCGTGAAAGGCCTTTGTATGAATTTAGCGGTAAGGGTGAACATCTTATTTTGCATATCAATAAAAAAGATTTAACCACAAATGAAGCTTTAAAAATTTTAAGCGAAACAAGCGGGGTTAAAATAAGAGATTTTGGTTATGCAGGGCTTAAAGATAAGCAAGGATCAACCTTTCAATACCTTTCTATGCCTAAAAAATTTGAGAGTTTTTTGTCAAATTTTTCTCATCCTAAACTTAAAATTTTAGAAACTTTTATCCATGAAAACAAGCTAAGAATAGGGCATTTAAAAGGAAATACTTTTTTCATACGCTTAAAAAAAGTTTTACCAAGCGATGCTTTAAAACTAGAACAAGCTTTGATGAATTTGGATAAGCAAGGTTTTACGAATTATTTTGGTTATCAGCGTTTTGGAAAATTTGGGGATAATTATAAAGAAGGGCTTGAAATTTTGCGTGGCAAAAAAATGAAAAATGTAAAAATGAAAGAGTTTTTAATTTCAGCTTTTCAAAGTGAGCTTTTTAATCGATATTTGAGTAAAAGAGTGGAGTTATCACATTTTGCAAATGATTTTAGCGAAAAAGAATTGATCCAAATTTATAAAATTTCTAAAGAAGAAGCTAAGGAACTTAAAAAACAAGAACAATTTTTTAAGCTTTTAAAAGGTGAGGTTTTAGGGCATTATCCTTTTGGAAAGTGTTTTTTATGCGAGGATTTAAGTGCTGAGCTTGGGCGTTTTAAGGCAAGAGATATAAGCGCCATGGGGCTTTTAATCGGTGCTAAGGCTTATGAAACAGGAGAAGGTTTGGCCTTAAATTTAGAAAATGAAATTTTTAAAGATACTTTGGAGTTTAAGGCTAAAATGCAAGGTTCAAGACGCTTTATGTGGGGATATTTAGAAGAGTTAAAATGGCGTTATGATGAAGAAAAAGCTCATTTTTGTATAGAGTTTTTCTTGCAAAAAGGCTCTTATGCTACTGTGGTTTTAGAAGAAATTTTGCATAAAAATTTGTTTGAGTGAAATAATTATGAGTTAAATTTTTACGTGATTTTTACTTTAGAATTTATTGCAAAAATGATATTTAAATTTTAAATTTAGGTATAGTTATATTAATTTAATTTTAAAACTAGGAGCAAAAATAATGAAAAAGATTTTAACAAGTGCTTTGGCTTTAGGAGCTATGACTTTGATTATAGGTTGTGGCGATGGCGATTTAGTCGAGTAAAAAAACAATGGCAACGATCAAGCTATGTTTGATTTAGGTAATCAAGAGATTATGAAAAAATATCCAAATTATAAACTTTATGATTATACTTCAGTCAGAACAATTAGTGATATTAACAATCCAGAAGGCAAAATTAAAGAAATGAAGCGTGATTTAGAAATAGATAAAACTCCATACTCAAACTATGTTTTCTTATTAAATCCAAACGATAAAAAGACTATAAAGTTGTGAGTGTTTATTGCGATAAAGATTTTAAGAAAAGAGTTTATTGTTCTGTGAATGATACTCTTAGGTTTTATGCAAGATAATAAAACAAGCGGGAAAATCCCGCTATCTTTCTAATTTTTTATACCGACATTTTGCAGAAATTACTTATTTTTAAGCCTGTTACTCCGCTTTTAAGGCAATTAAAACGCCTTCTATCATTTTTTTGATATCCCCATCAAGGATATTATCCACTTGAGAAAAAGCTTCTCCGCTGCGATTGTCTTTGACTTGCTGATAAGGGAAAAGCACATAAGAACGGATTTGATGCCCCCAACCTATCTCGCTTTTTTCTCCAGTATTAGCACTATCTTGTTGTTTCATGAGTTCAAGTTCATAAAGGCGAGATTTTAGCATTTTAAAAGCGGTGGCTTTGTTTTTGTGCTGACTTCTGTCATTTTGGCATTGTACGACTATGCCGGTTGGAAAATGCGTGATTCTCACAGCCGATTCTGTTTTATTGACATGTTGTCCGCCTGCACCGCTTGCTCTGTAATAATCTATTCTTATGTCTTTTTCTTCGATTTCAATTTCTATATCATCATCAAGTTCAGGGCTTACCATAACACTTGAAAAGCTTGTATGACGGCGTCCTGCACTATCAAAAGGAGAAGTTCTTACCAAACGATGGATACCATTTTCAGCTTTTAAATAACCATAAGCATTTTCTCCTTTAACTAAAAAGCTCACATCTTTAAGTCCTGCTTCTTCGCCTTCTTGAAAGTCTAAAGTTTCGACTTTAAAACCTTCTCTTTCACAAAATCTTAAATACATTCTATAAAGTATGCTTGTCCAGTCATTACTTTCCGTTCCACCTGCACCTGGGTGAATGGAAACAATGGCATTTTTACCATCATTTTCCCCGCTTAAAAGCATGGAAATTTCAAGACTTGTGATGGTATCTTCAAGTTTTGGTGCGTCATTAAATAAAGCTTCAAGTGTTTCTGTATCGTTTTCGCTATTGGCCAGATCGAAAAGTTCGCTTGCGTCATTTAGAGCATTAAAAGCATTTTCATAGTTTTTAAGTAGATTGGTGATTTTAGTTTTTTCTTTACCTATGATTCCTGCTTGTTTAACATCACTCCAAAAAGAAGGAGAATTTTCAAGCTCTTCGATTTCTTTAAGCCTTGTTTGGATATTTTCAGGCTTGATGATGGAGGCTATGTTGCCGACTTTGTTTTTTAAAGTTTTTAAAAGTTCGCTAAATTCGTAATTATCCATAAAATTTCTTTGCTATAATTATATTTTTAAAGTCAAAAATTATATCAAAAGAAAACTTTAATATAGGAAAAAAATGTCAAAACTTTATCTTATGTCTTTAGGTTGTAATAAAAATTTAGTCGATAGTGAGATCATGCTAGGGCGCCTTAGTGCTTATGAACTTTGCGATGAACCAAGCAAAGCTGATGTTTTAATCGTAAATACTTGTGGTTTTATCGATAGTGCAAAAAAAGAAAGTATTAATGCGATTTTGGATTTGCACGAACAAAGAAAAAAAGATTCTCTTTTGGTGGTTACGGGTTGTTTAATGCAGCGTTACCGCGAAGAACTTATGAAAGAACTTCCTGAGGTTGATCTTTTCACAGGTGTGGGTGATTATGAAAGAATCGATGAAATGATACTTAAAAAAACAAATTTATTTTCAAATTCGACTTATTTGCAAAGTGAAAATTCTAAACGTATTATCACAGGTTCAAATTCCCATGCTTTTATAAAAATCGCCGAAGGTTGTAATCAAAAATGCTCTTTTTGTGCTATCCCAAGTTTTAAAGGCAAGTTAAAATCTCGCGAGATAAGTAGCATTATAGCTGAGCTTAAAGATTTGGTAGCTAGAGGTTATAAGGACTTTTCTTTTATTGCACAAGATACGAGTTCTTATTTGTTTGATAAGGGTGAAAAAGATGGGCTTATACGCTTAATCGATGAGGTGGAAAAAATCAAAGGCATAAGAGCGGCTAGAATTTTATATCTTTATCCTACGAGCGCGAGTGAAGCTTTGATCAAACGCATTATAGCTTCTGAAATTTTTGTAAATTATTTTGATATGCCTTTGCAGCACATAAGTGATAATATGCTTAAAATCATGAAGCGTGGGGCAAATAGCACAAGACTTAAAGAAATGCTAAATTTAATGAAAAGTGCGCCAAATAGTTTTTTACGCACGGGCTTTATCGTAGGACATCCAGGTGAGAGTGAGGCGGATTTTGAAGAGCTTTGTGAGTTTGTTAAAGATTTTGGTTTTGATAGGATAAGCGTTTTTGCGTATTCTAAGGAAGAAGATACGGCTGCTTTTGATATGGAGCAAGTGCCTTTTAAAGTGATCAATAAAAGGCTTAAAATCATAGAAAAAATTGTTGATGAAGTCATAGAAAAAAGTTTTGAAAAAGAAGTAGGGCAAAAGCGTTTAGTAGTTTGCACAGGAAAAAGTAGTGAGGGAGAGTTTTTCATCGCAGCTAAAGATTTAAGATGGGATAGAGAGATTGATGGGGAAATTCTTATCAATGAAAGTGAATGTGGAAATTTAGAAATGGGGCAAATTTATGAATGTGAAATTTTACAAAACCTTGATAAAAAGCTCCTTGCTAAGGCTTTAAGAAAAGTAGATGCAAATTAAAGATGAAATTTTATCCCTTTTAAAAAGGGGTAAAAATTTACTCGCTTTTTCTTATGGAAGTGATTCTAGTGTGCTTTTTTATCTTTTAATGCAAGAAAAGATCGACTTTGATCTTGTGATGATAAATTACAAAACTAGAAAAAATAGTGATTTAGAAGAGTTAAAAGCCAAAGAACTTGCTTTAAAATTTCATAAAAAAATTTTCATAAAACACGCTCCTAAATTTCAAAGTAACTTTGAAAAAAAAGCCAGAGATTTTCGCTATGATTTTTTTGAAAAAATTTGTCTTGAGCAAGGTTATGACCATCTTATCTTAGCCCATCATTTAAACGATCAATTTGAATGGTTTTTGATGCAACTTTCACGAGGCGCAGGTTTGGCTGAAATTTTAGGTATGCAAGAGTGTGAAAAACGCTCAAATTATACACTTTTACGCCCTTTACTCTTTATAAGTAAAGATGAAATTTCATCTTTTTTAAAAGAAAAAGATATTTTTTATTTCCATGATGAAAGTAATGAAAATGAAAAATATTTTAGAAATTATATAAGAAAAAATTTCTCTAATGCCTTTGTGAGTGAATTTCATCAGGGTTTAAAAAGAAGTTTTTCTTATCTTGATGAAGACAGGAAAAAACTTTATGATTTTGAAAATATCAAAGAAATTCAAGGACTTCTTATTTGCCCTAAAAATGAAAGCTTGATTGCTAGAGCGGTGAAAATGAAAGGTTTGCTTTTAAGCACGGCACAAAGAAAAGAGCTTTTAAAGGGTGATTGTGTTTTAGGTGGTAAAATAGCACTTGCATATAAAAACGAACAAGCTATTGTTTTTGAGTATGAAACTTGTCAAAAATTACCTAAAAATTTCAAAGAAGAGTGTAGAATAGCTAAAATTCCAAGACTTTTAAGAGCTTATTTATATAATCATAAAATCGATATTTCAAGCCTTAGCTTTTAGTTTTAAAATTCTTTGATAGCTTAAATGTGTGAGAAAAATCACAAAAAATACTTGCAAAAAAAGTCCTAAAAGTGGTACTGATGAGAGTAGATAAAAACAAAGAGTGCTAAATTTAAACTCTAAAGGCGAAAAATCGGAATGAAAATTTTTAAAACTTTCTTTGTCTAAAATCGTGCTTGTAACATCAATCATTAAAAGTTTGTGAAAGAGATAATAAAAAGCAAGATAATATACAAAAATATTTATAAAAGGTAAAAATAAAGCCAAGGTGCAAAGCAATAAAATCCCTATAAATTTTATAAATATTTTAAAAATTTCAAAGATAGTTTTTAAGGTTGAAACTTCGTTTGTATTATCATAATGGTAATATTTTTGGTTGATTTCTTTAGCGATAAAAGGAGTAAGAAAAGAAGTGATAAAAAGGGCTAAAAAAACCGAAGCAAAAACAACAATAAAACCTGAAAATAAAAAACTTATGATGGTGATTAAAATTTGTACAAAATGAAGAGCATAAAACCACGCCCAAAACGAATCTTCTCCAACGCTAAATAAAGAATTAAAATAATCAAGCAAGGCCGAAAAGCCAAGTACTCCTAAAAAAAGCATCAGTATAAGGCTAAAAATCAAAGGAATTAAGGCAAATTTTAAAAATTTAAGACTTAAAAAATCTTTGATTGCAAGTTTTAAAATATCCAAATTATGCCTTTTTGTAGCATTCTTCTAGTTTTTTATAAATAGTATCAAAATCAAGCTCTTGTTCTAAAATTTGAGCTAAAACTTCATTGTCTTCTTTGCCATTCCAAGTTTTTTTATAGCTGCCATCTTTGTAACCATTGTTTTGTCTAAAAATATTTAAAACATTTTTACCTATGTAGGTCTTATAAAGAATTTCAAGATTTAGCCCACATTTAATAGCTAGGGTAAAATAGGTTGAAAGTAATTCTCCAAGATTAAATCCAAAACCACTGCATTTATGGATAATAAGCTCTATATCATTTAAAATACCATAAATATCACCCTCATTAGGGTATTCTTCTTCTTTGCAAAAATCTTGAAACACGCTTACAGCATTAACTTCTGTGGCTATAGCTTTGAAATCTTTATTGTTTTTATCGCGATACTCTTCAAGTAAAAGACTTAAAATAAAATGCCAAATATCGACAATCTCTATACGCACATTTTCCCAATTTGTTAGACTTGAAATATTTTTCCAATGTTTCCATGTAAAAGAGTCTATAAGTTCTGCACATTCCATATAAATACAGCGTCTCCAACTGATCAGTTTTCCTTCTTTGGTGTAGCCATTTTCCCAATTTAAGCCGTTTGTTTCATCGTTGAGTTTTTGTTGGAGTTTGAGCATATTTTCTAAAATTTCGATATTTGTCATTTAAAAACTCCTTGATAATTTTTAATATTATATGATTTAAGCGTAAAGATTTAAACTATCATCTGTCTTATCTTGATTTTCCTTGGCTTTTTCTTGCTGTTTTTCAAGTTGTTTTTTCATTTGTTCTAAAACTTCATCAAGAAGTTTTTTGCTATCTTCAAGCATGGAAGCATTGATATCTTTATCATCTGTTTGATTTTGTTTTAGTAAATCACTGAGTTTATTTGTAAAATTATTCATAATAGCATTTTGATGGTTTTCATCATTTGGTGTTGGTAGAACATTTGCCATTTGCATAGCTGATTCTATAATTTCTTTTGGCTTTAACTCTCCGACTTTAGAATTTGCTAAAAAGTCTTTGATCATAGGTTCAACTTCTTTCATAGCATTTTTAATCTCATCAAGATCATTTTGTGTGAGCTTAGAGCCTTCAAAAGTAAAGCTAAAGCCATACTGACGCTTAAGATTAAGAGTTTTACCTTCTTCATTATTTGCATAACTCACGCTTTGATTGTCATACATAGATAAGGCTAAATGTTTGCCACTTTTTGTTGTATAATCCATCGAAAAACTTTGGTTTTTGCTAGCATCAATTTGCATTTCTTCCCCTTATATTTATAGTTTATAAAATATAAAATCGGTTATTTTTAAAAATATTTTAGTATAATTTTTATAATCATGGATGAAAGAATTTTAGAATTTATAAAAAATGAGCAACTTTTATCTTGGGCTGTGATTGATGAAAAAGGTGTTTATACAGCTAGTGCTTTTTATGCTTTTGATGAGAAGAATTTAGCTTTTATTATCGCTTCTCATGAAGATACTAAGCATATAAGATTAGCCAGTGAAAATTCAAGTATAGCACTTAATATAGCCAAAGAAAGTAAAATAGCCTTTTTAAAAGGTGTGCAAGCTAAGGCCGAGTTTAAAATGGCAAGTAAGGAGCAAATGAAAATTTATTTTTCTAAATTTCCCTTTGCTAAACTTGATAAAAGTGCAAAAATTTATGCCTTAGAGCTTTTTTGGCTTAAATTTACTAACAATGCTTTAGGACTTAGTAAAAAGCTTGAGTTTTGTAAAAAATAAATTTTTATGATTTTGTTTAAAAAAATGAGTTATGATTATAGTTTATGTAAATTGTTAGGTATAGAAAATAAATGTTAAATGTAATTCACGCTTTATTTTTTAGAGAGTTAAAAACTAGATTTGGAAAAAATAGGTATCTTGGATATATATGGGTAGTTGGAGAGCCTATGAGTGTTGTACTTTTGGTGACTATTATAGGAACTGTTATTAGGGAATATCATCATCAAGTTATGCCTGAAGGAATTTCTATTTTTATGTTTTTGATTTCAGGCATTATGCCTTTTTTTATGTTTAGAAGTATAGTAACTCAGCTTATGAATGGAATAGGGGCAAATTTATCTTTGTTTGCCTATAAACCTGTAAAACCTATACATGTATTTATTGCTAGAACTTTACTCGAGTTTTGTATTTATTTTGTGATTTTTATCACTGTGCTTTTTTTTGCAGGGTGGTTCTTTAGACTCGATGTATTTCCTGTTCATTTACTTGGAGTTTTATTTTGTATTTTTTTACTCATATGCTCAGCTTTTGCTTTAGGGATTTGTTTCGCTATTGTTTGGCACTTTGTAGAACCTTTAAGAACTTTATTAGCTTATTTTAGTATAGTATTTTATTGGAGTTCTGGGATTATATTTCCCACTTGGTTAACTCCTCGTCCTTTACTTGATATATTTTATTACAATCCTTTGCTTCACATAATGGAGCTTTTAAGATTTAATTTTTTTGAAAATTATCCTTTGCAAGATGAATATAGTTATTTTTATGCTATATTTTGGATTTTACTTGTTTTATTTATAGGGCTTTTTATTTACTACTATAATAGACAAGCTCTAACGGCGGCAAAAAAAGAATGATAAAGCTAATTAATCTAACTAAATCTTATCCTTTATTTAGTGGTGGAAGGCATTATGTTTTTAAAAATTTTACTTTTGAATTTCCTGAAAATTGTAGCATAGGTTTAATGGGATATAATGGCGCAGGCAAGTCCACTCTCATGAGACTTTTAAGCGGAGCAGAGCTTCCTGATAGTGGCAAGATAATTACTAATAAAAAATTATCTTGGCCTTTGGGTTTAAATGGAGCTTTTCAAGGTTCTTTAACTGCCAGAGATAATGCTAAATTTGTAGCTAGGGTGTATGGATATAAGGGTAAAGAACTTCAAGAAAAAGTAAAATTCGTAGAAGATTTTGCTGAAATAGGAAAATTTTTTGATGAGCCTATGAAGACTTATTCTTCGGGAATGAGTGCTAGGATAGCTTTTGGACTTAGTATGGCTTTTGATTTTGATTATTATTTGATCGATGAGGCTGGAGCTGTTGGAGATCCTGCTTTTAGGGAAAAAAGCGTGAAATTATATAGAGAAAGATTAAGCAAATCAAAGGTGATTATGGTATCTCATAATGTAGCTGAAATTAAAGAATGGTGTGATAAAATAATTTATATGAAAAATGGACAAATTACGGTTTATGATGATGTAGATGAAGGAATAGCTGTATATCAAGGAAAAGTTTAATGGAAGAAAATAAAACTTTATTAGAAAAAATCAAAGATTTAAGTATATTTGATTCTTTTAAAATTGTTTGGTTTATAATGATTTTTGTTGTGATTTATTATACATTGATTGCAGCACCAAGATATGTAAGCACGATGATTTTAGATGTTAGATCAACAAGTGGAGAAAGTGCTCAAACAAGTGGAATTTTGTCTTTGCTTGGTAGTACTTCTACAGCAAGCGAAGATTTAAATTATCTAAAAGGTTATATAGAATCAAGTGATATGTTAAAAATTTTAGATGGGAAAATTAAACTTAAAAGTCTTTATCAAGAACAACATATAGATTTGCCTTTTAAAATTTGGGATTCAAGTTCGATAGAATCTTATCTTAAATATTACCAAGCAAGAGTTAAGGTGCATACGGATGAAACTACTAAGCTTTTGCAGGTAGAAGTAGAAGGTTTTACACCTAAATCAGCTCATTTGATTGCTCAAACTATTATGCAAGAAAGCGAAAAGTTTATCAACGAAATCTCTCATAAAGCAGCTAGAGAACAAATGGCTTTTGCTGAAAATGAAGTACAAAAATACAAAGAACGATATCAAAAAGCACAAAATGATTTGATTGCTTTTCAAAATAAATATGGGGTTTTTGATCCCTTGAAACAAGCTGAAGCTAAAGCAAGTTTGGTTGCGCAAATTGAGACTAATTTAGCTCAAAAAGAAGCTAAACTTTTAACTTTACAAAGCTATATGAATGATGCAGCACCTGAAGTAGTAGCACTTAAAGCAGAAATTGAAGCGATTAAAAAACAGCTTTTAAGGGAAAAATCTAAAATTTCAGCTAACAATTCTTCTCAAAAGCTTAATGATTTGGCTGCTAAATTTCAAGATCTAACTATAGAAGCTACTTTTGCGCAAAAAGCTTATGAAGCAGCTTTAAAAGCTTATGAAAGTGCTAGAATAGAAGCATTAAGAAAAATAAAACAACTTGTCATCATTCAAAGTCCAGATATTCCAGAAAGCGCAAAATATCCTGAAAGAATTTATGATATTTTAACAGCATTTATTGTATTATCTTTGATTTTTGGGATTGTTAAATTTATTAAAATGATAATAGAGGAGCATAAGTATTAAAATGAAAAAAATATTAATTTTACTTTTTAGTTGTATTTTATGTTTTGGAGCTGTGGATATTTCACAAATCATTTCAGCAGAGGATCAAGGTTCTACTACAACTAGCATAGATCAAAATTTAAGTTCAAATTATGATATAGCAAATAAAGAAAATAATCTTACAAAAATTCATCAAATTTTAGTATTCGGTGCTCATCTTTTTAATGGAAATTTTAAAAATTACAATCAAAGAGTTTATAACCCAGATTATAAGATCGCAGTTGGTGATCAAATCAGTCTTAAAATTTGGGGAGCTGTTGAGTTTTCGCAAGTTTTAGCGGTGGATTCTCAAGGAAATATTTTTATCCCTAAAGTAGGAGCTGTAAATTTACTAGGCGTGAAAAATAGTGCCCTTGTAAGTGTTATAAAAGCACGTGTTAATAAAATCTATAAAAGCAATGTTTTTGTTTATGCAGATATGAATGCTTATCAAAATGTCAGTGTTTTTGTAACAGGAAGTGTTAATGCTCCAGGACTTTATCAAGGACTTAGTTCGGATTCAGTGATTCAGTATCTTGATAAAGCAGGGGGTATAAATTTAGAATATGGAAGTTTTAGAGATATTCAAATTTTGCGTAATAACAGCGTGATAAAAAATATCGATTTATATGATTTTTTGCTAAAAGGACAAATGGATCTTTTTCCTTTTAGAAGCGGAGATGTTATTTTAGTAGGAAATGTTCAAAATTACGCTTTTGTTAACGGTGATGTGCAAAGACCTTTTCGTTTTGAACTTTCAAATGATATTAAAACTTTAGCTGACTTAGCTAGAGTATCAGGTGCTAAACCTATCGTGACTAATGCTATCGTAAAAAGTTATGGTGAAGATCATAAACTTGATGTCAGTGCTTATAATAAAATGCAATTTTCAAAAGTTTTACTTAGAACGGGAGATGAGGTAGAATTTCACCCTGAGTATGTTTCTGAAAATATAACTATAAGTGTAAATGGCGAGCATAATGGTTTAAAAACTTTAGTTGTGGGTAAAGGAACGACTTTAGAAGATATTTCTAAATTAATTAAAGCTAATCCACAATCAAACATGCAAGCTTTACAAGTGTTTAGAAAAAGTGTAGCTAGAACTCAAAAAGAACTTATCAATGCTCAGCTTAAAGAGCTTGAAACTCTAGCTTTAACTAGTGGTTCTGTTACAGCTCAAGGTGCAGCTATAAGAGCTCAACAGGCAAAAACGATTTTAGAATTTATCCAAAGAGCTAAGCAAGTAGAGCCTAAGGGTCAAATTGTCATTGATAATCCAAAGTCTTATAATTCGGTTATTTTAGAAGACGGTGATACTATTAATGTACCAAGTAAGAATAATCTCATCATAGTTCAAGGTGAGGTTTCTTTACCTGGAGCTTTTGTGTATGATAAGGGCAAAGATTTAAGATATTATATCAATCTTGCAGGAGGTTATGGAGAAAGAGCGGATACTTCAAAAGTTTTGGTGATACGAAGCAATGGAAAAGCTGAAAAATATCATAGTGATATAGATATGAAACCAGGCGATTCTGTGTTGGTATTGCCAAAAGTAGATAGTGAGAATTTGCAAATTTTTTCAATGTTAACTCAAATTCTTTATCAAATTGCTATCGCAACCAATGTTGTGCTTAATCTTTAAGGTTTAAAAATGAATACTCTTGAAATAGCCAAAGAAGTCTTTGAAAAAGAAGCACAAGCTATTTTGGATTTGGCTAAAAATTTAGATGAAAATTTTAATCAAGCTGTGAATTTGATGCTAAATACCAAAGGGCGTTGCATAGTCAGTGGAATGGGTAAATCGGGTCATATAGGTGCTAAGATAGCAGCTACTTTAGCAAGTACAGGAACGCCAAGCTTTTTCATCCATCCAGGAGAGGCTTTGCATGGAGATCTTGGAATGCTAACTCCTGAAGATGTTTTAATTACTATTTCAAATTCAGGAGAAACTGAAGAAATTTTAAAAATTATTCCAGCTATAAAAAAGCGTAAAATTCCACTTATAGTAATGTGTGGTAAAAAAAATTCCACCCTTGTAAAGCAAAGCGATATATTTTTAAATATAGCTGTGGAAAAGGAAGCTTGTCCTTTGCAGCTTGCTCCTATGTCTTCGACAACCGCAACTTTGGTTATGGGGGATGCTTTAGCTGCTGCTTTGATGAAGGTAAGAAATTTCAAGCCTGATGATTTTGCCCTTTTTCATCCAGGGGGGAGTTTGGGGCGTAAGCTTTTAACCAAGGTAAAAGATCTTATGGTTTCAAATAACCTTCCTATAGTGCATCCTGATACTGAATTTAACGATCTTGTTGATGTGATGACTAGTGGAAAGCTAGGGCTTTGTGTGGTACTTGAAAATGAAAAATTAGTGGGTATCATCACTGATGGGGATTTGCGTCGTGCTTTAAAGACAAGCGATAAACCAAGATTTGATTTTAGAGCCAAAGAAATCATGAGTACAAATCCTAAAGTAGTCGATGCTGATGCTATGGCAAGTGAAGCAGAGGAGATCATGCTAAAACATAAAATCAAAGAAATTATAGTAGGGAAAGAAGAAAGGGTTATAGGGATTATCCAGCTTTATGCTATAGGAAATGTTTAATGGCTCTTTTATCTGTTATTATTCCTTTTGGCTTAAGTAAGGAGCGTCCTTATATAGAAGAAAGGGTTATTGAGAAAGCAAAATATTTTAAAAGTGATGAGAATATAGAATTTATTTTTGTTGAAGGATATTCATCTAAAAATCACGAGCTTAAAAATTTTATCCAAGCAAACCATCATATTTATCTTAAAGATATGGAGCAAAAAGCTTTTTCTCAAGGAAAATGCAGAAATTTAGGAGCAAGTTGTGCGCATTCAAATGTTCTTTTGTTTTTGGATGTAGATTGTTATATTTCCTTGGATAATTTTGAAAAAATTTTAAAACTAATTCAAATTAAAAATATTGCTCAAAATATCAATGCTTTGATAGTTTTGCCTGTGGTGTATCTTAATAAAGAAGCTAATGAAAAATTAAAACAATACGATGAAGAATTTTGGGATATTTTGATACAAGAGGATTTATTTATAGCAAAAAATACTTGGGTAAAATTTTTTTCCCCAAGTTCTACTTCAAGTATTGTGATAAATAAGCATCAGTTTTTAAGATTGGGTGGAAATGATGAAAATTTTATCGGGCATGGTTATGAAGATTTTGATCTTTTTGCTAGAATTTTAAAAGCTTGTGTGAGTTTTGAAAAAATGCCTGCTAATTTAAGTTATGATGCTAGAAATTGGAATTTTTTTGACTTTAAAGGTTTTAGATCTTGGTTTTCATTACTTGGTTATGAGGCTTGTTTTTATGGAATTTATATGTATCATTTTTATCATATAGAACCCAATCAAAACGCTTATATGCAAAATAAAGATAAGAATCATCGGCTTTTTTATAAGCATTTAAAAAATATCAAAAAACACGATTTAAAGCCTTTGCAAGTTTTTAAAGCCAAAGGTGAAAAAGTTTTAATGCTTTTTAAAGATCAAAATTATGATTTTAAGGATATTAGTGTTTATATGGGAGAAATCATCTATAAAAATATCAGTGATTTTTTTATAGATAAAGAGTTAAAATATGAACTTTTGTTGGATTTTTTACAACAAGAAAAAATCACTAAAATATTTTTAGATGCAAGTATAAAACTACAATTTGATGGTATAGATTATTGTGATATTTTTTATTTTCAAAAAGGAATTTTGCCTCATTCTTGGTTTTTTGGAAAAAATTTAGATTTAGATTATAAACAAGATTTAAATTTAAGCGAGCAAAAACTTTATCAAATGAAAAAATATTTCTTAACTTTAAAGAAGGATGAAAAAAAAGTTATCTTAGATTTTTTAAGCCAAAATAATGATAAGCATGATTTGTATGAAATGCTTTATTATTTAATTAACGAGCTTTATAGTTTTGAGCATGAGGGAATTTTTTATCAAATCATCATTGATAAAGAAAAAATGCTGATGGCGCAAAAACATGATAAAAGCTTTTATCCTTTAGGATCTTTTGTTTATAAACCTTATTTGTATGAGCTTAGAAACATAAGACCTTTTTTATTTTTGATGAAAATTTTAGGTTTGGAGTATCTTGGTGCTATTATTTCACATACTAAATTTTATCGTTTAGCAAGAAAATTGTTTTTTAATCCCAAGGGTTTTTTTGAAGATTTAAGAGCTAAAAAGGCTAGAAATTGATATGTTGTTAAAAGCAAAGTATAAAAAAAATATATTTTTCTTCTTTAAAAGTTTGCTAATTTCCATGCAAAATTTTTTAAAACAATTTAAACCTAAAAAATACAAAGCCTATAATAAATATGTCATAGTTTCAGCGGTTTATAATGTGGAAAAATATTTAGATGATTTTTTTAAGTCTATAATTAATCAAAGATTGGATTTTAAAAGTAATATTTATCTAATTTGCGTTGATGATGGTTCTACTGATAATTCAGCCAATATCATTAAAAAATATCAAAAAAAATACCCAAAAAATATTACCTATCTATATAAAGAAAATGGTGGTCAGGCAAGTTCGAGGAATTTAGGTTTAAAATATTTAAAAGAAAATGATTTAAATATTTTTTGGGTAACCTTTACTGATCCTGATGATTTTTTAGATAGGGATTATTTTTATGAGGTAGATAGTTTTTTAAAAAAACAAAATAATATAGCTATGGTGGCTACAAATATTATTTTTTATAGAGAAAAAAGAAAGATTTTATATAAAGATACTCATGCTTTAAATTTTAAATTCAAAAGACAAAAAAGTGTTTATGATAATATAAAATTAAATGAAAATATTCAACTTTCGGTTGCATCATGTTTTCTAAGATGTGATTATTTTAAAGATACTTTTTTTGATGAAAATTTGATCTTAAATTTTGAAGATGGAAAATTTATTAATATTTATTTATTTAAAAATTTAAATCTAAAATCTGTATTTTTAAAAAATGCAAGATATTTTTATAGAAAAAGATTTGACAAAAGTTCCACTTTAGATAAAAAAAATGAAAATAAATTTTACTATTTGGAAATTTTAGAAAAAGGATATTTGGAGCTTTTAAATTTCGTAGCAAAGCAAGATAAAATTCCTATTTTCATACAAAATGTTATTTTGTATGAACTATTTTGGCAGGTGCAAGAACTGGTTAATCATCCTGAAAAATTATCTTTTATGAATCAAGCTAAAATTCATAAATATCTTGATTTGCTTGATCAAGTTTTTTGTTTTATTGATAAGCAGAGTATAATAAAATTTAATTTTAATCCTTTTTTGTTTTTACACAAAATGGGATTTTTACATTGTTTTAAAAAAGAAAAAGTACCTATAGATACAGTTTTTATTGAACAAATAGATGATAAAAATGATGAAATTTTGATTAAATTTTATACTGCAGATATTAATGATGAAGTTAAAATGCTTTTTGATGATAAGTCTGCTAAAATCATTTGTTCAAAAATCAGACAATATGATTTTTTAAACCGAGTTTTTATTTATGAAAGAAGAATTTGGTTTAAATTTTTTATAAATGCTAAAAATATGATTTGTTTTATTAACGATAAAAATGTTGGCATAATCTATCAAGAAAAAAAGTGCACTTTTTATGATGTTTTTTATGAAATTAAAAAATTAAAAAAAAGAAGAGCTAAGAATAAATCATTATGGCTTTTTGCTGATATGCCTTTTAGAGCTGATGATAATGCTGAACATTTATATCGCTATGTTATGAAAAATCATCTTAAACAAAATATTGTTTTTGTTCTTAGAAAAAATTCTCATGATTATAAAAGGCTAAAAAAAGAAGGTTTTAAACTTGTTGATCCAAAAAGTTTTAAATTTAAATATTTGGTTTTTAAGGCTGATAAACTTATTTCATCACATATTGATAGGTATTTTTTTGAAGCTTTGGGGGAAAATACTTTAAAGACTAAAGATTTCATATTTTTACAACATGGGATCACAAAAGATGATTTATCTTCTTGGTTGAATCAAAGAAAAATTGATTTATTTATTACTGGAATGCAAGATGAATATGATTCTATAGTAGGAGATTTTAATCGTTATAAATTTACTCCAAAAGAGGTAAAATTAACAGGATTTCCTAGATGGGATGCTTTGCTTAAAAATAATAAAATAAACACTAAACAAATTCTTATTATGCCTACTTGGAGAGAATATATAGTAGGTTCTTATAGTAAAAAATTAATGAAAAGAAGATTTAATCCAAAATTTTATGAAAGTGAGTATTTTTATAGATGGGGTTCTTTTTTACACAGTAAAAAATTACAAGAATTACATGAAAAATATAATTACAAAATAGTTTTTAATCCTCATCCACAAATTAGACCTTATTTGGAAGGTTTTGATTTACCAAATTATATTATAACACCTTCTGTTGAAATAAGTATGCAAAAGCTTTTTTGTGAATCATCTTTAATGATAACGGATTATTCAAGCGTGGCTTTTGAGATGGCCGTTTTAAAAAAGCCCGTGATTTATTATCAATTTGATAAAAATGAATTATTTTCTAGGCATATATATACTCAAGGTTATTTTGATTATAATAAAGATGGATTTGGAACTGTAGTTTTAGATATAGATAATCTATTATATGAATTAAAAATGAAGCTACAAAACCATAGTTTTAAAAATAATTTTTTAATCCCTAAGGCAAATTCTTTAGAAAAAGTTACACAAGTAATTTTATCCATCTAACTCCTTACACATTTTTTCAAATTCTTGATAGTATTTCCATGATGCTACTATATCTGGGCGATGTTGTTTGATATGGGTTAATTCATAACTCATCATTTTTTGCAACTTTCTTCTTCTATAGGGATCATGTTTATAAATATCAATATATTGTTGTTCTTTAATTCGTATCTTTTTTTCTTGAACTAATTTTTGCTTTAATGTTTTATTAAAATTAAAAAAATATAATTTCAATTCTTTTATAATATTATCTATTAATTTTAAATTATCAGATAATTTAATTAATATTTTAAATACATTTGAATTAGTTATTGTTAATGTAATATCTTTATAGCAATTTGTATCAAATGTAGAATGAGAATCTATAATTAATAGCTCTATGCCTTCTAAAACGTTTAAAGTCAGTGGAAATATAATTTTTAAATCTCCTATAATATTTTCAGAATAATTATATTCTTGATTATAAGATATATTTATAAAATTACATATTTTTTGAATTGTGTTTTTTGTGTCTACTCCTATAATATCTTTTATATCAATATAAAGAACATCTAAAATATTATCAAAATTTTGTAGCATCGAATACTCCATTACACAAGTTCTAAATCCCATTTCTTGATGTAATGCAGGCCAAGATAAAAAATTTTTTAGATTTAATCTAATTGGATGATTTTCTCCGCTCGAAAAATAATAAAAACGATCGAAAACATCACTTAAATTAGTTTGTAGATCAAAATTCATAATTGCGTCAGATTTTCTAGTTCTATGATTTATATAGCAAGTAAATATTTCAAAATAATCTCTTACTTGAAAAATAAATTTACATTTTTTTTGAATCAATTTACAAAATTTTTCAAAATCATTAAAATGATAATCTTTTAAGCGTATGCCTTTTATATGATCAATATCATTTAATAAGATATTAAGAGCATATTTATATCTTTGTAATCCTGTTTCATAATTAAAAAAATTATCCGGAATAATAATTTTATTGTAAGATAAAAATACTTTTAATGCTTCAGTCCCAGTTCCATGTCCACCAAGCCACACAAACTCATAGTTATCTGGTAAAGGCAAATTCATTTCCCAAGCAAGTTCAGCTGGTATATTATGATAATTGATTTTTTCATTTTTATCATTTAATTTCTTAGGATCAAGTAATGAAGGATAAGGATGGTTTTCTTTTTTGTATCTTTCTTTGAAATCATCTGATAATAACCATTCTTCTATAAGATCGAAATTTTGTATAAAATAATTAAAATTGTGAAAGATATTATCTAATATTGCTTTATAATCTTGATGAATTTTTAATATATTTTTTATTCTTGAAAATTCTTTTAAAAATAATTGTTTATTATCTATCAAACCTTCAAGGATACTAGAGTTAATCTGATCAAATTCTTTAAAAATTTCTCTAAAAATTTGAAATTCTTTATTTGCTTTTTTAATATTATTTTTTAATTTAAATCCACCCCCTGTATACCAAGTTTGATAAGCTTTGATTAAAACTTCACCTAGCATATAAGACAAATGAAATTTATATCTTAAAGCTTGCTCATAATCACTACATGCTTCTAAACTTGGGTATTTGAGTTGAGGAAAAACTTGTATGGTTTGTTGATAAATTTTTTGTTCTTTTTTGTGTTGTTTTTTAATTTTATAAAGTTTTTTAAATAATGCTATATACCCCCCCCCACTACTACTGTTTGTAAAATCAATCATAGCTTGACCTAGTTTGTAAGCAAGATGATTTTTTACTCTTTCTATAGCCGAATTCGGATTATGCATAAAAGATTCCTTATAAAAATTTTTATTTTTAATACAAAAATAAGTTATTATTATACATTATAATTATATAATAAAAACCAAAAGAAATGAAATTTAGTTTTTGTTATATGCAGCTAGGATATTAAAAAATGAAAACCGTAGGCGTAGTTATCCCAATCTATAATGTAGAAAAATATTTAAGAGAATGTTTAGATAGTGTTGTTAATCAAACTTATAAAAATTTACAAGTTGTACTTGTAAATGATGGTAGCACAGATGAAAACTCACTCAATATTGCAAAAGAATATACTTTAAAAGATGAAAGATTTATACTTTTTGATAAGGAGAATGGAGGACAAAGTACCGCAAGAAATGTAGGTATAGAATATTTTTCTGGTGATTTTTGTTTTAATATCATTAACGAAGAACTGCAAGTTGACAAGCATCAGTTGGTAGAATTTTCTATAAAAAATAATAATTCTCGTGCTATTCACAAAATTTACAAAAGTTCTAATTATTTTGCAAATAAGAAAGAAGCGATCAATTTTAAAAATCCAAACATTGATTTTATTGTATTTTTAGATCCTGATGATTATTGGACATTAGATTGCATTGAAGAATGTGTTAAAAGATCAGATAATATGGATATAGTTTGGTTTGACTATCAGATGTTTTATGATAATATTGAAGAAAAACATTATAAACATAAAACAAATTTAACAAAATCTCAAATGCAAATTTATGAATATTATAAACCAGAGAAAATTACATCCATGCAATGGCTTGAGAGATGTTTAAAAATTCAAGCCGACCTTCCTTTTTGGTGTGTGTGTGGGGGTATATATTCTTTTGCTTATTTGCAGAAAATAAAATTAAAATTTTTAGATGGCTTAATTCATGAGGATGTACATTTTGGGATGTTGCTTTTTGCTCAAGCTAAGCATATATATGTATTTCCAAAAGTTTTATATTATTATCGTATACGTTCAGCTTCTACTGCTTCTTATGATAAAATAACTACTAAGGCTAATATTGCCCCCTATATTGAACATTTGTGTGATGTTTTTGATGGTGATGTTAAAGCAGCTAAAGAATATCATGCAAAAAGCAGTATTTTTTTAAATGCTTGGCATATTAGAGAATTTATTGCCAAGGAGTATGATAAAGAAAAAGGGAAATTGCTAGAAGAGGCGTTTTTTATGTTTTTATATTTTTGGTATTTTGATTTTGTGGAGTTAAAACATGATCCTAGAAGAATCAAAGAGCTTTTTAGAGAGCATAAGCCCATTTACGAATGCAATCATAAACGCTATCCCGAATTTGACTTTTTTTGTAAATATGGTTTAGTAAGATATAGAATCCAAAAACAACTTTCTTATAGAATAGGTTATGTTCTTACTCGTGCTAAAATTTATAATTTTTATTTAATTCCTTTTAGATTGATTTTAGAATTTATTAAATTTAAAATGGAAAAAAATAAAAAAAAGCTACCTAAATTAGATGAATATCCTGATTTTAATGATGTGAATCGGGTTAAAAATCATCTTTCTTATCTTATTGGTGAAGCTTTAATTAAGTCTATAAAACAATGGTATTTAGGCAAACCTTTGATTTTACCTTTTGCTTGGTATGCGATATATAAAAAAAAGAAAATAAAGAAGTCCGACTATAAAAAACAAGTTGCTCATAAACCTTATTTTATCCTTCCTGATCATACTTTGCTTAATATTTCTAAATATAAAAAAGCTATGCAAAGTTCTTTAAGTATTTATTCCAAATTTAATGATGCTTCTAGAGCTATAAACACTGATATAATTTGTGATTATGCTTTTTGCACTTCTAAAGATCAATGGTCTTGGTGGATGGTTGATTTACTTGATACTTATTTTTTGGAGAAAATTAGAATTTTAAATGTTAAGAATACTTTTTTAAGATCTAGTATGCGTGATATCAAAATTTATGTTTCAATCGATAATACACAATGGACACTTATTCCTCAAAATTTTTATATATGGAAATATAATAATTTTGAATGTGATGTTGTTATATCTAATAGAGTTGAAGCAAGATATATAAAAATACTTTTAGAAAGAAAGGTTCTTAGTTTGAGTAAAGTTGAAGTATTTAAAAAAAGAAAAAAAGGTTATATTATATCTTCTAAACCAGATGGATTAGGTATGAGAATAGCTAGCATTTTAGTAGGTATGTATTTAGCTAAAAAAATGAATTTCGAATTCGGATTTTTGTGGCATAACTCTATAGATTTGGCTTTCATGGGGATTACACAATCTTGCAAAGATGAAAAATTGAATTACTTAGGCAATTGTATGGATGAGGTTGATATTGTATTTGGTGAAAGTTTTATTGAGCAATATTTTTTACCATCAGAAGGACTAGAATATAGCCATGGTAATGCTATAAGAAAAGATAAAAGAACTTTTGAGTATCTGACAGATCAAGAAAATTTTGAAAAGGAATGGGGGTGGTATTCTACAGATATTTTGCCAAATTTATGGATCGAAGATTGTAAAGAGAGTGAGTGCTTACATGAAATACAACAGATTTATACTACAATTAATTTTTCAAAACAATATCAAGATATTTTAATTAAGGTTCAAGATGATATTGCGAAATTACAAGCTAAATTTATTGCTTTGCATATTAGAGGCGGGGATATTATTTTTTCAAACATAAGAAAAGCTCCTAGTTTTACTCCTGTTATAGAAAGGCTTTTTCCTTATGAGATTGCTTTAGAGATTGCTATAAAAGAATTGGATAAAAATAATAATATTGTAGTCTTTGGGCAAGATTTAAATGCTAATCAAGAATTGGTTGATTATCTAAAGTCTTTTAAACAATATAATCATTTAAAAATTCTTGATATCAGTTCATTTATAGATCCTAATTATACTGAAATGCAAAGAGCTTTTTTTGAAATTAATTTTATGTCCAAAGCCGAAAAAATTTATTCAGCCAAAGAATCAGTTTTCTCAAAATTAGCAATGATGATTTCTGGAAGCAATAAGTTAATATCTTTTCATGATATTTTTTCAAAAGATGAGCAATTGAAATTGATAATTCAAAATATGAATAAATTGTCTTTACATTTTTTGCAAAAAGCTATGTCTTCATTTCGATTATTTCAACTTTCAAGAGAATTAAATTTGCCATTAGAAAATCAAATTAAATATCTTGATGAGGCTTTAAAATTAGACAATGATAATGATGGATATAGAATTTATAAAATGCAATGTTTATTTATGCAACAAGATTATAATCAGATTAATGAAAATATTAAAATAATTTTGGAAAACCGTTATGAGTCTTTTTTTCAAACCTTATTATCACATTCTTTAGGAGCTTTTAATGACTGTTATCAAGATTATATTAATTTCAATGATGAAAAATATCCATATATTTTTATCGTAGGATTTAAAATTTCTAGTTTTTTAGGCGACCTCAAAAGGGCTCAATATTTAAAATTGATCTTGCTAAAAAATAAAAACAATACTGAAAAAGACTTATTATTGAGATATTTAACTAATGATTGTTTTAGTGCTGTAGGCTATGTTAAATCAGATATCAGATATCAATTAGGGAATGCTTTGATTAAAATGGAAATTATAAAAACATTTCAGATTTTATATAGAGAAAAAAAACAAAATAAACTTCTTAGAGAACATCCTATTGGAAATTTAGACTTAAAATCTTGCTCAGATTATTATGAATCTCTAGAATGTAAAAAACATCTTTCTTATCAATTAGGAGATTTGATACTTAAAGCTCATCAAAACAGATATAAAGGAGCTTATTTTATTTTGCCTTATAAAATATACATGCTTTATAAGAATTTTAAATACAAAAAAGGCAAATAATGGCAATAGAATTTGATATACAAGAATCAAAAATTCTAAAAGGTGTATATATTATAACTCCTAATAAATTTAGAGATTTAAGAGGTGAAATTTGGACAGCTTTTACAAGTGAAGCTATAGATAAACTCTTGCCAAATGGATTAAAATTTATACACGATAAATTCATACATTCTAAACACAATGTTATCCGCGGTATCCATGGCGATGTAAAAACTTATAAGCTTGCAACTTGTATTTATGGGGAAATTCATCAGGTGGTGGTAGATTGCAGAAAAGATTCACCAACTTATTTGAAGCATGAAAGATTCATCATAAATCAAGATAATCAGCAAATCATTTTAGTTCCAGCAGGTTTTGGAAATGCTCATTATGTTAGCAGTGAAAGTGCAGTTTATTACTATAAATGTGCTTATTTAGGAGAATATATGGATGCACATGATCAATTTACTTATGCATGGAATGATGAAAGAATAGGCATAGATTGGCCAACAAATTCTCCTATCCTTTCAGAGCGTGATATTTTAGCGATGAGTAAGGATAAATGATGCAAAAAGATTCTAAAATTTATATAGCAGGGCATGGCGGCACTTTGGGAAAAACTCTTTATAATACACTTATAGATGAGGGTTTTAATAATATTATCGTAAAAACAAGAAAAGAATTAGATTTAGTAGATCAAAAAGCTGTGACTGATTTTTTCGCAAAAGAAAAACCAGAATATGTTTTTTTATGTGCTGCCAAGCTTGATACCTTAGGGCTTTTTACTCCAGCCGATGTAATTTATGAAAATAGCGTACTTCAAGCAAATATTATTCATTCATCTTATCAAAATAATGTTAAAAAGCTAATTTTTTATGGTTCTGCTTGGGCTTACCCTCAAAAAGCTATAAATCCCATTAAAGAAGAGAATTTATTAGATGGAAAGCTAGATTTAAAAGCCGTTGCATATGGTTTACCAAAAATTATAGGAACAAAAATGTGCGAAAGTTATAATTTGCAATATGGAACAAATTTTATCACTTTGTATCTTGCAAATTTGTATGGAGAAACAACCGAGTTTGATTTACAAAAAGCAAAAGTTTTACCGGCTTTGCTTCGCAAATTTCATTTAGCAAAGCTTTTAGATGAAAATAAAATTGATGAGGTTTTAAAGGATTTGCAAATGAATTTCTTAGAGCAAGCAATGGAATATTTACAAAAATTTGGTGTAAGTAAAGATAGCGTAGAAATTTGGGGTAGTGGTAGTGTAATTAGGGAATTTATTCATGCAAAAGATTTAGTCGATGCTTCTATTTATGTGATGAAAAATATAGATTTTAAAGATATTGTTTCATCTAATGAACCGCATCTTAATGTAGGAAGTGGGGAATTTTTAAGCATAAAAGAACTTGCTTGTTTGATTAAAAATATTGTTGGATTTAAGGGTGAAATTGTGTTTAACAATTCAAAACCAGATTCTACAATGGATAGAATGTTAGATAGTTCAAGATTGCAAAATTTAGGCTGGAAGGCAAAAATCAAGCTTGAAGACGGCATTAAAATGATGTATGAATGGTATTTAAAAGAGCAAAATATAAGACAATAGGATAAATCATGAAAAAAACAGCATTAATTACAGGTTTTACAGGGCAAGTTGGCTCACAAATGGCAGATTTCTTGCTAGAAAACACAGACTATGATGTTATAGGTATGATGCGTTGGCAAGAACCTATGGATAATATCTATCATTTAAGCGATAGGATTAATAAAAAAGATAGAATCAGCATTTTTTATGCAGATTTAAATGATTGCTCTAGTCTTCAAAAACTTTTCGAGAGTCAAAGGCCTGATGTGATTTTTCACCTAGCAGCTCAGTCTTACCCAAAAACTTCTTTTGATATACCGATTGAAACTTTACAAACCAACATAATAGGCACGGCAAATATCCTAGAAAACATTAGAATTTTAAAGGCAAAAGATGGATATGACCCTGTAGTGCATGTATGCTCTTCAAGCGAAGTTTATGGTAAAGCAAAAGCAGGTGTTAAACTTAATGAAGAAACAGCTTTTCACGGTGCAAGTCCTTATAGTATAAGCAAAATCGGCACTGATTACTTAGGAAGATTTTATGGCGAAGCTTATAACATCCGCAGCTTTGTTACAAGAATGGGAACACATAGTGGTCCAAGAAGAAGCGATGTGTTTTTTGAAAGCACGGTTGCAAAGCAAATTGCTTTGATTGAAGCGGGTTATCAAGAGCCTGTTATCAAGGTTGGAAATCTTTCAAGTGTAAGAACCTTTCAAGATTGTCGTGATGCTATAAGGGCTTATTATCTACTTTCTCTTGAAAGTGAAAAAGGAAAAGTTCCTTGTGGGGAAGCTTTTAATATAGCAGGAGAAGAAGTTTTTAAACTCCCTGAGGTTATTGATATACTTTTAGGTTTTTCTACAAGAAAAGATATTAAAGTAGAGCAAGATGAAGAAAGATTGCGTCCTATTGATGCGGATTATCAAATGTTTGACAATACTAAAATCAAACGTTATATCAACTGGAAGCCAGAAATTCCAGCTAGAAAAATGTTTGAGGATTTGTTAAATCATTGGAGAGACGAGATAAAAAAAGGAAGGATTCCTTTAAATAGATGAAAACTATACGCACGCAAACTCCTCTCCGCCTTGGTTTAGCAGGTGGGGGGACTGATATAAATTTATATTGTGATAAATACACAGGTTATGTTTTAAATGCGACTATATCTTTATACATACATTGTACTTTGATCGAAAGAGAAGATGGAAAAATCATTTTTGATTCTCCTGATACAAATTCTTACTGTGAGTATGAAAGCAAAGAATTCTTAGAAAATGATGGAAAATTAGATATTTTTAAAAGCATTTATAATCGCATTGTAAAAGATTTTACAAAAAAACCTTTGAGTTTTTCTTTGCACACTTATTCGGATGTACCAAGTGGTAGTGGTTTGGGCGGAAGCTCAACCTTAGTTGTAGGGGTTATAAAAGCCTTTGCAGAATGGCTTAATCTACCTTTAGGGGAATATGAAATCGCTAAACTTGCTTATGAGATAGAAAGAGAAGATTTAGGTATAGTAGGTGGAGCACAAGATCAATACGCCGCAACTTTTGGTGGCTTTAATTTTATGGAATTTTATAATAATAAAAGAGTCATTGTTAATCCTTTGCGCATTAAAAACTGGATAGCTAGTGAGCTTGAAGCTAGAATTGTGCTTTATTTTACAAATATCACAAGAGAAGCAAAAGATATAGAAGAGCATAAAAAAGGAAAGCTCGGAGATGAAAAATCCCTTGAAGCTATGCACGCTATAAAACAAGATGCTATAAAGATGAAAGAAGCTTTATTTAAGGCGGATTTTGATACTTTGGCGAAAATTTTAGGCAAGTCTTGGCAGTCAAAAAAAATCATTTCAGAAATCGTTAGTAATGATGAGCTTGAAAGAATTTATAAACTAGCTATAGATAATGGAGCTTATAGTGGCAAAACTAGTGGAGCAGGAGCAGGTGGATTTATGTTTTTCTTTGTGGATCCTACAAAAAAATACAACTTAATCAAAGCTTTAAGCAAAGAGCAAGGTTATGTGCAAGATTTTTCATTTACAAAAGAGGGGGTTAAATCATGGAGAATTTAAATTCTTATATAAAAGAACATTTTCAAGAATCAATTTTAGTAAAAGAGCAAATTTTAAAAGATGAGAATTTGATAACTCTTATTAAAAATGCTTCATTAGAAGTCATAAAAGCTTATAAAAATGGTAACAAAACTTTACTTGCAGGAAATGGTGGTAGTGCTGCAGATGCACAGCATATCGCAGGGGAATTTGTAAGTAGGTTTTATTTTGATAGACCCGGTATCGCAAGTATTGCACTTACTACAGATACTAGCATATTAACAGCTATTGGCAATGACTATGGTTATGAAAATTTATTTGCAAGACAAGTGCAAGCACAGGGTGTTAAAGGAGATGTTTTTATAGGAATTTCTACAAGTGGAAATAGTAAAAATATTTTAAAGGCTTTAGAGCTTTGCAAGCAAAAAGAAATCATAAGCATAGGCTTAAGCGGAGCTAATGGCGGGGATATGAATGAGCTTTGTGATTATTGTATAAAAGTACCTTCAACTTGCACACCAAGAATTCAAGAAGCACATATTTTAATAGGACATATTATTTGTGCTATCGTTGAAGAAGAGCTTTTTGGCAAAGGTTTTTCTTGCAAGCAATAATACTTTGTGGCGGCTTAGGAACAAGGCTTAAAAGTGTTATAAAAGACATTCCAAAGCCTATGGCACCGATAAATGATAAGCCTTTTTTAGAATTTATTTTTGAGTATCTTAAAAAGCAAGGCATAAAAGAAGTTATCTTAGCGGTATCATACAAATATGAAGTGATAAAAGAGTATTTTAAAGATGAGTTTTTAGGCATAAAAATAAAATACAGTATAGAAAAAGAGCCTCTAGGAACGGGTGGAGCTATAAAAGAGGCTTTGAAAATTATAAAAAACGAGGCTTATGTTTTAAATGGCGATACTTTTTTTGGCATAGATTTAAGCAAATTAAAGCTAAATGGAGGTAAAATTTGCCTTGCTTTAAAACAAATGAATGATTTTGATAGATATGGCACGGTAAATGTTGATGGGCTAGGTCTTGTAATTTCTTTTGAGGAAAAGGTATTCAAAAAGCAAGGTTTAATCAATGGTGGAATTTATCTTTTAGATAAAGATATTTTTAAAGATTTTGCTTTGCAGGAAAAATTTTCTTTTGAAGAATTTTTGCAAGAAAATTATAAAAAACTAAAAGCTAAAGCTCATATTTTTGATGATTATTTTATAGATATTGGCGTGCCTGAGGATTATTATAATTTTATGTATAAAGGTAATATAGATGGTTTTTTTACATCGTCAAAATAATATTTCTAAGAAAGTTAGAAATTTTGGTGTAGAGATTGATTTAAGGCGTAATAAACAAGGTTTGGTTTTAAATCATGATTTACTCGAATCTAATATAAAATATCCGTTATTTACTGAAAAATTAGAATTCTTTAAAAATATACCCATAATTTGCAATATTAAAGAATCAAATTTAGAAGAGCTTGTTATTGAGATTTTTGACAATCATGGTAAAATGATGACAGGGGGGTATGAGTATTATTTTTTAGATTCTCAGATTCCTGATATTTTAAGAATTTCAAAAAAAATAAAAGGGAAATTTATCATTCGTGTTTCTGATGTAGAAACACTAAATTACAAGATTATTGAATTAACTGAGCCAAAGTATTTATGGGTTGATTATTCTCAATTTGCTGATTTCGATATAAAAGAATATGCTAAGTTTATTAACAATTTGTATAAAAGTATCGATAAAAAAATAGAGCCCATTATAGTATCACCGGAGCTTTATAATTTATCTTATACAGTCTTAATACAACAAATTTGTCAAGTTTTGCCAAATAGTTTTTCAGTATGTACAAAAAATCCGGAGCTTTGGGGTTCTTATGTTTAATTTTCAGTATTTAGCTAATAAATATCAACTTATTATGGTGGATATTGACAATACTTTATTTAACTATACTTATGCACATAACAAAGCTTTGCAAAATGTTTTAAAAAAATATAATTTTTCGATGGAAGATTATGAATATGCAAGAATGCAAATTAAAGCTCGAGATTTATCTGTAAATCATCATAAAAAAGAATTATACTTTAAATTAATGTGTGAAGAGAAAAATATACATTTTATTCAGGCTAAAAATATGTTTGAGTTATACATAAAAGAATTTCTCTATAATATTAAAGTTGATAAGACAATGTTTGATTTTTTAGTTTATGCTAAAAGTATTAATAGAAAGATTTTAGCCATTACTAATTTTTATTTTATTGAACAAATTAACAAACTTAATTATGCAAATTTATCTTTAATGCTTGATTTTTTAATTTGCTCAGAAGAATTTGAAGTGGAAAAGCCACATAAAAAATTAATAGATAGAGCTTTTGAATTAGCTAAAATTGACTCAAAAGATAAGGTTGTAATGATAGGAGATTCTATAGCTGATGATCTAGGTATTTATGATATAAAGTATTATCCTTATAATTGTTCAAAATTATTAATTTCTATATCTGGTAAAAGTGGATCTGGAAAATCTACACTTGGTAGTGCTATTAAATCGGTTTGTGATTGTATGGTAATTGGTGCTGATGGTTACCATAAATTTGATAGGTATTCTACTGTATGGGAGAGAATAACACATTATAATCCAGAGGGGAACAATCTTATTCAATTGGCGTTAGATATTAAATGTATATATCAAGATATTCATGATTTATGTATTCCGCTATATGATCATGTTTCTGGTAATTTTTTGACATCAGATCTGATAAAAACAAAGGATTTGGATATTGTAATTATTGAAGGTTTGCATACTTTATATCAAGAGGTTATTGGTGATTTTGTAAAAATTAAAATTTTTATAGATTCAGATGAATCTGACAATCAAAAAATACAAAGAGATATAAAAGAACGTGGATATAAATTAGATAAAATTATTAATTCTATCCAAAAGCGAGAAGAAGATTATCTGCATTATTTGTATAAACAAAAAGATAATGCAAATTTTTTAATTACGATAAGAAATAAGAAATTTAAAATAGAACTTTCAGGTATTTTAAAAAGTGCTAACTTGCAAAATATTTATGAAGGTGAATATCATAATTTAATTGATACTATTAAAGATATAATGTCAAAAATTATAAATAATCGTTGGGTAAAGTGAAATGGAAATAAATAAAGAATTGCATTGTTTAATTAAAGAGTATTATAATATATGTAAGGTTTTTGGAAATATTTTAGATACTCCTTCTAAAGGAGGTAATATTTCAATAAAAAATGATAAATATATGATTATAAAAGCCTCTGGTCAAGATTTAAAACAAGAACACAAAATTTGCATATTGGAAAATGAGAATAATATTGGAACTTATTTTAGTAATAAAATAGGCAATATAACAAAGCCTTCAATGGAGATTGGAATGCATAGAATAATTCAAAATAAATATGTAGTTCATTATCATCCAGTCTATATTTTACCATATCTTTGTGATAAAAATTTTAAATTTACTTATAAATGCATAGACTTTATTTTACCTGGAGAACAATTATGTAAAGAATTATCTAAAAAGTATTATTATGAGCAAAAAGGAATGGTAATGTTAAGAAATCATGGAGTTATTATATTTTCAGAAATACTAGAAGATTTATTTATACTTCATCAAACATTAAAAAATGAATTTTTTGAAAAAAATAATAACATTTTTACACCCGATGATGCTATAGATGTTGAAAGTTTTGAGTTGTGGTTATTTAGAGAGGCAATGGAAAATATTGCTAGAAAAAAACAATTAAATTTATCTGAAATTAGTGCAATACAAATTACAAACTTGATTAATATGCCAGAAGAAAAATACCGATATGGGTATATGCAAGATAAGGAGAAATAATGAATATTATTATACCAGCCACTGGAATAGGCAAGCGTTTTAAGGAAGCTGGTTATAAAGAGTTAAAACCGTTTATAAAAGTAAATGAAAATAATTGTATTTTAGATTTTGTGGTAAATTGTTTTGATAAAATAAAAGATAAATTTTATTTTATTATTAGAAAAGAAGAGCAGGATAAATTTATTAATTTTATAACAAGCAGAAAGTTAAATGCTAATGTCATAGTCTATGATGGATTAAAGCTTGGTCCAGCTGGAACTTTAATTGGTGTAAGAGATTTTTTAGATGAAATTTTAGACAAGCCTGTAATTGTTAGCTATTGTGATTTTGGTCAAAAATGGAACTATGAACATTTTTTAGATTTTGTTAAAAAGAATAATGAAGCACAAGGTATTATTCCTTGTTATACGGGTTATCATCCACATCTAGAACCAGTTGAGAATGTTTATGCGGTATGTAAAGTATATGATAAAAGCAATACCGTATATAAAGTTATAGAAAAATATTGCTCTAAAGATAAATTTAATGAATTTCACTCTAGCGGAATTTATTATTTTAAATCTTTAAAAATAGTTTTTGAAGCTATAGAAAAACAGATTGCTGCTATTGATATGCTAAATGGTGAATATTATTTATCAATAACAAATAATTATCTTCAAAAAGTACTTTGCTATCCTTTTGTAGAGAAGTTTTATCAATTTGGCACTCCAAAGGATTTCGAATACGCCAAGGAAAAATTGAGAATAAGTACAAACTTAATAAACGAGCAAATTGATATAGACAATACTGTAATTTTATCAGCTGGTCGTGGTGAAAGATTTTTAAATTTAAATTTTTCTCAACCTAAACCATTTCTACCGCTTGGTCAATCAACTATTATAAATAATATTATTGAAAAATTGGAGAATGTCCATACAAATATTATTTGTGTTGGAGCACAAGATCATGAGAAATATTGGCAAAATATAAAAACTGAAGTTAGATATGTTAAGCCAAATAAAATAGGCGCAGCGTATTCTTATAAAGAATCTTGTGCAGATTTGAAAGGAGATGTTTTGATATTGCCTTGTGATTTGCTTGCTAAGCATATAAATTCAGATTTTAAAAAAATAAAGGATGAATCTGATGCAATTATTTTTGTTGCTAAAGCTTCCAAATTTAATTACGATAATCCAAATTATTTTACTTGGGTAAATGGTGATGAAAAAGGATTTGTAAAGGAAATATGTGTGAAGTATAGAGCTGAAAATAGTCATTTAATTATGATAGGAAGTTTTTATTTTAAAAACAATCAAACTTTAATTTCCTATATCAATGAAATGTTTAAAAAAGAAGTCAAAGTTAACGATGAATTTTTTATAGATAATGTTTTTAATCTTATGCTTGGTAAAAATAAAATTTACTATGTTTTACTTGATAACTATTTTTCTTTTGGAACTCCAAATGAGTATTTAATTGACAAATATTGGATTAATAAATAAAGGGAAAAACATGAAAAAAAAATTAGCTATACATTTTTTTGGTTTTATTAGAACGTTTAGAGATACTTATGATAATTTTAAATTGAATATTTTGGATGTCAATTCTCAGGATTATGAAATTGATATATTTATACATACTTGGGATAAATATAATTCCGTAGATACCTCAAAAGAGCAGTTTAATTTATGGCATCAAGAAATAGATTATTATCCTACAATGAATGAAAAAAAAATTTCTAGTCAAGATCAAAAAGATATTATTGATTTATATCAACCTAAAAAAATATTAATTGAAAAACTAGAAAAAGGTGTTTATGGTTATCCTATCACTTTAAATAAAGTTTCTAATTTAAGAACCACTTATGAAAAAGAAAAAGGTTTTAAATATGATGCATTATTATATACACGGTGTGATATAATGTTTAAAAATCCTATTAGAATTTTAGGATATATTGATTATTGGAAAAATAATCCAACTCTTGATACAAAAATAATTTGGTGTGGTCACTCTTCTTTTTCAAGAATGGCTATAGCTGATCCTAGAATTGTAACAGAGTGTGATATTTTTTGGTTTACTAAATATAATATAAATCCCAATGATATGTATCATAATTGTCCTAATGATATCAATAAATTTTTATGGATAGGAATTGATTATCTTTTAAACAGAGATTTTAAAATATGGAGAGAGCAATATATCGGTGATTATAAAGCGAATGAATTGATTTATATAAGAAAAAATGTTTTAATGCAAAAAGATAACGAAATTAAAAAATTAAAATCAAACAATAAGCTTCTAGAGGATAAATGGACAAAAAAACAAATCTTAGAATTAGCCAATCTAGAACAGGATTTAATTATTAAAAAATTAGAAAGTAAAAAACTTGCTAAATCTTTAGGTCTAAAAATGAGTATAATTAACCCTAAAATTACTTTTATTCAAGCTAATTCAGCCAAAGTTCGTATTCAAAACCATCTATCTTATAAACTAGGACAAGCTTTGATAGAAAATTCAAAAAGTATACTAGGATATATAAGAATGCCTTATGTATTATCTTATATAAAAGACAAACATAAATTTGAACAAAAAGCCTATGAAGAAAAGATAAAAGAAAATCCAAATTTGGCTTTACCACCTTTAGAAACTTATCCTGATTATAATGAAGCTTTAAAAGAAAAAGAATGTTTTACTTATAAATTAGGAGAAGCTTTAATGCAAGCTAATAAGAATTGGTATGGGGCGGGGTATATCAAATTTATATTCAAAGATGTGCCTAGGTTGAAGAGAAAGTATAACAAAAACTAAATTTCATTTCTTTTGGTTTTTATTATATAATTATAATGTATAATAATAACTTATTTTTGTATTAAAAATAAAAATTTTTATAAGGAATCTTTTATGCATAATCCGAATTCGGCTATAGAAAGAGTAAAAAATCATCTTGCTTACAAACTAGGTCAAGCTATGATTGATTTTACAAACAGTAGTAGTGGGGGGGGGGTATATAGCATTATTTAAAAAACTTTATAAAATTAAAAAACAACACAAAAAAGAACAAAAAATTTATCAACAAACCATACAAGTTTTTCCTCAACTCAAATACCCAAGTTTAGAAGCATGTAGTGATTATGAGCAAGCTTTAAGATATAAATTTCATTTGTCTTATATGCTAGGTGAAGTTTTAATCAAAGCTTATCAAACTTGGTATACAGGGGGTGGATTTAAATTAAAAAATAATATTAAAAAAGCAAATAAAGAATTTCAAATTTTTAGAGAAATTTTTAAAGAATTTGATCAGATTAACTCTAGTATCCTTGAAGGTTTGATAGATAATAAACAATTATTTTTAAAAGAATTTTCAAGAATAAAAAATATATTAAAAATTCATCAAGATTATAAAGCAATATTAGATAATATCTTTCACAATTTTAATTATTTTATACAAAATTTCGATCTTATAGAAGAATGGTTATTATCAGATGATTTCAAAGAAAGATACAAAAAAGAAAACCATCCTTATCCTTCATTACTTGATCCTAAGAAATTAAATGATAAAAATGAAAAAATCAATTATCATAATATACCAGCTGAACTTGCTTGGGAAATGAATTTGCCTTTACCAGATAACTATGAGTTTGTGTGGCTTTCTTCTGCTTTATCGGGTAATGCAGCAATGACAATGTATTTGGAACTTTGCGAAGTAAATATTTGCAAATATATTCATCATAATCCATTTATTATATATTCTAACATTTTCATGCAGTTGCTAAATAACCCTTTAAAATATAATGTCATAGCATATACTGATTACACTCATGTTTATGTTTCCAGGGGAGATCTTAAAAGATTTTTAAATCTTTTAAATAAAAATAAACCTGTAGTATATTTGGTTAGGGATCCAATTTCGAGATTAAAAACGGGTTTAAATCATATTAATTTAAAGTCGAATAGACTTGATCGTTTTGATTTGGATACACCTATAGAAAGAGTTTTAGATAGAGAGACATATTATTTCGAATCTCCTTTGCCAACCTGTGATCATATAAAAACTTATTGGATTTATGCGGAAAGCTTTTTTAGATTAAATTTTTTAACACAATTTTTTAAAATAGAAAAAATTACTTACTTAGACATGGCTAGTATTAAACCTGAATATGCTTATCATACTTTTAGTCAATTAAATGCTTTATACCATTTTAGACAAATATCAAAAAATTTATTCTATGATACCGTAGTATATGATATGTTAGGAGCTTTTTTATCAATTCCACTTATTTTATGCGTAGATTTGGAGAATTTTGGGGTAAATTATGCCGATGGTAAAATTATTGAAATTTTAATTACTACAAGACAGTTTTTTAAGCTTCACAAAATAAATAATTATAAGAAAATTAATCCTGTATTATTTAAAGATAATCTACCTTTCGAAAATTTAATTTTTTGTATTCCTAAGGAACAATTTGTTTATCTAGAGAATAATTTGACTTTGATAAAATGTATTCAGTCTTATTTAGAAGAATTTATATCCAAGATGAAGGTTAAATTTGATTTAAAAGCAAAATGTTTAATATGTGAAAATCAAATATTAGCTTATTTGAAAAATAATCAAACTCTTATGAGGCAATGGAAAAAAATTTTTGATCAAGAGTTGATTTGTATTAAGCAACATCATCCAAATATAGTAGCTTCTTGGAAATACTATCAAGAATTTGAAAAAATGTGCAAGGAGTTGGATGGGTGATATTCAGGAGAAAGATTTTGTAAATTAATAAAAAAAAGATATAATTATGTTTTAATTTAGAGAAAGGAAATAATATGAAACAAGGGGATTTTACAGAGGTTGCAAAGCATTATCATAATAGACCTGCTTATAGTCCATTTTTACTTGAAAAACTTGTAGCTTGTATCAATGATAAAAATAAAAATTTTAAAGATTTAAATATTGTTGAAGTAGGAGCTGGAACTGGAAAACTTACTAAGATGTTGGGAGAAATGTTTGGATGCCAAATTAGTGCTGTGGAACCAAACGATAATATGCGCGAAGAAGGACAAAAATTTACACAAAATTTATCAAATATTTCTTGGCATAAAGGGAGTGGCGAAGAAACCTGCATGAGCAATAATCAAGCTGATTGGGTCATCATGGCTAGTTCTTTCCATTGGACAGATCCTAAAAAATCTCTCCCAGAATTTAATCGTATATTGACAGGGGGGGGGTATTTTACTGCGATTTGGAATCCTCGCCACATTGTAGAGGGTTCGGTTTTTGATGAAATTGAAAAGGAGATTAAACATATTGTTCCAGATCTTGCTCGTGTAAGCAGTGGCACTCAAAATGTTAAAAAATGGGAAGAAATTCTTGTTTCAACAGGAGATTTCACAGACTGCTTTTTTATGGAGTGTGACTATAAAGAGTTTTGGGATAAAGAGCGTTATCTTGGAGCTTGGCATTCTGTAAATGATATACAAGCACAAGCAGGTGAAAAAAGATGGAAGGAAATTTTAGAGATGATAGAAGCTAAAATTTCTCATATGCAAAGTATAGAGATTCCTTATAAAATAAGAGCATGGACAGCTAGAAAAGCATAAAATACCTCCTTTTTTTCATCAAGCTTGTTAAAGATGAAAAAAAGGAAATAAAATGCAAAAACTAGTAGAACAAGTGTGGGATTATACCAAGCATGCTAAATTTTATAGCTATAGACCAAATTATGCTCCAAAAACTATAGATATGCTTATTAGTTTAGTTGGAAAAAAAGATATTAAAGTCGCTGATATCGGCGCAGGAACTGGAAATTTAAGCATTATGCTTTTAGAAAGAGGATGTAGGGTAGTATCTGTAGAACCAAATGATGCGATGCGTGAGATCGGGATAGAAAGAACCAAGGATCAAAAGATTGACTGGGTTAGAGCAACAGGCTTAAACTCAACACTCCAAAATAGTGAATTTGATTGGGTGACTTTTGGTAGTAGTTTTAATGTAATGGATAGAAATGAAGCCTTAGAGGAAGCGCATCGCTTATTAAAATCAGAGGGATATTTTTCTTGTATGTGGAATCACAGGGATTTAAACGATCCTGTGCAAAAAATAGCTGAAGATACTATTGTAGAATTTGTACCAAATTATACAAGAGGAACAAGAAGAGAAGATCAAAGACCAATTATAGAGAGTCGAAAGGATCTTTTTGATAATATTGTTTATATTGAAGAGGATTTTTATTTTCATCAAAGCATTGAAAATTATATTAATGCATGGAAAAGTGTTAAAAATCCTTATTGGGATTTGGAGACTGATGAAGGAAGTGAACTTTTTAATAAAATTAGTGATAAAATTTCACAAAGACTTCCTAAGGAATTTAGCATAAAATATACCACTCGTTGTTGGAGTGCTAAAAAAATATAAAACTAAGGAAAAACATGGCGGAGTTAAATTTTAAAACCAAAGCACAAAATTTAAAAAATTTACAAACAAAATTAAAAAAAGCAAAAGTTCTACCTTTGGTTTTAACTTCGCTTGAAGAATTAATATCAAATGAAGATAAAGTTTTACAGGACATTCAAACCTTAAAGGCTAATAGACTCATTATAAGAAGTTCTTCTTTAAGTGAAGATAGTATGAAAAACTCCAATGCAGGTGCTTTTCTTTCTTTGGCAAATATTAAAGCTGATTCTAAAGATGAGTTATTAAAAGCTTTATATGAAGTTGCCAATTCTATGCCATCAAAAAGCGATGAAATTTTAGTTCAACCTATGCTTGAAAACATTACTCTTTGTGGAGTTGGTTTTAGTGTTGATAAGGATAATTTTTCCCCTTATTTTTGTCTTCAATATGATGAAAATGGTTCAAATAGCTCTATTACAGATGGAAGCAGTAAGAGTGCAAAAACTTACTATCATTACAGAAATTATTTAGAATTTAAAGATATTAGACTTCAAAAAATTATAGAACTTATAAAAGAATTAGAAGTTTTATATGATTGTCATTTTTTAGATGTTGAATTTGCATTTGCTATTCAAGATGATAAGGAAGAACTTTTTTGCTTACAAGTGCGTCCTTTGGTTATGCATGAAAAAAATAATTTATTTCATTCTTTACCAAAAGAAGCTTTATATAGATTTTATAAACGTTTTGAGTCTTTAAAAGAATCAAGATCTAGAGTTTTGGGAGATAAAGCTATTTTTGGGGTAATGCCTGATTGGAATCCAGCTGAAATCATAGGGTTAAGACCTAGGCGTTTAGCTTTTAGTTTATATAAAGAAATCATCACAGATAATATCTGGGCGTATCAAAGAGATAATTATGGTTATAGAGATCTAAGATCCCATCCTTTAATCCATTCTTTTTTAGGCATTCCTTATGTAGATGTAAGATTATCTTTTAATTCTTTTATACCAAAAAAATTAGATGAAAATATTGCACAAAAACTTGTCAATTTTTACTTAGATAAGCTTAATAAAAATCATGAATTGCACGATAAGATTGAATTTAATATTGTTTATTCTTGTTATGACTTTAATAGTTCTAAAAAATTAGAAGAACTTTTAAATCATGGTTTTAATGAAAATGAAATCAAAAGATTAGAATTTTCATTATTGGAACTTACAAATAAGATTATTAATCCTAGATCAGGGTTTTATTTAAAAGATATACAAAAAGCTTATAAGCTAAAAGAAAGATATGATGGCATTATTAATTCTAATTTTTCTTTAATTGATAAAATTTATTGGCTTATTGAAGAATGCAAGCGTTATGGAACCTTGCCTTTTGCGGGGGTGGCTAGGGCTGCATTTGTAGCAATGCAACTTTTAAATTCTTTAGTTGAGATTGATTTTATAACCAAAGAGGAAAAAGATGATTTTTTAAATTCACTCAATACAGTGAGCAAAAATTTAAGTAAACAAACAAACCATCTTAATTTTCACAACAAAGATCAATTTTTGAAAGATTTTGGACACTTAAGAGCAGGAACTTATAATATTTTATCTCCAAGATATGATGAAGATTTTGAGCTTTATTTTGATGTGGATCAAAAAGATAGTAAAGTTTATTTACAAGATAAAGCTTTTGTTTTTTCAAAAGAAAAGACAAAAGCTTTAAATGTTTTACTTAGAGAGCATGGATTAGAGATTAATGCTTGTGAATTTTTTGATTTTTTAAAACAGGCTATCGAGGGTAGAGAGCTCGTTAAATTTAAATTCACTAGATTGCTTTCTAAAGCTATAGTTTATATAGAAGAATTAGGCAAATATTATGGCATTGAAAAAGAAGATTTGGCTCATCTTGATATAAAAAGCATTTTAAATCTTTATTCTAGTCTTTATTCTATAAATCCAAAAGAGCAGTTTGTAGAAGAAATTAATCGCAATAAAAAAGAATATGAACTTACACAAGCTATAAAACTTCCTTCTTTGCTTTGCAATGCCGATGAAATTTTTTCTTTTTATAATCATAGCATTATTCCAAATTTCATTACACAAAAGAGTATTACTGCATTTACGGCAAAGGAAAATGATAAAGATTTAGAAGGAAAGATTGTTTTAATTTATGCTGCAGATCCCGGATATGATTATTTATTTACAAAAAATATAGCAGGACTTATTACATGTTATGGGGGTGCTAATTCACATATGGCCATTCGTGCCTCAGAACTTGGAATGCCTGCTGTTATAGGAGTTGGAGAAGAAAATTTTGAAAAATATTTAAAAGCTAAAAAAATAAATATAGAATGTGAAAGTGAGCAAATATTTTGTTTATAGGTATTACTCAAAGGCTTATTTGCAACGAAAGCTATCATGAAGAAAGAGAATGTTTGGCTTTGGATTGGGGAAAATTATTTAATAAAGATTTATTTAAAAATTTTACTCCTCTTCCTCTTAGCTATGAAATAGATTTTTCTTATTATAAACATCTAATAAAAGCTGTAATATTAAGTGGTGGCAATGATTTAAGTTTTTATAGTCCTAATGTTTTATCCAAAAAGAGAGATTTATATGAAAAGCAAGTTATAGAAATTTGTTTAGAAGAAAAAATACCACTTTTAGGAATTTGCAGAGGGGCTCAGATGATAGCTCATTATTTTAACAGCCATATAAGTCCTTGTGAAAATCATATAGGCAAACATGAAGTATTTTTCTCAAAAGAAAAATTTATAAGCAATTCTTTTCATAATTTTGCTATTGAAAAATTAGGCGAAGATCTTGTAGAACTTTGCTTAGCAGAAGATAATACCATAGAAGCTTTTAAACATAAGTATGAAAATATTTTTGGTATAATGTGGCATATTGAAAGAGAAAATGGGCTTAATAATATTCAAATTTTAAGAGAGTGGTTTAGTTTAATCAAGGAATAATATGAATGCAATTATCTTAGCAGCAGGTTTTGGATCAAGGCTGATGCCTTTAACAAAAGATCAACCAAAGTGTATGGTTGAGTATAAGAATAAAAAAATCATAGATTATGAAATCGAAGCTTTAAAATCAGCAGGTATAAATGAAATAGCTGTTGTGGGTGGATATTTAAACGAAGTGCTAAAAAATTATCTTAATAAATATGATATCGAGCATTTTTTTATTAATTCAAAATATGATAAAACCAATATGGTTCATACTTTTTTTTGCGCTAAAGATTTTATATTAAAATGCATAGAAGAAAAACAAGATTTGATTATTTCTTATGCGGATATTGTTTATTCTCAAGATTGCGTGCAAAAGCTTATAAATGCCAAAGAAGAACTTGCTATAGTAGTTGATAAGTCTTGGCGTAAGCTTTGGAGCAAACGCTTTGCAAATCCTTTAGAAGATGCTGAAACATTAAAGATGACAAATGGTTATATTATAGAACTTGGAAAAAAAGCTAATGCCTATGATGAGATAGAAGCTCAATATATAGGACTTTTTAAATTTTCTTATCAATTTCTTTCCGAAGTTATTGCTTTTTATGAAATGCTTGATCGAGATATTTTATATGATAATAAAAATTTTGAAAATATGTACATGACAAGTTTTTTGCAAGCTTTAATTGAAAAATACAACAACGCAAAAGCAGTGGAAATTGATGGCAATTGGTGTGAAATTGATTTTATGAGTGATTTAGAGGTGCAAATTGATAAATAGTCCTTATATTATTTGGCTTACTGGTTTAGCTGGAAGTGGAAAAACAACTATAGGTCAAGCTTTGTATGAGAAATTAAAACTAAAATATAAAAACCTTATTTATCTCGATGGAGATGAGTTAAGAGAAATATTAGGACATTATGCATACGATAGACAAGGTCGCATAGATATGGCTTTGAAAAGAGCTAAATTTGCAAAATTTTTAAACGATCAAGGTATGATGGTTATTGTCACTACGATTTCAATGTTTAATGAGATTTATGATTACAATAGAAAGCAATTAAAAAATTATTATGAAATTTATATAGAATGCGATATGCATGAATTAATACAAAGAGATCAAAAAGGGCTTTATACTAAGGCTTTAAATAAAGAAATTAATAATGTAGTTGGTGTTGATATAGAATTTGATAAACCAGAGGCTGATTTAGTGATCAATAATTCTTGTCGAAATAATTTAGAAGAAAAAGTTGAACTTATAATAAAGAAATTGGCATTGTGAAGCATTACTCAATATCAAAAAAACTTATTGCTAATGTTAGAAATTTTTACACCATTTCTTTGTATAAGAAAAAATCAAAAATAAATAAAGATGATCTTTTCCTTGGCTGGGGACGCAAAAAATCAGGTTTAAAAGCTATAAATTTAGCTAAAAAATATAAGGCTAAATTCATACTTTTAGAAGATGGATTTATCCGCTCATTAAATTTAGGGGTTGAAAATAGCCCAAGTTTTTCTATGGTTAAAGATGATATAGGCATTTATTATGATGCAACAGCACCTTCAAAGCTTGAAAATCTTTTAAATACTTATGAATTTAAAGATGAAGAAATCAAGCAAGCTAAAAAAGTTATAGAGCTTATCAAAAAATATAAAATTAGCAAGTATAATAACAATCTCGATATTCCAGATGATTATTTTCAAAAAGATGAAAAACGCGTTTTAATCATCACTCAAACGGCAAATGATGCCTCGCTTGAATTTGGGCTCGCTAAAGATTTTAAAACCGTCGATATGATAAAAGATGCTATAAAAGAAAATCCTGATTCTAAAATTTATATAAAAATCCATCCTGACGTTTTAAGCGGTAAAAAACAAAGTGATTTAGATATAAATTCCTTACCTAAAGAATGTATTTTAATCACTGAAAATTTTAATCCCATAGCCTTGCTTGAGTTTTTTGATAAGGTTTATACCAAAACTTCTGGTATGGGTTTTGAAGCTTTGATGCAAGGATGTGAGTGTGTTTGTTATGGCATGCCTTTTTATGCAGGTTGGGGTCTAACAAAAGATAAATTAGAGTGTAAAAGAAGGATGCAAAAAAGAAGTTTAGAAGAAGTTTTCTATGCTGCTTATATACTTTATAGCGAGTATTTTAATCCTTATTTAAATCAAAAAAGTAATATTTTTGATACTATTCAAACTTTAGCAAAATATAAAGATATAGAAAAGGCAAATTCTAACAGGCTTTTTATGTTAGGTTTTACCTTATGGAAAAGGTATTTTATCAGGCCTTTTTTTAAGGCCAAAGATAATAAAATTATTTTTTTAAATTCTTTAAAATCTTTAGCTAGATATAAACTTAAAGAAAATGATAAATTTTTCATTTGGGGTAAAAGGATAGATTATAACGCTCTTAAAACTACTCTTATAAAAAAAGCGCAAGATGAGAATTTGCTCCATTTTATTCCTAAAATTTCTTTAGTTGAAGATGGTTTTATCCGCTCAATTTCGCTAGGTTCTGATTTAACAAGACCTTTTTCTTTAAACGTTGATGATAAAGGACTTTACATAGATCCAAATAAAGCAAGTAAATTAGAAGAGCTTTTGCAAAACGAAATTTTTGATGAAAATATGCTAAATAGGGCAAAAAATATTATAAAAATCTTACTTGAGAACCGCTTTTCAAAATACAATGGCTTAAAGCATGAAAATTTAAAGATCAATGCCAAAATAGGACAAAAGATTATTTTAATCCCTGCTCAAGTTGAAGATGATGTTTCGATGATTTTAGGGGGTTTTGGCTTATCTACTCTTGATTTGCTTAAGGAGGTGCGTGCTAAAAATCAAGATGCTTATATCATCTTTAAACCCCATCCTGATGTGTTAAGCGGCAACCGTGTAGGTTTAAAAGATGAAACACTCATCTTGGAATTTTGTGATGAGATTGTAAAAGATTGCAGTATTGATAGCGCTATAAAAATTGCTGATGAAATTCACACTATTACTTCTACAAGTGGTTTTGATGCTCTTTTAAGAGCTAAAAAAGTTTTTACTTATGGTATGCCTTTTTATGCGGGCTGGGGTTTAACAAAAGATAAATATAGATGTGAAAGAAGAACAAGAAAACTAAGCCTAGAAGAGCTTGTAGCAGGTGCTTTGATCATATATCCAAGATATATAAATCCTAAAACAAAAACTTTATGTGAAATTGAAGTTTGTTTAGATATAATGCTAAATTTACAAAAAGCTTATTTTTCAAAAAAATATATAAAATTGGCAATAGATTTTAAAACTTTTATGCTTAGAAAAATAAGAAGATTTTATGAATTTTTAGCAAAGAAATGAGATTTAGCACTAAAATTAAAAAAGAATTTAGCGGTAAAAATGTTTTACTCTTGCAAGGGCCTGTGGGAAATTTTTTTCATCATCTTGCAGTGAAAATGAGAAAAAACCAAACCAAAGTTTTTAAACTCAATTTTAACGGCGGAGATTTTTTTTTCTATCCTAGCGGAACGAGGTGTAAGTGTGATGAAAAAGATCTTGAAAATTTCTATAGAGATTTTTTTCAAAATAAAAAAATCGATGCTATTTTAATGTATAATGATTGTCGCATTATACATGCTAAGGCTATTAAAGTGGCTAAAGAATTAGGAATTGAAATATGGATTTTTGAAGAAGGATATTTAAGGCCTTATTGTATTACTTTGGAAAAAGATGGGGTGAATGCAAATTCTTCTTTACCGCGTGATAAAAATTTTTATCTTTCTCAAAATATTTTTACCAAAGAAAGCATAAAAGAAATTCCAGGTGGATTTAAATTTATGGCTTTTGATGCTTTTTTGTATTGGTTGTTTGCTTTTATTTTGGCTCCATTTTTTAACAACAAACTTCATCATCGCACTTTATATCCTTTTGAATTTTTATTTTGGTTTAGATCATTGTATAGAAAGTATCTTTATAAGATTACAGAAAAAAAACTAAATGAAAAGATTTATAATTTAGAAAAAAAGTACTTTTTGGCGATTTTACAAGTTTATAGTGATACGCAAATTAAATATCATTACAAAAAAAGCATAGAGCACTTTATAGAGGAAACCATACTTTCTTTTGCAAACCATGCAAGAGCTAAATCTTATCTAGTTTTTAAACACCATCCCATGGATAGGGGCTATAAGAATTATTCTAAACTCATAAATGATTTAAGTCAAAAATATCATGTAGAAGGAAGGGTTTTATATGTTCATGATACCCACTTGCCAGTTCTTTTAAGAAAGGCTTTGGGTTGTATTACTATAAATTCAACAGTAGGCCTTAGTGCTATTTTAGAAGGCTGTCCGACTAAGGTTTGTGGCAATGCTTTTTATGATTTTGAAGGCTTATCTTATCCAAAAAAACTTCAATTTTTTTGGCGTGAAGCTCATGCTTATAAACCCAATCCTGTTTTAGTATGTAATTTTAAAAAATATCTTTTACAAACTAATCAATTCAACGGCAATTTTTATAAAAATTTCTTTTTAGACAAATAAGACTAAAAAACTTTGATTAAGAGAGCTTTTAAAGCAAAGTTGTTATAATTAAAAGTAAAAAGAAATATTTTATGGATAGGGAAGTATTTTATATAGCAGGATATGATCCTAAAAGTTATAGATTTTATTATGATTTATTTAAAAAAAACCTAAAAGATTATTCTCATGCTTTTAACATTAAAGCTGATTTAAGTAAAATTGAAAAAAATGAACAATTTCCTTTTTTTCAAATTTCTTGCGAAGGAGTGCAAACTAAATATCATTTTTTAACATGGAATGATATTGTTAAGAAAAATTGGTCAGAAAATTATAAAGATGCTTTGGCAGATTGTTATAGTTTTTTTAGAATTTATACTATCACAGGGCTTTTTATCAAATTTGGCAAAGAGTCGATTTATCAACTTATCACAGGTTATTATCCTTTTTTTTATGTGTTATTTTCTTTACTATTTTCTTTGGTTTTGGCTTTTGAAAGTTTTGCTTTTTTGCAAAATTATATGCATTTTTCTTTAGCTATCATCATAGGATGTTTTTTAGGATTTTTACTAAATCATTTTTTATTTAAATTAGGTAAGAAATTAGCTGTATTTTGGATAGCAAGAATTTGTGCTTTTTGTGCTACTTGGCAAGATAAAAAAACAGGCACTATGCAAGAAAGAATCAAGCTTTTTGCGAATACCATAGTAGATAAGCTAAAACAAAATGAAAATAAACAAGATTATGAACTTGTTTTAGTAGCACATAGTGTTGGAACTATAGTTTGTATAGAAGTTTTGGAGTGTATTTTAAGACAAAATTTAGATTTATCTTTACTTCATAAGTTAAAAATTCTTACTCTAGGAGAATGCATTCCTTTAGTGAGTTATCAAAAAAAAGCGGATGAATTTAGAAAGAAGCTTGAATTTGTTTCAAGGTTTGATTTAAAATGGTATGATTACACATCGATTATTGATGGAGCATGTTTTCCTCAAGTGGATTTTTTCCGCACGAGTGGCGTAAATGCTAAATTTACACCCCCATTTTTAAGTGCTAAATTTCACACTTTATATGAAAAACATGAGTATAAAAAAATAAAAAGAGATAAAAACAAAGCGCACTTTTTATATCTTTATAGTATTAGTGTTAAAGGTGATTATGATTTTTTTTCTTTCATCATAATGCCTAAATTTTTAGAAGAAAAGGTAAAAATATGAGTGAATGCCCCTTTTTTCCAAAACCTTATAAAAATAAAGCTTCTACGCTTTTAACTTTTTTGTTAAAGCGTAGATCTTGGCTTGACGGGCTTTATGAGCGTAGTTATAAAATGCAAACAGGCTATGTGAAGATGCCAAATTTTGATCTTTATGTCATAAATGACACTAAAGAAGTTAAAAGAATGATGGTTGATGAGGTTAGAGAATTTCCTAAAAGTGCATTTTTACATGAGCTTTTAAGTCCGCTTTTAGGGGAGAGTATTTTTACTACAAATGGTGAAGTTTGGAAAAAACAAAGAGAGCTTTTGCGTCCAAGTTTTGAAATGACTCGTATCAATAAAGTGTTTAATCTTATGAGTGAAGCTGTGGCAGATATGATGGATCGTTTTAGCAAGTATCCAAATCATGCTGTTATCGAAGTAGATGAAGCTATGACTTTTATTACCGCTGATGTGATTTTTCGCACCATTATGTCTTCAAAACTCGATGAGGAAAAAGGTAAAAAAATCTTAAACGCATTTGTGACTTTTCAAGAGCAAAGCGTGCATACAGCCATGCGTCGTATGTTTTGTTTTCCAAAATGGCTTTCTTATGTGTTAGGAGATCGTAAGCGTGCTAAAGCCGGAGATGTGATCAGACAGGTTTTAAGTGATATCATAAAACCAAGATATGATATGGCAGATAATGCAGAATTTGAAGATATTTTAGGATCTTTGCTTTTAGTAGTGGATGCTGATACAAATAAGCGTTTTTCTTTTGAGGAAATTTTAGATCAAGTGGCTATGCTTTTTTTAGCAGGACATGAAACCACAGCAAGTTCTTTGACATGGACGCTTTATTTGCTCAGTCTTTATCCTAAGGAGCAAGAAAAAGCTTACGAGGAGATTACTCAGGTTTTACAGGGTGGAGCCATTGAAATTTCGCATCTAAGACAGTTTAAATACTTAACAAATATTTTTAAAGAATCTTTAAGACTTTATCCTCCTGTTGGTTTTTTTGCAAGAGAGGCAAAAAAAGATACCCAAGTTAGAGATAAGCTTATTAAAAAAGGTTCTGGGGTGGTGATTGCTCCTTGGCTGATACACAGACATGAAGAATTTTGGACAAATCCGCATGGATTTAATCCTTCTCGTTTTGAAGGAGAGTACAAAAAAGATGCTTATTTGCCTTTTGGGGTAGGGGAAAGAATTTGTATAGGACAAGGTTTTGCTATGCAAGAAGCGATTTTGATTTTGGCTAATATTTTAAAAACTTACAAACTAGAACTTGAAGAAGGTTTTGTACCTGATGTAGTAGGGCGTTTAACAGTGCGTTCGGCTAATGGTATGAGGATAAAATTTAGCAAAAGAAAGCTATGAAAAGAGTTAGAACTAAAATTCGCGCCAATTTTCGTCGTCGTGTAAAACGCACCTTAAAAGGAAGCTTAAAAGAAAAATTAGCAGGGACTATTCTGCTTTGTGCAATAGTACCTTTAGCAGTTTTAGGATATCTTTTTATCGTGATTATAGGAATTTTTTTTAATACCGCACGAGCAAGACAGGGTGTTAGAGCCTTAGATCATTTTGTAAATGCAAGCTTGTTTAATGGCTATGCTTGGGAGAGCGTTTCTTCTCATGCGTGGCGTGAAAGAAATCGCAAAAAATGGGCAAGGATTGTTATAAAAATCACAGATTTTTTTCAAAAAGATCATTGTAAAAGAGCAAACAAAAGAGAACAACCTGTGGTGGATTTCATACTTTCAAGAAATTTAGACAAGCAAACTATAGGAAAATAATCAAACTATAGCCACTATGGCTATAGCAAAACCATTATCATGAGAAATACTTAGGGAAGTTTGAGTGATATTAAAATCTTTTGTAATTTTTTGAGAATATTTTAATTTAGGCGCGTTTTTTTCATCTTTTGATATTTCAATATCAAAAAAACTGCATAATTCACAAATTCCAACACCCAAAGCCTTGCTAGCGGCTTCTTTAGCAGCCCAAAGACCTGCTAGAGTTGCTGGATTTTTAATGAGTATTTGTTCTTTTGGGCTTAGAAATTTATCCAAAAAATTTTTGCCATGTCTAGAATGAATTTTTTCTATTCTAGAAATGGCGATGATATCACAGCCTACACGCATTAAGAAACTACAAAATCCGTAAAATAAACATTTTTAATAAAGCCATCGGTTAAAATTTCATTGATTTTTCCAACTAGCTCATCTTTTAAACGTTCTTTGCCTTTTTGTGTACTTACTTCTTCAAAGGTTTTAGCTGTTAATGTACGAATAATAATATCACGAATCACTGGGACTTTTTTATCAAGTTCAGGTTTTAAAAGTTCGCTATTTTGTTCTAGTTCTATAGTGCATTTTACATATCTTGAGCCGCTATCGCTAAGTAAATTTAGGGTAAAAGGATCAAGTGGATACATAGGACCTATATTAGCAAAATCACTACCTCGCTGAGTAGGAGCTGAAACTTTAGGTTTATCAGTTTTTGCCTCTTCTTTTGGGGCTTCTTTGACTTCACTTTCATCACTTGAACTGCTTGAAATAAGCCAAGCAATTACTCCCATAATACTAAGAAGTAAAACAAAAAGTAAAATAACAATAATAATTACAAGTGAACCGCCTTTTTTCTTTTTCGTTTCTTCGTTTTCTAATTCTTCATCCATAAATTTTCCTTCATTTAGTGAAATTAATGTAAAATTGTAGCAAAAATTTCTTTTCTATCCAAATTTGCTTTAGAAAAACGATAAATTTAGGTTAAAGAAGAGATGAATTTGAAGGAAAAAAATGTTAGATGTGATTTTTAGAGAATATGATATAAGAGGACTTTATGGCAAAGAACTGAATGAAAAAAGCGTTAAAGCTATAGGTTTTTGCTTGGGACAAACCATGCTAAATAAAGGCTGTAAAAATGTAAGTGTGGGCTATGATGCAAGATATAGTGCAAATGAACTTTTTAATTATCTAGTGAGTGGACTTAACAAAGCGGGAATAAAAATCTGTGATATAGGGCTTGCGCCAACTCCATTGGGGTATTTTAGTCTTTATGAGGGCTTGAAATTTGATGCAAATGTTATGATAACAGGCTCTCATAACCCAAAAGATTATAATGGTTTTAAAATCACTATCAATAAAGAAAGTTTTTTTGGCGTAGAGTTAAAAGAGTTTTCAAAAGAAGTTTATAAGCATTTAGATGATGATATTGAAGAAAATTTAGAAGTAGAAAAATACGATATTTTAAACCTTTATGTGAAATTTATGTGCGAGCAATTTAGCTTTTTAAAGGATTTTAATTATAAATTTGGCGTTGATTGCACAAATGGTGCGGCTGGAGTAGTGATAGAGCCTTTAATTAAAGCTTTAAATTTAAAAGCTCATGTAATGTTTGCAGAGCCTGATGGACAGTTTCCAAACCATGCTCCAGATCCTACAGAAGAAGAAAACTTAAGTGCGATTAGAGAATTTTTAAATCAAAATCAAGATTATTCTTTAGCTTTTGCTTTTGATGGGGATGCTGATAGAATGGTTGCTTTGAGTAAAACTCATGTATTTTGTGGGGATGAGCTTTGTTATTTGTTTGCTAAAGATATCCCTAATCCACGCATTTTAGGTGAGGTAAAATGTTCTAAAAATCTTTTTGATGAAGTGGCTAAATTTGGAACTATTTTTATGGGAAAAACAGGACATTCTAATATCAAAAAAATGATGAAAGAAAAAGATATTGATTTAGCTGCTGAAGTGAGTGGGCATATTTTCTTTAAACATAGATATTTTGGTTATGATGATGGAATTTATGCATTTTTAAGAGCCTTGGAGCTTGTTTATAAAGGTTTTGATCTAGAAAGTATGATTAAAGCTTTACCAAAACTTTATACTACACCTGAAATTAAAATTCCTGTAAATGAAGAAGAAAAATTCAAACTTGTGGAAGAATTTCAAAAAGAGATTGAAAAAGGAGCTTTAAAAGGTGTTAAAAGTCTTTGTGAAATTGATGGAGCTAGGATAGATTTTGGCGATGGATGGGCTTTACTTCGTGCATCTAATACCAGCCCTTATCTTATCACACGCTTTGAGGCAACATCTTTAGAAAGAGCAAAAGAGCTTGAAAGTATGGTATTTACTTTGTTTAATGATATAAAAGCTAGATTTAAGAATTGATGAGATAATATTCCGCGATTTAATTTATTTTAAAAAGGAATTAAAAATGAAAAAAATACTTATTCTACTTACACTATGTGCTTTTGCTTTTGGTGCAAGTGAATGTGATAGAAAAATCGATCGTATCAATAAAGAAATCAGTTTTTCTAAAGCACATAATGACACAGCTAGAACTTTAAGTTTAGAACTTGCTTTAAAGCAAGTGCAAAATGATTGTACTAAAGATCCTATGTTTTATGATAAAAAACTAGAAGCTAAAAAACTTAAAGAACAAGAAGTGGAAAAAATCGAAAAAGAACTCGATGCTTTACATGATCAAAAAGACTATATGAGCAAGGTTGAGTATAAGGCTAAGAAAAAAGCTTTAAAAGAGCAAAAAGAGAAAATTAAAAAAGAGATTGAAGAATATATCGATAATCTCTAAAAATTAAAAAGGCTAATTAAATTTTAGCCTTTTTAAACCCTGCCTTTTTTAAGGTTTTCTAGTAATTCTTCTATATTATAAATTCCTCTGTGTTCTGGTGTTAAAAGATGGATTAAAATATCGCCAAGATCAATCACGCTCCATTCTTCGCTACTATCTATGTTTAAAAATTCCTCACCTTTGGCTTTAAGTTGTGTTTTAAGCTCATCGATCAAGGATAGAGTGTGTCTTTCTCCTAAAGTAGCTGCAATAATGACATATTTTACAAAGTATTCTTGCTCGCTCATGTCAATGGTTTTGATATTTTCAGCTTTTTTTTCATCTAAAATTTTAACGATTAAATCTATTCTTTCTTGCATTATTGTCCTTTAATTTTTGAAATTGTATCAATTTTTTTGTAATTTTTCATAATATTTTTTTACTTCATCTTTAATTTCTTCACAAACCTCATTTGTATTTAAAGTGTCGCGTATGAAAGAAGAAGCGATTTTTTTATTGGTTTTTAAATCTTTGAAATTCTTAGGAATTCCTATATCATTGCGATTGGCAATAACAAATTCTATTAAAGAATTGAGTTTTTCAAAATCATGCCAAAGATGAAGTTTTTCTAAATGATCTGCGCCAATTAAAAGATAAAATTTACTAGGATTATAAAGCTTATAAAGATACTTAACACTTTCTATGCTAGGAACAGGGCGTTTTTGCCTGATTTCAAAATCGCAAATTTCAACTTTTGGTAAATGTCCCCAAAGTTTTTTAACCCATAAAAATCTTTGCTTTTCATCAGCACTAAAACTTTGTTTAAAAGGATTGATATAAGTAGGCATAATAATAAGTTTATCAATATCTAATTTTTCCAAAGCCTCTAAAACAACGCTATTGTGTCCATTATGTGGTGGATCAAAACTGCCACCAAAAAGTGCTATCTTCATTAAAATTTTAACCTTTTTTTTGTAGAATATTAACATTATATTTTGCAAAAGGAAATTAAATGGCTGTAAAAGTTGCTATAAATGGTTTTGGACGCATAGGCAGATGTGTTGCAAGAATCATCTTAGAAAGAAATGATATTGAGCTTGTGGCGATAAATGATACTACGGATATTGAACTTACAAAATACCTTTTTAAATACGATACAGTACATGGTGAATTTAAAGGCAGTGTTGATAGTGAAGGCGATGATTTAGTGGTAAATGGTAAAAAAATCAAAGTATTTAAAAGTCGCAATGTAAAAGATCTTGACTTTGCAAAACACGGCGCACAAATTGTTTTAGAGTGTACAGGAGCGCATTTAACTATGGCAAAATGTCAAGAATTTATAGATATGGGAGTGCAAAAAGTGATCATGAGTGCTCCTGCAAAAGATGATACACCTACTTATGTTTTAGGAGTAAATTCAGAACTTTACAAGGGTGAAAGCATTATTTCTAATGCAAGTTGTACAACAAATTGTTTAGGTCCTGTTTGTCGTGTTTTACAAGATAATTTTGGTATAGAAAAAGGACTTATGACAACAATACATGCTTATACAAATGGACAAAGTATTATTGATGCTAAGGCCAAAGATAAACGCCGTTCTCGTGCTGCAGCGCAAAATATCATTCCAACTTCTACAGGCGCAGCAAAAGCTATGAAACTTGTTATGCCTGAACTTAATGGCAAGCTTCACGGACAAAGTATGCGTGTGCCAGTGATTGATGTATCAAGCGTGGATTTAACTGCGCAGCTAAGCCGTAAAGTCAGCAAAGATGAAATCAATGAAGCTTTTAGAAAAGCTGCAGCTACAAATTTAAAAGGCATTTTAATGGTGGATGATGATGAAAGAGTTTCAAGCGATTTTATCACTTGTTCTTATGGAGCTATTGTAGCAAGTGATTTAACTCAAGTGATTGCGGATGATTTTATCAAGGTGATTGCTTGGTATGATAATGAATGGGGTTATTCAAGTCGTCTAGTAGATATGGCAGTATATATTGCAAATAAGGCTTAATCATGAGTGATATTATTTCTATAAAAGACATTGATTTAGCTAAGAAAAAAGTTTTTATAAGATGTGATTTTAATGTTCCTCAAGATGATTTTTTAAATATCACTGATGATAGACGCATAAGATCAGCTATTCCTACGATAAGATATTGTTTGGATAATGGATGTAGTGTGATTTTAGCCTCTCATTTAGGGCGTCCAAAAGAAATTAGCTCCAAGTATTCTTTAGAACCTGTTGCTAAGCGTCTTGCTAGACTTTTAGATAAAGAAATTGTTATGGCAAAAGATGTTATCGGCGAAGATGCAAAAACCAAAGCTATGAATTTAAAAGTGGGTGAAATTTTACTTCTTGAAAATTTGCGTTTTGAAAAAGGCGAAACTAAAAATGATGAAAATTTAGCCAAAGAACTTGCTTCTATGGTTCAAGTTTATATCAATGATGCTTTTGGAGTATGCCATAGAGCACATTCTAGCGTGGAGGCTATTACTAAATTTTTTGATGAAAAACACAAAGGTGCAGGATTTTTACTCCAAAAAGAAATTGATTTTGCAAGCAATCTTATCAAACATCCAGCACGTCCTTTTGTCGCTGTTGTTGGAGGTTCAAAGGTAAGTGGAAAACTTCAAGCATTGACAAATTTATTACCAAAGGTAGATAAATTAATCATAGGCGGAGGTATGGCATTTACTTTTTTAAAAGCCTTAGGTTATGATATAGGAAATTCACTTTTAGAAGAAGAACTTTTAGAAGAAGCTAATAAAATTCTTACTAAAGGTAAAAATTTAGGAGTGAAAATTTATCTTCCAGTAGACGTTGTAGCCGCTCCTGCGTGCTCACAAGATGTGCCGATGAAATTTGTTCCAGCACAAGAAATTCCAAATGGTTGGATGGGTTTAGATATAGGACCTGCAAGTGTGAGACTTTTTAAAGAGGTGATTTCTGATGCGCAAACGATTTGGTGGAATGGACCTATGGGGGTTTTTGAAATTGATAAATTTTCAAAAGGTAGCATTAAAATGAGTCATTATATTAGTGAAGGGCATGCAACTTCTGTTGTTGGAGGCGGTGATACAGCTGATGTGGTTGCGCGCGCAGGTGATGCAGATGAGATGACTTTTATTTCTACTGGAGGTGGCGCTTCTCTTGAACTTATAGAGGGTAAAGAACTTCCAGGTGTAAAAGCTTTAAGATCTAAGGAAAATGAATGATCTTTGCTGCAAATTTAAAATGCAATCACACAAGAGCAAGTTTTAAAATTTATGCTGAAATTTTAAATAAAACTATAGGGGTAAAATGCGATGATATTATCGTTTTCCCACCTAGTGTAGCATTTTTAGAAAAAGAAAATAACTTCATACAAGGAGCCCAAAATTTTTATCCTTGTGTTAATGGTGCTTTTACAGGCGAGCTTGGAAAAGAACATTTGGACGAATTTGGGATCAAATGCGTTTTAATCGGGCATTCTGAAAGAAGAGCTTTAGGAGATGAAGAATTTATTAAGGCTAAATTTGATTTTGCTAAAGAGCATGGTTATAAAATTGTTTTTTGTATAGGTGAAAATTTAGATACAAAAAATTCAGGCAAGACTTTAGAGTTTTTAAAAAAACAACTTGAAATTATTGATTTAAATTATGAAAAACTCATTATCGCTTATGAGCCTATTTATTCTATAGGAACGGGAGTGAGTGCACAAAGTACAGATATCGCTAAAGTGCTTGAATTTTTAGCGAGTTTAACCAAGGCACCTTTGCTTTATGGTGGAAGTGTGAATGAAAATAATATCAAAGAAATTTTAAGTGTAAATCATTGTGGTGGAGTTTTGATAGGCTCTGCAGCTTTAAAAGTAGAAAATTTTATAAAATTAATCAAAGGATAAAAGATGATTATGAAGGGTAAAAAAGGCCTTATTGTAGGGGTTGCAAATAATAAATCTATCGCTTATGGCATAGCAAAAGCATGTTTTGATCAAGGAGCCGAGCTTGCTTTTACTTTTTTAAATGATGCTTTAAAAAAACGTGTAGAACCTATAGCACAAGAGTTTAATTCTAATTTTGTTTATGAGCTTGATGTAAATAATAACGAGCATTTAGATTCTATCGCTGAAAAAATCAAAAAAGATTTAGGTGAGATTGATTTTGTAGTACATGCGGTTGCTTTTGCTCCAAAAGAAGCTTTAGAAAATTCTTTTTTAGAAACTTCAAAAGAAGCTTTTGATATAGCTATGCAAACTTCTGTGTATTCTTTACTTTCTTTAACACGTGCGGTTTTACCTATTTTAAAAGATAAGGGTTCGATTTTGACTTTAAGTTATCTTGGTGGGGTTAAATATGTACCTCATTATAATGTTATGGGTGTAGCAAAAGCCGCACTTGAAAGTTCTGTGCGTTATTTAGCAAGAGATCTAGGAGTAAAAGGAATTCGTGTTAATGCTATTTCAGCAGGTCCTATTAAAACTTTGGCAGCAAGTGGAATAGGGGATTTTAGAATGATTTTAAAATACAATGAAATCAATTCTCCTTTAAAACGCAATGTTAGTATAGAAGATGTAGGCAATTCGGCTATGTATTTACTTAGCGATTTAGCAAATGGTGTTACAGGTGAAATACATTATGTTGATGCAGGATATAACATCATGGGTATGGGCGATGTTGAAAAAAATGAAGAAGGGCAAACTGTTCTTTGTTGGGATAATCAAAAAGGATAAAAAATGGCAAAGCTTAGCAATGAAGAATTAAAAAATATACTTGAAGATCGCATTAAAAAACTTGAGAATTCTACTTTAAAAGAGGATAAGGTTATCAATGAAGAAAGTGTAAAAATTCTTGCTAGGCATTTATCTTTAGGCAATGAAATTCCAGCTCTTGCTCAAAGATTTTTTCAAATCGCACCTAAAACAAAGTTAGTATGGCTTCATCTTTGTGAATGTACAGGGTGTAGCGAGAGTTTGTTGCGTTCTGAGTTGCCAAGTTTTGATGAGCTTATTTTTGATTTTTTTTCTTTAGAATATCATGAAACTTTAATGGCGGCAAATGGCACTAAGGCTGAAGAGCTTTTAGAGTATGTTTTAGAAGAAGATTTTATTTTAGCGGTTGAAGGTGGTGTTGCAGCCATTGATACCTTTTTTCTTACTATAGGAGCGCAAGGAGAGAGTGGCTATGAAATTTTAGAAAAACTAGCCGCTAAAGCCAAGGCTATCTTTGCAGTGGGTACTTGTTCAAGTTATGGTGGTATTCAGGCTGCTTATCCAAATCCTAGTAAAACTTGTGGTATTAGCGAAGTTTTAAGTCAGAAAGTAGTAAATATTCCAGGTTGTCCTCCAAGTGATATAAATATCATTGCGACTTTAAGTTTTTTTGCTTTATTTGGAGTTTTGCCTGAACTTGATGAGCAAAATCGTCCTGTGTGGGCTTATGGTAAATGTTTGCATGATATGTGTGAAAGAAAGGCGAAATTTGAAAGTGGGATTTTTGCTGAACATTTTGACGATGAGGCTGCAAAGAATGGGGCTTGTTTATTTAAGATAGGTTGTAAAGGACCTTATACTTACAACAACTGTCCTAAAGTGAAATTCAATGCTAAAACTTCTTGGCCAGTGGCTGCAGGACATGGTTGTATAGCCTGTAGTGAGAAAAATTTTTGGGATGAGTTTGGGAATTATGAAAAGCCTATGGCAAATATTTTTTCTTACGCTAAACTTTGTAATGAAGAGTTAAAACAAGAATTTTTTATAGAAGAGCAAATTAAAATTTTAGAACAAATAGATTTTGAATTTGAAAGCAATATAAAACTTATTTTACAAAATATAGCTAAAAATAAATTAGGTGCTTTACTTGTAGAAAATTATAAAAAATCTTTTGAGAAAAACTATACTTTTATAGAACAAAATTTTGATGAAAATTCCATGCCTTCAAAAGATTTTTGGAAATATCTTGAGATAAGCTTTATTTTAGTTAAAGGCGAGTTTTTAAAAGATAAGAATGATTTTTTAATTGCGGCAAAAAATTATGCTTTTAAACATGTAAGTCCTTATGATTTTAAGTTAAATATGAACGTTGAAAAACCAAAGCTTGATGTGAATAAATCTTTTCGTATGACTTTAATCTATCTTTGTGGTGGGCTTGATTTTGAAGGTATTGCTTATAGTATTTTAAAAGCTTTTGAAGATAATATTGCTAAAATTTCATCATTAAAAGCAAGTTAATTTAATAAAATTTTAGCAATATGAAGCCCTATAAAAGCTACTATATAAGCACTTGTGCAGGTAAAAAGAAAGAGAAAGAGAGTGTATTTTAGCTTTCCACTTTCTTTTGAAAAAACTATAGTTGCTGCAAAGCAGGGATTATAAATCATTACAAATAAAATAAAAGCCACTGCACTTGGTATAGGTATGTTTTTAGCGATAATTCCTTTTAAATCATTATTTGTTTCATCTACATCTTTTCCTAGTGAATAAAGCACTCCCATAGTTGAAATCATCACTTCTTTAGCAGCCAAACCACTGATTAAAGATACGCTTAATTTCCAATCTAACTCAAGGGGTTTAAAAATAGGTTCTATGCTTTTGCCAAATTGTCCTAAATAACTTTGTTCTATAGCTCTTTCTTGAGCATTAAAATCATTTAAATTTTCTTCACTTTTTGGAAAATTACTAGCAAACCATATAAGCAAAGAGGCCAAAAGTATGAAAGTTCCTGCTTTTTTAAGATACATTTTGGCTTTATTATAAACCATAAACCAAACTAAATACCAATTTGGCATACGATATTTTGGCATTTCCATAACAAAAGGTTCATCAAGTCCACGAAATGCTGTCATTCTTAAAAATTTTGCAGCACAAAGTCCTAAAATCGCACCTAAAATATAAATTCCAAAAAGATAATTTCCTGCTTTTTCACTTGGAAAAAAAGCACCGATAAAAAGCACATATACAGGAAGTCTTGCCCCACAACTCATAAAATTGATCACAAAAAGAGTTAAAAGTCTATCTCTTTTGTTCTTAAGAGTGCGTGTAGCCATAAAAGCAGGTACTGAACAACCAAAACCAGTGATTAGTGGAATAAAACTTTTACCATGCAAACCAAATTTATGTAAAATCCCATCAAGTAAAAAAGCTACTCTTGACATATAGCCTGTGGTTTCTAAAAGAGCTATGCCTAAAAATAAAATCATTATATTAGGCAAAAAAAGTATCACAGCACCAACACCTGCGATAATCCCATCAGCCAAAGCTGAAGCGATAAAGGTATTAGAAATATTGTTTTTAACAAATTCACCTAAGGCATTAAAGCCCGATTCTATATAATCCATAGGAATTTGTCCTAAGCTAAAGGTGAGTTGAAATAAAAGCCACATTAAAAATAAAAATATAGGTAAGCCAAAGAATTTATGGATAAGTAAGGCATCGATTTTTTTGGTTAAATTTCTTTCTTCTTTTTTGTGCGTGATAATTTTTTTTGAAAGTTCATTAATAAAATATAATAAATCTTCTTTTTCTGGACTTTTTTCGCAAAGCGGAGTGTAAAATTGGGATCTTGGAATAAATTTACTTTCAAATAAAATAATAATTTTTTGCAGCAAAAGTTCTAAATTTTCTTTTGTTTTTGCTGAAATTTCAACAACTTGACTTTGAAATTCTTGGCTTAAAATAGAAGTGTCAAGCTCTATGCCTTCTTTTTTGGCTTCATCGCACATATTTAAAGCTAAAAGCATTTTTTTATTAAGGCTTAAAAGTTCTGCACTAAGGATAAGATTGCGTTCTAAATTGGTAGAATCTAAAACATTAACAATAACATCATAGTCATTTTGATTTAAAAAATGACGTGTGATTTTTTCTTCTTCGCTATATCCATCTAAAGAATAAGTTCCTGGTAAATCAATGACTTCAAATTCATAGTTTTTGTAAAAAGTTTTTGCACTTGCTTTTTCTATAGTAACTCCGCTAAAATTTCCTACTTTCATATTAGCTTTGCAAAGCGCATTAATAAGAAGACTTTTGCCTACATTAGGCTGACCTACAAGGGCTATTTTGATTTTTTTCATATAAGATTCACTTCTATGGTTTTAGCTTCATCAGATCTTAGGATAACACAACTTGTATCAAGTTCTACCATTATGGTGGCATTTTTTAAAGAGGAGTGAATTTTTTTCAAGTTTTTATTTTTAATAAATCCAAAGCTTAAAAGTCTATTTTTGAGTTCTTTGTGAGCGTTTAAATTGACAATAATAGCCTTTTGTCCATCTTTTAACTCGTTTAAAGTCATTGTAATTCCTAAATTAATAATAAATATTATAATAAAAAAGTGTAATGAAATTATCCTTCTTGTAAAAAGAAGGATAAATATTTAAAAAGAAAAGTGGTTTAAATTTTCTAGATTGATGATTTGATCTAGAATTTTGTTAGCTTTAGCATTATCAAGGTAAATTTGTGCATTGGCTAAAAATTTAGCTTTTAATTCTTCAAAACTTAGTGGATTATCAAAATTACCTTTATTGATAAAAACATCTTTTTGGATTATGCGTCCATCTTGCAAACTGGCTTCTAAATGCCCTGGAAAATATTTTGGAAAGCCTTGAGATTTCCTTTTTTCGTAACTGATTTTTTTAGCAAATTCTAGTACTTCTTTACGCTTTAAATTTTCATAAGATTCAAGAGTGATTTTACCATCAAAGAATCCTAGAGCCATTAAAAAAGGCATGGAAAATTTAGCTTCATAAGCACTATTTGGAGTGTATTTTGCTTCCAAAGGATCGCAGATAAAAGAAATAGGAACTTCATCTACAAAGCAATGAATACTTTTAATTTCATCAGCTTTTAAACCATCATTTTTTAAAGCAATAGCACAATCAATAAGCCCATGAGCAAAATGACAACTTGGATAAGGCTTGATTGAAACTTGCATGGTTTGCCAAATTTTACCTAAGGCTTTGCTAAGTTCTGTTTTATCGCATTCTTCTTCTATGCCAAAACATTTAAAGATATTGTCTCTACCTTCAAAAATACTCAAAGGCCCACTCATATTGTTTTTAGCAAAATGAGCCACCATAATGCCGTTTTTAATAGCATTAGCAATATGTAAAACTTTTGAATTAGATCCATTGGATAAAAACTCATTAACCCCACTTGCAAAACTTCCTGCAAGTCCTAAGGCATTGATGATTTGTTCTTTGTTAAGATCTAGCAAGATTGCACTTGCACTTACGCTTCCAAAAATTCCTGCAATAGCAGTAGTATGAAAACCACGCTTATGAAAAGTGCCTTTGCTTGCAATGCCTACTCTAGCTGCAATTTCCCAGCCTACTATAAAAGCTTTGATGATTTTTTTTGCATCTTTGTTAACATGAAAACCATAACTTAAACAAAGTGGAGTTAAAATCGCACTTGCATGCAAAATCGCTTCTGTATGCGTATCATCAAAATCTAACGCATGAGAAGCAATGCCATCTAGCATAGCTGCATATATAGGATCTAATTTTTGATCATTTACCCAAATAGGAGTATTTTTTTCTGTGCTTAAATTTTCAAAAGCTTTAAAAGCATTTAAAACACATTCTTCTTTGCTTGCTGCTATAGCTGTTCCAAGGCTATCAAGCATAAGCTCTTTAGCCCTTTGAACAACTGTATTAGGGATATTTTCATATTTAAGATTGAAAATAAAATCCGCTAAAATTTCACTATAGAACATGATTTTTCCTATTTTAAGATAGCGCTATTTTTGATTTTTGCTAAAAATTCATCTACAAGTTTTGGTGCATATCCTACATAGGTTGTTGCATCAAGTAAAGCATCAATTTCTTTTTCTTTCAATACCTTAGATACTCTTTTATCTGCAAGTAAAACTTCTTTAAAAGTTTTTTGTTTTTCTATACCTAGCATAGCATTTTCATAAACAATTTCATGGGCATGTTGTTTTCCATAATGATCGCTTAATGCAAACATAACACGCTCGGCTAAAACAAAACCATTAAGAGTATTTAAATTTTTAAGCATTTTATCTTTTTTTACTTCTAAATCACTAAGAGCGAATTTCATATTTGCTAAAACCACAGAAAGCATTAAAAACATTTCAGGTAAAAGCTTCCATTCCATTTTCCAAACTTGACCATCTCTTTCATGTTCATGTCTTTCAATATCGCTTAAAATGGCTAAATTTGCTTTAAAGGCATTGCTTACTGTAACCGCATTTTCGCTTACTGCAGGATTTCTTTTGTGTGGCATAGTGCTTGATCCTACTTGTCCTTTTCCAAAAGGTTCAGCAACTTCATCAATTTCATTATGCGAAAGGATTAAAATTTCATGAGCGATTTTGTTAAAGGTTGCGTTGATATTACCTAGTACAAAACCAAGCTCTATAAAGCGATCACGTGCGGGTTGCCAAGAAATATTAGGCACATCAAGTCCTAAATTTTCTAAAGTGAGTTTTTCTACTTCATTGCACTCATCACTTAAACTTGCTTTAGTTCCTACAGCACCTACTATACTACCTACATAAAGTCTTTTTTCAAGCTCAAGTATTCTTTCAAAATGACGCTCAAGTTCGCTTAACCAAATAGCCACTTTATGTCCAAAAGTAATAGGCAAAGCCTGAAGTGCTAAAGTTCTTCCCATCATAGCAGTGTTTTTATGGGTTTTAGCTAGTTTCGCTAAGGCTTTTGCGATAGCTTTTAATTCGCTTTTTACAAGAGTCATTGCTTCTTTAAATTGTAAAACCAGTCCTGTATCGATGATATCTTGAGTGGTTACTCCAAAATGTACATATTCGCCTAAATTATTATCGCAAGCTTTTTCTAATCCTCTTACAGTAGGAACTAAAGGGTGTTTAGTCTTTTTAAATTCAGCAAAGATAAAGTCCATATCCATAAATTTATAATGAGCTTTTTTTGCGATCTCATCAGCTGCTTTTTTAGGGATAATTTTAAGTTTTGCTTGTGCTTTTGCTAAAGCTGCTTCAACATCGAGCCATTTTTGTATGCGGTTTTGTTCGCAAAAAATAGCACGCATTTCCTGTGTGCTCCATGAGTCTGCTAGTAATCTATGATCAAATACGCTAATTCCTGTCATCTTATCTCCTTATTTTTTAATACTATCAAAAGCTTGTGTTAAATCAGCAATTAAATCTTTAGTATCTTCAAGACCTATATGAAATCTTACAAATGGTCCTCTTGCACTTAGGTCTGTTGCAGTTCTAGGTGGAGTAGTTACGGTGGCTAAGCTTTCATATCCACCCCAGCTAGCACCAATTGAAAAGTATTCTAGTTTATCTACAAATTTAATAGCATCATCTTTGCTATAACCTTCTGCAAATTCTATGGTAATCATACCATTTGCACCTTTATGATCACGCATGAAAATTTCATGATTTGGGTGGGATTTGAGTTTTGGATAGAAAATTGTTTTAATTTCTTTTCTACTTTGTAAAAACTCTACAATTTCATCAGCACTTTTTTCATGGGCTTTCATTCTTACATCTAGTGTTCTCATACCACGAAGTACTAAGTAAGCATCATCAGGACTTGTTGTAAAGCCTAAAGCTTCTGGAAGTTTGTCAAAATTTTTCCATTCTTTTTCGTTGATTACTACTATACCCATGGTTACATCAGAGTGTCCGCTAAGATATTTTGTAGCGGCGATAACTGAAATATCCACTCCAAGTTCTAAAGGATTTAGAAAATATCCACTAGAATAAGTATTGTCAATAGCTACAGGGATATTATGCGCATGGGCAATTTTGCAAAGTTTTGGTAAATCTATGATTTCATAAAGTATAGAACCTGGACTTTCACATAAGATAAGCTTGGTATTAGGTTTGATTTTTTCTTCTACATCACTTGCATCAGCTTTTAAAAAATCAATTTCAACTCCCATTTTGTCTAAAAATAATTCGCAAATCGTTCTTACAGGCCCATAAATTGCATCGGTGATTAAAAAATGTGCATCTTTGCTTGCATAGTTTAAAAGCACCATAGCTAATGCTGCAAGTCCTGTTGGGAAAAGTTGTGCTCTATAACCACCCTCTAGAGTGCAAATAAGTTTTTCAAGTTCAAAATTGGTTGTTGTTCCTCTAGCTCCATAACTTAAAACACGATCTGTTTTTCTTAATTCTCTGTATTTTTGCCAAGTTGCGTGATCTTTAAAAAGTATGGTTGATGCACGCATAAGTGTAGGATTAACTGATCTTACTTCAGCACCTTGATCGCCTCTGCCACAATGAATAAGTTTAGTTTTTGAGTTCATTTTTTCTCCTTTTTAAAGATAGATATAAGTCATAATAACATTTACAATAGCCGCTACAAGCATAGGAATAGCTGTTCTTTTAACCACGGCAAAAGGACTTACTTTTGTAATAGCTGAGATAGCTAAAATCGCTGGTGCAATAGGACTAACACATCTTCCAAAGCCTGTCATAATTTGAATTGGTGCTATTATGGTGATAGTTTCAACTCCAAAGTGTTTTGCTATATTTGGGATAAGTGGAGCAAAGCTAAAAAATGCCGCATTTCCTGAACCCATTAAGAAAGCACAAACCGCAAGCAAGATTGAAACGGCGATAATAATAGCCAAAACTCCAAATCCTGCATTTTTGCAAAATTCTATTAAAGTATCTACAAAACCTACAGATAAAAGACCACTTGCAAATACTTGACCACAAACGATGAGTGAAACTGTGATAACAAATAAATGTCCCATTCCTTTAAAGAAAATCATAATAGAATTAAGAGTTTCTACTATACTTTTATAGCGTATCATTTCAAAAATAATAGCCACAAAAGTTGAAATCACCATTGCTACTGGAACATTCATTTTAATTGCAGTGCTAGCAGCTGCTTTAACTTCTTCAGCACTACTTATTCCCATTAAAACCAAGATGCTATCAAGCACGGAACTAAATCCTAGGATTAAAACCAAAGGAATTATAGGTAAAATCGCATAAATTCTAGGAGGCTTTTTAAGTTCTTTTTCTTTACCTTCATTTTCATTTAGTTCTTTTTCAATTTCTTGTGCATTGAAGACAAAATTATCTTTTTTGTCAAAAAATTTATTGCAAAGATATATGGCAATACCTACAGCTATAATGATAGGCAAGGTTGTAGGGAGTTGATAATGAACAAAATAAATTGCAGGATCAACTTCAGCTACTTTTGATGCCATAATCACATTTCCACTTCCAGGTCCATGATCGATATATTGACAAATCGCAATCACACTTAAGGCAGAAAGTTTTGAAACACCAGAACGTACAAGTATAGGATACATAGTAACCATAAGTAAAAGTGCCAAGCCTGCGTGAGAAGGGATGAAAAGAACTAAAAATTGCACGATAAAATAAGCAACTATGAGTAAAACATAAGGAGATTTTACGGCTTTTAAAGGTTTTTCAAAAACTTTAAAAAGTGCATAAGAAGCCCCTACATGATCCATATAAGCAGAAAAACCTGCTATAGTCATAAGTGTAAGTCCAAGCCCTGCTAATGTACTTGACATGGTTTGATTGAAAACTTGAAAAATATCAAAAAAACCTAAATTTAAAGAACCTTTAGCGACAATGTGTGGAGAAAGTCCAAAAATAGCAGCTAAGGAAAGTAAAAGTAAACCACTTAAAAGTAATGCCATGTGAGCATTGATTTTTTTATAAAGCATAAAAACAAGTAAAAAAACACTAGATAAAGAAAAAACAATACCTAGCATGTTTTATCCTTTTTGAGCGATGATCTCTATCTCTACTTTAGCTTTTTTTGGCAGATCTTTTACTGCAAAAGCACTTCTTGCTGGATAAGGAGCTTTAAAAAATTCAGCATAAATTTCATTAAATGCTATAAAATCATTAATATCAGCTAAAAAGCAAGTGGTTTTAATCACTTTATCATAACTGATACCATTTTCTTCTAAGATAGCACCGATATTTTTTAAAGATTGTTTGGTTTGTTCTTTGATATCAGAGCTTTCTATTTCTCCTGAAGCAGGGTTGATAGGAAGTTGTCCTGATATAAATAAAAGTCCATTTGCTTCCCTATAAGCTGAGTATGGACCAATGGCCTTTGGATAGTTTGACATGAATTCTCCTTTGTTAAATATAGATTAAACAGAATGCATTTTATCACTACAATAATAATTTGTCAATAGTTTATTATCATAATAATAAAATTTTATTTTTAAGAAATGTTTTAAAGTATAAAGAGTAGAATTTAATATTATATTAATTTTTTATTGAAGGTAGTTTTATGGATGAGGGACAAAAACAACAATTTATAAAGTTGACATATTTTTTAGGAGAAGTTTTAGGTGAGCAATATGAGATAGTTTTTCATGTAATTACTGAAGATGGGGCTTATATTGCGGCAATTGCTAACAATCACATTAGTGGGAGAAGTTTAGATTCTCCCTTGACTGCTTTTGCAAGTGAGCTTATGCAAAATAAAAAATATTTAGAAAAAGATTTTTTATGTGATTATAAGGCTCTTGTTGGAAAATCAAAATTAATTAGAGGATCTACTTTTTTTATTAAAAATCATGACAAATTAGTAGGTATTTTGTGTATCAATCATAATACTAGCATTATGAGAGATTTAATATGCAAGATGATTGATTTAGAAAAAATTGGAGATATGGGTGATATTTTAGGAAATATTAGTTTTTCTCAAAATGATTCAAGCATAGAAACATTAAGTCACTCGATAGAGGATATTTTAGTTCAAAGTGTAGATTCTAGTTATTTAAATTCTGATTATCAATTAAGCATTGCTCAAAAAGAAGAAATTGCTGAAAAGCTATATGAAAAAGGTATTTTTAATATAAAAGGAGCGGTTCCTATCGTAGCAAAATTTTTAAAAATTTCAGAACCTAGTGTTTATAGGTATCTGAAGAAATTTAAAAAATAACTAAAATTTTTTGATAAATTTTAGTATTTTTAGGCTCATTTTCTTTAAAAAATTATTTTTAGATTTTTTAAGTAAAAATTCAGCAATATCTTTACGTCCAAACATAATGGCAAAAGTATAAGGTGTCATTCCTAAACCATTGTTTTCATCAATATTTGCTCCATATTTAACTAAAAGTTCACACATAGGTAAGTATCCTTTAAAACAAACTCCCGCTAATGGGGTTTGTCCACGATCGTTTTTTTCATCTACTTTTGCACCTTTTTCTAAAAGCATTTTAGCGCTTTCATAAGAATTATTATAAGCTGCAAGCATAAGCAAGCTATCGCCTTTATGAGTTTTTAAATTTACATTTAAACCCGATTCTATCATGATTTTAAGATTTTCACATTCATTATTTCTTGCAAAATTAAAAGCCATTTTGCAAAGCTCTTCAAATCTTTTTTCTTCTTCTAAACTAAGAGTTGTCATTGTTTTTCCTTAATTATTATAATCTTTAGTTTGCCACCAAAAGTGGCAAGTAAAAATTATTTTTCTAAAGCTTTTTTAATTCCTTTTGCATAATCAGGTGAAATTTTTTCAAAATGTTCTAAAGCTCTAGTGATAATTTTTTCATCAACTCCCTCCATAGAAGCGGCGATATTATGAAAAAGTTGAGTTTTTTGATCATCATTCATAAGATTAAATAAAGCTCTTGGTTGAGTATAAAAGTCATTATCTAGTGGAGCATATCTTTGTGCTACGCCTTCTAAGACTAAATCAGGTTCAAGATAGCTTTTGTCTTCTTTTGGGCTATTATCATAGCTGTTTGGTTCATAATAAGCAGCATCATTTTTATAACTATCAAAATTCATAGCACCAGCGACATTGTAAGTATTCACTTCGCTTTTTGCACGATTTACTGGTAAAAGATGATAATTAGTTCCTATTCTATATCTTTGTGCATCAGGATATGAAAAAATTCTAGCTTGCAACATTTTATCAGGGCTAAAGCCAATTCCAGGAATGATATTGCTTGGACTAAAGGCAGCTTGTTCAACTTCATTAAAATAATTTTGAGGATTTTTGTTTAGAATCATTTCGCCTATATCCATCAAAGGTACAAGACTATGAGGCCAAATTTTTGTTAAATCAAAAGGATTAAATCCAAGCTTTTCTATATCTTTTTCAGCAAGAATTTGAACTTGAACTTTCCATTTTGGAAAATCTTTATTTTCTATAGCATTATAGAGATCTCTTTGATGACTTTCCCTATCCTTTGCTATAAGCTCTGCAGCTTCTTGGTTGGTAAGATTTTTAATCCCTTGTTGTGTTTTAAAATGGAATTTCACCCAAAATCTTTCATTTTTATCATTAATAAAACTATAAGTATGGCTTCCAAATCCATGCATATGACGATAACTTGCAGGAATTCCTCTATCACTCATAAGAATGGTTACTTGATGTAAGCTTTCAGGACATAAACTCCAAAAATCCCAAGCAGCATTATTGCTTCTTAAATGTGTTCTTGGATCTCTTTTTTGAGTATGGATAAAATCAGGGAATTTATAAGCATCACGGATGAAGAATGTCGGAGTGTTATTTCCTACCAAGTCCCAGTTTCCTTCTTTGGTGTAAAATTTAATAGCAAAACCTCTCACATCGCGTTCAGCATCTGCTGCACCTGCTTCACCTGCTACTGTTGAAAAGCGTAAAAATAATGGAGTAACTTCGCCTTTTTGAAAAATTTTAGCTTTGGTATAAGCACTTAAGTCTGCTGTAATTTTTATTTCGCCATAAGCTCCACTTCCCTTAGCATGAACGGTTCTTTCTGGAATTCTTTCTCTATTTTGATGAGCAAGTTTTTCAAGCAAAAGATAATCTTGCATAAGTAAAGGTCCTTTTGCGCCTGCGCTTAATGAATTTTGGTTATCGGCTATAATGTTTCCAAAATCGTTAGTCAATTTTTTCATTGTTTTCTCCTAAATAATAAATTTTATTAATTAGTAAATTATATCTATTAAAAATTAAAATTAACTGAATAATTGCATTTTATTGATAATAAATTTTAAAATAAATTTAGTTTTTTTATATTATAATAATAATTATCAAAATATATTTTAAAAATCACAAAGGAGAATTTATGTCAGTTTTGGTTATTGGTGCAGATGAAATCACTCCTATTAGAGCTGTTTTACATGATTTAGGTGCTAAAAAAATAGAACACTGGGATGCGCGTAATGAAAATAGAGTTAATCGCAAGCCGATTCCTTGTGATACAGAATGTATAGTAATGTTAACAAGCTTTTTAAATCATAATACTATGAAAAAAATCAAAAATGAAGCTAAAAAGCGCAAAATTCCATTAGTTTGTGCAAAAAGAAGTGTAAGTTGTGTGTATTGTGAATATTGTAAAATTTTTAATCTTGATAAAGAATTTTCTTGCTATAAAGGTTAAAGATGTTATTTGGATTTGATGATAAGAGAGAATTTATACCGCAAATTTATCGCTATTTAAACAATCAAGAGCTTATGTTGACTTTTTTAACTCAATATAATGCGAGCGTTGATAGCGCTCTAAAAATTCCTCTTTTATATGCAAAAAATACCAAGAGTTTAAAAATGATATTTGGAAATTTTTTACATGATATAATGCATGTTTCATTTGGTAAGATTCAAAATATAAATATCAAGCTTAATGCATACGCTTTTTACTTTCAAAAAAGAAAAAGCTTAATTTTTAATACTAAAATATCTAAGAATATCGATCTTTTAAGACTTTTAAGAATTTATCTTTATGGCATTTGTTTTGATGCACAAATTTTATTTAGCTCTTATGTTTATGATAAGGTTTCTTTTCAAAATAATGGAAAAAATATCGATCAAGATGGTGATCTTATTATAATAGATAAGAAATTTGCAATTTTACCACTTTGCAAAGAGATTAATACATATAATTTAAAAATTGAAAATGAAATTCATGAATTATTGAATTTAATAAAAGAAAATAATTTTGAAAAATTTTATATTGTTTGTCCGCGTAACAAAAATTTCACACATTTTATTGAAATAAAACATTTTTTGTGTGATTTAAACAAAACTATGTTAAAATTAGTTCCGTATAAAATATCAAATCAAATTATAAGGAGAAAATAATGTCAGTAGCAGTAATCTATGGTAGTGCTATGGGAAATACAGAAGGAGCGGCTAATACAATTGCTTCAAAACTTGGAATTAGCGATGTTTTTAATATCTCAGATATTGATGCATCTAAAATAAATTCTTACGATAAATTAATTTGTGGAACTTCAACTTGGGGAAGTGGTGATTTGCAAGATGATTGGGATGGTTTTGATTTTTCAGGGCTTAGTCTTGGTGGAAAAACTGTAGCTGTATTTGGTATGGGTGATAGTGAAAGTTATTCTGACACTTTTTGTGGCGGCATGGGTAAATTAGCTCAAAATTTAAAAGATGCAGGTGCAAATTTGGTGGGAGAAGTTTCAACTGATGGTTATACATTTGAAGCAAGCGATGCGGTTGTAGATGGTAAATTTGTTGGACTTGCTCTTGACAATGATAATCAAGAAGATCAAACTGAATCAAGAATTGATGCTTGGGTAGAACAAATTAAACCTTATTTTGCTTAATAATTCTTAAAATCAAGAGTCTTTATACTCTTGATTGTCTTTTCTTAAAAATAAAAAAACTCACTATTTGATTTATAATTTTATTTTCTAAAGATAATTGACAGCGTTCTTTATTTCCAAGATAAGCTGTTCTTGCAAGAAGACTTGTTTTTTGAGAATTGTGATTTTTAGAGTTGATTTGTAAATTAACTTGCATAGTATAGTAGTTTTCTACCATCCATTCTCCATCGCTTTCCAAAGGATCAAAATCATAAAAAAATCTTGCTGAAGTTGTGATTTTTTGAGCATAAGAATGCTTTTTCATATCTACAAGATTGATTAAAATTTCATAATCTGCATTCTCTTTTACTTCTTTTAAGCCTAAATTTTTAAGTTTTAAAGCCAAATCTCTATCTAGAGTAGTTTGAAGTTGACTAGGATTTTGAAAGGAAATTTTAAAACTTTGTTGTTTTTGTGATCTGATAAAAATGCCTTCATTGCTTGTTTGAATAAAGCTTTGTGTGAAAGTTGCATTGGTGCAAGCACTCATAAAGAGTGCTATAAAAAAGCTTAAAATTAAAGCAAATTTAGACATTAGGTTTATTTAATAATAGTTGGAGTAGCGCTAAGACCTAATGAGCGATATTTTTCATATAAGGAAAAAACTTCTTTTAATTCTGCATCACTTACTTTTGGATAATTTTTGATATTTGCATCATAGTATTTGTTTAAAATTGCGATTTTTTCTTTATCATTTTTTGCTTTTTTTGCTTCCTTGTAGATTAGAGCGGATTTTTCAAAAGCAGATTTTCCATGTACTGGAGTTAAAATATAATTAACTTGATAGTTTTTAAGTTCATCATCAATTTGAGCTAAATGTTCTCTACAATAAGGGCATTCAGGATCTGAAAAAACATAAATTGCAGGTTTATTTTTATCTCCCAAAGCTATTACCATGGTTTCTTTTTGTGCTACAGCTTTAGCATTTTTTGTAAAATTTTCTCTTGCTTCTTGAAATTTTTTCATTTCATATTCTTGAGCATAAGAAATTCCCGTTTTCAAGTCGATAAGATCAGGGGTAATAAGACTATCTTTTGTAAAAAGAATGTTTTCTTGTTTTTGTCCATTTAATTCAACGCTTACAATAACACTTTCAAAACCCGTATTACCAACCTTTTGACGATTTGATACACTAACGGTAGCATTTGGAAATTGTGCTTTAATGCTTTTTGAATAAAAATCACTAATTTCTGAATTACTTGCAGCAAACAAAGATGCTGAACAGGCAAGAATTAAACTTAATTTTTTCATAGTTTATAAATCCTTTAAATAAATTATGTTTAATTCTATAATGATTTTCTAAATGTTTGTTAAAAATCTTTTTTCAGCTTCTTTGCTTACTTGAGGAAATTTGTCTAAGTATTCTAAATAAGCAATAGCATATTTTCTTGAAAGATTGAAATATTCTTTCATGCTTTGCACATCAAGACTTTGATTTTTTAATAAATTTAAACATTCTTGCATAAGTTTTTCAAGAGCTTGTTTTTCTATAAAAAGATTGTGTGAAAGTCTTACAACCAAGCCTTTTTGGGTAAGTTTTTTGAGTATATTATCTCCGCTTTTTCTATCAAGTTCTAAAAAATCATAAAGATTATAAGGAGCTTCGGGTTTAATACCTTGTTTTTTTAAAATTTCATATAATTGATTATTATTTTTTTCTTGAAGTTTTTCAAAATCTATACCTTTTTTAAAATAAATTCCATTTTGAAAATCCAATAAATTTGACATTTCTTTAAGCCCAAGTTCGCAAAAATTTTCACTTGCCCAAGTAATCCTTAAAGCTAAAGAATGTGCTGAAAGCATGGCATAAGGATTTTTTTCAAGTATGAATTTGATGAAATTTTTAATTTCTTTTAGGCTTTGTAAATGATATACATTAAGATTTTTTTCATCGACAAATACTTGATTTAATTCTTTTGCTAATTTCAATGCTTTTTGATGAGAGAGTTTAAATCTCTGATAGCTTGAAAGCAAACCAAAGCCGTATTTATGTGCGTCTTTTAAGAAAGAAAAAGCTGCTTTAAAATCTTTATTTTTCAAAAACATTAAAAATTTATTTTTTTGTTCTTTTTTTAAAGGTTCGCTTAAAGGATTTAAAACCTTACCACCGCCTACAACGCGATTGTTTTGTAATAAAATAAAAGCCTCATCAAAACTTAAAAATACATTTTTATCAAAACTAAAATGCACAAAAAATTCATCATTTTCTAGTTTTTTTAATATATTTATTTTGCATTCTATTTGTCTTGAACCCACGCAAAAAATCATTTTGCTATTTTGTAAATTTTTTGCTTTAACTAAAGCATCGCATTCTTTAAAGGCTTTAAAATAACCTTTTTTGCTTAGCAAATAACCTTTTTTTAACTCTTTATAATCACAATTTAAACTTAAAGCCACACGGTTACAAGCTTTGATTTGCTCTAAATTAGTATCGTGGTTTTGTATATTTTTAACAATGAGTTCTTTTTGAGTATCTAAACAGATGATTTTTTCATTTAAAGTGATGCTTCCTTCATTAAGACTGCCTGTAACGACAGTTCCTATGCCTTTTAGAGAAAAAACTCTATCGATATAATAATGAAAAATCAGTTCTTCATCGTTTTCTTTGTTTTCTATGGTATAAAGATAATTTTTTAATTTTTCTATGCCTTGATTATTTTTTATGCTGGTGTGAAATACTTTTAAAATGGGATAATCTAAATTTTTTAACTCTTCTAAAATTTCTACACTTTTTTGCTCTATATTTTCACAAAGATCGCATTTGCTAAGCACTAAAATGATATTTTTAATATCAAGAATTTTTAAAATTTCTAAATGTTCTAAACTTTGTTCTTTTAAACCTTCGTTAATATCTACGACAAATAAACAAACACTAAAGCCAAAAGCTCCACTTACCATAGTTTTAACCAAATCTTTATGTCCTGGAACATCGATAAAAGAAATGTTTTTATCTTTTAATTTAAGATTTGAAAAACTTAAATTAATGGTGATTTGTCTTTCTTGTTCTTCTTTTAAACTATCGCCTTCAAAACCATTTAAAGCTTTAATGAGTGAAGTTTTTCCATGATCAATATGTCCTGCGGTTCCTATAATAACAGATTTCATAAGTTTTCCATTTGATTGATTATAAGAATAAGTTTTTGAAGTTCGTTTTCTCGTATAGTTCTAAAATCAAGAACAAATTCATCATTTTCAATGCGTCCTATGATATTTTCTTTTCTAAATCGAGTTTGTAGTTTTAAAGCATCTCCTTGAAAAGTCAGTATATAAGTATCTAAACTTTTATCAGGCATAGAACCTCCTCCTACTAAACTTTTGCTTTTTTTAAGCTGGGTTTGAAATTTTAATTCTTTTTGCACTCTTAAAGCTTTTTTTTCTATAAAGGATAAGTCATCATTTAAAAGTTTTAAGGTAATAATTTTTTCATAATCTTTTTGCAAATAAGCTTTTAAGCTTTCGTTTAAAAAAGATAGAGTTAATTTATCCACTCTTAGCATTCTTAAAAGTTGATTTTGTTTAAGTTTTTCTATGAGTTCTTTTTTTCCAAGTATAATGCCTGCTTGCACACTACCAAAAAGTTTATCTCCACTAAAACTTAAAATATCACATTCTTGTACGAGTTTTTTGATTTTAGGTTCATTTTTAATCAGCTTTTCATTTAAATTTTCACACCAGCCAGAACCTAGATCATAATAACTCAAAAGCCCTTTTTCTTTTGCTAGTTCATGTAGATCTTTTATATTTGCTTCACTATGAAAACCCATAAGAGCGAAATTAGACTTGTGGGTTTTTAAAATTAGAGCGGTATTTTCACTGATAGCTTGTTCATAGTCTTTTAAGTGTGTTTTGTTGCTAGTTCCAACTTCGCAAAGCTTTACACCTGCAGCCTTTATCACTTCAGGCACACGAAAACTTCCGCCAATTTCTATAAGTTCTCCTCTTGAGCTTATGACTTCCTTATCATAACAAAGAGAATTAAGCACTAAAAAAACTGCCGCAGCGTTGTTATTGACTACTAAAGCATCTTCGCATTCAAAAAGCATTTTAAGTTTTTCCAACACCAAAGCATAGCGAGAGCCCCTTTTTCCATTTTCTAAATCAAACTCTACATTAGAATAATTACAAATGATATCTTTACACGCTTCATAAAGTTCTTCATGGATTACACTTCTGCCAAGGTTTGTGTGTATAACCACTCCACTTGCATTGATCACACTTTGTAAATCTTTGCGGTAAAAAGTTTTGATTTCTTTTTTGATTTCTAAAAGTAGTTTATCTTTAGAAATTTCATCTTGGGAAAAATTTTCTTTTAGTTTTGCGACAACTTTTTTACAAAAAAATGCTTTGATATAAAAAGGATAGGATTTTAAACTCTCATCTTCAATAAGAGTGTTAATCTGTGGAAAAGTTCTAAATTTGTTCATCTTAAGCCTTAAGAAAATATTTGGTTATTTTAACATAGAATTTATAAAATGATGTTTTAAAGAGATTAAGGAAGACAATGCAAGATTTTGTTTATATAAAAAATGATGTTTTAATCCCTTTGCCTGATGCTATTGAAATTTTAGATCAGGCAAATGATAAAGAAGCATTAATTTGCAATGATAAAAATCAAAAAGCACAAATTTATGCCCCTGAGATTAACTTTTATCTTAAAAATTCTCAAGATGAAATTTTAGAGCAAAGTAAAAATGTTTTAACGCTTTATGAAGCAAGGGCTAGCGTTTATGATTTAGGGCTTGATTTAGAACAAAGCAAAGAAGTGCAAAATCGTTTGATTTTGGCAGATAGTGATACTCAAACTGTAGAGTTTTTAAAAGAACATGGATTTAAGGTTATTGCTTTAAGTAGTGCAGAAATTTTAGCTGTTTTTGGAAGTGTGGGGGAGCTTTGTGCTGTGGTTAAAAATCAAGGCGAAGAAGTGGAAATAGATTTTGATTTTTTACTTTTTAAAGCTGAAAATTTAAGCGTTGTGCGTAAAGATTTTACAAGACAAAGTGGATGTTATAATCTTTTAAATTTTGAAAATCTTGAAGCATTGTTAGAGTTTTTGCAAAGCAAAAGTCCAAAATATCCTTATAAAACTTATATTAGCTATAATGCTAGCGTGTGTCAATACCATGAAAGACGCAGTGAGCATTGTGCAAAATGTGCTGAAATTTGTCCTACTGTGGCGATTTTAAAAGATGATGAAAAAAAGCATTTAGAATTTTCTCAAGTGGATTGTTTGGGTTGTGGAGGATGTATTAGTGTGTGTCCTAGCGGATCGCTTGATTATGCTCCTATGCCAAGAGAAAGTTTTTTTACCCTTTGTGAGTTTTATAAAGATAAAAAAATTTTAATCATTCCTAAAAAAATGTCTTTAGAAAATTTAAATCTTGCTTTACCAAAAGATGTTTTACCCTTTATGATAGAGGGTGAAAAATGGCTTTCTTCTATGCATTTTTTAACACTTTTGCAAAATAGTGGTGCAAATTTGGTTTTTTATACGGACTTTGTATCTCGTGGTAGCAATGAAGCCATTATGCTTTTAAATACTTTTTTTGAGAGAAAATTTCAAAAAAAAGCTATTTTTGTTGCTAAAGATGAAAAAGAATTGCAAAATGTTTTAAAAGAGCAAGAATTCATACAAGATTTAAAATATGATTTTCATAATAACACCTTAACTACAAGAGAAAATTTTGCCAAAAGAATGCAAGAAATGATAAAAAATGAAGATTTTGGTAGTATAGAAAGTGGCGAATGGTTGCGTTATGGTAAGGTAGAAATCAATCCTAATACCTGTACGCTTTGTCTTTCTTGTGTGGGTGCCTGTAATGTAGGAGCTTTAATCGCTGATAAACAAGAAAATGCTTTGAAATTCAATGCTTCTCTTTGTACGACTTGTGGGTATTGTGAGTTAAGTTGTGCTGAAAAAGATACTTTAAAATTATTTCGTAGTGGAATGGAGTTTAGAGCTTCTTATTTTGAATATCAAACCATGGCAAAAGATGAGCTTTTTTCCTGTATAGAATGCGGTAAAGAATTTGCGACCAAAAAAGCTGTAGAAAAAATAGCCAATTTAATGAAGCCTAAATTTGGTAATGATGAGAATAAAATCAAAACACTTTATTGCTGTGCAGATTGCAAGGCAAAAGTGATGATAAAAGCAATGATTAATTAAGATCAAGAAGCTTTTTCATCCACAGCATAGCTTTAGATATGACACTTCCATGAGTTTCATTTTTAAAAAGTTTAAAATGAGTTTTACAATTAGTTTCTTTGGATATTTTTTCGCTAAGTTTTTGAGCATTGAGCTTAGTTACACCTTTGATAATACTTGAATTTGTTTCCAATGAACCTAATCCGATGTAAATTTTAGGGCAAGTTTGTAATTTTATGATATTAGGTAAAAACTCACTATTATCCCACCATAAAGAAGGTGAAATAATAAAATAATGACTAAAAATCTTACTATCATAAAGAAGTGTATCAATGGCAAAAAGTCCTCCAAAAGAATGTCCAAAGAGAATTTGATGGCTAAAATCAATAGGATACATTTTGTTGATATAAGGGATGAGTTGGGTTATTAAGAAATTTCTAAATTCTTTACTACCTCCACCTTGTTTATTTAAATTTGTTGTAGGCGTATAATCTTTAGTGCGTTTTTGTGTATCAAAAGCTAAATTATTATCATAACCTATTCCAATAATTAAAAGATTTTCTTTGACAGGAGTGTTGAAAAGATTTAAAAAAAGAGGAAAAAAGGCATTTCCATCGAGTAAATAAATGATTTTATATTTATAATTTGAGTTTTCATTCTTGTTTTTAGCTATAAAAATTTTATATATTGTGCCATTATAATTAAATTTGACATTTTCTAAAATAAAGTTTTATTTTGCTTGTTTTGAGAGCTTGGGTATCTCTAGACTTGGTTTTGCAAAAGCTAGAAAAAAAGAACAGAATAAAAATAATATTTTTTTCATAATTTGCCTTCTAATTCTTCTTTACTTGTAAGTTTGCTATCAAATTTAACAACAAGATTTTTAGAGTTTTTATAAATATCTACAACCCCTAAATTTTCACCAAAAGTACTGAAATTTAAAGGCGTTTCTAAAGGTAGATAAAGGTTTTTAAAATCAGCTGGATTTTTTAAGAAAAATAATGCCACAAGCCAAATTAGAGCTAAAATTACTAAAATAATAGCTAAAAGATTTAAGGTATCTAGATGTAAAAATATCCCTCCGATAATACCACCTATAAAACTTCCACCATATCCAAAAGCATTAAATAACCCTAATGCTGCACCTTTTTCATGAACTTTACAAAATTTTGATGCACAACTTTGCATAATAGGTTCGTGTAAATTAAAACCTATAAAAAAAATCACAACTGCTATGATAAAAAAATCAATAGAATTACTAAAAGCAAAAAAAAGATAAGAAAGTATGAAAAAAACAATTCCTAAGAGTAAAATTTGTTTAGCTAAACCTCTTTTTTCGCCTAAACTTCCAGCAAAGCCCATAGCGATAAAACCTGCTACCATAGAAGCGCTATAAACAATCCAAAGTTTATCAGAAGCAAAGCCTAAATGTTTTACTAGAATAATAGGAATACTTAAAAATGCTATACTCATAAGCATTTTTTGCATGAAATTAGTAAGATTCATAAGGGCTAAATTTTTTTGTTTAATAAGATGAAAAAAAGGAGTTTTTTCATTTTCATGAGTGATTTTATTTTCTTTAGGTACAACGGTATACAGTAAAATTATACATAAAAGAGACAAAGCCGCACTAAGATCAAAAAGGCTAGATAAACCCCATTTTGCACTCATTAGAGGAGAAATGACCATAGAGGCTGCAAAACTAAGTCCTATAAAAGAACCCATTACCGCCATGGCTTTACCACGATTTTCTTCTGTGATAAAATCACTTATCATTGCCGTAGCTACTGCTCCAATAGCTCCTGCACCTTGGAGCATTCTCCCTAAAAGCATGGTGTAAATATTTTCCGCAAAAGAGCAGATTAAAGAGCCTATTATAAAAATAATCAGTCCAATGAGCATGGTTTTTTTACGACCAATTTTATCACTTAAAATCCCAAAAGGCATTTGTAAAATCATTTGGGTTAAGGCGTAAACACCAACTAAAAGTCCCACTAAAAATTCATTAGCACCTTCAAGTTTTAAAGCATAAAGACTTAAAACTGGCAAAACTATAAAAAGCCCAAAAAATCTTGTTCCAACTATGAAAGATAAGGGTAAGACATTGTTTAGCATTATCAATTTCCTATTAAATTTGAAATTTAAATTAGGATAATTTTACTATGAAATGGATTAAGCATTGATTAACATCGTTTTATCATTTGATATTTAAAAGCTACGCACAAGGATAAATTTTATAAAATCATATTTTTGTTTTTGATATTATTTTGGAGCTTTTGTTATGAAGATTATCCTAGCTACGAGCAATAAACATAAAGTTTTAGAACTTAAAGAAATTTTAAAAGATTTTGAAATTTATGCTTTTGATGAAGTTCTAATGCCTTTTGAGATTGAAGAAAATGGAAAAACTTTTAAAGAAAACGCCTTGATTAAAGCAAGAGCGGTTTTTAATGCTTTGGATGAAAAGCAAAAAAAAGATTTTATCGCTTTAAGTGATGATAGTGGCATTTGTGTAGATGTTTTAGAAGGAAATCCAGGAATTTATTCTGCTCGATTTAGTGGTAAGGGCGATGATAAAAGTAACCGTGATAAACTTGTCAATGAAATGATAAAAAAAGGTTTTAAACAAAGTAAGGCGCATTATGTTGCTGCTATTGCTATGGTAGGTTTGATGGGGGAATTTAGTACGCATGGAACCATGCATGGAAAAGTAATAGATACAGAAAAAGGTGAAAATGGTTTTGGTTATGATAGTCTTTTTATTCCAAAGGGTTTTGATAAAACCTTAGCCCAGCTTAGCGTGGATGAGAAGAATAACATCTCTCATCGTTTTAAAGCCTTAGAGCTTGCAAAAATCATTTTAAAGATTTTAAACAAAGGATAAAAATGAAAAATTTTTTAAAATATATAGCTATTATTGTTTTAATATATGCTCTTTATGTTGGTTTGGAAACTTGGTTTTCTTAGAATAAATAGTGATTAAAAAGCTTGGTAATAAGAACAAACTTCCACTTAAAAGCAAAATCATTACAAAAACGGTTAAAATTCCAAAATAAATTGTTGGAATAAAATTGCTACTCATCATAACACTAAAACCTAAAACTATGCTAATGGTAGTATAATAAAGTGCCGAACCTATACTAAGGTGAGAAATCATAATGGCTTCTTCTAGGCTTTTGTTTTTAATTTCTTCCCTAAAACGATAAATATAATGTATAGCATCATCAACGCCTATACCTATAGCAATAGCAGCTATAGTAATACTCATCATATCCAAAGGAATACCTAAAAGCCCCATAAGAGCAAAAACCACACTTAAAGGAATAACATTTACCAATATAGCCGCAACTGAAAATTTTAAATCTCTAAAAACAATGATAAAAAGTATAAAAATAGCTAAAATTACAAATATAAGAGTATCAAATTGCGATGAAAAAAGACTTTGGAGCATATTATTATAAAGTACCATTATACCTGTGATTTGAACTTCTACTCCATCATTTTTTACAAGCTCGTTGAGCTGTTTTTTAAGATCTATTAAAAATTCATTACGTCTTAAATTCGGATCAGAATCAACAATACGCATACTAAATCTTAACTCGTTATTCTCTATACTTACAAAAGGTGAAAGCAAGTCTTGTTTAAATTTAGCAGGTAAATTCTCATTTAAAAACGCAAGAGCAAAATCATCTAACTCTTTTCCATCGTTGATATTTTTCCCTAGGGTTAAAAGACTATTAAGACTTAAAATCGAGCCTACAAATTCTTTATTTTCTAAAAATTCATGAACTTTTTTTGCAATGCGTGTTTTTTTAGAGTCAAACCAATAAGTTTCTTGTGTGGCTAAATTTTCAAATTCGCTTTCAAAACTATCAAGAGTATTGCTTGTATTTTGATCGTTTTTATTATTTGGAAAACGAATGATGACTTCTAAAGGCAAGGTTCCACCTAGATTTTTATCAATAACCAAAAGTCCTTTTTTGATTTCACTGCCATCTTTGAAATAATTGACAAAAGAATTTTCAACTCTGAGTTTTGAAATGCCTATTAAAGCTAAGATTATAGCAAGAACTGAAATTCCATAAATCATGCGACGCTTTTTAGGATCAAGAGCGGTTTTAGCACAAAAGGCTAAAAGATTAAATTTAAACTCTTTTTTATGATAGTTTTTTGGTTTTAAAAGAACTAAGATACTTGCTAAAAATAAATAACTAAAGATAAGAGCTAAACCTATACCTATACTCATCATAATACCAAGTTTTATGATAGGTTCGATATTTGAAAGCATTAAAGAAAAAAATCCTATCATCGTTGTAACAATGGCATAAAGGCTAGGATTTGCTTTGGCTAGTAAGGTTTCAAGCACTATGCGCTCAACTTTAGCTTTGGGATGATTTTGGGTATTTTCGATAAAATGCGTGATCAAATGAACAACTACACTTAAGGTGATAATTAAAACCAAAGCAATGTAATTTGATGAAATAACTGTGATTTGAAAATTTAAAAGTGCAAAAACTCCACTAGCTGCACTTAAGCTTATAAAACAAATAAAAAGAGGTAAAAAAACAAAGCGCCATGAACGGAAAAAATAATAAAGTGCAAATCCTAGTAAAAATACAAGAGAAACACCATAGAGTACAAGATCAGATTTTATATAAGCTATCATATCATCAGCGATCATGCTTACGCCACCAAGGTAGAGCGTATCTTTATTTTTTTCATAATTTCGAACTATGCTTTTAATAGTATCTAGACTTTGTTTCGTGATAACTTTTTGCTTGTCTTGATGTTTTTTTATAGCAAGACGAATTTGATCTTTTTCTTTTTCATCGGTAGCAAGATCGCGTTTTTCTACAAGATCATTATAAACTGTATCAGGCTTTAAGTAAATAATAAGCCCTGTTACTTTTCCATCTTTTGAGATGATATTATTTTTATAAAAGGGACTATTTAAAATTTCATTTCGGGCTTTTGTGCGGTTTGTATCTTGGCTTTCTATGTTTGGGATATTTTTTAACAGTTCTTTTAAATCCGTATTTTGTGAACTTTGAAGCAAAGGGGCATTGATGATGCTAAAAACGCGCTCTACTAAAGGGACCTTTTCTAATTCTTCATGAAGTTTTTTTAATTTGGCTAAATTTTCATTTGAAAAAGGTTTTTCATCATAGGGTTTGAAGGCTAAAAGTAAAAAATTATCACTTTTATAATGTTTTGAAATTTCTCTAAAAGTTTTTAAATCTGCATCATCTTCTAAAAGTAAACTTTCAGCACTTGCATCTACGCTAAGCTTAAAAGCAAAAAAGCTTAAAAACAGGCATATAAACAAGGTTCCAAAAAAAGTACTTTTTGGACGAGAAATAAAAAACTTTAAAAGCTTTGCAAACATTATTCTATGACAATACTCTCAAGTTTTTGAAGTAGGGCATCAAAGCCTTGGTTGGCTAAAATATCTCCAAATTGTGATCTATAAGTTTGTACTATACTCACACCTAAAACATCCACATCATAAACAAGCCAGTTGTTATTATCATTGTAAAATTTGAAAATGATATTTTTTTCTTCCCCATCTACTACCATAGAAGTGGTTAAAAAATAGCGTTTTTCATTTTTTAACTCACCATTTTTGACCTTTAAAACCTGATCTTTATAAAGACTGAGTTTATCGGTAAAACTTTTTTTAAGACTTGCTTCAAAGGCTGTGGTAAATTTTTCTTGTTCTTTTGGATTTAATTTAGAATAATTTTTCGAAAGACTGAGTTTTGCCATGAGTTTATAATCTATTATGCTATCAAAAAGTTTAAAAATTCCATCAGCAGCTTGTTTTTTGTCTTCTTTGCTATCTTGTAAAAGTTTTAAGCTTGCATCAATGTTTTTTTGCATAGTACTAGAAATTTCATCTAGCTGTAAGGCAAAAGCATTAAAAAATAAAGCCAAGATTAAAAATATTTTTTTCATTATTTTCCTTTATTTGCTAAGTTCATTGCGTCTTTGCTCGTAAGCATCACGCAAGAATGGATATAAATTAGGCGTGTTGTGATAAATTTCATCAATTTCATCAAGTCTAAAACTAAGTTCATTACCAAATCCATAAGCACTTATAGCTATACTTGCCCAAGTAGGATCAATGTAAGCAGTAAAACTTGCATACCAAGTTGCAGGTAAAGCAAGAGTATCTCTAAGATTACTAGGGCCGAGTATAGGTAAGACAATATGAAAACCGCTTCCTACACCCCAGTGAGCCAAAACGGTTCCTAAGTCCGCGGGATGTTTTTTAAGACCCATTTTTGATGCCACATCCATAAGTCCACCAAAGCCCATAATGGTATTGGTGGTAAATCTTTTAAATTCTTCTCCCGCTTCTTCAAATTTAAACTGCAAAATATTGCCTACAAAACGCAAAGGAACAAGTAAATTATCAAAGAAATTTCTTACCCCTAATCTTATAAATTCAGGAGTGATAGTGTTATAGCCCTTAAGAACGGGACGCAAACCATAATCATACAAAGCCACATTAAAACTTGTCATAGCTTTGTTATATCCTGAAAGTGGATCGTTTACTTGATAGTTTTGGTATTCTTGTTCAAAATCATCTAAATTTTGTTCTTTAGCAAAAGCAAAAATAGCAAAAAAAATTAAAATAAAAGATATAAATTTTATTCTCAAGCAAAAACTCCTAAAAATTTTAAAAGTAAAATTATAGCAAATTTTTAATCAAGATTTATATCCCAGTAAAAATCCACCCATTCAGTAGCTTCTTTTACTTTAAAATCAGGCTCTAAAAGAGCGGTTTTTTTGTAAAAAATGGTTGTAATTTTAAGTTCTATATGAGGAAATTTTTCAAGCAAAACTTTTTTTATTTCTGCTAAACTTTCTCCACTATCTACTATATCATCAATGAGTAGAATTTTTTTGTGCTTGCTTAAATCGGGAATGTTAAAAATTTCAATAGTATCAAGTTTTTTCGTATTATCGTAATGAATTGAGTTTAAAGCAAAAAGTTGACGCGTTTTTAAAGCCACTGCTAAAGAGTGTCCTAAACTCATCCCCCCTCTTGCTATAGCTAAAAGTGCATCAGGGTTAAAATCTTCTTTAATTTCTTTAGCAAGAATTTTTACATCTTCTTTAAATTCTTCATAGGAGTAAAATATCATTATATATCCTTATTTATTGTAGTGCCATAAGTAAAAAATTACCCAAAGATAATAAACTTAAAACTATAATGCCAAGATTGATTTTATCCCATTCGCGTTTAAAAATTCTTACAAGTAAATAAGAAAGAAAACCAAAAGCAAAACCTGTGGTGATGGAGTAAGTAAAAGGCATCATGATAATAGTAAAAAAGCTTGCTACAGCTATAGCACTATCTTTAAAATCTATATTTTTAACTTCCATAAACATTAAAATTCCAACCATTACAAGTACGGGGTATATTGCGTTTGCAGGAATGGCTTTAAAAAGTGGCAGTAAAAAAAGTGTAAAAGCAAAACAAATAGCTACAACTAAAGCTGTAAGCCCAGTTCTTCCTCCGCTTTCAACCCCTGTAGTGCTTTCAACAAAGGCTGTAACTGTAGAAGTGCCTGTCATAGCTCCTAAGGCTGATCCTGTTGCATCTGCCATTAAGGTTTTGCTTAGTTTTTTTTCTCCATTTTTGGGATCATCAAAAATCTTTCCTCTTTCACCCACACCTGTGATAGTTCCTATGCTATCAAAAAGTTGAGTGATAAAAAAAGTAAGAATTATAGGTATCACAGTAATATTTAAGGCGCTTTTGATATCAAGTTGTAAAAAGATGACTCCTAAACCATTTTCCATGCTAAAATTTGGCCAAGAAAAGATTTGCACAGGAAAACTTGCATTGTCTAAATGGAAAATCCAAGCAATAATAGAGCTTGCTAATACCCCCAAAATAAAAGCTCCGCGAAGTTTTATAGCCCAAAAAAAGATGATTAAAGCTAGAGTGAAAATTCCAAAAAGCACATGAGGGCTTTTGAAATTTCCTATGCTGACTAAGGTATCTTTATTATGCATTATCACACCCATTTGACTTAAGCCTAAAAATGCAATAAAACAACCTATGCCCGCACAAATTGCAAGGCGTAAATCTTTTGGGATATTGCGGATTACCCAAAGGCGAAAATGCGTAAAAGAAAGTATGAGAAAAATAATACTTGAAATAAAAACAGCTCCTAAGGCGCTTTGCCAAGCTATGTTTTGACCTAAACAAACCGCAAAGGTAAAATAAGCATTTAAACCCATTCCTACACTCATAGCTACAGGAGTATTGGCAAAAAAAGCATTAAAAGCACTTGCAACTATGGTAATTAAAGCTGTTGCGGTGATTAAAGCTTCTATAGGCATTCCTGTATTTCCTACTATGCTAGAATTTACGGGGATAATGTAAACCATAGCTAAAAAAGTAGTAAGTCCTGCTATAACTTCGGTTTTAAAACTCGTATTGTTTTCTTTGAGTTTAAAAAAGCTCATTTTTTCTCCTTAGTAGGTTTTTAGCTCGTTGTATAAACTATCGCGTTCTACAGGAATAAGATTTGAAGTTTTTATCATATCGATAAAAGTTTTTAAACTTGTGCCTTTGGCGGACTTTGCACCACCTGCACTTTGTATACTTTCTTTTTCTATAGTGCCGTCTAAATCATTAGCTCCAAATTCTTGTGCTACCATGGCTAAATTTAAAGTCATTGTTGCCCAGTAAGCTTTGATATTTTTGATATTATCAAGCACTAAACGAGAAATGGCAATGGTTTTTAAAATTTCTTCACTATCCATGATTTTATCAGTTTGTATAAAGCTTTTATCCCTTTGCCAAACTAAAGGGATAAAAGCATTGAATCCACCGGTTTGATCTTGAAGATCACGCAGTCTTAACATATGATCGATCCTGTGATGTCTTTCTTCTATATGTCCAAAAAGCATGGTAGCATTACTTTGCTTGCTTTTTTCATGCCAAAGTTTATGAATTTTAAGCCAATTTTCACTGCTAACTTTTCCATGACAAATTTTCTTACGCACTTCTTCATCAAAAATTTCAGCTCCACCACCTGGCATGGAATCAACGCCGTATTCAAGCATTTTTTCTATCACTTCTTCATAACTCATTTTAAAACGACGATGTAAAAAATCAATTTCAGCAGCAGTCATAGCTTTTACATGAAGATTAGGATATTTTTCTTTTATCATTTTAAAAATTTCTAAATACCATTGCCAAGTTGTATCTTTGTTGTGAGCTGAAACGATATGCACTTCTTTGGTTTCTCGTTTTACGGTTTCATCGACGATTTTCATGATTTCTTCATGAGTCATCAAATAAGGATTAGGATTTTTTCGGTGCGCTGAAAAGGCGCAAAATTTACAGGTATCTGCACAGATATTAGTTGGGTTGATATGGCGATTGATATTAAAATAGACTTTTTTTCCATGAAGTTTAGTGCGTTTTTTGTGAGCGTATTTGCCTAAGGTAAAAAGATCTAGATCCCAAAGTGCATTGGCTTCTTCTTGGTTTAATCTTTCTTCATTTTCTAGTTTGGTGATTAAATTTTTCATTTTAATTTTACTCTTTTGCTGTTTTTAAATAAAGCATTATAATTTTTGCTTACTGAAAAAGAGTTTATAGAAAAAGCCAAAATAAAAGATATTTTTGTTAAGATTATTATTAAAATATTAAAATTTTAAAGAGAGTAGAAATTTTGTTAAATAAAGAATTAGAAATTTTTAAAAAAAATCTTAGTTCCTATACCCAAAGTTGTAGAAATTTTTTTCTTAAGCAAGGGGCGTTTAGCTTATATCATTCTAAAAATATGGATAATTTCATAAAAAAAGCTTATGATATAGTTCTTAAAGATTATTTTGATGATTTTTCACCTCCAAATGATAATATCCCTTTTTGTGTTTTAGCAAGCAAAGCATATGCAAATAATAGTCTTTGTTTTAATGAAAGTATTTCTTTGATTTTTGTTTATAAAGATATTAAGGCTTTTCATTTAAAACCTATGATTAAGGCTTTTATCGAAATTTTAAATGATGCGCATTTGCAAATTGATTCGGTTATCTTAGAATTTAATGGACTTTATAATGCTAGCAATGAGCTTAAGACTTCTATAATACAAACTCGTTTCATATGTGGTTCTAGGATTTTATTTAAAGGGATTAAGATAAAATTTGAGAGTATTATAAAAGAAAATAAAAATGATTTTGCCAAGCTTTTGCTAGAAAATTTTAAAGAATTTGACATTCCATTTATAAAGCAAGAATTTAATATCTTAAAAGATTTTGGCGGATTAAATCATTTAAGATCCTTAGAGAGTTTGCTTGTTCTTTTTAAGACTTCTCCAAAAAATTATGCTTTAAATTTTATAGATGAAAAAAAATTAAGCGAGTTGCGTTTAGCTGGAGATTTTTTACTTTCTTTAAAATCAGCGATGAATTTATTAAGTGCTAAAGATGAGGATGAATTTTTACTTATTAATGTTCATGATTTGAGTGAATTAATGTATAAAAAAGCTAAAAAACATTTTGGAGCAAATGAGTTGTTGGTTCAAAAGGCTTTGCAAAGTATGCATACTATAGGTTTTTATACACACTTTTTAGCAAAGCAAATTCAAGATGGATTAAATTATACTCTTAAACAAGAATATAAATTTAAAACTCTTGTAGAAGTTTTAGAATACTTATTAAAACTTGAAGATAAACATGTTATTTTCGATCTTAACTTGGTTTTTGCCCTAAGAAGATTGAAATACGGTAAAAAAGATATAGAAAAAGCTTTAATACTTTTTGAGAAAATTTTTTATAAAAGGCATAGTTTTTGTGTTTTAAAACTTTTGCTTGATAGTGGAATTTTAAAAGATTTATGCAAGCCTTTTTGGACAGTTCGTTTTTTAAGCGATGAAGAAGGAAATTATAGTTTTGATGAGCAAGTTTTTCTTATGTTAAGTGAATTTGAAAAATACGAAGATGAGCTTGAGACACTCCAAAAACTTAAAACCGATGAAAAAATGATTTTAAAGCTCGTAATACTTTTAAGTGCTATAGAAAGTGAAAATGAAATTTCTTTAGCAGGCATATATAGAGCGTATTGTTCCAAATTTGATTTAAAGAATGAAATTTTAGAATGGGGTCTTAAAATATTTAAAAACAATAATGCCTTAAAAGATCTTGTAGAAAAAGAAGATATATACAATCCTATTGTTGTAAGTAGTTTGGTTTCTAAGCTAGAAAATTTAGAAAATTTAGAGCTTTTATATACTTTAACTTGGCTAAAGGCTAAGGCTTTAAATTATAATGCTTTTTATTTTAGAGTTCTTGATAAACTTTTAGAAAATGCAAAACAAGGTTTTGAAGATGAAAATCTACTTGAAGAAAGTGCAAGAAGGGTAAAAAAAGAATTAACACTTAAAAGAAGTAAGATTTTTTTAGAGCAAGATGAAATTTTGCAGGATAAAATCATACATATCAAATCAAATCTTTTTATTATAAAAAATACTTTTGAAGATATTGTTATGATTTCTAAATTAGCCAAAGAAAATGATTTTAAATTTTGGTTTAGTAATGAAACAAATCTTAGTTTGCAAATTGTTGCACCACTTCATTTTAATATTGCCATTATTTTAAGTTCTTTAACAAATTTAAATCTTATTTTTATGAATTTTTTTGAACTTTTTGATGATAAAATTTATTTAAGGTTTGAATATGATAATATTATCAGTGATGAGCAAAAACTAAAACTTTGTGAGCTTTTAAATTCAAATCTTTCTGGTTTTAATTTGAAAAAAATTAAAAAGCCAATCATTAAAAAAGAGGAGTTAAAATTAGACTTAAACTATTCTAAAATGTATGCCAAATTAGGTCTTAATACCAAAGATCAGCAGGGTTTAATGGCGTATTTGATGAATGTTTTTAATGAACTTGAACTTGTTTTATGTGCAGCAAAAATTCAAACCATAAGACAAAGGACGCGTAATATTTTTATTTTTCAAAAGAATGAAAAATTAGAACATAGCGAGCAAAAGTTAGTTAATTTATTAATAAGTGAGTAAAAAAATGTGTGGAATCGTAGGCTATATAGGAAATAATGAAAAAAAACAAATTATACTAAATGGACTTAAAGAATTAGAATATCGTGGCTATGATAGTGCGGGTATGGCAGTGATGCAAGAAGGCGAACTTAGTTTTTTTAAAGCTGTAGGAAAGCTTGAAAATTTGGCGAATAAATGCACAGATTTTGAAAGTCAAGGTTATGGTTTTGCTGTAGGTCATACAAGATGGGCAACCCATGGTAAACCTACTGAAATCAACGCACACCCTCATTTAGGACAGTATTCTTGCGTGATTCACAATGGTATTATAGAAAATTATAAAGAAATTAAAGATAAACTTGAAAAAGAAGGCGTGAGTTTTTTAAGTCAAACAGATACAGAAGTGATTGTTCAGCTTTTTGAATTTTATGCAAGAAATTTGGGAGTTTTTGAAGCTTGGCAAAAAACCATCAAAGAACTTCGCGGTGCTTTTGCTACTTTGTTAGTAACAAAAAAAGATCCCAATCATGTGTATTTTGCAAAAAATGCTGCTCCTTTGATTATCGGTAAAAATGCAAATAAAGAATGGTATTTTTCTTCAGGTGATGCGCCTTTGATAGGAAGTTGTGATGAGGTAATGTATCTTGAAGATTTAAGCTTGGGATACGCGAGTAAAGATGAGCTTGTCGTTTATGAAAATGATATTTTAAAATCACTTTGTTTTTCTAAGCTTTCAGGTGATAAGGCTTATGCAAAAAAAGACGGCTTTCGTTTTTTTATGGAAAAAGAAATTTATGAACAAAGTCGCGTGATGAGTGAAGTTTTAATGGGGCGTATTCAAGGCGATGAAGTCGTTTTTGATGAGCTAAACAATGAAGATTTAAGTCAAGTAGATGAAATCACGCTTTGTGCTTGTGGAACAAGCTATCATGCTGCAATGGCAAGTGCTTATTTGTTTGAAAGAATTGCTAAAGTTAAAGCTAAAGTAGAAATTGCAAGTGAATTTCGCTACCGTGAAGCAATTATAAAAAAAGATTCTTTATTTATCGTTATTTCTCAAAGTGGAGAAACAGCAGACACTTTAGAGGCTTTAAAGATTGCAAAAGAGCAGGGTGCTAAGACTTTTGCAATTTGCAATGTGGATAATTCTAATATAGTGCGTTTAGCACATCTAAGTCTTTTAACTCGTGCGGGCATAGAAAAAGGAGTTGCTTCAACTAAAGCTTTTGCTACTCAGGTTTTAACACTTTGGATGCTTGCTATTTTTATGGCACAAAAAAGAAATTTAAATGTTTCTGCTGAAATTAAAGCACTTTTGCATACTCCAAATTGCGTGAGTGTAAAACAGGCTTTACATGAAAAAATTCATCGTTTATCCAAGCGTTATTTAGATGGACATGGCTTTTTCTTTATAGGTAGAGATGTGTTTTATCCTTTGGCTTTAGAAGGAGCTTTGAAACTTAAAGAATTATCTTATCTTCACGCTGAGGGTTATCCTGCAGGAGAGATGAAACATGGCCCTATTGCTTTGGCTGATTCTAAGCTTTATACTATAGCTTTAATGCCAAAGCATATGCTTTATGAAAAAACAAAATCAAATGTTGAAGAGCTTATTGCTAGGGATTCTACAGTGCTTAGCATTTCACCTTTAGAATTTGATTTAAGTGATGATTTTATAAAAACCAATGAGCAAGATCATTATATGTGTGAATTTTTTGAAATGATGGTCATTACTCAACTTTTGGCGATGGAAATTTCCATAAGACTTGGCAATGATGTGGATATGCCAAGAAATTTGGCTAAAAGCGTAACGGTAGAATAGAAATGAAAAAATTTTTTTGTTTAACTTTAGTTTGTAAACTTTTTGCTTTAAGCGAATTTGAACTTCATCATATTGATAAAGTACATAAGCTAGGGTATAGTGGAGATACTATTATAATAGGTGTAGCCGATGATGCTTTTAATCAAGATCATATTAGTTTAAAGGATAAGATTTTAAAGTCTACTTATCCTACTGATACAGCTGGGAAACAGCTTATACCTGATTTGAAAAAATCAACACACGGAAGTCATGTAGCAGGTATAGCTGTTGGAGCAAAGATAGGCGATAGCAAACCTTATGGAGTGGCTTATGGGGCAAAATTTTATGGAGCTGGGGTGTTTCCAAATGGCTCTTACACTCAAATTCCTGATATTTATAATTTTTTCAAAGATGTGAGTATTATTAATAATAGCTGGGGTATTAATTTTTATCCTTATTTTAATCTTAAGGCTTCAAATTCTGGATTAGTAGATTGTACTCAAACTAATCAAGGAACAAGCTATAATATCTGTAATACTCCTTTGGAATATGTTATGAAAGCAGATAAGGTTGCTAATGATATGATGAGGCTTAGCAAGGACAAGGGAGTATTAAATGTATTTGCTGCTGGTAATGAAGGAATTCTTAGCCCTGCTTTGCATGCGATTTTACCAAGTTATGATGAATCTTTAAGAGCTTGGTTGGCTGTTGGAGCTTTGGATGCAAATGAGATTACTTTAGAATCAGATGGGACTTTAATAATTAAAAGTCAAGGTTTGGCTGATTTTAGTAATGGTTTTAAGGGAGCTACGAATTTTTCTTTAGTTGCTGCTGGAGTAAATATTAATAATGTTGATTCAAGCACTAATGATAAGTTTACAAAAAAAAGTGGAACTTCTATGGCAGCACCTATGGTAAGTGGAACAGCGGCACTGGTCAAGCAAAATTTCCCTTTTTTGGATGGTAAGCAAATTGCTGATATACTATTAAGTACAGCAAATAAAAATTATAAGGCTCCAAAATTTACTGTTAAACAAGTAACCGATGGAACAAATCAACCTAAATTTCTTATTGTGTATATTTCGCAAGATCCACCTGGGATAGAAGATGAAATAAAACGGGATTTAAAACAGCTTTACAATGGAATACAAGTTCAAGTTAATGGACAATGGATTGATTATAGTGATTATATTTGGGATAATAGAGATAGTGCGCAGTCACAAAAACTTAATACTTCCACTATTAGTTCTATTAATGGAGTAGTTAGAGTTGAGAAAGAAGAATTATTTGGACAAGGAATTTTAGATGCACAAAAGGCGTTAAAAGGACTGAGTATTTTAGATGCAAACAGACTCAGTGATCAGGATGTATTAAAATATGAGCAAGAACCTAATACAGCTTATTATACTATAAACACTGCAGGTTATGATGCTGAATTTTCTAATGATATTAGTCAAAGAAAATGGGATGAAAGTACTCATTTATCAAGTGCTATTAATAAACCTACACATTTAGCTAATCTTAACATAGGGTTATCTAAAGAAGGTGAAGGTATTTTGATTATCAGTGGTCAAAATACTTATGAGGGTGCAACTTTAATCAAACAAGGAGAATTAAAGCTTAAAGGAAAAGTTAAAAATAATGCTTATGTAGAACAAAAAGCAATATTAAGCGGTAATGGTATTGTAGGGCAAAATTTAAACAATAAAGGCATAGTTAGACCTGGAAATGAAGATTTGAATGATTTAACCGTGCAAGGAACTTATACTCAAGAAGGAGTTGATTCTAAATTGCAACTTGATTTTGGTAATTATAAAAATTCTAAACTGATTGCAAAAACTTATGATATTAAGAGCGGGAATTTAGAATATATTCCTTTACCTAAATACTATATCTTAAATAAGCCAGTGAAAATTAATTTAGGAGATTTGGAAAAAAGTTTATCATCTTTTAATCATGTTTTGATACAAAATACCTATGCTTTAAATTTTGATTTTGTTTTAAGTGATGATTTAGTGAGTATTAATAAAACCTTAATAAAACCTAATTTAAAGCCAAATGCTTACGAAATTCCTAATACAAGCTTGGGAAATGCTTTAAGACAATTGCGATCTAGGGCAGACTTGAGTCAGACTTATCAGGAATTTTTTGCTTCTTTAGATAATGGAATAGATGTAAAGACTAAATTAAATAGAATAGAAGGTTCAGGGTATTTAAGCACTTTTAGTAATCATAATCAATCTAATTTAATGCAAAATAATATGTTATTTACCCTTCATCCTCTTAATATTAATAATTTTGCACAAAACAATAATATCTTACTTGCTAGTACTTATTTACCTAGAATTTTTAGCAATGAAGAATATTTTTGGCATCTTACTCCAAGTTATAAATACTATAAAGATAAAGATTTTTCAGGTCAAAAAACAGGTGCTAATATCTCTTTAGGAGAAAATTTCTCATCAGGCTTTTTAGCTTATGCTTTATCTCTTTCTAGCGCTAAATTTAATTTTAATAATGGTAGTGATTTGAAGAGTTATAACATGGATTTATTGCTTAATTATAACCATGATTTAGATTTTATAAAAATATTAAGTGGATTAGGTATAGGTGTAGGATTTAATACTCTTAATCGTTTTGTAGTAGAGCAGCCAATTGAAGGCAAATATAAAACATTGCAAACTTCAGCCCAGCTTGGTGTAACTAAAGATATTATTTTAGGTCAAGATTTTATTTTTAATCCTTTAATGTATTTTACACATAGTTTTTTTTATCAAGAAGATTTTAAAGAAAATAAAAGTCCTTTTGCTAAAAATTATGAAAGTTTAAAACATCATAGCATAAATGCAAATTTAGGTTTTAATCTTGCTAAAAATATAGAGCAAGATGATTATCAAGCTTCTTTTTCTACTTTTGTAATTTTTGAAAAAAGAATTTATGGAAGAACTTTAGAAAATAAGGCTAGTTTTGTTGATTTTCCTATTGCTTTTATTCAAAAATATAAATTAAAAGATAATATTTTAAGTCAAGGTTTTAATTCAGAATTTTTATATAAAAACAATGTATTTTGGCAGTTTATGTTAATGAATAGATTTTCTCATAATGCCTATGAATTGCATTTAATGAGTTCAGTGGGAAAACGTTTTTGAAAGTATTTATTTTTTTAGCTTATAATAAATAAAATTTTAATCAAAGGAAAAAATTATGGAATACAGAGTTGAACATGATACCATGGGTGAAGTTAAGGTTCCAAATGACAAATATTGGGGAGCTCAAACTGAAAGAAGTTTTGAAAATTTCAAAATCGGTTGTGAGAAAATGCCAAAGGTTTTAATCTATGCTTTTGCAAATCTTAAAAAATCTTTAGCTTTGGTCAATAACAAACTTGGCAAACTTGATGATGCTAAGAAAAATGCTATAGTTCAAGCTTGCGATGAGATTATCGCAGGTAAATTTGATGATAATTTTCCACTTGCGATTTGGCAAACAGGTTCAGGCACACAAAGCAATATGAATATGAATGAAGTTATTGCAAATCGTGCCACTGAAATCATGGGCGGGGATTTTCGCAAAGAAAAGCTTGTACATCCAAATGATCATGTTAATATGAGTCAAAGTTCAAATGATACTTTTCCAACAGCTATGAGTATCGTTGCGGTTGAGCAAGTAGAGAAAAAGCTTATCCCTGCGCTTGATGAGCTTATTGCAACTTTTGAAAAAAAAGTAAAAGAATTTGATGGTATTATCAAGATAGGACGCACGCATTTACAAGATGCTACTCCACTTACTCTAGCGCAAGAATTTAGTGGATATCTTTCTATGCTTTTACATTCAAAAGAGCAAATCATCGCTTCTTTACCAACTTTAAGAGAACTTGCCATAGGAGGAACCGCAGTGGGAACAGGGCTTAATGCACATCCAGAATTAAGCCAAAAAGTAAGTGAAGAGCTAACTCAACTTATAGGTACAAAATTTATTTCAAGTCCAAATAAATTTCATGCTTTAACAAGTCATGATGCGATTAATTTTACTCATGGAGCTATGAAAGGTTTGGCTGCAAATTTAATGAAAATTGCAAATGATATAAGATGGTTAGCTTCGGGTCCAAGATGTGGTCTTGGTGAGCTTATCATTCCTGAAAATGAGCCAGGAAGTTCGATTATGCCAGGTAAGGTAAATCCTACCCAGTGTGAAGCTGTTACTATGGTTGCTGTACAAGTGATGGGAAATGATGTAGCTATCGGATTTGCAGCAAGTCAAGGAAATTTTGAACTTAATGTGTTTAAGCCTGTGATTATTTATAATTTCTTGCAAAGTCTTGATTTGTTGGCTGATTCTATGCATTCATTCAATATCCATTGTGCTGTAGGCATAGAACCAAATCGTGCAAAAATCGATCATAATCTTCATAATTCTTTAATGCTAGTTACCGCTCTAAATCCACACATAGGTTATGAAAACGCTGCTAAAGTGGCCAAAAATGCTCATAAAAAAGGTATTTCTTTAAAAGAAAGCGCAATGGAGCTTGGTTTGGTTAGTGAAGAAGATTTCAATAAATTTGTTGATCCTACTAAAATGATAGGCTCAAAAGCCTAGAACATAAAACTTGCCTTTTTTAAGGCAAGTTAAATTAAATTCTTATCTTTTAAAATCACATACATTCTTAAAGTTGATACAAAAAAAGTTAAAATCGCAGGACCTAGTATAATACCCCAAAAACCAAAGGTTGAAATTCCTGCTATCATGGCCAAGAAAATTAAAAGTTCGTTGATTTTAGTGGGAGTTTTTACAAGTTTTTTGTTGATCCATTTGATGATTAAAGGTTTGATTAAAGTATCTGCTATAAAAGAAATTACAATTACAGAATAAATAAAAATAACAAGAGCTGAGTTAAGATTGTTTGAGGCAAATTCATAAAGACTTACAGGCACATAAATTAAAGCTCCTCCTATAGCAGGTATGAGAGAACTTACAGCAAAAATTACTCCCATTAAAATTCCATCATAACCATAAAACATTGTGATTAAACCAAAAAGTGCACCTTGAAATATTGCTACAATTACCATAGAGTAAAGCACAACAGCCATAACATTACCCACTTCGCTTAAAACATCATCGAGTTCTTTTTTATCAATAGGAATGATGGATTTAAGATAGATAACAAGTTCTGTTCCATATAGATTTGCAAAGAAATAAAATACGCAAATTAAAACCATATCTATAAGAAATTTAGCTCCTGATTTTGTAAAACTTGAAGCATAACTTAGAATTTGTTTAGAAATGCTATTTAAATCTATAGAAGCTAAAAATTCTTTGATTTTAGGTTCTAAAAAATTAAAGCTTTCAGGCAAGGTAAATTGATAATTTTTGACATAATCAAGAGTTTGTGTAACTAAATTAATATCAAAATTTTTTAAAGCTTTGGCAAGTTCTATCATAGCATAAACAAAAGGTGCAAAGAAAAGCAAAACCATACAAGTTGTTGTAAGAATGGAAGCTAAAAATTTATGCCCTTTAGTAAGATTTAAAAATTTCGCATTGATGTTTGAGGTAGCTACCGCCATTAAACTAGCTATGATAATTACAAGTAAAAAACCTTTAAAAAGGTAAAGTAAAAGAAATAAAATGACTAAAATAAAGCTTATAAGAAAGAATTTTCCATTTTGCAAAATTTACTCCTCAAATAAAGTTTTTTCATAGTTTAGTTTTAAAGCACTATAACTTTTTGCACTTGCTATACGCCCTTTTGCAGTGCGTTCTATATAGCCATTAGCTAATAAATAAGGCTCGATTACATCTTCTATGGTATTTTCATCTTCACTTAAAGCCGCAGCAATACTTGCAAGTCCGATAGGTTTTTGTTTGGCAGCGGTTAAAAGTTCAAGATATCTTAAATCCATCGCATCAAAACCAAGCTCATTAACTCCTAAAGAATTTAAGGCCTCATTAGCTCTTTTTTCTGTGATAATCTCTTCATCATTAACATCGGCAAAATCTCTAACTCTTTTTAAAAGCCTTAGAGCTATTCTAGGAGTTGAACGACTTCTTTTAGCGATCTCAAGTGCGGCTTTTTCTTCGCAAGTTTTATTAAGTTTTAAAGCTGCTTTTTGCAAGATTAGGGCAAGTTCGCTATCTTTGTAAAATTCTAATCTAAATTGCATACCAAAACGATCACGTAAAGGATTGCTAAGCATACCTGCACGCGTTGTAGCCCCTATAAGAGTAAATTTTGGTAAATCGATTTTTATGGTTTGAGCAGCTGGACCACTACCTATGATAATATCAAGGCGGTAATCCTCCATTGCAGGGTAAAGCACTTCTTCGATAGCAGGACTTAAGCGATGAATTTCATCGATAAAAAGTATATCTCCTTCGCTAAGATTGGTTAAAATAGCGGCTAAATCTCCGCTTTTTTCTATCATAGGAGCGGCGGTTGTTTTGATATTTGCACCCATTTCATAGGAGATGATATTAGCTAGTGTTGTTTTTCCAAGTCCTGCAGGACCACTAAAAAGTATATGATCTAAACATTCATTGCGTTTTTTGGCTGCAGCTATAAAGATATTTAAATTTTTTTTAATGCTTTCTTGACCTATATAACCATCAAAATTTGAAGGACGCAACGAAGTTTCGTAAGTTTCATCAAAGGAGTATTTTTCTATTTCTACTATTCTATCCATATCTTTGCTTATATTTTGGAAAAATTAAAATAAGATTTTAGCTAAAATTTGCTAGAATTTACATTAAACTTTAATGATTATGGTTTAAAAATGGGAATTTTAACAAAATTAGAATTAGATTATGAAATTGACGATATAGAAAAATTTTTACAATTTTTTAGAACCATGTGCGATAGGTTTGAACCTTTAATCATCAAGCTTGGAAGCGATAGCGTGCGTTATAAAGAAGCCATAAAAGAGCTTGAAACTTTAGCACACAATACCGCTTGGGCAGCAAGACGCTTAAATCTTGAAGAAGTGACTGATTTTTGTGTATTTTGTGAAGAGATGATGGCGCAAGCAAATCGCTTTAATGGGCCTGCTAGTGATGAATTTACGGATTGGATGCTTTTGATGAGTGATCAGTTTGAAAAATATTGTCGTTCATATGAAAATGATGATTCTGTTTTAGCGGTTTTTAATCCTTTAATTGTTAATGTTCCAAATATTATTTCTAAATAAGGGAGCGACTTGGTTTCGACAGGAGTAAGTCTGCTTAGATGGCATGTCGCTTTGGGCAAAGCGTAAAAAGCCCAAATAAAATTAAACGCAAACAACGTTAAATTCGCTCCTGCTTACGCTAAAGCTGCGTAAGTTCAGTTGAGCCTGAAATTTAAGTCATACTATCTAGCTTAATTTTCGGTCATCTTTGATAGTGTAGCCTTGCGTTTGACAAGCGTTGAGGTGAAATAAAGTCTTAGCCTTGCTTTTGAGTTTTGGAAGATGAGCGAAGTAGGGTGAAGTAGTCATCTTTGCTAAGCATGTAGAGGTCTTTGTGGGATTATTTTTGGACAGGGGTTCGATTCCCCTCGCTTCCACCATCACGCTAATTTTAAGTAAATCATAAGTTTATTTCAAATTTTTAGAATTTTTTATATGAAGTTAAGAACGATTTATTACCCTTAAAACTTTGATATATTAGGTTTTATAATTTTTCATTAAAAATTTATAGTTTTATTTTTAAGCTTATTTTTAGGGGATATAATTATTCCTTCAGTTTAAATTTATTGAAGGAGAAACTTATGAAAAAAAATGCTTCGAGCAAGATATTGCTAAGCTTAGGTGTAGCAACTTTGCTTTATTCGAGTGCTTTTGCTGAAGAAATCAATCTTACACAATCTTCAGATGTGGGAAATTATTTTGAAGAAAATGGTAAGGATATCAATCTTAAAAATCCTAATAAGTACAAAGGGCAAGATTTAAGTATCAAAATGGGTGTTTGGGATTTACCAAACGATGATTATGATAGCGCTGATTATCGATTTAACATTGATATCGGTAAAGACAATACTTTAAGCTTTACACATAACAATAAAGAAAATCCTGCTTATGTAACAAATCTAAACGCTACTGCTAAAGAGGTTAAAACAACAGATATAGTTTTACAAGCTTTTGCACCTTCGGTGATTAATGGAAATTTAACTATGACTAGCTCAGGAGGTGAAGCCATTACTGAGGATGAAAAAAAGGTTCAGGTATAATTCTTTATAATGGAGCAGTTGAAGGAAAAAGTGCTAATGGTAGTTTAACTATAAATGGAAATTTTACTGCCGATAAAACTCTTTTTGCTACTTATGGAAATTTTGTTAAGGTAAATGGAGCTGCAAATCTTACAAATTCAAATTTTGGACTTATGAAACACTCTTATACAGACTTAGAAGCAAATAATGTAGTAATAGTTCAAGCTAAAGATTTCAATGAAAACATTTTAAAAGCAAATAATAACGCAGGTGCATTACTTTTAAAATTCGCAAGTGATTATATCTCAACCGATGTTCAAGGCAAAGATCCTTTGGAAGCAGGAACTATAATAGATATTAGTGATGAAGATAAATACGGCGATGGAGAAAAAGGCTTAGTAGATTATAAACTTAGCGTTCAAAACTGCGGTGGCAATAAATGCTTAGTGATCAATGGAGGTGCTACTGCAGCGGCTAAAGATAAGCTAGTTCAACTTCAAGTAGATATAGATACTATCGATAAATTGCTTGAAAATGAATTTGATTCCGATCAAGATGAAGAATGGGCAAAAGCCAAAGAAGCTCTTGAAAAACAAAAAACTGAACTTCAAACAATGTTAGAAGAAGCTGAGAAAAACGGCGGTAAAATCGATGATGAAAAATACATTGATTTAGTAAATAAAAATTCAAATTGAAATCTTAACTCTAATGATAAAGCTTCTATCCTAGCACTTCGTTCTATCACAGAACAATTAGGAAGTATAGGAGCAGATTTAGCAAGTAGAGAAGGTGTAAAACTAGCCCTACAAATCAAAAAAGACACAGACAATACAGGTAAATCTGTATCTAATCTAAATTCAGCTTCTAGTGCAGTAAATACCACTATGAATATTTCTAATGATGTTTCTATAGGTTCTCGTGTAGCAATGTTAAACAATCCTTTTGGAACTTATGCTTCTAAAATGAATGGCCTTAAATTTGCTGCTTTAGATAGCGATATGAGACCAAGCTATGTAAATGAATATACCAATAGTGTTTGGGCTAATGCTTTTGGTGGTGCTAACATTATCGATGGAGATAGTGGTGCAATGTATGGTGCTACCGTGGGAGTAGATAAACAAGCTAATGATGATGTTTTATGGGGTGCTTATTTTACTTATGCAAATGCTAAAATCAAAGACAATAATTTAGAACAAAAAAGCGATAACTTCCAATTAGGTATGTATTCTACTATCAATATAGCTCCACAATGGGAACTTAATCTTAAAGCTTATGCTCAAGTTTCTCCAACTAAACAAGACAATGTTCAAATAGATGGTGCATATAACTCAGATTATACAAGCAAATTCTTAGGACTTAGTGCTAATGCAGGTCGTGTGTTTGACTTTAGTGATAATACTTTATTTATTAAACCTTTTGCGGGAGTAAATTATTATTTTAGTTATACTCCATTTCATACAGAAAATGGTGCTATTGCTAAAGATATTGATTCTATGAAAAACAATTCTGTAAGTGTTGAAGTGGGTGCTGAATTTAGAAAATATATGAATGAAAACTCTTATATTTTTGTAACTCCAAAAATAGAACAATTTGTTATCAATAGTGGTGATGATTACACAGATAACCTAGCTGTAAATAATGCTTTCTTTACTAGTATTGAAGCTAACAACAAGAAAAAAACATACGGACAAATTATCGTAGGGGGTAATGTAGATTTTACAAATCAACTCAGTATGAATCTTGGCTTTGGTGCTAAACAAATACTAGCAGGTAAAGTAGATAATAAAAATGAAACTTACTTAAGTGGTCAAGTAGGACTTAAGTATAAATTTTAATCTTAAAAATCATTTCTAAATCTTTTTATAGTTTAGAAATAATTGTTTATTTCTATGGGAAATCTCCTAGGGCTTTATCTTAAAGCCCTTTTTTATAACAAACAAGTAAATAAGTCTTTAGAGTAAAAAACCCTAAAAACTTTTAGTTTTCTTTGAAAAGTTTGGAAGCTAAGTGCGTTGCACGACTTTGATCTGTATCTTTTTTAAGTGTTTTATAAATTTTACTTACATATTCTTCTAAGGTTTGTTGAGAATCTATGATTTTTTCAGAAGAAGGAATTTTTTCATATTCTCCATTATTTTTAAGCTTATAAGCTAAAACATTATCACTAAGTTGCAAGCGTAAAAATTGAGCTAATTTAGCTTTGCTTCTTTCATCATATATAGGAGTCATAAGTTCTAAGCGACGCTCTAAATTTCTTGGCATCCAATCTGCACTCGATATAAAATAATTTGGCTCACTATGTTTAAAATAAAATACTCTAGCATGTTCTAAGTATTTTCCTATGATGCTTCTAACGCGTATGTTTTTGCTGTATTCTTCATCAGGTTTTAAGCAACAAATTCCGCGTATGATAAGATCGATTTGCACTCCTTCCATACTTGCTTCATAAAGCGCTTGTATGATATCACTATCCACAAGAGAATTCATTTTAGCTACAATCACACCTTCATTTTTCTTGCTTGTTTCAATGCGTATCATTTCTAAAACTTTTTCTTTGATTTGATTTGGGCTCATTGAAAGAGTTTGAAGGCGACGATTTTTACTAAAGCCCGATAAGATGTGGAAAAAGCTTGTCGTATCTCTTGCAAATTCTGCTTTGCTTGTAAAATAACTCACATCAGTATAGATTTTAGCACTGCTTGCATTATAATTTCCTGTGCTTAAATGCATATAAAATTTAAGTTTATCTCCTTGTTTGCGTATGACTTGAGAAACCTTAGCGTGGACTTTAAAACCTGTAATGCCATAAATAACATGAGCTCCGGCATTTTCTAAAGCTTTCGCCCAATGAAGATTATTTTCTTCATCAAAGCGTGCTTTTAATTCTACCATCACAGTTACTTGTTTTCCATCACTTGCAGCATCAATTAAAGCTTGAACTATATTGGAATTTTTTTCCACTCTATAAAGTGTCATTCTTATGGAAATTACTTCAGGATCTTTGCTTGCTTCTTTGATAAATTTATAAACTGGATCAAAACTTTCAAAAGGTTGTATGATGAGTATATCTTCTTTTTCTACAGCATCAAAAATAGATAAATTCTCATCAAAAGGTGGTAAAGTTTTAGGCGTGTAAAGTGGGCTTAAAAGATGCGTAAAGGTTTTATTTCCTGCGATTTGCCAAAGGCTAGGGAGATTGAGTAAAATAGAATATTCATAAACATCTTTATGAAAAATTTTCATGTGAGTATTAAGAAATTCTACGATTTGCTCATCTGCATCTTTTTGAATTTGCAATCTTACAAAAGCTCCTTTTCTGCGAAGTTTTAAGCCTTGTTCTAAAATCATCATAAAATCATCAGCTTCTTCCTCTTCTATTACCATATCTGCATTTCTAGTCACTCTAAATGCTGCTGAAGCTAAGAGTTTATAGCCTGGAAAAATTTCTTCTGCGTGTTGATGGACTATACTTTCTATAGGAACATAAATATTTGCACTTACTTCATAAAAACGAGGTAAAACTCTTGGAATTCTAATCATTCCAAATTTTACAAGTTCAGGATGCGCTTTATCGCAAATTTTAACCGCTAGTGAAAAAGATAAGTTGTTTAAATGCGGAAAAGGGTGAGTAGCATCAACAGCTATTGGAACAATAACAGGAAAAATATTGGAGAAAAAATACTCATCACATTTTTGTTTTAAATTTTCATCTAAATTCTCATAATGTTTTATGAAAAGATTTTCTTTTTCTAGTTCACTTGTGATTTCATTAAAATAACGCTCCAAAAGTTCTTTTTCTTGGTGTAAGTATTTGCGTATGGCTTTTAATTGTTGTAACGGGGTCATTTCATCGCTACTGCTTGCATTAACTCCAGCTGAAAAAAGTTGTTTTAAGCCTGCGACGCGTATCATATAAAATTCATCTAAATTAGTGCAATATATAGCTATAAATTTTAATTTTTCTAACAAGGGTAAATTTTTAGAACATTGGTCTAAAACACGAGAATTAAAGCGAAGCCAAGAAAGTTCGCGATTGATAAACATATCAGGACTTGTTTGCATTAATTTTTCCTTTTTTAGTTGTATTTTATCATTTATTTTGAAATTATTGAATAAAAGTTTTAAATTTTTTAGGTTAATTAAGAGTAAATATATCTTTAAAATTATATTAAATTCATCTATGTTAGAATCACAAAATTTATTTCTGGGAAATTCTGTGACATTGTTGTTTCATTGAAGATTTTAAGAAATGATAATTTTAAGGAGGAAAATTTTGAAGAAAACTTCGAATCTTTTTACTATTTTTCTTGTTTTGCTTTTTGTTTTCTTTGCGGTTGGGTTTTATACTTTTTATAACGCTAAGGGCACATCTTATTTAAGCAATGCAAGTGAATCTTGTAATAACTGCCATATTATGAATGAAGTTTATAACGAATACATGGCAGGACCACACTCTCAAAAAGTCAAAGGCGAACCAAGAGCAACTTGTGTGGATTGTCATTTGCCACATAATTTTGTAGCTAAGTGGATAGCTAAAGCGCAAAGTGGTTTAGGACATGCTTATGCTTTTACTTTTAAACTTGATGAGTTGCCTACAAATTTGAGTGCGACTGAAAAAAGCAGAAAAATGGTGCAAGAAAACTGCATACGCTGTCATGCAGATTTTGCTCAAACAGCTATCAATGCTACAACAAATCCACATGCAGACAAGTCATTAAATTGTGCTTCTTGTCATAAAGATGTTGGACATAAACACGGAATTTAATAAGGAGAAGATGAATGAAAAAAAATATTTTACGCTTAGGTATTGTCGTTTTGGTTTTACTTATAGCGGGAGTTTTATGGCTAAATAATGATATCAATCAAAAAAAAGAAGATGAAGCAAATAAAAATGCCATTGCAGCAAATGCTGATTTTTCTTTGCTTAGCGATGATGATCCAAATTTTGAAAAATGGGGTAAGGTTTTTCCAGAGCAACTAAAAATGTATTTAACGGTTGAAAAAGAAGAGCCTAAGGCTACTGAATTTGGTGGTAATTTAGCTTATTCAAAATTAATTCGCTTTCCTCAATTAACCATACTTTGGGCAGGATATCCTTTTAGTCTTGATTTCAATGAAGAAAGAGGGCATTTTTGGGTTCAAGTAGATCAAATGAAAACAGCAAGAAACAACAAAGATTTTCTTAATGCCCATGGACTTGCTGCTTTTAAAGGTCAACCTGCAGCTTGTATGAATTGTCATAGTGGATGGACTCCATGGCTTATAAAAAATGTTGCTAAAGGAGATTTTACTGCTTTTAACTCTACAAATTATTGGACTATGATTAAAAATATCCCAGCTGTTGATGGTATAGTAGAAAATTCACCTGAACATGCAGGCCCACATGGTGGTAAAAGAATGGGTGTAACTTGTGCAGATTGTCACAATCCAAATGATATGAGTTTAAGACTTACTCGTCCAGCAGCTATTAATGCTTTAGTTTCTAGAGGATATGAAAAAGATCCAGTACAAGGCGTAAAAGCTACAAGAGAAGAAATGAGAACTTTAGTTTGCTCTCAATGTCATGTTGAATACTATTTTAAACCAACAGGGGAAAAAGTAAAAGTAATGGGTGAAACTATTGTAGATGATAGTTCTAAAAAATGGTGGAATGGAACTCAGAAAAATTATGATGAGTATGAGTTTTGGAGAGATGGCAATAAAGCTAAAGAGATTGAAACCGATGGTATAGTTTTAACTTTTCCTTGGAGTGAGTGGAAAAAAGGACAACCATTTAGAATTGAAATGCTAGATGATTATTATGATAAAGTTCGTGGAGTATTTGGAGCTGATTTTACTCATAAATTAACAGGAGCGCAAATTATTAAAATTCAACATCCAGAAAGTGAACTTTATAGTGGCGGTGTGCATGCTGCAAATGGAGTAAGTTGCGTGGATTGTCATATGCCTTATGTTAGAGAAGGAGCTAAAAAGGTTACTCAACACAATATCACTTCTCCTTTAAGAGATATTAACTCTGCTTGTAAGTCTTGTCATAAACAAAGTGAAGATTATTTAAAAGCTCAAGTGCTTGACATACAAAACAGCGTTGCACATGATCAAAGAACTGCAGAGTATGCAATTGTTAGTTTGATTATGGATACTAAAAAATTACGCGATGAACTAGGCAATATGGAAAAATTCCAAAGCGATGGAAAAGCTGATGCGAAAAAAATTAGCGAAGAGCTAAAAGAAGTTTTAGAACTTCATCGTAAAGCTCAAATGAGAGCGGATTTTGTTAATGCTGAAAACTCAACTGGTTTCCATAATCCTCGCGAAGCTTCAAGAATGTTATTGCAAGCTGTTGATATGGCAAGAATGGGACAAACTAAACTTGTAGAAATTGCAGCGGCAAATGGAATTAAAGATTTTAAAACTTCAAATTTAGGTTTTGAAGATATTCAAAAATTTAATCCAGGAGAGCTTTATTATAAAGTAGATGTTAATAATCATAAAGCTGGAGAGCGTTACTATGCAGATGAAAAAGATGTTAATGGCAATCCTCCAAAAGAACTTTTAGAGCATGATAAAGAGCTTGCTCCTTATAATTATCAAGTGATTGATAAAAAATAATTCTTAAGCCCTATAATCATAGGGCTTTTTCTTTTCTTTGTTTTAAAAAATATAAACTTTTTATTTAAAATTCACTTTTGCTTCACTTTGTTTTGTCAAAATATCACAAATTTTGATAATCAAAAAGGAGTTAAAATGATCAATAAAAATAAATTGTTTAGACAGGTTCATATCTATCTTAGTTTGTTCTTTTTGCCTTGTGCTTTGCTTTTTGCTTTAACGGGTATAGTGTATATTTTTGGTATTAATCAAGATGTGGGCTTAAAAGTTGAGCAGTATCAATTGTCAAAAGTTATAGAAAGTGGTAAAGAAAGAGAAGCTTTAATAGAGTATTTAAAAACAAATGGTTTAAAAGTACCATCTAATACAAATATAATTAAAAGTAAAGATAAAGGTATAACAATAGGTGGAACTCATTATAGTGCTAATATAACTCAAAATTCTACTAATGAATACAATATTACCTTAAAAACAAGATCTTTACTTGGAGATATGATTATGCTTCATAAAGATAAGGGTGCTTGGTATTTTTCTGTGCTTAGCGTAGGTTTTGGTATTACTTTATTTATGCTTTATATTTCAGGGCTTATGATTACTTTGTTTGCAAATAAAAAAGATAGAAGTAAACAATTTGCAGTTCTTGGAGTAGGGGTTGTTGTAACTTTGCTTTTGGCTTATCTTAGCCTTTGATTTTTCCTAGCTTTTTAAGCTAGGTATTATTTATTTTTTTGTATAATCATACTTTACTTTATTGGACAGATGGGTGAGTGGCTGAAACCACACCCCTGCTAAGGGTGCAGATCTTAACGGGTCTCGAGGGTTCAAATCCCTCTCTGTCCGCCACTAAAACTTTCTTGAAAATCCCAAGTATTTTATTAAGTATCGAAGCAAGAGACTAGCCCTTGCGAAGTTATATTATTTTACAGCGTTTTTGATTTCTAAAATCATAGTTTTTAAAGACTCTAGTCCATTTCCACTTGCTAAATACCAGTATTCTGGATCAAGATAGATGATTTTTTTGTTTTGCGCTGCTTTGGTTTTAGCGACAAGTGCATTATCGAGTATGCCTTGAGCACGTTCTTTGTTGCCTAAGATGACATTTCTATCAACAACAAAAATATAATCAGGATTTTTTTCTAATATAAATTCAGAATTGATACTTTTTCCGTGTGTGCCTACTTTTATATTCTCATCTACCGCGTTAATCCCTAAAACATCGTGAATAATCCCAAAGCGAGATTGAGGACCAAAGGCTGAAATTTTGTTAGAATTTGTAAGAATGATAAGAGCTTTTTTATCTTCATCAACTATACTTTTGGCTTTTTCAATTTCATTTTTAATATCTGAAATTTTTTCTAAAGCTTCTTTTTCTAAACCATAAAGTTTTGCAACGCTTAAGACATTGTTTTCAAAAGAGCTTAAAAAATTTGCATTATCAAGACCTACAAATAAAGTTGGAGCTATTTCTTTTAATTTGTCATAAAATTTACTTTGGCGTCCAGAAATGATGATAAGATCAGGTTTTAAAGCATTAATGGCTTCAAAATCAACTTGTTGTACTCCACCTACACTAGGTTTGTTTTTAAATTGTTGTAGGTATTTTGGTAAATTTTTAGCAGGAACGCCAACGACTTTATCATTTAATTTTAAAGCATCAAAAGTATCTAAAATTCCAAGATCTAAGATCACTACCTTAGAAGGATTTTTAGGGATTTTATTTTCTCCTAGACTATCCTTCACTAAAAAACTATCACCCTCATCGCTCATACTAATAGGCAAAACTTTCACCGTAGCAGTGTTGGTTTTTGTTGTAGAACTTGCGTTGTTTTCATTTGAGTTTGAATTACAAGCTGTTAAGATTAGACTTAAAAAAAATGCAAAAAATGCAAAAACTAAAGATTTTTTCATATTTTCTCCTTTTTAAAAATAAATACAAATTTTCTTACCATTAATTTGACTTACGGGTATATCCATATCATAAATTTGTTTTAAATTTTCTTGATTGATGATTTCATCTTTTGAGCCTTGTTTTAAAAGCTTCCCATCTTTTAAGGCTATGATTTCATCAGAATAAATCGAAGCAAAATTAATATCATGTAATACAACAGCTATACTTTTGTTAAAGTCTTTGACTAAATTTTTCATTAGTTGCATGATTTGTACGCTATGCTTCATATCAAGATTGTTCAAAGGTTCATCAAACATTATAAATTCAGTATCCTGAGCGATGATCATGGCTATAAAAGCTCTTTGCTTTTGTCCCCCGCTTAATGTATCTAAAAATTCATTTCTTAAGTTGCTAAGTTCCATGTATTCTAAAGCTTCATTGATTTTGATTTTATCGTTTGTATTAAGTCTTCCTTGAGAATGCGGAAAACGCCCAAAAGCGACTAATTCTTCAACTTTTAATCTTAAATTGATATTGTTTTGTTGTTTGAGAATGGAAATTTTTTGTGCTAAGATTTGCTCTTTATAATTTTTTAAATTCATTCCATCGATATAAATTTCTCCACTACTAGGTTTTATCAAACGACTTGCTAGAGCTAAAAGAGTGGATTTTCCAGCGCCATTGGCTCCTATTATAGAAGTGATTTTGCCTTTATGAAAATCAAGGCTAAGATCTGAAATAATGACTTTATTATCATAAAATTTGGTGATATTTTTTAGTTTAATCATAATTTATTACCCTTTAATACAAGATAGATAAAATATATCCCACCTAAGAAATTAATAACCACGCTTATAGTGGCATTATAATCAAAAACTCTAGAGACAAAAAACACCCCTCCAAGCAAAGCCAAAATACTAATAAGTATACAAGCGCTTAGCAAAATACTATGCTTTGCAGTTTTAAATAGCTCATAAGTGATATTTACTACTAAAAGTCCTAAAAAGGTTATAGGACCTACAAGTGCGGTGCTAATAGAAGTTAAAATAGCTATGATAATCATCAATTGTTTTGAAATTTTTTGATAATTTATCCCTAAATTTATCGCTAAATCTTTGCCTAAATTTAAAGGATCTAAAAATTTCATATAGCGAAAAATCCATATAAAACTTAAAAAGCTAATAATATAAGCAAGAATTAAAACATCAAAAGCAATATTATCAAAACTAGCAAACATTCTTCCTTGTATTACCATGAATTCATCAGGGTCGATTAGTACTTCAAAAAAAGAGCTTAAAGTGCTAAAAAGTGTTCCAAAAACTAAACCTAAAAGCATGATAAGATAAATACTTCTATCACTACTAAATAAAATCTTATAAAGTCCTAGTGAAAAAACCACCATACAAACTAGAGTGATTAAAAAATTGATATCGTTTTTATAAACACTTAAATTAGCCGCACCAAAAGAAAAGATAAGAGCACTTTGAAGCAACATATATAAAGAATCTAATCCTATGATAGCAGGGGTTAGAATTTTGTTATTGCATAAAGTTTGAAAAATCACTGTTGAAACAGCGATACAAATAGCTACTATAATAATAGCCGCAATTTGTAAAAAACGACTTTTTAAGGCATACTCATCAAAGCCATTTAAACCCACAAATATAAAAATCCCTATCATGTTAAGTGTTAAAAAGCTTAAAATTAGCATTTTTTTACGCATAAACTTTCCTTTTTAGTAAAAGAAAGATAAAGATTAAAGACCCTAAAACACCTGTAGTGATACTTAAAGGCATTTCAAAAGGAAAGATAACAAGTCTTGAAATGATATCGCAAACAAGTAAAAACAAAGCTCCACAAAGTGCTATATAGATAAGATTTTTTCTAAGATTATCACCTAGATAAAGAGCTACTAAATTTGGGATAATTAGCCCTAAAAAAGGGATAATCCCAACGCTTACAATCACTAAGCTAGTGATAATGCTTACAATCATTAAGCCTAAAAATAATATACCATTATAAGAAATTCCAAGATTTAAAGCTATATCTTCACCCATGCCAACTATGGTGATTTTATGAGCTAAAAAATAAGCAAGTATAAAAAGTGGTAAAGAAATGTAGAGCAATTCATAATTTCCCTGCATAACATTTGCCATACTGCCTTGTAGCCAACCTTGGATATTTTGTATATAATTTAAAGCATAGGCAAAAAAAGTGGTTATAGCACTAATAATACCTCCAAACATCAAGCCTATCAAAGGTACAAAAATCACATCTTTGAGTTTGATTTTTCTTAAAATTTGGATAAATATAAAAGAACCCAAAAGTGCAAATATAGAAGCAATGATAGCTTGAGTGAAAAAAGACGCTCCAGTAAAAAATATTAAAGAAATAAGTATGCCAAATTTAGCACAATCCATGGTCCCTGCTGTAGTTGGGGAAACGAATTTATTTTGCGTGAGTTGTTGCATGATAAGCCCACATATACTAAGACTCATTCCTGTGAGTAAAATTGCTATAAGTCTAGGAATTCTTGTGAGAGTTATGATTTCTAGTTGAGTGGAGTTAAGATTAAGAATATCTTTTACATTGATACTGATAACTCCTATAAATAAACTTATCATTCCAAAGAATAAAAGTAAAGCTATAAGCACTTTTAAACTCAATATATGCTTAAAAAACAAATCTTTCCTTATAGTAATAATAATTATCAAAAATGAAATTGTAATGAAATTTGTTTTAAGAAATGATAAAACTACAAAGGATATTTTAGTAAGAAATCAAAAATCCAGTGGAAAGTCTTTGCAAGTGTTTGTTATAGTCTATAAGGCTTTCTCCATAGCCATTAAAGTATTGTAAATACCAATAAATTCCGTTATTAAAAATATCATATCCTAGATCAACTTGTATAGCGCCTTTGTTATTGTGGAATTTAAGATTATTTCTTAGCATAAGATTGATAAAATAATCATCACCTAAATACGCTAAATTCACATCAAAATTTCCCATATAATGCAAGATAGCAGGATTATCATCATCTTTTTTGCTTTCAGGAATTCTATACCAAAGACGTGGAACAAATAAAAATTTATTATATAAAATAGCAGTAGATACATAAATTCTATTCCATGAGCGAGATTGTAAATTCTCATCTCCCTTGCCATTGCTTTCATGCAATATACCTACGCGTAGATTGTTAAAAAATTCATAATCTTTAAGATACAAAGGAAAATCTATAAAAAATTCTGGTTGATAGTTGGTTTCTCTAAAAGGAGAAGAATGCTCATAAATTTGCCACCAAGAAGTTTGAGTATAGGCTATATAATATTTTTCATCTAGTCCTAGTAAATTTTCAAAAAGTCTTTTTTTAACACTAAGTTGGAATTTCGCCTCACTCTTATTATTATTTGTTCCTAAAGAATTAAAACTATAAGTAAAAGGTAAAAAATAATTCATCTTATAAGAGCTAATGCCAAGGGGATTAAAGCTTTCATTTTCACCAAGATAATTAGCCAAAGCTAAGCGAGAAAAGTCTTGTTTTTCTTCTTTTTTTATAGTGATAGAATTTTGCATTTGTGTTGCTTGGCTTGAGTTATTTTGTTCTTGAGAAATCAAAACAGATGAATTTTTTAAAGCGAGTTTTTTGTAAATTTCCATAGCTTTTTTATAATCGCCTTGTTTTTCATACTCTAAAGCTTGTTGTAAATCACTAGCCCATATAAAAACGCATAAGCTTAAAAATAAAGCAATTTTTCTCATTTTAACTCGCTTTTAAATTTTTCATATTCTTCATAAAAATTAAGATTTAAAAAAGCATCTTCATCTTCAAATTCTACAAATTTGGTTTTAATCTCAGAAAATAAAAGTCCTATTTTTTGTTCATTTTTTTCTAAGAAATTTTTACAAGTTTGAGCTAAAGAGCTGTGATAAAAGCCACATAAGGGATGTTTATGCAAAGGGGTTTTTGCTATGATTATTTTATAGTTTTGTTCTAAAAAAGGAAGCATTTTTAAAAGCTCATTTTCACCTACTTTAGGACTATCTACACTTAAAACAAAAACAAATTCATTTTTAAAATTTGAAAGTATAGAGTAAAGCGCAAGCATAGGAGAGTAAACTTCAAATTCTAAAGAATCTTTTATCAAGCTAAAATGGTTTTCAAATTTGTCTTCTTTTGCACTCACATAGACATTTTTAAAAATTTTAGAAAATTTCTCTACTTGAAATTGAGTTAAATTTTGATTTTTAAGAATCAATTTGCTTTTATCTTGTCCCATACGACTAGATTTGCCACCACATAAAATCACGCAATTTAGCTCATTAAGCTGCACAAATTTCCTTTTTTAATGTAATTCTACCACAAATTCGCCAAAATATTTTATAATTTCTTTTATGAAATACACAGAACTTTTACAATTGCAAACTTTTTTTTCTCAGTTTAAAAAAATCGATTTTATCAAGCGTATTAATGACAATATTTTGGAATTAAGCTTTGATAGAGAAAGATTTATTTTTGATCTCACTCGTGCAATGAGTGCGATTTATACGGCTAAATTTAATGCAAAAAATTATAATGCACCTTTTGATTTTATGCTTAAAAAGTATTTTAGCAATGCTTTTATAAAGGAAGTTAAAGTCCTTGAAGGCAATCGTATTTTATGTTTTAGTGTAAAAGCTAATAAGGCTTATAAAAGCTATGAGAGCAAGATTTATTTTGAATTTACGGGTAAAAATACCAATGTTATTCTTACAGATAAAAAAAAATTGATCATAGAGGCTTTAAGGCATATTGATAAAAGTTATCGTGTTGTAAAACCTAATGTGATTTTAGAGCCTTTAAAGCCTTATAAAATGGATGAAAATTTTGAGGAAATCAAAGACTTTGCAGATTATTTTTCTCGCAAATTTACAAGCATTTATGAGAGTAAAATCAAACAAATAAAAAATTTAAAACTTGCACAAGTAGATAAAAAAATACAAAATTTACAAGAACTTTTTTCTAGTCTAGATGAAGAAAATTCTTTACTCTTAAAAGCTTTAGAATACAGAAAAAGGGCTGATGTATTGTTTGCAAATTTGAGTGTTTTAAAAGATTATGAAAGGGAATTTAAGCTTGATGATTTTGAAGGCAAAGAGCTTGAATTTAAGCTTGAATTTAGTCCTAAGCGAAGCGCTAATTTATATTATAAAAATGCCAAAAAATTAGAACAAAAAGCTAAAAATTTAAACATACAAAGGCAAAATTTAAAAGAAAAGTTAGATTTTACCTTGAGTTTGAAAGAATTATTGCTTCAAGCTAAGAGTGAGATAGAGCTTGAAATTTTACTACCTAAAAAAAATAGCAAAAAAAATCAAGATTATAAACAAGAAGATCTTGTGGCAAATTTTTATTACAATGAGTTTAAAATTTGTGTGGGTAAAAATGAAAAAGGCAATGAATTTTTACTTAAAAATGCTAAAAAAGATGATTTGTGGCTTCATGTAAGGGATATTCCTAGCGCACATACTTTGATTGTATCAAACAAGCAAAAAATCAGCCTCGATGTGATAGAATTTGCTGCAAGGCTTTGTGTAAGCTTTTCTAAGTTAAAGAAAGGTTCGTATTGGGTCGATTATACCTTAAAAAATTTTGTTAAGGTTCAGCAAAAGGCGTTTGTAAATTATACAAATTTTAAAAGTATTAATATCACAAAGGATTAAAATGCCAGTTAGCCCTTTAGGAAATATCAATTATATAAATCAGAATATGGCTTATCCAGCTACACAAGCAAGCAATGAGCTTGCAAAAGAAGGTTTTGCAGCTACGCTAAATATGGCTGAATTTAATGAAAAAGAAAAAACTTTAAACAAGCTTGAAAAAGTCAATGAGACTCATGAAATCAAAGAAGAGATCAAAGAAAAAGCCGAACAAGAAGAAAAAAAGAAAAAACACAATCAAGAAGCTAAAACCAGCGATGATGAGAAAAATGAAGAAGATGAGTCTAAAGATCCAAATTTTAAAGACGCACAAAGCATTCATCGCCTAGATATTAGTATATAAGGAAAAATATGTTTAATACAACTAGAATTATTTCAGCTCTTGTGATGATAGGGGCTATTATTATTATCGCGTTGATTGATCAATTTTTTATCAATTTTATCGTTTTTGCGGTTTTATTGTATTTATCTTTTAGTGAAGCAAAAAAACTTTTTGCTTTAGAAAATATTTCTATTATCCCTTTGGCTATAGCTTTTATTTTGGGAAGTTTATCGCATAAAGCTTTGCTTTTTGGGATTTTAGCTTTGTTATTAGTCGTTGGATATTTGGTTTATAAAAAGGCTTCCTTAAAACCAGCTCTTATTTATATTTATCCTAGTTTGCCTATTTTAGCACTTTGGCAAGTGTATTTAGATCAGGGTATGTTTGCGCTTTTTTGGCTTATCATTATCGTTGCAGCTTGCGATAGTGGGGCGTATTTTATCGGAAAACTTATGGGTAAAACTCCTTTTTCTCCAACAAGTCCAAACAAAACCTTAGAAGGTGTTATAGGTGGCTTGATTTGTGCGAGTGTTATTGGAACTATTTTGGGAATTTTTGTTTATAGTTTTTGGCTTTCTTTACTTTGTTCGTTTTTTGTAGCGATTTTTGCAGTGATTGGAGATTTGTTTGAGAGTTATTTTAAAAGAGAAGCAGGTGTAAAAGATAGTGGAGATCTTATCCCTGGTCATGGGGGCGTGCTCGATAGAATCGATGCAGTGATCATTGCTGCTTTTGTGATGGTTACTTTTTTATGATACTTTTTGGAAGCACGGGCAGCATAGGAATAAACGCTCTTAAACTTGCTGCTTTAAAAAACATTCGTATTTCTGCTTTAGCTTGTGGGGATAATATCGCTCTTTTAAATGAACAAATCGCAAGGTTTAAACCCAAATTTGTTGCCATAAAAGATTCAAAAAATAAGCATTTAGTTAAACACGATAGGGTTTTTATAGGGCAAGAAGGTTTAGAGCAAATTTTAACAGAATGTCAAGATAAGCTTTTACTCAATGCCATTGTAGGTTTTGCAGGACTTAAAAGCACTTTAAAGGCTAAAGAGCTTGGCAAAAGCATAGCTTTAGCTAACAAAGAAAGTCTTGTAGTAGCTGGGAGTTTTTTGAAAGGGGCTAAATTTTTACCCGTTGATAGTGAGCATGCAGCTTTAAAATTTTTACTCGAAGGTAAAAAAAATATAGCAAAACTTTATATCACAGCAAGTGGTGGAGCTTTTTATAGGTATAAAATCAAAGATTTAAATCAAGTCAGTGTCAAAGATGCTTTAAAACATCCTAATTGGAACATGGGAGCAAAGATCACTATAGATAGTGCGACTATGGCAAATAAGCTTTTTGAGATTATAGAGGCTTATCATTTATATGATTTTAAAGAAATTGATGCTTTAATAGAACCAAGATCTTTAGTGCATGCAATGTGTGAATTTAAAAATGGAGCTAGCACGGCGTATTTTTCAAAAGCAGATATGAAACTAGCTATTTCAGATGCTATATTTGAAAAACAAGATACGCCTATTTTAGAGGCTGTTGATTTTAGCAAAATGCCTGCTTTAAAATTTCATCCAATCAGCACAAAAAAATATCCTATTTTTAAGCTTAAAAATACATTTTTAAAAGAGCCAAATTTAGGTGTTATCATCAATGCTGCTAATGAAGTTGGTGTTTATAATTTTTTAGAAAATAAAAGTGGATTTTTAGACATTGCTAAATGCATTTTTAAAGCCCTTGATCATTTTGGAGTGCCTAAAATTTCAAGCATAGAAGAAGTTTTTGAGTATGATTTTAAAACAAGAGAGTATTTAAGGAGTTAAAATGAAATTTTTTTTAACAATTTTATTTTTTATAACAAGCATTTTTGCTTTAGAGCTAGACTTTAGCGTAGGAGAAAATGGAAAAAGTCTAGATGATAATAATACAGTTTTAATTTTTGGTGGAATTCAAGGCGATGAGCCTGGTGGATTTCATGCGGCAAGTTTGCTTTTGAGTGATTATAATATCACTAAGGGTAAGATTATAGTGGCTCCAAATTTAGCTTTTGATAGCATTATCAAGCGTTCTCGTGGGAATAATGGGGATTTAAACCGTAAATTTGCAAGCATTAGCCCAAAAGATCCTGATTATAAAACCGTTCAACGCATTAAAGAGCTTATTTTACTTCCTGAAGTTAGTATGGTGATCAATCTTCACGATGGTTGGGGTTTTTATAAACCCACTTATATCGATGCGATGCAAAATCCTAAGCGTTGGGGAAATTCAAGCGTGATTGATACAAGCGAAATCAATGCAAGCAAATACCCTGATCTTGAAAATATCGCCACTCAAACCGTAAATAGTGTCAATTCTTCGCTTGCTGATCCAAAGCATGCTTATCATCTTAAAAACACCAAAACCCAAGAGCTTGGCGATACGGAAATGCTTAAAGCTTTAACTTATTTTGTGATTTCAAATCACAAAGCCGCTTTTGCAAATGAAGCGAGTAAAAATCTGCCTGTAAATTTAAGAGCTTATTATCATCTTTTGGCAATTGAAAATTATTTAAAAACTGCAGGAATTGAATTTAGCAGAGATTTCGAACTCACTCCACAAGGAGTTGATAAAGCCATAAATAAAGAGCTTGAAGTAAAACTTTTTGATGATAGAATTTTACTTTCTTTAAAAAATCCAAGAAAGGTTATCAACTATGTGCCTTTTCCGGTAAATAAAGAGTTAAATTATAACACAAGCAATGAACTTACGGCTGTTATCGCAGAAGGAAATTCTTTTTATATCCAATATGGCAATCGTTTTCAAACAAGATTATATCCTGAGTATTTAGAATTTAGCGATGCTTTTAATGAAGTAACTTTTCAAGTTGATGGCAATGAAACCACAGTTCCTTTTGGAACCAAGGTAAAAGTAAAAGAGAATTTTCTTATTCCAAAGATAGCTAATGTGCGCGTAAATATCATAGGCTTTGATCACTCAAAAGATGAAAGTGGTATTTTAGTTCATAAAAAAAATATGCAAACACAATACTCTTTAGACATGGCAGGTAAAATTTATAGAGCGGAATTTTATGAGTTAAGAGGTGCAAATTTGCAACAACTTTTAGAGGCAAATATCAATAGCAAGTTGATCAAAAACGCTAAAAATTTGGATTTAAATACTCTTAAAATGGCAAGATCAAAAGATAAATTCTTAGGTTCTATTTTAGTGGAATTTGAATGAAAAATCTTATCCTAGCTATAGAAAGTTCTTGTGATGATAGTTCTATAGCTATCATTGATAAAAACACCTTAGAATGTAAATTTCATAAAAAAATTTCCCAAGAATTAGATCATAGTATCTATGGGGGAGTGGTACCTGAACTTGCTGCAAGACTTCATAGCGAGGCTTTACCAAAGATGCTTAAGCAATGCAAAGAGCATTTTAAAAATCTTTGTGCCATAGCTGTGACAAATGAACCTGGACTTAGTGTTTCTTTGCTCAGTGGAATTTCTATGGCAAAAACCTTAGCAAGTGCGCTAAATTTACCCTTAATCCCTATAAATCATCTTAAAGGTCATATTTATAGTCTTTTTTTGGAAGAAAAAATTTCTTTAGATATGGGAATTTTGCTTGTTAGTGGTGGGCATACCATGGTGCTTTATCTTAAAGATGATGCAAGCTTAGAGCTTTTAGCAAGTACAAATGATGATAGCTTTGGAGAAAGTTTTGATAAAGTGGCTAAAATGATGAATTTAGGTTACCCTGGTGGGGTCATCATAGAAAATTTAGCAAAAAATGCCAAACTTAAAAATATCTCTTTTAACACACCTTTAAAGCATTCTAAAGAACTCGCTTTCAGTTTTTCAGGGCTTAAAAATGCAGTGCGTTTGGAAATTTTAAAACATGAAAATTTAAATGAAGACACAAAAGCAGAAATAGCTTATGCCTTTGAAAATACAGCTTGTGATCATATCATGGATAAATTAGAAAAAATTTTTAATCTTTATAAATTTAAAAATTTTGGCGTTGTAGGTGGAGCTAGTGCAAATCTTAACTTGCGTTCGCGTTTGCAAAATTTATGTCAAAAATATAATGCAAATTTAAAACTAGCTCCTTTAAAATTCTGCTCTGATAATGCTTTGATGATAGCAAGAGCCGCAGTTGATGCTTATGAAAAAAAGGAATTTGTAAGTGTAGAAGAAGATATTTTAAGCCCTAAAAATAAAAATTTTTCAAGGATATAGATGAAAAAAGCTTTTACTATATTAGAACTTGTTTTTGTGATCGTTATTTTGGGAATTTTAGCCGCTATTGCTTTGCCAAAAATGAGTTCAAGTAAGGATGAAGCTGAAGTTAGCAAGTCTTTAAACAACCTTAAAACTTTGATCAATGATATAAGCATTTATACTTTAAAAAATGATCATTTAAGCTCTATAAAAACGATGAGTAATGTAAGCGGGGTTGAAAATGTTGATCTTAGTAATTTTAACGGTATAAAAGAAGTAAATTTTCGCGTAGGCGATGATAAAGAATGCTTAAAACTTGTTTTTATAAATAAAGCTGATTTTATACTCATGGGAATTTCAAGCAATGAAGCAAGTAAAAATGCTATCATCAACGCAGCTAATCAAAGCCATGAAGATTTAGAAAATATAGACTTTACAAGCTCTTCTAGTAATAAAGCTTGTGTGATTTTAAGTAAGAATGAAAATTTTAAAAACCTAGCGAGTAAAACTTATCTTTTAATAGGGGGAATGTAATGATAGTGAGTAAAGCTTATGAGATTGACTCTTGTGATGATGTAGAGCTTGGTATAAAAAGAGAATCAAAGCTTGAATTTAAGCTTTGGTATGATGATGAAAAAACACCTGAAGCCTTGGTGTTTGTGGTGCAAGGTATGGGTGATGATATATCATCGATCCAATATGTTGGTGATTATATGGTAAGGCAATTTAATACTGCTGTAGTTGGAGTAAATTATCATTGTATTGGCAATCGTCCTCAAACCGGATCAAGCTTTTTTATGGATGATATAGACAAGCTTATTTTAAAAGCAAGTTGTGAAGCTGCGGATATCAAGCTTCCTTATGATGTTGATAAAATTCAAGACTATAAAGCAATGAGTAAAATTTTTCATTTTGTAAATAATCAAATAGTTGAAGGCAAGCAAAAAGGTAATTTTACGCCAAATTATTTTTTAAATTTGCATGTGAGTTTGCAACCGACAAAAAACGAGTATCAAAATTTTGGGATCATGCAAGCTCAAGATCTTTTAAATGTCGCACTTTACCTTAAAAAACACGCTCCTTTTGATACTATGGGGGGGGGGTATACCAATTATCATGATAGGGGGTTCTCACGGGGGATATTTAGCACATTTGGCAGCTAAGATTGCGCCTTGGTTAGTAGATGGAGTGTTGGATAATTCTGCATACGCTAAGTTTTTATGGAGAGTTGTAGGTTTTGGAAAGGAAATAGATTTTATGCAGTATAGTGAATTTGCTACTTTTGATTTTTTTCATCATATTAAAACACATTGTTCGACAAAAACTTTTTGGACGAGTAATTCTTCATCGCCTCGTTTTTTTTCTCCCGCAAGAAGAAAAATTCGAAATCTTTTAGAGGAAGATCATCTTTTAAAACAATCAAAATGTTTAAAAACTTGCTTTATAAGTTATCATTCCTTATACGATGAGTATGTTTCTTTAAAAGAAAAAACTATGTTCTATGAAGAGCTTGAGAAACTTGGTTTTGATGTAACTTTGCATTCTATTACTAAAGAATCTCAAGTTGATGGAAAATTTATTAAAAACTTAAATCATGGCATGGGAATTCCAGTAAAACTTTTGATTAAAAAAGAACTTCCTTTAATGTTAGAAAAAATAAAACAAAATCTAAAAAAAGATTATAAAGAAAAATGTATCTCTTATCCTTGTGAGGATTTGTTGTATCAATTTAGCGAAAAAGATGACAAAATATTGTTAAAGATAGATAAAATTTAAGGAAAACTTTCATGACCATACTAGAAAAAAACATACAAGCTTTATTAAGCGGAGTAAATGAACCCTTAGGAAATAGACTTTTAAATTTCATACAAAATAAAACTTGTTCTCGTTTTAGTATAAATGAAAATTTGAATATCTATGATAAAACTCATAATGTTTTTATGTATGAAAATTTAGAAGAAGAAATAAATTTTTTCTATCAAAGTATTTTAGAAAAAACTCCTAGATATCCTTTTATATGTATTTATGGTATAGGCAATGCTTTACTGATTAAAAATTTAGCTAAACACTATAAACATCTTTTTGTATTTGAAAGTGAAATCGAACTTTTTATCCTAGCTTTAAGCACGATAGATTTGAGTGAAGAGCTTTGTAGTGGAAAAATTTATCTTGTGGATATCGAAGAAGAAAGAGTGGATATTCAACTACTTATACTTTTTGATATGAAAGATATGTTTGAGTACTTAAGTTTATATGAAATGTTTGTAAATAATGTTTATTACAAAAAGTTTTATGAAGATATTTGGCATAAAGCAGATGAACTTTGCGAGAAAAATATAGAAGTAATAGTAAGAAATTTAAATTCTAGCCTACATATCGCTTTTGAGTGTTATTCTCATCTTTTGCAAAACATCCCCTCTATGCTTGAAAGCATTCCTTTTCAAAGAATCTTAAATGAAAGAAAAAACAAATTCGAAAATGCTATAGTAGTTTCTGCAGGACCTAGTTTAGCTAAACAACTTCCTTTACTTAAAGCTTATCAAGATAAAGCAGTGATATTTTGTGCTGATGGGGCTTTGAGTATGCTTGAGAAAAAAGGCATAGTGCCTGATTATGTTACGAATTTAGATTTTACTGATCTAGCAATGAAATTTTTTCAAAATAAAGAAAATAAAACTTCTTTAAATGTACTTTCATGTGCTACTCATCCTAGTTTGGTTCATTTTTTAGATAATAAAAGTGTAGTTTTAAGAGATGACCCTTTATATCAACGCTTCAATCTTAATGACTTTGGCTATATCGATACAGGTACTCATGTAAGTCATTTTTCTTATACCTTAGCTTTAGCTTTAGGATTTAAAAATATCATCATGATAGGACAAGATTTAGCCTTTGATGAAGAAGGAAATTCACACTCAAAAGGTTTTGATTTTGGAGAGAAATTTAGTGGTGAAGAAAATATAGATAAACTTAAAGTCCCTGCCTATGCAGGTAAAGGTGAAGTTTTAACTCATATAACTTGGAATGATTATCGTATAAAATTAGAATACCTTTTTGCTTGCAACGAACAAAAAGCAAAGTTTTACAATGCTACTGAAGGTGGAGCAAGGATTAATTTCACTGAAGAACTTTCTTTTAAAGAATGTTGTGAAAAACTCCTTACAAAAGAAAAACCTAAATTTGAACTTCCAAAAAGTTTAACTAAAAATAGAAGTGATAAACTACTAGCTAAATTCAAAGAAAAAATACAAAAAGATCAAGAAAATGCTAAAAGATTTTTAGACGATGCTTTAGCTTTAAAACAAATTTTAGAAAATATACTCAGTAAAGATTTTATTTTACCTTTGGAATTTTTAGAAAAAGTCTATCAAAACATAGAAAATTTCAATCACTCTTTAGATGAAGATGAGTTTATACAGGATGGTATTTTAAAAGCAGTGATGTATGAGCGAGGACTTAAGATAAGTTTAGTTTATAAAGAAAATATTGTAGATAATGCTAGTTTCATCACAGCCTATATCAAAGCTTATCATGAATGGTTGCTTTATTTTATAGAAAAACTAGAGCAAAAAATAAATATTATTATAAATTCTCTTAAGGAAACCCAATGACCATACTAGAAAAAAACATACAAGCTTTATTAAGCGGAGTAAATGAACCCTTAGGAAATAGACTTTTAAATTTCATACAAAATAAAACTTGTTCTCGTTTTAGTATAAATGAAAATTTGAATATCTATGATAAAACTCATAATGTTTTTATGTATGAAAATTTAGAAGAAGAAATAAATTTTTTCTATCAAAGTATTTTAGAAAAAACTCCTAGATATCCTTTTATATGTATTTATGGTATAGGCAATGCTTTACTGATTAAAAATTTAGCTAAACACTATAAACATCTTTTTGTATTTGAAAGCGAAATAGAACTTTTTATCCTAGCTTTAAGTACGATAGATTTGAGTGAAGAGCTAAAAACTTATCAAGTGATATTGTTTGATGTAGCAGCCAAGGATGTGGAAATTCATATTGCTATGGTTTTTGATCAACAAAGCATTTTAGAGTATTTAAGTTTATATGAAATGTTTATTAGCTCGCATTATTATCTTAAATACTATGAAATTTCTATTTTATCTTTGAATGAACTTTGTATTAAAAGTGCAAGTGTAGCAATAAGAAATGCAGATATTACTTGTTTTTTACCTTTGCTAACACATGGACAGTTTTTACAAAACATCCCCTCTATGCTTGAAAGCATTCCTTTTCAAAGAATCTTAAACGAAAGAAAAAACAAATTTGAAAATGCTATAGTAGTTTCTGCAGGACCTAGTTTAGCTAAACAACTTTCTTTGCTTAAAGCTTATCAAGATAAAGCAGTGATATTTTGTGCTGATGGAGCTTTAAGTATGCTTGAAAAAGAAGGTATAATACCTGATTATGTTACTAATTTAGATTGTAGGGATTTGGCAATGAAATTTTTTCAAAATAAAGAAAATTTAAAACAAAGCATCATTGCTCTTGAGTGTGCTACACATCCTAATGTCGTGCGTAGTTTAAAGGCTGAAAATTGTATGATTGTTTTAAGAAATAAAGCCCTTTATCAACGCTTCAATCTTAATGACTTTGGCTATATCGATACAGGTACTCATGTAAGTCATTTTTCTTATACCTTAGCTTTAGCTTTAGGATTTAAAAATATCATCATGATAGGACAAGATTTAGCCTTTGATGAAGAAGGAAATTCACACTCAAAAGGTTTTGATTTTGGAGAGAAATTTAGTGGTGAAGAAAATATAGATAAACTTAAAGTCCCTGCCTATGCAGGTAAAGGTGAAGTTTTAACTCATATAACTTGGAATGATTATCGTATAAAATTAGAATACCTTTTTGCTTGCAACGAACAAAAAGCAAAGTTTTACAATGCTACTGAAGGTGGAGCAAGGATTAATTTCACTGAAGAACTTTCTTTTAAAGAATGTTGTGAAAAACTCCTTACAAAAGAAAAACCTAAATTTGAACTTCCAAAAAGTTTAACTAAAAATAGAAGTGATAAACTACTAGCTAAATTCAAAGAAAAAATACAAAAAGATCAAGAAAATGCTAAAAGATTTTTAGACGATGCTTTAGCTTTAAAACAAATTTTAGAAAATATACTCAGTAAAGATTTTATTTTACCTTTGGAATTTTTAGAAAAAGTCTATCAAAACATAGAAAATTTCAATCACTCTTTAGATGAAGATGAGTTTATACAGGATGAAGTTTTAAGAGGAGCTTTTGCTTATCGTGGAAAAATGATTGCTGATGTATTAAAACTTCATATACAAGATAAAACGCATTTCATCACAGCTTATATCAAAGCTTATGATGAATGGTTGATTTATTTTATAGAAAAGTTAGGGCAAAAATACAAGTCTTTGTCAAAAGTATGAAATTTTATTACCAAAGTATAAAATATTTTTTTGATTGCACGATATAGCATTTAACAAGTTCATGGATGGGCTTGAAATTTTTTAAAAGGATTTAAAATGGGATTTCGTATTAACACCAATGTTGCAGCTTTAAATGCTAAAGCAAACGCTGATTTAAATAGTAAAAGTTTGGATGCTTCTTTAAGTAGACTTAGTTCAGGTCTTAGAATCAACTCCGCAGCAGATGATGCTTCAGGGATGGCGATAGCAGATAGTTTAAGATCTCAAGCTAATACTTTAGGTCAAGCTATATCTAATGGTAACGATGCTTTAGGTATCTTACAAACTGCTGATAAGGCTATGGATGAGCAACTTAAAATCTTAGATACTATTAAAACTAAGGCAACTCAAGCGGCTCAAGATGGACAAAGTTTAAAAACAAGAACTATGCTTCAAGCAGATATCAACCGTTTAATGGAAGAACTTGACAATATCGCAAATACTACTTCATTTAACGGTAAACAACTTTTAAGTGGAAATTTTATCAATCAAGAATTTCAAATCGGCGCAAGTTCAAATCAAACTGTAAAAGCTACCATAGGAGCAACTCAATCTTCTAAGATAGGTTTAACACGCTTTGAAACAGGAGGAAGAATTTCATCTAGTGGTGAAGTGCAATTTACTCTTAAAAATTACAATGGTATAGATGATTTTCAGTTTCAAAAAGTTGTGATTTCAACTTCAGTTGGGACAGGACTTGGAGCTTTAGCAGATGAGATCAATAAAAATGCTGATAAAACAGGTGTTAGAGCTACTTTTACAGTAGAAACTAGAGGTATAGCTGCAGTTAGAGAAGGAGCTACTTCAGATACTTTTGCTATCAATGGGGTAAAAATCGGTAAAGTAGATTACAAAGATGGTGATAGCAACGGTGCTTTGGTTTCTGCAATTAACTCGGTTAAAGATACCACTGGAGTTGAAGCTTCAATCGATGCTAATGGACAACTTTTACTTACTTCAAGAGAGGGAAGAGGGATTAAAATCGATGGTAGTATAGGTAGAGGTGCTTTTATCAATCCAAATATGATGGAAAATTATGGTCGTTTATCTTTAGTTAAAAATGATGGTAAAGATATTTTAATCAGCGGTAGCAATCTTTCTTCTGCAGGTTTTGGAGCGAATAATTTTATCTCTCAGGCTTCTGTTTCTTTAAGAGAATCAAAAGGACAAATTGATGCTAATATCGCTGATGCTATGGGATTTGGTTCTGCAAACAAAGGAGTTGTGTTAGGTGGTTATTCTTCTGTTAGTGCTTATATGAGTAGCACAGGAAGTGGATTTTCTTCAGGTTCTGGTTATTCTGTAGGTAGCGGTAAAAATTATTCCACAGGTTTTGCAAACGCTATAGCTATTTCAGCTGCTTCGCAACTTTCTGCGGTATATAATGTTTCTGCGGGCTCAGGTTTTTCATCAGGATCAAATCTTTCTCAGTTTGCAGCTATGAAAACAACTGCTTTTGGAGTAAAAGATGAAACAGCAGGTGTTACCACGCTTAAAGGTGCTATGGCTGTGATGGATATAGCTGAAACAGCTATAACAAATCTTGATCAAATCAGAGCCGACATTGGTTCGGTGCAAAATCAAGTTACATCAACGATAAACAACATCACCGTAACTCAAGTAAACGTTAAAGCAGCTGAGTCGCAAATCCGTGATGTAGACTTTGCAGCTGAGAGTGCAAACTACTCTAAAGCAAATATCTTAGCTCAAAGTGGCTCTTATGCCATGGCACAGGCTAATTCTGTTCAACAAAATGTTTTAAGATTACTACAGTAGTTTAAAAAGCTGTAATATATACAAATCCAAGCCTAGTTTAATGCTAGGCTTTTTTATTTTAAACTCTAAAATTTTTAATTAAACTAAAACTTGGAACACTTTTTGCTTTAATCTTTTCGATGCAATATTTTGAAAGGATTTAAAATGGGTTTTAGGATAAACACCAACATCGGTGCATTAAATGCACATGCAAATTCAGTTGTTAATGCTAGAGAACTGGATAAGTCTTTAAGCAGACTTAGTTCAGGTCTTAGAATCAACTCCGCAGCAGATGATGCTTCAGGGATGGCGATAGCAGATTCTTTGCGTTCACAAGCAGCCACTTTAGGTCAAGCTATAAACAATGGTAACGATGCTATAGGTATCTTACAAACTGCTGATAAGGCTATGGATGAGCAACTTAAAATCTTAGATACTATTAAAACTAAGGCAACTCAAGCGGCTCAAGATGGACAAAGTTTAAAAACAAGAACTATGCTTCAAGCAGATATCAACCGTTTAATGGAAGAACTTGACAATATCGCAAATACTACTTCATTTAACGGTAAACAACTTTTAAGTGGAAATTTTATCAATCAAGAATTTCAAATCGGCGCAAGTTCAAATCAGACTATAAAAGCTACCATAGGAGCAACTCAATCTTCTAAGATAGGTTTAACACGCTTTGAAACAGGAGGAAGAATTTCATCTAGTGGTGAAGTGCAATTTACTCTTAAAAATTACAATGGTATAGATGATTTTAAGTTTCAAAAAGTTGTGATTTCAACTTCAGTTGGGACAGGACTTGGAGCTTTAGCAGAAGAGATCAATAAAAGTGCTGATAAAACAGGTGTTAGAGCTACTTTTACAGTAGAAACTAGAGGTATAGCTGCAGTTAGAGAAGGAACTACTTCAGATACTTTTGCTATCAATGGGGTAACTATAGGTCAAGTAGCCTATGAAGATGGTGATGCTAATGGAGCCTTAGTTGCTGCAATCAATTCGGTTAAAGATACCACTGGAGTTGAAGCTTCAATCGATGCTAATGGACAACTTTTACTTACTTCAAGAGAGGGAAGAGGGATTAAAATCGATGGTAGTATAGGTAGAGGTGCTTTTATCAATCCAAATATGATGGAAAATTATGGTCGTTTATCTTTAGTTAAAAATGATGGTAAAGATATTTTAATCAGCGGTAGCAATCTTTCTTCTGCAGGTTTTGGAGCGAATAATTTTATCTCTCAGGCTTCTGTTTCTTTAAGAGAATCAAAAGGAAGATTTGATGCTAATATCGCTGATGCTATGGGATTTGGTTCTGCAAACAAAGGAGTTGTGTTAGGTGGTTATTCTTCTGTTAGTGCTTATATGAGTAGCACAGGAAGTGGATTTTCTTCAGGTTCTGGTTATTCTGTAGGTAGCGGTAAAAATTATTCCACAGGTTTTGCAAACGCTATAGCTATTTCAGCTGCTTCGCAACTTTCTGCGGTATATAATGTTTCTGCGGGCTCAGGTTTTTCATCAGGATCAAATCTTTCTCAGTTTGCAGCTATGAAAACAACTGCTTTTGGAGTAAAAGATGAAACAGCAGGTGTTACCACGCTTAAAGGTGCTATGGCTGTGATGGATATAGCTGAAACAGCCACAACAAATCTTGATCAAATCAGAGCCGACATTGGTTCGGTGCAAAATCAACTTCAAGTGACTATAAACAACATCACCGTAACTCAAGTAAACGTTAAAGCAGCTGAATCAACCATAAGAGATGTAGACTTTGCAGCTGAAAGTGCAAATTTTTCTAAATATAACATTCTTGCACAATCAGGTTCTTATGCTATGAGTCAGGCTAATGCAGTGCAGCAAAATGTTTTAAAACTTCTTCAATAATTTCTTAGATGCTTTTATGCATCTAAGCTTTTAAAGTGCTTTTTTCTTTTCTAAGAAGTCTAGCAAAGGTAAAATAGCGATTTTAAGTCTTTTATCTTGAACTTCTAAAAGTTCTATGATATTTTCTATCAAAGCTTCGTGTGCATAAACCCAAGCAAAAAGTTTATTTTGTTTATCAGATTCATCTTTGATATCTTTAAGATATAAAGGCGTTAATATACTTTGTTCATGATGTAAAGTAGGGCCTAAAATTTCTTGCAAAAAGAGATATTTTTTATTTGAAAGTTTTTCTTTGATTTTGTCTATATTTTGGTTTATTTGTTCGAGAGAGAGCTCGTTTTTTCCATGGGTAAGATTGTGAATTTGTTTTTGAACTTTTTTACACTCTTTTTTAAAATTTAAGGATAAATTCATATTTTTTTTAATTTTTTGATAGATTTTTAATCCGAGTTTTACTTGTTCTTTAGTATTTAAAACTTGTAATTTTTTAAATTTTTTATCTTTTTTATTTTCGAGTAAATCTTCGCAAAGTTCTTTAAAAGGTTTTTCTATAGCGCTTTCTATCCTAGCACCTCCTTCAGTGCAATTATAAGTTTTACTTTTGCTAAAAGCAATGAAATTTTCAAAAATTTGTCTAAAAAGTGTCCAAATTTCAGAACTTTGAACTTTTCCATTTCCTCCATAAGCTGTAGTGCTAAATCTATCTAAATCTCTTTCATAGTCTCCATTGTGTAAATTAGCATGGATGAAACCTTGAGAATGTGTTTGCCCATCTTTGGCATAAGCTAAATCCTGACCTATGAGAATGATGTTTTTATGTCCTAAATTTTCAGCCAGTTCATAAGCCATATGAGATACACTCATGCCTGCGTTAATATATCCATAATCGTCTAGCCCCAAGCATCTCGCAAAAGGCTGGCCTTTTATGATTAAAATGTATTTTCTTTGATTTTTTTCAAGATAAGAAATGGTTTTTTTATGCACCAAAGAAGCTACTAGAAAAATGATGTCTTTATCAAAATCTTTAAAATCATTATTAAAACATTCAGCTACTATTTCATCGCGTTCCAACATACAAACATAATCAGGTTTTATACCATGTTTAGCTAAAATAGGATAAGAAGAATCCGCACAAAAAATCGTAGCTTTATTAGCATACTTTTTTAATAAAGGCAATTGTTTAGTAAGAGATGGTCCTGTAGAAACAATGATAGCTGTATCACTTAAATTTTTTCTTTTGGAAAGTAATTCTTTATAACTAGGATGAGTGATCATTTGAGGAAGATTATAAACAAATTGTTCTATACCTTGCATGGCATCTTTAGGATCATTTCCACGCATAAGATTGTGATTTTTGATGATTTGCATATTGAGTTTATTAAGTTTTAAAATATCTTCTTTGTAGTGTTCATAAAAATCATTAGCAATGTGTAGGTTATAAGAACGATAAAACAAATCCCCTATCAAACGAAAAACTTTATCCATTTTAGGAAGATTAATATCATCATGATGTAAAATAATGAGTCGCCCTAAGCTTAAATCTTTGCTAAAATCTATGAAATTTAAAGCCAAAAAGATAAGTTCTAATTCTTTTTCAAAGATGATTATTCTTTTAAGTGCTTGATTTTGAAGTAGAATTTTATATAAAATTCCATTTCCAAAACCATAAAAAAAAAGCACAGGATAGCGTGTAAAATCTTTAAAATATTCTAAATTTTTTTCAAGCTCTTTGATGGGATCTTGATACATTTTTTTTAAATTTCTTTTTTTTATGATATTGATATCAAGATTATCTTTTCCTTGAGTGAAAGTAAATTCTCTAAGCTCTTTTAGATCCTCAAGTTTTTTGCGTAAGTTGTTATACTCAAAACCGCTTAAAGCTTTTAAATTTTTGTTAAAATTATTTTCTTCTCTCACCTTCTCACCCTTTCCATCCATTTATCTAATTTTCTTTCTTTTAGTTTTTCTTCTAAAGGAAGTATATTTTTGATCAAAGCATTTTCTTGTGCTTTAATATGTCCATAAACTAATTCCATAAATTCTAAATGTTCTTTTATCCAAAGAATACTTTTATTAAAAGCATCTTCTTTGGTTTTAGGATTTAAAATATAAATTCTAGCAAGATTAAGTTCAAATTGAGTACGCAGAGGTTGTAAAATTTCATATAAATCTTGCATTTGTTTTATATCTTCAAGTTTATTTTTAAACTCATCTATTTTTTCAATAGCTAAATTTAAATATTCTTCTTTTTCATTTAAACTCAAATATACGCTTTGTATTTTTTCAAAATCATTGCTGAGTATTTTACTAAAATCTCTACAATGTTTAATACTTTGATAAACTTTATAATAAGCCTTAAGTAAAAATTCATTTTGTTTATTTAAACTTAAAGGTTCTAATTTTTCAAAAGGTTTATTTAAATCTTTATGAAGTAAATTCTCACAAGCCCATAGAAAAGGTTTTTCTATGGTTCCTTCTATTCTTGCTCCACCTTCGGTACAGTTGTAGGTGGTGATACCCATTTTTCTAGTATTTGGAATCATTTCATTTTCAAACCAATTTTTAAATAAAAGCCATATACTATGAGTTTCAACTTTTCCGTTGCCTCCATAAGCTATAGTTAAAATATGTTCATACATTTGACTTTCATAATTAGCTGAATTTTGATAATCATCAGGATGAGAATTGCCATTTTCAGCATAAGCTAAATCCTGTCCTATAAAAATGATGTTTTTATGACTTAGATAAGTTGCTAGATAAGATAATGTATGTGCAACACTAAGTCCTACAGCAGTATAAGAAAAATCTTTAAGATTTATATAATATGGAAAAGCAAGAACTTTTTGAGTTATAATAAAAGTTTTACCCTTTAAATACTCAATCGCCTTTGGATGAACAACCCCTGCGCAAACAAACACAATATCCTTATCAAATTCCCAAAAATCATTATTAAAAAACTCAGCAGTAATTTCTGTTCTTTCCAACATACAAACATAATCAGGTTTTATACCATGTTTAGCTAAAATAGGATAAGAAGAATCCGCACAAAAAATCGTAGCTTTATTAGCATACTTTTTTAATAAAGGCAATTGTTTAGTAAGAGATGGTCCTGTAGAAACAATGATAGCTGTATCACTTAAATTTTTTCTTTTGGAAAGTAATTCTTTATAACTAGGATGAGTGATCATTGAAGGAAGATTATAGACAAATTGTTCTATGCCTTGAAGAGCATCAAGAGGATCATTACCATTTCTTAAAATGATATTTTTAAAATTTTCTGCTAATTTTTTATTCAATCCTAAAATATCTTCATGAAATCTTTCATAATAATGACTCATCAGTTCTAAAAAATAAATTCTAGAAAATTGAAAGAAAGGTTTAGAAGAACAAAGTTCAGTATAATCTTGAGCTTGTAATTTATCATTTTCCAAAATCATCAATCTTGCACTTTGTAATTCATGTGAAAAATCTAAGATATGAAACATTATCCAAATGATTTCTATATCTTTTTCAAAAACAACAATATGTTGATGATTTTTATTTTGCAATAAAGCTTTAAATAAAATTCCATTTCCAAAACCATAAAAATACAATACAGGATAAAGTAGATATTTATCATTATAAGTATTTAGCATAGTTTGCAATTCTTTAATGGGATCTTGATAAAGTAAATTTTCATTATACCCCCCCCATTATTTTTTATACTTGTATCTTTTAAATTGATATCTAGATTATCTTTACCTAAGATAAGTTCAAATTTACTAGACTTGATTTCTTTTAAACTTTCTTTTAAAAGAATATTACTTAAAGCCTCAATGTTTTTATTAAAGAGTTCTTTTTGAGTAGGGGTGAAGGTCATTGGAAATCCTAATTATTTTTTGATTATATCGTCAAAATTCCAATTTTCTAAACTTTTTTCTATGGTTTTGTTTTGAGTATCAAGATATCCTAAACCTTGGATAAACCAATTGTGTTGTATTTTCAAAAAGTCTATTAAATTTTCTTTTTGCTTATTTGTGTTTAAAACTTCAAATTTTAAAATTTCGCATTCGTTATGAAAATAAATAGCTTGACAAAGTTCATTAAAAAGCTTGAGTTTTTTAAATTCTTTAAAAAGATTTAAAAGATCATTTTTGATTTTTTCAAGAGTTTGAAAATTCTTGTCATTTTTTTCTAAAGTGTATCTAAGCTTTTGAAGCTGAGTTTGAGTTTTTTTTATAAATTCTTTGGATTCTAAAATGCTTTTTTGGAGATATTTTTTTGTTTTTTCTAATTTTTCTTTGGCTAGTTTTTTATCTAGAAATTTTGGAAAATCAAAAGGTTTATTTAAATCTTTATCAAGTAAATTCTCACAAGCCCATAAAAAAGGTTTTTCTATAGTTCCTTCTATTCTTGCTCCACCTTCGGTGCAGTTGTAGGTGGTGATATTGAGTTTTTCTTTTGCCCAAAATATATCTTTTTCAAAAGCTTGACGAAACAAATTCCAAGTGAGTTGAGTTCTTACTTTGCCTTTTCCTCCATAAGCTAGTGTATATTTTTCTCCTCTGATTTCTTCACCTTGACTTCCATGTATATGCTCTTTAGGATGTGAACTTCCATCCTCGCCATAAGCTAAATCCTGTCCTATAAAAATGATATTTTCAAATCTTAAAGCTCCTGCTAGTTCATAGATCATATTGGAAACACTGTGTCCTACTCCAAGATATCCATATTCATCAAGTTTTAAACTAGCTGCAAAATTTAAAGGGCGATGTACAAGCATATAAGCTCTTTGATCTTTTTCTAAAAAATCTAATACTTCTTTGTGAACCACAGAAGCAAGTATGAAAAGTATGCCTTTGTTAAAATCGCCAAAATCATTATCAAAACATTTAGAAACTATATCATCACGTTCCAACATACAAACATAATCAGGCTTTATACCATGTTTAGCTAAAATAGGATAAGAAGAATCCGCACAAAAAATTGTAGCTTTATTAGCATATTTTTTTAACAAAGGAAGTTGTTTTATAAGACTTGGTCCTGTAGAAACAATGATAGCATTTTCAACCTTAGCTCTTCTTTCTTTGAGAAATTCTTGAAAAATTCCATGATTTAACATTTTAGGGAGATTATCTAGGGTATGTTTGATTCCAACTAAAGAATCATGTGGATCATTACCTTTGTTTAAAACGATAAATCGTATCATTTCTATCAGTTGAGTATTTATATTTTGTATTTGAGTGCTATAAAATTGTTGATAAAAATCATTATGGATAAAAAGATTAAAAATTTTTACACTTTTTTGAATGATTTCATAAGTAAAAAGTGTGGTGAGTTGTGCTGTATTAATATTTGGAGTATAAAAAAGTATTAGTTGTTCTTTTTTTAATTCTTCGCTAAAATCAAATAAATGAAAAGCTAAAGTTAAAATTTCAAGATTGTCTTCAAAAATGATAATGTGTTTATGTTGTTTGTTTTTACATAAAGTTTTATAAAACATTCCATTTCCAAAGCCATAAAAAAACAAAACAGGATATTTGTTATATTCGGTTTTAAACAGAGTAAGGTTTTCTAAAAGCTCTTTATTGGGATTTTCATAAAGAAAAATATCATCTTTTTTAAAATTTATTCCATTTTCATCTTGGATAAGTGCAAAAGTTAAGTATTTAAGTGATCTCAGTGTACAAGCTAAAAACTCATCGACCTCAAACAAAGCTTGAGTATTTTTTAAAAAAAGCTCTTCTCTCACCTTCTCACCCTTTCCATCCATTTATCTAATTTTCTTTCTTTTAGTTTTTCTTCTAAAGGAAGTATATTTTTGATCAAAGCATTTTCTTGTGCTTTAATATGTCCATAAACTAATTCCATAAATTCTAAATGTTCTTTTATCCAAAGAATACTTTTATTAAAAGCATCTTCTTTGGTTTTAGGATTTAAAACATAAATTCTAGCAAGATTAAGTTCAAATTGAGTTAGTAGGGGACCTAAAATTTGCATCAAATCTTTTTGAGTATTATAAAGCTCATCGATTTGAGTTTTGATTTTATCTATATCTTTAATGATCTCTTTGATAAGGGTTTCATTTTCTTGAGAATTTTGTAAACTCATAAAAGAATTTTTTATTTTATCATAGCTTTTAATAAATTTATTACTAAAATCTCTACAATGTTTAATACTTTGATAAACTTTATAATAAGCCTTAAGTAAAAATTCATTTTGTTTATTTAAACTTAAAGGTTCTAATTTTTCAAAAGGTTTATTTAAATCTTTATGAAGTAAATTCTCACAAGCCCATAGAAAAGGTTTTTCTATAGTTCCTTCTATCCTTGCTCCACCTTCGGTACAGTTGTAGGTGGTAATATAATAATTTTTTTTTGCATTGGCCACATCTTGTTCAAAATTATGTCTAAAAAGAGTCCAAACAAAAGAACTTTCAACTTTTCCATTGTCTCCGTAAGCTTGAGTGGTATATTTGTTTTTATCTCTTTGAAAATGTCCTTCATGTTTATCAAGATTGCTATAATCTTTAGTGTGAGAAAGTCCATCTTTAGCATAAGCTAAATCTTGTCCTATTAAAACGATATTTTTATGCTTTAAATGTATAGCAAGTAAAAAATTCATATTAGCTACACTAAATCCCATATTAAAATACCCAAAATCATCAAGTTTTAAATAATTTATAAAACTTGCATATGTAGATACAAGCATAAAATTTCTATTATTTTTTTGAAGATATTTTGTAGTATGAGGGTGGACATAGGATTTTAGAACAAACAAAATATCCTTATCAAATTCCCCAAAATCATTGTTAAAAAATTCAGAAGTTAAAGGAATCCTTTCCAAAGAAAGCACATAATCGGGCTTAATATTATGTTTAGCTAAAATAGGATAAGAAGAATCCGCACAAAAAATCGTAGCTTTATTAGCATACTTTTTTAATAAAGGCAATTGTTTAGTAAGAGATGGTCCTGTAGAAACAATGATAGCTGTATCACTTAAATTTTTTCTTTTGGAAAGTAATTCTTTATAACTAGGATGAGTGATCATTGAAGGAAGATTATAGACAAATTGTTCTATGCCTTGAAGAGCATCAAGAGGATCATTACCATTTCTTAAAATGATATTTTTAAAATTTTCTGCTAATTTTTTATTCAATCCTAAAATATCTTCATGAAATCTTTCATAATAATGACTCATCAGTTCTAAAAAATAAATTCTAGAAAATTGAAAGAAAGGTTTGCTAGAGCAAAAATTAGAAAACAATTCTATATCCAAAGAACTTGTTTGCAAAATCATCAATCTTGCACTTTGTAATTCATGTGAAAAATCTAAGATATGAAACATTATCCAAATGATTTCTATATCTTTTTCAAAAACAACAATATGTTGATGATTTTTATTTTGCAATAAAGCTTTAAATAAAATTCCATTTCCAAAACCATAAAAATACAATACAGGATAAAGTAGATATTTATCATTATAAGTATTTAGCATAGAGTTTAATTCATCAATAACATTTTCATAAAGAAAAGTATTATCACTTGTATCTTTTAAATTGATATCTAGATTATCTTTACCTAAGATAAGTTCAAATTTACTTGATTTAATTTCTTTTAAACTTTCTTTTAAAAAAAGATTACTTAAAGCTTCAATGTTTTTATTAAAGAGTTCTTTTTGAGTAGGGGTGAAGGTCATCATAAGCCCCATCCATCATCTACCACTAAAGTTTGCCCTGTGATAAATTTACTCTCATCGCTAAGTAAAAATACCAAAGTTCCACATATATCATCTGCATCTAGCATACCTTTACTCGCACAACATTTTCTATAAGCTTTTAAAAAAAGTTCATTTTGATTATCCAAAATTCCTCCGCTTGCTAGAGTATTAACGCGTATGTTTTGATTAAAAAGCTCTTTAGCTAGCCAAGAGCTCATGTGATTAATCCCTGCTTTTATCACACTGTATTCTAAAGAGCTTTGCATGGAAGTGCCTTCATAGTTTTCAAATTTTGGCGCATAAACTCCCATGATGGAGCTAAGATTGATGATATTACCATAGCCTTGTTGTTTAAAAAATTTCACAAATTCTTGAGCGGCTAGCATAAAGCCTGCTAAATGTAAATTTAAACTTTCGCAAATTTGTTCGTATTTGAGTTCATAATAAGGCGTTTTACCCCAATCTTTGCCAAAAGGATAGCTTGAGTTAACAAAAGCATCGATTTTGCCGTATCTTTCTTGACTTTTTTGAAGGGCGGTTTGTAAGCTTTCTTGTTTAGTGATATCAAGTTCTAAGCTTAAAAGTTTTGTTTTAAAATTTGTTTCTAAATTTTCTTGCAATTTATTTAAGCATTCTTTGTTGATATCTGCGAGTATAGGGATACCTTTGCTAAGAAGTATTTTTTCGCAAAGCGCTTTACCTATACGCCCACAAGCTCCTGCTACAAAGATGATTTTATTTTCAAGCATTAAAAATCCTTTGGCGATAAATTTTTTAAAGAGATTAAAAACTCTACGATTTTAAAATCAAGCTCGCTATCAATATCAAAAGCTGTGCTTTCATCCATTACAAAAAGCCCTGTGTTTTTGCCAAAAACACTATCATTTTCTAAAAGATAATCCCTTTTAAAGATATAAATACTAGCGTTCATATCATAGCATTTTGGGGCACTTTGGCGAGTGGTAAAATTTCCTTCTTTGGATTTTACTACCTTGTTATTTTGTATTTCTACGAGGTTAAAATAAGGATTGCGTCTAGCAGGAACTGCGGTGATGAGATTGGAATTATCATTTTCAACAAAACTTTCATAAGCTTTTTTTATATCAAGGCTTGAGCGAAGCGGGGCTGAAGCATCTAAGTCTATGAGAGTTTCAAAACACGTTTTAAAATACTCTTCACTTCTTAGCAAGGCATCACGCATGACAGGAAGTTTTGCAGTCCGATCATTGGCAAGATGAGCTTCTCTTTTGAAAAAAACTTCAGCGCCATATTTTTGGGCTACACTTGCGATTTCATCACTATCAGTACTTATGACTATGTGTTTAAAAAGCTTTGAATTTTGAGCTTGTATGATGCTATAAGCTATCATTTCAAGTTCGTTAATCTTTCTAATATTTTTGTTTTTAACGCCTTTGCTACCACCCCTAGCACAAATAGTACATAAAATTTCAGCCATTTTTTTTCCTTACTTCATCACAAAGTTCAAGCACTTTTAAAGCCTGCTTAAGATCGCAAAGTTCTTTGTCTTTTTCAAAGACTGCATGATGTAAATTTTGAAGGGTTTTTATCGTATCATTTTCAAAATTTAAGATTTTTTGACTTTGATTTTTGTGATAAATTTCGATTTTATTGTTTATCAAATCGGCTTTAAAGCTTTTTTCTAAAGTATGGATGATAATTTCTCTTTTGTTAAATTTAGCAAAATAGTCTAGTTCTATATGAATTTTAGCTTCTTGTGAATTTTTTAAAGCCAAAAAGGCAAAATCATCGCTTGTTATGTCAAGCTCTGAAATTTTAGCATTTTGGGAGTACATAAGCTCTAAGTCTTTAAAAAGAAAAAAGGCTAGATCGATTTCATGAGAGAGATCGAGTAAAACCCCACCACCTAGCTCTTTTTTAGCGCTGTAATTTTGCCTGTAGTCTAAAGCTCTCCAATGGGGCAAATAAGAATTACAAACCAAACTAGCAAAATAAATTTTTTCACCTTTTAAAAGCTTTTTTAAAGCGACAATCACAGGATTAAAACGTTGTAAATATGCTACATAAATGTGATTTTTTGAGCTTGTGAAATTTTGGCTTTTTTCAAATAAAGGTTTTTCTACGAGTATGGTTTTATCTTTTACAAGCTCATCTAAAGTTTTTAAGGTGTTAAAATGCTCCGTAGTGATATTTGCGATGATAAAAAGATCAAATTCGTTTAAATCACATTCTTTCAAAGAGCGATAAATTGGAGTGTTTTTAAATTCTTCTTTTTTAGCACTTAAAGAAAGCAAACTTACTTCATGATTTAAATTTTTTAAGGCTAAAAAATGCTTTTTTCCTATGCTTCCAAAGCCTATGATTAAGACTTTCATTTAAAATCCTCATTGGCTTTTAAAAACTCATCTGGCCTTCCAATGTCAATCCAATAATCGTTGATGATATAGGTATTTACCTTGCCTTTTTGCAATACAAGTTTGATGAGTTCGGGCATGTCTAAGTATTCATTTTTAGCAATTAAATTTAAAATTTCATTTTCAAGTACATAAATCCCCGCACTTACTAGGAATTTTTGGGTAGGTTTTTCTTCTATATTTTCTATAAAACCTTGTTTTTGAGTGATCACTCCATAAGGAATTTGTTGCTCAAACTCACGCACGCAAACGCTCATTAAAGCTTTTGATTTTTTATGCGCTTTTAAAAGAGCATTAAAATCCAGCTCGGTTAAAATGTCTGCATTCATAACGATAAAACTTTCTTTAAATTCTTGTTTTATAAGGCTTAAAGCCCCTGCTGTACCTAGTTTTTTACGCTCTTTAATATAAGAAATTTTAACCCCAAATTTTTGCCCTTTTTGAAAATAATCTTCTATGATTTGTTTTTTATAATTCACACAAAAGATAAAATTTTCAAAATTTTGATTTTTAAGTCTTTGGATTATGCTTTCTAAAATGGGTTTTTTGCCTACTTTTAACATAGGTTTTGGAGTATCTTTAGTCAGCTCTTTTAAGCGAGAGCCTAAGCCTCCAGCCATGATGATAATGGAGTTTGGATTGGCTTTTAAAAGTGATGAGATAGATTTTATAGAAAGAATTTGCCCTTTTTCATCTAAAACAGGAAAGTCGTAAATATCGGTTTTAGCAGAAATTTTTAAAAGCTGTTCTTTGCTTGTGTTTTCTTTTATGGTGATGGGATTTTTAGTGTAAATATCTTTGATACTATCTTTTAAAGTTTTGCCACTAATTAAAGCTTTTCTGATGTTTGAATCGCTAATGACTCCTAAAAATTTATCCTTTTTATCAACTATAATGCCTAATCTAACGCGTTCTTGCCCGACTATTTTTAAAGCTTCTTTTATGCTAGAATCAGGGGTGAGTTTGAGTTTGTTTATATCCACACTAAGCCTTATAAATCGATGAAATTTTTATGTAAAATTGTATCTAAATTTACATTTTTTAGGCAAGTTTTTATGATTTTATTGGGATTTTTACCATTATCATAAGGGTTTTTAAAATTTTTTAAATTTTGTTTAAATTCTTTGCTTTCTAATTTTTCAAAAGCTTGATCAAGATCGTTGATTTCGGAATCAATGATATTTTGAGTTCTTAAACGCCCTTTTTGTCTATCGCCTATATTAATGCAAGGAGTTTTAAAAAAAGGACTTTCACTAATACCACTTGAAGAATTGCCTATCATGGCCTTGGCTATTTTCATAAGACTTAGGTATTTTTGTGAGCCAAGATTATCAAAAAGTTTAGCCTTGTGTGAGTTTTTTTGGCAGTAATTTTGCAAAATTTCATTGATTAAAAGTCCATTTTCATCGGCATTTGCTTTGGTAAAAATCAAACTTGCATTTTTAAGGGTGTCAAGTTTTTTAAGTAAGGTTTTAATCTCTTTTTGAGTATTTTTTACATTTAAAGTTAAAGGATGATAAGTGATTAAGTAAAGTTCTTTATCTAGTTTCATTTCTAAGGCTTTTTCTAAATCTTTTTTGTTTAAAAAATTCATATTTTTTATGATAGTAGAAGCTAAAGAACCTATATTAAAAACCCTTTTTTCTTCTTCTCCAAGTTGCAAAAGCCTTTTTTTATAAATTTCATGACTTACAAAATGTAAATGTGACATTTTTGAAATGCTGTGTCTTATACTATCATCAATAGCCCCTAAAGTAAGCTCCCCGCCACATAAATGCACTAAAGGTATGTGCATCAATAGACATACACTTGCTACGCTAAGCATTTCATAACGATCGCCTAAAATCACCACCATATCAGGTTTTAAGTCTTCAAAAGCATCGCTAAAAGCACTAAAAGCTAAACTCACACTTTTACAAAGGCTTATTTTATCATCATTTGCAAGCAGGATAGGGATTTTTTTAGTTATTTTAAATTCTTTTTCTATTTCTTTATAAGTGAGTCCAAACTCAGGGCTTAAATGTGCTCCTGTAGCGATGATTTGAAGGCTTAGATCTTTATCGTTTTGAATTTCATGACATAAATTTCTTAAAAGATACCATTCAGCCCTTGTTGCACTGACTATACAAATTTTTCTTTTACTCACGGATAAGCTCATCTTCTTTGTAGTTTTTAGTAGCAATCTTACCCAAAAACTCTTCATATCTCATAGCACTTATACCATTTGCGGGGCGTTTGGTAGTAAGATTTCCTTCGCTAAAAATTTCTCCTTTTTTGATGTCTTTTTTGGCCACTAAACTTTTTCTTACTATGTTGATATTTTTTTGTTCGCTTTTACTTGCTTTTTTTATGCCATCACCCATTGCCTTTTGTATTTGTCTTATTTGGGTACAAAGCATTTTTAGTTCTTGAGGTTCTAGGCTTGCTTTATGATCAGGCCCTGACATATTTTTGTCTAGAGTAAAATGCTTTTCTATCACACAAGCTCCCAAGGCAACCGCAGCTAGGGAAATGTGTATACCCCTTGTGTGATCAGAATAACCCACATCAAGCTTAAAAGCGTCTTTTAAGCTTTGCATGGCTTTAAGATTGACTTCATTAAAAGGGGCAGGGTATTCTGTAGTGCAGTGTAAAAGAGTGATATTTTGGCGTTTAGCGCCATTTTTGCAAAGCACATTTAAAGCTTCTTCTATCTCGCCTAAATTTGCCATGCCTGTTGAAAGTATGATTTTTTTATTAAGCTTTGCAATTTTTTTAAGATAGGGTAGATTGGTGATTTCTCCGCTTGGAATTTTAAAGATTTTTAAGCCTAACTCATTTAAAAGATCTACACTTTCAAGATCAAAAGGAGTAGAAAGAAAGGTAATATTGCATTTTTTTGCGTGTAAGATAAGCTCTTTATGAGCTTTAAGATCGAGTTCGAGTTTTTGTACCATTTGAAGCTGACTCTCATCACTAGCCGTGGTTTTAAGCTGATAGGGTGCTTTTTTAGCCTTTGTGCTGATACAGTTTTTGGCTTTAAAACTTTGAAATTTAACAAAATCAGCCCCTGAATCTGCTGCGATTTCTATTAACTTTTTAGCTAAATTTAAATCACCATTGTGATTAACTCCTGCTTCTGCGATGATAAGAGTTTTTTTCATAGTTTTGCCTTTATTTTGCCTTAAAATAAAGGCAAAATTTTATTTTTTAATACCTACATAAATGTAATGGTGTGCTGATCCTTCAAAATTATAAAAATTAATAGGATCATAATCTCCTAAAAATAAAGTTTCAAAAGGTTGAAAAAGATTTTCTAGATCTTGGGCTTTATCAATAAAATGTATAAAGCTTGTTTCATTTAATCTTCCATTAATTTCAACTTTACTCAAGCCATTTTTTTCTTCTTTTTGACTGTGGGAAAAATAATAATTTTTCTTGCTCATCATTGTAGCAAAAAGTATTCCACCCGTGTTTAAAAGTTCGTAAAATTCTAAAATATTTTGTTTGAGTTCTTTTAAGGGTATATAGTAAAGACTTTGATTTGCAAAGATGATATCCATATTTTCATCAAAAAGTCCTTTGATACTAGAATTTGGTTCTATAATTTTACAATATCCCCCCCCCTAATATTTTGCTTCCAAATTTCTTTTAAACTTGGAACTATATCTATTCCGAAGGTTTTAAACCCTTTGCTTTGAAAATACGCTGAATGTACACCATTGCCACAACCAAAATCAAGTAAATTTCCATTTATTTTATTTAGTTTGTATTTTAAAATTCTCTCATAAAAACGTACTACATGACCATCTGGAAAAAGTAATCCGTATCCATTTTCATTATATTTCATTGTATAAGTTTCTAATGAGTTTTGCATTTTTTTCCTTTATATTTTTATTGTAATTTGTTTTTTAATTTAAATTCTCCAAAATCATTTTTATAAAATAAATCCATATTGTAATGTTTTTCTACTATTTTCCAAAATGTAGTTTTACTAATACCTATGAAATTGCAAAAATCTTCAACGCATTTATTGTCAAGCTTATGATCTCTTTTTTGTACAAGTTCAATAGCTTCTTTTCTATTTAAAAGTCCATATCGCACGAAACGAGCTGCGTAATCACTCGCACAAGCATGACCAAATTTAGGGTATTTCATCCAAGCGTGTAGGATATAGCCTATACTATCAACTTGATCAAAATTTTCTGCACACATTGTTCTATACCATTCGCCTTCTAGATCAGTAAAACCACGACTTTTAGCAAAAATATAATTGCTATAAGAATTCCATTTTATAAAATAACTTAGATAAATAGGATTAAGTTTGTTGATATCATTTGCATTGGGATTAAAAAAGAGTTGTAGATTTTCTTCTTTGATTTCATCATCTATAAATTCATTTATATTTAAATCACTAGCTACACCATTTAAAAATATTTCTTTAGCGCTAGGAGTTTCTTCGGTATCACTACCTCCATATTCATAACTAACATTTTCTCCATAAACCAATAAAGGTGTATTAAATTTTAAAGCCATAGCAAAAGGATAGCTGTAAATCAGTCTATCAATAAACCAAGTGGGTTTTCCATATTTTTCAAAGGTTTTTAGCATAACTTTTTTTTGAGTTTTGATATCAGGCTTTAAGCTAATAATATGACAACCAAAAGTTTCACTTAAATTTTTAAGATTTTTCTTACCTGCTTCAGTCATGGTGAAATTATCTTCAACGCTAAAAAGAATAGGATTCATTCCAAGTTTTTCTTTCATGATATGCACTTGAAAATGCGAATCTTTACCTCCACTTACGGCAATAGCGCAATCATATTCAAATTTTCCATTCATTCTGCGGTATTTATCGCATAAGACTTCAAGCTCTTTAAACCTTGCTTTATAATCAATATTTTCTTTATTTTTATGATTGATGCAAGCTGAACAGATATTTTTACCTTCTTTATCTTTTGTAAAATTAATACCAGGTCTAGTATTTGGCATCACGCAGTGATCACAATAAATCATTCCCCACCCCTTCAATTTAATAAAAATATTAGATTGTATAAAATATTAAATTAATATTTGCTTATTTTATAAAATATCACTTATGTTTGTTTTATTTTTCTACCTAAAATTCCTTTTTATAAGGCCTTTTTAAAGATTTTTGGATGGTAAAAATTTTCATCATCTTCTTTTAAATTCTTACAAATTTTATTACAAAGTTCTATGCCTATAGTGTCGATAATATTTAACAAATTTCTTTTTTCATAAAGCAAATCATAAACTGTTTGACATTCTTTGAAATTATAATCGTATTTTTCTATAATTTTAAAAAATGATGAAATTTCATTGAACAAAAGTAAATTTGCTAAAGCTCCTCGATTGCCTTTACTGCAAATGATATGAAATCCTAATTTTTTAAGATCTTTCAATGGGGTAAATCGTTCTAAATTAGAACCACAAAGTTCTATTAATTTGATATAAATAGTATTGAAAAAATGTATAAAATCGCAGTTTAAATCATCCATACTCTCGAAAAAACTATATTATTATCTCTAAGAATTTGCATGATTTCTTTTTTTAAATTTAAATCTTCATTTAAGCTTTCTATAGTCAAGCTATTTTTAAGATCTTCTATATGTTGGTAAATGTTTATTTTTCCGGCGTTAAAATTAGAAAAATCTATTTTTCTTTGTAGAAGTTTTATTTGTTTTTCAAATTCGTATATATTGAGCTTGCTTTTATTATAAACACCTATTTCATAGCCTAATAAATAAAATAAAGCACTTATTTGCTTACCCATTAAACCAAAGTCTATGATATTAATTTCTTTCATTGTTTTTTCCTTGTTTTAATTATATTTTTATGAAAAATAAGTTGATTGGATGTGTAGTTTTTGCTAATAATACTACCTGCTTACTATGCAGTTATCTTCTAAGTTTACGCAAGGCAACAGGCTAACTCTAGTAGCTAAAAAACAATTTTTTCCTATGCTTGAATTTCCATTAAGTGTAGCATAAGGGCTTAAAATACTTCCTTCTCCTACTTTACAATCATGAGCTATGCTTGAATAAATATTACAAAGCACAAAATCTCCTATATTTGAATTAGCATTAATGGTTACAAAAGGACACACTATAACCCCTTGTCCTATTTTAGCTTCTTTTGAAACAAAAGATTGAGGATGTATAAAAGTGATAAAATTACATGATTTTTTTGAAAGTTTTACAAGGATTTTTTTTCTTAAATTGATTTGTCCTACACCTAAAGCAAAAGATGCTTTTTGAATCAACTTTTTATCGAAATTATCTTCATTGCCTAGATATTTTAAGTCAAAAAAATTATTTTCTTGTATATCAATATAGCCTATAATTTCGTAATTTGCATCTTTTAAATAAGAATAAAGCTCTCTAGTAAAGCCACCCGCTCCTATGATGATGACATTTTTCACGCACTTCTCCTAAAAGAAGAAGTAAAAAATCAAATCCCCCCCCCCCGCTATTCTCATATTTTTTCTTATTAAATTTTTTTAATGCTTTGAATTAAATTTTGCAACGCATCATTCCTTTTTATTTGCTATTCTAACGCTACTAGGTAAATTAATCAAGCGTTTTTCTAATTTTTTAGTGTTTATAAGCTCATTGCTTTGACAGTTTTGAAAAGCTTTTAAACTCGGTAAGCTTTTCCATACAGGACGGACGAAAATATTATTTTTCAAGCATTCTTCTAAAAAGATATTTCTTAAATTTTCATCTTTAAAAAGCAAGGTATTGAGCCAAAAATTGCTTTTTTCATTGCTTTTTTCATCGATAAATTTACATTTATCGTGATTTTTAAAAAAATCCTTGTAAATTTTAGCAAGTTCTCTTTTGTTTTCTAAAAAAAGTTCTAAATTTTCAAGTCCTGCAAGCAAGATTGCTGCGTTTATATTGCAAAGACGGTAATTATAAGCTATCCTATCATGATCGTATTCGTAAGGATGGGGGATTTTAGCTGTGGTGCTAAGGTGTCTTGCAAGTTTGGCTAAATTTTCATCATCGCTTAATATCGCCCCACCGCATCCACCTGTGATGATTTTATTACCATTAAAGCTTAAAATTCCACACTTTCCAAAAGTGCCTAAGGCCTTGTTTTCATAGGTGCTTCCTAAGGCTTCTGCAGCATCTTCAATTAAAAGGATGTGGTATTTTTCACAAAGCTCTTTGATGGCTTTTATATGAGCGCTTAAACCAAAGGTGTGCATAATAACACAAGCTTTGATGGGTTTGTGTGTGGTTTTGTTATAGCTAAGATTATCTTTTTGATAAGTTTGATTTTCTAAAAAATGCTCTAAAGCCTTAGGACTTAAACTTAGAGTGTTTTCATCTATATCTAAAAAAACGGGTTTTGCACCTGTATAAGCGATAGCATTGGCCGTAGCGACAAAGCTTATGCTTTGAGTGATGACTTCGCAGTTTTCATCGATACCATTAGCTAATAAAGCGATATGAAGGGCTGCTGTACCTGTATTTGTAGCGATGACAAAGCGTGCTTTGGTTTTTTCTTTTAAAGCTTCTTCAAAACGCGTTACAAATTCTCCTACGCTTGAAACAAAACCGCTATCGATACATTCTAAGAGATATTTTTTCTCATTGCCTATAAAGCAAGGCTCATGTAGGGCGATATTTTCTTTATTAAAAAGACTTTTTATAAAAGAAATTTCTTTTTCAAACATTATAAAGCTCACTTTTATAATTTTCTAAATTTTCTTTAAAATACTCTATGCTTTGTCTTAAACCTTCTTCTAGACTTATTTTGCTTTGCCAATTTGTAGCTTTTTTAAGCTTGTTTGCATCGCAACAAAGTCTAAAAACTTCGCTATTTTTAGGACGCAATCTTTGCTCATCTTGGATGATTTTTACCTTAGAATCTAAAATTTTTTGTATGAGATTAAGTACTTCTTGCATGGAGTATTCCACTCCTGAGCCTATATTATAAACTTCTCCAAAATGTTTTAAATTTAAAAGAGAGATAAAACCCTCGCAAGTATCTAGCACAAAATTTAAATCCCTTTTAGGGCTTAAATCTCCTAGTTTGATTTCCTTTGCTCCGCTTAAAATTTGTGTGATGATGGTAGGTATGATAGCCCTTGCGCTTTGTCTTGGTCCATAGGTGTTAAAAGGGCGTGCAATATTGACATTTAAATTAAAAGAATTATAATAACTCAGCGCCATCATATCTGCAGCGATTTTGCTTGCAGAATAAGGGCTTTGAGGTTGTAAAGGGTGTTTTTCATCGATGGGCACATAAAAGGCCGTGCCATAAACTTCGCTTGTTGAGGTGTGGATAAAATGCGAAATTTCGTTTTTTTTAGCTGCTTCGAGCATATTTAAAGTGCCATTGACATTGGTATCCACATAGCTTTGTGGGGCTGTGTAGGAGTAGGGGATGGCGATTAAGGCGCCAAGATGAAAGATCGCATCTATATTTTTGGTGATTTTTTCGCAAAAAAAACTATCTCTTAAATCCCCACTTACAACTTCCATGTCTTTTAAAAAAGGACTTTTTTCTAAATGTCCCCAAAAATTAAAAGAATTATACTGGCTTAAAGCTCTGACTTTAAAACCTTTTTTGATCAAACTTTCACAAAGATGAGAGCCTATAAAACCATCAGCACCTGTAACTAAAATATTTTTCATGTAAAATCTCCTTGTTTTAAAGCATCACCAAATTCTATATCTTTAGTAGCTTTTTTTCCTAAAAGTTCTTGATAAAATTTAGGATGTAGTCCAAAAGAAGGACGCACGGATTTTACATTTTCTTCGCTGAACATTTCACCTTTTTTGATATCCTTACTTGCATATAAGCTTCTTGCAAAAACACGGTTTTTAAGCGCCTTTTCATCTAGATCTAACTTACCATCGCCTAAAGCACTTTCAGCTTGTCTTACTGCATCTACCATAGCTTTAAATTCATCAAAATCAAGACTAAATTTACTGTCTTCACTTTCTATGCTTTTATCTAACATAAAATGCTTTTCTATCACTCTAGCTCCAAGTGCTACTGCCATAACAGGGGCTAAAAAACCAAAGCTATGATCACTTAGCCCCACTTCAACATTAAATTTTTCTTTTAAACTTGCTATGCCTTTTAAATTCATATCTTCTATGGCAGTAGGATAAGCCGAAGTGCATTTTAAAAAGATTAAATCAGGATTTTTTTCTTCTTTAAAAATTTCACAGATTTTAAAAAGTTCTTCTTCTGTAGCAATGCCCGTTGAAACGATAGTAGGTTTTTTTTCTTTGGCGATTAAACGCACGAAATTTTCATCATTAGCTTCAAAAGAAGCGATTTTATAGGCTATAGGATCAAAGCGTTTTAGAAATTCTAAATCTTCTTTGGCAAAAGGACTTGAAAAACAAAGTATGCCTTCATTTTGTGCGGTTTCAAAGATTTGAGAATGCCATTCATAAGGGGTTTTTGCACTTTGATAAAGCTCATAAAGTTTTCTTTTATCCCAAAGCCCACCCTTAATAATAAAATCTTCTTTGTTGCTATTTAGAGTCATGCTATCTGGAGTGTAAGTTTGAATTTTTATCGCATCAGCACCTGCTTCTTTGGCAGCTTTTATACTTTGAAGTGCCATCTCAAGACTTCCTGCGTGATTTGCACTAAGTTCTGCTATGATAAAAACCTTTTTATCGGTGTTAAAATTTCCTATTTGCATACTTTTCTTTCTTTGGTAAATTTCCTGACTAAAATGATATATAATTATATTATATATTTCTTCAATTTATATATTTATATTATATAAATATTACAACTTTGTTATGATTTTGCTTGGTTTCATTCAAAAAATGCCATATGGATTTAAATTATAGAATTCATTCATTTTTTAATTTTTATATAATATAAATATATAAAATCATAAAATAAAATTTAATTATAACGATATATATTTAAGACTAATTAAAGGAAATTTATGAAATTTTGTAAAAAATGTGTGATGCCAGATACTAAGCCTGATTTACATTTTGATGAAGAAGGTGTTTGTGATGCTTGTCGTTCTCAAGAAGCTAAAAATCAAAATATTAATTGGCAAGAAAGAGAAAAAGAATTTTTTGAGCTTATAAAAAAATACAAAAAACATCCTGTTTATGATTGTGTTATCGGAGTAAGTGGCGGAAAAGATTCTACTTTTCAAGTGGTTAAAATGCTTGAACTTGGACTTAATCCTTTGTGTGTGTGTTTTGAGCCTAGCGTACCTACGAAAATAGGGCGCAAAAATTTAGACAATTTAAATCATCTTGGCGTGGATTTGATCCATATCAAGCGTGATCCAAAAGTTTATCAAAAACTTGCCCGTGAAGCTTTTATAAGAACAGGGGATAATGAGTGGCAAAACCATTTGGGAATTTTTACTTCTGTTCCACGCATAGCGGTAAATTTTGGAGTGCCTTTGATCATCTGGGGAGAAAGTCCGCAGATAGAGTATGGCGGTCCTGCGAGTAGTAAAAATAAAAATATTTTAGGCAGAGAGTGGCTTGAAGAATTTGGCGGGCTTTTAGGAAATCGTGCTTCTGATATGCTTGGGGTAAATGGTATCACTGAAAAAGATTTGTTTTTATATACTTATCCAAGTGATGAAGAACTTCAAAGAGTAGGGGTTACTGGGCTATTTTTAGGGTATTATTTTAAATGGGATTATAAAAAAATTCTTGAAATTTCTAAAAAATATGGTTTTTTAACTCTAGATCATCCTGTTGAGACTACTTATGAAAATTTTGAAAATTTAGATTGTTATTCTAATCATGTGCATGATTATTTAAAATACTGCAAATACGGCTTTGGTAGAGCAACGGATAATGCTTGTTTGGATATTCGTTTAGGTTATATCAGCCGTGAAGAAGGGGTGCGTTTGGTACAAAAATACGATGGCAAGCCCCCTAAAAAGGCTATTAAAAAATACCTTGAATTCAGTGGTTTTAGCGAGGAAGAATTTCAAAAAATAGTAGATTCTTTTACCAATAAAAAAATTTTTAAACGTGATGAAAATGGTAAATTTATAAGAGATTATGATGGTTCTTTGGTAAGAAAAGACGAGTGTGTTTTAAAATGATAGCGCTCATTGATTACAAGGCGGGAAATTTAAACTCTGTTGCTAAGGCTTTTGAAAAAATAGGAGCTATAAATTTCATAGCTAAAAATCCAAAAGATTTGCAAAAAGCAGATAAATTGCTTTTACCTGGAGTGGGATCTTTTAAAGAAGCGATGAAAAATTTAAAAGAATTTGGTTTTATAGAAGCTTTAAAAGAGCAAGTTTTAGTACAAAAAAAACCTATTTTAGGCATTTGTTTGGGAATGCAGCTTTTTTTAGAAAGGGGCTATGAAGGTGGAGTTTGCGAAGGACTTGGTTTTATAGAAGGTGAAGTAGTCAAATTTGAAGAGGATTTAAATTTAAAAATCCCACATATGGGTTGGAATGAGCTTGAAATTTTAAAACAAGTTCCTTTGTATCAAGGCATAGATAATAAGAGTGATTTTTATTTTGTGCATTCTTTTTATGTGAAATGCAAAGATGAGTTTGTAAGTGCTAAAGCACAATACGGACATAAATTTGTTGCATCTTTACAAAAAGATCATATTTTTGCTACACAATTTCACCCCGAAAAAAGTCAAAATTTAGGCTTAAAACTTTTAGAAAATTTTATAAGGCTTTAAATGTTAAAAACTAGAATTATCCCTTGTGTTTTGTTAAAAAACGGACAACTTGTTAAAAGTATAGAATTTAAAGATTTTCGCACTATAGGGCATTTAACTTCAACAATGAGAATTTATAATGCACGCAATGTTGATGAGCTTATTATCTTAGATATAGATGCTTCAAAAAGTGGAGAAATAGATTTTGAAAGTATAGAAGATCTTGCTAAAGAATGTTTTATGCCTTTAACTATAGGTGGCGGGATAAAAACCCTTGAAGATATACAAAAGATTTTAAATTTAGGTGCGGATAAAATTTCTATCAATTCTAAGGCCTTAGAAGATATGGATTTTATAAGTAAAGCGGCTAATCGTTTTGGTTCTCAATGTATAGTTTGTTCTATAGATGTTAAAAGAAAAGGAGGGCAATTTTGTGTTTATGACAGGGGAAATTTACTTGAAAAAAGTCCTTTAGAACTTGCTTTAGAATATGAAAAAAAAGGAGCTGGAGAGCTTCTTTTAACTTCTGTGGATTTTGAAGGAAGGGCAAAGGGTTATGATTTAGAACTTTTAAAGATCTTTCAAAATAAACTTAAAATTCCTCTTATTATCAATGGAGGACTTAGCAATCCAAGTGATGGAGTTGAGGCTTTAAATTTAGGTGCTGATGCTTTAGCGGGTGCTTATATTTTTCATTTTTCTAAGTATACCCCTAAAGATGTAAAAGAAGAATTAGCTAGGCAAGGCTTTGCAGTCAGATTGCTTTAGGCAAATATGGTAAAAATCTTTATCTTCATCATAAATAGTAAAATGATTTTGTTGATATAATTTTAAAGCTTTGCGATTGTCTTTGAAAACATAAGCTTTAAGAGTATTTACTTTTAAGTTTTCAAAAGCGTATTTTATAATTTCATTCATTAAAATTTGTCCTACGCCTTTTAAATTAGGTTTTGCGTAAAGTCCAAATTCGCAAGATTTAGTTGTGATATTGACAAAATCAATTACGCCGATAATCTGTTCATCTTGAAAAACTAAAAAATATTTTTTGCTAGAATCTTGATGTAATTTTTTTAAAAATCTTAAATGTTCTTCAAAATCAATATATTTTGTTTTCATAAATTGATTGATATCGGGGTGATTGCGCCATTTAAAAATCAGCTCTATTTCTTGAGAATTAAGTTCTGTGAAATTTTTAAGTTTTATCAATACTTATACTCCACTTCATACCCTTTTTTAGCAAGCCAAGTTGCTGTAGATTCTTGATTTTTAACATAACAAATAGCTTTGAAATTTGCCTTTAAAAGCAAGGCTTCATTGACTAAAGAACTTGCACTAATGATGAGTTTATTGCTTTCATTCATCAATTTTGCAATATTTTCATGATCGATAAATAATCTAATATTGTTATGTAATTTTGCAAATTTTTGCAATTTTTTAAGATTAGGATTAGAAGAGCTGGTTGCAATGCTGATGATTTTTGTTTTAGGTAATTCGCTAGCAATTTGTAAAGAAAGGTTTTTTATATCAGTTCCACCCATGCAAATGAAAAAATCATATTTTTTTTCTCTATTTTCTTTGGCCTCTTGATAAAATTCTTCCCTGATTAAAGCATAAGAAAAACCACATCTTACTTCGCATTTAAAAGGCACTAAACCTTCATAATCACTTGCTTTTGCATAGGCATTGACATTGAGTAAAATATCACAATGATGAGGCTTTATTTCATCATCAAAGCTTAGAATTTTCACCCCTGTTTCAAGCTTGATCAGTTTTTCATCATCTACGCTGATGCCATAGTGATCAATGATAAGAAGTTCAAATTTTTCTTCTTTGATGAGATTGATAAGTTCGTAAATGCTTTCACTATCAAGCTCATAAACAGGATAAGGAATTTCATCGATCAAAGAGCCTTCTAAAGGCAAACAAGCAAAACTTACATCGCTATATTGTTTAGCTAAGACTAGATCACGTTTAATGTGTCCAAAGCCTATTTGACTGGAGCTATCGCTTCTAAAAAGCACTTTCATGATTTACCTTATAAAGTATTTTTGCAAATTCCAAATCTTGTATGGTGTCTATATCGCAAACTAAATTTCTTGGCAATACAAACACGCTAGAATGAGGTTTAAATATAAAATCTTCCTCAAGCCAAGCTTTGCTTGTACCAAAATAAAAAGCTCCTGCATCATGATAAGCTTTTGTTAGATCTTGTGAACGACTTTTATAATGTTTTTCATCAAACATATAAACTTGATTGTTTTCATTTAGATAAAATGCCCTTTGTATAGGATACTCAAACTCAGTAGCAGCAAATAAAAACTTGCTTTGATTTTGTATAAATTTTTCATAGGCTTGTTTTAAAATGTCTTTATTTAACAAAGGAGCAGTAGCATAAAGGCAGCAGACATGATCATAAATTTGATTTTGGCTTTGTAAAATTTCTATGGCATTTTGCACTACAGCAGTGCTTGAAGCATAATCATCGCTTAAATTTTTATCACGCACAAAAGGAGCTTTTGCACCGTATTTTAAGGCTACTTCTATGATTTCTTCATCATCGCTTGAAAGCACCACTTCATCAAAAATACCTGAATTTAAAGCATTTTCTATGCTATAAGAGATTAAAGGTTTACCTAGAAAATCAATGATATTTTTTCTAGGAATTCTTTTTGATCCACCACGAGCAGGGATTATGCAAAGATTTTTCATAGTTAAGCCTTGTTTTTGTGTTTTATTTTACTAAAATTTAAGTATAATTGTCTTTAAAATACAATAAAAGGCTTAAAATTGCTTATAAACCAAACCTTTGAAATTGATTCTTGTGATGATGTAGAATTAAATATAAAAAGAACTAGCAAACTTGAATACCGCATTAGCTATGATGATGAAAAAGATATCAAAGCCATAGTTTTTGTCATAGGAGGTTATGGAGCTAATGCAAATATTTCTTTTTTAGATTTTGATAGGGAATATATTGCTAAAAATTTTGATGTTGTAGTGGTACATGTTTTTTATCATTGTTTTTGTGCAAGAATATCAAATAATAAAAAGTATAGTGCTTCTATTAGCTTCATGGAGGAGGATTTGTTAAGTCTATCTAAGATTTTGTTAGATTTTGGCATTAATCCACAGAATCTTGATTGTAAAAATTCTACCAAGTATTATGAATTGCTTATTCAGCATATTATTACTTTAAAATCACAAGGAAAATTAGCGCAAAATTATCAAGCGAAATTTACTTCAACTTTTATCCCACCTAATGGAGATTATCAAAACTATGGCATTATGGCAGCTATTGATCATATCAATGCTTTAAAAGATTTAGTTAAACGCTTTCCAAAACTTGCAGATTTACCAAAAATTTATGGGGGGGGGTCTTATGGAGGATACTTAGCCTTGCTCATAGCAAAGATAGCTCCTTGGTATGTGGATGGCGTGATTGATAATTCAGGAACTGTTTTGCCATTATTGGAATGTATAATAGGAAAAGATTTAAGTAGACCCGAATTTTTTTTTAGTGATTTAAATAAATTGGTAGGCATGTTTATTAAAACGTACTGGACTAGAGAAGATGAAAGATTATCTTATTTTTTTACTAATGAAAATTATATGATTCGTTCTTTGTTAAATTCTTCCCATTTAACTATACAAGCTAGTGTCAATAAAAATATTATTTTAGTATCTTATCATAGTTTAAAAGATCCATTTAATACAGCAAAAGATAAACAAACTCTTTTTTTAGCGTATAAAGAGCTAGGATATGACGCCACTTTACATTTAATAAAAGACGAAAGTGAGATTGATGGAAGATTTATAAAAGATTTAAATCATGGTATGAGGATTACTGATAAAGCCTTATTTAGAAAAGAACTTCCTTTAATGCTTGAAAAACTACAAGGAAGAAAATCTTTCATGCAAGAAAATTCCATCTCTTATCCTTGTGGAAATAAAGTGTTTACTTTTAAAGATGTAGAAAATCAGTTAAAATTGATTATTAATTAAAAAGGAAAATATATGCTTATAAACCAAACCTTTGAAATTGATTCTTGTGATGATGTAGAATTAAATATAAAAAGAACTAGCAAACTTGAATACCGCATTAGCTATGATGATGAAAAAGATATCAAAGCCATAGTTTTTATAGTGGGTGGTTTTGGAGCTAATGCAAATATTTCTTTTTTAGATTTTGATAGGGAATATATTGCTAAAAATTTTGATGTTGTAGTGGTACATGTTTTTTATCATTGTTTTTGTGCAAGACAAAGTATTGATCAAAAGTATAATCCAAAGCTTATTCCCAATCAAGATGATTTAGAGCGTGTAAATGGCATTTTAAAAAATATTAATTTAGGACATTTATCGGTTAATAAAGATAATTTTGAACAAATTATTCCTCTTATAGAGCAAAAAGTTAATAAAATGAAACAAGCAGGTTTGGTTGATGAAAGCCAAAAAATAGAACTTTCTTGTGATTTTATCCCACCTAATGGAGATTATCAAAACTATGGCATTATGGCAGCTATTGATCATATCAATGCTTTAAAAGATTTAGTTAAACGCTTTCCAAAACTTGCAGATTTACCAAAAATTTATGGGGGGGGGTCTTATGGAGGATACTTAGCCTTGCTCATAGCAAAAATAGCTCCTTGGTATGTGGATGGTGTGATTGATAATTCAGGTGTTTGCTTGCCATTTTTGGCGTGCATTTTAGGAAGAGAAATGAATCAAGGGGAATTTTATTTCGAAGGAAGTGGTTATAGACTTTATTGTTTTGTATATAAATACTGGAATAGAAATATGAATTCTTCTTATTATTTTGGTGATGAAAATTATTTAATCAGAGCAGTTTTAAATTCAAACCATCTTCAAATTCAATCAAATTTAAATAAAAATACCATTTTTGTAAGCTATCATAGTATACAAGATATGGGTGCGCCAGTGCAAAATAAAATAGAACTTTATAAGTGTTATCAGGAATTAGGATATGATGCAACTTTACATTTAATAAAGGATGAAAATGATATAGATGGTAGATTTGTAAAAAGTTTAGAGCATGGACTTAGAATGACTGATAGGGCTTTATTTAGAAAAGAACTTCCTTTAATGCTTGAAAAACTACAAGGAAGAAAATCTTTTATGCAAGAAAATTCTATCTCTTATCCTTGTGGGAATAAAGTATTTGTGTTTAAGGATTTAGAAGATAAATTTGAGTTAGAGATGATAAATTAAAATAAAGATAAAGGATATAAAATGACAGCATATTTACATATAGGAACTACTAATACAGGAAATCAAGAAAAACAAGGCTTCTTGATGCAAAACGAAGAAAAGCTTTTGCAAAAAGCTTATATTTACCCAAAAAGTCTTAGAGTGGCAAATAGGCATTGGGCTTTGGTGGATATGGTTTTAGAATTGGTTCAAAAAGAAGATATTTTAAAAAAAGAGAGTGTTTTAAGTCATATCACAAATGAAAGACTTCTTAGAGCTATAGAAAATTTTAAAAGTGAAAGTGCTTTACATAAAGATAAAAAATTTATTTTTTCAGCTGAGGGTATAGTTTGGGATTTTTCTACCAAAAAACATGTAGAAATTTTAGAAAAGATTATGAGAGAGTTAGGTTTTACTCAAATTTATATTATTGTGTATTTTAGAGATACTTTGGGTTATTTAAACTCACATTGTTCTCAAGATCATAAAAACAATATGGGGTATTATTCTGCTGATTTTGCTCCGCAAGATCATCCTAGAAAATATATTTTTGACTATGAATGGATTTGCAAAACTCATGCTGAGGTATTTGGAGAAGAAAATTTGATAGTAAGACTTCTAAGGGAGGATTATGTAGGAGGGACTTTACTTAAGGATTTTGTTTATCATTTAGGACTTGAATGGGATGAGAGTTTTGTTTTAAAACAAACCAAAAATGAAAGTTTTAATCTTTTAGGAATGGAGCTTATGTCAAGATTAAATCAAAAAGATTTAAAGCAGGATAATCTTAATTCTTTGCTTTTTATGGCAAGAAGAAAATTTGAAGGCAGCAAAGAAAAAAGATTAAAATTTGCAGTGCAAAAAGATATTGCTAAAGCTTATGTGGATTATTTTGCTTCTTCACTTGAATGGGTAAAAAACAAATATTTCCCGCATAAAAATTCTCTTTTTACTCCTGTAAATTGGGAAGAATACGAACAAAACTATACTTTAACTCATACACTAAGCAAAGACTGGGATGATGTGGCGGATTTTATAGCACAAATTATTGTTTCTAAAAATGAAATCATCAGTTCTTTAAAAGAACAGCTTGAACTTGCAAGGAAAGATTAGTCTTTCATTGCAGTTTCAAGCATTTTTTTGATATTTTCAAAGCTTTCAAAATTTTCAGGTGTGATAAATTCTGCTTTTAAGGGTTTTTTATAAAATTTTTCTATTTCGGCAACCAAAGCCATGATATCGATACTATCGATAAAATCTTCACTTACTAGATTTTCCATACTCTCATTGATATCTGTTCTTTCTATATTGATAAAAAATTGTTTGATTTCTTGCATTTTTTCTCCTTTAGTTTTTTGAAATTATAAAATATTTATTTAAACAAGTTCTTTTAAAACCTTTCTATCAATTTTACCATTTTGATTAAGCTTAAATTTGTCGAGTTTAATAAAATTTTTTGGGATCATATAAGAAGGTAATTTATCTTTCAAAAAAGCTTTAAAATTAATTTCTTCTTCACTTTCATAAAAACAAATAATATCTTCTTTAAAAATACAAGCACTGTTTTTAATATTCACATGAGAATTTATCACGCTTTCTATTTCTCCAAGTTCTATTCTATGTCCCATATATTTTATCTGATTATCTGCTCTTCCGTAGCATAAAAGCTCTCCAAATTCATTATAAGAAACGATATCTCCTGTTTTATAGAGTAAATCTAAATAATTATCATGTAAAGGATTTTGAGTAAAAACTTGTTTGGTTTTTTCTTTGTCATTATAATACCCTAAAGACAAAGAAGTTCCACGCACGAAAAGCTCCCCTTTAACACCTATTTGTTTAGGACTTATGAAATTCATATTTTCATCAAAAACTAAAAGTTCTGTGTTTTTGCACGCTTTTCCTATCGGTAAAAGTTCTTCATCTTTAAAAGTGCGATTGATGATATAAAAAGAACATACATCAGTGATTTCTGTTGGGCCATAAAGGTTGGCAAATAAGGCATTGGGTAAGTGTTTACGCCAAATATTGAGCTGTTTATTGGGCATGATTTCACCACAAAAAAGTATCTTTTTTAAGGCGTTTAAACTAAAATTATTCAAAGCTTCAGTATTTGCAAAATAAATCAGCACCGAAGGTACCCAAAATATAGTGCTTACTTTTTCTTTTTCAAGGCATTCTAAAATTTTATTTGGAAAGGCAAAAAGATGATTAGGTAAAAGGTGTAAAGTCGCTCCTGATTTTACACTTGAAAAAATATCTAAAATGCTATTGTCAAAATAAAATGGCGCTTGATTGGCTAAAATTTCATTCTCATCAAATTTAAAAGTCTCACACACCCAAAAAGTATAATCAATCACACTCTTATGAGCTATGCTTACTCCTTTAGGAATGCCTGTGCTCCCACTTGTAAAGAAAACATAGAGTAAATTAGTATCTATGTGTTTTTCTTTAGCATTTTTTAGCAAACTCTCATCTATATTAAAACTTTCAAAGTCTTGTGTATAAAGCGTAGGTAAATCTAAGTTAAAATTTAAGTCCTTTGAAGTGATAAAAAGTTTAGGCTTTAAAACTTCTATGACTTTTTCTACTCTTTCTTTAGGACTTTTTTCATCTAAAAGTGTATAAAAATTTCCACTGAGTGCCACTCCAAAAAATGAAATCAAACAATCAATCCCTTTAGGCAAGATGATTAAAACAGGAGCTTGAGTAGGATTATCATTTCCTAAAGTTTTTAAAATTTCACTGGCTAGTTTTTTAGAAAAGAGATCAAAGTCTTTGTAAGTGATTTCCTTTCTTTCTTTGACAAAGGGTTCTACAAAAGCAGTTTTTTCGCTAAATTTGATTAAACTTTTTTCTAAAAAATCATAGATATGAGTTGTCATGATTTACCTTTTTAATTTTTTGTAATATAATATCGATAAATTAATAAAAAAGGCCTTTATATGCTCATAAACCAAAGCTTTGAAATCGATTCTTGTGATGATGTAGAATTAAATATAAAAAGAACTAGCAAACTTGAATACCGTATAAGTTATGATGATGAAAAAGAGATTAAAGCTATAGTTTTTATAATAGGAGGTTATGGAGCCAATGCAAATATATATTTTTTAGACTCTTATAGAAATTATATTGCTAAAAATTTTGATGTTGTAGCAGTGCATGTTTTTTATCATTGTTTTTGTCAAAGGCGTTCGGATGTTGAAAAGTATTCAACATTAGCAGATTTTACAAAAGATGATTTAAAATTAATAGAAAAAGTGCTTCGTAAATACAATATTCCATGTGATCAATTAGCCAATAATACTGTAGTTAGTCATTGTGAATATTTGAGCGAGATTATGACAGAATTAAAAATGTTAAATCGATTGCCTTATGATTTTGAAGAAAGACTAAGTGCAACTTTTATTCCTTCGCGTGGAGAATATCAAAATTTTGGCATTATGGCAGCTATTGATCATATCAATGCTTTAAAAGATTTGGTTAAATGCTTTCCAAAATTTGCAGATTTACCAAAAATTTATGGGGGGGGGTCTTATGGAGGATACTTAGCCTTGCTCATAGCAAAAATAGCTCCTTGGTATGTGGATGGCGTGATTGATAATTCGGGTTCGGCTGTTCCACCGCTTAATTATATTATTGGTAGAGAGTTGGAATTTAAAAGCAAAGATACTAATGGGGATATGTATATGCAGGGCGATCATTTTTTTGTGAGTTGTTTTCTAAAAACCCACTGGACGCGTAAAGAAAATTCACCTTATTTTTTTAATAATGAAAATTATTTTATTAGAACATTGTTAAATAAGGATCATTTGATTTTGCAAAGTCAAAAAAATAAAAATATTATTTATGTGAGTTATCATAGTAAAGAAGATCCTTTAACTCCAGCAAATTTTAAAGAACTAACCATGCAAATATTAAAAATTTTAGGTTACGATGTAAGCTTAAATTTGATAGATGAAAATAAAATTGATGGAAAATTTATTAAAAATTTAGATCATGGTTGTGGTATACCTGATAAAGCCTTATTTAGAAAAGAACTTCCTTTAATGCTTGAAAAACTACAAGGAAGAAAATCTTTCATGCAAGAAAATTCCATCTCTTATCCTTGTGGAAATAAAGTGTTTACTTTTAAAGATGTAGAAAATCAGTTAAAATTGATTATTAATTAAAAAGGAAAATATATGCTCATAAACCAAACCTTTGAAATTGATTCTTGTGATGATGTAGAACTAGGTATTAAAAGAACCAGTAAGCTTGAATATCGCATAAGTTATGATGATGAAAAAGATCTCAAAGCTATAGTTTTTGTCATAGGAGGTTATGGAGCTAATGCAAATATATATTTTTTAGATTCTTATAGAAATTATATTGCTAAAAATTTTGATGTAGCGACAATAAATGTTTTTTATCATTGTTTTTGCCAAAGGCGTTCAGATGTTGAGAAATATAGTGCATACAAATATTTTCAAGAGGAAGATATTGAAAATATTAAAAATTTATTAAATCAGTTTCATTTTTCTTATGGTGAAATAAATAATGATAATGCGCTTTTTTTAGCGAATTCTTTAGTGAAACATGTAGAAAATTTAAAAATGCAAAATAAACTCGATCATAACTTTAAACTAAATTTTACTTCAACTTTTATCCCGCCTAATGGAGATTATCAAAATTTTGGCATTATGGCAGCTATTGATCATATCAATGCTTTAAAAGATTTGGTTAAATGCTTTCCAAAATTTGCAGATTTACCAAAAATTTATGGGGGGGGGGTCTTATGGAGGATACCTATCTTTACTCATAGCAAAGATAGCTCCTTGGTATGTGGATGGTGTGATTGATAATTCGGGTTCGGCTTTGCCACCTTTAAATTATATTTTAGGAAGAGAAATGGAACATAGTTACGGTGATTATTATGAAGATTTTCCACATAATAGGATTATTTTTTTTCTAAAAACCCACTGGACGCGTAAAGAAAATTCACCTTATTTTTTTAATAATGAAAATTATTTTATTAGAACATTGTTAAATAAGGATCATTTGATTTTGCAAAGTCAAAAAAATAAAAATATTATTTATGTGAGTTATCATAGCGATAAAGATCCTCTAACGCCTGCCAATTTTAAACAACAAACCATGCAAATATTAAAAATTTTAGGTTACGATGTAAGCTTAAATTTGATAGATGAAAATAAAATTGATGGAAAATTTATTAAAAATTTAGATCATGGTTGTGGTATACCTGATAAAGCCTTATTTAGAAAAGAACTTCCTTTAATGCTTGAAAAACTACAAGGAAGAAAATCTTTCATGCAAGAAAATTCCATCTCTTATCCTTGTGGAAATAAAGTGTTTATATTTAAAGATGTGGGTGACAAATTTGAATTAGTGATAAAAGATTAAAACCTTAAAGGTTTTAATCAAGCTTTGCTAAATTGATTAAATCACTTACTTTTTGACAATTTTTCAAGTCCTCGGCTGTGATTTTTAAAGTAAAAAGATTTTTATAAAGCACCATCACAGATACAAAAGCCAAACTATCCCACTCATCTATATCATCAAGTAGCATATCCTCGTTTAAGTCTTCATCTCTATGCATAGCTTCTTTAAGCTCTTCTAAAAATTCAGTTTTTGTCATTATTTCTCCTTTGTGTAAATTAAAATATCTTTTGTGTATAAATCTTTGAAATTCAACACCGCACTTCCCCAGCTAAGCCCTGCACCAAAAGCACTTAAACTCGCTTTAAATTCTTTTGGAGTATCTAGTTCACAAAGTAGGGCAGGTAGTGAACAAGCGCTTAAATTAGCGTATTTTTCCATGATGAAATTAGGAACTTTATCATCATTAAGTTTTAATTCTTCTTTGATGCAATCAACCAAATACGCATTGGATTGATGAAAAAGATGAAAAGCAATGTCTTTTTCATCTACTTTAGAAAATTCTAAAATTTCTTTAAAGCTTTTAGGTTCGCATTCCAAAGCCATATTGAAAATATTTGCTCCGTCCATATAAAGATTTTCTAATTGTCTAAACTCCTCAGTTTGCATGAGTGAATCATCGTTGAAAATATCTGCTTTAGGTATTCTCATCGCACCTTTTGGAATGATGAGTTTATCAAAATATTTTCCATCGCTTCCAAGCTCAAAAAAAGCTTCGTTAAAATCCGTTTTTTCAATTAAAGTTGCACTTACTCCATCACCAAAAATAGGAGCTAAATTCATATTTTTAGGGTGGATGAATTTGCTTAAAGTATCTCCACAAATGAGTAAAATTTTACCTAAGCCACTTTGTATTAAAGAATGAGCGACAAATAAGCCGTATAAATACCCTGCACAAGCTTGCCCTAAATCAAAAGCTACAGTTTTGGAGCTTAAATTTAAAAGTTGGTGTAAATAACAAGCCGTAGAAGGCATGAAAAAATCAGGACTTTGAGTTACTACGATGAGTGCATCAAGGCTATTTTTATCTATATTTAAACCTTGTAAAAGTGTATTGGCTGCGTGTTTTCCAAGATCGCTTACGCAAGTGTTTTCATCGCAAATATAACGCGTGTTTAAACCTATGACTTTTTTCATTCTTTTAAGGGTTTTGATATCGTTTGAAAAAACGCTTTCTAACTCATCATCAATGCAAATTTTATGTTCAGGTACGCTTACGCAAATGCCTGAAATTTTAGCTTTATCAAATCTAGTTTTCATGGATTATAAGTCCTTTGAAGTTTAAATTTTGAAATGGAATAAGGGCTGAGTTTTTTTCAAATTCTTTGGAAATTTGTTCTAAAAAGCTCAAAAATGGCATATTTCTTTCGCCTTTTTGATAGTAAAGCCTTGCATTATTGTTTTTAAGATCAAAGAAATGTAAAGCTAGTTCAAAGGCTTTAAAAAACATTCTAGTTTCAAGTTTTCTACCTAAAGCCCTACAAGAAATGCAAAGATCATCGATAAATAAATTTCCTTCTTTACAAGAAAAAACAAAAATAGCGATAATCCCACTATCGCTTAATTTATCACTCATACTCACACTTACAATGAGTTCTTTTTGCATGTGTTGTGCGACTTTTTCTTGATTTAAGCGTGTGTAATTAGCGATAAATTGATTGGTTTTGCCTAAAAGTTCGCTAATGCGAGGGATATTTTGCAGATCATTTTTGCTAAAATTTAAGCTGATTTCAAGATTTTGAAAATATTCTTCATCGCTTAAGCTTTTAAGCTCTTCTCTTAAAGCATTGGCTGCTATATCTTTGGCACGAATTTGATCTTCTTTGGTATTTGAAAGTTTTAAAAGATTAGGAAAAAGTTTGATTTTATAAAGTATATTTTCATCGCATAAAAGTGTTTTAACGCCTGTAAATTTGGTATTTTCAAGCTCGGCGATATTATCATCTATAAAAAGCATAGCGTTAGTATTTATATTAAATTTTTTAGCAATTTTTAAGATATTTTCACCCTTTGGTTCCCAATTGATCATTCTAGCATCAAAATCATCCCATTGTAAGATAAAATCTTTCCTTGTTTCAAAAAGTTTTTTTGCGTCTTTTTCTTCATTTTTTGAAGCTAGGGCAAGTAAAAAGCCTTGTTTTTTAAAAGTTTTAATTTTTTCTTGTAAGGTTTTGTGCAAAGGACTTAAATTAAGATTATCTATACCCTCTTCACCTAAAATTCCTTGATACAAGGTATTATCAAGATCAAGTACAAGAGCTTTAAGAGCGGGTTTTACGAGTGCAGGGATGAGGCTAAGTCCTAAAATTTGTGCTAAAAAAATCAAGGCTTTATTATTAAGCTTAGAGCCTGTAAGTTCTTCTTTAGCTAGGTCTAAAATATCTTCTTCATCAAAATACTCTTTTATGAGTTTTTCTATGTTAAAAATTTCACAATTTAAAATTTTTTTATCTGTTTTAAATTCTCCTAAACTAAGAACTAAAATAGGGTTTTGTGAAATTTTTCTTAGTTCTAAAAGTCTTTCTTCTATAAAATTTTGCACATTATTTTTATAGCGGGTTAAATCTAGCCATAAAAGTTCTAAACTAGCTTCTTTAAAGTTATCAAAACTCAAGCTATCATCATAAGAGCTGAAATTAAACTCAGCTCTTAAATTAGCAAAATGTAAAAAAGGAGCAATGATACTTTGCACTCCTTCAAAAGCATGATTTCTATGGACATTAATAAGAAGATCTTGACTTTTGCTAAAGTCTAATTCTTTGGCGAATTTTATAAGCTCATTGCGTTTTAAATGGGGTGAAAAAAGATTCATTTTAGCTCCACAAGTTCGATTAAAAGCCTATTTGGCATCATGATAAAACAAAGTTTAGCAAAATAGCTTGCTTGCATAATAGGAACAATACAAATGCCTCCTTGTTGTTCCAAAAGAATTAAATCTTGGGCGATATTTTTACTTTCATAGGCTAAATGATACATTTTGGTATTATTTTTCAAATAGCTATCTAGTGGTCCTTTATCGTTTAAATTTTGCAAAAGTTCAAATCTATACTGTGGAAATGCTTCATTACAAGGAATGATAAATTCGCCTCTTACCCCTTGTTTTTCATCTATAAATTCTGATTCTTTATAAAAACCTAGTTTAAAAAAACATTCCCTTTCTTTTTCTAAATTTTTACAAGCCACGCCTATATGATGAAGGGGTAAATTGAGTGTTGTATTAAGCATTTAAAACTACTGCCATAGTGATAGCATTTTTAAATTTCAATGCTTTTTCCAAACTATAATCATTTGCCATAAAACATTCATAAGCTTTAAATTTTAAGCCTGATTTTTCTATCAAATCTTTAACTTCATCAGGATGGGAAAATAAATAAATATGATCAATAGCAGGAGCATTGATAGGGATAGTTGCAAAAATTTCCCCTCCATCGCTAAGAAGCTCTTTAGATCTTTTAAGGAATTCAAGAGGTTTTTCTACGTGTTCTAGCACTTCTCCAATCACTATCAAATCAGCTTTTTTATCAAAATCATAAATAAAAAAATCTTGACATAAAAAATCACATTTTGTAATCAATCCCCCTACTTGTTGTTTTACCATTTTTTGAGTAAGTTCGCAACTTGTTGGAGAGATATCAAGTCCATAAAAGGCGGAAAATTTACCACTTTTAACTGCTCTTGCAAAATATTCTCCATGGCCAGGGCCTATTTCAAAATAAGTTGTTTTTGGAGTAAAATTTTTTAAATATTGCGAAAAATACTTTCTCACTTTAATATGAGCTATCCAAACAAAAGAAGAAAGAGCTAGGCCTATCATGTATTGTTTCATATAACTTTCATTAAAATAAACTTTATCCTTAACTTCATCAAAGCTAGAATAACGATAAGCCCCATTTTCTATGAAAAATTTTGTTTCTTCTAAAGTATCGTTAAGGATCAATAAATAACAATCGCATTGTTCTTTTATACTGATACCATCTTGAATATAATAAGAAATTAATTTATCAAATTCTTCTTCGTCTTCTTGTGGAAATTCAATTTTTTTAAGATATTTAGAATGGATAGGATTTTTTTGAGCGATGGCTTGAAATAATTTTTCAATATTTTCTTTCATTTTTCTGCCTTTAGGGTTTGAATTTTTTCTAGTAAAGTGCTTTGAGATTTTAAGAGACTTAAATCTTCTTTGTTAAATTTGATTTCAAATTCTTCTTCTAAACTCATGATGATATCAATATGAGCTAAAGAAGTCCAGTTCTTGCAGTTTTCCATGCTTAAATTTGTATTTTCATCTACTTTGGTTTCAAGTATATTTTCTAAAATTTCATAAAATTGTTTTTCCATTGTATACCACTTTCTTGAGAATGTTGAAAATTAATATATTGTATCATAATTTTCTATTAGAATTGTTTGGTTTATATCTAATTTTTTCCATAAAATTTCTATATATTCTTTAGCGTTGTAAATATTTATATGATCTCCTGCAAAATTGTTTTTTTTAAAATTTTTAGTATTATTAACAATATTGATAATGTTAATTAAATTGGGCTCAGAAGATATGTCAAGTTTTCTAACATAATAACTAATGGTTTTATTGTATGATATATTGTTTTCATCAATTAAAATTCCAGAGAAAATTTTATGATATCTGTAAAATACATTAAATTGTTCTTCTGCATAATGTGTTAGTGTGTGTCCTTGGCCTCCAAATGTCATATATTTTCCATTCTCTTTGGTTAAAACCTCATAAACACAATTTTCCCCAAAACAACTTGTTGTATCTTTTAAAAATAATTCTTCTTTTGCTCCTTTTATAGCAAAAGAAAATATAGGATCGTTTGTGCGTTTTACTCCTGTTTGTTTGCGAAAATATTCATTTAATGCTCCCATTTTTGTTTTGGAATTTATTTTGTCATAAACTTCATTTTTGCAAAAACTATAAGTAAAGGTTGGCATGATCAAAGTGCCTTCTTTGCCTATAACTTCAAAAAAACAATCTAATATAGTCTGTAAAAATTCATTTCTAGAAAGCAAGGGAAAACCGAAATTAAAAAGTTCAGTATGCACACACAAGGTATCGCCTTTTTGTAGTCCTAGTTTGTAAAAAGTTTCTATGAAGTCGTAAGTGGAGTATTTTTTATTTTCAAATTCAAGTAAATATTTCATAAACTACCTTTAAATGTTTTTCATAAAAGAAGCTTTTCATATATGGCAAATTTATCCTGCTTAAGGGCGTTGCCTATGGCTTTGACATATTCTTTAGCATCATAGCTTTCTAGAAAATCTCCTGCAAATTTTATGCTTTTGTAATACCTTGTTTGCCGCACGATTTCATTTATCTTATCAAGGCTGCATACATAGGCTTTTTCCAAGTCTCTTACATAATAATTTATCCTTTTTTCTCTTTTTTGTCCTAGCTCGTCAATCACAAAGCCCTTAAATTCCTTAAAATACCTGCAAAAGCTGGTATTTCTCTCTTCAGCATAATGCGTTAGGGCGTGTCCATAATTCAAGCCTAAAAGCATAAATTTCCCACCTTCCCTAGTTAAAATTTCATATACACTATCCTTTCCAAAACAGCTTGAGTTTTCTTTTAAAAAAATATCCGCTTTAGCACCCTTCACAGCAAAGGAAAAAATAGGGTCGCTAGTTCGCCTAACCCCCCCCCCCGCTAGTTCTAAAAAATTCATTCAGCACTCCCACTTTGCCTTTAGAATGCACTTTATCATAAACTTCATTTTTGCAAAAACTATAAGTAAAGGTTGGCATTAGAAGAGTGCCTTCCTTGCCTAGCACTTTAAAAAAGCATTCAAGTAAGGTTTTTAAAAAATCATTTTTAGTAAGCAAAGCTTTGCCAAATTTCATAAGTTCTGTATGTACGCATAAAATATCACCCCTTTTTATACCTAGTTGATAAAAAGCATCTATTAAATCCTTATCGGAGTATTTTTTGCCATTGTGTTCTAAAAAATATTTCATTTTACCAGTCCATAAAATTTTATTTTTTCCAAAAGTTCTTTAAATTCATAAGCTTGCATATTTAAGATATTGGCTATATCGATGATATCATTCTCTCCATCGCAATAAGCCAAAAAATTACAAGCCAAAGGAATGTCATTGGTAGTGCTAAGGGTGTGATATAATCCTCTTTTGCCAAGATTGGGTTCGCATACTATGGTGTTTTCATATACGGCGTTGATTTCTAGATTTAAAATCATTTCTTGCATGCTTTGAAGTCCACCCATTAAACCTTTTTCAGAGATAAAATTGAGATCATCTTTTGAGTTATGATATCCATCATAGTCACCATACCTTGTGCGACATACCCCTACTATGCCAAGATTTACAAGTGGGGCATTGTATTGTCTTTCATCACTTCCACGATCTAAAAAACTAAAAGCTTTGAAATTTTCTTTATTTTTGAGCGTATGCAGGGCGACTTTATCGCTTAGAGTGTTCTCTTTAACTGTGTGTATGAGTGAGTAAGTATGATCATCGCCTAAGCAAGAAAGCACAAAGCCTGCTTTAACATGTTTTTTTAAACACTCTAAATGTTTGCTAAGATAGACTATAGAGCCTATGGTTTCAGGGATGATGACAAAGCGGTAATTATATCTTCTTTCTTTTAAACCCAAAAGCCATTTTGCTAAGAAAATACTCACTACAGGGCCACTAAGCTCATTATTTGCCATGGAAGGGTGGCAAAGATAGGTTGAAATTAAAATTTCATCTTTTGAGTTTTGCGTACTAGGTAGGATAAAATCAGCATAATCTAAAACTCCATTTTCATCGTGTTTTGCATCGATATAGACTTTGTATTTGCCTTTTTTGAGTTTTTTTCTTTCGTTGTGCGTGAGACAAAATCCCCAACGCCTTTTATAATAACTCGTTACATAAGGAATAGCATCGGGCATTTCTTCTATGGAGTAAAGATGATCTTGAAGTTCTTCTAGTTCGATTTCTTGATCGATGGCTTCGCTATAGTTTAGAAGGTGCAAGTTATGCTTTTTAAAATCACAAATTTTTTCTCCTTTTGGAGTGATGATATAGGCTTCTTTAACATTCCATTCATCAGGGACTATCCAGTCAAAAACCTTTGTGCCACTTTTTATAGAGTGAAATTTGAGTATACCCCCCCCCAGAGTTTTATTTAAAATTTCTAAGCTATCTCTAAAACCTTGCCCTGTGATACTCCTAGGGATAGGAAAAAGTTCACAAGCTAGTTCATACATAGCCTTTCCAGTTTGGCTAAAATCTTGGCTTCTAAAGTCTAGCTTATCCACAATATCCCTTTTTAACTTTTTCAAGAATGCTAAATAAAGTATCTTTGACAAATTTTGCATCTTTTAGATTCATTTCTTGATGACAAGGTATACTAAGTTCAGCTTTGTAAAAATTATCTGCATTTTGGAGTTTGATTTCCCCCAAGAGTTTTTTATAAAAACTAAACTCATAAGTTGGTTTATAATGTACCTGTACGCCAATTCCTGCATGAAGTAAGCTTTCAAAAAGTTCTTCTTTTTGACAATAAAATTCAGGAAAAAGCAAAATAGGATATAAATGTCTTGAACTTTTTTTATAGTCTTTGATTTTTATCGTGGAAAAATAAGGATTTTTTTCAAATTCTTTATCGTAAAAATTTGCGATTTCTTCGCGTTTTTCAAGATTGTGATCGAGTTTTTTAAGCTGGTTTATCCCTAAAGCACAAGCAACATCACTTAAGCGGTAATTATAGCCAAGTTCTACCATATCGCTATCCCAAAGCCTTTTTTTAACAATACCATGGCTTCTTAAAAGCTTGATTTTATCGATAAGCTCTTCATTATCACTCACCACAGCCCCACCTTCAAAAGTAGTGATAGGCTTAACAGGGTGAAAAGAAAATATAGAAAGATCGGCTTTTTTTCCTACTTTTTCACTTTTATACAAAGCACCTAAAGCATGGCTTGCATCATCGATTAAAGGGATATTGTATTTTTTAGTAAGGTTTGAAATTTCATCCATTTCAACGCTATTGCCCGCAAAATCTACCACGCTAATAGCTCCTATATTTTCACTCTCTTTTAAAAGTCTTGCTTCTAGTTTTTTTTCATCAATATTGCCATCGTTTTTAATGTCGATAAACTCTACCTTAGCTCCAGCCATTAAGGCCGCATTAGCTGTAGCGGCAAAGGTTAAAGGGGTAGTTAAAACGATTTTTTCTTGGACACCTAGTGCTGTGTAGGCAAGATGAAGGGCTGAAGTGGCTGAGTTTAATACACAAGCGTGTTTTACGCCCATATATTCACAAAGGGCTTCTTCAAATTCATTTACCTTTTTACCCCCTGTTAAAATTTCATCTTTTAAAGCTTTTGTAAGCGTATCTATATCGCTTTGATCGATGTTTTGATGAGAATAAGTAAGCATTTTAAAAACCTTCAGTATGATTGATGATTTCTAAAAGTTCTTTTTCGCTTGCCCATAAAGGATTATTATCCGAGCTGTAAGAAAAACCATCTTTTACCTTTTGTCCTTTTTCGCCTAGGGCATTGATACTAAAGTCATTATCTTTATCTACAAATTTAATACTCGGGCTTATAGCATAGTAGTTTTCAAATTCATAGGTTAAATGACTATCATCGCTTGAAATCATGATTTCATGCAGTTTTTCTCCTGCTCTTATGCCTATGATTTTATGGCTTAAATTAGGAGCTAAAGCATGGGCTAGATCGGTGATTTTCATCGAAGGAATTTTAGGGATGAAAATTTCTCCTCCGTGCATTCTTTCAAAATTACTCAGCACAAATTTCACTCCATCTTCAAGGCTGATCCAAAAACGAGTCATTCTTGTATCAGTGATAGGAAGTTCTTTAGCTCCTTCGTTGATGAGTTTTTTAAAGAAAGGCACTACTGATCCTCTTGAACCTACAACATTGCCATATCTTGTAACACCAAAGCGTGTTTGTTTGTTGCCTGCTATATTGTTTGCAGCGACAAAAAGCTTATCGCTTGCAAGTTTGGTTGCACCGTATAAATTTACAGGATTGCAAGCCTTGTCTGTGCTAAGAGCGATACATTTTTTAACCCCATTTTCAAAACAAGCGTCGATGACATTTTGCGCACCGTGTATGTTTGTTTTTATACATTCCATAGGGTTATATTCAGCAATAGGCACATGCTTCATTGCAGCAGCATGTATAACAAAATCCACATCACGCATAGCAGCACTTAAACGCTCTTTATCTCTTACATCTCCTATGAAATAACGCATACAAGGAGCATTAAAAACGCTTGCCATTTCAAATTGTTTGAGCTCATCACGAGAATAAATGATAATCTTATTAGGTTTATAGTTTTCTAGCAAAACCTTAGTATAAGTTTTTCCAAACGAGCCTGTTCCGCCCGTGATTAAGATATTTTTTTTGTTAAACATTTTGCCTTCCTTTGCTTAAGTTTTTTTTAAAATTAAAGCAATAAGTGTTCCTATTTTAAAATTCTTGGCAAGGTTATGCCAGTTTGGGCTTGATACTTGCCTTTTTTATCTTTATAAGTGGTGTCACATTTTTCATCGCCTTGCAAAAACAACACTTGCGCTATACCTTCATTGGCATAAATTTTTGCAGGTAAAGGCGTAGTATTTGAAATTTCTATAGTGATATGTCCTTCAAAACCTGGTTCAAAAGGGGTAACATTGACGATGATGCCACATCTTGCATAAGTGCTTTTGCCAAGACAAATAGCTAAGACATTATCAGGCATTTTAAAATACTCTATAGTTCTGGCTAGGGCAAAAGAATTTGCAGGAACTATACATACATCGCCTTCAAAATCTACTACATTTTCTTCTACGAAATTTTTTGGATCCACTACAGTTGAATTAACATTGGTAAAAATTTTAAACTCACGCCCTACACGTATATCATAACCATAGCTTGAAAGTCCATAGCTTACCACACCTTTTCCTATATTTGCTTCGCAAAATGGTTCGATCATCTTGTGTTCTAATGCCATTTTTCTTATCCAATTATCCGCTTTTAAGCCCATTTTTAACCTTTTTAATATTTGTAATTTTTTGTAAGGATTATAACCTAAAAAATCTATATTTTTTATGATTTTTTTCTTTTTTAAAGTTAAATTTCAAGTTTTTTTATATAATATAAGGTTAAGTTCTTAAATTTTGTAGGAGAATTTTATGACAAAAGAAGAAATTAAAGAGTTAGTCAACCTTTTTGCTGAAGCAAATATTAGTAAAATTAAGATCAAAGAACAAGATGGTTTTGAAATAGAACTTGAAAGAGATATGTGCTGCGATGTTCCAGCTCCTGTTTGTCCTCCAGTTCCAGCTCCACAACCTATCAATGTAAGCGTTGTAAACGAAGCTCAACCTAGTCAAAGTGTAAAATCAAACAAACCAAGTATAAACAGCCCTATGGTAGGAACTTTCTATCAAGCTCCAAGTCCAGGTGCAGCACCTTTTGTAAAAGTAGGTAGTACGGTTAAAAAAGGCGATACTATAGCTATTATCGAAGCGATGAAAATCATGAATGAAATTGAAGCGGAATTTGATTGTAGGATCGCTGAAATTTTAGTTGCTGATGGTCAGCCTGTAGAATTTGGAATGCCTTTATTTGCGGTGGAGAAATTATAAAATGGAAATTAAAAGCATATTAATTGCTAATCGTGGAGAAATAGCACTGCGTGCTTTAAGAACGATTAAAGAAATGGGTAAAAAAGCAATTTGTGTGTATTCTGAAGCAGATAAAGATGCTTTGTATTTAAAATACGCTGATGCAAGCATTTGTATAGGCAAAGCAAGAAGTTCTGAAAGCTATTTAAATATCCCAGCTATTATTACAGCAGCTGAAATTGCTGAAGCAGATGCGATTTTTCCAGGATACGGATTTTTAAGTGAAAATCAAAATTTTGTTGAAATTTGTGCTAAACATAACATCAAATTTATAGGTCCTTCTGTGGAAGCTATGAATTTAATGAGTGATAAATCAAAAGCAAAACAAGTCATGCAAAGAGCAGGCGTACCTGTGATCCCAGGAAGCGATGGGGCTTTGGCAGGAGCTGAAGCAGCTAAAAAACTTGCCAAAGAAATAGGTTATCCTGTGATTTTAAAAGCAGCTGCAGGTGGTGGTGGTCGTGGTATGCGTGTGGTTGAAAATGAAAAAGATCTTGAAAAAGCGTATTGGTCGGCTGAAAGCGAGGCTATGACAGCATTTGGCGATGGAACTATGTATATGGAAAAATACATACAAAATCCACGCCATATAGAAGTGCAGGTTATAGGAGATAGTTTTGGCAATGTGATTCATGTGGGCGAAAGAGATTGTTCTATGCAAAGACGCCATCAAAAACTTATAGAAGAATCCCCTGCGATTTTGCTTGATGAAAAAACACGCACTAGACTTCATGAAACTGCTATTAAGGCAGCTAAAGCTATAGGATATGAAGGTGCGGGAACTTTTGAGTTTTTGGTAGATAAAAATTTGGATTTTTATTTTATAGAAATGAATACGCGTTTGCAAGTTGAACACTGTGTAAGTGAAATGGTAAGTGAGATTGATATCATAGAACAAATGATTAAAGTAGCAGAAGGTTATGCTTTACCATCTCAAGAAAGTATTAAATTAAATGGGCATTCTATAGAATGTAGAATCACAGCTGAAGATTCCAAAACTTTCTTGCCAAGTCCAGGTAAGATTACTAAATACATTCCACCCGCAGGACGCAATGTCAGAATGGAAAGTCATTGTTATCAAGACTATAGCGTGCCTCCTTATTATGATTCTATGATAGGCAAACTTGTAGTTTGGGCAGAAGATCGTAATAAAGCTATTGCAAAAATGAAAGTAGCTTTAGATGAGTTGCTTATAAGTGGGATAAAAACAACCAAAGATTTTCATCTTTCTATGATGGAAAATCCTGATTTTATTAATAATAACTACGATACAAATTATCTTGCAAGACATTAAAATTTCCCTATTAAAGGGAAATTTTAATTGTAATTTTTATCTTAAATATTCTATATTGATTTTAGAGCGGAGTTTATCAAAATAATCCTGTATGAAATTTTGTCTTTGTTCGCTTACATAAGCGTTTAAAACTTCATTTTTAACTTGTTCATATTTAGGAGTTTGTGCCCCATCTTTGCTTTTAACTTCATAGAGTTCATAGCCATTTTTTCCATTTAAAACAGGGGAAAAGCCTCCAACAGGAATTTGTGATAAAAGCCCTAAAAGTCTTGGATCGGCATTACTTGTGTTTAAAGATGCATTTTGTGGTTTAAGGATTGTTTTTTTTGTATTTTTGATATTTTCTAAAGTTTGAGGATTGTTTGATAGATAAATATTTGCATTAATTTGTGTATAAAAAGTGAATTTATCTTTATTTTGTTCGAAAAATTTTTTTGCTCCATCATCACTAAAATCAGTTTTTGCCATACTTGCGATTTTTTCATAAAGCTTTCTTTTTTCTAAATCTTTTTTAAAATTTGCACGAAATTGTTCATAGCTTTGATTTTTGGATTTTAAATTTGCTTTGAAAGCATTTAAAGTCGTTTTGTTTTGAGCAAGCATTTTATTTATAGCATCATCAAGCTCTAGATCATTGACTACAATACCTAGTTGTTTCATTTGTGAAATTTCCATTTTTTCATTGATGAGTACGCCTAAAGCTTTATTTCTATCAATTTTAAGTGCTTTCATAGTTTGATCTATATCATAAGTTGTGATAGGCTCTTTATCTACAACTACAGCTATAGCATTAATGGTATTTGCACTAGCTAAACTTGCAAAAAATGCAAAACTTAATAAAATTTTTTTCATTTCAAACCTTTATTTAAGTATAAATATCGCATTATATCAATAAAAATTTAAGAAAAGGCAAAAAATGCACGAAAAACTTACAACGCGTTTTGCTCCAAGCCCAACAGGGTATTTGCACATAGGTGGACTTAGAACAGCTCTTTATAATTATTTATACGCTAGAAAAAATGGTGGAAATTTTTTACTTCGTATCGAAGATACGGATTTAAAAAGAAATTCCAAAGAAGCTACTAAAGCAATTATCGAAGCTTTTAAATGGTGCGGTTTAGAACATGATGGAGAAGTAACTTACCAATCAGAGCGTTTTGATCTTTATAAAGAATATGTCAAAAAGCTTTTAGATGAAGGCAAGGCGTATTATTGTTATATGAGTAAAGAAGAATTAGAAGAATTGCGTGCCAAGCAAGAAGCCGCCAAAGAACGCCCAAGATATGATGGAAGATATAGAGAATTTACAGGCACGCCACCTCAGGGTATAGAACCTGTTGTGCGTATTAAAGCGCCTCAAAGTGGCGAGATTGTTTTTGAAGATGGGGTTAAAGGCGAGGTGAGATTTAAAGCAGAGGATATAATGGATGATTTTATCATTGCAAGAAGTGATGGAACTCCAACTTATAATTTTACTGTTGTTATTGATGATGCTTTAATGGGGGTAAGTGATGTGATTCGCGGAGATGATCATCTTTCAAATACTCCTAAACAAATTGTGCTTTATGAGGCATTGGGTTTTAAAATTCCTAAATTTTTTCATGTGGCTATGATACATGGAGAAGATGGTAAAAAGCTTTCAAAAAGACATGGGGCAACTGATGTTATGGAATACAAAGAAATGGGAATTTTACCTCAAGCTTTGCTTAATTTTCTTGTGCGTTTAGGTTGGAGCCATGGTGATGATGAGGTTTTTTCATTAGAAGATTTGAAAAAACTTTTTGACCCTTATCATATTAATAAAAGCGCATCTTGTTATAATGCTAAAAAGCTTGAATGGCTTAACGCTCATTACATTAAAACTTTGCCTTTTGAAGAGATTAACCGTCAGCTTAAGGATCTTGGCTTTGATTTATCTGTTTATGAAAAGGCAGGATTTTTACTTGATTTATTAAGAGAGCGTGCAAAAACCTTGCATGATATTATCAATGGTGCAAAAAGTATAGTTAATGCGCCGCAAAATTATGATGAAAATGCAGTACAAAAATTTATTAACAAAAATAATTTAGAATTGCTCCAAGCATTTGCTAATACACTTAAAGATCAAAAAACAGGTAAAGATTTTGAAGATTTTACAAATGATTTTTTAGAAAAAAAAGAAGCAAAGTTAAAAGATTTGGCTCAGCCTATACGCATAGCTTTAACAGGGAGTGCGGTAAGTCCTAGTATTTTTGAAGTATTAGAATTTTTAGAGGTTGATGAGTGCAAAAAAAGAATAGAAAATTTTTTAAAAGTTAGAGGAAAATAAAATGAATTTAAAAGAAGAAGCTTTAAAATACCATTTAGGTGGGAAAATTGATATTGTACCAAGTAAGCCAATGGCTACAAGCCATGATCTATCTTTGGCGTATAGCCCAGGAGTTGCAGAACCTTGCCTTGAAATCGCTAAAGATAATGAGCTTGCTTATACTTATACAAATAAGGCTAATTTAGTAGCTATAGTTAGTGATGGTTCTGCTGTTTTAGGACTTGGAAACATAGGAGCACAGGCTTCAAAACCTGTTATGGAAGGTAAGGCTTGTTTGTTTAAAAAATTTGCAAATGTCAATGCTTATGATATAGAAATTGATGTTCATAGTATAGAAGAGATTGTAAATTTTTGCAAGTCTTTGGCTCCAACTGTGGGCGGGATCAATTTAGAAGATATTGCTGCGCCAAAATGTTTTGAAATTGAAGCGGCTTTGCAAGATTTAGGAATTCCTGTAATGCATGATGATCAACATGGAACGGCTATTATTTCAACTGCGGGACTTATGAATGCTATGGAAATAAGTGGTAAAAAATTTAAAGACATCAAAGTAGTTGTAAGTGGTGCAGGTGCTGCAGGTATAGCAAGTGCTAAAATGTATAGAAATTTAGGGGTCGAAAATATTATTTTAGTAGATAGCAAAGGAGTGATTTCTAAAGATAGAAATGATTTAACTCCTCAAAAGCTTGAATTTGCTGTTGATTCTAAGGAAAAGACTTTAAAAGAAGTTTTAAAAGGAGCTGATGTTTTCCTAGGACTTAGTGCACCAAAAATTCTTGATGATGAAATGGTTTTAAGCATGGCAAAAGATCCTGTGATTTTTGCTTTGGCAAATCCTATTCCTGAAGTGATGCCTGAAGATGTAGCTAGACTTAGAAAAGATGCGATTGTAGGAACAGGAAGAAGTGATTATCCAAATCAAATCAATAATGTTTTAGGTTTTCCTTTTATTTTCCGTGGGGCTTTAGATGTGCGTGCAAGTAAAATCACTGAAAATATGAAAGTAGCGGCTGCTAAAGCATTAGCAGATCTTGCAAAACTTCCTGTAAGTGATGCAGTTAAAAAGGCTTATAATTTAAGTACCTTAGAATTTGGAAGAGATTATGTCATACCAAAACCTTTTGATGAAAGAGTAAAAGCTGCAGTAAGTACAGCTGTAGCAGCAGCTGCGGTAAAAGATGGTGTGGCTAAGGTAAAAAATTTTAACGAGAAAGCTTATTTTGAAAGCTTAAAATGAAAAATATTCATTGTATCAATCATCCATTGATCGAACATAAGTTAGGAATTTTAAGGGCTAAAGAGACAAAGCCCTTTCAATTTCGTATGTTAATCGATGAAATTTCATCTTTTTTGCTTTTTGAAGTGAGTAAAGATTTTTCTTTAAAAGAAATTGAAATTTCAACACCTATGCAAAAAACTATAGTAAAAAAACTTGATGAAAAGATTATGATTTGTCCTATTTTAAGAGCTGCATTAGGAATGCTTGAAAGTGTTTTTAAGATGATTCCTGATGCAAGTGTTGGATTTTTGGGGTTTGTGAGAAATGAAGAGACTTTAAAGGCGGATTTTTATTTTCAAAAACTTCCCAAAGATGCAAAAAAACGCACCGCTATTGTTATAGATCCTATGTTTGCTACAGGTGGGACTGCTATAGAGGCTTGTAATTTTTTAAAAAGCCAAGGAGTTAAAAAAATAAAATTTATATCCATACTTGCTGCTTTACAAGGTTTGCAAAAATTTAGCCAAATGCATGATGATGTAGAAGTTTTTGTGGCTTGTATTGATGAAGGTTTAAATGAAAAAGGTTATATTATCCCAGGGCTTGGAGATGCAGGAGATAGAGTGTTTAACACTCTTTAAAAGAGATGATTTTTGGAAAAATTGATTATATTAATCTTTTGCCTTTGCATATATATCTTAAGAAATATCCTTTACCTAATGGTTTTAAAGCAAGTATGGAGCATAAAAAAGGAGTTCCAAGTAAGCTAAATAAAGATTTATTTTATAGAAGAATTGATGCAGCTATCATTTCAAGCATAGAAAGCGCTAGAAAAAAATATAAAAATTTAGATTTGGGTATTTGTGCCAATAAAAGAGTTTTAAGTGTTTTGGTAGAAAAAAATACATTAAATGCCAAAGATCCAAGTTCAGCAACTTCAAATGCTTTAGCTAAAGTATTAAAACAAGATGGAAAAGTAATTATAGGCGATAAGGCTTTAAAGCTTTATCTAAAAGATCCTTCTAAATATATCGATTTATGTGCAAAATGGCACGAAAAAACAGGATTGCCTTTTGTTTTTGCTAGATTTTCTTGTGTGCAAAAAAAAGCTTTATATAAACAAATTTTGAAAAAATTTCCAAAAACAAAGATTAAAATTCCCTATTATATACTTCAAAAATATGCCAAAACAAGGGATTTAGATATAAAAGATGTTAGATATTATTTAGATGAAGTTATATATCATAAAATTTCTACCAAAGAAAAAACAGCCTTAAAGCGTTTTGTAAAGGCTTGCAAGGCTTTAAATCTTGCTTAGTGTTCAAATTCTCTAAGTTCTTTAACTGTTCCAAGGAGTATTACAACATCTCCACTATAAACTGTCGTGGTTTCTAAATCAGGTAGTATTTCCCAGTCGCTATTTAATTTTTTATAAGAAATCACTTTCATATTTTGTGCTACATGTTTTAAAGAATTTCCTGCTAATTTTTCATCTATATTGATCTTAATAGCTCGTATAGTATTTGCTGAAAGATCAAAAACTTCATAATCAGCATCTTTAGTTAAAAATTCTTTTACTAGTCTTTTAGCACTTTCTTTTTCAGGATAAATAACCTTTGTTGCACCTAACTTAGAAAGAATTTGACCATGGATATTAGAGGTTGCTTTAGCAATGATATTTTTAACACCTATATCTTTAAGCGCCATAAGAGTAAGGATTGATTTTTCAACATTTTCTCCTATGCTAACAATAACAACTTCAACATCATGAAAGCCTGCTTCTTTTAGGGCTGAAATATTTGTAGAATCTAAAATATAAGCATAGCTTGGAGGATTTTGTATACTTTTTAAAGCTTCCTCATCTTTATCCGCAACGATAACAGTATGACCTCCAGCAATGAGTTCATCTGCTACAACTGATCCAAATTTTCCAAGTCCTATGATTCCATAATTAAGATTTTTCACGATTTTACCTTTATAAATTAACCTTTCCTTCAGGGAATTTTAAATGAATAGCTTTGTCTTGTTTGAATACCGAGAGTAAAAAAGCAAAAACACCTATCCTACCACTTAGCATCATAATGATGATAATCACCTTGCTAGGATCACTAAACAAAGCGCATAAAGATAAAGTTCCACCATTTCCTACTGAAATTCCTACGGTTGCAAAAGCCGAAGAAGTTTCAAAAAGCAAGGCTATAAAATCAAATTTTGACTCTAGCAAGGAAAGCAAAATAACAGCTATTACTATATAAACAGCTGAACCTACAGCTATAATAAAAGCTTTAGATATAGTTTCTCTTGGAATTTCATGTCCAAAAATTCTAACTCTTCCATCGCGGATACTCCAATAAGCATAGAGCAATAAAACCATTACAGTTGTTACTTTCATACCCCCAGCTGTTCCACCTGGTGCACCACCAATAACCATAAACAATGATCCAAAAAATAAGCTTGCATCATGCAAATGTCCCATATCTAAGGTATTAAATCCTGCTGTGCGGTAATTAATAGCGATAAAATATGAGCTTAAAATTTTATCAAAAAATGAAAAATGTCCTATAGTTTGAGGATTTGAGTATTCAAAAGCAAAAATAATAAGCGTTGAAGAGAAAATAAGAAAAATACTTGCAACAACAACCATTTTTGTATGTAGGCTTAAATTTTGCAATTTTTTTCTTTGAAAAAAGTATAATTCAACCAAAACAAAATATCCAAGCCCTCCAATAATAATCAAAGAAGTGATAATAAGATTAATTGCTATATCATGTTTATAAGCTATAAATCCATGTTCAAATATAGTAAATCCAGAATTATTAAAAGCGCTAATAGAATGAAAAATTCCAAACCATAAAGCTTTCTTAAAATTCATTTCAAGGGCAAAACGCATGGTGAGAAGTATAGCACCTATCAATTCTATAGTAAAAATGAACAGCAAAACCTTTTTAAAAAATTTAAATAAACCATCCATTGATGGATAAAATAAAGACTCTTTTAGTAAATTTCTTGCACTAAAACCAACTTTTTTGCGTATGAGTATATAAACAAATAAACCTATACCCATATATCCCAAGCCTCCAATTTGCACCAAAGCTAAGATAATAATTTGTCCTGCTAAGGTAAAATCAACCGCAGTGTTCTTAACTACTAATCCTGTCATACTAACAGCAGATGTGCTTGTAAAAAAGGCATCTAAAAAATCAATAGGAGTTGTATGTGCCCAGCTTGAATGTAGCAATAAAGCCCCAAACAATGCAATAATAATATAACCAGCTAGTAAAATTTTAAAAGTTCGTCTATCTAGTCCAAATTGTTTCAAAAAATTTCCATTTGATAATGATCTAAAGCGGGTATTCTATCTTATTAAAACTTTAAGGGAAATAAAATTTTATTTTTGTATTTAAACTTAAATTAAAGAAAAAAAGATACAATTACATTTTTACTTTATCAAACATTGTGGTTGGATAGCTCAGTCGGTAGAGCAGCAGACTGAAAATCTGCGTGTCGGCAGTTCGATTCTGCCTCTAACCACCACTTTATCTTTCAAAAAATCACATCACATACTTTTTTTATATAAGATTGAAATATTTAAAGAACTAAAAGTTATTTTTTAAAGAAAGAGTCTATAGCTTATATGTAGAATGGTGGATTTAGCAGGACTCGAACCTGCGACCAACCGGTTATGAGCCGGTTGCTCTAACCAACTGAGCTATAAATCCGCCTAAGTTGAATTAAAAGATAAAATTATATCTTATTAATGCTTAAAAATATTTTATTTAGCCTTTATATCCGTCCAAAAATATCTAAAAGTGATTAAATGCTGTAAAATTCCAAAAAAAATCATAAAAATAGTAAAAGAACTTCCACCATAACTAAAAAAAGGCAAAGGGATCCCAACTACTGGTGCAAAACCTATAGTCATTGAAATATTTACTGCCGCATAAATAAAAATAAATAATGCAACACAATTAATAGCAACTCTAGCAAAATAATCATCTTTAAGTTTATAATTTAAACTAAGTAGATGAAAAATAAGTAAAATATAAAATATAATTAATGTCAATCCCCCAATAAATCCAAATCTTTCTATCATGTAAGCGAAAATAAAATCACTAGTTGAAATAGGTAAAAATTTAAAATGAGTTTGCGTAGCTTCATCTTGAGATTTTCCGGTTAAACCACCATTTCCAATAGCTATCATTGATTGGGCTACTTGATAACTTGGTTTTTCTGAAATAAAATCATGAATTCTTTGCTTTTGGTAGGGTTTTAAAAGATGTGTATAAATAATAGGAGAGCTAACACTTATAGCTATAACAATACTTAACCAAATTTTATAATGAACTCCCATGATAAAAAGCACTCCAAAACCAACAAGTAGTAAAACCATAGCACTTCCTAAATCAGGTTCTTTTGCAATTAGCAAAAAAGGCAAGATGATGTAAAAGCTAAGTTTGATGAATTGTTTAAGTTTGTATCCATTTTTTGGAGGAGGATTTTGATAAATAAGATAGGCAAGCATTAAAATAAAACTAGGTTTAAAAATTTCAGAAGGTTGTATAGTAAAGTGAGTAAAAGGAATTTCAAGCCATCTTTTAGCACCTAATTTTTCAACCCCAAAAATATCTACGCTTAGCAATAAAAAAATATTAATCCAATAAGCAACAGGAATAATCCAAATAAATTTCCTTATGGGAAAGAAGAAAAAAACCATAAAAGCAAACAATCCCACACAGGCATAAACAAACTGTTTTTCTGCTAAAAAAGGATTAGCTTCAAAGATTAAGAAAAATGAAATAAGAATTATGGGTAAAAATAAAATGGGTTGCATATAGTCAAAATGAGTTAAAATTCTTCTATCTAATCTAAACAAAATTTGCCTTCAGTTGGTAATATAAAGCTATAATTATAAACTAAAATTTTAAATTTATCAAAACCTCTAAGGAAAAAATGCAAACTTTTTTAGTAGATGAAAATTCAAGGCTTGATGTATTTTTGGCTAAAAAATTAAACCAAAGTCGCAATCAAGTTGCTTTACTTATAGAAAAAGATTGTGTACAGGTTAATGATAAAATTCAAGATAAAAATTCATTTAAGCTTAAAAATGGTGATATTATTTCTATTGCAAGTTTAAAGCTTTGCAATGAGATAAAACCTCAGTTTGAAGTGGATTTTGATATTGATGTGTTATACGAAGATGAAGACTTGCTTGTTTTAAATAAACCTTCAAATTTAGTCGTTCATGGAGCAAGTAGCGTTAAAAATGCCACTTTGGTGGATTGGTTAATAGAAAAAAAATATACTTTATCAAATTTAGGAGGAGAGATAAGAGCTGGTCTTGTCCATAGATTAGATAAAGATACAAGCGGAGCTATACTAATAGCGAAAAATAATTTCACCCATCAAAAATTAAGTGAACAGCTTGCAGATAAAAGCATGGGAAGAATTTACCTTGCGTTAATTGATTTGCCACTAAAAGAAGATAAAATTATAGTAGAAAAATTTTTAATGCGTTCGCCTTCTAATGCTATTAAAAAAATAGCCATAGATAAGGAAAATAAATTCAGTAAAAACGCAAAATCAGCTTTTATAAATGTAGTAAAAACTGAAAATTTAACTTTGATGGCTGCTAAGCTTTTTACAGGAAGAACTCATCAAATTAGAGCGCATTTGGCTAGTTTAAATCGCTATATTTTAGGTGATAGTTTGTATGGTTATAAGGGTAAGTATGATTGTAGGATAATGTTACATGCTTATTTTTTGTATTTTATCCATCCAAAAACCAAAGAACAAATTTTTGTTAAAGCACCTTTGATGGAAGATTTTAAAAATATTATGTTTGAACAAATTAATTTAGGAGAGAATGATGAAAAGATTTCGCTTGAGTTTTTACTTGAGTTTTTTAACTCTTTTGCTTAGCGCTTGTAGTGTTTCGCAAATGAATTCGCTAGCTTCAAGTAAAGAGCCTGCTGTAAATGAAAGCTTGCCAAAGGTTGAAAGTTTAAAAAGTCTTAGTGATATGAGTAATATTGCTTTTGAATGGGAGCCTTTATATAATGAAAATATTAAAGGATTTTATTTGTATCGTTCTAGTGATGAAAATCCTGATTTTAAACTTGTAGGCACTATTAAAGATAAGTTTCAAACTCATTATGTAGATACTAAATTAGAGCCTGGTACTAAGTATCGTTATATGATGAAAAGCTTTAATGAGCAAGGACAAATTTCAGAAGATGGCAAGGTTATAGAAGTGAGCACAGCTCCAAGACTTGAAGCTGTTCCTTTTGTTCAAGCTGTGACTAATTTGCCTAATCGTATTAAACTTATTTGGCGTCCGCATCCTGATTTTAGGGTTGATTCTTATATTATTGAAAGAACCAAAGGTGATGATAAAGAATTTAAAAAAATTGCAGAAGTAAAAAATCGTTTAAACGCTGAATACATCGATAGTGATTTAAAGCCTAATGAAAATTCAAGTTATAGAATTATTGCTGTGAGTTTTAATGGGATAAAGAGTGGGTCAAGTCAAGTTGTAAGTTCTACAAGCAAGGCTTTACCTCCTCAAGTTGAGCATTTAAGTGCTAGCACAGATGGTTCTAGTAAAATCATTTTAACTTGGGATGCTCCTACGTATGAAGATTTTTCTTATTATAAAGTTTATTCTACGAGCTCAAGCTTCCTTCCTTTTAGTGTTTTGGCAAAGACTGATAAAAATTCTTATGAGGATATAGTAGAAGGAGCAGGTAAAAGCAAGTATTATAAAGTAACAATGGTGGATAAAGATGGTCTTGAAAGTCCTATGCCAAAAGATGGTGTAGAAGGTAAAACTTTAGGCAACCCTTTGGCTCCTAGTATTATTTTGGCTCAAAGTACAAGCGAAGGGATAAATTTAGAATGGAGTGATAATGATACTAGAGCTGTTGAGTATGAAGTAAGACGCTATGGCGGGGAGCAAAATGCAGTTTTTAAAGGCATTAAAGAAAAGCGATTAAAAGATGTAAAAGCTTTGCCAGGGGTGGAATATAGTTATGAAGTTATTGCTATTGATTCAGCCGGGCTTCGTTCAGAACCTTCAAGCAAAGTTAAGGCGGCTCAGTAGTGCCAAATTTTAAAAGTAAAAAGATCAAAGAAATAAATCTGCCTTATAGTAAGGATGATGTTGAATTTCTTTGGCTTGCTAAGAATGATAATGTTAGTCTTATTTATACAAAGGTTCAAGAAGAGAGTTTTTTTCTGCAGATTAAAAAAGCACAAAATGGTTTTGTGATTAAAGGCGATAAACATACAAAACCTTCTAAAATAGGTTATTTGCAAAAGGCTTTAAAAATCTTTAAAGAAGGTTTTTGTGAGGATATTATCAATGAAGCTTTTGGACTTAAAAATAATGCTTTAATTGAAAAAACACCATTTATCGTTGATAATTTTGATGAGCTTTTATCTAGACTTCAAGGTAAAATTTATATAGAAATAGGCTTTGGATCAGGAAGACATTTGCTTTATCAAGCAAAAGAAAATCCAAATGTTTTAATTTTAGGGGTGGAAATTTACAACCCAGCTTTAACTCAAGTGGCTAAACTTGCTAAAGCACAAAATGTAAATAATATTTTGCTAATCCAAAGTGATGCGAGATTGTTATTGAGTGTATTAAAATCAAAATCAGTTGAAAAGATTTTTTTACATTTCCCTGTTCCTTGGGATAAAAAGCCTCATAGGCGAGTTATTGGGAAAGATTTTTGCAAAGAATGTGCTAGGGTTTTAGTTCAAAATGGTCGTTTTGAGCTTAGAACAGATAGTTTTGAGTATTTTAATTTTACTTTAGAGCAATTTTTGACTTTTCCTGCTCCAAAATTTAGCCTTAGAAAAAATGAAAATTTAGAAATTTCAAGCAAATATGAAGATAGATGGAAAAAGCAAGAAAAAAATATATATGATCTTTGGGTGTGGAATTTTAACCAAGAGTGTAAAAACTATGAGTTAAATGAATTTAATCTCTCATCGGTTGAATTTTCTAAAGAGGATTTGAAAAAAATAGAGCAGAACTTTAAAAATATTACTATAAAAAAAGATGATTTTTTCTTGCATTTTGAAAGCATCTATAAACAAGATGAGAATTTGCTTTTAAAGGTTGCTTTTGGAGCTTTTAATAAGCCTGAACATTGTTATTTGCATCTTGATAAAACGATTGATTTTGCTTTTAAAGAGCCATTTAAAATTCAAGAAAATATTAAAGCGATAAATGAATTAAAAGAAATTTTAAAAGTTCAGTTTAAAATATAATTTTTCTTGAAAATTAAGCAAAAATAAAGCATAATTTAAAAATTTAAAAAGGGAAATTAAGGAAAAAGGATGCCTAATTTAATCCAAGCAAATAAACTTACTTTAGGTTATGATGAACTAGTTATTAAAGAAGCGAGTTTTGCTTTTAAGGATGATGATTTTGTTTTTATTACGGGTAAAAGTGGGAGTGGTAAGAGTACGCTTTTAAAGTCTTTTTATGGAGATTTAGAACCTATTTCTGGTAAACTTGAAGTATGTGGATCTTTGATGAATAAAATTGGAAATTTAGAACTTTTAAAATTACGTCAAAGAATAGGGATTATTTTTCAAGATTATAAACTTGTACAAGAATATAGTGTTGAAAAAAATGTTATGTTGCCTTTAATGATTAAAGGTTATAGCAAAAAAGTATGCCATGATCAAGCTACTAAGCTTTTAAAGCATGTAAATTTAACTTTTAAAGCAGATAAATTGCCTAATCAACTTAGCGGTGGTGAGCAACAACGCGTCGCTATGGCTAGGGCTTTAGCTCATAATCCAAAGCTTTTGCTTTGCGATGAGCCAACGGGAAATTTGGACGAGTATTCTTCTGATATTATATGGACTCTTTTAAAGTCTGCTAGAGAGCTTTTAGGAACTTGTGTTATAGTGGTAACACATAGAATTCCTAGTAATTTAAGAGTGGATTATCGTCGTTTTAATATAGAAAATGGAAAAATGAATGAAATTTTTTAAAACACATTTATCTTTAATTTTACCTTTACTTTTTATGATGTTTGCTTTTGAATTTATTTTGATTACAAATGCAACTTTGAAGCATTATGAAGAACTTGTTAATAAAGATTATAATATTATAGTTGTCAGCAAAACTGAACTTGATCAGAATGTAGTAAAAACAAAAGTACCATTTTTTGCTGGACTTGAATCTTTAGATCCTAAGGATTTAATTGATCGTTTGAAAAATGATGTTTCTGAAAAGAATTTGAAAGTTTTAAAAGATTCTCTGCCAAAATTTTATACTTTAAAATTAAATTCTTTACCCGATCAAAATGAACTAAATTCGATTAAAAATCAACTTTTAAATATTGTAGGTGTTAGTAAGGTTGAAACTTTTTCCAAAACCCATGATAAGATATATTCTTTGCTTATTTTGATGAAATTTGTTTTTTGGTTATTTTTGTTTATCATTATTTTACTTGCCTTTGTTTTGTTTTTAAAACAGATGAGAATTTGGCTTTATGAACATACCGATCGTATTGAAATTATGTGTTTATTTGGAGCTCCGTTTTGGTTTAGATCTTTTATGCTTTATAAGGTGGTTGTGGTTGATTGTTTTATTGCTTTTGTTATTTTACTTGCCTTTTTTACCCAAATTTTTGATCTTTCTATTATCCAAGAAAGTTTAAAGGCTGTAGATATTATTTTTCCACCTATTAATTTTATTTTACATTTGACTTTAATTTTTTTAGCTACTTTGTTTATTTGCTTGTTGTGTGTAAATACGGTTATGTTTAAGGTTAAAAGATGAGAAAAAATATTCTTATCTTTTTTTGTTTTTTTTTGTTTGTTGATATAAGTTTAGCAAACGCTATAAATGAAAAAACAAAAAGTTTAGAAGAAAATAAACGCATACAAGAACAGTTAAATAAAAAACTTGAAGATTTGGCTAGCGATATTTTAAATGGTGAAAAAAGTTTGAAAGATCTAAGTTTGCAAATTGAAAGCTTAAATTCACAAACTTCTAAGCTTGAAGCAAGTGCTAAGGCTCAAAATCAAGAGTTAAACACCCTTACAAGCCAAAATGAAGATTTGCTTAAAAGTAAATCAAATATGGAAGGTAAGCTTATATCTTTAATGGCTAAAGATTTTGCTTATGATTTACCTATCCCTCAAGGCTATATTGAAAGTGAAGAAAGTTTTATGGCTTTTGAAATTTTAGGAAGTTTAAACAAAGTTTTAAATGAAGAAATTTTTAAAATTTCTAAAGATTATGAGGGAGTAAGCAGGCTTATTGATGATAAACAAGCTCAGATTAAGAAAATCAATGAAAGTCTTAAGGATTACAACGCTCAATTAGCCAAGCTTCAAAGTTTAAAACAAAAACAAATTAGCGAAATTAATAAACAAAAAACAGATCGAGCTATATATGCAAAAAAACTCGATGATTTACAAGCTCAGCAAGAAGAGCTTAGAAAAACATTAAATCAATTAAAAATTATTAATGATAAAGAAGATGCAAATTCAAACAAAAATGATACTAAAATAGTAAAAAATAATCAAAAAATAAGACAATTAGGTTCAAGCTATCAAGGAAGTTCAGTCAAGCGTTACACAGGAAAAAAAACCATAGCTCCATTGGATTCTTTTACTGTGAAGCAAAAATTTGGAAATTATGTTGATCCTGTTTACAATCTTAAAATTTTTAACGAGAATGTAGTTTTAAGAAGCAATAAAAGCGATGCAGTTGTTAAAAATGTGCTAGATGGAAAAATAGTTTTTGCTAAAGATACTAGTATGCTAGCTCGAGTTGTTATTGTTGAACATGATAATGGCATACATACAATATACGCACATTTAGATAAGATTGCTCCTAATATTAAAGTTGGTAAGAATATTAAAAAAGGTGCCGTAGTGGGTAGAATAAAAAATGATCTTACTTTTGAAGTAACTCAAAAAAATTTTCATATCAATCCTTTGGAACTCATTAGCTTAAATTAGCTAAATTTAATGGAATTTAAAATATAATTTCAAGTTAAATAAGGAGAAATAATGCAAGAGAGAAAAAGAGTTTTAGTAAAATTTTCAGGAGAGGCTTTAGCAGGTGAAAATGGCTTTGGTATAGAAAATTCTATTTTAAAATTCATAGCTTCAGAGATTAAAGAACTTATAAAAAATCAAATAGAAGTAGGCATAGTTATAGGCGGTGGTAATATTATTCGCGGAGTAAGTGCTGCTAAGGGCGGATTGATTAAAAGGACAAGTGGAGATCATATGGGGATGCTTGCTACGGTTATCAATGCTATTGCTATACAAGAAGCTTTGGAAAGCTCTGGACTTGAAGTTAGGGTTCAAAGCGCCATTCAGATGGAAGCATTTTGTGAAACTTATATTATGAGAAGAGCGCAAAGACACTTAGAAAAGGGTCGTGTTGTGGTTTTTGCTGCAGGTACTGGAAACCCTTATTTTACTACGGATACAACAGCTATTTTAAGAGCTGTGGAAATTGATGCAGATATGGTAATAAAAGCTACAAAAGTTAATGGAGTTTATGATAAAGATCCAAAACAATTTGATGATGCAGTATTTTTAAATACTTTGAGTTATGATGAGGCTATGCAAGATAATATTAAAGTGATGGATGATACAGCTATAGCTTTAGCTAAAGATAACAAACTTCCTATTGTGGTTTGTAATATGTTTGAAGAGGGTAATTTGCTTAAAATCATACAAGGTGATACTAGCCTTTGTTCAATCGTTAAAAATAATTAAGGAGAAAATTATGGATAAAAGAATAGAAGAAGTAGCGGCAAAAGCTTTGGAAAAAATGGGTAATGATAGATATCGCCTTTCTTTAGTGGTAGCAAAAAGAGCGGAACAATTGGCAAATGGAGCAACCCCTTTGGTAGACTTTGATAAAAATAAAAATAAACTTGCAGATATAGCTTTATATGAAATTGCAGAAAATAAAATCACTTTAGAGGGTTTAGTTGAAACCAATCGATGAAGAATTATTGCTTGAACAATTAATCGATAATGTAAAAAATTGTAAAGATTTAGAAGCTGCTAAGGCTTTGCTTTTCGAAATTTGTGGCCATGATGCCATTCTTGAAAAAGCGGTAGATTACTGTATATTTTGCCATGAAGGGCAGTTTAGAAAAAGTGGAGAGCCTTATGCGGTACATCCTATTTTAGTAGCAACACTGGTTGGATTTTTAAGTGAAAATAAAAGCAATATTTTAGCTGCTTTATTGCATGATGTGATTGAAGATACAAACTGCACTGAAGAAGAACTTAGAGAGCAGTTTGGTTCTGAGGTTTTAAAACTTGTTTTAGGACTTACTAAAATTATAGAAATTAGAGAAGATAATCTCATTTCATCAAAATCTAAAAAAAGTTTAACTAAATCAGCCTTGACTTTCAGAAATATGCTTTTAGCAAGTATTGAAGATGTTGGGGTTTTGATTGTGAAGTTATGCGATAGGCTGCATAATATGCTTACTCTTGATATTCTAAGAGAAGATAAGCAAAAAAGAATCAGCGAAGAAACTTTAGTTGTATATGCCCCAATAGCCCATAGACTTGGTATTTCAAGCATAAAAAATTATTTGGAAGATCTTAGTTTTAAATATCTTATGCCAGATGAGTATAAGCTTATTGACAATTATATCAATTCCAATAATCAAGAAATGCAATTAGGTTTAAATGAATTTATTTCCAAAATCGAACTTTTATTTTTGAGTAATGGCTTTAGACAAGGTAGTTTTGAAATTCAAAAACGCATTAAACATAGCTATTCTATTTATCTTAAAATGCAAAGAAAAGGCATTGGTATTGAAGAAGTTCTTGATTTGCTTGGGGTAAGAATTTTGGTTGAAAAAGTAAGTGATTGTTACTTAGCTTTGGGAATTTTACATACACATTTTAATCCCTTGGTTTCGCGTTTTAAGGATTATATAGCCTTGCCTAAACAAAATGGTTATCAAACTATACATACCACACTTTTTGATGCTAAAAGTATTATAGAGGCACAAATTCGAACTTTTGATATGCATAAAATTGCGGAATTTGGTATAGCAGCGCATTGGAAATATAAAGAAGATGGCAGCGTGGTTGCGCCTCGTCTTGATTGGCTTACAGATATTTCAATGCAAAGTATAAACAATCTTGAAAATGCAGAAGATTATAATGCTATTGAGCTTTATGAATACGCTAAAGATAGTCTTTATGTTGAAGATGTCGCAGTTTATTCTCCTAAGGGAGAAATTTTCACTTTGCCTCGTGGTGCAACGGTTCTTGATTTTGCTTATGAAGTGCATACCAAAGTAGGGCTTCATGCAAAAAGTGCTTATGTAAATCGTATTAAAGTACCTTTGTTAACCGAGCTTAAAAATGGCGATATTGTGCGAGTGGTTACTAGCAATGATAAATTTTATCGCTGTTCTTGGATAGATAGTGTTAAAACAGGAAAAGCAAAAGCAAGTATAAGGGAATTTTGCAAGCAAAAAATCAGAGAGATTAATCTAGCAAGTTCTATTAATATGTTAAGTTTTATTTTTGGAGTTGATAAAAACAGAATTGAAACTTGGATAGAAAAAGAAAATTTAGCCAGACGTATTAGACAAGTAGCAACAGATAGTGCTTATTTGAAAGATATAGTTAATGGTCTTAAAAAATACGCCAAGAAGTCATATTGGTTTGATAAATATGAGATTAAAGAGCAAAAAATAGGAAATTTTACTCTATATTGTAACCATAAAATCGCTAATGTGGATTTTGATTTTTGCTGCCATCCAAAAAGAGGTGATGCTGTTTTAGCTTTTGTTAAAGGTGGTAACGCTATTGTCCATCATAAGCTTTGCGATAGAGCTGATAAAATGATAGATAATAATCAAGATATGGTATTTATAAAATGGGATTCTAACATCCCTAAATCTTATAAATTGATTTTTTCTTTGGAAAATAAAAAAGGTGTTTTAGCGGAATTTTTGGCATTTTTAGCTAAAATGCAGATAAATTTATTAACAATTAATTTATCAAGTGATTTAAATTCGGCGGTAGATTATTTTGAGATTACAATGGAAATTCCTGATAATATCAATCCAGATAGTGTCAAGGATAGGTTAAAATCTCGTTGTAAAATTTTAGATTTTACATCTTTAAATGATGCTTATAAAGAAGGTTAAAAAGGTTTATTATGGATATAAAAAAAATATTAGCAGAAGTTAAGCGTGGTTGTGCAGAGCTTATTGATGAAGAAAGAATAGAAAATTTAATTAAAAATTATTATGAAAAGGGTGAAAATTTCTTTATAAAGGCAGGGTTTGATCCTACAGCGCCTGATTTACATTTAGGCCATAGCGTGGTTTTAACAAAAATGGCTTTTTTGCAAAAACATGGAGCTATTGTGCAGTTTTTGATTGGAGATTTTACAGGACAAATTGGCGATCCAAGTGGAAAAAGTGCAACGCGTAAAAAGCTGGATAAAGAGCAAGTTTTAATCAATGCTAAAACTTATAAAACGCAGGTTTTTAAGGTTTTGGATAAAGAAAAAACACAGATTAAGTTTAATTCTACTTGGCTTAATGAACTTGGAGCCGCGGGTATAGTAGAGCTTACTTCAACTTTTAGTGTAGCTAGAATGCTTGAGCGTGACGATTTTACCAAGAGATTTAAAGAGCAAAGTCCTATTTCGATTTGCGAGTTTTTGTATCCTTTACTTCAAGGATATGATAGTGTGGCTTTAAAAAGCGATATTGAAATGGGTGGAACGGATCAAAAATTTAATCTTTTGATGGGAAGACAGCTTCAAAGAGTTTATAACATAGGAAAAGAACAAGCTGTGATTATGATGCCTTTACTCGAAGGTTTAGACGGTGTAAACAAAATGAGTAAGAGTTTAAATAATTACATTGGTGTTACAGAAAAAGCTAATGATATGTATGCTAAAATTTTAAGTATTAGTGATGAATTGATGTTTAGATATTATGAACTTTTAAGTCAAAAAAGTCTAGAAGAAATTGCGCAAATAAAAAAAGATATAGAACAAGGCAATTTACATCCTAAAAAAGCTAAAGAAAATTTAGCTTTAGAGATTACAGAGCGTTTTCACTCCAAAGAAGAGGCTAATAATGCTAAGTCTGAATTTGATAGAATTCATTCTCAAAATGCTTTGCCAAGTGATATGGCTGAGTTTGAAATACAAGGAAAAATTTGGCTTGCTAAGGCTTTGGTTGAATGTGGTTTGGAAAGTTCTACTTCTGCGGCAAGAAGAAGCATCAGCGCTAATGCAGTAAGTGTAAATTCTCAAAAAGTTAGCGACGAGCAAATATATTTAGAACAAGGAGAATACATCTTACAAATAGGTAAAAGAAAATTTGCAAAATTAAAGGTAAAAGAATGAATTTACAACCCTTACAAATAGGAAAACATACTATAAAATATCCCATTTTTCAAGGAGGAATGGGACTAGGCATAAGCTGGGATAGATTAGCTTCTGCAGTTTCTTTAAATGGTGGACTTGGGATTATTTCTTCTGTGGGAACAGGATATTATGAAGAAAGAAAGTATGCAAGTAAAGAATTAAACGCTAAGCCTTATGGAAGTGAAAATTTTTACTCACGCAAGGGTTTGCAAGCTTTGATTAATAATGCAAGAAAAGTTTGTGGCGATGCACCTTTGGGGTGTAATATCTTATGTGCAAGTAATGATTATGCAAGAATAGCACGCGATGCTTGTGAGGTTGGTTTTAATGTGATTGTTTCAGGTGCTGGACTTCCTACAAATTTACCTGAATTTACTGCAGATTTTCCTGATGTGGCTTTAGTGCCTATCATTTCATCTGCAAAGGCTTTAAAAATTATTTGCAAAAGATGGCAAAGCCGTTACAATCGCTTGCCTGATGCAGTGGTTTTAGAAGGGCCAAAAAGTGGAGGTCATCAAGGTTTTACTTATGAGCAGTGCTTAGATCCAAATTATCAGCTAGAAAAATTAATCGCTCCTGTGGTAGAAGAGGCTAAAAATTGGGGGTCTTTTCCCGTGATTGCTGCAGGTGGAATTTGGGATAAAAAAGATATAGAAAATGCTATTTCTTTAGGGGCTAGTGGTGTTCAAATGGGAACGCGTTTCATAGGAACTTTTGAATGTGATGCGAGTGAAGAGTTTAAAAGCGTTTTGCTAGCTTCTAAAGAAGAAGATATAGAGCTTATTAAATCTCCTGTGGGCTATCCTGCTCGTGGAGTTAGAACCAATCTTTTAAATTTGGTAGATAAAAGAATGGGTCCAAAGATTAATTGTATAAGCAATTGTGTAGCGCCTTGTGGACGTGGAAAAGAGGCGACTAAAGTAGGGTATTGTATAGCAGATAGGCTTTTTGATGCGTGGTCAGGCAAAAAAGAAACAGGACTTTTCTTTACAGGTGTAAATGGATATCGTTTAGATAAGCTTATCAGTGTTAAAGAACTTATGGAAAAATTGGTTAATGGTGAATAATGGCTAAAATTTTTGTATTTTTAGTATTTGCTTTCACAACTCTTTTTGGAGCTTATGAAAATGAACTTGCAAATTTTGATAAAAATTTTATCGGTTCTAAAAGTGAAGTGCAAGTAAAATTTCACCATCAGCTCAAAAGCCTTTATATACAAAGTGTTATTCATGAAGATGAAAAAACTAAAATTGAAATTTTAAAAAGATTGATCATCAGTTCAAATACTTTAAATTTAGATGACAAGTCATATGCTAATGAGTTAAAAGAAAGTGGTATAAGTGAAGCAAGTATTAATGCTTTAAGAAAGGCTGTCATTAAAGATATTAAGGTTCAAAATATTTCTCAAGACACTGAAAAATCAACTTTTGAACCTATAAAAACAGTTCAAAAAAATGAAAAAAAATCATCTAACGAACAAATAAAAAATACAGAAAAAACAAATTCTAAAACTTCGCAAGCACCAAAGAGCAGTATCGTTTCTAAAGCAAAAAGCGATGATAAAATTTATGTTTTAAAGTCAAGTAAAACAAGCCAAGGTGTAGAGTTTGAACTAAATGCAGATTTGGATAAGGATCAATTAAAAAGTTTTGCTTTAGACGAAAAAGGAAACTATCGTTTTATTAGTGATTTTGATGGGGTTTTAGAAGGGGGTAAAAAAGAGTTTAAATTTGATGACTATCGTTTAGTGATTTCACAATTTAATCCCAAAACCATACGCATAGTGGTTTATGCTAAAGAAAAAATTCCTATTGATATATCTTTTAAAGAAGAAAAAATAATTTTTTCAAAAGAAACTACTAGCCAAAAAAAGACTGAGCAAGTTAGTAAAATTTCAGAGAAAAAGCAAGATCAAAAAACAGAAATTAAAACCAAAGTTTTAGAAACAAAAAAACAAGATAAAAAAACCAATAATGAAAAAGAAAATCAAGAACCTTTATATGTTTTAGATGTGGATAAAATTTCTAATGCTGTGGTGTTAAATTTAAGCGATGATTTAGATGAAAAAGAAATAGCAGTATTTGATACCAAAGATCAAAAATTCCGATATGTTGTAAGTTTTAAGGGTGTGTTAGAAGGTAGTAGAAAAAGCTTTACTTTTGGACAAAATGTGATTACAGTTACTCAATACAATCCAAAAACCGTTCGTGTGGTTTTGAGTGCTCCTAAAGAATTTAAACTTTTAAAGGAGTTGGATAATAATAATCTCACTTTAGGTTTTTATATACAAACTACAAATCAAAATGCAAACAAAAAAGCAACTCAAAGTTCTAGTAAAACTTTAAATACGAATTACAAATCAGGAAAGCTTGTGGTTATCGATGCGGGGCATGGTGGAAAAGATAGCGGTGCTTTAAGTGATAAAAAAGGAAGTTTAAAAGAAAAAGATATAGTTTTAAGTACGGCTTTAAAACTTGGAAATGAACTTAAAAAACGCGGTTATAAAGTGCTTTATACTAGAAGTTCGGATAAATTTATCAATCTTCGTGATAGAACCAAATATGCCAATGATAAAAGAGCGGATTTGTTTATTTCTATACATGCTAACGCAGCACCAAATGCCACAAAAGCCAAAAGTAGCGAAGGCGTGGAAACTTTCTTTTTAAGTCCTGCAAGAAGTGAAAGAAGTAAAAAGGCAGCAGAAAAAGAAAATCAAGGGGATTTTGAAGAGATTAATTATTTCTCAAAACAAAGTATTTTAAATTTCTTAAATCGTGAAAAAATCGTTGCTTCAAATAAACTAGCCATTGATGTACAAAAAAATATACTCACTCAAACACGCAAAAAGTATAAAATTGTAGATGGCGGTGTAAGAGAAGCACCTTTTTGGGTTTTAGTAGGTGCGCAAATGCCTGCAATTTTGATTGAAATTGGCTATATTACACATCCAAATGAAGGCAAAAGAATCGCCAATAAAGCTTTTCAAGATTTATTGGTTAAGGGTATTGCCGATGGAGTTGAGAGTTATTTTTATAACAACCGATGAAAAAAGCTAAGCTAATTTTTAAGGATAATACTCCTTTTTCTTTGGATTTTGATGATTTTTATTTTAATTCCAAAGATGGCTTAAATGAAAGCAAATTTGTTTACACTCATTCTTTTGAATGGAAAAATCAAGAAAATTTTATTATCGCAGAGAGTGGTTTTGGTATAGGTTTAAATTTTTTTCTTACTTTGAAACGCTTTTTAGAAACTATCCCTTCTAAGCGTCCTAAAAAACTTTTTTATATTAGCGTAGAAGCTTTTTATATCGAAAAAGAACAATTAAGAGAAATTTATCAAAAACTAGAATTTTATGAAGAGTTTAAAGAGCTTTTAGAACAATTTTTAAAATTTTATCCTAAGGCTAAAGAAGGAATTTATCGTTTTTATTTTGAAGATTGTTTTTTAGATCTTGTTTTTGAAGATATAGCTGTTTTAAAAGAATTGGATTTTAAAGCTGATGTTTGGTATTTAGATGGATTTTCTCCAAATAAAAACTTGCAAATGTTTGATGAAAATTTAATCTTTGAAGTGGCAAGACTTTCTAAAAAAAATACACAAATTTGCACCTTTTCTTCGGCAAGTTTTTTGCAAAAAAATTTAAAAAAATATGGTTTTAGAGTAGAAAAAACCAAAGGTTTTAGAAAAAGAGAAATGATTAAAGCTTATTTGGAAAATGAGCTTGAGTTTAAAGACAAAGAAGCGTATTTTTCAAGAACATTTTCATCTTTAAAAAATAAAAAAGTAGCTATTATTGGCGCAGGTATATCAAGTGCTGTTTTAGCTTATGAGCTTAGCTTAAGAGGTTTTGAAATAGATATTTTTGAAAAACATTTAGAATTAGGCAAGGGTGCAAGTGGAAATGAAAGTGGAATTTTAAGCTCTTTAATCTTAAAGCCTAAGGTAAATTTAGGGGAGTTTTCAGAGCTTTCTTTTATAGAGGCAAGTCGTTTTTATAGACAAATTTTAGATTTAGAATTTAAGGGTGTGGTGGAGTTTGCACATAATGATTTAATGCAAGAAAGATTTGACACGCAAAGAGAAAATGTTTTGTTTAAAATTTCAAAAAATCAAGCTTTTTTAGAAGAGGGTGGAGTGATTTTTCCAAAAAAATTGGTTAAAAATCTTTTTGAAAAAAGCAAAGCTTGTATATATTTTAATCATGAATTTCAAGCTTATAAATTTGAAAATGGGTGTTTTAGTTTAAAATTTAAAAATGATGTTGTTAAAAGTGATTATGCGGTTTTGATTTATGCTATGGGTGCAGATGCAAAAGACTTTGTTTTTTATGATGAGATGAAATTAAGCAAAGTAAGAGGTCAAGTTACACATCTAAAACCTTTTTTAGATACCCCATTTCCTTTATCTTCTAAGGCTTATATTTGCCCTGTAAAAGATGATTTGCAAGTAATTGGTGCAAGTTATGATAGGCTTAATGCAAGTTTAGAATCAAAAGAAGAAGATGATAAACAAAATATAGAAAATATAGCCGATTTTATGGATAAAAATACAAAATTAGAAATCATAGGTTCTAAAGTAGGTTTTAGATCTTATTCGAGTGATCGCTTTATGATAGTTGGAAATGCTTATGATGAAGCGTTTTATAAAGAAAAATATAAAGCTTTATTATGGACAAAAAATAAGGAGCAAAAACCAGCTAAAATGTCTTGTAATTTGTATTTTAATTTTGCTCATGGGTCAAGGGGTTTTAGTACAAGTGTTTTAGCGGCAAGGTATTTGTGTGCATTGATAAATAATGAACCCTTGTGTTTAGAAAAAAAATACATCCACGCTATTCATCCTGCAAGATTTTTGATTCGCAAACTTAAAAAAGGCTTATGATTAAGCTTTAATTAAGAGTGATGCTAATATTTGCTTATGATAGTAAGTTTTTAACTTTATTTTAACTTCCTTTATTTTATTATTATAGAGAATAAATTTCATGTTGTAAAGGAAATATAATGATTGATTATCATCAAATAGAGTCGCGTTTATCGACTCTTGAAAAGCTTCCTTCTTTGAAAGACAATGATAGTATTACAAAAGCATTAGAAAAGTCAGGTTTTTCTAGAAGGGATTTTATGAAATGGGCAGGTGCTATGACGGCATTTTTGGCTTTGCCAGCGAGTTTTACTCCTATGGTGGCAAAAGCTGCTGAGCTTGCTGATAGGCTTCCTGTTGTGTGGCTTCATATGGCTGAGTGTACAGGCTGTAGTGAGAGTTTGTTAAGAAGTGATACTCCAACGATTGATAGTTTGATTTTTGATTATATTTCTTTAGAATATCACGAAACAGTGATGGCTGCAGCAGGTTGGCAAGCTGAAGAAAATTTAGAAAGTGCCATTCAAAAGCATAAAAATAAATACATTTTAATGGTTGAAGGTGGTATCCCTATGGGTGATACGGAGCATTTTTTAACCATAGGTGCACATGGAAAAACAGGCTATGAGCTTTCAAAAATGGCAAGTGAAAATGCTTTGGCGATTTTTGCTATAGGAACCTGTTCTAGCTTTGGAGGAATTCAAGCCGCAAGACCAAATCCTAGCAACGCGCAGCCTTTAAGCAAAGTAACAAGTAAAACTGTGATCAATGTTCCAGGCTGTCCTCCAAGTGAAAAAAATATAGTGGGTAATGTACTTCATTATTTATTATTTGGTGAGTTACCAGCACTTGATGTGTATAATAGACCAAAATGGGCTTATGGTTTAAGAATTCATGATCTTTGTGAAAGACGCGGACATTTTGATGCGGGTGAATTTGTACATGCTTTTGGAGATGAAGGAGCTAAACAAGGTTTTTGTCTTTATAAAGTAGGTTGTAAAGGACCTTATACTTTTAATAACTGCTCAAGAGAGAGATTTAACCAGCACACTTCTTGGCCTATTCAAGCAGGGCATGGTTGTATAGGTTGTTCTGAGCCTAATTTTTGGGATACTATGGGACCTTTTGAAGAGCCTATGGCTAGTCGTAAATTTGATACTGTTTTTGGTTTGGGTGCGGATAGTGTTTCAGATAAAATCGGTATAGGTGTGCTTACACTCACAGGCGTTGCTATAGCAGCACACGCAGTTATATCTTCCATGCAAAAAGATAAGGAATAAAAATGAGTCAAAAAATAATCGTAGATCCTATTACAAGAATTGAAGGGCATTTAAGAGTTGAAGTTGTTGTTGATGATAACAATGTGGTAAAAGAAGCTTATGCGGGCTCTACTTTGTGGCGTGGTATTGAAACCATAGTAAAAGGGCGTGATCCAAGAGATGCGGGTTTTATGACGCAAAGAATTTGCGGAGTTTGTACTTTTTCACATTATAAAGCAGGTATAGTTGCTGTTGAAAATGCTTTAGGTATTACTCCGCCTTTAAATGCGCTTTTAACAAGAACTTTAATGAATGCGGCTTTATTTTTACACGATCATATTGTGCATTTTTATCAACTTCATGGGCTTGATTGGGCTGATGTGGTAAGTGCTTTAAGTGCTGATGTTAAAAAAGCAAGCGATGAAGCTTTTAAATACACTTCAAATCCTTATGCAACAGGTGCGGATAAACTTCTTGAAGTGCAACAAAGACTTAAAACTTTTGTAGATAAAGGAAATTTAGGACCTTTTGCTAATGCGTACTATGGTCATCCAACTTATCGTTTAAGTCCTGAGCAAAATTTAATCGTTCTTTCTCACTATCTAGAATGTTTAAGAATTCAAAGAATCATTGCTCAATGTATGGCGATTTTTGGAGCTAAAAATCCACATCCACAAAGCTTAACCGTTGGTGGTGTAACTTGCGTTATGGATTTACTCGATCCTGCAAGAATGGGTGAATATATGGTTAAATTCCAAGAAGTGCAAGACTTTGTTAATCGTGCGTATTATCCTGATCTTGTGATGGCAGGAAAAGCTTATGCACATGAAGCAAGTGTTTTAAATGATATAGGGGTAAATAATCTTTATACCTTTAAAGAATTCCAAATCGGAAGAGATGAATGGCTTTTTGAAAGTGGTATTATCAAAAATGGAGATTTAAGCAAGGTTTATGAAGTAGAAGAAGATAAGATTACTGAAGAGGCAACTCATTCTTGGTATGCAGACAATGAACCTTTACATCCTTATGATGGCAAAACAAATCCAAATTATACAGGACTTGTAGATGGAGAAAGCGTAGATCATCATGGAAATAATGTCCATTCTAAAGTGTTTGATACTAAGGGTAAATATAGCTGGATTAAAGCTCCACGCTATGAAGGAAATCCTATGCAAGTAGGACCTTTAGCAAATATCGTTGTAAATTATGCTAAAGGTAATCAAAATGTTGTTCCTGTGGTAGATGAGTTCTTAAAAGAAACAGGACTTCCTTTAAATGCTGTATTTAGTACACTTGGAAGAACAGCTGCTCGTTGTATTGAAGCAAAAATCGTTGCAAATAATGCTTTAAAAGCGTTTAATAATTTAGTTGAAAATTTAAAAGTAGACCAGAGTACTTGTGCTCCTTATGTGATCGATAATTTTAAAGAATACAAAGGACGCTATATGGGGCATGTGCCACGCGGAACATTAAGCCATTGGTGTAGAATTAAAAATGGTGTTATTGAAAATTGGCAAGCTGTGGTGCCTTCTACTTGGAATGCAAGTCCAAAAGACGCAAATGGCGTAGGTGGAAGTTATGAGCAATGTTTGATAGGACTTAAAATCGCTGATGTAAAACAACCACTTGAAATCATTAGAAAAATTCACTCTTATGATCCTTGTATTGCTTGTGCGGTGCATGTAATGGATACTAAGGGCAATAATCTAAGTGAATATAAAGTGAATGTCAATTTATAAGGAGGCTTTCATGCAAAACAAAGAAGAAAAATTGCAAAGAAAAGCTGAATATGAATTTAGCATAGGTTTGCGTTTAACGCACTGGGTAAGAGCTATTGCTATAGTGATTCTTATTGGCACAGGGTATTATCTTTCCTATGTGTTCCAAAGCCCTATTAGTAACAGTGAACCCGTAAATTTTATGCAAGCAAAATACCGCTTAGTACATCAAGCGGTGGGTTTTGTTTTAATCGCTTGTATTATTTTTAAAGTATATTTGTTTTTCTGTGATAAGGTAAGCGCAAAAGAACGCAGAAGTGTATGGGATATTTTTAATATCAAATTATGGATAGAACAAGTAAAATTTTACATTTTCTTAGGAAAACATCCGCATTTAAAAGGGGTTTATAATCCTTTGCAATTTGTAACTTATTTTTTCTTTTATCTTGTGATATTAGGTATCATTCTTACAGGGCTTATTCTTTATACTCATACTTACCATGAGGGCTTAGGTGGGCTTTTATATCATATTTTAAGACCGCTTGAAGCTGCAATGGGCGGTTTGGCCGATGTAAGAACTTATCATAGAATTTTGATGTGGGTAATTATGATTTTTGTGCCAGTACATATTTACATGGCGATTTTTAACGCAGTAAAAGGTAAAGATGGTGCTATGGATGCTATTATTAGCGGATATAAATTTGTAAAAGAAGAAAAGCATTGAAATTCTTAGTCCTTGGAATAGGTAATATCATGTTTGCGGATGAAGGCTTAGGTGTTCATCTTTGCAAACAATTTGAAAAAAACTACAAATTCACTCATTCTGAATTTACTTTAGATTTTGTTGATGGTGGAACTTTGGCTTTGCAGCTTAGCTATATCATTGCTAGGTACGATAGACTTATCGTTTTAGACTGTATAGAAGCGCAAGGTGCGAGTATAGGAGATGTATTTTTCTTTCCTTATGATGCTATGCCTAATAAAATTAGCTGGAGTGGAAGTGCCCATGAAATAGAAATGCTTCAAACCTTACAATACATGGAACTTGCAGGAGATTTGCCTAAAACACATATCTTAGCTTGTGTGCCAAAGCGTATTGAAGCGATGAGTTTTAAGCTCTCAGATGAGCTTATACAAGGAGCTAAAATCATGGAAAAAACTTTACTTGACTTTTTAAGCAAGGAAGGTTTTACTTATGAAAAGATTGCGGATTTTTCTTTGCAAGAATTAGCCGATATTTCTTATAAAAATTACTAAATTTTTGTTCTAAAATTCATAGCTTTATTTAAAGAGATTAAATCCACATTTTCTAAATTTACACCACTTGGAATTCCTTGAGCGATTTTACTAAAAGTTAGGTTTAAACCTTTAAATTTATCCTCTATAAAAAAGATAGTTGCATCAGAATTAATGCTATGTGTCAATGCAAAAATGAGCTCAGAGATATTTAGCTTAAGTATAATTTGCTTTAGTTTTTCAAGTTTTTCTTCATTTAACTCATCTAAAACAAAATATAGCCCATTGTAACTTTGACTCTCTTCGAGTGTTAGTATATCTTTTGGGCTTTCAACTATACATAAAATGTTTTTATTTCTTTCTTCATCGCTACAAATTTCGCAAAGCTCATTTTCGCTTAAAGCACCGCATTGCTCACAAGGTTTTATAAAGCGGATAGCATTTTCTATATTGTGTGCGAGTTTCATACCATCGATTTGATTATTTATGCAAAGGTGATAAGCAAGCCTTATGGCGGTTTTTTTTCCTATGGTAGGTAAATTTGCAAAACTTTCAACAAGTTCATTGAATTTTTCCAGGCCTTTTACCATTATTTTTCTTTATCTCCAAAGAAAATTTTAAAGCAATGCTTTCCATCATCGTAAAAATAAATCAAATCAAAATTATGCAGTTTACATACCTCTGAAACTATATAAAGTCCTAGTCCCATACCTTTGACCTGATTGTGTTTTTCTCTTGTAAAAGCTTCAAGATAATGCTCTATAGGCTCTGCTAAAGGTTTGCCTGGATTTTTAATGGTAAAACATTCTTTACAACAAAAAAGCTCACAAGTGCCATTGTTTGAGTATTTTAAGGCATTATCGATAAGATTTTTTAAAATTACAGAGAAAATTTCCATATCAACATTGATTAAAGCGTCATATCTTATATCGACTTTTACAACTTTATTAAAATCATCTATCATAAGGTGTTCTTTAGCTTCTTCAAGTATAGCGCTAAAACGATTAGGTTTAAAGTGTAAGTTGTAGTTTTTTGAAAATAAATTTTCGATTTTGGCAAATTCATTGATCAAAGAATCCATGCGTAAAAATATAGCGATAAGTCTTTCTTTTTGTCTGTCTTCTTTGATCATTTCAGAAATGATTCTCCCTTTTCCTATAGGGGTTTTTAACTCATGCATGATTGTTCTTAGGAAAAGTTGTCTTGATTGGATTAATTCTTGGTTTTTCTTGAAAGCTTTTTGAAATTCAAAGGCGATCTTGCCTACTTCATCTTCTTGATAGTCTAGAAAATCAGGTTGTTCCCCATTTGCAACTTCGGCAACTTGTCTTCTTAATTTTTTTAAAGGTTCTAAGGATTTTAATACAGAAAAATACATAAAAACAACCAACAAAGAAAAAGAGAAAAATCCTATCAATAAAAGATTATAAACCCTATCACTAGTATTTTCTTCATACAAGCCATCAAAATCTTTACATTGAACATCAAAATAAAGATTGCTATGATATTTTAAAGAAGAAAGAGTACAAAGCTCTCCGCCTGCTTTAAAAAGTGATTGTCCATTATTTCTTATAGCTTTTACAAGATTGGGATTTTGTATAGCGTTAAAACCGCTGTTTCCAAGATAAGCTCCTATTTCAACACCTGAAGTGTTTTCATAGGAGATGAGTAAATTTTTTATAAGATTTTCTTGTTTTAAACTTTCTTCTTCATTATAGGCATTCCCTTCTATTTTTAAAAGAACGATAAAAAGCACACAAACCAAGAAAAAAGTAACAACAAATAAAATAATCAGTTTGGTATGAATAGAATAATTTTTTGTCATCCTATCAGTTTATATCCTATACCTCTAACAGAAAAAATATGTTTTGGAGATTTTGAACTATCTCCTATTTTTACCCTTAAGCGACCGATGATAACATCAAGGCTTTTAGAATCTTTATCTTTTAGATTTTTACAGCGACTTACAAGCTGTTCTCTTGAAACACTATATCCGTGTTGTTGGATAAGGTATTCTAAAATTTCAAATTCAGCAGGAGTAAGTGTTAAAACCTTATCTTCATAGGTGATCTCATGTCTTCTTTCATCAATTTTGAAAGCAGAGTTAATATTTTCATTATTAGTGTGTTCAACTCTTTTTGTGCGACGAATAAGACTCATAATCCTTGCATACATTTCTTTTGGATCGTAAGGCTTTGGTAGATAATCATCAGCACCGATTTGAAGCCCCACAACTTTATCGCTTAAGTCACCTCTAGCCGATGAGATGATAATAGGAATATTGCTTTTTTGTCGGATTTCTCTACAAACTTCAAGACCATCAATTCCAGGTAAAGTTAAATCTAAAATCAGACAATCATAGCCTTGAATACCCACATTTAAAGCACTTTTAGGATTTTCAAAATTTGTGATTTTAATATTAAATTGCGCTAAATATTCAGATAATAATTGTGCAAAGTCAGGATCATCTTCTATCATCAACACATTAATCATTCTAGTGTCCTTGTAAATTTTTATGTAGTCTTTAAAATCTTTACATAATTTTATTTAAAATTTGATAAATTATTGATTTTATTTTTGCTAAAATTATATTTTTGAATTTTTAAAATTAAAATTCTAGTAAAATTTTAAATTTTTTAAAGGAATAATGTGGAAATAAGTTATTATGAAATTCTTGAAATCACGCAAAATGCTGATAAAGAAACCATAAAAAAAGCCTATAGAAAAATGGCTTTAAAATATCATCCTGATAGAAATCAAGGTGATAAAGAAGCAGAAGATAAATTCAAGCTTGTTAATGAAGCCTATGAGGTTTTAAGCAATGATGAAAAGCGAGCTATTTATGATAGATACGGAAAAGATGCTTTAAAAGGCGGTGGATTTGGTTCTAGTAGCTCAGGTTTTGGTGGTTTTGAGGATTTAGGAGATATATTTTCTAGTTTTTTTGGAGAAGGCTTTGGCTCATCGCGTCGTAGAAAAAGTTCAAATGATGAGAAAATCCCTTCAGATTTTATCGTTAATTTAAAATTAAGTTTTAAAGAAGCGGTTTTTGGTTGTAAGAAAAATATAGACTTTACTTATAAATGCTCTTGTAAAACTTGTAATGGAACAGGGGCTAAAGATGGAAAGCTTCAAACTTGTCCAAAGTGTCAAGGTAGAGGACAGGTTGGGGTTTCTCAAGGTTTTATCACTTTTGCACAAACTTGCCCTGATTGTCAAGGAATTGGAGAAAAAGCTAGTGAAAAATGTAGTGATTGTAAAGGTTTGGGTTATAATGAAAGCAAAGATAGTGTCGAGCTTAATATCCCAGAAGGTGTAGATACAGGTATGAAGCTTCGTGTCAATGCTAAAGGTAATATCTTAAAAAATGGTACTAGAGGGGATATGTATGTTAAGATCATCGCCGCTGAAGATGATACTTTTATAAGAGATGATGATGATATATATATAGAATTTCCAGTGTTTTTTACCCAGGCTATCTTAGGAGAGAGTATAAAAGTACCCACCATACGCGGTGAAGCGACCTTAAATTTACCAAAGGGTGCTAAAGATGGACAAAGATTTGTTCTTGAAAAAGAAGGGGTAAAAGATGTTCATAGTTCTCGCATGGGAAATCAAATCGTTCAAATTTCTATCAAATTCCCAACTTCTTTAAACGATGAACAAAAAGAACTTTTAGAAAAACTAAGTGAAAGTTTTGGCATCAAAGATGGTATGCATCAAGAGCAAAAAGGGCTTTTTGAAAAAATCACTAATTGGTTTAAGTCTTAATTTTCCTAAAGCGTTTTAGCTTGGGAAAATTTTTTATATAAATTTAAGTTTTAAAAATCAGGCATAAAAAAAGGCGGAGCAAAACTCCGCCTTGAAGTTAGACTTGAAAGCTTCTTAGAATTTGTAAAGAGCTTGAAGTCTTACAGTGCTATGATCAGCACTTTCATTAGTGTTTACACCTTGATCTAGGTTCACATAAGAATAGAATGCTGAGAAGTTAAGTTTTGGAGAGTATTTGTAATCTACTCTTGCAACAGCTTCAAGTTTTTTACCACCACCTAAATGATTAGCAGCAGCTTCTGTTTTTGTTCCACCATATACGAAGTCAGCACCAACGCGAACTGTTTCGTTGAAAGTATATCCACCAGTTACATAACCGAAGATATTTCTACCAGTATCACCATTTAGTCTTGAACCAGTAGTATAGAAAATTTCCTCACCTGCAAGTAAAGAACCAAGATTACCTTGATCTTCGATTACAACTGTAGAAGCTTTTTCTTTATCACCGTAGTATAAACCACCAAGGCTAGCATCCCAACCATTTACTTCAATGCTACCTTTTAAAGCAAATAAATTGCCATTAGCGTGTGTTTTATCATCAAGTTCGCTATCAAGGCTATTTCCTAAGTAAGCACCTTCAAGTGTCCAGTTGATTCCATCAAAGATAGTTGTACTATAAGCTGCATCTACAGCATAGAAGAATGCTACTTGATCCCAATAAGCTAACCATAATTGTGGGTTGAATTGTCCACCAGCAAGATCATAAGAACCTACAGCAGCAGCACCGTAAAGATTTCCTACTGAATCTACTTTAAAAGGAGCTTGATTTGATGTTGTTGAAATATTACTATGTCCTAATAAATCTGCACCTTGCTCTTCCGCCATAAAGCTATCTACAGCAAAAGCAGCTAGAGTTAAACCATCGATGCTGTTGTTTACTACTTTGATACCTGTTCCTACTAAACCATCAACTCCATTGTCAGTCCAGATAGTGTTTAGTTGTTGTTTACCAGCGATTACGCTTGTAGCAACATCTTCATTTGTATAAGTTAGGTATAATTGACGAACAAAAAGTCCTTTTTGATCATTTTTTATTCCATTAGCACCATAACCACCATCAGCAGCATTATAGTCAAATTGAACAAAAGCTTTGAAGTTATCAGCTATAGCAGCACTGAAGTTAACTTGTGCTCTATATTTGTGATCTTGTTTGCTGTTGTTTAAATTTGAGTTGTCAACGAAATTTTTATCAAAATTACCTGTATCGTATCTGTATCTTAATACACCTGATACATCAACATCTTTGATCGCTTCTTCAAGTGGAGTAGCGTTAGCTGCTGAAAAAGCACCTGCAGCAAGAGCTGCAACTAAACTAAGTTTAACTAGTTTCATGAGAATTCTCCTTGTCAAAAATTAATAAAACATCGTAATTGTAGCACATAAATTTGGAGTTTTTTCTTAAGAAGCACTTAAAATAGTAAAAATTTTAAATCCGAAGGATAAAAACATCTTAAAGAAAAGCCTAGCTAAAGGGATTTAAGCTAGGCGTGTAATTTTAAGGAGTTTTTCTTATGAATGTTTTTCGGTTCGTTTAGAAGTATAAGCCTAAAAAGTAAACGAGAAGTAATATTATAGTTGTTTTAAATTATTTTGATAAAAAAACAAGTAAATTTTTACAAGCTAGGGATAAAATTTTATAAGTTTCATCAAAATTCCCACTATACCAAGGATCAGGGACTTCATCGTAGTTTAGACTAGGACTAAAATCAGTGATTTTTAAAACTTTGTTTTGGGTGTTGGTGAAGTTTTTTAAAACATTTTTGAAGTTAGAATTGTCCATGGTGATTAAAAAATCGCTTTCATCGCAAAGCTTTTGAGTGAGTTTTTTGCTTGTGAAGTTTTTGTGTTCTATGTTAAGTTGGGCAAGTTTGTTTTTGGTGCCATAGTGCATACCTTCTCCATCGTGTTCTCCTGAAGTTCCAGCACTGCTTATAAAAAATTCTTTTTCTAAATTTGCTTTTTTGACAAGATCTTTCATGATAAATTCTGCCATAGGTGAACGCATATATTGCCTAAGCATATAAAGAGTATTTTTTTCATTTTTATCCTTGAGTTTTAATTAAAAATTATAAAAAATATCATACAATAAATCCATGGAAAATTTCAATAGAACTTTACTTGTGTGTTGGTTTGGTGTTTTTACCACAAGTATGGGGCTTAGTCAAATCGCTCCGATTTTGCCTTTTTATATCAAAGAACTAGGACATGTTGATACGAGCGAGATAGCGTTTTATTCAGGACTTGCTTTTGGGATCACTCCGCTTTTTATGGCTGTTTTTTCACCTTTGTGGGCTTTTTTGGGTGCAAAGTATGGTTATAAAAATATGCTTCTTCGTGCAAGTTTTGGAATGTCCGTTTTAACCTTATGGCTTAGCTTTGCTCATAGTGCTTTAGAAGTGGTTTTTGTACGGGGTTTAACAGGGATAATTTCAGGTTTTACTTCTGCTGCTGTTGTGTTTATCGCCGTGATAGCGCCTAAAGAAAAAGTGGCTTATGCTTTAGGAACTCTTTCTACGGCTTCTATAAGTGGAAGTTTACTTGGGCCTTTGTTTGGTGGCTTTGTGGCTGAATTTTTTAGCATTAGTGCGGTTTTTGATGTGGTGGCTTTTTTGATTGCTTGTTCTTTTGTGACGATTTATTTTTTCATCCATGGGAGAAAAATTCAAAAAGAGGCGAAGAAAAATACTCAAAAAGTGAAAGAAAACAAAACCCTTATCATCGTTCTTTTTATCACTACTTTTGTGATACAATTTGGTACTTTTGGAGTGATGCCGATTTTAAGTATCTATGTTGAGCAAATTCATCAAGGTGGAAATTTGGCTCTTTGGGCGGGTATAGTGGTGGCTGCAAATGGGATTAGCAATCTTTTTTTCGCACCAAAACTTGGAAAAATCGCCGATAAGATAGGGCCTAGTAAGATTATTTTTGGAGCTTTGATATTTTGTGGAATTTGCTTTTACTTGCAGGCTGTAGCAAGTAATGTTTATACGCTTATTTTCGTGCGTTTACTTATAGGTGTAGGACTTGGAGGGCTTTTGCCTTGTGTGAATGCCTTGCTTAAAAAAAGTGTGAGTGCTAAAAATTTAAGTGTGATTTTTGGTTTTAATCAAACTTGTCAATTTTTGGGAAATTTTTGCGGTGCTTTTGGTGGAGGGCTTATGGCTTCTCATTTTAGCGTGGAATTTGTTTTTACTTTTGTGTGTTTGATTTTTATCATTAATGCTTTTATTTTCTTGGCGTTTGAGAAAAAATATATCTTTTCAAATCAAGGTTTATAAATTTAGAAAGGTTTAAATATGGAAATGATTTTATTTGTTTTAGTGATGATTTTGCTTGTGATTTTGTTTGTAGTGCTTTTTAGGCAGTATAAAAGCCCTAAAATAGAAGAAAAAAGCACGCAAAGTTTTAGCGATATCATGCAGCTTAAATCCATAGGAGAATTAAGTGTTTTTCAAGTTTTTAGTAAAGAGATTGTCACTAAAAAAGATAGCGCTTTTAATGGAATTTGGAAAAATCTTTTAGGATGGTCTTTGAGTGAAAGACAGATTGCTTTGATTTTTGAATTTGAGATCACTTTCTTGTATGATTTAAGGGATAAAAACTTTGATATTTTGCCTTTAGGGGACGATGCTTATAAGATCATCATGCCAGAGTGTAGATACAAACACAGCATCATAGATATGAAATTTTATGATGAAAAAAATGCTAAATTTTTACCTTTTTTGCTGCCTGATTCTATCAATAGTACGGGGATTAGTTTTAGCGAAAGTGATAAAAACAAACTCATAAAAGAAGCCAAAGATGAGGTTAAAGACTTGTCTTTAAATCTTATCCAAAATTTAGAAAGCAAAATTCATAAAAGTGCTAAGGATACTTTAGAAGCTATTGCTAAAGGTTTTGGAGCTAAGAGAGTGGAATTTGAATTCAAGGATAACACGCAAAAGCTAGATATTAACTAGCTTTTTTCTTGTTTTACTTGGGGGGGGGGTAATGCTTAGTTTGTTATTTTGTAAATTTTTTGATTATTTCATAGTTTTGTAAAAGCTGTTCAAAAGAAAAATTTAAATTTGCAGGAGAAGTTGAGGGTAGGGCTATGGCTTTTAAGCGAGGGTGGAATTTAATAAAAAATTTATAAGCACTTTGTCCAGTAGTAAAAATGGCTTGGATTTTGGTTTGAGAAAGGATCGGGCTTAAATCATTGGCTTTTGCATAACTTATAGTTTTATCATCTGAATTTTTTATCTTGCAACTTTGAAGTACATCCCAAAGAGCGATATGTTTTTTTCTTAAAAAGGCTTGTTGTTCTGTGATATTTTCTAATCTTACATCAAAAAGTGTTTCTAGTATAGGCCAAAAACGATTTCTTGGGTGTTGATAATAAAAGCCATCTTGTCTTGATTTTACCGAAGGAAAAGATCCTAAAATTAAGATTTTAGAATCTTTGTCAAAAAAAGGCTCAAAAGGATGAGTTAGAAATTCACTCACTCACACAAATCCACAGAAATTTTTCCGTTTTTAATTTCGCTGATTTTAACTTTTAAGCTTTGGTTTTCGCTTAAATTAAGATGCTTGCTTTTTGAACTATGCAATAAACCATCAACACCATTTTTAAGTTCCACAAAGGCTCCAAAAGGAGCGATTTTTTTAACAATACCTTGAAATTCTTGCCCAAGTTCAAAGCCTGATATATCTTTGTCTTTAGAGCCTTTTTTAGTTCCTTTTTGAGAGCTTGTGATGTTTATGATGTAGTCTTTTGCGGCTTTGATTTGTTCGTTTTGACTACCTGCTATTTTTACTTCACCTTTTTCGCGATCTAAGTCTATAGAAACGCCAAATTTTTCTACGATTTCTTTGATGGTTTTTCCGGCTTGTCCTATAATATCAACGATTTTTGAAGGATCAACGCTAAAAAGCTCAAGTTTAGGTAAAACTTCTTCATTGACTATGATTTCTTTGGCGGCTTCTTCCATGATATTTAGAATGTGAATTCTTCCTTCTTTGGCTTGGTATAAAGCTTGTTTTAGTATTTCTTGATCGATTCCACCTAGTTTTATATCCATTTGAAGAGCAGTAACGCCGTCTTTGCTTCCTGCTACTTTAAAGTCCATATCCCCATCATGATCTTCAAGTCCCATGATATCTGTTAAAACAGCATACTTGTTATCTTCAAAGATAAGCCCCATGGCTACTCCTGCAACAAGTTTTAAGCTTGGCACTCCTGCTGCTTTTAAGGCTAAAGATCCGCCACAAACCGTTGCCATAGAACTTGAGCCATTGCTTTCTAAAATTTCACTGACTAAGCGGATTACATAAGGATAGTTTTCATCCACACTTGGATAAAGTGCTCTTTTGGCTAAATTTCCATGTCCTAGTTCTCTTCTTCCTGGAGCTTTGATAGGACTTGCTTCGCCTACTGAAAAACCTGGAAAATTATAATTTACCATAAAGCGTTCGCTTATAGGATTTTTTTCTGTAAGCAAGTCTATCATTTGAGCATCGTTTTCTCCGCCTAAGGTTGCAACCACTAGGGCTTGAGTTTGTCCACGAGTGAAAAGACAAGAACCATGAGCGTTTGGTAAGATGTTGGTTTCTATACTAATAGGACGCACTTCGTTTAAACTTCTACCATCAGCTCTTTTGCCTTCATTTAAAATTTGCTCACGAATAAGTTTGCGTTTGACTTTAGCTAAGGTATTTAAGACACTTTCTTCGCTCCACTCTTTAGCGATTTCAAGATTTGAAATTTCTTTAGCGATTTTATTTAGTTCGCTTGCTCTTTCGCTTTTTGCCATTTGGTTGATGGCTTCTTTGATTTGTTTTTGGAAATTATTTTCTATAAAAGCTAAAATTTCAGGATATTCAATCTCATTTTTTAGTTCGATTTGAGAATTTTTTTTGTGTTTGCTAAAGGCTTCTTCATAAGCATTTGAACCATTTAATATAGCTTTTTGAGCTAAATTTAGAGCTTCTAAAATTTCATCTTCGCTAAGTTCATTCATATTTTGTGAAGTGGTTTGAGTTAAAACATCAGCATAAGGAGCTTCGATAAAGATTTCATTTTCTTTTTGATCAGGTAAGGCTCTCATTTCTATCATCAAAAGCTCATCTTTTACACCTGCTACATAGAGATCTAGGGTGCTATTTTGAAGCTCTTCATTGTTTGGATTGAGTATGAAATTTCCATCTATCTTTCCTATACGCACACCACATACTGGAGCTTTCATAGGTATATCACTAAGATAAAGTGCCACGCTTGCGGCATTTAAGCTCATTACTTGTAAATCTACTTTAGGATCAGCTGAGAGAACCATCACAACGATTTGAGTCGGATAAGCATAGCCTTTTGGAAAAAGAGGGCGTAAGCTTCTATCAATAATGCGTGCTGTTAAGGTTTCTGCATCGCTTGGCTTGGTTTCTCTTTTGACATAACCACCAGGGATTTTTCCTGCGGCATAAGCTTTTTCGATGTATTGGACGGTTAGAGGTAAAAAATCTTCTTCAACTTGTTTTTCTTCTCTTGCAACTGTAGCTAGAACAACGCTTTTGCCTTGTCTCATTAAAACAGCACCGGCAGCTTGTTTGGCGACTTTGTTTATATTAAATATTTCTGTATTTTTGTTAATTTCTATGCTGTATTGCATTATTTTTCCTTTTTTACCAGATAATAAATTCGTAAAATTTTTTAAAATATTTAGCAAATTTCATCCTTTTTAAATTTTGTTTTCACTTTCTGCTAAAGAGAAATCGTATTTTACTCCTCCTAAAGGATAGAAGTTGAAAATAAAATAAACTCCGCTTTGATTTTTAGCTGTGATACCACCACTTGTGAGTTGTGGATCGATTCTTTCTCTATACATTAAAGAATAGTTCCAACATTTTCTTTGGTAGGTATAGCCAAGTTCCCACATGTTTGCATGAGCTCTTTGAGTATCAAACCAAATTCCACCAAATAAATTGTAATTAGGCGTGGCAATATAATTTGCTCTTGTACCAATAAAGCTATATTTTCCATACTCATCGTTTTGATAAGCATGAGAAAACATCCAATTAAATTTTGAATTTGTATTGACTTCTATTTGGCTGATGACATTGGTAAAGCGACTTTGTTCATAAGAGTAAAGCACTTCGCTGTTGAGATTGATGTTTTCATTAAAATAATAAGTTAAAAGATTTTCAAGTTCATAGAATTCATTTTGTTTATTGAGATAGTCAAGCGAAATTCTGTGTTTGAGTTTTTTTTGTCCTTCGTTGTTATAGAAATATTGCACAGCATAAAGACTTGTATGCTCGTTTTCTTTGTCGTATTCTTCAAGATAATCTTGCGTGATTTTACCTGATTTTGCTCCTGGCAAAACGTAATTCACCCCTAAATTTAAAGTATGAAAGAAATTTTCATAAGCTTTTGAAAGATTGGTGTAGAGATTAAAATCATGAGTGTTTCTGAAATAATGCTCATGGTTTCTTTCGGGATTGTTGCTATAATTTACAAAAGAAGCATAAAATCTTTCTGTAAAAGTAAAGTGTAAAAAGTCTCCAAAAAAAGCGTTGTGATACGAGATAGGCAAGTCTAAATTTAGCTCATTTGCATAAGAACCAGCAGGTCGGTAAAAATTATGAAATGAAGCATCAAATGAATAACGCAAGCGTTCATCAAAAAGGTTATTTAAAAATCTATGATATTGAAAGCTTGGATATTCTTGTAAGGTTGTATTGTTGCTAAGTTTAGATGTGTTGATATAATATCTTGCATAAGCTCCGTAAAAATTGTTTTCATCAGCTAAAAAATAATTGATTTTGGAGGTTACAAGCGAGTTAAGATCTCGATAATCCCTACTTCCTAAATTTAAATAATCCACATCGTTGAGATAGGTTGCATCTATCCATAGACCTTCTTGAAAATTATCACTGAGTAAAGATTTGATTAAATCATCTCTTGAGTATTTTAGTTCTATTCCATAGTGGGTTTGATTTTTCAAATTTTCATCGTGAAAATAGGAGCTATTTTCCCTAAAAGCACCAAAATTTAATTCTCCTGTTGAATATGGAGAATCAAGAAATCTTAAAGTAGAATAAAGTCCAAAACCACGGTTTGTTCGAATTTGTGGATCAAGTTCTAAATCCCAATTTTCTTGAGTGGCTATATAAATAGGTTGTTCATAGTATAAGCCTTCGCTACTTTTTAAAACGATTTTTGGGATTAAAAGCCCGCTTTGTCTATGAGTATCAGCGCTAAATCCAAAATAAGGTAGATAAAAAACTGGGGTATTTTTAACATATAATCTTGCATTGTAAAGATGAACAAAATTGGTTTCCCGGTTAAGCCAGCCTTTTGAAAAACGAATTTCCCAATCAGGATCTTCAACATTGCAGCTTGAAACTGCTGAAACTTTGCTTTCAAAGACTTTATCATTTAGATGGCTTGTTTTGCTTTGAAACCATACTTCAAGATTGTTATTGGAAAAGAAAAAATTACTAAAATCGGCTTGATTGGAATTTAGGTTGATTTTAGCATAATCAGAATGTGATCTTTCGTTTTGTCCCCTTAGGATGTTAACATCGCCAAAAAGCTCAACATCTCCGGTTTTTTCATTGTAAATTGCTTTATTGGCAGTGATGAAATAAAAATCAGAAAAAATAATAACATCATTGTTCGCAGTAAGAATATCACCTTCTTTTTTTGCATCAAGAGCGTAAATATCAACTTGTGCTGCATTTAAAGCTATGCTAGTTCCTAGCAATAGGGAAAATTTACGCCACATCGACTACTATTGTCCTTGCTAGATAATCCTCCCAAGCTTTGCGTAAATCATTGCTTAAAGCCCAAGCAAATCCAAGCATAAACGCCATAGCACTAACTTGTCTTACGGCAGACCTGATGCAACTTTGAATGAGATTGGGTTTATCAAGAAGATTTTCATCCAAGATGATAATTTTGCATAATATTTTTCCCAAACTTGCCCCATAAAGATAAGTAAAAATTGCTTGATAACTAAAATGAAGCAAGATGAAGCCAAGGTAAAAATTTCCTACAATTTGAGTTGTTTCAAATAAATCTTTTGCTTGGATTAGACGATCATAAAAAATGATAAACACAATCAAAGAAATAACCATATCATCGATTAAAAAAGCTAGAACTCTTTTTCCAAAACTTGCTATTTTTAGATTTTCACGCTCTAAGCGGTCTTGTAAATTTTCTTTCATTTCAGAACCTGATGAGCGATGTCTTTTCTGTATTGTTTTCCTTTGAAATTTACATTATCACAAAGTTTATAAGCATTTTTTTGCGCTTCTTCTATACTTTTTCCTGTGCCAACGCAAACTAAAACTCTTCCACCATCAGCCATTAATTTGCCATCTTCTAGGCTTACTCCAGCATAAGAAATATGAGAGTTTTCAGGAATGTTATTTACGGTAATTTCACTTTTTGGTGAACTTTTGTAAGGATAATTTTCACTTGCGCATACAACCCCTACTGCAAATTCTTTTTTGATTTTGATTTTTGAGTGTCTTAAGCGTCTTTGAGTAGCAGCTAAAATAAGCTCTAAAGGATCTTCGATTAAAGGCATTAAAACTTCACATTCAGGATCGCCAAAGCGAACGTTAAATTCTAATACGTAAGGTTTATTTCCAACGATCATAGCACCTATAAATAAAACACCACAAAATTCCGCTCCTTCTTTTTTCATACCTGCTAAAGTTGGTAAAATAATATCTTTTTGAACTTTTCTAAGCAAGCTTTCATTCGCCAAAGAGCTAGGAGCGTAAGCACCCATTCCACCAGTATTTGGCCCTTGATCATTATCGAGTAATTTTTTGTGATCTTGTGCTGCAGGAAGTAAAACAAAATCATTGCCATCACATACTGCAAAAATGCTTAATTCATAACCATCTAAAAATTCTTCAATTACAACGAGTTTTCCAGCATCTCCAAAGCTTTCTCCGCTCAGCATTTTAGCTGTTTCTTCTATGGCTTCTTCATGAGTTTTAGCTATGATAACACCTTTTCCTGCGCAAAGTCCATCGGCTTTTACTACTATAGGAGGGGTTAAACTATATATAAAATTTTTTGCTTTTTCAATGTCATTTGTGTTTAAAAATTTGGCTGTTTTGATACGGTATTTTTTAAGAAAGCTTTTCATAAAAGATTTTGAGGTTTCAAGCATTGCAGCAGCTTTACTTGGCCCAAAAATAGCAAGTCCTTGTTGTTTAAAAATATCTACAACCCCTTCAGCTAAAAAACTTTCACTTCCTACTATACAAAGATCAAAACCTTTTTCTTTTGCATAGGTTGCTAAAACTACTGGATCTTTTAGGTTTAAATTTGTTCCAAGACTTTCGGTAGCGCCATTTCCAGGAGCAAAATAAAACTCTAAATTTTTGTCTACTCTTCTTAAGGCTAAAGCAATAGAATATTCTCTTGCACCACTACCCAAAATCATTATTTTCATTTATATCTCCTTTTAAACCCAAACAGCCGTTTAACAAAGATTGACCCCAAAAAGTCAAAGAAAACCGCTAGGTAATTTTTAAAGGCTGCAACTTCTCACTTTTTTCAAAGCTCAAACGATGCCACAGAACACGGTAAATCACACAATCGCAGTTAATAAAAATGTGTTGGATCACTTTAAATACTACAAACTGTTTAGGCAAGGAAATTATAACTTAATTTAGCTTAAATTTCTATGTCTTAAATCAGTTTAAATTTGGTTTTTCCTGATTTGTCAAAATGCTTTCCTTGTAAAATAATATCGGCAACATTTTCCCAAACATGTTTTTCATCAATATAGACTATATCAAAGGTGTTATCACGCATTAAAGATTGATAATTTACTTTTTTAGGTGCGTATTTTACTAAATAATACGGATTTTGTGAAAAGTTTTCAATTTTTAATTTGCATAATAAATCTAAATCCGATGTGACAACTAAAAATTTTTTTCTTTGTTCTTTTGTGATTTTTTGAATATACACTAAAAGTTTTTGATCAAAAGGATTTAGAGCGGATTTATTTAAGCGACTTAAGTAATGTTCTGCAAAAGAAAGAGAACAGAAAGAATTTTCTATATTACTCATAGTAAAATAAGAATTTTTAACCCCTGATGATTTTAAAGATAAGTGCCAAATTTTGACATCCATTATGGTTGCACATAGATTTAAACCTGTGACAATTTTTTTAAAGAGTTTTTCTCGTGAAAGTTTAAAAGCATTTTCGAAAATATTGTAATTTTTCTTATAAAAATCTTCCCTTATAGCATCAAGTCTTTTTAGTGTTGTTCTGTAGTATTCTGCTTCTTTTTGTAGTTTAGCCAATCTTTCTTGTCGTGCTTTAAGTTTTTCAGGGTCTGCATCGGTCGCATTGCTTTTAAGATTTATTTCAGATTGTAAAGTTTTCATTTGTGCTTCAAGTGAGGCTAGACGATTTTTTCTTGTATCTATGGTGGCTACTAAAGCTTGGTAATGACACTGCAAAGATAAAAAAGTTTCGTTAAAAATTTTAGTGATATTTGGTTTTTGATCAGCCATCATTTGCTTATACGAATTCTCTAAATGCATCATGATGCTTTTTAATGCGCTAAATTGGGTTTGGTCTATGCTATTATCCATAAAAATTAAAGTATCATAAGCTTTAAATAAAAATCTTTTAAGTATAAGATAATCAAGTATACAAGGAATTTCCTTTTCATCTTGTAGATTGGCTTGAAGTGTTTCTACGGATAAAATTTCATGGGCAAAATATTTTTGTATAGCTTGAGGTATAGTAAAAGAAAGAGGAATTTTTTCTATAGTGTCAAAGTCTGTTGTTCTATAGAGTTCTGTTATATAAGCACTTCTTCTTGAGTTTTGCAAGTCTTCTAATTCATCATCATTATCAGTTTTCCAAAAATCATGCTCAGTGATAAAATCCCCTTCTTTGAATTCTTGAAATTTTGAAGGTTTTATACCTGTTATGGTTTTGCTTGTTTGAACGAGTTTGCCGTCTTCTGCTTTTTTTTCGCTAGAAAGAGTTCTAAATTCCACAAGCATACCAACACTTGGCATACTTTTTTTATCATTCCAAATTTGGCGATTAAAGTCAAAAAAGGTATTTGCTGAGTTTGTAACAGTTCCACGTCCTGTAGAATCCATATAAATAGCTATTTTTCCATGCATATTTCTTCCTTGAAATTTCTTAAATAAATTCTAGCCTTATTTTTATAAAAATTTTATATTAAAAATAAGAGCTAGAAAAAATGGATTATTCCCATTCTATAGTTGCAGGTGGTTTGCTTGAGATATCATAAACAACGCGATTTATACCTTCTACTTCATTGATGATACGGCGACTTATGTTTTCTAAAATTTCGTAAGGTAAATGCGAGAAGGTAGCTGTCATACCATCACTTGCATCTACAACGCGTATACAAACTGCATTATTATAAGTGCGGTTATCCCCCATAACTCCAACGCTTTTAACATTTAAAAGTACGCAAAATGCTTGCCAAGTTTTATCATACCAACCTGTACTTTTAAGTTCCTCAAGTAAAATTACATCAGCCTTGCGTAATAGTTCTAAGCTAGCGCGATTTACTTCTCCCATAATGCGTATAGCAAGACCTGGCCCAGGGAAAGGATGACGATAAACTACTTCTTTGCTAAGTCCAAGCTCAAGTCCTAAGGCACGCACTTCATCTTTAAAAATTTCTTTTAAAGGCTCTATGAGTTTAAGATTCATTTTTTCAGGTAAGCCCCCTACATTATGATGGCTTTTAATGGTTTTGCTTGAACCTACAACAGAACTTTCTATGATATCAGTATAAAGTGTGCCTTGAGCAAGATATTTTACATCTTTATGTTTTTTTGCTTCTTCTTCAAAAACTTCTATAAAGGTATTTCCTATGATTTTTCTTTTTTGTTCAGGATCTGTGACATTAGCTAAGCGACTTAAGAAAATTTCACTTGCATCAATGCTGATGAGATCGATGCCTAAAGTGTTTTTAAACATAAATTCAACTTGTTCTTTTTCTCCACTTCTTAAAAGTCCATTATCTACAAAAACTACTATAACTTGCTCTTTTATAGCACTAGCTAAAAGTGCAGCAACTACGCTACTATCTACTCCGCCACTTACAGCACAAAGCACTTTATCATTGCCTACTTCTTCACGGATTTTTTCTGCTTGAGTTTTTGCAAAAGAACCCATATTCCAAATACTTTCACAATTGCAAGCATATTTAGCAAAATTTTTTAAGATATTTTTGCCAAATTCGCTGTGTTGTACTTCTGGGTGAAATTGTAGAGCAAAGAATTTCTTATCTTCGTTTCCAAAAACACAAAAAGGGCTATTTTCACTTGTGGCTAAAACTTCAAAACCTTGAGGTAAATTTTCTACTTTATCAGAATGACTCATCCAAACGGTTTGTTTTTTTGGAAGATTTTTAAACAAAGCGTTATCTTTTTTAATTTCTATGTTTGCTTTGCCGTATTCTTTATGTCCTGCAGGTGCTACTGTAGCTTTGTAATGATGTGCCATAAGCTGCATACCATAACAAATTCCAAGAACAGGTAGATTTAAGTCAAATATACCTTTATCGCAAAAATACGCATCAGTTGCATATACACTTGCTGGACCTCCGCTTAAAATAATACCTTTTGGTTCTTTCGCCTTAATATCAGCTAAGCTTACATTAAAAGGTAAAATTTCTGCATAAACTCCTTGTTCCCTTAAGCGTCTTGCTATAAGCTGAGTGTATTGAGAGCCAAAGTCTAAAACTAAAATATCTGCTTTTTTCATTATTTACCACCTATGTAATTGTTCGTATTTTTTAATGGTTTTTACTGAACTATTTTGTTCATAGCTTGTGTATTGAGGGTTGCCTTTATATCCGCAAGCACAGAAGAAAATTAAGAAAAGAAATGCTAAAATCATCTTATGGGAAAAAGAAATAATATTAAGATGACTAAAAATGCTAGTGCTGTTATTAATGAATTGATGGATAAACCTCATTATAAGCCTTTAAAAACCTTATTTTTTTGCAAAGATTTTTTAAGTTCTTTTCCGCTTGCTAAGCAACGTTTGATTGCTAAAATTTATGTAAAAAATCATATTTTAAATATAATAACCTTACATCCAGCAGCTTATCAAGAATTAAATCATGATGATAGCAAAATTTATATTAAATTTCTCATAAAAGCATATGGACAGAAATATCCTTTAAGTGGATTTGTTGATATAAAAGATATAAAAATCTTTTCTCAAAAATACACTTATGCGGCAAATAAAAACAAAAATGATGAAAAACTCTCTAAAAATTCTTATTTGGAACTTTCTAAGGGTGAATTTAAAAATTGCTTTGAAGATGAAAAATTATTTAAGAAATTTGAAGATTTAAGAGAGCTTATAAAAAAAGGTTCTAATCTTGATTAAAGAGAATTTAGAAAATGAGTTAAAAACTCTTCCTAATAGTACTGGCGTTTATCAATACTTCAATCAAGAAGGAAAGCTTTTATATGTAGGCAAGGCTAAAAATCTTAAAAATCGTGTTAGATCTTATTTTGCTTTTACTCCAAATTTACATGCAAATCCAAGAAATTCTTTAAGAATTCAAAAAATGATTGAAGAAACAGTGCATTTGGAATTTATTGCTACTAATTCAGAGGCTGATGCTTTGATTTTAGAAAATTCTTTTATCAAACAACTGCATCCAAAATATAATATTTTGCTAAGAGATGATAAAACTTATCCTTATATTTATGTGGATTTTGAAGAAGAATTTCCACGCTTTGAGATCACTAGAAAATTAGTAAAAAAAAGCAAAATTAAATATTTTGGCCCTTTTTTTAAAGGCGCTAGAGAGCTTTTAGATGCGCTTTATTTATACTATCCTTTAAAGCAAAAAGCAAGTTGTAAATCCCCTTGTATTTTTTATCAAATTTCTCGTTGTCTTGCGCCTTGTGATAAACTCATCAGCAAAGAAAAATACCTTGAAATTTTAGATGAGGCTATGCATGCACTTTTAAATCCTAGTGTTTTGCTTAAAAACTTAGAAAAACAAATGCTTGTTTTAGTACAAAATGAAAATTACGAAGAAGCAGCTAAAGTAAGAGATCAGATTGCAATGATTAAAGATTTGGAAGTTAAGGTTGAAATAGATATTGCAAAATTAGAAGATTTTGAAGTATTTGCTTTAGCTTTTGAAAATTCCATGCTTTCAACCTTGCGTTTTGTGGTGCAAAATGGAAAAATTATCAGTGCAAATTCTAAGATTACTCCTATAAAAAATGATATACAATGGGATCAAAATGAAATTTATAAGCAACTGATTTTAGAAAATTTTAGCATGGATATTCCTTTGCTTGCAAATGTTATTTATGTTTATGAAGAATTTGAAGATAGAGTGCTTTTAGAAGAAATTTTAAACCAAAGGTTTGATAAAAAAATCAGTATTAAAATCCCTAAAATAGGAGAAAAAAGAAGAATTTGTGATTTGGCTTTTCAAAATGCCCTTTTAAATATAGAAAAAGAGCAAAAAAATCATGATTTTACTATACAAAAAGAATTAAAGTTTTATTTTGAGCTTGAAAATTTACCAAATGATATAGAAATTTTTGACAATTCTCATTTGCAAGGCGTGGCAAATGTTGGAGCTATGGTAACTTATAGAATAAATTCTTGGGATAAGTCAAAATATAGAAAATTTCATTTAAAACATAAAAATGACTATGATCAAATGCGTGAAGTTTTAACGCGTAGGGCTTTGGACTTTGATAAAATACCTCCTCCTGATTTATGGCTTATAGATGGGGGAAAGGCTTTGCTTGATTTGGCTAAAGAAATCATTGTAAGTAGTGGGGCAAATGTCGATATTTTAGCTATTTCAAAAGAAAAAATCGATGCAAAAGCACATAGAGCTAAAGGGGGTGCTAAGGATAAAATTCATTCCTTAAAAGGAGAATTTAGTCTAAGCATTAACGATAAAAAACTACAATTCTTACAGAAATTAAGAGATGAAGCACACCGTTTTGCTATCAGCTTTCATCAAAATACTAAGAAAAAACAGGACTTGAAAAGTTCTAAGCTTGCAAATTTAGGACTTAGTTCAGGGGTTATACAAAAACTTTTAGCGTATTATGGAAATTTTGAATCTATATATAAGGCTGATTTTAAAGATCTTACAATGCTTGTAGGCAGGAAAGCGGCGCAAAAGATAAAGGAAAATTGATTTGATATTAGCAGGGATAATTTTTATTTTTAATCTAATTTTAGCGTATTTAAGTATTGATATCTCAAAGCTTGATAGTGTTACTGAACAACTGAAAATAGGTATGTTTTCTAGCATTTTTGTTTTATCTTTAACACTTTTTATTTTTGCTTTTAGGCAAAATAGAAATATAAACAAAATATATCAAAAAATTTTTTGCATGCAAAATGATTTTTTAAATTTTCAAAAAAAGATTGATGTTGATAGTGCGCTTGATTTGTTAAAGGAAAAATTTGAAACTACGAGCCAAAATTTAACTAAAATATCCCATGAAAAAGATAGATATTTGCATTTATTGGAGGAAAATTTATATCAGCTTGTAAATATATCTAATGCAATGCGTTGCTTAAATGAAGGGTATAATGAAGAAATTAATTCTTTGATTTTAAATGCCTTAAATTCTCAAAAAGATCAAATTAGATTAGAATTAAATGAGGCTTTAGAGCATCATAAAAGCATTATAGGAACATCTCATGGAAAGGTTTTGCAATTTGAAGCAAGTGTGGCCATAGTTAATAATGATGAGCTTGAGAATTTTTTACTTGCAAATTTACTTTCGTATTTTGGCATAGAAAGCACTTGTTTTAAAAATTTAAGTTTTGATGTTAATGACTTTCATTTGATTTTTATCAAGGATAAAATTTTCAATAAAAATGTAAAGAAAAATTATGATTTTATAGTGATGGGTCGGCATAAAAATACACATTATGAGTATTTTTTAACTTTACCTTTTGAAAAAAAAGATCTTGAAAATATTTTGCAAAACAAGCTTGATAAGGTTTGCACTTTAAAATTTAAAACCCCTTATCAAAATAATGTATTGCTTTTTAAACAAAATGATTTTGATGCAACCTTGTTTTTTAATATAATAGAAAAACAATGTGATAAAAATATATGTATAAATTCTTTTAGTCAATTAAAACAAGAATTAAGCAAGGAGACTTATCGTTTGATTTTACTTGATTATGAATTAATTAAATTTGATCTTGAGCAAATGAGAAATTTGCTAAGTGCTTATAAAAAACAGCATCCACAAAGCCATATCATCTTTTTTTCAAAGGAAAAAGTTAGGGATTTTGATTGTGTGAGCGAAGTTTTAAGTGATGTAAGTAGAAATGATCTTATAACTTTACTTAGAAAGTATTTGCCAAAGGCCTAAACTTTATAAAATTTAACTCCAGCTAAATCGAGAATTTTTACCTTTTTTTCTTTGATAAGTTGATTTAAGAGAGTTTTGGATTGTTCATCAAATTTCACTTCAATGTCTATTTCGCTTTGTGAGCGCAAATGAAGCATTTTTAATAATTCTTCTTCATTGAAGCTTAGTTTTTCACCTTCATAATGTCTTTTGGCTAAGAGTACGGGAGTAGAATCTATAAGTTTAGAAAGTTCTAAAAGTTTTTCTTCGCTTACTTTTTTAACAGCATAAGCAGGAGGTCTATCTATGGTGCTTAGATCAACTCTTAAAGGCATGATTTTTTTTAAAGCTTGATTGAGCGCTTTAAATTCTTCTTCGTTGTCATTAAGATCTTTAACAACTAGAATTTCCATAATCAAATCTCCATTAAACCTAGCTCTAAAATCTGCCATTTTTTCTATCATTTTTTCTAAGTCAATGTTTTTTAAAGCTCTATCAATACGATAAAAAGTTTTAGCAACTGCACTATCTAGGCTAAATTTGACCACATCTAGTTTTAGCAAAGCATTAAATTTGTCTTCATCTAATACAGCTGTACCATTGCTTAAAATAAGCAATTTTTTATCTTTAGCAATGCTGCGTAAAGATAAAATAAGCTCATTTAAATAAGGATAAAGACTAGGCTCTCCGTTGGCAGTAAGGGTAAGAAAATCAAATTCAACATTTTTTTCAAGCATAACTTTAACTTCGGAGATAATTTTATCTATGCTGATAATTTCATCCTGTTTTTCTTGGGCTTTTTTTGGATCAAGCTCGCAATAAACACAATCAAAATTGCATTGTTTTTTACTAGGGCTTAAATCTATACCCAAAGATCTTCCAAAACGCCTTGAGCTAACAGGACCAAAGAGTATTTTCATTTAGCTGAACTTTCTTGTACAAGCTTGATAAAATATTTTGCATTTTCAACAGGAATATCAGGCAAGATCCCATGTCCTAAGTTGAAAATATGAGCTTTATTTTGCATGGTTTTTAGTATTTTTCCGACTCCTTCTTTGATGGCATTTTTATCATAAAGTCTACAAGGTTCCATGTTGCCTTGAAGAGTGTATTTGTGCGATAGTTTATCACGTGCTAAATCAAGCGGAGTGCTCCAATCAACTCCAAAAACATCAAAATTACCATCGATTCTATCCAAATAACCGCTAATGCCTTTAGGGAATAAAATTACAGGTATATTTGGGTATTTGCTTTTAATAAAATTTGAAATTTCAAGCATATAATTAAAAGAGAATTCAAAAAACTTATCATATTCTAAAGCACTTGCCCAGCTATCAAAAATTTGTATAGCATTAGCACCTGCTTTAATTTGCTCTTCTAAATAAAGTTTTAAAACTTGAGTTAGTTTGTTTAGAATTTTATGTAAAAGTTCTGGGTTTTGATAAAGCATTTTTTTACACTTTGCATAATTTTTACTTCCACTTCCTTCTATCATATAGGTAGCTATAGTCCAAGGGCTTCCGCAAAATCCTATTAAAGCCTTGTTTTGAGATAATTTTTCTCTTGTAAGCTTTAAGGCATCATAGACATAATTTAATTTTTTATGTGCATTTTGATCGTCAAGTTTTTCTAAATCTTCTAGGGTTGAAATAGGATTACCAAAAACAGGCCCTTCTCCTTTTTCAAAACGTAAATTCATACCCATTTCAAGAGGAACAACTAAGATATCTGAAAAAATGATTGCTGCATCTACATCTAAAATATCAATAGGCTGTAAAGAAACTTCAGAAGCTTTTTTATAGTCTTTGCATAAAGAGAGAAAATCACCCGCTTGTTTTCTTACTTCCATATATTCTGGCAAATACCTTCCTGCTTGACGCATCATCCAAATAGGGGTGTAGGGTGTAGGTTTTTTAAAGCAAGCATCGATAAAAATCATTATTTTCCTTTGTTTTTAGCAAAATTATAACAGAATTTGATAAATTAAATTGGTCAATTTTTCTATATTTTCTTCATATAGAGGAAATAATAAATTTTTTCATTTTATCCAGAGTTATTAGAAATTTTACGAGAATTATTGGAATTCTCGTTTATGTAGTTTGAGTTTTGATTGATTTGTATATTAAGCCTTTGTATTGTTTGTGGCATTTCCTGCGTCAATTGTAGTAAAAAGCTTATTTAGCAAAGTCTCCTCATTTTTTTTGTATTGATCTTCTCTCATTTTTTGCCAAACATAAGATCTAAAATCTTCTCTAACAGCACCAAGATCAATGTCTTCGTTAGTAAATTTGCTTGAGTTTGTTTTTTTATCTTCCTTTTCTTCTTTGTTTTTTACTTCATTTAATGTGGCTTGAAATTCATCTGCCGAAGTATTTTTTTCTTTAACTTTAGTTGTGGTGCTAAAGATAGCATTTGATGTTTTTTGAGTATTATCTACTACCATTTTCTCCTCCTTTATTTAACTTTACATTAAATAAGCAAGCAATTTCTATTCCAATTTATACCTTTGTAAAACTTTTTCTTTGAAATTTTTTATAATTTAATTTATCTTTGGCAAAAAGCAAGGCAAAAATCAAAGCAGGGCTTACAAAAAGTGCTGAAAATAAAGCATTAAATTCTATACCCAATCTTGCTAAAACAATCCCACCTAAAAAACTTGCTAAAGCTATGCCTACATTAAAAGCTGCTTCATTCACACTTACTGTACTGTCTATGACTTTATAAGTATGGCGTTTAGCTTTAGTAATGCTAAGCATTTTTAGTGCAGGTATGGTTGAAAAGGCAAAAAATCCTATCAAAGCTACGCTAAAAATGATTAAAATTTTAGAATGCATGGTGAGAAATACACTTAAAAATACTAGAACTTGTATGCTTAAAATAAGACGCAAAGAAAAAATAGCACCTTTTTTATCTACTATTTTTCCGCCCCATAAATTCCCACAAATTGCACAAATTCCATATAAAAGCAAGATATAAGCTGTATCTTGGACTTTAAAACCGCTTATTTCTACAAGTATTTTTTGCAAATAAGTATAAAGAACAAATTGAGCCCCACAACTACAAATGGTTATAGTATAAGTTTTTAACAAATTTTGATGAGAAAAAGCAGGGATTAGATTTTTAAGATTGGTTGGGCTAGGATGTAAATTTTTGGGCATCATATGCCATACTCCAAAAAATGCTAGACTTGTAATGATAAAAATGAGTAAAAAGATAAATTTAAAGCCAAAATAATGCCCTATAAAAGTTCCAAGCGGCACTCCAGTAACTAAGGCTACAGTAAGCCCTGTGACCATTATAGCTAGAGCACTTGATTTTTTATCATCTGGAGTTATAGCACTTACAGCTAAGGTGGCAATGACAAAAAATACCCCATGTTGTGTTCCTGCTATAAAGCGTGCAAAAGCAGTAAGATAGAAATTTTGGCTAAAAAAGATGATGAAATTTGCTAAAGCAAAAATTCCAAGATTGATTAAAAGTTGTGTATGTCTATGAAAACGACTTAAAGGTATGGTGATAAGAGGAGCACCTATAACAACACCTATAGCATATAAGGTTGTAAGATAGCCCGCGGTTTTTGCATCTACGCTAAAATACGCTTCAACATCAACCAAAACTCCTGCCATAACAAATTCAGTTACGCCCATACAAAAAGCACTAAGAGCTAGTGCAAAAAGAGCTTTTTTGTAATTTTGCATTTTAAGTTCCTTATAAAAAATAAAAACGCATTATAATAAAATAAAGGCTTAATTTCCTTAAAAAATTCAAAATATTTTTGTTAAAATAAAATAAAAATTTTAAAGGTAAATAATGAAAAAAATTATTTTATTGCTTGGTTTAAGTTTGGCGAGTTTAGGGGCTTTGAGTTTTGATGAGCTTATTTATAAAGATGAAGTAAAACCTAGTTTTGATTGCTCTAAAATCAAATATGATGGCAAAAGTGATGATGAACTTATGATATGCAATAAAATTGGTGTGCGTAATGAATTTGATAATAAAAAACTTGCTTTAGTAGATAACATCTATAGTAGTTTATATCAAAATATTTCAAAAAAAGCAGATAAAAAGATGAAAAAAGATTTTAAAGCCATTTCAAAAAAGATGCTTAAAGAAAGAAAAATTTGTATAAAAAATATGCAAAATACAAAAGCAGGGGAAAATCCTCTTTTATCTTTACTCAATGCAAGTGATTGCATGCAAGAAGCTTATATTAAGGTTTTATTAGAACTTATGCAAAGAGCAAAAAAAGATACAAAGACTAAAGAAGTTTTAGAGCAAATTTTTAAAAATAAAGTTGATAAATATGAAAATTTACTCACTCAAAGTTTAAATACCAATAAAGATTTGCAAGATTTTATAGACAGCTTAGCTAAAGAAGATTTGATTGATTCTAGGGCTAAATTTAAGCTTTAGAATGTAAATTGATTGCAAATTTAGCCGCTTCAAAATAACTTTTAGTGTTGATTTTAGCATTTTTATAGGCCTTATCAAAGGCCGTGCCATGATCAACGCTAACGCGTATGATAGGTAAATTTAAACTTACATTGATGCTTTTATCAAAATACAAGGCCTTTAAAGGAGCAAGGGCAAGATCGTGATACATAGCCACTAAACGATTGCAGTTTTTTAAACCAGTCTTAGTAAAAGCTGTATCAGCCACTAAAGGATAGGGTAGATAAACGCCCTTGCCTTTAAAATTTAAAAGCAATTCTTTTTGTAAATTTTCATCTTTTAAGGCTTTTTTGAAAAATTTTTCATCTTTTTTAGAGTGTAAAAAGGCATTAACAAAGGCTATAGCTTTTTCCATGATCTTTTCTTCTTCTCCACCTATAACTCCATAATCTCCAGCGTGAGGATTAAAACCTAAAAGCCCCATTTTTTTAAAATGTGTTTCTTTGTAAAAATCTTTTAAAAAGATACTTAAATTTTTAAAAGTGATTTTTTTACTCACCTTAGCTAAAGGTATATGTTCGCTAAAAAGCCCTACAAAAAGTTCTTTGCAACCTAACATCATAATGGCATTTTTTTTAAAAAAATCCCTTAAAGCATCGGTGTGTCCTTTGTATTTAAGTCCTGCATCTTCCCAAGCTTTTTTGTGTATAGGTAGAGTAAGCAAGGCATGGGCGTGTTTTTCATAGACAAAATAACTTGCCGCCTTAAAACTTAAAAAACCATAAAGTCCACTTTTTGTATCTATTTCTCCGGCTTTGATTTCAAAATTTTCATCCACTTTAAAGCCTAAAGGAAGGTAGAAAGAGTAAATTTCAAGAGAATTTTCTTTTTTTACAAAATTAAACTCATAGTCTTTTCCATCTTTAAAAGCTACGATTTTTGCATTAAAAAGTTTTAAATTTAAAAGTTTTGAAGCTTTATCAAGCAAGCTTTCGTGGATAAAATAAAAAGGTGTGCAGATTTTGCTTAGTTCTTCATGAGAACGCACTAAAATTTCAAGTCCTATGCCGTTTATATCGCCTATACTAATGGCTAGTTTTTTCATCTTTTAATAAGTTCTTTCATTTCCAAAATAGCGTTTTGAAGTCCTGTAAATACAGATCTTGCTACAATGCTTTGTCCTATATTTAGCTCGCAAATTTCTTTAATTTTTACTACGGGTTTTACATTTTTGTAATTTAAACCATGTCCCGCGGCTACTTTTAAGCCAAGTTCTAGGCCTTTTTTGGCACAGAGTTCTAAATTTTGTAATTCTTTTTCAAATTGAGCTTGCAAGGTTTTTTTATCTTGATTGAGTTCTTTTAAGGCAAAAGCAGTATGAGAGATATTACTAAAAAGTGCGTTGTGCAAATTCGCATAATGTCCTGTATGAAGCTCTATGAATTGGGCTTTTAAAATTTTTGATTTTTCTATATCTTCTAAACTAGGATTGATAAAAAGTGAAACTTCAATGTTTGCATTTTGAAGTTTTTCTATGCTTTGTCTTAATTTAGCATGATTTAAACAAAGCCCCCCTTCTGTAGTAAGCTCTTCTCTTTTTTCAGGCACTAAAGTAACGCGGTGAGGTTTGAGTTTAAGAGCTAAATTTAAAATTTCATCATTTAAAGCACATTCTAAATTGATAGGGCTTTTGCAAAATTTTATAATATTTTCCAAGTCAAAATCCTGAGCATGACGGCGATCTTCTCTTACATGCAAAGTGATTTGATCTCCGTGTCTAGCTACTATAAAAGCAGCTTCTAAAAGATCAGGATCATTTACCATTCTAGCTTGTCTTAACACTGCAATATGATCGATATTTACACCTAAAAGCATATTTTTCCTTTAGAACTTTTTTGCTATTATACTATAAAATCAAATAAGGAAAGTCATGTTAGGTATAGATCTTGGTTCAAATACTTTAAGAGCAGTACAAATGGATGAAAAATTAAATAAATTAAAAGAATATGAATTTGTTATTGGGGCAGCGAAAAATCTAAATCAAAGTGGAGAAATTTCTAAAGAAGCCATACAAAGATTAAAAAATACTTTGAGTATTTTAGCTAAAGAGCAAGATTTAAGCAAAGCGAGAGCTGTAGCGACTGCAGCTTTTAGAAAGGCAAGCAATACAAATGAAATTTTTGCCCATTTAAAAAAAGAATTTGGGATTGATTTTAAGCTTATAGATGCCAAAAGTGAAGCTAAGATCAGTGTTTTAGGTATGCAATCAGGTTTAAGAAGGCTTAAAATTTGGGGAGAGTTTGCGTATTGTGATTTAGGAGGGGCTTCTTGTGAGCTTTCTTTTGGAAAAAGTTTTAAAAGTTTTGATTTTGGTATTATTAGTTTTTATGAAAAAAATTACCATTCTTATTATAAATCTTGTATTTCTTATAAAAAATTAATAAAAAAATATCCTAAATTTATCATAAATATTAAAGATAAAAAACTTAAAATTCATTTTTTAATTGCAAATCCCTATTTAAAGCATCTAGCTTTTAGGGCTTTTGATGAGGTGGCTATGATTAAAAAGGAACTTCGTTCTTTAGGGGCTAAAACGGTGGTTTTAAATTCCGGAGTTCCTACCACACTTAGCGCATTAAAACAAAATATAAGCTATGAAAAGTATGAAGCAACTAAAGTAAATGGTAAAAAACTTTGCCATAAGGATTTTTTAAATTATGCTATTAAACTTTTTCATATGGAAGAAAAAAAAGCTATAAAAGAAGTAGGCACGATGAGAAAAAATTATTTGAGTGCAGGTTGTTTGCTGTTTTATGCTTTGTTTGATAAACATAAACTTCTAGTCATTGATGAGGGTTTAAGAGAGGGGGTTTGTTTAGCAAGTATGAAAAATATAAAATTTTAGTTTTTTTGAAATTCGAAAAAATGAAATTTTTCATCAAAATTAAAAAATAAAATTTTAGCTTGAGATAAAAAACTTTCGTAAGTTTTAATGTTTTTATTTTTTGCGTATTCTAATAAATCTTCAAAACCAAAATCCATGAAAGCAAGACTTTGTTTTTTAAAAGCTAAAGGTTTAAAATCATATTCTTTGATGAGTTTTTGAAGATGAGTAAAATTGACATTATAAGTTAGATCGCTTTTGCCGAAAAAATCTTTTAAAGATACTTCAAAAGGGCTAAAAACTTCGTGCTTTTGATAGATTCTTAAGCTAAAACTTTGTGGATTTAAGGTTCCATAGTCAAATCCCGCAAATATAAATCTCTCACAAGTTTGGTTTAAATCTTTAAAAAAATTTTCAAGCTCTAAACTGAGTTCACCTTTTTTAAGATTTAAAGCTTTGCATTTTGTGATTAAATTTTCATCCATATTTTTAAAAATAAGTTTAAAATTTTCTACAAATGCCATTTTATCATGATCTATAAGTTCGCAAGCAAAACTATCAAAAAGTTCATTGCAAAAGAAAAAAGCGTTCTTAAAATGGCATTCTTTAAGACTATTTTTGTGAGTAAATTCCACTCCTTCTAAAGTCTTTTTTTGTAAAGTTCTTAATTTTTCATGCGGTTCTATGACGAAAAAAGAAATTTGAGAAAAAATTTCAGGTCTTAATTCAAGCAAAGCGGATAAAAAATCACGACTTAAATATCCTTCATTAGCGCCTATTTCTACAAGTTCTAAAGGGAGTTGTAAAATTTTTTTATCTATTAAATTTAAAAAATGCTTGGCTAAAAGTGTGCCAAAAAGATTTCCTACGCTTACAGCAGTAAAAAAATCTCCGTTTTTTCCTATACTTACAGCATTTTTATAATAGCTTTCATGGAGCCAAGCATGGAAAAAGTCACTAAATTTCATTGAAAAATAGCATTAAATTTGGATACAAAATCCAAAGGATCAACTTGTTTGCCTCCAGCTAAAATTCCAAAATGCAAATGCGGCCCACTTACCCTACCACTAGCTCCGCTAAGTCCTATAAGTTCGCCTTTTTTTATCTTTTGTCCTACTTTAACATCGATTTTAGAAAGATGATAATATTGTGAATAAATTCCAAAACCATGATCAATGACTACTGAATTTCCTGCGAAATAACGATCTTTTGCAATTTTTACTATGCCTGAGTTGGCTGCATAAATAGGTGTTCCTGTGGCAGCTCTAAAGTCCGTTCCGCTATGATAACTTGCTACTTTTTCATTAAAAGTTCTTGCTTTGCCAAAATCACTTGTGATAAAAGAATTTAAAGGTATATTAAAAGCACCGTTAAATAAAGCTTTTGGAGTATAAGAACTATAAATCGCATTGGCTTCTTTTAATTCTTTAGTGATGCGTTCTTGTATGGTTTTTGGTGGAAAAATCTTTTTGTTTTCAACTTGCAATTTTTCACTTTTATAATTACCTTCTAAAGTTTTTATGAAAATTTCTTCTTTTTTATCTTTATAAAATGCGATAAGTTTTGTATTTTGCGGGGGATTTTTGTAAGGTAAGGAAAAAATAGCTAGAACTTTTTCTTGATTTTTAGGATGTGTAAAAGTGGGAATATTTTTACCATTATTTTTTAAAGATAAAAAATCTTTCTTATCTAGCTCCAAAAATAAAGCTTGACCTTTGATGAGTTCTAAATTTTGAGCTCCAAAAAGCCAAAGAGTAAGGCTTAAAAAAAGCCATAAGGCTTTCATAGGCTTAACTCTTTAAGATCGGCGATTTTTAAAAACTCCGCATAAATTTCATAAACCAAAGCTTGGCGATTATTTTTAAGTTTTTCATCTTCAGCATTAATCATCACTTGATTAAAAAACTCATCAATAAAAGGCTTAAGTGCAAAAAGATTTTCAAGTTTTTCTTGTAAAGAGTTGGCTTTAGTTTTTTCTTGAAAAGCTTTGTAAAGTTTACTTTCTGCTTCTTGAACAAAAAGACTTTCATCAACTTTATGAGGATTTTTAGTGGCGATATTGGCTAGTCTTTTAAAGGTTGCAAAATTTTCATTAAAATTATCTTTTTTGCTAAGTTTTATAAGAGCATTTACGCTTTGATTGATATGGATAAGATCTGTATTTTGTGAGCTTAAAACCGCTTTTACAAAAGAAGCATTGACTGTATAAAAAGTATAAAGTCTTTCAAAAATAAAATTTTTTAAAATTTGCATATCAAAGCTTTTATAATGATTTGAAAGTTTTTCTAATAAAATTTGGATATCAAATTCTTTATTTAAATTTAAAGCAATTTTAATGATCCCATTGGCAGCTCTTCTTAAGGCATAAGGATCCTTTGTTCCGCTTGGAATTTTTCCTATGCTAAAAAGTCCTATAAGGGTATCAAGCTTGTTTGCAAGGGCTACTATGCTTGAAAATTCTGTACTTGGAAGTGGAGCTTGTTCGGAATTAGGAAGATATTGTTCTTTGATGGCTAAGCAAATTTGATAATCTAAGCCCATTTTTTGCGCATAATAACTTCCCATAATGCCTTGCAAATCAGTAAATTCATAAACCATTTGTGTGGCTAAGTCTGCTTTGGCGTATTTTAGTGCTGTGCTGATATTTTCGATTTTATCATTATGGAGCATTTGACATAAAATTTCAGCAATTTTAATCTCTCTTAAACTTTTATCTTGCATTGTGCCTAAACCTTCAAGATAGGTCATTTTGGCAAGTTTTTCAGGTTTTAAGCCATTTTGTAAATCATTTTGATAAAAAAACATTGCATCGCTAAGTCTTGCACGCAAAACTCTTTCATTTCCATGTATGATTTTTGAATAATCCTTACATACTGCATTACTTACTACTATAAAATGATTACTTAAGCCTTTATCGTTAAAAACTGCAAAATAACGTTGATTTTCTCTCATTGAAGTGATGATTACTTCGCTAGGAATTTCTAAAAATTCTTCTTCAAAACTTCCTAAAAGTGCATTAGGATATTCTGTGATAGCAACTACTTCAGCTAAAAGCTCTTCATCTTCTCCAATTTGTATATTTTTTTGACTTTCTATGAGTTTAAATTGCTCAAGTATTTTTTCCTTTCTTTTGATTGGATCAAGGATGATATAGTTTTTTTTTAGTAGTTCAAAATATTCTTTTGCATTGTTAAAATCTTGCAAATCATAACTTACGCTTCTGTGAATGAAAGTTTTTTTAGTACTTTTTACTCCATAGCTTTGAAAATTAACAAGTTCATCATTTAAAATGCAAGCTATAGAACGGATCGCACGGATGAATTCAAAAGAATTTGCACCCCAGCGCATACTTTTGCCAAAACTAAGACTTTTTAGAAATTTTTCTACCATTTCTCCTAAAATTTCTTGACTTTGCAAACCTTTAATAGCTTTTTGATGGTACAAAACTTCCTTGCCTTTGATTTCTTTAAAAGAGAGTTCATTTTCACTGATCCTTGCTTTTTGCAGGAAGCTTTGTCCCGCAGGAGTTAAAACTCCATCTTTATAAGCAACATTTTTAGGTGCTCCTATAAATTCAGCAAAGCTATCTTCTTGTTTGTCTGCAAAATTTTCATGAAAAAAAACTAAACGACGCGGAGTATAATAAAATTTAAAATCACTTACCAAGCGGTATTCTTCTAAAACATTGTTCCATTTTTTTTCTATATTAGCTAATTCTTTTAGCAAAGGAATAGCAGGTAATTCTTCTGTACCAATTTCTATTAATAATTCACTCATAATTTACTCTTTTTAAAATTTATTTCTAATTTTAACTAAAATTTCATTAAAAAACTTATAAATACTTTTGCAAAAAGTCTTTAAGTTCACTAGAGTTGCTAAATTCATTTTCTTTTAAATTTTTTTGATACCATTTGGCATGAAAATAAGGCAAATTAGCATTTTTAGCACATTCTTTATCTTTTTGACTATCTCCTATAAAAACGCTTGTTTTATATGGAGCCTCGCTTTTTAAAAGCTCTAGCATCATAGGATGAGGTTTGGGTTCTATGCCTAAACTTACGCCTAAAATTTTATCAAAATAAGGAATGATATCGTGTTTTTTAAGTATGTTTGAAAGTGAGCTTTGTGGGGCGTTAGTAGCAATAGCTAAAAAACAATTTTTGCTTTTTAAAAATTCTAAAAGTTCTTTTACTCCTTCAAAAAGCACCACGCTTTGTTCATAGTGCTTGACAAAATATTTTTCATAGCCTTCTTTAAAATTAGAATGATGGAAATTTTCTATATTATAAAGTTCTTTTGCCCAGTCAATATTGGGAGTATTGATGGTTTGCATAATGATTTCTCTTGAAAGTGGGGCTAGATTTAAATCCTGTCTTATTTCATTGACTGCACAAGAAATGGCATTTGCACTATCGATTAAAGTTCCATCCATATCAAAAAATACATTAATCATTCATAATCCTTTAAATAATTTTTATGTTTTTCTTTTTTCCCACCTTGTTTTTTTTGCTTATCTAAAGCATTGGCAAGATTTAAAAGCTCGTTTTTTTCTTTGGAAAAATCTAAACAAGCATTGACAAAAAATTCAAGATTTTTTGCATAGGTTGAGTTAAGATTTACCGCGGGATTTTTTTCAAAAAATTTAGCATTTTTTAACATTCTTTCTTCAAATTTAGTTTTATCAAAATCTTCTTTTTTAAGTGCAGATATAGCGCCATTGAAAAATTTTTCAAGATTTCTTAGGTATTTTACGCGTAAGGCTTTTTCTTCATTTTTTGTCAAAATTCTTCCTTAGGTATTTTTGTGAATGCGGCATTCTAGCGCTTCTTGAACTAAATTTCTAGCGATTACTTTTTCAGAGCGAATGATGCGTATATTTTCATCTATGCTAGAAAAAAGCATCTTTTTTAAAGTTCCATTTACATGAATGATGGTGTCTATAGGTTTTGGATAATTAGCTAGCACTTGACATAAAATTTCAAGTTTAGCTTCATTTGTAACTGTGATAATAGCTACGGCACATTCTTCTATATTGGCAATTTTTAAGGTTTCTTCTTGAGCAGCATTGGCAAAAACGACATTTTCACCTCGACTAACTCCAAGTTCTACTAAATTTAAATCACTTTCTAAAACAAGATAAGGTACGCCTGTGTTTTTGATTTTTTGTACGACTTCTTGTCCTAAGCGTCCGTAGCCAAAAACAACAAGATGATTTTTAAGCTTGATATTGCTGTCAATATTTTGCACAGCGTTGGTATTAAGTGCTATATCTTCTACAACATTGGTAATTTTTCTTATATTGTTTAAAATAAAAGGTGTGATAATCATGGTTAAAATAGAAACAACAATTAAAATTTGTGAAGTTTTGATATCAAGCATATTTTTTGCTTGTAAAAGAGAAAAAATTGCTAGGGCGAATTCGCCAATTTGAGCTATGGCAAAAGCTGTTTTAAGCGCTACTCTTTTTTTGGTGTAAAGAAATAAAAAGCCAAAAACTATGCCAAATTTTAAAGCCATTACAAGAAGGGTTAAAACTATGATTAAAAACCAATTTTGTGCCACTACATCAAGTTGAATTTGCATGCCTACAGTTATGAAAAAAAGCCCTAAAAGCAAATCTCTAAATGGGATCAAGTCCGCTTCTATTTTGTGTTTATATTTTGTTTCTGCTATCAAAGCACCTGCTATAAAAGCACCCAAAGAATAAGAAAATCCAAAATAATTTGCTAAAAAACTTGCTCCAATAACCATAAATAAAACAGTACTAATAAAAATTTCCTGAGAAGAAGTGTGGATAATGAGTCTAAAAATTCTATCCACTAGATATTTACCTATGAAAAATAATAAAGTGATTAAAATAAGTGCTGAAATTAAAGTGGTAAAAAGGAGTTTTTCTATGTTTTGATTGTTGGATGAAAAAATATCTACAAGCAAAAGCAAAGGAATAACGGCTATATCTTGAAAAAGCAAAATTCCCAATGCTTTTCTACCATATTGCTCATTGATATCGCCATTATCATTTAAAATTTTAAGCACCACTGCGGTTGAAGAAAGCGCTAGTGCAAAGCCTACTATAGTAGCGCTTTTATCTCCAAGTCCTAAAATTCCTATAGCAAGTAACATAAAAACAAAGCCACAAGTAAGCATCTGCAAAGAGCCGTTTAAAAAAACTTCTTGTTTCATTGCCATTAAATGCTTAAAAGAAAATTCAAGCCCTATGGTAAACATTAAAAACACTATACCAAATTCGGCTATATGGGTGATTTCGCCTTTGCCACTTAAATGATAAATTTCAGAAATGATTTCTCCAGCAGCTATATATCCAATGATAGTTGGAATTTCAAATTTTTTAAATATGACATTTAAAACTATAGCTATAGCAACGGTGATTAAAAAAATTTCTAAAAAATTATCCATTATTTTTTATTTTTTCTCATAAAAAATCAAATCAAAGCTATTTTTATGCTTAACAACGGCTTTACTAGCCGCTTCTTTATCTTGTTGTTTGCTTAATTCTAAGCGTAGTTCATCAATTAAATTTTCAAATTCGTGAAGTTGGTTTTTCAATTTTAAGATAACATCTACTCCAGCAAGATTGATTCCCATGTCTCTTGTTAAACGCAATATAAGTTTAATACGGTCAATATCTCTTTGAGAATAAAGTCTTATTTTGCCATCGGTTCTACTTGGCTCTATCAATCCTTCTCTTTCGTATTGCCTTAAGGTTTGTGGATGTATGCTTAAAACTTTAGCCACAACACTGATTAAATATACAGGTTCATCATAATGCTGTTCCATATTTTATTCCTTTCTTTAAGGTAATTTTTCTTTTAAGAGTTCTATAAATTTTTCATCAAGGGTATCTAAATTTGGCAAAACAACATTTAAAATCAAATACATATCCCCATAAATATCACTTTTTCTATTTTGCACACCATAACCTTTTAAACGAATTTTTTGGTTATTTTTTGAATTAGGCGTTATGTTAATTGTTGCTTCTTCCTTGCCTTCTTTGAGTGTTTTTATATTTATTTTTCCACCAAAAAGTGCAGTTTTTAAAGAAATATCAACCTTTTGATATAAATCATCATCTTCTCTTGTGTAAATAGGACTTTCTTCTATTTTTACAATAATGATTAAATCTCCTCTAGCTCCATTTCTGCTTTGTTTTCCTTTAGAGCGAATTCTTAGTTTCTCGCCTTCTTTTATACCATGTGGAATTTTAAATTTAATGGTTTCGCCTTGAAAATTAAAACTATGTTCCCCGCCTTTAACAGCTTTTTCGAAAGGAATGTGAAGCTCTAGATTGCTGTCTAAAATTTCTTCTTCAAAACCTCCAAATCCTCCAAAACCACTGCTAAAGCCTTTTGAAGAAAAGCCGTTAAAACCCCCTCTTGAGCGTCCACCAAAGCCTCCTCCAAAGAGATCTTTTAAAATATCGTCCAAATTTACCCCACCAGTATTTCTTGAAAAATCATGAAAACTTTGTCCACCAAACATAGAATCGCCGTATTGGTCATACTGAGCTCGTTTTTTTTCGTCACTTAAAATTTCATAAGCAGCATTAATTTCTTTAAATTTTTCTTCAGCACCTTTTTCTTTGTTGATATCAGGATGATATTTTCTAGCTAGGCGACGGTAAGCTTTTTTTATTTCATCTGCACTAGCGTTTTTGCTAACTCCAAGAGTTTCGTATAAACTATTCATGTTATATTTCCTTAAAAATTTTTACTTGATTATATAGAGGATTAAATTATAACATAAACTTTAGCCTAAGTCAATCAAGTTTTATAAATTTTTATCACTCAAGGTTTTATTTACAATTTTGTAAATTTTCGGTTTTATACTATGAAGACAGTAAAATATTTTACGAGATAATTTATCTTTAAGAACAAAAGGAAATGAAATGAAAAAGATTTTTTTATCATTAAGTTTAGCAAGTGCTTTATTTGCTGCAAGTATTAATTTTAACGAATCGACTGCAACGGCTAATCGTGTGAATCCTGCTGCTGGAAATGCAGTGCTTTCTTATCATGATTCTATTAAAGATGCAAAAAAATCAGTGGTTAATATTTCCACCTCAAAAACTATTACAAGAGCAAATCGTCCAAGCCCTTTGGATGATTTTTTTAATGATCCTTATTTTAAACAATTTTTTGATTTTGATTTTTCTCAAAGAAAAGGAAAAAATGATAAAGAAGTGGTGAGTTCTTTGGGATCAGGGGTGATTATTTCAAAAGATGGTTATATAGTAACAAATAATCACGTTGTAGATGATGCTGATACGATTACAGTGAATTTACCAGGAAGCGACATAGAATATAAAGCAAAACTTATAGGTAAAGATCCAAAAACAGATTTGGCTGTTATAAAAATAGAGGCTAATAATCTTTCAGCTATTACTTTTACAAATTCTGATGATTTAATGGAAGGAGATGTTGTTTTTGCACTTGGAAATCCTTTTGGAGTTGGTTTTAGTGTTACAAGTGGGATAATATCTGCTTTAAATAAAGACAATATAGGTTTAAATCAATATGAAAATTTTATACAAACAGATGCTTCTATCAATCCAGGAAATTCAGGTGGAGCTTTGGTGGATAGTCGCGGATATTTAGTAGGTATTAATTCAGCTATTCTTTCTCGTGGTGGTGGAAATAATGGCATAGGTTTTGCCATACCTTCAAATATGGTTAAAGATATAGCTAAAAAACTTATTGAAAAAGGCAAGATTGATAGAGGATTTTTAGGTGTGACTATTTTAGCTTTGCAAGGTGATACTAAAAAAGCTTACAAAAATCAAGAAGGAGCTTTAATCACTGATGTTCAAAAAGGTTCAAGTGCTGATGAAGCAGGGCTTAAGCGTGGAGATTTAGTTACTAAAGTTAATGATAAGGTTATAAAAAGTCCTATTGATCTTAAAAATTATATAGGAACTTTAGAGATTGGTCAAAAAATTTCATTAAGTTACGAAAGAGATGGAGAAAATAAGCAAGCAAGTTTTATTCTTAAAGGTGAAAAAGAAAATCCTAAAGGCGTACAAAGCGATTTGATTGATGGTTTGAGTTTGAGAAATTTAGATCCAAGACTTAAGGATCGTTTGCAAATTCCAAAAGATGTTAATGGTGTTTTGGTTGATAGTGTTAAAGAAAAGAGCAAAGGAAAAAATTCTGGTTTCCAAGAGGGTGATATTATCATAGGTGTTGGACAAAGTGAAATTAAAAATTTAAAAGATTTAGAACAAGCTTTAAAACAAGTTAATAAAAAAGAATTTACCAAAGTTTGGGTATATCGCAATGGTTTTGCGACTTTGCTTCTGCTTAAATAAAAATAACGGAAGGATTTTCCTTTCGTTATAAATTTTAGTTTAAAATTAAAATTAAGTTTAAAATAAAGGAAAACTATGACAAATATTCTTATGATAGAAGATGATTTAGAATTAGCAGAAATTACAGCTGAATATTTGGAAAAATTTGATATGAAAGTTGATATAGCTCATGAACCTTATATAGGTCTTTCTAAGCTTGCATTAAAAGAATATCAGCTTATCATTTTAGACCTTTCTTTGCCAGGGCTTGATGGGCTTGAAGTGTGTGAAGAGATTCGTAAAAAGTATGATACGCCTATTATTGTTTCAAGCGCAAGACATGATATTACAGATAAGGTTAATGCTTTAGAGCTTGGAGCAGATGATTACCTACCAAAACCTTATAATCCAAAAGAATTACAAGCACGTATTAAAAGTCATTTAAGACGTATTTCAAATACAAAAAGCGCCATAGCAAAAAGTGTAAAAGATCTTGTTTATGATCAATATAAGCATATTATTACCATGAAAGGACAAGAGCTTACTTTAACTAATGCTGAATTTGATATTTTAAGCTATTTGATTAAAAAAGAGGGTGGAGTGGTAAGTCGTGAAGAGCTTGTTTATAATTGTTCTTCTATTAGTGAGGATTCTAGTAATAAAAGTATAGATGTTATTATCAGTAGAATTCGTCAAAAGATGGGAGATGATCCAAAAACTCCAAAATATATTCACTCTATACGTGGAATAGGTTATAAGCTTACTCAATGAATAAATCTTCGATTTTTTATACTATAACTTTTATTTTTATTTTTGCTGGGGTTAGTGTTGTACTTGGCTTTTTGTGGCTTATAGAATATGATCAGCAAAATTATACTAGAGAATTAAATACAAAATATTCTTTGATAGCTAATGCAAGGCTCTTAAATTTTGCAGGAGTTATCAGTGAAAAAGAATTTGAAGAGCAGACAAAAAATTATAATAAAATGGATGAGATAACAGAAGCAAAGCAGATCCGTAAAATTCTTTTTAGAGGTGATGTTTTAGCTAGGGTTGAGGTTAACAATGGCTTAATCGAGATTATTTCTTATAATAGACAGGTGTATTTAAATATTATTTATGATGGAAAGGTTTATCTTTATAAGGATCAAGATTATCAAACCTATAGGTATTTTATTATCAAAGCTATAGCTGTAGCTGTGATTTGTATTCTTGTATTGCTTTATATTTATATATTTAAAAAATTAAAACCACTTAAAAGACTTAAAAAACAAATTGATAAATTTGCCCAAGGAAAGCTTGGTGATATAGAAGATGTAAGCACTGGGGTGGATGAAATTTCACAAGTAAGTGAAGCTTTTTATCAAGCTATTGTTCAAATTCGAAAGTTAAACCAATCTCGTCAGTTTTTTTTAAGAAATATTATGCATGAACTCAAAACTCCTATTACTAAAGGGCTCTTAACTTTAGAAATGATAGAAGATAATAAATATAAAGAGCGCTTAAATGGGGTTTTTACTAGACTTGAAATTTTAATTAATGAATTTGCTGCTATTGAGCAAATTACTTCAGGGGCTGCTTTTATAAATAGAAAAAAATACAATATTTTAGATGTTTTAGATGAAGCCAAAGAAATTGCAATGCGAGATGATAGCAATATACGTATTTTTATGGAAGAAAGTTTTTTTGTAAATGTGGATTTTAAACTTTTTACTACGGCGATTAAAAATATGATAGATAATGGTATTAAACATTCTGAAGATGGGTTTGTGCAAATTGATATTATAGATGATTATATTTGTTTTAAAAATCGTGGTCCTGAGCTTAACAATACTTTAGAATACTATACTCAAGCTTTTACTCAAGGATCAAAACAAAAATCAAGTTTTGGATTAGGGCTTTATATTGTAAATACTATTTTAGAAACACATGGAATGAAGCTTGATTATTTATATGAAGATGGGGTAAATTTGTTTTATTTTAGAAATTTAAAAAGTGTTATTGTTAAGGAGTAAATTAATTTTTTTACATAAAAAATGCATTTTTGTGAAAAAACCCTTGACAAAGTTTTTTAATTTCACTATAATCACATTTTACTTTTAAATATTCCGGATTAGCTCAGCGGTAGAGTAGTCGGCTGTTAACCGATTGGTCGTAGGTTCGAATCCTACATCCGGAGCCACTTTTTTAACTCCATTTTTAATATTCATAAATGTATTTTAATATAAAAAATTAATAAGTCTTTATCACAAAAAAATTGTGATAAAGTTTTTTATTTTGTTTGTTTAAGATTTTTGACAATTTTATCTATTTTTTTACTTGCCTTTTGATAATCCCCATCTTTAAGTTCTTCTAGGGCATTAACAGCAAAAGAAAAATCTTCAACTTCATTAAGATAAGCCTCTATGGCTTCTTTTACTATGGTTGATTTTGGTTTAGAAAGATTTTTACTTAAATTATCCAAACGCTCCTTAAGCTCTAAAGGCATTCTAAAAGAATAAGTTTTTACATTGCGTTTCATTTTATCCTCCTTAAGAATATTTTTTGTAAAATTTTATAGCTTGTTTACAAGTTTTACAAGTAAATTTATGACCTTGTAATTCTATTTTTTGATGAATGCTATAAGGAACATCGTGAATTTTACCAGGACAATTACAGGTATAAAGATAAAATTGTGGATGCTCATTATCTTCATCTTCTGCTGCTTCAAAGCTAACATCGCCACCATCATCTGTAGACAAAGAAGAACTTCTCCATTTTTCAACTTTCATGTCTTCATATAGTATGTGTTCTAAAAGCCACTTTTTAGCCACTATATAAAGTTTTTCTTTAAGATCATTGGTTGATTTGATATCTTTGATTAAATTAATCATGGTTTGGATGATTTCTTTATGTATTTTTCGATGTTCTTCTAAATTTGGATAGCCTATTAGCTGCATGTATTTTTCTTCATCATTAAAGTGATCTTTCATATAATTAAAAAATTCAGCCAAAAGTTCTTTGACTTCATTTTTACTTACAGATCTATCTGATACAACTTCAACTTTTGCAGCAAGTTTAAAAAGCTTTTTATGCTGCTCATCAATTTTAGCATTGTGCACACTATAGCTGTTATCCCATTTTGGAAGCATTTTAACTCCTTAAGGAAAAATTTATTTGTATGAAAGGATTATAGATAAAAATAAATTAAATAAAAATGAAATTTTATTAAATAATTGATAAGAATTTTGATACAATGATATATATTTAAGAGATTTGAAGTTAGAAAGATTTAAATTATGGCTGCTAAAATTTTACTTTTAGAAGATGATTTGAGCTTGAGTGAGATCATTGAAGAGTTTTTAAACGATGAGGGATATGAAGTATTTTTATGCGATAATGCGCAAGAAGCTTTAGATATGGCTTATGAAAGATATTTTGATCTTTGGATTTTAGATGTAAAAGTTCCTTTAGGAGATGGATTTTCATTACTTAAAGAATTAAGAAAAAGCGGAAAGCAAACTCCAGCAATTTTCATGACTTCTTTAAACACAACAAACGATTTAAAACAAGGCTTTGACGCAGGTTGTGATGATTATATAAAAAAACCTTTTGAACTTGCCGAGTTATCTATCAGGGTTAAAGCTTTGCTTAAAAGAGCTTTTTCACATAAAAATGAAGATTTTGAAGATTTAGGAGATGGATTTAGATTTGAATTTACTACACAAATTCTTTACCATAATAATAAAGCCTTGACTTTACCGAGTAAAGAAATTAAGCTTTTGTCTTTATTACTTAAAAATAAAAACAACTTTTTAAGTACAGAGAGAATTTTTGAAGAACTCTGGGATTATGATGAGGAGCCTAGTGAGCTAAGTTTAAGGGCTTATGTGAAAAATTTACGTAAAATTTTAGGAAAAGAAAAAATTATAAATCAAAGAGGCAGGGGATATTGCTATGGCTAAAAAAGTCATTAGGCAAATTTTATTAATCTACCTAACAACTACAGGTATTTTTTTAACTATTTTTTTTGCATTATGGTATCAAAAATTATATGAAGAATTAGTTGTTTTAAAGGGTGCCACTTTGAGAGAAAATCATAGAAACATTGTTATAAGCATCTTAAATTCTCGTTTTACCCCTATAGATATAAGTGCAAAAAATATTGCTCAAAGCACAGCACTAAAATTTGCTATATTTGATGTTAAAAAGATTGTTTTTAGTAATATAGATTTTGATTTAAGAAAGGCAAAGATAGAGCTTAAAGGTAGAGGTATTTGTGATAATAAGGTTTTTTTCCTTGCCCCTATGAGTGCAGATCATTATTTTTTAAGACATGCTAGCAATGAAGAAGTAAATACTAACGATGGTTTGCAAATTTTAATACAGGGTGAAGATGTTGGCAAAGATCTTTTTTGGATTAGAACGAAAGTTTTTGGTTTTGCTATTATGGCTTTTTGCATATTGGGTTTAATATCTTATATTTTAGTAAAAATTGCTCTAAAGCCTTTGGAGGATAAAATCAGCACACTAAATCGTTTTATTAAAGATTCAACTCATGAACTCAATACCCCATTAAGTGTTATTTTGATGAGTATAGAACAACTTGAGCATCAAAATTTAGGAGATAATGCTAAATTTACAAGGATTAAGCTTGCTGCAAAAAGTTTGTCTCAAGTGTATTCTGATCTTGTTTTTTATAATTTCCCTAATACCTTAGAAACAGAAAAACAAAAATTTGATTTAAGAATACTACTTGAAGAAAGATTGGAATATTTTAAAGTATTTTTTGAGCAAAAAAAAATTACACTAAAGCTTGATTTAAATCAAGCAAATATTTTTGCTCCTAAAAGTCAAATTTCTAAATTGATTGATAATCTTATAAGCAATGCTATTAAATACAATAAAAAAGGTGGAGTAATTTCTATAATTTTGAAAGCCAATTTTTTAAGTATTGCGGATACAGGTTGTGGAATTTCAAAGTCAAATTTAAATCATATTTTTGATAGATATACAAGATTTAATACCGATCAAGGAGGATTTGGTATAGGGCTTTCTTTGGTAAAAAAAGTTTGTGATGATAATGATATTAAGATTATTTGCGAATCTGTAGAAAATCAAGGGAGTGTTTTTAAATTAAATTGGTAATCAGCAAGGAAAATCCTTGCTGATAAGAGGTTAGAGCAGATATTACATCATTCCGCCCATGCCACCCATTCCTCCCATACCGCTCATATCTGGCATAGTAGGTTTATCTTCTTTAATTTCACTAATTGTTGCTTCTGTGGTTAAAAGCATACTAGCTACAGAAACTGCATTGAGTAAAGCTACTCTTTCTACTTTAACAGGATCGATAATTCCACTTTCAAGCATATTAACATATTCACCTTTTGCAGCATCAAATCCTGTGTTTTCATCTTTAGCATTTTCTACGCTATTTACAACCACACCTGCATCAAATCCTGCATTTTCAGCAATTTGTCTTAAAGGTGCTCTTAAAGCTCTTTCAACGATAGCTGCGCCAATTGCTTCATCACCCTGTAGATCAAGTTTGATTTTAGCTTTTGCTTTGATAAGCGCTGCACCACCACCGATTACTATACCTTCTTCAACTGCTGCTTTAGTAGCGCTTAAAGCATCGTCAACGCGATCTTTTTTCTCTTTCATTTCAGTTTCAGTTGCTGCACCTACTTTAATAACTGCAACACCACCACTTAATTTTGCAAGTCTTTCTTGTAATTTTTCTCTGTCATAATCTGAAGTTGTTTCAGCAATTTGTGCTTTGATTTGATTGACTCTCGCATCAATATTTGCTTTTTCGCCTGCACCATTTACTATGGTTGTATTGTCTTTATCGATGATTACACTAGAAGCTTGTCCAAGATCTTGTATAGTCGCACTTTCAAGAGTTCTTCCAAGTTCTTCAGAAATCACTTCTCCACCTGTTAAAATCGCTATATCTTCAAGCATAGCTTTTCTTCTATCGCCAAAACCTGGAGCTTTCACTGCTGAAATATTAAGAACACCGCGAAGTTTATTTACAACCAAAGTTGCAAGCGCTTCACCTTCAATATCTTCAGCGATAATTAAAAGTGGTTTGCCTGTTTTTTGAATTTGTTCTAAAACCGGTAATAAATCTTTTAAATTTGTAATTTTTTTATCAAAAAGCAGGATATAAGGGCTTGAAAGCTCTACTGTCATTTTTTCTGCATTAGTGATAAAATAAGGGCTTAAATAACCTCTGTCAAATTGCATACCTTCAACTACATTTAATTCATCATTGATTGATTTTGCCTCTTCAACAGTGATAACACCATCTTTGCCCACTTTTTCCATAGCATCAGCGATTAAATTTCCGATTTTTTCATCAGAGTTGGCTGAGATTGTAGCAACTTGTGCAATTTCTTTTTTATCTTTTACTTCGCGAGAAAGTTTTTTAAGTTCTGCTACTATAGCTTCGCAAGCTTTATCCATACCGCGTTTTACCTCGATAGGATTTGCACCTGCTGTGATATTTCTTAAACCTTCTTTGAAAATTGCATGAGCTAAAACCGTTGCAGTAGTTGTTCCATCGCCTGCTTGATCAGCTGTTTTACTCGCTACTTCTCTTACGAGTGAAGCACCCATATTTTCAAGACTATCTTTAAGCTCTACTTCTTTAGCAACACTTACGCCATCTTTAGTAATGCTTGGAGCACCAAAGCTTTTTTGGATTAAAACATTGCGTCCTCTTGGCCCCATAGTTACTTTTACCGCGTCATTAAGTTTTTTAACGCCCTCATAAAGTTTATTTCTTGCTTCATCTGAAAAAATAATTTCTTTTGCCATTTTTTATCCTTATTTTATAAATTATTTTAAAATTCCTAAGATATCATCTAAATTTAAAACTAAATATTCATTATTATCAAGTTTAATTTCTGTTCCACCGTATTTAGCAAACACGATTTTATCACCATTTGCAATATCAGTGATTTCTTTACTTACTGCTACTACTTCACCCATTAAAGGCTTTTCTTTAGCATTATCTGGTATAATTATGCCTGAGGCTGTTGTTTTAGTTTCTTCTACGCGTTTGACTAGAACACGCTTTCCTAAAGGTTGAAAATTCATTTTTGTCCATCCTTAAAAATATTGATTTTAGCACTCTTTTATTTAGAGTGATAATATCATACTATAAAAAATGAATTTTGTCAATACTTTAAATTAAAATATTTATAAAAGTTTAGTTTTATAGACTAAAGTTATTTTATAAAATAAACTAAAGGATAAAAATGAAAAAGATTTTTTATGGAGTTATAGCTTTTGTTGTTGTGCTTTTGATTGCTATTTATACCATACTTTTCACAAGTTTTGGTAATAATATAGTGGCAAATATAGCGCAAAAAAAGATCAAAGAAAGTGCGGGATTAGATGTAAATATCACGCATTTTAATTTACGTTTTTCAAGCCTTGAATTGCAAGCAAATATCGCAAATATGGCAGATTTTAATCTTAAGGGAGCTTTGAGTCCTTTTAAGCTTGGATTTGATCTTGACTATCTTATTTCTTTAAATCAAAATTATGCTAAAAATTTAGGTTTAAATTTAAATCAAAACCTTTCTTTTGGCGGTAAGATTCAAGGTAAAGCAAGTGATTTTACTTTAGATGGAAAGGGTTATTTACTAGGTTCAAATGTACTTTTAAATGCAAGAATGTATAATTACAGCCCTATTGCTTTAAATTTAGATGCGCAAAATCTTAAGATAGAAGAAATACTTCATCTTTTATCTTACCCTAGTTACGCTAAAGGTTTTTTAAATGCTCAAGCAAAAATTTCAGCACAGAATTTAAAACCTGATGGAAATATCATCATAAAACTTGATACAAGTTATATAAACTATGAGGCGATAAAAAAAGATGTTTCTTTAGACTTGCCTTTAAATTCTAATCCTAAAGCAGAAATTTTGGCCAATGTTAAAGAAGATAAGATTTATGCTGTAAGTAAAATTTACAATGATTATCTTAACTTACAAACCCAAAAAACTCTTTATGATATTAGCAAGAATGCTTTAAGTACTGATTTTAATTTAAGTATTCCTTCTCTTGTAAAGCTTGAAAAACTTACAAAAACTAGACTAAATGGTAGTTTGGATGTGATAGGTCAAACAAGTGTTGTAAATAATGCCTTATCAAGTTTAAATGCTCAAGTTATCGGACTTGGTGGAGAGGTAAAGGCAAGTTTGAAAAATAATAAAATTTTTGCAGATATTAATGAAGCAAGTTTGGAAAAATTATTAGCTCTTGCAGGATACGGAGCTTTGGTTTCTGGAAATTTAAATGCTAAACTTCTAAATGCAGATTTGGATTTTTCTAATTTTGATCTTGAAGCAAAAATAAACAATGCAAAGATTAACACCAATGAGCTTAAAAAAATAGCTAAAATAGAACTTCCAAATGCAATTTTTAGTTTTGATGCTAAAGCAAATGCAAAAAATAGTAATATTTCTTACAATGCTTTACTTGCTTCAAATTTGCTTAATATCAAAAAACTTCAAGGAACTTATAATTTAAAAAATAGTGAGTTAAATACAGATTTAAATGCTTTTATTGATGACTTGTCTCAGTTTAGTGCTATAGCAGGACAAAAATTACAAGGTAAGGCAGATCTTACTGCAAAAGCTCATATTATAGGCACTCAAGTACAAAATTTAAATGCAAATGCAAATTTGGCAGATGGTGTAATCAAGGCTGATTCAAATGGTAAAAAACTTGATTTAAACATTGATAAACTTGATTTATCTAAACTTTTTGTTATAACAGGTATGCCAAATTATGCCAGTGGGATTGTTAATGCAAAAGTTAATTTAGATAATATCGATTTTAACAATCTTAATGGTAAAGCAAATTTAGAAGCTAAGGGTATTTTAAATGCTGCAACTTTAAGTAAAATTTTAAATAAAAATTTTCCAAACAATACAAGTTATGATTTAAATACCAAAATTAATTTTAAAAACAATATCGCTCAATTTGATTCTGTTTTAAATTCATCTTTAGCTGATCTTACAAAACTACAAGGAAGTTTTGATATAAGTAAGATGCTTTTAAATTCGGATTTTAATTTAAAGATAAATGATTTTTCAAAACTAGGCTTTTTGTTAGATAGAAAACTTAAAGGTAAGGCAGAATTTAATGGAAAGGTAGGTTTTGATAAGAGTTTAAATTTTGTTGTAAATAGTCCAAATTTATTTGAAGGAAAACTTCAAAGCACATTTAAAGATAACCTTTTACTTGCTGATTTAAACGGAGTGGATTTAAGTAGTCTAGCTCAGGGTTTGGATTTTATGGATATTTATCAAGGTAAGGCGGACATGAAGGCAAATTACAATCTTTTAAGCGAAGAAGGCGAGGTTAATTTGGATATGAAAGAGGGTAAATTAAAACCAAATCTTATTACCAATGCTTTAAAAATTTTAACACTAAAAGATATTACCAATGATGTTTATCGCACTGCTAATGCTAAAGCTTTGATTAAAAAAGAAAATATCAAGCTTAATCTTAATATGCAAGCAGATCGTTCTTATATTTTAGTACAATCAGGAGCTTTAAATTCTAAAAGCGGGGCTTTAAATTTGCCTTTTGATATTAAACTCGATAGAGCTAATTTTAAAGGAAGTATTACAGGAACTACGGAAAATCCTAAAGTAAATTTAAATGCAGGAAGCGTGTTAAATTCTATTAAAAATGTAGTGGGTGGCGGTGTGAGTGACGGTGCTAAAAGTACTGGCGATAAAGTTGATAAAGCGGTGAATAAATTATTAAATAAGATTTTTTAAGGTAAAAAATGTTTAATGGACTCATAAGAGAAATTGCTAAAGTTCAATCTTATCAAAACAATACTTTAAGCTTAAAAGCAAAATATCGCCCAAATCTTGGCGATAGCATAGCCGTAAATGGAGCTTGTTTAAGTGTAACAAAACTTTATGAAGCGGGTTTTGAAGTGGAGCTTTCTCGTGAAAGTCGCACTCATATGGCTATAGAGAATTTAAAAGATAAAGTTCATATAGAACCTGCTTTAAGATATGGCGATAGAATCGATGGACATCTTATGCAAGGACATATTGATTTTATCGGCACACTTGAAAAGATTCAAAAAGATGAAAATGGAGTAGATTTTCATATATCTTTACCCAAAGAAGCTATGAAATTTATGGCAGAAAAAGGAAGTATAGCTGTTGATGGAGTAAGTCTTACTATCAATGAAATTTTAAAAAATGGTATTAGGCTTACTATTATTCCTATTACCTTTAAAGAAACGCTTTTTAAAGACTATCAAGTAGGTAGAAAAATCAATATAGAAAGTGATTTACTTGCTCGTTATATTTATGCACAATTACAAGGTAAAAACAAAGGATTATCATGGGAAGAAGTCGAAAGAATTTCTTATCTTTATTAGAAAATGATAAAGTCGGTATTTTTTGTGCTTTTGATAAGGATTATAATGTTTTTAGAGCTAAAATTCATAATGAGAATTTATTTTCTCATTTAGGTTTTAAAGATATTGAAAAATGTGTTTTTATGGATCAAATTCATTCTCATAAAGTTATCATTTATGATGAAAATTTAAAAAATCTCAGTTGTGATGGACTTATAAGCAAGGAAAAAAATATCGCTCTTTGTGTTTTAAGTGCGGATTGTCTGCCTTTGATTTTATATCATGAAAGTGGTATTATAGCAGCTTTGCATTCAGGTAGAAAAGGAAGCTTTGAAAATATCCTAAAAGAATGCGTTGATCAAATTACTATGCAAAATTCACATTTAGATAAGAATAAATTTCATCTTTTTATCCTGCCTGGAATTTGTGCTAAAAATTATGAAATAGATGGAGAAATTTTAGAATTTGCTAAAAAAGAATTTAAAGAATTTGTTCAAGATGATAAACTTGATTTAAAAGCTTTAGTAAAATTTCAAGCGCAAAATTTAGGCATTGAAAATATTAAAGATTGTGGAATTTGTAGCTTTGATGATGAGAGTTTTTTTTCTTATCGTCGTGATAAAACGACTAAGCGTTTTGTGAGTGTGGTTTATTTAAAGGATTAAAATGTATGAAAGAAAAGATTTAAGGGTGTTAAAAATCATTCAAAAAGCTAGAGAATTTGGCGATGGAGATTTGTTAAATGAAGCTTTGGTGAAACAATTGATTGATGCAGATTTTTGTGAAATTAATGAAAAAGAAAAAGAAGAGCTTGCAACTCTTCTACATTCTTTAATCAATGCAAAAGATAAAGCGTTATTGAGTAATTAAAATTCTATATAGTTTTCAAAATCTTCTTCTTTTGGAGGATTAGGTTGATTCGAGGCTAGGGCTTCTTTAACAACCTGCTCGTATCCAGCTATGATATGTTTAAAATTCTCTTTCGCTTTTCCACTAAGTTCTGATTTGGCGATTTTTACAACAGATGCAGGATTTATAGCTTTATTATTTAAATATACTCCAAAATGCAAATGAGGACCTGTGCTCATACCTGTTGAACCAACATATGCAATTACTTGTCCTTGATTTACCTTTTGTCCGTTTTTAATTTTTGCAAAACGACTAAGATGAGCATATAAAGTCATATAACCTGAGTCATGCTTGATTTGAATTACATTTCCATAACCACCTTTTGTGCCTATAAAGGTTACTACTCCTTTGCCAGCACTTTTCACAGGAGTTCCAGTAGGTGCAGCATAGTCTATACCAAGATGGGCACGATAGCGTTTTAATATAGGATGATATCTTGCTGTTGTAAAAGGAGAAGAAATTCTAGTGTAATTCACAGGTTTTGTAAGTAAAAAAGATTCTAATTCTTTGCCATCACGATCATAGAATATATCATTATAAGAAAAGACTTCTCTAGCGCTTTTATTGATTTCTACCATTGCCATTTTTATATTTATATCACCCCAAAGTTTACCCATGCGTCTTTTTTGTTCATAATATAGGGTTACTTCATCACCTTTTTGGATATTGCGAAAATTTATACTTCCTCGAAAAGCACGAACCATAGCACGAGCTAAAGTACTGCTACCACTTTCTTCATAGACATCTTGATAAGCAGAGCTTTTAATGGTTAAATGTAAAATTCTATCTTCTTTTTGATAAGATACAGGAGTAAAAGCAAGAGTGTATTGTCCATCTTTATCTTTATAGATATGAATTTGTAAATCATCACTAATTGGAATTAAAACTTGTTCTATGTTGTTGTTTTCATCTTTTAAAACTTGATATTTTATTTTATAGGCTATATCAGAAGCAAGTTCTTGATCTTCTCTATCAAGTCCATAATAAAGCGACATAGGTATGGAATTTCTTTGTAGGAATTTAAGCAAGGTATCTCCATTATCCCAAGTTAGCTCTTCAACACTTAAAGCTGCAAAACTTTGAACAACAAAAATAAATAAAAGCAATAATTTTTTCATGAGATAACCTTAATTTTTAAAAGAATTTTGAAATTTGAAAGCTATATTTTACTTTATTTTTCTTACAATTGCTTAACAAAAAAGGATTATAATTCTATAAATTTTTATTTAAGGAGCAAATTTGTTTAAAACTATAGTGTGTTTTTTAGCTTTAAACCTTAGCCTCTTTGCGGTTGGATTTGATTTAAAACCTATAAAAAGTGAACTTGTAAAAGTTGATGATATTTATGGTTATATTAAAGATAGTGATGATATAAAACTTTATTCAAGTGGCGTAGTAGTGCAACATTTTAGCAATTCGCAAAGTATCATCGCTAGAGCAAGTGTTATAGATAAAAAAAATGGTTTGGCAAAATTAGAATTTAGTGTTTTTTCAGCTCTTAAGCAAGATGCTTTGCCTTTACCAAATGTTTTACCTAAAGTAGGTGATGAGGTTGTTTTAAATTTTCTTTATGATAGAGGATTGGTAATTGCTCCTGATGAACAAACTTATAATGAACTTGTTAGAGAATTTCCGCAGATATATTTTACCCATATTGATATTTTTGGAGCACAATTAATTAGAACGGCTACTCTTTCTCCTAAGCGTTCAGATTTTAGGCAATTTTGTGATGATAATGCGGTCGGCATTTTGGTTGTGGCTTTGGAAAATCATGCAGAAGTTGTGGATTGTCAAGATTTTAATAAGCTTTATGAAGTGCCTATAAGCAAGCCAACTAGCGTTCAGGTTCCTTTTTATTCTCGTATAGGTGGATATAAAAGTAATTTTTTTGATTTTAACTCTCAAGAAATAGGAAATTATTATAGGTATTATGATGCTTTGATTAATCTTCCTAAGGTGCAATAAACATGAAAAAAGAATTTGAACAATATTTTAAACGATTTTTAGGAGAAGAAAACGCTTATTTTGATGAAATTCACAAAAGAGCTTATAGCTATGATGCGACAAAAAAACATTATTTACCCGATGGGGTTCTTTTTCCAAGAAATGAAGAAGATATTGCTCGAATTTTAAAATTTTGTAATGAAAATAATATCATAGTCATACCGCGAGGCTCAGGATCTGGTTTTACAGGAGGAGCTTTAGCTGTTAATGGCGGGGTGGTGCTTGCTTTTGAAAAGCATATGAATAAAATTTTAGAAATTGATCTTGAAAATTTAGTGGCTGTTGTGCAACCTGGGGTTATTAATATACATTTACAAAAAGAAGTAGCCAAATACGGACTTTTTTATCCACCTGACCCTGCTAGCATGGAGTATTCAAGCTTAGGGGGTAATGTAAGCGAAAATGCTGGGGGAATGAGAGCTGCAAAATATGGCATTACAAAAGATTATGTGATGGCTTTAAGGGCTGTTTTGCCTAGCGGAGAAATCATTCGTGCAGGGAAACGCACTATTAAAGATGTAGCAGGTTATAATTTGGCAGGAATTTTAATCGCTAGTGAAGGTTCTTTGGCAGTTTTAAGTGAGCTTACTTTAAAATTAATACCTTTGCCTAAATTTAAAAAAACTGCTTTTGCTATTTTTCCAAGTGTAAAAAGTGCTATGAATGCGGTTTACAAAAGTCTTGCTAGCGGTGTAAGTCCTGTATCTATGGAATTTTTAGACAATCTTAGCATTAGAGCGGTTGAGAGCAAATTTAATAAAGGTTTGCCTATAGAAGCTGGAGCTATTTTGATTGCTGATGTGGATGGTAATGTTAAAGAGGCTATTGATGAGGATTTAAGAAATTTAGAATATTATTTTTTAGAAGCTGGCGCTAGCGAATTTAAAATAGCAAAAGATGAACAAGAAACCGCAGATATTTGGTTTGCTAGAAGAAATTGTTCTCAAAGCATTGCCATGTATGGAACTTTAAAACTTAATGAAGATATTACAGTTCCGCGTTCTAAACTACCTACTTTGCTTGAAGGTATAGATGAGATTTCTAAAAAATATGGTTTTAAAATTCCTTGCTTTGGACATACAGGGGATGGAAATGTGCATACTAATGTTATGGTTCCTGATAAAAATGATAAAGAGCAGGTGAAAAAAGGCTATGAAGCTGTGGAAGAGATTTTTAAATTAACAGTGAAACTTGGAGGAACTTTAAGCGGAGAGCATGGTATCGGACTCTCTAAGGCACCTTTTATGAATTTAGCTTTTTCTGAAGCCGAAATGAATTTAATGAGAAATATTAAAAAAGCTTTTGATCCAAATAATATACTAAATCCTTTTAAAATGGGACTTTAGAAGGTGAAAAATTTTTTTACTATTTTACTAAATTTGCGTGATAAGGAAATTTTAAATTATGCAGCAGCGCTTAGTTTTTATACTGTATTATCTTTAATACCTATTTTATTTGTATGTTTTTCTGTTTTTACGCAAATTTCCAGTTTTAAAGCTTATTATGAAAAAGCAAAGCAAGTAATTTTTGCTTTTTTAATACCAACGCAACAAGATGTTGTTGCTACCTACATCGATACTTTTTTAAAAAATAGTGTAAATTTGGGTATTGTAGGTCTTATTGCTATGGCATTTACTTCTTTAGCTTTTTTTTCAGGCTATGATTTTGTAATCAATCGCATTACTAAAAATGAACCTAAAGGACTTTGGCAAAGTATTAGTTCTTATTGGACTCTTTTAACTCTTGTTCCTTTGGGGCTTGGGCTTAGTTTTTATATTTCAGGTTTTATCCAACAAACTTTAGATGATTATAAAATAGGGTTTAATTTTTTTGAAATTTTACCCTTTGTAATTATTTGGGGTTTATTTTTTATATCTTATTCAAGTTCTGTTCATAAGGGAACTCTTAAAAGTTTAGCTTTAGTATCTTTTGGAGCGGGTACTATTTGGTATATAGGAAAAAATTTATTTGTATATTACGTGGTATATAATAAAACATACGCTAGCGTTTATGGATCTTTTTCTACTATTTTATTCTTTTTTATTTGGATTTATATTTCTTGGATTATTTATCTTTTTGGGCTTAAACTCTATTATTTTCTAAATCACAATCATAATGAAGGGAATAAAATTCGCAAAAATACAAAGAAAAGCTAGATATTTAAATCGCACAGAGATTAAAGAAGCAATAAGATAACTTATAAAAATCCAAAATGGGATATGGATATTAGTTCCATAAATTTTAAATTTAAAAAATTCATCTAAGATAAAATTGAGCAAATCTCCATAGTTTATAAGATGCAAAAATAATACTAAAGGATAAAATATTACAAAAATTCCACTCAAAATAATACCTAAAATTTGTTGGTAGCTTATAAGTGGAAAAAAATAAAGCACAGGTAAAACCATAGCAAAAAAAGTCCAAATATTAAGCAAAATAATATTTATAAGATTATTAAATTTATTTGCAAAATGATGCATATATAAAAAAATATAAAAAACACCTAAAATAGAAAATAAAAATCCAATACTAAATAAAAGTCTAGGGTAAAGAGAAATGCACAATAAAATACTACAAAAAAGCGTAACGAAATTAATGATTTTTATATTTTTACACAATAGATAAAAAACCCAAAAAGCCATAATCAAGGAGCGCACAAAAGAAGGGACAAATCCTATTAAACAAGCATAAGCTAAAAGTAGTGCAAAAATTAAAATACTTAAATCTAAACGTAAATTTCTATAAGGAAAATATCTTTTTTGGAAAAAACTATAAATTGGAGCTAAAATAAAGAAAATTAAACTAAAAAGTAAGCCTATGTGATAACCGCTAATTGCTATAAGGTGTGCTATACCGTAGTAATTTACATCGTTTCTAAGCTCTAAAGATATGGGCAGTGCAAAAAATAAAGCACCATAAAATTCTTTAATCTTTTCATTTGTATGTTGATTTAAGAAGTAAGATATAATGGGATTGTATTCTTTTTCTTTTAATTTTTCAAAATCATAAGAAGGTGCGTAAAAACTTTTACTCAGATAGTCTTTAAAGTTAATATTATGGGTGATAATTCTAAGGCTTAAAAATTGATTCTTGCTTAAATTTAAATCCTTAAAACTTGTAGTATAAAAAGTGAAGTTTTCAGTTTGTAACTTTAAAACCCAGTATTTTTTATTTTTTTTATTATATTTTATATATTGGTGCGTTAATAGAGCGTTGTCTATAAGGTAATGTTTTTGGTTTTTAAAGTTTAAAAAATTATTATATTCTAAAAGGATATTAAAAATAAAAATAACAACAACAGAGAAAAATAAATAATGAAATTCTTTAAAAGAGTAAGAAAAAGAATTCCATAGAGACATTATTTTTTAGAAAATTTACTTAAATAAAGCCAAATTATTCCGGCTAAAAATAATAAAAATAAAGGAGCAGCATAAGGATATAAACTCAGTTTATCAAAAATTGCTTCAATAACATACCCAAAAGTATAAGCAGTAAAACCTAGAACAATAGCCCATGCCAAACTAGCTAGAGTATTGATAATAAAAAATTTAATAAAATTATATTTTGCCATACCTGCAGCTATGGGAATGAAAGTTTTTAAACCATAAATAAATTTTTGAGTTACAAGTAAAATAATTCCATGTTGTTTTGTTTTTATCATAGCAAGGGCTATCTTGCGTCGGTGTTTTTTAAAATAAGGCATAATGTCTTTTTTATAATATTTTCCAAGTATAAAAAGCAAAGTTGAACCTATGGTATTAGCAATAAAAGCAAGAGCAATGCAAAAACTAAGATCCATTTTTCCTTGAGAACTTAAAACTCCTGCAGCTAAAATTCCAACCATCCCGCCCCCTAAAGAGTAAAAGAATAAAACAATATAACCATATTTTATTAAAGTATCAATCATATCTTGCATAATAAACCTTATTTAGCGTATTCTACAGCTCTAAGTTCACGTATAACATTGACTTTAATTTCACCAGGATATTGCATTTTTTCTTGAATTTCAGCTGCTATTTCCTTAGCTAAAAGTACACTTTCATCATCATTAACAAGCTGAGCATTGGCTATGACGCGAATTTCTCTTCCGGCATTGATTGCATAGGCATTTTTAATTCCTTCTTTACTTTTAGCGATATCTTCTAGCTCACTGACTCTTTTTAAGAAAGCTTCTAACACTTCTCTTCTAGCTCCAGGTCGTGCAGCACTTAAAGTATCTGCTGCACAAACAGCTGCTGATTCTATGCTTGTAGCTTCTTCGTGTCCATGATGTGCGTAAATAGCATTGATTACTACAGGATGCTCTTTGTAGCGTTTGCAAAGTTCTGCACCTAAATCCACATGAGATCCTTCAAAATCATGGGTTAATGCTTTTCCTATATCATGTAAAATTCCCGCACGACGTGCTAAATTCTCATCTCCACCACACTCAGCAGCAATGATTCCTGCAAGGTGAGCCACTTCCAAAGAATGTGCTAAAGCGTTTTGTCCATAGCTTGCTCGGTATTTGAGTTTTCCTATGAGTTTTACAATTTCAGGGTGTATTTTATTTAAACCTAGATCCATAACTATGGTTTCGCCTTCTTCTAGAATGGCACTATCAAATTCTTTACACACTTTTTCGTGAATTTCTTCTATGCGCGCGGGTTGAATTCTGCCATCTTCAACTAAAAGTTCTATAACTTTTGTAGCAATAGCACGGCGATAAAGATTAAAACAACTTACTATAATAGCACCTGGTGTATCATCGATGATAATATCAACACCTAAAACCATTTCCAAGGTTTTAACATTGCGCCCTTCTTTACCAATGATACGTCCTTTAAGTTCATCGTTTTTAATGTTAATAACATTGATAAGTCTTTCAGCTGCAAATTCACCTGCAAAACGAGAAGTAGCTTGAGCAATGATGAAATTAGCTTTTCTTTTAGCTTCATTTTTTGCTTCTTCTTCATATTTTCTTACTATATGTGCAATTTGCTCGCGAGAATTTTCTTCTACTTTTTTAAGAATGATTTCTTTGGCTTCATTTTGTGTAAGTCCTGTCGAATGTTCTAAAATTTTTAAAACATCGTCAAGTTTTTCTTGATATTTATTTTTTAATTTATCAACATCAGATTGTAAGTTTTGAATGTGTTTTTGTGACTTGCAAAGGTATTCTTTATCTTCTTTTAGTTTTTCTTCTTCTTGCTGAAGTTTTTGTTCTTTTTTAGAAAGATCATCAAATTTTTGATTAAAATCTTTTTGAAATTTGTGAGTTTTTTCTTCGTATTTTTTTTTAACTTCTAATTCTGCATTAAGAATTGAATTTTTTGCATCTTTTAAAATAAGCTCCGCTTCGTATTCTATAGCTTTGGCTTTAGCTTTGGCTTGTTCTACGAAAATTTCATATTTGGCATCATTGATTTTTTTTGCAACTAAATATCCTATACCGAGTCCGACTATAGCGGCTATAAGTGCGATAAGTGATTCTATCATTTTTTCTTTCTTTCTTGTAATATTTTTTATAAGGGTTTATGTATAATTTTCCTGAAATATCATGCTTTTGTGTTAGATTATTTTGACTTAAAGCATCTATACTTTGGATAAATATTATATGAGGTTTGTAATTTAAATTTTCAAAAAATCTATCATAAAAACCTTGCCCATGTCCTATTCTTTTTAAATTTTTATCGACGCCAATTACAGGCACAATAGCTAAATCAATTTTTGCTTTAAAAAAAGAATCTATAGGCTCTAAAACCCCAAACCTTTTTTTAATAAAAGGCAATCTTAATTTTACAATTTTTAAACTTTTATCTTGCATAAATGGAACAAAAAGTTTGTAATTTTTATTAAGAATATGGCGAAATTTTATTAAGTTTGGTTCATAATGCAAAGGAATAAAAATTAAAATATTTTTAGCTTTAAATAGCTTTATTATTTTAAGACATTCTTTAAATATTTTATAATCTTGTTTGAAATTTAGTTTTGAATGTTTGAAAAGGCGTATTTTTTGCAATGCCCTAAAATCTGTTTTTTCCATTAATATGCCTTTAAAAAAATATTATCTTATGTATGTTATAATTTTAGCATTTTTATAAAGAATAATAAAGGATTGATAAATAATGAAGATTAAAAAAATACTTTTACTAGTGGCAATATCTTGTTTGTTTGTTGCTTGTAGCAATGATAAAGAAAAGCAGCAAAATGATGTAAATTTAAGCACCGAGGCAAGTATAAATCAAAGTGATGATATGAATTTTAAACTTAATTTGATTGATGGAGGATCAATTTCAGTTAAAAAAGAAAATGCCGTTTTAAATTTCAACGATGAAGATAAGGTAACTTTGTTTGTATTTTTTACCACTTGGTGTACCCCTTGCATTGCTGAAATCCCTCATCTTAATAAATTACAAGAAAAGTATAATAATGATTTTAATATAGTTGGGGTTTTATTAGAAGATAAATCTAACGATGAGATTCAAAAATTTATAGAACAGCATAAAATATCTTATAAAGTCGCTAATGGTGAAAATAACTATCTTTTAGCTAAAGCTTTAGGTGGGGTAAATGGAATTCCTACCATGTTTCTTTACAACAAGCATTCTAAATTGATTAATCAGTATTTAGGGCTTATTCCTGAAGAAATGCTAGAAATTGATATACAAAAGGCTATACTTTAATGTTTAATTTTTTTAAAAAAGGACTTGCAAAAACTCTTGAAAATATTGTTGGAGTTAAAGGAGAGAATAAAAAGATAACCAAAGATTTGCTTGAAGAAATTTTGCTTGAAGCAGATGTAAGTTATGAAATAGTTGAAGAGATAATTTATTATTTACCACCTCAAAATGAAGTAAAAAAAGAAGATTTAAAGCGTGTTATGGGTTCTTATTTTCTTTATGAAAAAAAAGAAACCAATCAAGAAAAACCTTTTGTAGAGCTTATTTTAGGAGTAAATGGAGCAGGAAAAACAACAAGTATTGCCAAGCTTGCTTATTTATACAAAAACCAAAATCAAAAAGTGATTTTAGGAGCGTGTGATACTTTTAGAGCAGGTGCGATTGAGCAATTAAAACTTTGGGCGCAAAAAGTGGATGTAGATATAGTTTTAACTGCACAAGGGCATGATCCTTCAGCGGTTGCTTTTGATACCATTTCTAAAGCAAAAGCAAAGGATTTTGATAGAGTTATTATCGATACAGCAGGGCGTTTGCAAAATCAAAAAAATTTAGCTCATGAGCTTGAAAAAATTGTAAGAATTTCAAACAAAGCTTTAGAAGGCGCACCCCATAGAAAAATTTTAGTTTTAGATGGAACACAGGGAAATGCTGGAATTTTACAAGCTAAAGCTTTTAATGAGCTTGTAAAACTTGATGGTGTGATTATCACAAAGCTTGATGGGACAGCTAAAGGGGGTGCACTTTTTAGTATAGCAAGAGAGCTTGAGCTTCCTATTTTTTATGTAGGCGTGGGTGAGCAAATGACGGATTTACAAGAATTTAATGCAAGTGCTTATTTAGATACTTTATTAGATCCTATTTTTGAATAATGGCAAAAAATAAAGCACTTTTTGAATGTCAAGCTTGTGGAAATCAACAAAGCAAATGGCTTGGAAAATGTCCTGATTGTGGAGCTTGGGATAGTTTTGTAGAATTAAAAGCTGAGCAAATTAAAGTTTTAAAAGAGCTTGCGCAAGTTAGCATGAAAACAAGTGAGGCTGTTTGTATTGAAGATGTGGAGTTAGAGCATTTTACAAGATACAGCACAGATGATAATGAGCTTGATTTGGTTTTAGGTGGAGGGCTTGTTGAAGGTTCTTTAGTGCTTATAGGCGGAAGTCCAGGTGTGGGAAAATCTACGCTTTTGTTAAAAATTGCTTCAAATTTAGCTAAACAGGGTAAAAAAGTGCTTTATGTCAGTGGCGAAGAAAGTAAAGCCCAGATTAAATTAAGAGCTGATCGTCTTGAGGCTAATACTCCGAATTTATTTTTACTTACTGAACTTTGCCTTGAAAATATTTTAGAAGAATTGCACAAAAAAGATTATAGCATTCTTATCGTTGATTCTATACAAACTCTATATTCAAATAAAATCACTTCAGCAGCAGGAAGCATCACTCAGGTGCGTGAGATTACTTTTGAGCTTATGCGTGTGAGTAAGGCTTATAATATCAGTACTTTTATCATAGGGCACATTACTAAAGAAGGTGCTATAGCAGGACCTAGAGTTCTTGAGCATATGGTAGATGTGGTGCTTTATTTTGAGGGAGATGCCACTAAAGAAATCAGACTTTTAAGAGGCTTTAAAAATCGTTTTGGTGGAACGAATGAAGTAGGTATTTTTGAGATGACTGCTAAGGGTTTGATCAGTGCAAAAGATTTAGCAAATCGTTTTTTTACTCGTGGAAAGGCTATTTCAGGAAGTGCTTTAGGTGTTGTAATGGAGGGATCTCGTGCTTTGGTTTTAGAAGTTCAAGCTTTGGTGTGTGAAAGTTCTTATCCAAAACGCAGCGCTACGGGCTATGAAAAAAATCGCTTAGATATGCTTTTGGCTTTGCTTGAAAGAAAGCTTGAAATTCCTTTGGGGCATTATGATGTATTTGTAAATATTAGTGGCGGAGTAAAAGTAAGCGAAACTGCGGCGGATTTGGCTGTGGTTGCAGCTATTATTTCAAGTTTTAAAAATCGCCCTTTGAGCAAAGATAGTATTTTTATAGGGGAGCTTAGTTTAAATGGAGAAATTAGAGAGGTTTTTAGCCTTGATACGCGTTTAAAAGAAGCTAAAATGCAAAAATTTAAAAATGCCATTGTTCCTTCTAAGCCTTTGGAAGATATAGGGCTTAAGTGTTTTGTTGCTAAAGAACTTTCGCAAGTTTTAGAATGGATGTAAATTTTCATTAAAATATAAGTAAGATTTTGCTAAAATTTCGAGTTTAGAATAAAATTTTTGAGGAAACCATGAAAGATTTATTTTTATTTAGCTCTTTGCTTGATGCAAGTCATACTTTTTCTTATTTTTTTCACATAGGTTTGGTAGCTTTAATTGCTGTTATAGTGGCTATGATGGCTACTCGTTCTATGCAACTTGTTCCACGCGGTATGCAAAATTTAGGTGAGGCTTTTTTAGAGGGAGTTTTATCTATGGGTAGAGATACCATGGGAAGTGAAAAAGGTGCAAGAAAATATCTTCCTTTGGTTGCAACTTTGGGGATTATAGTGTTTTTTAGTAATATTATAGGTATAATACCTGGTTTTCACGCTCCAACTGCAAGTTTAAATTTGACTTTGTCCTTGGCTATTATAGTTTTTGTATATTATCATTTTGAGGGTATTAGGGCACAAGGTTTTGTAAAGTATTTTGCTCATTTCATGGGACCTATTAAACTTTTAGCTCCTTTGATGTTTCCTATAGAGATAGTCTCTCATCTTTCTCGTGTGGTTTCTTTGTCCTTCCGTTTGTTTGGAAATATTAAAGGCGACGATTTATTTTTAATGGTAATTTTAGCTTTAGTTCCTTATATAGCTCCACTTCCTGCTTATGTGCTTTTAACTTTTATGGCATTTTTACAAGCTTTTATTTTTATGATTTTAACTTATGTATATTTAGCGGGTGCAACTGTTGTTGAGGAAGGTCATTGATCTATATTTTAGAATTTTTCAAAGGTGCATCTTTAGCTTTAATGCTTTTTGGTGCACTTTTCTTCTTTTTTAAATATAATTCTTTTTTCTATCTTTGCTTGGGTATTATACCAGGTTTGCTTTTATCTTTAATTTTTGTTTTACTTATAGAAAACCATAAGCTAAAAAATGAAAATAAGTTAAGATAAAAGCAAAAAATAGTTTATTTTCTAAGCATGAAGCTCTTCTTTAAGCAAATGCTTTACAGCTTCATAAATTTTAATAGCCGCTTTGGATTTATTCATAGTATAAAGATGAATTCCATCTACACCACTTGTGATTAAATCGACAATTTGATCGCAAGCATACGCGATACCTGCATCTTCTAAAGCCAAAGTATTATTTTCATATTTTTCTAAAATTTTAACAAATTTAGGAGGGATTTTAGCTCCGCAAAGTTGAGAAATTTTTAAAACCTGTCTTTTGTTAGTAATAGGCATAATACCTGCGTAAATAGGTATGTCAATATCTGCTAAAGCACAATTTTGTTTAAAAGTATAAAAATCTTCATTATCGTAAAAAAGTTGAGTAATGAGCTTATCTGTTCCTGCATTTACCTTAGTTTTAAGATGGTGTATATCCTCGATGAAATTTTTAGATTCATTATGTTTTTCGGGATAGCATGCGGCATAAATTTCAAAGTATTCTTGTTTTTTTATAAAAGAAATTAAATCACTAGCATAAGAAAAATCTTTGCTTTTTTTTAAATTTTCACATATATCGCCTCTTAGGGCAAGAATTTGATTAAGATTTTTTTCTTTGCATTTTTGAAGTATCTGAGTGATTTTTTCTTTACTAGAATGGATGCAAGGTAAATGTACTATGCTAGGAATTTGATATTCTTCCTGGATTAAGCTTGCAACTTCTAAAGTATTTTGTGAGTTAATAGAGCCTCCAGCTCCAAAGGTTACGCTGATAAAATTAGGGCTTAATTGCCCTAAATCATCTAAGATAGCATGAAGATTTTTGATATTTTCATCCTTTCTTGGTGGAAAAACTTCAAAAGAAAAACTACACATGAAAACTCCTTATAATTGTTCTCGTATTTTTTGCGTAGCCGTAACTAAATTTTTAAGAGAGGCTATAACTTCTTCATAGGCTCTTGTTTTAAGTCCGCAGTCTGGATTGATCCAAATTTGCTCCTTAGGTAATTTGTTTAAAATTTTTTCTATAGTTAAACTTAATTCTTCTACGCTTGGAACTCTAGGGCTATGTATATCATAAACTCCTGGTCCCACCTCAGTTTTAAAACGAATAGCTTTTAGGGTATCTAAAAGACTTAAGTTTGATCTTGAAGCTTCAAAAGAAATCACATCAGCATCCATAGCGTCAATTTCTTTTAAGATATCACTAAATTCACTATAACACATATGAGTGTGAATTTGAGTTTTAGCTTTTACCCCGCTATGCACAAGATTAAAAGCAGGAATAGCCCAATCTAAATACTCACTATGCCAATCACTTTTTCTTAAAGGCAGTTTTTCACGCAAAGCCGCTTCATCAATTTGTATGATTTTTATACCTGCATTTTCAAGATCTAACACTTCATCTCTTATAGCTAAGGCAATTTGCTCAGTGCTTTCTTTTAGACTGATGTCTTCTCTTGGAAAGGACCAATTAAGTATGGTTACAGGTCCAGTTAGCATACCTTTTACGATTTTTTGACTTAAACTTTGTGCAAATTTAGACCAAGCTAAGGTGATAGGCTTTGTGCGTGATACATCACCCCAAATCACAGGAGGTTTAACGCACCTTGTGCCATAGCTTTGCACCCAACCATTTTGAGTAAATAAAAAGCCCTTTAGATTCTCTCCAAAATACTCCACCATATCATTTCTTTCAAATTCTCCATGCACTAAAACATCAAGTCCTATTTCTTCTTGAATTTGTATGCATTCTTTGATTTTTTGTTGGTTAAATTCAGTGTAGTTTTGAGCTGAAATTTTTTCTTGCTTAAAGGCAAGGCGATTAGATCTTACATCGGCACTTTGAGGAAAGGAACCTATGGTTGTGGTTGGTAAAAGAGGGAGTTTTAAAAATTCTTTTTGGATTAAGGCGCGTTCTTTAAAACTAGGCGTTCTGGTAAAATCTTCTTTTTTTAAGGCCTTAAGCCTTGCTTTGACTTTTTCATCTAAACGCTCTGGGATATTTTTAAAAAGCTCTTGATTGGCTCTAAAGAGCGGATTTTCTTCGCTAGAATTTAGAATTTCTTTTAAATCTTTAAGTTCTTGAAGTTTTTCTTTAGCAAAGGCAAAAAGTTTAAGATAGCTTGAATCTAATTTGCTTTCAAATTCAGTGCTATAAGGCACATGTAAAAGTGAGCAAGAAGTGTTTAAGATGATATTTTGTGTATATTTTTGAAGCTCTTTAATAAGCTTTAGGCTTTTAGCATAATCATTAGCATAGATATTTTTGCCGTTAATAAGACCTGCAAAAAGGATTTTATCTTTAGCAAAACCGTATTGTTGGACTAAGGCTAAGCTTTGTTTTCCCTCGATAAAATCAAGCCCCAAAGCATCAAATTTGCTTTCTAAAAGTTTAGGATAAATATCTCTTAAGTCTCCAAAATAGCTTTGAAGTAAAATTTTAAGATCTTTTTTGTGATTTAAAAGTTCTTGGTAAAATTCTTCGAACAAAGCGATATCTTCCTTGCTTAAATCATAAACCAAATAAGGCTCATCAAGTTCAAGCCATGTTACTTTAAGTTCATTTAGTTTATCAAAAAGCTCTATGTAAGCGTTTAAAAGCTTTTCTTTGGCGAGTTTTTGAGTTTTTTCATCTTTAAAGGCAATGAGTTTAAAAAGTGTGAAAATGCCTATTAAAACAGGCTTGCTTTCTATACCAAGCTCTTTAGCTTCGAGATATTCTTTAAAAATTTTATCCCCTGTTAAAGCTATAATATCAGCATTATCGCACTCAGGCACCAAATAATGATAATTTGTATTGAACCATTTTTTCATTGCTAAGGCTGTAACATCTCCATTTTCTCCTTGATAACCTCGACTTTGAGCAAAGTATTCATCTAAAGCATCTAAATTTAAATTTTTATACTTTGTATGAACAATGTTAAAAAGCACAGCTGCATCTAAGACATTATCATAAAGTGAAAAATCATTACTAGGGATAAAATCAATGCCAGCTTTTTGAATTTCTTGCCAGTGTCTAATCCTTAAATCCTTAGCACTCTTTAAAAGCTCCTCTTTAGAACTTTGGTTTTTAAAGTATTTTTCAATAGCAAATTTTAATTCTCTATTTGCACCTATTCTTGGGTAAGAAATGATTGAATTTTTCATATTTGTTCTCCTTAAAATGTAGGGATTAAAGCACCCTGATATTTTTCTTCTATAAATTTTTTAACTTCATTGCTTTGCAAGGCCTTTACTAGGGCTTTGATTTTAGGAAGGTTTTCATTACCTTCTTTAACGGCGATGATATTGCCATATTCACTATATTTACTTTCTGTATAAAGCCCATCTTTTACAGGGTTTAAACCTGCTAAAATAGCAAAATTGCTATTAATAAGAGAATAATCTACATCATCTAAACTCCTTGTAAGTTGAGCGTCTTTTAACTCTACAAATTTAAGCTTCTTAGGATTTTTAGTGATATCTAAAGGAGTGATGAGCTCATTATCCTTAACTTCTATAAGTCCTTTGCTTGCTACAATGCGTAAAGCACGGCTTTCATTTGTAGGATTATTGGGTATAGAAATGCTTTGTCCTTCCTTGGGGTGAAATTCTTTGTGTTTTTTAGAATACACTGCCATAGGTTCTATATGGATACTGGCAACTTTTACAAGATGGGTGCCTTGTCTTTGATTGAATTCTTTTAAATAAGGCTCATGCTGAAAATAATTAGCATCTAACTCACCATTTTCAACCATTACATTAGGGATTACTCCATCATTGAATTCATAAATTTTTAAATCATAACCTTGTTTTTGAAGTGCTGATTTTATAAATCTTAAAATATCTGCATGAGGTGTTATAGAAGAGCCAACTTTAAGTTCTTCATTTGCCCATGCAAAACCGGTAAAAAGAGTAGCGACGCAAAAAGCTTTAGTAAATAAAGTCATTTTTTCTCCTTTACGCAAAACTAAATTTTTCTATCAAGTCACTATGATAAATACTTGCCACATCAGGATGAGAGCGTATCATTCTTTTAAAATAATTACTTGCAACATTTCTTAAAAGTGGATTTTTAGGATCAGTATCCACACCTTTACTTTCTTTAGCAAGCTCTGGATTTAACTTAAAAATAGGTATATCCTTATCAAGCTGCACTCCAAGAAAATAAGCTATGCTAAAGCGTTCTTTTGGGCTTAAATTCACGCGGTGAATAGTAGCTTTTAAATAGCCATTGGTAGCTAGTTCTAAAAATTCTCCTATATTAACTACAACGCTATTTTCAAGTGGGGGTATACTAAGCCATTTACCATCTATAAAAGCTTCAAATCCGCTTTGTTTTTCTTGAAAAACAAAAGTGATAAGCCCACCATCTTTATGTGAACCTACACCTTGAGTGATATTTTTTGAGCTTTTTGGATAATGTATGATTTTACAATGTTCGTAAGAATTTTCTCCATAAAGTTTATCAAAAGCATTGTTAGGTAGATCAAGAGCTTGAGCGAAGGCTTTTAAAAGCTTTAAACAAGCTTTTTTGGTTTGTTTGTGCCAAGTTAAGAAAGTTTTTTTAAGTTCTGGAATTTCACTAGGCCAAAGATTAGGACCTTCTAGTCTTTGCCATAAGGGTGAGTTTAAATTCCAGTTTAAAGCATCTCTTTCTGTGCCTATATCCAGTTGTTCTCTATAATCCTTAGATCCTGCTGTGTATTCAAAACCTTCGCTAGTATAACCTCTAAATTGAGGAGAATGTACCATAGAAATAAGCTCTTTCGAACTTCTAGAAAGATTAAAAAATTCTTTGCCAAGTTTGAATAATTTCTCGTTTAAATTTTTATCTATACTGGTATTGATAAGATAAAAAAAACCTATTTTAGAAGCAATTTCTCTTAAATTTTTAAGAAAAGTGCTTTTATCTTTTTCATAAGCTTGTAAATCAAGTATAGGTAAGTTCATTTTTGCTCCTTAAATTAAAATTAAGGATAAGAAGATATTTTGAATTAAAATTTTATTAGAGAAATTTTTGTAAGTTAAGATTTTAAATGAGTATTTTGAAAAAATAAACTTTTTTGACTTTCTTACACATTATATCTCCTTATCCACTTTTTGGACCTTTGGAAACATAATGTTAAGCCAAAGGACGCACTAGATACTACACATCTCGCACATCAGTTTCATTTTTTCTCCTTTTAAAATAATAAAATTTCAAAATCATATATAAAAATATATTAATTAAAGCTTAATCATTTAAAAAATAAAGATTCTTTTTAAGCATTCTCGAGTTTTAATTCTTTGTTATTTATTATGCTAATACCTAGATTTAAAACTTTTTGGGCAATTTGTTTGGCTTCATCTAAAGAATGCATTGCGCAAGTTCCGCATTGGTAGATATTAAGTTCAGGAATTTTGCTTTGATCGCTTACGCTTAAAACATCTTTCATGGCTGCTTCCCAAGCTTTTGCAATACTTTTCTCATCAGGTGTTCCAATTAAACTCATATAAAAACCCGTGCGACAACCCATAGGTGAAATATCAATAATTTCAACTGAATTTGAATTAAGATGATCTCTCATAAATCCTGCGAATAAATGTTCTAAGGTATGAGTACCTTTTTCGCTCATAATGTCTTTATTTGGTATGCAAAAACGCAAATCAAATACGCTAATATCATCACCCTTAGGTGTTTTCATAACTTTAGCTAAACGCACAGCAGGAGCTGGCATTTTAGTATGGTCAACTTTAAAGCTGTCTAATAATGGCATTTTAACTCCTTAAATATAAATTGTCTAAGAATTATAGCATTTAAAGTTAATATTTAAAGCCTTTCTAAAAGAAAAAAAGATAAAATAAAACATTTAAAAATTCAAGGAAATTTTATGTTTGAAGTAGTTATAGGTCTTGAAGTTCATGCTCAGTTAAATACAAAAACAAAAATCTTTTGCTCATGTGCAACTTCTTTTGGAGAAGCTCCAAATACCAATGTTTGTCCCACTTGTTTGGCCTTACCAGGAGCTTTGCCTGTTTTAAATGAAGAGGCTGTAAAAAAAGCTATAGCTTTTGGAAAAGCTGTCAATGCAACAATTAATAAAAAAAGTGTTTTTAATCGTAAGAATTATTTTTATCCAGATTTACCTAAGGCTTATCAAATTTCACAATTTGATATCCCTATAGTAGAAAAGGGTGAGCTTTTTATCAATGTAAAGGGTGAAAATAAACGCATAGGTATTACAAGAGCGCACTTGGAAGAAGATGCAGGTAAAAATATCCATGAAAGTAATTTTTCTAAAGTAGATTTAAATCGTGCAGGAACTCCTTTGCTTGAGATTGTCAGTGAGCCTGAGCTTAGAAGTAGCGATGAGGCAGTAGCTTATCTTAAAAAACTTCATTCTATTATACGCTTTTTAGACATTTCAGATGCAAATATGCAAGAAGGAAGTTTTAGATGCGATGCAAATGTTAGTATAAGACCTAAGGGCGATACAAAACTTTATACTAGAGTAGAGATTAAAAATCTTAATTCTTTTCGTTTTATCCAAAAAGCTATAGAATATGAGGTAAAAAGACAAAGTGAGGCTTGGGAAGATGGAACTTACGAACAAGAAGTAGTTCAAGAAACTAGACTTTTTGATACGACAAATTTAGTTACAAGAAGTATGCGTGGCAAAGAAGAAGCGGCAGAATATCGCTATTTTCCTGATCCTGATTTATTGCCTGTTTTATTAAAAGATGAGTTTTTGGATATTAAAATCCCTGAGCTTCCTGATGAGAAGAAAGTACGCTTTATAGACAAGCTTGGTATAAAAGAAAGTGATGCAGAGGTTTTAATCAGTTCTTTAGAAATGAGTCGTTTTTTTGAAAGTCTTATTTCTCAAAATTTAAATCCTAAACTTTGCGTAAATTGGTTAAATACTGAACTTATGGGACTTTTAAAAGGAGAATTGACTATAGAAAATTCTCCTGTAGATGCTCAAAAGCTTGGAGTTTTAATTAAACGCATAGAAGATGGCACTATCAGTGCAAAAGCGGCTAAAGATGTCTTAGCTTTTGTATTTGAAAATACTAGCGTGGAAATTGATGAAGCTATAGAAAAGCTAGGACTTAAGCAAGTAAGTGATGATTCAGCCATAGAAGCGGTGATTGAACAAATTTTAAATGCAAATGCCGATAAGGTTGCAGAGTATAAAAGTGGTAAAGACAAGCTTTTTGGATTTTTTGTGGGTCAAACAATGAAAGAAGGCAAAGGAGCTTTTAATCCTGCAAAAGTAAATGAAATTTTAAAAACAAAGCTTGGTTGATGCGTATAGCGGTTATTGGTGCGGGAAAATGGGGCAGTGCTTTACATCTAGCCTTAAAAGAAAATCACAATTGTTTTATCAGTTCTTTGCATCAGCGTGATTTAGAAGATTTTGTTAGCATAAAAGAAGCTTTAGAATGTGAATATCTTGTTTTTGCTTTAAGTTCTCAAGGGATGCGTGCTTGGCTTAAAGAAAATTTCATCAACAAGGGACAAAAAATTTTAATTGCTTCAAAAGGCATAGAAGATCAAAGTTGTCAATTTTTAGATGAAATTTTTTTAGATTTTGTACCAAAAGAAAATTTTTGTGTTTTAAGCGGTCCTTCTTTTGCTGCTGAAGTAATGCAAAAACTTCCTACTGCTTTGATGATTAGCGGGATAAATCAAGAGCTTTGTAAAAAATTTGCAAGTTTTTTCCCTGATTTTATTAAAACTTATATTGATAATGATGTTCGTGGTGCTGAAATTTGTGGTGCTTATAAGAATGTTTTAGCAATTGCAAGTGGGATTAGTGATGGGTTAAAACTTGGCAATAATGCAAGAGCGGCACTGATTTCAAGAGGGCTTATAGAAATGCATCGTTTTGGTAAATTTTTTGGTGCTAAAGAAGAAACTTTTTTAGGGTTAAGTGGGGCAGGGGATTTGTTTTTAACTGCAACGAGTGTTTTATCAAGAAATTATAGAGTAGGTTTAAAACTGGCGCAAAATCAAAAATTAGATAGTATTTTAGTCGAACTTAATGAAGTAGCAGAAGGTGTAAAAACTGCTTATGCTATAGAAAAACTAGCAAAAATGAAAGGAATTTATACACCTATTGTAAATGAAGTAGTGGCAATTTTTAAGGGTAAAAGCGTGCAAGAAGCAACGCAGAGTTTATTAAAGCAAAATGATTAAGGAAAAATCATGATAATTAAAAATGCAAAAATTTATGGAGATTCTTTACAAGATATAGAGATTAAAGAAGGAAAAATTACCAATATTGGTTCTAATTTACAAGGCGAAGAAATTTTAGATGCTAAAGGTATGACTTTACTTCCATCTTTTGTGGATTTGTGTGTGAGTTTAAAAAACGATAAATTTTCTTTAGCTAATTTAGAGCTTTTAGAAAATGAGTGTCTAAAAGGAGGAATTTCTAGTATAGTTTTGCGTGATTGCATGGATTTTGATGAAGAAAGTTTTGCTTTATTTTTACAAAATTTAGCTCAAAGAAAGATGCAAATTTTTTCAAGTGTGCGGGTTAAGGATGCAAACGGCAAGCTTAAAAATTTAGCCACTCTTTTAAATAAAGGTGCTTGTGCTCTAGAACTTGACAGCTCTTTAGATGCAAATACTTTAAAAGTAAGTTCACAATATGCTTTTATGAAAGACTCTCCAATTTTTGTGCGTTGTTATGATAAGGATTTTGATGATAATGGAGTGATGAATGATTGTGAAATGAGTTTTGAGCTAGGGCTTATAGGCATGAGTAAAATCGCTGAAACTAGCCAGATAGCTAAAATGAAAGAATTGGCTAAATTTTATAAAAATAAAGTTATTTTTGATCTTTTAAGTTTGAAAGATTCTTTAGTATTATTAGATGAAAAGGATTTAAAACTTGTAAGCATTCATCATCTTATCAAAGATGATAGTGCTTGTGAAGATTTTAATACGGCTGCGAAACTTATGCCACCTTTAAGAAGCAAAGAAGATGTTTTGGCTTTAAGAGAGGCTTTAAAAGAAGGAAAGATTAGCTTTTTAACTTCCCTGCATAGTGCAAAATCAATTTCTTTAAAAGATTTAGCTTTTGATGAAGCGGCTTTTGGAATTCATAGCGTATGCGAATTTATAAGTCTTTGTTATACTTTTTTAATCAAAGAAGGATTTTTAAATTGGCAAGAGCTTTGTCAATTTACAAGTAAAAATCCTAGTGAATTTTTAGGTTTAAATAGTGGAGTTATAGAAGTTGGCAAAGAAGCTAATCTAGTTCTTTTTGATGAGAATGAAGAAATTTTTGCTCCAAAAAGTTCTCTTTATTCTGAGGATAAACTTTTTGGAAAGATTAAGATGCATATAATTAAAGGAAAAAATATTTTAGAAAAATAAGCTTTACTTAAATTCCTAAAGATAGTTTAAATCCTAAAAATACAAGTGCTGCCATAATACCAGCGGCTGGTAAAGTGATAATCCAAGCCAATCCTATAGGCTTCATCATAATCCAATTTGCGTTTTTATTATACACTCCTATACCCAATATAGCACCTATGAGTATATGGGTGGAGCTAACAGGAATTCCAAATTGTGTAGCTAAGAGTATAACTATGCTTGCACCAAGTTCTGCAGAAAATCCAGTAGTAGGGCGTATGGTTGCAAGTTTTGAACCCACTGTAGTAATCACTTCTTTACCTAAAAACCAAAGCCCTACAACTAGAGCAACTCCAAACATAGCTAAGGCAGCAAAAGGTACAGGAGAAGTCGCGTTAATTGTGCCGTTTTTTAAGACATCTAAAATCGCTGCAAAAGGACCTATAGCATTGGCTATATCATTGGCTCCGTGTGAAAATGCAAAACTAGAGGCTGTAAATATTTGAAACCATGAGAAAATTCTATCAGTAGTTTTATTAAGTTCTGTTTTTTTAACGATTTTGACTATAGCAAATGTTACAACATAACTTATAGTTCCTATAATTCCGATAATCCAAAAGTTTTGTAAAATATCCAAAGTGCTAACATTATTTAAACCTTTAAATAAAAACATTGCCGAAATGATAGCAGCAGCAATACAAGCAATGATTGGCATATGAGTTTTTAAAATAGAGTAAATATCTATATCTTTTTCTTGATCCTTAAATTCCTTCATTTTATTTCTATAGAAATTATTTTCTTGTTCTTCCTCATCTAAAGCTATAGCGGAAAGTTCTTTGATTTGTTCTTCTTGGGATTTTGTTTTTAAATTTAAAAAGTATTCTTCTTTGAATTTTTTTCTTTCTTTTTTGATATTTTTCAAATCATCATTTAGTTTTTCTGATGGTTTTAAAATTTTCTTATCAATATATGAATAAATAATATAAGCTACAATACCCCCTAAAAGAGGAGAAGCTATCCAAGAAATAGCTATTCTTAAAATTTCACTCCATTTAACCATAGAGAGTGTTTGGATCCCGTCAAATTTTAAAAGCCCCATCATAATGCTAGCACCTACAATCCCACCAACTATACTGTGTGTGGTTGATACAGGTAAGCCTTTCTTGGTTGCAATAAAAATCCAAACCCCAGAGCTTAAAAGTGCAGCAAGCATAATGATAACAAAAAGCATAGGATCTAAAGAATTTGGAAAAATAACAATACCGCTGCGTATGGTCTTAGTAACTTCTGCGCCTGCGAAGATTGCCCCGCTTAGCTCAAAAACAGCTGCTATAATTAAAGCTTGTTTAATGGTTACTGTTTTTGCACCAACGCTTGTTCCAAAAGAATTGGCTACATCATTTCCACCTATATTAAATGCCATAAAAATGCCAAATATAGAAGCAAGAATAAAAAGAATCAGTTGATGTTGCGAAATATAACCAAATCCCCAAATAACAAATGCGATAGTACTGATAATAAAAATAACAAAAGCTATGAGGTTGTCTTTTTGCATTAATAACCCTTTTTTATTTTAATTATACACTTATTTACTTTAAATTTGCTAATTTTATTTTTTAGTCTTTGTGGAATTTTTATTTATATTATTTTTTTATAATAAATACTCAAACAAGAAATAATAAGGAATATAAGAATAATGCGGGGTATTTTTTATATAATAGCATTGTTTTCTTTACTCAATGCCGATGAACTTACAGAGGCTTTAGCAAAAAATAATAATCAAAATTCTTGGGAGCACTTTGATTATAAAAACACCAAAGAAGCTCCAAAAATTCAAGAAGAGAATGTGGATTTTAAAAGCACTTTTGATAGCTTACTTTCAAAAACTTTAGAAAATAATAATGGTATAGATAAAACAGATGGGAATTTAGATTTTCAAAATGAAAACGCGCAGGTTAAAAATTTAAGTTCTCTTTATGAGGGGGAGAATAATTCTTTGCTTTTTCAAAAAGAACTTTTTGTGGCTCAAAATAATTATAATTACTCAGGGGGTTTAATCAATCGTTATGAAAAAGATGATTTTTTATTTGGAGTTAATGGTTTTATTGATAAACAAAAGGAACAAAAAGATACTAAAAGCTTTGGTACAGAGTTTGGTTATAGTAAATTTATAAAGGCTTATAGTAATTATTATATACCCAATGAGGCAGAAAAAAATTTACAGCTTGGAATGAGTTTTGTAATTCCAACTTATACCGCTTTTGCTTTTGATATAAGTAAGGATAATGATAAAACTAATTATCAAGTATCTTACTCTCCTTATAGTGTATTTAGTTTAAATTTATTGCGTCGTGATTATAGTGCAAGAGAGACTATTGATGATACCGTTGTTCAAGTTGGATTTAGTTTTAATTTTAATGAAAGTTTTTTAAAACAATTTAGGAAAAAAGATAATACTTTAGAGGAGGTTAATCGATATGATTTCCTCCAAAGAACCCATTAGTTCATTCCAGCATTATGGAATTTTTCCGGATTATCCATAGCATAGCGGAATTTTTCCCAATCAATTTGTTTATCCCAGATGGCAACGATTAAGGCTGCTACTGAATTTCCACAAAGATTTCCAACCGCTCTCATTTCAGACATAAATTTATCAACACCTAAAAGAACACCTATAGCAGCTACTGGTAGAACTTGTGCTAAGGTTGCATTTGCTTCAGAAATTTCCATATTTCCTAGAGCTGCAAGCGTACTTCCAAGCACTATAAAACCTGATCCAGTTACACCTACTGCACCTTTTGAGGCTATCATTAATACTATTAAAATACTGATTTCGTGTGCTAAACTTAAATTTACATTGAAAGCTTGTGCTAGAAAGATTAAGCTCATAGCTAGATAAATATTTGTACAATCAAGATTAAAACTATATCCCGTTGGTAAAACAAGTCCGACTGTTGCTTTAGAAAGTCCTGCTTTTTCTAGTTTTCTCATTAAAGGAGCAAGTGCAGACTCGCTTGAACTGGTTGCAAAAACGATCAATACTTCTCTTGAGATAAATCTCATAAATTTGAAGATATTTACTTTTGCAAAATAACAAATCAGACCTAAGATTCCAAATATAAAAACAAGACATGAAATCAGCATTGCTAAAAGTAAATATGCTAAGTTGATCAAAGAGCCAATTCCGTATTGAGCTATGAGTACAGCCATTGCTGAAAAGGCGGCAATAGGACTAAAATACATAATGATTTGTAGAATTTTAAAAACAAAATTTTGTACCACTTCAAAAACTCTTTGAATTGCCTGTTTGTCTTCTATTCTCATTAAAGAAATAATCAAAGCAGTAATTATAGCAATAACTAAAACTTGTATGGTTTTTCCTTCTGTAAAAGGCGTGATAATATCAGTAGGCATAGCATCTTTTAAAATATGCATAATCTCAGAGCTCGCACTTACTTCTGTGGTTTGAGAAATGTATTTTTGAACGCTTTTTGTATCAAGTTGACTTGGATTAAGATTCATTCCATGGCCTGGTTGCATAACATTTGCCATAAAAATACCTATAGCAAGTGCTAAAGTACTTACAACTTCAAAGTAAATAACCGCTTTAGCACCAATGCTACCTACTTTTTTTAAACTTTCAAGACTAATGATGCCTAAAACCAAAGTAACAAAAATAATAGGACCTATAAGAACCTTTAAAGCACCTATAAAATAATCAACTCCTGGTTTGCTAGCAATGGCTAATTCTTTATCTGTATAGCCAAGTACAATACCTGCAATAATGCCTATAATCACCCAAAATCCAAGACTTTTTATAATACGTTTATATAAAGGCGGTTTTCTTTCAGCTAAAGTTTGACTTAAAGTTTCCAAGTTTACTTGCTCCTTTTGATCTTTGTAAAATATAATTTTAACAATGCGTATTGTAAATTTTAACAAAAAAACAAATCTAGAAATACTTTCTTTTATATGATATGACAATTTTATATATATATGTTACAAAATTTCTCATTATTTGCATATTATGAATTTTAAAATATGTTTTGAAAATTTTATAATTTTGCAATTCAGTTTGCTTTTTGTTGTTTGTTATTGGTAATAATTCTATTTTTGATTTATTTGTTTTATTGGGATGTTTTAAATTATGAAAGAAATAGTTTTGTCTGAAAATGCTTTAATTACTTCTAAAACAGATCTTAAGGGGAATATCATTTATGCCAATAATGACTTTTTAAAATACGCAGGTTATAAAGTCGATGAGCTTTTATATAAATCTCATAATATAGTAAGACATGAAGATATGCCACGCACTGTATTTAAATGTCTTTGGGATTATATTCAAAAAGGAGATGAAATTTTTGCATTTGTGAAAAATAAAGCCAAAGATGGTAATTTTTACTGGGTTTTTGCAAATGTAAGTGCTTCATTTGATGCTAATGGAGATATCATCAATTATTATTCTGTTCGTCGTGCACCCAATAGAAAATCTCTTTCTATAATTGAAGAAGTTTATAAAATTTTACTTGAAAAAGAGCAAAAATCAGGCATTAATGCTGGAGTTTCAGCTTTAATGGATATTGTAAGTTCTTATAAAATGACTTATAATGAACTTATTTTTAACTTACAAGAAAATAACTAAATAAGATATATTTAATCTTTTTTATTGTATAATTTTCACTTTAGAAATTAAAGTAATATATTATTAAAGTATTGTTTTGATTTATGATTTCAAAAAATTTTCAATAAAAAGGGGTAAATTTATGGTGAAAAATGGATTATTATCAACTATTTTTCTAAGTGTTATCGGTGTTTTAGGTGTCATTTTTATTCATATTTTTGTTGGAGCGATAATTTTTGTTTTAATCGCTGTTTTAATGATTTATTTGCTTAGACAACACAAAGATGAGCAAATAATGATAGATAAACTTTTGGTTCTTTGTAGAGAGTTAAAAGAAGGAAATTTTGACAATAGAATTATCTATGTAAAAACAAAAAGCAAAAAATTAGCCGAAATAGCAGATAATCTTAACAATACTATTGATGGGCTAGAAGCTTACTTAAGGGAAATTAATACTTCTATTTCTTGTTCTCAAAAAGGTGAATTTTATCGCAAGGCTTTGCCTGAAGGTTTAAAAGGAATTTTTGCTCATAATATCGAATTTATAAATAAAGCTTTAGCAAACATAGAAGTGACAGCAAGATCTACTTTTAAAAATGCTTTATCAAGAACTTTAATGGATTTAAGCCTTGGAAATCAAAATAAAGACATGTCTCAAATTTCTAGCTCATTAAATCAAGATATTAGCATGATGAAAAATGTATATGATACAGTGGATGCCATTTCTCATACAGCTACAGAAAATGGCTCAGAGGTGGATTCTTTGCAAAGTGCTATGGGTTCTTTAATGGATGTTGTAAATTCGAGCAAGGAAACAGTGCAAACTTTTGTGGCTAATTCCCAAAATATCACTTCAGTGGTTGAAGTAATACGTGATATAGCCGATCAAACCAATCTTCTAGCTTTAAATGCTGCTATTGAAGCTGCGCGTGCAGGAGAGCATGGTAGGGGCTTTGCGGTTGTGGCTGATGAAGTTAGAAAGTTAGCAGAAAGAACTCAAAGATCTACAAGCGAAATTTCTATTGCAATTCAGACTATGCAACAAGATTTTGTAAATATCCAAAGTGGCAGTGAGCAAGTTTTTAACATTGTTAGTGAATCTGAAGAAAGAATTAATAAATTTTCTCAAGCTTTTAAACGTCTAGAAGAAAATAGTAGTGCTCTTGGTGTTAATTTTGGATCCTTTGCAAAGAGATTGATTTTGTCTGTGGTTAAAATCGATCATATTCTTTATAAATCAAATATATATTTAAATTTAAATGGGGCTCAAAATTTCAATCTTGAAAGTGTAGATCCAATTTCTAATCTTTGTCAAGATGAGAGAGCTCAAGGTGTTATTAATGAGCTTAGTTCTGAAACTGAGTTAAAATTAGCTAAAGAATTTATAAAAGATAACGCTAAAAAAGCAATAGAAGAATCAAGTCAAGATTATATCGATCAAAAAGCTTATGATGCGATTGTAAATGATATTAAATCACTAGAGCAAAGAAGTGCTGAAATCTTAGCAAAATTAAAAATATAAATTAAGAGGGTGGGAAAATGTCAAGAGAAATTTTTTTACAAGAAGATAGTTTAATTACTTCTAAAACAGATTTAAAAGGTAAAATAGTTTATGCAAATGATGATTTTTTAAAGTATGCAGGTTATACCATGGGTGAAGTTTTAAATAAACCTCATAACATAGTAAGACATGAAGAGATGCCAAAAACTGTTTTTAAATATTTATGGGATTATATGAAAGAAGGCAAAGAAATTTTTGCTTACGTAAAAAATAAAACCAAAGATAACAATTACTATTGGGTTTTTGCAAATGTAACCCCATCAATAGATGTTAATAATAATATCATAGGCTATTATTCCGTTCGTCGTATGCCAAATAAAAGCGCTATTTCTACAATAGAAAGTCTTTATAGCGATCTTTTAAGAGCAGAACAGCAACAAGGCTTAAATAAGGGTGTTGAGATGCTTAAAAATTTCTGCAAAGATGCAGATAAAACTTATAATGAGCTAATCTTTTCTCTTCAAGAAGCTAAATAAATTTTTGTTAGACTTAAAACGAGTTTGTTTTAAGTCTAAATATTATATAATCTTTCTTTTAAAAATTCACATTTTTCAAGGCAAAATATGTTTGATGTCATTGTTATAGGTGGTGGACATGCAGGTGTTGAAGCAAGTGCTGCTGCTGCTAGAATGGGTAAAAAAACCTTACTTTTAACTACATTGATTGAGCAAATAGGAGCGGCAAGTTGTAATCCAGCCATAGGTGGACTTGCTAAAGGGCATTTGGTAAAAGAACTTGATGCCATGGGTGGTCTTATGGGTGAAATCACCGATGAAGCAGGGATACAATTTCGCATTTTAAATGAAAGTAAGGGTGTAGCCGTTCAAGGAAGTAGGGCACAAATTGATATGGATAAATACCGTATCATTGCACGTAATAAACTTTTAAAACTTCCAAATTTAGAAATTTCTCAAGAACAAGCGAGTGCTTTAATCGTAGAAAATGATGAAGTTAAAGGCGTAAAAACAAATTTAGAAAACACATATTTTGCCAAAAAAGTGATCCTAACAACAGGAACTTTTTTAAATGGACTTATTCACGTAGGTGAAAACAAACTTCAAGCAGGTAGGGTAGGGGAGCTTGCTTCGGTAAATTTAGGCAATTATTTACAGACTTTGGGTTTAAAAATGGGACGTTTAAAAACAGGAACTTGCCCAAGAGTAGATGCAAAAAGCATTGATTTTAGCGTGCTTGAAATTCAAGATGGTGATGTAAATCCTAAAGCTTTTAGTTTTCGTTCAAGAAATTTTAATCCCACTCAACTTCCTTGTTATATCGCACGCACTAATACAACTACACATGAGATTATTAAGAATAATTTTTATCGTGCTCCACTTTTTACAGGACAGATTGAAGGTGTGGGGCCAAGATATTGTCCTTCTATAGAAGATAAAATCAATCGTTTTAGTGACAAAGAAAGTCATCATCTTTTTATAGAGCCTCAAACTATCGATGCGACGGAGTATTATATTAACGGTTTTTCTACTTCTTTACCTTATGAAGTACAAACTCAAATGTTGCGTTCTGTAAAAGGTTTTGAAAATGCTAAAATAACCCGTTTTGGTTATGCTATAGAATATGACTATATAGAGCCAACTGAACTTAAGCATACTTTAGAACTTAAAAAGATTAAAAATCTTTATTGTGCAGGACAGATTAATGGAACTACAGGTTATGAAGAGGCTGCAGCACAAGGCTTTATGGCAGGAATCAATGCAAGTTTAAGCATAGATATGAAAGAGCCTTTGATTTTAAGGCGTGATGAAGCTTATATAGGAGTTTTAATCGATGATTTAGTAATAAAAGGTACAAAAGAACCTTATAGAATGTTTACTTCAAGAGCAGAATTTAGACTGCTTTTAAGGGAAGAAAATGCTATACTTAGACTTGGAAAATATGGCTATGATTTAGGGCTTTTAAGCGAGCAAGATTTTACTTATATACAAAATATCGCAAACAATCTTCAAAAAGGACTTGAATTTTTACTTTCTAAAGAATTCACACCTAACAACCAAAATAATGCTTTTTTAGAGAGTTTGGGAGAAGATAAAATTTCTTCTATAGTCAATCTTCAAAAAATTGTTGCAAGGGCAAGTTTTGATATGGAAAAATTAAAAAAACTTGATCCTATGTTTGAAACTATGGATCATTACTCCTTAAGAGAGATTTTAAATGAGGCAAAGTATTATCATTATATCAGTATGCAAAAAGCTCAAGTAGAAAAAATGAAAAATCTTAGTGAGCTTAAAATTCCTGAAAATTTTGATTTTAAAAGTGTAAGTGGTTTGAGTAATGAGGTTGTAGAAAAGCTTAATCATCATAAACCTCCAACCATTTTTGCTGCAAGTCAAATCAGTGGAATCACTCCTGCAGCGTTGGATATTTTGCAAATTTATATCAAAATGCAAAAGAAAAAAGCTTAAATGCTTGCTTTTTTTATTTTTTTATCTACTTTAGTTTTACTTTTTTGGCGTCCATGGAATTTACCTATTTGGGTATTTTCTAGCTTGGGGGCTTTTTTTGTTTTTATTTTTCAATTGGTAGATTTTAAAGATGCTTATTTTGTTTTTTCTTTGGTTTGGGATAGTTCTTTAACTTTGGTTGGGTTGATTATCCTTTCTTTTAGCTTGGAAGCTTTGGGATTTTTTGATTTTATTGCGAGTAAAATTTTGTATTTTTCTAGAGAGAAAAATCAAGAAAAAATTTATATCAGTACAAAAAAAATGATGTTATTTTTGTTGATTTTTGTATTTTTTCTTTCTGCATTTTTTGCTAACGATGGAGCGATTTTAATCATTACACCTATTATTATAGCTTTATTTTCAACTCTTAAAGATTGTAAAAATCATGCTTTTATTTTAAGTTCTTTTTTGCTTAGTCTTTCTTTTTTATGTGATGCAAGTTCAAACGCTTTGGTTATTTCAAATTTAACCAATATCATCACAGCAAATTATTTTAAGATAGAATTTTTAGAATTTGCTAAAAATATGTTTTTGCCAAATTTTTTTGTTTTGCTTTCTACTATAGTTACGGTTTTTGTGCTTTATGTGAGAGTTTTACCTAAAAGGCTTGAATTTAAATTAATCAAAAAAGAGCAAATTTCATTGAAATTGTTTTTTCTTTGCATAGTATTTTTATTTCTTTTTGTTATCAGTTTTTTTATAGGTGAAATTTTTAATATTAAAATAAGTTTTTTTGCTTTGCTTTGGGCGGGAATTTTTTGGCTTATTATTTTAAAAATTCAAGGTAAAAAAAGTATTAAAATTCTTTTTGAAGCACCTTATGGAGTTTTGCTTTTTAGTTTTGGGCTTTATATGGTGGTTTTTGCTTTACATAAAATAGGTGTGAGTGAAATTTTGGTTAAAAGCTATGCTTTTTTGATGCAAGATAAGAGTGGAATTTTTGGTGTGGCTTTGATTTCAGCTTTTGGATCTTCTGTGTTTAATAATTTGCCTATGGTTTTAATCGGAGATTTGGCATTAAAAGAATATTTTGAGAATTTTTCTTTTGATTCTTTGATGATTTATGCACATCTTTTAGGTGTAAATATAGGTCCGAAACTTACGCCAATAGGTTCTTTAGCAACTTTGCTTTGGCTTGGAGTTTTGGCTAGAAAAGGCATTAATATTTCTTTTTGGCAATATTGTAAATTTGGCTTTTTGATAACTTTACCTGTGCTTGTTTTTTCTCTTTTTGCTCTTATTGTCTAAATATCAAAACTTGTTAAACAAAGAAAAAATTTATTTTAATTTCGATAAACTTTTAACTTGGTTAAAAAATAAAATCGAAAGGAGCAAGTTATGGCTACATCTGAGAGTAGACGAAGCTTTATGGGCTTTGCATTTGGAAGCGTAGCTGCTGTAGGCGGTGTTTTCTCACTTGTTGCGATGAAAAAAACTTGGGATCCGCTTCCAAGTGTTAAAGCTGCAGGTTTTACTACAGTAGATTTATCAGGAATGCAAGATGGAGAGCTTAGAACTATAGAATGGCGTAAAAAGCCTATTTTTATATTAAAAAAAGATGCGAGTATGCCAAAAGATGAAAAACGTGATGTTGTGGTAGATAACGCAGCTTATACTGTGGTTATAGGACTTTGTACGCATTTGGGTTGTATACCTGCTTACCAACCAAGTGAGCAATTGTTTAAATGCGCCTGTCATGGTGGAGAATTTGACACAAGTGGAAAAAATGTCTTTGGACCTCCTCCAAAGCCTCTTGAAATTCCTCCTTTTAAAATTGATGGAACCAAGCTTGTTTTAGGTGAAGAGGGTCCTGAATATAAAAAAATGATAGCGGAGGCTTAAGATGGCACAAATTAGAAAAGCTAATGGTCTTGTAGATTGGCTTGATCAAAGACTTGCGGTACATAAACTGCTTGATGTTTTAATGGTAAAGTATTGGATACCAAAGCAAATTAACTTTCTTTGGGCAATGGGGGTTATTTTAACCACTCTTTTTGCAGTGCTTTTTGTTACAGGACTTTTACTTGTGATGTATTATAAACCAGATACTGCACTTGCTTTTGATAGTGTGAATAAGACTATTATGCAAGAGGTGGACTATGGATGGCTTTGGCGTCACATGCATGGTGTTGCCGCTTCTGTTGTATTTTTGATTATATACATACATATGCTAACAGGAATTTATTACGGTTCTTATAAAAAAGGTCGTGAGATGATTTGGGTTAGCGGTATGCTTTTGTTTGTTGTATTTTCTGCTGAAGCTTTTAGTGGGTATATGCTTCCTTGGGGACAAATGAGTTATTGGGCAGCTCAAGTAATCACTAATCTTTTTGGAGGGATACCATTTATTGGCCCTGAGCTTGTGATTTGGATTCGTGGAGATTATGCGGTTTCTGATCCAACTTTAACAAGATTTTTTATGCTTCATGTGTGCTTGCTTCCTATAGTTATCATTGCTATTATAGCATTTCACTTCTATTCTTTAAGAATTCCTCATGTTAATAATGAAATTTCTGAAGAACTTGACTTTGATTTAGAGGCTGAAAAATACATGGCAGGTGACACAAAGGGTTCTAAAGTGATTCCTTTTTGGCCAGGATTTTTATCAAAAGATTTTATGTATATAAGCTTTTTTATGATTTTCTTCTTTTATTTGGTCTGTTTTAAATTTGAATTTGCAATGGATCCAATTAATTTTGATCCAGCTAATGCGCTTAAAACACCAGCTCATATTTATCCTGAGTGGTATTTCTTATGGAGTTATGAAGTTTTAAGAGGATTTTTCTTTGATATTGCAGGTATTAAAGCTTTTGATATAGGTTTGGCTGCATTTGGTATTGCTCAAGTGATTTTCTTCTTACTTCCTTGGCTTGATAGAAGTGATGTGGTAAAACCAGCTCATGAAAGACCTTTATTTTTCATTTGGTTTTGGATATTGCTTATTGATTTAATTGTTTTAACTGTTTATGGAAAATTACCTCCAACAGGTGTAAATGCTTGGGTAGGATTTTATGCTTCTATAGTATTTTTACTTTTACTTATTGTAGTTTTACCGGTTATTACTATTATGGAGAGAAAAGGAGCTAAACAATGAGAGAAATAAAAATATTTTTAGTTGTAGTGGTTTTTACTGCACTTGTATATTGGGGGGTAGAGCCTTATGCTCATTCAGTGATGAAACCTCATGTTACTCCTGCAAATTTTGATTTTGCTGTTGAAGATACTACTTTTGCAAAAGGTATAGTTGAAGCTAAAGAATTAGCTCTAAAAGATGCACAAGCTTCAGGAGATGCTAAAAGAATAGAGAGTGCAAACAAAGAACTTGAAAAAGCAAAAGAAGAATTAAGCAAAGTTGAAACACTTTGGGCAGATGTTGCAAAGATCGATTTTGTTAAGGGTGATGCAAAAAAAGGTAAAGAATTTTTTGAAAATAACTGTTTTGCATGTCATGGTGTAAAAGAAGATGGAATAGCAGCTAATATTACTGATTCTTCTATGGGAGTAATACCGCCTGATCTCAGTGCAGCTGGTGCTATTTTTGATGAAAAATTTTTAGCAGCTTTGATTATTCATCCTGCGCTTGCTTTAAAAGTAGATCATAAATTTGGTGATGCTTTTATTATGACAGCTTACAATAAAGATACTTCAGGAGAAAGTGAAGAAGCTACAAATGCAAATATAGCCAATGTAATTGCTTATCTTAAAGATGTGAGTGTTAAATTTGAAGCCAATGAAGATGCTACTATTAAGAAAGATGTTGAGGCAAAATATGCTAAAATGGAAAATAGTGCTCAAAAAGCAGCTTTAATGGAAAAAGATATAAAATTTGCTAAAGATAAAGCAACTTTTATTGAGGCTTGCGGACGTTGTCATGATATGAAATACGATAGCTTTTTTACTCCATCAAATCAAAATGATTTAAAAACTTATTTAGGTTCTGTTCCACCTGATCTTTCTATGATGATAAGATCTCGTGGTGAGCAATATTTACATGATTTTATTAATAATACTCAAAAACTTCTTCCAGGAACCGCTATGCCAAGAGTAGGTTTAACAGAAGCTGCACAGGCTAAGGTTGTATCTTATATTGATCAAGTGGGTGATAGCAAAAAAGAAGAAAGAAAAACTACAGGAATTTATGTAATGATATTCTTTGTAATTTTAAGTATTTTTGCTATAGGTTGGAAGCGTTCTGTTTGGTCTAAATTACATTAGTATTATAAAATTTTTGCCACTATTTTATATCTGTGGCAAAAATTCTATCTTTTCTTCAATTTTATCAAATTTTAAACATAATTAAGAGATACTATCAAATAATAATTTTTATTAGTTGGAGTATGTTATGCTTGAAAAACAAATGATTAAATTTATTCTTTCAAAATGGAATTATGGAAATTTTAGAATTGTATTTTGGGATCAAGAAGAATTTCATGTGGGTAATCAGCCTGCTAAATTTTCTTTAATTTTCAAAGAAAAAATACCTTTTTTAAAATTATTTAGTGATACGAGTTTAGTTTTTGCAAAACATTATATGGAGTCTAAACTAGAAATAGAAGGTGATTATGATGAAATAGCTAAAGTTTTGTATTATTTTTCAAATAAGCGTTTTTTAAAAAATACAGAGGATATCTTGAGTAAAATAGCCCAAAAACAGGAAAGTAAAAATATCAAAAGTCATTATGATATAGGTAATGATTTTTATAAGCTTTGGCTTGATGATACTATGAGCTATTCTTGCGCTTATTTTAAAGAGCCTAATAATACTCTTTATGAAGCTCAAATTAACAAAATAGAACATACTCTTAAAAAACTTGATTTAAAAGAAGGAGAAAAGCTTTTAGATATAGGTTGTGGCTGGGGTTGGCTTTCTATTATGGCGGCTCAAAAGTATGGAGTTAAGGTTGTTGGAATTACTATTTCAGAGGAGCAGTGTAAAAAAGCTAAGGAAAGAGTAAAAGAACTTGGTCTTGAAGATAAAATAGAAATAAGACTTCAAAATTATCAAGATTTAGAATTTGAAAATTATTTTGATAAAGTTGTTTCTGTGGGTATGTTTGAACATGTAGGCAAAGAGAATTTAGGACTTTATTTCATGAAAGTAAAACAAGTGTTAAAACCTGGAGGTTCTATGCTTTTACATTCTATTTTAGCCATGTTTGAAGGAAAAACAAATGCTTGGATAGATAAATATATTTTTCCAGGAGGATATTTACCTTCTTTAAGAGAGGTTGTAAGTGCTATGAGTGAGTGGGATTTTCATCTTCTTTTAGCAGAAAGTTTAAGAATGCACTATGCAAAAACTTTAGATTTATGGGATGAAAATTTTAACAAAGTATTGGACAAGGTAAGGGAAAAATATGATGAAGAATTTATAAGAATGTGGGATTTATACCTTCGTTCTTGTGCCTCTGCTTTTCGTGTTGGAAGCGTGGATTTGTTTCAATTTTTAATCACAAAAGAAATCAATAATAATCTAAGCCTTACCAAGGACTACATATATAAGTAAAAACTAAACTTAAATTTGATAAAATATTAGCTTCATTTCACACGCATCAATCCTTTTTAGCTTGTGTAAATTAAGGGATGTGGAGGAATAAAGCTAAATTTACAAGGAGAAACTCATGGTTAGTATGAGAGATTTATTAGAATGCGGTGTGCATTTTGGACACCAAACAAGACGCTGGAATCCAAAGATGAAAAAATTCATTTTTGGCGAGAGAAAAGGTATTTATGTAATTGATTTACAAAAAACTTTAAGATATTTTAGATATACCTATAATATCGTTCGTGACGCTGCTGCCGAAGGAAAAACTATACTTTTTGTCGGGACAAAAAAACAAGCAGGTGGAGCGATTAAAGAATACGCTGAAAAATGCGGTATGCCTTATGTAAATCATAGATGGCTTGGCGGTATGATGACAAATTTTGGTACCATTCGCCAATCAATTAGAAAATTAGAAGTAATTGAAAAAATGGAAGAAGATGGAAGTATTAAACTTTTAACTAAAAAAGAAGCTTTAATGCTTACAAGAAAAAAAGAAAAATTATTAGCTTATTTAGGTGGAATTCGTTATATGAAAACTCAACCTGATATGATTTTTGTTATTGACACAGTAAAAGAAAAAATTGCTGTTCAAGAAGCAAATAGATTAAGAATTCCTGTTGTAGCTCCACTAGATACAAACTGTGATCCTGACTTGGTAACTTATCCTATTCCAGGAAATGATGATGCAATTCGTTCAGTGCAACTTTTCTGCCAAGAAATGGCTGAAGCGATTAATGAAGGAAAAGCTTTAAGAGAACAAGATGGCGAAGCTTTAGCAAATGAAGAAAAAGAAATCACCGATGAAGAGAAAAAAGAAGTTTTAGATGAAGCGATGAGCGAAGAAGACTTCGGTGAGGAGCAAGAATAATGGCTGAAATTACTGCTGCAATGGTAAAAGAACTCCGCGAAAGTACAGGCGCGGGGATGATGGATTGTAAAAATGCTTTGAGTGAAACTAATGGAGATTTTGATAAAGCAGTACAACTTTTAAGAGAAAAAGGTTTAGGTAAGGCTGCTAAAAAAGCAGATAGACTTGCTGCAGAAGGTTTAGTAAGTGTAAAAGTAAGTGATGATTTTACAAGTGCAACTGTAAGTGAGATTAATTCCGAAACAGATTTTGTGGCAAAAAATGATCAGTTTATTGCTTTAACAAAAGACACTACAGCTCATATTCAAAGCAATAGCTTGCAAAGTGTAGAAGAACTTCACTCAAGTACGATTAATGGTGTAAAATTTGAAGAATATTTAAAAAGTCAAATTGCAACTATAGGAGAAAACCTAGTTGTAAGAAGATTTGCAACTTTAAAAGCAGGTGCTAACGGCGTTGTAAATGGTTATATCCATACAAATGGCCGTGTGGGCGTTGTGATCGCTGCAGCTTGTGATAGCACTGAAGTGGCTTCAAAATCAAGAGATTTGTTAAGACAAATTTGTATGCATATTGCAGCAATGAGACCAAGTTATTTAAGTTATGAAGATTTGGATATGACTTTTGTTGAAAATGAATACAAAGCCTTGGTTGCTGAACTTGAAAAAGAAAATGAAGAAAGACGTAGACTTAAAGATCCAAATAAACCTGAACATAAAATTCCTCAATTTGCAAGTCGCAAACAATTAAGCGATGCAATTTTAAAAGAAGCTGAAGAAAAAATCAAAGAAGAACTTAAAGCTCAAGGTAAACCTGAAAAAATTTGGGACAATATTATCCCGGGCAAAATGAATAGCTTTATAGCCGATAATTCTCAACTCGATAGCAAACTTACTTTAATGGGTCAGTTTTATGTAATGGATGATAAAAAAACTGTAGAACAAGTGATCGCTGAAAAAGAAAAAGAATTTGGTGGAAAAATTAAAATTGTTGAATTTATTTGCTTTGAAGTTGGCGAAGGTTTAGAAAAGAAAACTGAAGATTTTGCGGCTGAAGTTGCTGCACAACTTTAAAAACGGTTAAAAATGGAACTCTTAAGAGCGGAAAATTTAAGCCATAGTTTTGATTATCCGCTTTTTGAGGGTTTAAATCTTACTTTAAATACCAAAGATTGCATTGCTATTCAAGGGAGTAGCGGTTGTGGTAAATCTACTCTTTTGCATATACTTTCTTCTTTATTGATTCCAAAAAAAGGTGAAGTTTTTTTTAAAGGTTCTAGTCTTTATCAGATAGATGAAAACGAAAGATTAAAAATTCGCCGTTATGATTTTGGTATTATTTTTCAGACACATTATCTTTTTAAAGGTTTTTCGGCTTTAGAAAATATCGAACTTGCTAGTGTTTTATCAGGTCAAGATTTAGATGAGAAAATTTTAAAAAGGTTAGGTATTGATACGCTTTTACATCAAAAAATAGGAAAGCTTAGCGGCGGACAACAACAGCGTGTGAGTATCGCACGTGTGCTTTGTAAAAAACCAAAGATTATTTTTGCTGATGAAGCAACTGGAAATTTGGATTTTGATAATGCTAAAAATGTTATCGAGCTTTTAATTTCCTATGTTAAAGAAAATGATGCAGCTTTATTTTTTGTAACTCACGATAGCAAGCTTGCAAGTTTTTGTGATAAAACTTATACTATAAACGCCAATGGAATTTGTTAATTATTTAGGTGATAAAAATGTTGTAACTTTTATGTTGCTTCTTGCTAGAATGAGTGGTCTTATAGTTTTTTTTCCTTTTTTTTCACATAATTCTATTCCTATGGTGATAAAAAGTACTATAGTTTTATTTTTGACTATGTATTTATATCCTTTGGCTAGATTAGAATCTTTGCATTTAGATAGTTTTTTTGTTTTACAGCTTATTAGTGAAGTGATTTTTGGAATGATAGCAGGATTAATGCTTCAAATTATTTTTGCTATTATTATGATGGCAGGTGAGCAGATTGCTTTTACTATGGGATTTACTATGGCAAGTATATTAGATCCAAGTTCTGGAACGAGTATGCCTATCACATCTCAAATTTTAAATTTACTTGCTTTGATGTTTTTTCTTGCTTTTGATGGCCATCATTTAATGCTTTTGTTTTTAAGTCATTCTTTGGGTTATATTAGTTTAGGTGGATTTTATCCGCATGAGAATTTAATGCATTATTTAAATATGGGTATGTTTAATATTTTCATCATAGGTTTTACTATGAGCTTTCCTATACTTGGAATTTCACTTTTAGCCGATGTTATTTTTGGACTTTTGATGAAAACAATGCCACAATTTAATCTTTTAGTTATTGGCTATCCTATAAAGATAGCTCTAGGTTTTGTAGTTTTGATTGCTATTTTACTAGTTATGATGCAATATTTTAAAAATTTAATTTTAGAACTTTTTACTCATATGCAAACTCTTTTTTTCTCCTAAGGAAAGGATAAATGAAATTATCGTAAAATAGCGATTATTTTTTAAGGATTAAAGTGATGAAAATTTTACTTTTAAATGAAAACCCTGTAGTTTCAAGACTTGTAAGCCTTAGTGCTAAAAAAATGTCTTATGATTTTGAAGAACTTAATGCTTATAGTGAAAATTTGGGTAATTATGATGTGATTGTTGTAGATAGTGATACTCCAGCACCTTTAAAAATTCTTAAAGAAAAATGCGATAGATTGATTTTTTTAGCCCCGCGAAATCAAAATGTAGAAGATATAGATGCGCAAATTTTACAAAAACCTTTTTTACCTACAGATTTTTTAAATTTACTTAATAATAAAGATGCGAACAAGCATACATCTATTGATTTGCCAATGTTAAGCAATGATGAAAATCCTTATGCTGATATAAGCTTGGATTTAGATAATTTAAATTTAGATGATTTGCCTGATGAAAATTCTTTAGATATAAATTCAGAGGGAATGGAAGATTTGAGTTTTGATGATGATGCTCAAGATGATAATGCAAACAAAACTTTAGAAACTCAAAATTTAGAACATGAAACAATTAAAGAACAGACTCAAGAAGACACTCAAATTGATTTAGATTTAACTTTAGAAGATGGCGAAAGTGAAAAAGAAGACTTAAGCCAAGAACATACAGCTTTGGATACTGAGTCTAGTTTAGATGAGCTAGATGATAAAAATGATGAAGATTTAGAAATCAAAGAAGATGATAAAAATGAAGAAATAGAAAAGCAAGAATTATTAGACGATTCTAAAACAAATACATTAGAAATGCAAGAAGAGCTTAGCGAATCTCAAGATGATAATTCAAACAAAACTTTAGAAACTCAAAATTTAGAACATGACAATTTAGAACATGAAACAATTAAAGAACAGACTCAAGAAGACACTCAAATTGATTTAGATTTAACTTTAGAAGATGGCGAAAGTGAAAAAGAAGACTTAAGCCAAGAACATACAGCTTTGGATACTGAGTCTAGTTTAGATGAGCTAGATGATAAAAATGATGAAGATTTAGAAGATAATAAAGAATTACAAGCTAATATAAGCGATTTTGATGATCTTCCTGAGGTTGAAGAGCAAGAAAAAGAAATGGATTTTGATGATCTTCCTGAGGATGCTGAATTTTTAGGTCAAGCAAAATATAATGAAGAATCAGAGGAAAATTTAGAGGAGTTTGCTCCTGTTGTGGAAGAAGATGTTCAAGATGAAATAGATGATTTTGCTTCAAATTTGAGTACTCAAGATCAAATCAAAGAAGAACTAGCTCAACTTGATGAGCTTGATTATGGTATTGATAGTGACAATAGTAGCAAGGTCTTAGAAGATTTTAAAGATGAACCAATTTTAGACGATAAAGAATTAGGAACAAATGAAGAGGAAGTGGTTGTGCCAAATTTAAATATAAGTGATTTTGATACATTGAAAGAAAGTGATATACAAGAAGCTCTTGGAGAGGAAATCTTAGAAAAAAATGAAGAGCCTATAGTAAGTGATGTAACTAAAGATGATAATAGCGAAGAGATAGTTAATGAGCTTAGCCAAAGCATAGCAGGAGCGATCACTTCAAGTATTAAAGATGATACCTTAAAAGCTGCTCTTAAGGGTATGAATATGAATATAAATATAAACATTAGTTTTAAAGAGGATTGAAATTGCAAGGTTTTGTTTTGTTGATTTCAGGTCCTAGTGGTGCTGGAAAATCAACTCTTTTAAAAAAACTTTTTGATGAATTTGAAGATGAGCTTTATTTTTCTATTTCTTCAACAACTCGCAAACCAAGAGAGGGTGAAAAAAATGGAATACATTATCATTTTATATCCCATGAAGAATTTCAAAAAGGTATAGATAGTGATCATTTTTTAGAATGGGCTAGAGTGCATGAAAATTTTTATGGTACTTCTTTAAAGCACACTCAAAATGCTTTAGATAATGGAAAAATAGTTGTTTTTGATATTGATGTGCAAGGATTTAAAATAGCCAGAAAAAAAATGGCTGATAAGATTGTTTCTGTTTTTATTACTACAAAAAATAAAGATGAGTTAAAAAAAAGACTTATTAAGCGAAATACTGATACAATAATACAACTAGAAAAAAGATTACAAAACGCTAGTGATGAAATGAAAGAGCTTAGCGAGTATGATTATCTTATCATTAACGATGAGTTAAAGCAAAGTTATGAAGCATTGCGAGCGATTTTAATCGCCCATAAATTTAGAACCAAAGGGCAGAATCTAGGGCAAATTCAGAATATTTGGAATGAAGGAGAATAAAATGGGTGGTTGGTCAAGTCCAAGTCATTGGTTGATTATTTTATTGATTGTTGTATTGCTTTTTGGAGCAAAAAAAATTCCAGAACTTGCAAAGGGTTTAGGCAAAGGTATTAAAACTTTTAAAGATGAAATGAATAATGATGATGAAGTAGCAAAAAATACTCAAAAAATAGAAGAAAACAAAAACACAACTAATAATACAAATGCTGATGCAAGTATAGACGAAACAAAAAAAGCTTAAGGTTTAGTCTTTTGAAAAGTATTATTTTTAATGAAATTAAAAAGATTTTAGAGTGTGATTTTGCGCTTGAAAATCCAAAGGATAAAAATTTAGCACATTTTGCTACCCCTTTGGCTTTTTCACTGGCTAAGGAATTAAAAAAATCCCCTATGTTGATCGCTAGCGACTTAGCGAGCAAATTTCAAAATCATGATTGTTTTGAATTAGTTGAAGCTGTAAATGGGTATTTAAATTTTAGAATTTCCAAAACTTTTTTAAATGAACTTGCAAATCAGGCTTTAACAAATCCAAATGATTTTACTAAAGGAGAAAAAAAACAAGAAAGTTTTTTGCTTGAATATGTGAGTGCAAATCCTACTGGGCCTTTACACATAGGACATGCAAGAGGCGCTGTTTTTGGAGACACCTTAACAAGACTTGCAAGACATTTGGGCTATAAATTCGATACAGAATACTATGTCAATGATGCGGGTAATCAAATTTATTTACTAGGGCTTTCTATTTTACTAAGTGTGAAAGAAAATATACTTCATGAAAATGTTGAATATCCAGAGCAATATTACAAAGGCGAGTATATAGCGGATTTAGCAAAAGAAGCTTTTGAAAAATTTGGTAAAGAATTTTTTAGCCAAGAAAATATCCCTAGTTTGGCTGATTGGGCAAAAGATAAAATGCTTGTTTTGATTAAACAAAATTTAGAACAAGCAAAGATTAAAATTGACAGCTATGTAAGCGAAAGATCGTATTATGATGCTTTAAATGCAACTTTAGAATCTTTAAAAGAGCATAAAGGAATTTACGAGCAAGAAGGTAAAATTTGGCTTGCTTCTTCGCAAAAAGGCGATGAAAAAGATAGGGTAATTATCCGTGAAGATGGACGCGGGACTTATTTGGCAGCAGATATTGTTTATCATAAAGATAAAATGAGTCGTGGTTATGGAAAGTGTATTAATATCTGGGGAGCAGATCATCATGGTTATATCCCTAGAATGAAAGCTGCGATGGAATTTTTGGGATTTGACTCTAATAATCTTGAGATTATTTTAGCACAAATGGTTTCCCTACTTAAAGATGGAGAACCTTATAAAATGAGTAAAAGAGCAGGAAATTTTATCTTGATGAGCGATGTGGTTGATGAGATAGGAAGTGATGCTTTGCGTTATATCTTTTTGAGCAAAAAATGCGATACGCATTTGGAATTTGATATTAGTGATTTGCAAAAAGAAGATAGTTCTAATCCTGTGTATTATATCAACTATGCACACGCTAGAATTCATCAAGTATTTGCTAAAGCTGGTAAAAAAATCGATGATGTAATGAAAGCTGATTTACAAAGTTTAAATCAAGATGGTGTAAATTTACTCTTTGAAGCTTTGAATTTAAAGGCTATTTTAAATGATGCTTTTGAGGCTAGAGCTTTGCAAAAAATTCCTGATTATCTTAAAAATTTAGCTGCAAATTTTCATAAATTCTACAATGAAAATAAAGTTGTAGGCTCTGCAAATGAAAATGATTTACTTAAATTATTTTCTTTGGTTGCTCTTAGTATTAAAACCGCATTTTCTTTAATGGGTATTGAAGCAAAAAACAAAATGGAACATTAAAACAGCATTTTGCTGTTTTAATAATTTAGCAAAAATACTGCTATTATCACGATAATGATACCTAAAATTCCTATTTTGTTTAATTTTTCTTTATATAAAATCCATCCACCAAGACAAGTTCCTATAATGCCTATAGCACCCCAAGTTGAGTAAGCTATGCTTAAAGGAACATATTTTAAAGAAAAAGAAAGTAGAAAAAAAGCAAGTATAGCATTGATAATCGCAGCCAAGCCCCAAATTTTATGCTTAAAACCATCTGATTTTTTTAGCAATAAATTTGCTACAATATCTAACAATGCTGATAAAACAATGATAAAAATATACATTATTCTTTAACCTCGCCTATATTAATCATGATAATTCCAACGATAGAAAGAATAATGCCTAGAATTTGAGTCAAGGTTAAACTCTCTTTAAAAACTATAAAAGAAACTAAAAGTATAAGAATAATCCCTAAAAGTTCCCATACAGCATAGGCTATGCCTACTTGAATTTTTTTAATCGCCTTACCCATAAAAAAATAAGAAAAAGCTATAAATAAAGCCATAAATATATAGCCTAAAATTTGATTTTCCATTTTTAAAAAACTAGTACCTAAAACTTCAAATACAATAGCAGCAATCAAGAAAAACCAAGCAACAAAAAGTTCTTTTTTTGCGATATTCAAAAAGCTTCTTCCCAAAAATAAATGGTAAAATCATACCATTTAAAGCTTTAATTAGCCTTTTTAGTTTATACTTTTAAGTTTAAAAATCTTTAAAGAAAGTGAGAATTTATGGGACGAGCGTTTGAATACCGAAGAGCTTCTAAAGAGGCTAGATGGGATAAAATGAGTAAGCTTTTTCCTAAGCTTGCTAAAGCCATACAAGTAGCTGCTAAAGAAGGTGGCACTGATCCTGATATGAATCCAAAATTAAGAAGTGCTATAGCCACAGCAAAAGCAAATAATATGCCAAAAGATAATATAGATGCGGCTATTAAGCGTGCAAGTGGAAAAGATAGCGCAGATATTAAAAACATTCATTATGAAGGAAAAGCTGCACATGGAGCTTTGGTTATAGTTGAATGTATGAGCGATAACCCTACGCGCACCGTGGCTAATGTTAAAGCCATTTTTAGCAAAAATGGTGGAGAAGTTTTACAAAATGGATCTTTAGGCTTTATGTTTACTAGAAAAGCGGTTTTTCATCTTGAAAAATTTGCAGGAGATTTAGAAGAATTAGAACTTGATTTGATCGATGCAGGGCTTGAAGAATTAGAACAAAATGAAGAAGAGTTAGTAATTAGCGGTGATTACACTGCCTTTGGTGAGCTAAGTTCTGCTATAGAAGCTAAGGGTTTAGTTCTTAAAAAAGCAGGGCTTGAGTATATACCAAACAATCCTGTAAGCTTTAGCGAAGAACAGCTTAGCGATATAGAAAAACTTTTAGATAAGTTAGAAGATGATGATGATGTTCAAGCTGTTTATACAAATATAGATTAAGGAGAAATAATGATAAAAACAATTGACACAAGCAAAGTAAATGAATACAAATTTGCTCTTATAGAAACTGAAAAAGGCACAATGAAACTAAAACTTTTTGGCGATGAGGCTCCACAAACGGTTTGTAATTTTGCTACTTTGGTTAATGAGGGATTTTATAAAGATTTAAATTTTCATCGTGTGATCCCAAATTTTGTCATACAGGGAGGTTGTCCACACGGCAATGGTATAGGTGGGCCTGGATATGAAATCATTTGCGAATGTGATGATCAAGAACATAAACATGAGCGTGGAACCTTATCTATGGCACACGCAGGACGCGATACGGGTGGCTCTCAATTTTTTATTTGTCACAGCCCTCAAGCTCATTTAGATGGAGTTCATACTGTTTTTGGGCAAATTGATCCAAAAGATGAAGAAAGTTTAGAAGTTTTAGACTCCATACGCCAAGGAGATAAAATTTTAGACATAAAAATTTGCGATAAAATTTAAAAATTTAAAATTTTAAAACTTTTTTGAAACTACAATATTTACAAAGCTAGTCATAAGTTTGACTAGCTAAAAATGATTAATGTATAATTTTTTTTTAAACTTTTTTTTCTATAATCACAATTTTAATTTACTAAATGTAACAAAATTACAAGGAGTTATGATTATGAAAACTAAGTTTTCACTTATTTTAAGTGCTTGTCTTCTTTCATCTTCACTTTTTGCTAAAAATACAGATGATGAAATAACCAAGCTTCAAAAACAGCTTGCACAAATTCAAGCTGAACTTGCAGAAATCAGAAAAGAAAGAGAAGCTCAAGCTAAGCAAAATGAAGCTGTAAAAGCTGAACTTGCTGATCTTAATGATAGAGCCGATGAAACAGAATTTCAAGCTGCTTTAAGCAAGGTTAAATTTGGACTTGAGTTTTCAACAGCGGTTTCAAATACAAACTATAAAGTTGACGGACAAGATTATAGTGCCAATAACAAATGGATGAATGAGCTTCATTTAAATATGAATGCTGATATTAATGATAAAACCAAATTCTATGGTCGTTTATCTATGGCTAAAAATTGGTCTCAAATGGGTTGGAGTGGAAGTCCACTTGACTTAGATGCAGGAAGAAATACAAGAACAAGTGGGCCTGTACTTTATGTAGATAGAGCTTATCTTGACTACTATATCACACCTGAGTGGATTGCAACCATAGGAAGACAGCCAGGAACCGATGGTCCAGGAAGTAATCTTAGAAACAATGCTCTAAGACAATCCACTTATCCAGCCTTAGCAATTAATGCTTTAGGTGATGCAGCAGTAATCACTTATAAACCTGAAAGTTTACAAGATCATAAGGTAGCCATCCGTGCAGCTTATGGTAAAACTTATCAATGGGATGAAGAGGGTAAGGTAAGAGACTGGATGAGCGATCAAAAAGATGCTGATGCAAATCTTTACTATGCTGCAGTAGAAGGAGAACTTCCTATAGAGGGTATGGGGGATAACTTATTACTTCTTAATGTAGCTTATATTAGCGACTTTTCACTTCCTATTGATGGTGGAGCAATAATTAATAATTTAATTGGTGGTGCCGGTGTTAAAAATCTTGGTGATGCCACTATAGCAAATATCCATTTTGAAAACTACAAAGCTTTTGGAACAAATTTTAATTGGTTTGCTTCTTTAGGATACTACAATGGAAGCAATGCTAATGCTTTCTGGATACCTGCTGCCAGTAGTTTAGCAAATAATTTAAAATTCAATGAAGAAGATGGTTATGCTGTGCATGTAGGCGGACGCTATGATTTTACCAAGGCTTTAAAAGTAGGTTATGAGTTTTTCTGGGGAAGTAGATACTGGTATACTATGAGCCGTCCAAGTATCAATGATCCGCTTAATATAAGAATGACAAGAGGAACAGCTCATGATGTTTATGTGATTTATCAACTTGATAGATATCAATTCTTACGCTTAAGCTATACCAATATCCAAAACAAATGGGGAAATCGTGGAATTCCATTAATGGGAGCTAAAAAAGAAAAATCAAGAGCTGATAATATCATGTTAATGTATAATGTAAAATTCTAAGGAGCAAAAGATGAGAAAAATACTTTTTGCAAGTTTATTACCTATCATTGCTTTGGCTGATTGTGCAAGTTTGATGGCAAAATACGAAGCTCCAGAGCCAGAGTCAAAAACAATGAAACAAGTTGAACGCTGGATTAATAAAAAAGTTAGCGATCCAGCTGATGCTGCTGTTTTAAAAGAATGTATGATCGCTCGTGCAGCGGACAATCCAAATCAAGTTTCGGTTGCAGGTAAATAAAAAAAGCGGTGTAAAACCGCTTTTTACTGTTTAATCTTTTAAGCTACAATTTTTTAAAATTTTCTTCAAATAAGGCTAATATGCAAGAAATCATTTCTTTTATTGTTGAGATGGCTAGTGCTTGGGGGTATTTGGGTATTATTATCTTAATGACTTTAGAGAGTTGTTTTATACCTTTTCCAAGTGAAGTTGTTATGATACCTGCTGGATATTTGGCACATAAAGGCGAACTTGATATCACTCTTTGTATACTTAGCGGGACTTTAGGTTCTGTTTTAGGGGCTTTGATTAATTATTATATTTGTTTTTTTTGGGGTAAAAATTTTGTATTAAAATGGGGTAAGTGTTTTGGTATAAACGAAGCTAAATTTGCTAAATTTGAAGAATTTTTCAACAAACACGGGGAATTTTCAACCTTTACTTGTCGTCTTTTACCAGGAATTCGTCAGTACATCTCTATGCCTGCAGGTTTGGTAAAAATGAAACTTGTAAATTTTATACTTTTTACTGCACTTGGTAGTGCTATTTGGATGGCTATACTTGTATTTTTGGGTTATTATATAGGACAAAATGAAGAGTTGATTAAAACTTATTTAACTCAAATTTTAATCATTATAATTGTTTTTGTGATTTTAGCAAGTTTAATTTATATCAAAATCAAAAAGCCTTTTAAAAAGGCTTAAATTTTATCTTTTACGCTTTGTATGGCGTTTTTGATTTGTTGTTTTGAATTTTCTAATTTTGTTTTTTCTTTTTTATTGAATTTTAATTCAAAAACCTTTTCTATACCATCTTTTCCTATGATAGCGGGCATTGAAAAAGCTATATCATCGAAAACCACACTTACAGGATGTAAACTTTTTCTATCTTTTAGGATGGCTTTGGCTAAATTTGCACAAGAAGTTCCTATGCCAAATTCTGTCCTTCCTTTGCGTTCATAGATGAAATATCCCTCGCTAATCACGGCTTTTTCGAGTTCTTGTATGTCTAAATCTTTGCCTAATTTTTGCTTATAAAAATCTAATAAATTTTGTCCTAAAACGCTTGCATTAGAAAGTGCTGCAAACTGAGAATCTCCATGTTCACCAATCATACAAGCAAAAATATCTTTTGAATTTATGTTTAAATCTTTGGCTAACAATTTCTTAAGTCTTGAACTATCTAAATTTGTTCCACTACCAAAAACATGATTTTTAGGTAATTGGCTTAATACTTGAGTGTAGTAAGTTATGGTGTCATTTGGATTTGTTGCGACAATGTATTTGCCTTTAAAATTAGCATTTTTTAAGGTTAAGACAATGTCTTTAAGTTCGAGGATATTGTTTTTAAGTTCTACTAAGCGACTAGGTAATTCTTTTAAGCTTTCTTTTCTAAAAGCTAAAATGATAATATCGCAAGAAGCTAAATTTTCTAAATTTGGCACATGAAAAATTTTTGTATAAGAAAAATGAATGGCTGACACATCTTCCAAATCTCTTGCATGAGCTAGAGCTAAATCTTGTTTTATATCATATAAGTAAAGTTCTGAACAAATTCCTTGAGTAACTATGCTATAAGCACTAGCAGCTCCTACATAACCTAAACCAACTATACCGATTTTTGCCATTTTTTCTCCTTATTTATTTTAAAATTTGCTATAATTATAACAAATTCAATCAAAGATTATTAAAATATGGAAAAACCTGATATACAAAGATTAACTAATTTTTTAATCGTATATACTAAAACTTTGCTAGGTGCTGGAACTTATACAGCTAGGGTGGCAAAATGCGTAGGAAGAATAGCTGAGGTTTATGGCTATGAGATAAATATCAATTTCTTTTTTCATCATATTACTTTAAATGTTGTAGATATGGATGATAACTCCATTCAAAGAACTTATGTTATACCCAATCATCATGCCCATGTTAATTTTAAACTTATTTTTGATTTAAGTGCTTTAAGCTGGGCTATATATGATCACAAATACGATCTTGAAAAAGCAAAAGTCGTTTTTGGGCAAATTTCTCAACAAAAAAAGCATTCTTATTTGCTTAATCTTTTATTTGTTTCTATGGCAAATTCGGCTTTTTGCAGGCTTTTTGGTGGTGATTTTGGTGCTGGAAATTTAGTATTTTTTGCAACTTTTGTGGGATTGTTATTAAGATATATTTTAACTAAAGCAAAGATTGATTTAAGAATTCAATACATCCTTTGTTCTTTTATCTCATCATGGTTTGTATTTTTTGGACTGGATATGGGATATACCAATACTTCTGATGTGGCTTTGGGTTCTAGTATCTTGTATCTTATACCAGGGGTATTTTTTATAAATTCTGTGATTGATATATTAAAAGATCATATTTTAATGGGGCTTAGCCGTATTATCAGCGTGGCTATTTTGATTTGTTGTATAGCACTTGGAATTTACATGACGCTTAGTATTTCGGATTTTGGGATTTTAAGATGATTGAATTTATTTTAAGAGATATGTTTTTTGCTGCTGTGGCGGGATTTGGCTTTGCTTATGCTTGTAATCCACCTTTAAAAACCCTTATTTTATCTGCTCTTTTAGCGGCAATTGCACATGGACTTCGTTTTACCTTGGTGGAATATTTTCATTTTCAAACTTTAGCAATTGCAACTTTTGTTGCTTCATTTTGCATAGGATGTTTAGGAATTGTTTTAGCAAAAATCATCAAAACTCCTGCTGAAATTATCGCTTTCCCTGCTCTTATTCCTATGATACCTGGAATTTATGCTTATAAAGCGATTTTGTATCTTATTTCTTTTATACGCAGTGATGATTTGAAGGCTAAGTCTGAATTTTTAGTTCAATTTTTTGATTATTTTTTTACAACTGTTTCTGTGACTTTGGCTCTAGCTATAGGAGTGAGTGTTACCTTGCTTATATTTTTTGAACAAAGTTTTATGATGACTAGACATGCAAAAAAACATTAAAACTTGTTGTAAATTTGTTTAATATTTCTTTTTATAATTTTAAGTCAAAAATTTAAAAAAAGGTATTGTATGTTATGTCCAGTTTGTAATGTAGATTTGGTTATGAGTGATAGGAGTGGAGTTGAGATTGATTATTGTCCAAAGTGTCGTGGCGTTTGGCTTGATCGTGGAGAGCTTGACAAAATCATAGAACGCAGTGTCCCTAATACAGCAAATTTTAACCAAGCTCCAAGACAAGAGTCAAGATATAATGACTCAGCTTATCATCAGCACAATGACTATTATAAAAAGAAAAAGAAAGAAAGTTGGCTAGGCGAGCTTTTTGACTTTTAATTTTTATAAAAATAACAAATATTTATATCCTTTTTAGCTTAATATCTTAAAATGTCAAGCAAAAAAGGATATAAAATGTATAAATTTTTATCACACGAGCCTTTAGCTAACAAATCTTGTCATCATAATCACGAAGAACATTCTCATGAACATCATCATTCCCATGCCGATGCAAGGAGTGTGGATAAAAAGATTTTAAAAATTTCTCTTTTAATGACTTTTTCTATGATGCTTGTGCAATTTATTTATTCAATCCTTTCAAATTCTTTGGCACTTTTAAGCGATACTTTGCATATGTTTTCTGATGTTTTTGCCTTAGCTCTTAGTTTTTTAGCCATTATAGCTGTAGAAAAATGGCAAGATCATCAAAAGACCTTTGGGTATTTTCGTCTTGAAGTTTTAGTGGCTTTTATCAATGCTTTAACCATTATTTTATCGGCTTTATTTATCATTTATGAGGCTATAGAAAAATTTATCAATCCAAAAGAAATTGACGCTAAAACCATGATAATTGTAGCTATTTTGGGCTTTTTGGTAAATGGGATTAATGCTTTGATGATGTTTAAGGGTGCAAATTTAGAAAATGTCAATATGAAGTCCGCTTTTTTGCATATGATGAGCGATTTATTGGGTTCTTTAGCGGTTATTATAGGTGGGATTGTGGTGTATTTTAGTGATATTGTTTATATAGATACGATTTTAGCTATTGTATTATCAATCTTGCTTTTAAGATGGGCGATTATCTTGCTTAAACAAAGTGCTAATGTCTTGCTTGAAAGTTCTCCTGTGGATATAGAAAAAGTAAGACAAGTTTTGCTTTTAAATCCTAGTGTGGATGAGGTAGTGGATTTGCATATTACTCAAATCACTAATAAAATGCTAGTAGCCTCTATGCATTTAAAAGTAAGAGTTTGCAATCTAAAGGAATTTGAAAAACTATCTCAGGATTTATCTCATAAGTTGTTGCATGAATTTGAAATCGGGCATATTACCATACAACCTATAAGGAGTGAAAATGAAATTTAAAGTAAAAAATGTTAATTGCATGAATTGTGTAAATTTGATCAAAAATTCTCTTGAAGATGAATTTGGAAATATAGAAGTGGATTTGGAGCAAAAAATTTTAAGTTTAAATTTAGAAGAAAATCAAGTATCAAATTTTACAAAAGAATTTCAAGATTTAGGTTTTGAGATTGTAGAGCGTTTATAATGGAAGAATTGCGTATAAAAATAGGCAAAATGACTTGCGTTAATTGTTCTAATGCTATAGAAAGAGCTTGTAAAAAAATTGATGGTGTTAAAGATGCTAGTGTTTCTTATGTGAATTCTAGCGGGGTTTTTTTACTTGAAGATCAAAAAAAACGCAAGGATATCATCGCAAAAATTAAAAATTTAGGCTTTGAAATTTTAGAAGATGAACAAAGCTTGAACGCATACAAGGCAAAAAAACACTTAGAATTAAGAAAAAATTTGCTCTTAAGTATAGTTTTGAGTGTGATTATTATGTATTTTGAAATGTTTGTTAAAAGTTCTTTTTCTCAAAATATCCAAATGGCTTTGAGTTTTTTTGGGATATTTTATTGTGGGAGAGACTTTTTTTCTCATGCTTTTTTAGGCTTTAAAAGCAAAAATTTAGATATGAATACCCTTGTAGCTTTGGGGACTTTGAGTGCTTTTGTGTATTCTTTTTTGGTGTATTTGCAAATTTTTAAAGAAGAAGATTTGTATTTTAGTGGTGCAATGATGATTATTTCCTTTGTGCTTTTAGGAAAATATCTTGAAAGTAAGGCTAAATTTAAGGCACAAGATTATCAAAGAATTTTAGAAAATATAGACACAAAAAAGACAAAAATTTTGCTTGAAGATGAAAGTATCAAAGAAATTTCAAGTTCTTTTGTTAAAAGTGGCGATGTACTTTTGGTAAAAGAAGGAGAAAGCATTGTTGCAGATGGAGTAGTGCTTTTAGGGAGTGCAGAGCTTGATATGAGTTTTTTAAATGGGGAGTTTTTGCCTGTTTTAAAAAAAGAAGGCGATGAAGTTCAAGCAGGAGCAGTAGTTTTAAATGGTGCTTTAAGGATCAAAGCAAACAAAAAGGCCATGGATAGTACTTTAGAACAAATCAAAAATCTAGTTTTTGAAGCAGGAAGTATCAAAAGTCCTTTGGCAAATTTAGCAGATCAAATTTCTAAATACTTTGTAGGGGGTATAATATTTTTTGCTTTTTTAGTTTTTGTTTTTTGGGTGCTAAAAGCAGATTTAAATACAGCTTTTTTACACTCTTGTGCTGTGCTTTTGATCTCTTGTCCTTGTGCTTTAGGTCTTGCAACGCCTATAGCTTTGGTTGTGGCAAGTGCAAATGCGGCAAAAAATTTCATTCTTATTAAAAATCCTGCTGCTTTAGAAAAATTAGCCTTAGTTAAGTATGCTTTTTTTGATAAAACGGGTACATTAACAAAGGAAAATTTGAGTATTTTTAAACACAATCTTTCTAAAGATGATTTTGATAAATTATGTCAAATTGAAAGTTTAAGCTCTCATCCTATAGCTAAGGCTTTACATAAAGATCATTTTTTTGATTTAAAGGGTGAGGGAAGAGTGATTGTGGGTTCTGGTATAAAATACAAAGAAGATAATGATAATTATCTCGTAGGCAATGCACAGTTTTTGCACGAAAATGAAATTGACACAAAAGAAAGTGATATCTTTTTTGATACTTTTAAAGAATATGTTAGGGTGTATTTTGCTAAGAATAAAAAGTGTTTAGGCGGTGTTTTGTTAAGCAATGCTTTAAAAGATGGAGCCAAAGAGCTTGTGTTCAATTTAAAAAAGCAAAATCTTAAAACTTTTATTTTAAGCGGCGATCATGTAAAAAATGTAGAAAAAATAGCCAAAGAATTACAAATAGACGAATTTCACGCTCAGCTTAAGAGTGAAGAAAAACTACAAATCATTCAAAAATTTAAAAAAACTCTTTTTGTAGGAGATGGGATCAATGATGCGGCGGCTTTATCTGCTGCAAGTGTGAGTATGAGTTTTTCAAAGGCAAATGAACTTGCTAAAAAAACAGGAGATTTTATCTTGATAAAAGATGATTTATCAGCGATTTTTAAATGTTTTAAACTTGCTAAAAAAACACGCGGTATTATTAAGCTAAATCTTTTTTGGGCTTTTATTTATAATGTGCTTTGCATTCCTATCGCGGCAGGATTTATACCTTTTATCTCTTTAAGTCCTCATATAGCAGCACTTGCAATGTGTTTTAGTTCTATTACTGTAGTGCTTAATTCTTTAAGACTTAAAAGAATTTAAAAATTTAATTTTTATTAATAATATATTATATATAATTAATATTACTAAAATATATTATTAAAAGAGTATAAATGCAACAAAAATGTTTTTGCATAAGCAAAATGATTAGATTTTCAAAAATTATTATTTTGCTTACCGTTGTATCGTTAGCAGGTATAGTGGTTTTTGGAAATGTGACAGATTACAATTCTAATTTCCAATTTGTTTCGCATGTGATGAGTATGGATACAAAGCCTGATTTATTTAGGTAATGCTGTAGTTTATATGGCTATTACTTCTCCCGTGATTTATCATATAGGCTATATAGTAATTATTCTTTTTGAAACTTTTATTGCCTTAACAGCTCTAAAAAAGGTGCTTATGATATGTTAAAGCTAGAAATTTAGATGCTCAAAGCTTTCATAATGCTAAGATTTTTTGGGATTATTTCTTTAACTTGTGTATTTTATGGTTTTTTGCCTTCCAAGTAGTTGTTGCAGAATGGTTTGGAATGTGGATGAGTAAGGTTTGGAAAGGTTTACCTGATACTATAAGATTGGTAACTTATATGTTTTTAGCTTTGATTTTCATCTCTCTTAAAAATGATGATTAATTTTCTATACTAGGCTCTCCAAAACAATCTTTAAGAGCCTCTTTAAGATCTTCTTGTGGGTCAAATTTTTTGGCCCCTTCTTTAAGCATATTAATAGAACTTTGAATATCTATGTTTTTATTTTCATTGTTTGGTAATTCTTGAGTTAAGGATTGAAGCTTATTTTCATCAATTGTTAGTGCTTTTTGCACATTAATTTTAGCATTTTCTCCAAATTTAGCTTTAAAAAGTTCTTGTATGAGTTTAAAACCTTTATTGAGTGTATCGCGATTTTGTCCTTGTGCGTTTGAGCTTATATTTAAGGTATTGTTTTCAAAACTAATAAATTTTGTGCTTTGTTTAAAGCATTCTGCAAGATCAAAATCCCTATCATAAATACTATCAAGCAAGATTTCATAAGCATTTTTTTCTATTTTTTTCTCAAGATTAGGTATGATAGGAGAAGGTGTGATCCTAGGTGTAATATTTGTTATATTTTCTTGTTTGATTTCTTGGATTTGTGCATCAATTTCTTTTAAATGGCTTGCTTCCATCATCATAAAAGCCATAACACAAAGCGTAAAGCCATCATCATCGCAAAGCATATTTTTAGCTTTTGATAAAATACGGAAAAATCTTTCATAAATTAAAATAGAAAATTCCGTACTTTTTGCAAAAAAGCTTTCTTTTAAATAAAAAAGCATTTCATCAATCACGCTTGAGGCTTCATAGTCTTGTAATTCTTCTAAGTATGCAAAAACTTTTTCTTTGTCTTTTGTTAAAATAGCCTGATAAAAGGCTTTGATTTTTTCAGGATCTAAAAATCCTAGCATGTCTGTAATTTTACTAATGCTGATTTCATTTTGACAAAAAATAATGGCTTGATCAAGCAAGGTTAAAGTATCTCTTAAAGATCCGTTGCCACTTCTTGCTATAAATTTTAAAGCTTCTTCTTCAAATTTAACATTTTCTTTAAGTAAAATTTCTTTAAGATGATTTAAAATTTCACTTTGGGGAATTTGTTTAAAGCGAAAATGTTGCGTTCTTGAAAGCACGGTAGCTGGGAGTTTTAAAGGATCAGTGGTTGCAAGTATAAATTTAACATAACTTGGGGGTTCTTCTAAGGTTTTTAAAAGTGCATTTGCAGCCTGTGGGGTAAGCATATGTACTTCATCAATGATGAAAATTTTAAATCTTGCCATAGAAGGGGTGTATTTGGTTTGTTCAATTAAGGCTTGTATATCTTCAAGCCCACGGTTGCTTGCAGCATCCATTTCTATAATGTCTATGTGTTTGCCTTCAAGTGCTGCAAGACAGTGTTTGCAAGTGCCACATGGAGTATCACTTGGTCCTTGTTCGCAAACTAAAGCACGAGAAAAAATTCTAGCACTTGAAGTTTTTCCACTTCCTCTAAGTCCTGAAAAAAGATAAGCATGAGCTAAGCGATTATGATTTAGGGCGTATTTTAAACTTACGCTAACTGTCTTTTGTCCTATGAGTTCATCAAAGGTTTTTGGTCTGTATTTAATCGCTAAAGCTTGAAGCATTTTCTACTCGTTCATTATAGATAAAAGTTCTACATTGTCTTTGGTTTTAAGCATTTTAGAATATAAAAATTTCAACGCTTCAACATCATCCATTTGAGAAATCGCTGAACGGATTGCCCAAATTTTTTGAAGATTTGCTACGCCTTGGAGCAATTCTTCTTTTCTTGTTCCTGATTTGATGATATTAATCGCAGGATAAATTCTTCTATCGGCGATATTTCTATCAAGAACTATTTCGCTATTTCCTGTGCCTTTAAATTCTTCAAAAATCACATCATCCATTCTTGAACCTGTATCAATTAAAGCTGTAGCAACTATGGTTAAAGAGCCTCCATTTTCTATATTTCTAGCTGCACCAAAGAAGCGTTTTGGTTTGTGTAGGGCATTAGCATCCACCCCGCCGCTTAGGACTTTTCCACTGCTTGGAGTTGCGGTGTTATAAGCACGTGCCAGTCTTGTGATACTATCAAGTAAGATGATAACATCTTTGCCTGTTTCTACCATTCTTTTGGCTTTTTCTATCACGAGTTCGGCTACACGCACATGATTATAAGCAGGTAAATCAAAAGTAGAACTAAAAACTTCGCCTTTTACACATCTTTGCATATCGGTAACTTCTTCAGGCCTTTCATCGACTAAAAGTACGATTAAATGCATTTCTGGGTGGTTTTTTGCAATAGCAGTAGCAAGTTCTTTCATAAGCTCTGTTTTACCTGTGCGTGGTGGAGCAACGATAAGCCCGCGTTGTCCTTTTCCTATAGGAGTAAAAAGATCCAAAACACGACCTGTAAGCTTCATTGCATCGTATTCGAGTTTGATTTTTTCTGTTGGAAAAATAGGGGTTAAGTTATCAAACAAAGGTCTTTCTTTGGCTTCTTGTAAAGGCAGATAATTGATCGCTTCGATTTTTAAAAGAGCGTAGTATTTTTCTTGATCTTTTGGTTCTCTAACTTGTCCTGTAACGATATCGCCTACACGCAGAGCAAATTTTTTAATTTGTGAATTTGAAACATAAGCGTCATTAACACTATCGCTAAGATTAGAGTCCATACCTCTTAAAAAGCCATAACCTTCGGAAGAAATTTCTAAAATCCCTGTAAAAAGTATAAAACCGCCTTTTTTTGTTTGTGCTTTTAAAATTTCAAAAATAAGTTCTTGGCGGCGAAATTCTCTTGGGTTTTCGATTTCACATTCATTAGCGATTTTAACTAGATTTTCTAAATCTAATAATTTTAATTCTTCGATTTTATAACCTTCCACTGGAACGTGGGTTCTTTGATGTTGTTTTTTTTCTTTTTCCATAAGTCCTCGTAAGATTTAGCAGAATAATTTTTGTAAAATGTGATTTTAATAAAAAAATGCACTTTTTGTCAAATTTGTTTATAATTATAAAAAATATTTTTTTAAAGAATGATTATGAAATGTGAACATTGCAAACTTGATTATAAACAAGCCCAAATGATAGAGTATAAGGGTAAAATTTTTTGTTGTAAAGGTTGTGAGAGCGTTTGGGAAATTTTGCATGAAAGTGGATTAGATGAGTTTTATGAAAAGCTTGGAAATCAAACTTTAAGCCCTGTAAATTTTCAAAATGAAATGAAAAATTATGATGAGTTTATCACTAAAACCAAAGAAGGATTTAGTGAAATTTATCTCATGATACACGGTATAGAATGTGCAGCTTGTGTGTGGCTTAATGAGAAAATTTTAACCAAACAAGAAGGAATTTTAGAACTTGATATTAATCATTTAAACCATAAAGCACGCATTGTTTTTGATGAGCAAAGCATTTCTTTGGTGCAAATTTTAAGACTTATTGAAAACATAGGCTATAAAGCGAGTGCTTATGATGCGAGCAAGGCTTCAAAAAAAGCGGATTTACTAAAAAGGGAATTTTATTCTAAGCTTGTTGTGGCTATAGCTTGTGTGATGAATATCATGTGGATAGCAGTGGCAAAATACGCAGGATTTTTTAGCGGTATGGATAAGGACACTAAGGATATTTTAAATTTTGCTGAATTTATCCTTTGTTCTCCTGTGCTTTTTTATACGGGATCTCATTTTTATAAAAGTGCTTTTAAAACTTTAAAAATGCATAGTTTAAATATGGATGTATTGGTGATTAGCGGAGCGAGTTTGGCTTATGTTTATTCTTTATGGGCCATGTTTTTTAGGGTAGGGGAAGTGTATTTTGACTCTGTGGCGATGATAATTTGCTTTGTTTTTATAGGTAAATATCTTGAGATGTTTAGCAAAAAGCGTGCTTTAGATACTATAGATGGGCTTAATGATTTTTTGCAAAATGAAGTTTTGGTTTTTGATGGTAAAGAATTTGTCTCTAAAGAAGTGCAAAAGGTTTGTTTGGGGGATAGAATTTTGCTTAAAACTGGAGATAAAATTTTAATCGATGGGATTTGTAAAAGTGGTGAAATGAGCGTAGATACTTCTTCTTTAAATGGAGAAAATACCCCAAAACTCATACAAAAAGAAGATGAAATTTTTTCAGCTTGTATAGTGCTTGATGGAAGTGTGGAGTATGAAGCAACAAAGCTTTACAAAGATTCAAAACTCAGTCAAATTATCCAGCTTTTAGAACTTGCAAGCTCTAAAAAAGCAAAACTTGAAAGTTTGGTTAATAGTCTTTTGGCTTATTTTTCTAGAACGGTTTTATTGATTGCTTTTATTTGTTTTGCTTTTTGGTTTTTTTATAAGGAAGAGAGTTTTGAAATTTCTTTAATTAATGCGATTGCAGTTTTGATTATCGCTTGTCCTTGTGCTTTGGCTTTAGCAACGCCCGTGAGCAATCTTGTAGCTTTAGGTAGAGCTTTGAAAAAACATATTTTGTTTAAAAGTTCTAGCGTGATAGAAGATTTAAGCAAATGTGATTGTGTGGTGTTTGATAAAACGGGTATTTTAACCAAAATAGAGCTTGAATTTAAAGAGGTTTTTTTAGATAAAGCGCTTGATTTAAATGAGCTTTATAATTTTGTAAAACTTTCTAAACATCCTATATCTCAAAATATTGCGTCGTATTTAAAGCAAAAAGGAGCTAAGGATTTAAATTTGGATTTTAAAAAGCATTCGAGTATTCAAGCTAAAGGTTTAAGTGCTGAGTTAAATGAAGAGTTGCTTTTAGGCGGAAGTTCTAAATTTTTGCAAGAAAAGGGTATTGTGGCTAAAGAATTTGATAATACGCATTTTATTTTTGCCAAGGAAGGTAAAATTTTAGCTTTTTTTGAGTTTGATAGTGTTTTAAGAGAAGGTGCAAAAGAGCTTATCGCTTATCTTAAAAAAGAAAAGAAAGAATTAATGATACTCAGTGGCGATCATCAAAAAGCAGTGGAAAAAATAGCTAGAAAATTAGAAATTCAAAATTATCAAACTTCTTGTTTGCCTGAAGATAAGATGAAAACTATAGAAAATTTAAGTAAAAATTACAAAGTTTTATTTGTAGGTGATGGGGTAAATGATGCACTAGCTTTAAAATACGCAAGTGTTTCAATGACTTTAAGAGAAGGAAGTGATCTAGCTATAGAAAGTAGTGATGTTTTGCTTTTGAAAAATGACTTGCTTTCTTTAAAAAAAGCCATCAAATTATCTAAAAACACCTTTAAAATTATCAAGCAAAATCTTGCTTTTTCTTTGTTTTATAATGCTTGCACCATACCTTTGGCTTTTTTGGGTATGATAAATCCTTTATTTGCTGCTATTTCTATGTCTTTTAGTAGTATAATAGTCGTTTTAAATGCTTTAAGGATTAAAGAATGAATAGTATAATCATGATGATGATAGGAGTTTCTATCTTAGCGTTTTTTATCATTTTGGCAACTTTGCTTTGGGGGATTAAAAATAAGCAATTTGATGATGATTATAAATTTACTACTTTAAATGATGATGAGGATTCTTTACGTGATGCTATAGAATTAGAAAGACGTAAAAAAGAAGCTTTGGATAAAAAAAGGCTTTCTTAAAAAGGAAAGCCTTTTTTAGAAATTATTTTAAAGTTTCAATATGAGCTTCGATAGCTTTAAAATCTTCTTCAGTTAAACCTTTAAGGTTAAGTTTCATGATCGCACCTTGACCATAAGCATTTCTTTTACCTTCTGAATATTCTTTCATGTATTGAAGTCTTTCAGCAGAAGAAAGAGTTTTTAAAGCTGGAACTTTGTTTAAGTAAACTTTGTCAGCATTTGCACCATGGCATACTGCGCATTTTTTAAAAAGTGTAGCACCATCTGCAGCAAAAGCAGAAACACCAAGACATGCCAAAGCAGAAACTACTAATAATTTTTTCATTTGATTTCTCCTCAGTAAAAATTAGATTGCCAGATATTATATATCTTTATTTTTATAAAAATCTTAAGAAAATAAAGATAATGTTTATTTTCTTTTCAAAAAAGCTATATTATAATGTTTTTTATGAAAACAAAAGCATTATTTTTAGATAGAGACGGTGTGATTAATATAGATAAAAAATATGTCTATAAAATAGAAGATTTTGAATTTTGTGATGGAATTTTTGAACTTTGTAGATATTTTTTAGCTAAAAAATATTTGCTTTTTATAGCGACAAATCAATCAGGCATTGCAAGAGGATATTATAAGGAAAGTGATTTTTTTAAGCTTTGTGATTATATGCTTAAAGAATTTACTAAACAAGGTATAAAAATTGATAAAATTTATCATTGTCCGCATTTAGAAGGTTGTGAATGTCGCAAACCTAAAGCAGGAATGCTTTTAAAAGCAAAAGATGAGTTTAATTTAGATATGAAAAATTCTATTTTTATCGGAGATAATCTAAGCGATATGCAAGCAGGGTTAAATGCTGATATTGGCACTTTGATTTTGGTAAATGAAGAAAAAAAAGAAGGCGATTTTTTTAGACAATTTAAAAATTTAAAAGAAATTTTGAGTTTTTTTAAAGAAAAGGACATTTAAATGAGAGTAGCAATCACAGGTGGTGCAGGATTTATAGGTTCGCAACTGGCTTTAAATTTGCAAGAAAAACATGAAATTTTAATCATTGATAAAATGCGTAGCAGTGCGACTTTTGAAAATGGAAATTTACAAAGTTTTGGACATTTTAAAAATTTACTTGAATTTGATGGAGAACTTTTTGCAGGTGATATTAACGATGAAAAAGTTTTAAAAAAGATTGAAGATTTTAAGCCAGAGATTATTTTTCATCAAGCAGCAATTTCAGACACTACAGTTTTTGATCAAACTAAGGTTTTACAAACCAATTTAAATACTTTTAAAGATTTTATAGAACTTAGCATAGATCTTAATGCAAAGCTTATTTATGCAAGTTCAGCTTCAGTTTATGGCGATGCAAAAAGTCCACAAACCGTAGGTAAAGATGAAGAACCAAAAAATCCTTATGCTTTTTCAAAATTGATGATGGATAAGTTAGCGAAAAAATACTACGATAAAGCCCATTTGGTGGGACTTAGATATTTTAATGTTTATGGAAAAGGCGAATTTTATAAAAACAAAACCGCTTCTATGGTTTTGCAATTTGGCCATCAAATTTTAGCAGGAAAAAATCCACGCTTGTTTGAAAGAAGTGATCAAATTTATAGAGATTTTACTTATATTAAAGATGTTATTAATGCCAATTTAATCGCCCTTGATTCAAAATGCGGGGTTTATAATGTAGGCAGTGGTAAAGCAAGAACCTTTCAAGATATAGTCGATATTTTGCAAAAAGAGTTAAAGACTGATTTGTCTTGTGAATATATCCCAAATCCTTATGTAAAATCTTATCAATTCCATACTGAAGCAAAACTAGATCAAACTTGGGATTATCAACCAAAATTTAGTCTTGAAGAGGGGATTAAAGATTATTTAGATGAGATAAAAAGACTTTTTGAAAAGGAAGTAAATGCTTGAGTTTTTAAGCCAGCAAAAACCTAAAATTTTGATTATAGGGGATTTTATGGTGGATAATTATACTTGGTGTGATTGTTCGCGTATCAGTCCTGAAGCCCCTGTTTTGGTAGCTAAAACTCTTAAGGAAGATAAAAGATTAGGCGGGGCTGCGAATGTTTATGCAAATTTAAAAAGTTTAGGGGCTGATGTTTTTGCGCTTGGTGTTGTGGGTGATGATGAGAGTGGGAAATTTTTACAAGAAAATTTAAAAGGAGAATTTTTGATCCAAAAAGGACGCAAAACCCCTTTTAAAAATCGCATTATGGCACACAATCAGCAGGTTTTAAGACTAGATGAAGAAGATACAAGTGAGATTTTGCTTGAAAATGAACTTATAGCTTTGTTTGATGAAAAGATTAAAGATTTTAAAGCTGTGGTTTTAAGCGATTATGCTAAGGGTATTTTAACGCCTAAGGTTTGCAAGGCTGTGATAAAAAAGGCTAAGGCTTTAAATATTCCTGTTTTAGTTGATCCTAAAGGCAGTGATTTTAGTAAATATAGCGGTGCAACCTTGCTCACGCCTAATAAAAAAGAAGCTTTAGAAGCTTTGAAATTTGAAAATTTAGAGGGTGAAAATTTAGAAAAAGGGATTAAAAAATTAAAAGAAGATTTTTCTTTGCGTTATTCTATCATCACTCTTTCAGAAGTGGGGATTGCGCTTTTTGATGAGGGTTTAAAAATCGCACCTGCTAAAGCCTTAGAAGTTTATGATGTAACAGGAGCGGGTGATAGTGTGATTGCCGTTTTGGCTTTTTGTTTGGCAAATGGGATTGAAATTTTTAAAGCTTGTGAACTTGCCAATGAAGCTGCAGCCGTTGTGGTAAGTAAAATAGGTAGTGTGAGTGTGAGTTTTGATGAGATTAGAAGTTTTAAAAGTATGAGTTTTGAGAAAAAGATCAAAAATAAAGAAGAGCTTTTAACGCTTTTGAAACAAAATGATAAAAAGATTGTTTTTACAAATGGTTGTTTTGATATCGTGCATTTTGGACATATAAAATATCTTGAGAAAGCTAAAAGATTAGGCGATATTTTGATTGTAGGTTTGAACTCAGATGCGAGTGTGAAAAGACTCAAAGGCGAGAGTCGTCCTGTAAATTCAGAGTTTCAAAGAGCTTGTATGTTGGCAGCTTTTTATTTTGTAGATTTTGTAGTGATTTTTGATGAAAACACACCTTTAGAACTTATAAGCTTTTTAAAGCCTGATATTTTGGTTAAAGGAGCTGATTATAAAGATAAACTTGTTGTAGGTTCAAATTTGGTTTCAAGAGTTGAATTAATCGATTTTGAAGAAGGATTTAGTACGAGTAAGATTATAGAAAAGATTAAGGATAAAAAATGATAAATTTAGTAGAAAAAGAATGGCAAGAACATCAAAAAATCGTTCAAGAAAGTGAAATTTTAAAAGGACAAATCGCTAAAATAGGCGAGCTTTTATGTGAATGTCTTAAAAAAGGTGGTAAAATTTTAATTTGCGGAAATGGTGGAAGTGCAGCTGATGCACAGCATTTTGCAGCTGAACTTAGTGGGCGTTATAAAAAAGAACGCAAGGCTTTAGCAGGTATAGCACTTACAACCGATACTTCAGCGCTTAGTGCTATAGGAAATGACTATGGTTTTGAGTTTGTTTTTTCAAGACAAGTGGAGGCTTTAGGAAATGAAAATGATGTTTTAATCGGCATTTCAACCAGTGGAAAAAGTCCCAATGTTTTAGAAGCTTTTAAAAAAGCAAAAGAACTTAATATGCTTTGTTTAGGGCTTAGTGGAAAGGGCGGTGGAATGATGAATAAGCTTTGTGATCATAATCTTGTTGTGCCAAGCGATGATACGGCTAGAATTCAAGAAATGCACATTTTAATCATACACACACTTTGTCAGATCATAGATGAGAGTTTTTAAGTAAATTTCTAGCCTCTTCTATAACCCTTTGAGGCTTTAAATCTTTCATGCATTTGTGGTGTTTTAAAGGGCAGGTTTTTTGCATACAAGGCATACAAGCTAGATCTAAATGCACTAATTTTGCGTTTTGATTTTGCCAAGGTGAAGTTTGGGTAAATTTTGTGGAGCCAAAAATAGCCACGGTTTTTACCTTATAAACCGCACTTATGTGCATAGGTCCACTGTCATTTGTGATGAAAAGATCGCAAAAAGCGATATTTTGACAAAGGGTTTTGATGGTGGTTTTATTGCAAAGATTTTTTACTTTTATGTTTTGTTCTTTTAAAATTTGATAAATTTCATTACAAAGTTCTTGTTCGGCTTTTCCTGCGCCAAAGATTAAAATTTCATGACTTTGGCTGAAATTTAAAGCCACTTTAGCAAAATAACTCGCATCCCATCTTTTTGCACTTCCAAAGCTTGCACCAGGGTTGAGTCCTAGAATTTTTTTACCATTTTTTAAGACAAGAGGGTTTTGAAATTTTAGCTTAAAGGGAAGCTTTAAGTCTTTAAAATGAGCTTTTATACTAAGTGAGTTTTCTATAAAATAAAGGTATTTTAAAACTTGATGTTCTTCTTTGTGCTTATTTTTGTCAAAAAAATATCTTTGTCTTGTTTTAAGAATATGCAAGATAATCTTAGAAGAAAACGCAGATCTAAAAGTAAAGCTAAGATCGATTTTACCAAGTTCTTTACGTAAAGATAGGGCTTGTTTATAGCGAGATTGTTTATTTTCTATGATGATTTTAGAATTAGGAAATTCTTTAAAAAGTGCTGTGGAAACCAAAGAGCCATAAAGGATAAACTGGGCATTTTTAAAATGTTCTTTTATAGCGTATAAAGCAGGTGAAGCCATCACTGCATCGCCCAGCCAAGTGGGAAGATGTATAAAAATTTTCATAAATTTCCTAAACTTTGATAGAATTGTTTTTATTATTTTAACAAAATTTAGGAAAAATATGCCACAACTTTCGATCATAATCCCGCTTTTTAATTCTTGTGATTTTATTTCAAGGGCTTTACAAAGTTGTATAAATCAGACTTTAAAAGATATTGAAATTTTGATTATCGATGATAAAAGTAAAGATAATAGTTTAAATATAGTTTTAGAATTTGCTAAAAAAGATCCAAGAATAAAAATCTTTCAAAATGAAGAAAATTTAGGCACTTTTGCAAGTAGAAATATAGGAGTTTTGCATTCTAGTTCTGATTTTATAATGTTTTTAGATAGTGATGATTTTTTAACACTCGATGCTTGTGAAATAGCGTTTAAAGAAATGAAAAAAGGTTTTGATTTGCTTTGTTTTGATGCCTTTGTACATAGGGTAAAAACCAAACAATTTTATCGTTTTAAACAAGATGAAGTTTTGAATCAAAAGGAATTTTTAGAATTCTTAAGCAAACAAAGGCATTTTTGCTGGTCGGTTTGGGCGAAGTGTTTTAGAAAAGATATCATCTTAAAAAATTTTGAAAAGGTTAAAATCGATGAGCGTTTGAGTTACGGTGAAGATGTGCTTTTTTGTTATGTTTATTTTATGTTTTGTGAGAAAATAGCCGTTTTTAAAACTTGTATTTATCATTATGAATTTAATCCAAATGGAAGATATGAAAACAAAAATAAAGAAATTTTAAATCAAAATTATCAAGATAAAAAGAAAAGCAATGAAATCATAAAAAGACTATCCAAAGAGTTTTTACTTGATGAATTTCATCAGAAATTATTTGAAGTTTTAAAGAGAGAGGAAGTAGGGGTGAAAAATAGATTAAAATAGATTAAAAATTTTTTTTGATTTTAGTTCTAAAATATCTCTAAAATAAAGTTTATTTGGATTATAGTAGGAAATTGATTTTTTTATGATTTTTTCTTCTAGTAGGTCAAGATATTGGTTTATTTTTAAATTAAGATCAATATCATAAAAATCAGCAAAATGATATTTCCACCATTGAATTTTTAATAATCTTTCTATTGTTTTTTCATCAAATCTATATTTGATAATTTTGGCTGGAATTCCTGCAATTATAGCATAAGGTGGTACATCTTTAGTAACTACAGCTCTTTGTCCTATGACACATCCAGTCCCAAGTGTGATACCCTGTTTAAGCAAAACATCTTTTCCTATCCAAACATCATCTTGTATAATTAAATGCGTTATTGATGAGCTTGGATTATGGTTAACTATAGGAAATGTTTTGTTGATGTGATTTTGGCAAGCATCGTTAATAAAACTATGATTTGTTTCATAGGTAAAACTTGCAGTGCTGATTCTATCCATAGGGTGTTGAAAGTTAAACATAGAAACCCCATCAGCAATTGAACAATACCTTCCAACTTTTGCATAATGAGGTAGAAAAGATCCGCTAAAAGAAAATGAACCTATTTCATGTAAGATATTGCTAAATTTAAAAGCACAATATTCTTCTATCCCCCCCCCCGCACTCTCTAATTGATTGTTTTCCAATGGAATGGTTATAAAATCTTTGGTTTTTAGTCTTGAAAATCTTCTAGGATTTTCTATGTAAGTTTTTGTATAAATATTATATTGCTTTAATAAATTTAATATATTTTTATTGCATTTTAAGGTTATTTTTTCCATATCTGTTCAACCTTTTTTAAATCCTCCAAACAGTCAATATCTAAACTTGAGCTTTCGTCCATTAAAAAATACTTGGTTTTGTTTTGCAAAAAGCTAGGATTGTTTAAAAATTCTTTTATCTTTAAAATATAAATTGCACCATTGCTCATATAAGTTTTAGGCAATTTTTGCCTTGGCATAAAAGGATATTCATCATTACAAATCCCTGCTAAATCGCCATAATCATTACAAACAAAGGCTTTTAGAATTTTATTATCACATTCGCTTACGCTAATTAGGGCATTTGCATTGCTATTTTTATAAAGATTAAAAGCTTTATCAATATGAATATTTGTTCTTAGTGGCGAAGTGGGTTGTAAAAAAATCACATCTTCATAATCTTTATAAAATTTTAGAGCATGTAAAAGCACTTTATCGCTTGTAGTATCATCTTGCGCAAGGCTAATTGGGCGTTTTAAAATATCAACATTTTGGCTTTTTGCATAATTTAAAATTACATCACTATCGCTGCTTACAAGGACTTTGCTAATGCTTTTAGCATTTAGTGCAGCTTTAATCGTGTAATAAATTAAAGGTTTATTGTTTAATAAAACCAAATTTTTATTTTTAATACCCTTTGAGCCACCACGAGCAGGGATTATTGCTAAGCTCATTTTATCTCTCCTTGAAATTTCTTTAATATTTGCTCGATTACAGGGCGTTTTAGCATGGCAAAGTCTATTTTTTTAGCCTCTTTGCTCTTACGATGAAAGGCCTGAAATTCTTCTAAACTCAAGATATCTAAATATTGTTGGTAATCGTTTCGGCGGTATTTTAAGGCAGGAAAATGCCACTGAAGTAGGGGAGCTTGTAGTATTTTCACTCCTTGAGATAAGACTTGTTGCTCGGAGTAGAGTTCTTCTATAAGTCCCTTAGGATCTATCCATTGGCTTTTTTTTGAAACCCTTCTTTCTATAAAGCTACTATTTCTTCTTTTAATCAAGAGTTGATCCCCCCCCCCTATGAATCCATAATTTCCACTATTTTGCACATAAATATTTCCATTTAAGATTATAAAATTAATTCTTGGGTAGCATAAGGCTTTATTTTCTTGATCAATCCTATAAAAACTCTTATAAAGCTTCTTGGCATCGTAGTAATGATCCACATCGATTTTTATAAACCACTCATCTAAGGGTATAAAAGATGCTGCCCAATTGTAATAAGAGTAAAGTTTATTTTCTTCATTTTTAGGATTTTCTAGATCTACTTTATAAGGATATTTTTTAGCAATGAAGTTGGGATATTGCTTGCAAAATTCTAAAATAAGCTCTTCACTCCCATCATCACAGTCGTTGTAAGCTATAATTCCTCTTTGTAAAGCAGGTAGTATACTTTCTAAAGAAACTCTTAGGGTTAAAGCTTCATTTTTAACCCTGATAAATCCCCAAGGATTAAGGGGTGATTTCACGTCCTTAGCCTTTTCATCAAGGTCAAAAAAGCCCTTATGTTTTTTTCCATAGATGTTTTTATTTTCCTTAATGAAATGCTCATTATCTAAAACCAATTTTTTAGAAATCGAGTATCTTTTATATAAAGAAATGATTTTTTTAAGCATGTTTTATATCCTTAAAAACTTTTTGTGTGCTGAGTTTAAAAAATTCCCCGCTTTGTAAATATTCAAAAAATAATTTTGAGCTATCTAAAATCTCTAACTTAGTGTTAAATAAATCCTGTTTTTTATGAATGGTATTAATAGCTTTTAGTATTTCATCGCTATTTGCATTAACTTTTAGTGTATTTTCATTACCAAGTCTTCCATTTTGCCTAGAGCCAACTAAAATCCCTGCTGTTTTTAAGTATAAGGCCTCTTTTAAAATACAACTTGAATTACCTATTATAAAATCAGCATTTTTTAACAAAGTTATAAAATACTCAAATCTAAGCGATGGAAAAAGCTTAAATCTAGGGTTATTTTTAAGTTCTTCATAGCTTTGTAAGATTAATTCAAAGCCTAAATCATTATTTGGATAAATAACAATATAATTTTTATTACTTTGTATCAGTGCTTTTACTAAATTATCTGTTTGATTTTTAATGCTTGTAATTTCAGTTGTAACAGGATGAAACATAAGCAAAGCATAATTTTCATAATTTATATCATAATATTTTTTTGCTTCATTAAGTGAAATTTTATTATTGTTTAAAAGTTCTAAATCAGGCGAACCTATGATAAAAATAGATTTTTCATCTTCTCCAAGCTGCATTAAACGCCTTTTTGCAAACTCATCATTTACTAAATGAATATGAGCTAGTTTTGATATAGCGTGGCGTAAGCTATCATCAATAGTTCCTGAAATCTCTCCACCTTCAATATGTGCTACTAAGATATTGTTCAATGCTCCAACAATAGCTGCTGCTAAAGGCTCGATTCTATCTCCATGCACTACGATTAAATCAGGTTTTAACTCATTTACATACCTTGAAAATCCATCAATTGTAGTAGCTAAAGCCTTATCAGTTTGATAATATTTATCATAATTTATAAATTCATAAATATTTTTAAAGCCATTTTTATAAAGCTCTTTAACTGTATAGCCAAAATTTTTGCTTAAGTGCATTCCTGTTGCAAAGATGTAAAGTTCAAATTCGCTTGAGTTTTGCACCCTGTACATTAAAGATTTAATCTTAGAATAATCAGCCCTAGTACCTGTTATAAAAAGGATTTTTTTCACGCAAAATCCTCATAGCTTAACTGAGTATCATTTTCTATATCTCTTAATGCTTTTTTGCCTAAAATATTTTCAAATTCAGACGCACTAATTCCACCAAGTCCAGGTCTTTTAACCCAGATATTGTCCATAGATAAAACTTCGCCTTTTTTAATATCTTTAATGCTAACTACGCTTGCAAAGGCAAAATCAATTGTAACTTGTTCTTGCTTAGCTGCTTTTTTGCTTTCATTATTTCCTCTCATTATAGCCATTTGCTCACTTTGTATAATAAGCTCTTTTAAAGCCTGTGTATCCATAGAACAAACTATATCAGGGCCACTTCTATGCATACTATCAGTAAAATGTCTTTCAAGTACGCAAGCTCCAAGTGCAACTGCACCTAAACACGCAAGATTATCTGTTGTGTGGTCGCTTAAGCCTACCATACAAGAAAATTCTTTTTTTAATTCAAGCATAGCGTTTAATCTTACAAGATTATGCGGGGTTGGGTAAAGATTGGTCGTGTGCATTAAAACAAAGGGAATTTCATTGTCTAATAAGATTTTTACAGTTGGTTTTATACTTTCAATACTATTCATTCCTGTGCTAACTATCATAGGCTTTTTAAAGGCTGCTATGTGTTTAATAAGCGGATAATTATTACACTCACCTGAACCGATCTTAAAAGCACTAACTCCCATATCTTCTAAGCGGTTTGCACCTGCACGAGAAAAAGGTGTGCTAAGATAAACAAGACCTAATTTTTCTGTGTATTCTTTAAGTGCTAGCTCATCTTTATAATCCAAAGCGCATTTTTGCATAATCTCATAAATGCTTATTTTTGCATTACCAGGAATTACTTTTTTAGCGGCCTTACTCATCTCATCTTCAACGATGTGGGTTTGATGCTTTATAATCTTAGCACCTGCGCTAAAGGCTGCATTTACCATAATTTTAGCTAGTTCTAAACTGCCATTATGATTAATGCCTATTTCAGGTACGACTAAGGGTGCTTTTTCTTCGCTTATGATTATATTTTGTATTTTTATTTCTTTCATTTATTTTCCTTTGAAATAATGCTTTATATCACTAGGTAATCTTAATAGATCTTTTATCAACTTGTAATAAATATTTTCTTTAATTTTTATTTTTTTAAAAATAATATTTTTTGAAAATTTTCCATAAGCCTCACTAGAAGGTATGAGTATATCTTTAGTGTAGTTATTTTTTTTTTTTTTATGATAAAATTTGAATTTAAATTTGGCGCTAGTTCTATAAAATTTGCTAAAAGACTGTTAGGACATAAGCAATATAGTTTTATTTTGTAAGTTTTTTCTAGAAATTCTAAAGCTTTTAGGTCTGTATTTTTGCTGTGTCCGATATAGTGTGAATTATCATTTTTAAAATTAGAAACCAATTTTAAAAGATTTTTTTGTTTAGTATCAAAAGCATAAGATGATCCATTTTGATAAAAATCAATTCCCGAAAGATAAATTTCTTTGTATCCTAGGGCTATGGCTACTGCACACATATAGATTCCTGAGGTAATTCTTTGATTGAAATAAATTTCGTGAAATTTAAAATAAGCATTAAATTCTTTAAGTTGTTTAAAAAAATCATATCCCAAATGAGCATCAGGAAAATAATCATAAAAGTTTTTTAAAAAATTTTCGCTTTCTATATGAGTTAGATTAAAATTAGAACACACGATTAATTCTGTCTCGTATTCTTGATTTTGGATTAAATGTTTTAAAGTGTAGTATTGTTCAAAAAAAAGACTAGGATTGTAAAATACTGCTTTGCATTTTTTACCAAGATAGTATTTATCTTCAAAATAAAATTGATTGCATCTAAATACATCAAAATCATTTGGTAGCCTTGAATAATCAATTTCTTTTAAGCTTGGCCCATTTCCAGCAATAATAACTTTTTTCATAATTATTTTCCATCAAGATTTATTTTTAACGATTTTATCAAAATAGATTTTATGTTATAATTAAATTATAATAAAATAAGGAATAAATATGCCTAAAATTTCAATCATCTTGCCAACTTTTAATGTAGAAAAATATATAGCTAAAGCTTTAGAAAGTTGTATCAATCAAAGTTTTAAAGATATAGAAATAATTGTAGTGGATGATTGTGGGAGTGATAAAAGTATAGATATAGCTAAAGAATATGCCAAAAAAGATGATAGAATAAAAATCATACATAATGAAGAAAATTTAAAACTTTTAAGAGCTAGATATGAAGGTGTAAAAGTAGCAAACTCTCCTTATATAATGTTTTTAGATCCTGATGATTATTTAGAACTTAATGCTTGTGAAGAGTGTGTGAGAATTTTAAAAAACAATGAAATAGATTTATTATTTTTTAATGCATTTGTATTGGAAAATAACAATAAAATAGAAAGAAAGTTGAATTTTCAAGAAAAATGTTATGCAAAAAAAGATTTTTTAAAAGAACTATTAAAAACTAAAAATTTATTTTGGACAGTGTGGGCAAAAGTCATAAAAAAAGAATTATATCTCAAGGCTGTTGGTTTAATATCGCTAGAAAATGCTAAAATAAATATGGCTGAAGATGTTTTATTATACTACCCTTTGATAAATATTTCAAATACTATATTTCACTTGAGTAAAAATTTATACAATTATCAAATAAATAATTTCTCTATAACCAAAACATTAACATTGCAAAATATAAAAACAAATATACAAGAACAAGATAATGTTCTATATCTTCTAAAAAAGATGCAATATAATTACAATTTTAACTTAACTTTGCTTAAATTAATTGAGTATTTTTTATTAATTGAAAAATACTCATTATCAAGCAAGCGAAATGTTCTTTGTTTTAAAATCAATATTTTTTTTAAAAAAATCCAATTTAAATTTTATCGCTTGTTGAAGATGTAAGCTTTTTGTACACTTTTTTTAATGTTTTGTATTCTAGCATTTTAAAATCTATTTGATTTTTTAATTTTTCTTTATAATTTTTAATAAAATCATCCAAGCTAACCCAATTTAACTGCTTATAATCATTTTTTCTATAATTTTTTATAAATGGAAAATGATAATTATTAAGTTCTGTAGTAAAATAAATTCTATTTCTAACTTTTAAAATTTCATATGATTTTGCATTCTCTATATTATTTTTTGCAGTATTCCACTTAAATGTATCATCTTCAATAAGTATTTCTTTCCAAAATAAGTTAGTGTTTTGTATTGCTAAACAATCTCCAGGAGCTTTTAAAATCTCCCCCTCCTTATTCTGATAAACATAAAATTTTTCTTCATTAAATATAAAATCTATCCTAGAGTAACTAATTACATGATAATTTTTTCTAGGTATATAAAAACTCTTATATAATTTTTTTGCATCATAATAATGATCCACATCTATTTTTATAAGCCATTCATCTTTTGGTATAAAACTTGCAACATAATTATAATAGCTATAGAGTTTATTTTCTTCTGATTTTGGGTTTTGAATTTGAATTTCATAAGGATATTTTATTGGTATAAATGAAGGATATTGTTTGCAAAATTCTAGAATTATTTCTTCACTTCCATCGGTACAATCATTATATCCTATAACACCTCTTTGGATAGCAGGCAATATACTTTCAAGAGAAGCTTTTAAGGTAATAGCTTCATTTTTTACTCGTATAAAAGCCCAAGGATTCAAAGGAGATTTTGGATCTTTAGATTTTTCATCATAATTAAAATATCCTTTATGCTCCTCACCTATAATAGCTTTATTAAGTTTAATTAAATCTTCATTGTTGTATTTATTAATTTGCGCAAGAGTTTTTTTTGGTAGATAAGAATCGATTTTATCTCGTTGTATGTTTTTTAGTAAAAATGTTTTTTTTATTTTATGTCTAATTTTTCTAAAAGGGATGAATAAGCAAATTATTTTCACAAAGTATGATTGAAATAGCATATTAAAATATTTTCTCCTATAATTATAGTGATTATACCTAAAAATTAATTAATTTTTTATATTTTTATTATTAAATATTTTTTTTATTTTTTGCCAAAATTTCCAAATATCGTAAGGAAGTTTTGTTTGAATAAAAGGCTTAATTAAAACCAATTGTTCCTTTAAATTTAAAGGATCTTTTTTAAATTTTTTAATCATTAAAGCTTTTTTGGCATAGCAAGGTAAAAATGTTTCTTTTATAGCAAGTGCATTTTCGCTTTTTTGATCTTTAAAAAATTCTATCAATTTTAAAGCAGTTATAATCCTGCTTGCTGCTTTTAAATAATTTTTTGCTTCCTTAGCGTTTTCCCCGAAAGTTTCATATATATCTTTAAAATACTCTGACACATTTGCTTTTGTAATCTTCTTATCATGATTTGATATACTGTTTGCTCTTAAACGGCACAAATACAACTTTTGTGATAAAACATAAATTTTATTAGCACTAGCAAACAAAATTATTCCAAAGTGTATATCTTCATTGATAATAAAATTTATAAATTTAAGTTTAATTTGCTTTAAAAAATTAAAATCAATCATTCCATTCCATCCAAAAGAAATATCTCTAGATCCTACACTTAATGCTCGATTTGCATATTCTTTTGGAGTGATTATACATTCTTCTTTAAAATTAAAAATTTCCATCCTTGTTTTTTTGTGCTTATTTTTTATATTGTCTTCATAGGTGCAATCATGGTCAAACCACAATACATCCACATTTTTCATTCTTATAACACATTCTTCTATACAATTTAATTCCCAATAATTATCACTATCTAAGAATATAATATAATCTATACTAGGGTAAGTAAAATTGGTTAAATCTTTTTCATTATTAAAAGCTTGAGAGCTTTTATATGCTTTATATATATTATAAGGATTATTATTATCCAATTGAAATTCTATTAAAGAATTTTCTTTTATATGTTGAGTTTTGTTTTTTAATTTATACTTTCCACTAAAGTATTCTATACCTACGTTTCTAGCTGAACTTAAACCCCCATTTTTCTTATCAAAAAGAGTTATTCTTTTATCTTTTAAGGTATATTTTTTTGCAATATTAAGTGAGTTTTCATCTGTACTACCATCATTTACAAGCATGATTTCTAAGTTGGTATAGGTTTGATTAATTACGCTATCTAAGCACTCTCTTAGATATTTTTCCACATTATAGATTGGTATAACTACACCTATTTTCTTCATGTTTTATCTCCAAGAAATCTTTTTATTTTTGATGGTATCTAAATAAATTTGATGATTGCTTTCAAGCATTTTTTTGCTATTTTCTTCGTGATAAATATGATAAGCAATAGCTTTAAATTTTAAGCGTCTAAAAATGCCTTTATTAAATAAAAATCTAGCAACAAATTCACTATCTTCTCTACCCCAACCAATAAAATTTTCATTAAAACCATCAAGTTTATCAAAATCAGTTTTAAAAAAACTCATATTGCAACCCCTAATACCTTTAATAAGAGTGGTTTTTTTAAAGATTTTTTCATCTTTTTTTGAAAGACTGTAAAGCATTTTAGCTAAAAAAGAATTTTTAGAACTTTTAAAATCTTTTTTATTAAAAGCTATGCGATAATCATCTTTGTTTAAAATTTCTTCGCTTTCTTTTTCATTTAAAATTACTCTTGAACCTTGTAAAAAAAGTCTTCTTTGTGCAAATTCTAAATGTTCTTTTATGAAATCTTTTTCCAAAATCATATCACCATCAATAACTATTATATATTCACTATCAGCGTTTTTTATAGTTTTGTTGCGACTTTTACTAAGCCTAAACCCTTCATCTTCTTGCCAAATGTGTTTTAAAGGGCAAGGAAAATCTTTTTGATATTCTTCAATAAGCCTTGCTGTATCTTCTTTACTACCATCATCTGCGATTAAAACTTCATTGGGTAAAAAGGTTAGATTTTTAACACTATCAAGCACTAACTTAAGGCGTTCTTTTTGATTATAGGTTGTTATTATTAAAGCACAAGTTTTTGGCTTTTGCTTTTGAAGTTCATATAATTTCATATATTTAAAAAAAGTCCCTAAGGCATTACAAACGCTAATTATAAAACCCTTATAACCATACAAAAAGCCATTTTTTAAAAAATAATTTCTAAAAAAAGTCCAAAAAGCTCTTAAATTTGCTTTTAAAACACCACTTTTTTTGTGTATATTTTGTTTTGCCCAAAGGCTTGAGTAGTGCTGCATTTTATTAATTAAGTGAGAAATATCTCTAAAAGCATGATGCTTTAATCCATTTTTAAGATGAATTTTTTTAACATTACTTGGTAAAACAAGGCTTTCGTGTACTAAATTATCATTAAAACGAGTGAAATTTTTATTAAAAATTCTCCAAACATAATCAGGCCACCAACCACATGCCTTTATCCATTCGCCTTTATAGAGATTTTTACGACTAAGTGCGATGATATTATCTTCTTGAAGTTCTAAATTTTTAAGCTCTTCAATACACTCATTTTCAAGCACTTCATCAGCATCAATGCTTAAAATCCAATCATTTTTTGCATAACTTAAAGCAAGGTTTTTTAAAGCTCCAAAACCTATAAAAGCACTGTGGTAAATGTGCAAATTAGCAAAATCTTTTTTAAATTCATTAGCTATATTTAGGGTATTATCACTACTTTCATTGTTAAGTAAAATAATTTCATCAAAATCTTTTAAAGAATTTAAACATTCAAGCAAGGTTTGTTTTGCATTTTTTACGATGATAATAACACTTATTTGCTTTAGATTCATTTTGCATCCTTGTAAATTTCCTTATTATAACTTGCAAAGCGTCTATGAAAAAAAAAGTATTCCCAAGGTCTTTTTTTAATCATTTCTTCGCAACTTTGTGCTTGATAAAGTGTCAGTTCTTCTAAGCTTGCATTTTGAGAATCTTTTGCTTTAAAAAACTCTATGCAAAATTTACCATCTTCTTTATAGGCATAAACAGGGATGATCAAAGCATTGCTTCTTTGTGCGATAAGGCTTGCTCCCATTTGATAATTCACTTCTTTGTTAAAAAATTTTAATCTTACGCTTTCGTTTTCTGCGCAGTCTTGATCGGTTAAAATTCCTAAAGTTCTCCCTTTTTTTAGAGCGCTTAGCATTTGTCTTATGCCGCCTTTTTTGTCGATAAGTTCTATGTCAAATTGGGTGCGACTTTGGCTTAAAATTTCATACATAATTTCACTTTTTAACTTTTTCCCTACTATGGCAATCGCACCATATTTAGCTGCATAAGCAAGGCTTAAAATTTCCCAGTTTCCATAGTGTGCAGTTGTGAAGATAATAGGACGCTTTAAAGCTAGAGCGTCTATAAGTAAATTTTCATTGATGAAATTTACTTTATTGAGAATTTTTTCTTTGGTGGTGTTTTGATTTTGCAAACAATCAATTCCAAATTGAGCAAAATTTTCATAAATTTTCAAAGACAATTTATCGCGTTCTTTTTGAGTGTATTGAGGAAAACAGATTTGCAAATTTGTACCGATGATTTTGCGATGTTTTTTGTTAAGATAAAAAGTGATTCTTGCTACAATCAAAGCTAAAAAATGCAAGATACACTCAGGCATAAAAGTAACAAAAAATTTCAAAATATAATAAAGACTAAGATATATTCTATCACTATTTTTCATTAAGTAAGCCTTTGGCAAGTTTGAAGATATCTTCTTCTTCTATACGCGTGATACAAAAATCACTTTTATCGATATGCTTGGCATTTTGGATTTTTTTACCTGCATCAATGATTTTATTGATATGAGTTTGAAAAGCATTGCGGTAGCTTGGTGTTGCACCAAAAATCGTAATAGATGCTTTATTTAAAGCAAAAGCTAAATGTGTTGGACCGCTATCATTTCCTATGATAAGATCCATCATTTTTGTAAAAGCCATTAGCTCTTCAAGATTAAATTTTGGCGCTAATTCTATATGTGTTTCATCAATACCACTAAGATTTAAAACCTCTTTAGCAAATTCGTATTCTTTTACATTTCCCCAAGCGAGCCAAATTTTTGTTTGTTGAAATTCATTGATTAAAAGCTTACAAAGTATAGCAAGTTTGGTTTTAGGATAGATTTTATTTTCTACACTTGAGCCCACATGTATGAGTATGTTTTTTTCGTTTTTGTCGAGTTTGAGTTTATTATTTAAGAGTTGTTTTAAATTTTCATCTACGCTAAAAATATCTTGTTTAAAGGCTAAATTTTTGACATTAAAATCAGTATTTAACATAAAGGAGGTAAGACTTAAGTATCTTACAAATACATTTTCATTGTAATCTAACTCAAGTTTTTGGTTGTAGAAATTATGAGCAAAACTTTCTTTAAGACTATTTTTATCAAAACCAAAATTATTTCTACTTAAAATTCGACTTACAATAGCAGATTTTATGAGCCCTTGTAGATCTATTACTGCATTATAGTTGTTTTTTCTTGCTTTAAGAAGAATTTTTAGGCTTTTTAAAATTTTTTTGTCTTTTAAGGGCAGGGCATAGAGTTTGTCTATTAAAGGATGGTTTTTAAGTATGCCTTCAAATTTTTCATCTACAAACCAATGAATTTCTATATCTTTTTTAAAATTTTTGATAAATTGCAAAACCACGGCACTTTGTATAATATCACCAAGTGCTGACAAACGAACAATTGCTATTTTCATTAAAAGCCTAATATTTTAAAATTTTTGCTATGATTTTAGCGAAATTATTTAAAAAAAGGTTAAAAATGGCAAAAAATGAAGGTTATATTTGTGTTTTTGATTGTGAGAGTGTGCCAGATGTTGAGCTTATCCGCAAAACTTTGGGTTTTGAAGGAAGTGATTTAGAGGTAAGTTTAAAAGCACTTCAGTGGCAAAAAGAACAAAGTGAGAGTGAGTTTTTGCCTTTGCCTTATCATAAAATTATCAGTATTTGTGCGGTTTTAAGTGATAATTTTGGAAAATTTATCAAAGTGAATAAAATTGATGGACAAAATGAAAAAGAAATGATTGCTAATTTTTTTAATTTTATAGAAAATTATGAGCCAAAATTAGTCAGTTTTAATGGTAAAAATTTCGATATGCCTGTTCTTGTTTTAAGGGCTTTAAAATACAATTTAAAAGCAGCAACTTATTTAGATACTCAAAGTGATAAATGGAATAATTATAAAACAAGATTTTCAGAATTAAAACATTGTGATTTATTAGAATCCTTAGGATCTAATGGGCGTGGAATAAAGCTTGATACACTTTGTTCTATGGTGGGTTTGCCAGGAAAATATGATGTGCATGGCGATGAGGTAATGAAACTTTTTTATGAAAATAAACTTGAAAAAATCCACGAATATTGTGAAAGTGATGTTTTAAACACCTATATGCTTTTTTTAAAATATGAACTTATTAAAGCTAATGTTAGTGAAGAAGATTATGTTGATTTTCTTTCTTATATGAGAGATTTTTTGCGTTCAAAAAAATCAGATTGTTCTTATACAGAAGTTTTTGCAAAAGCTTGTGAGAGTGAAATTTCAAAAGTTCGATCTTAAGTATTTAAGAAAATATATTAAAATTTATTTTTGACATTTTTTAAAAAAAGGAATGATGATGAAAATTCTTATTAGCGGTGGTGCAGGTTATATAGGTTCTCATACTTTAAGACAATTTTTAAAAACAGATCATGAAATTTGTGTTTTAGATAATCTTTCTAAGGGTTCTAAAATTGCAATAGAAGATTTGCAAAAAATAAGATCTTTTAAATTTTTTGAACAAGATTTAAGTGATTTTCAAGGCGTAAAAGCATTGTTTGAGAGAGAAAAATTTGACGCTATTGTGCATTTTGCAGCGAGCATTGAAGTTTTTGAAAGTATGCAAAACCCTTTAAAATATTATATGAACAACACTGTTAATACGACAAATCTTATCGAAACTTGTTTACAAACTGGAGTAAATAAATTTATATTTTCTTCAACGGCAGCCACTTATGGCGAACCACAAACTCCCGTTGTGAGCGAAACAAGCCCTTTAGCACCTATTAATCCTTATGGGCGTAGTAAGCTTATGAGCGAAGAGGTTTTGCGTGATGCAAGTATGGCAAATCCTGAATTTAAGCATTGCATTTTAAGATATTTTAATGTTGCAGGTGCTTGTATGGATTATACTTTAGGACAACGCTATCCAAAAGCAACATTACTCATAAAAGTTGCAGCTGAATGTGCCGCAGGAAAACGTGATAAACTTTTCATATTTGGCGATGATTATGATACAAAAGATGGTACTTGCATAAGAGATTTTATCCATGTAGATGATATTTCAAGTGCGCATTTAGCGGCTTTGGATTATTTACAAGAGAATGAAAGCAATGTTTTTAATGTAGGTTATGGACATGGTTTTAGCGTAAAAGAAGTGATTGAAGCGATGAAAAAAGTTAGCGGAGTGGATTTTAAAGTAGAACTTGCCCCACGCCGTGCGGGTGATCCTAGTGTATTGATTTCTGATGCAAGTAAAATCAGAAATCTTACTTCTTGGCAGCCTAAATATGATGATTTAGAGCTTATTTGTAAATCTGCTTTTGATTGGGAAAAGCAGTGTTAAAAAAACTTTTTTTTATTTTAAGCAAGGAAGATAAAAATTTTTTATTTTTTTTGCTTGTTTTTTCAGTATTTGTTTCTTTTATAGAAACTTTTGCGATTTCTTTGGCAATGCCTTTTATCACTTTGGCCAGTGATTTTTCTTATTTTGATCGTAATAAATATTTAATCAGCTTAAAAGAATATCTTAATATCCCTGTTTTTGAAATCATTGTTTATTTTGGGGTGGGGCTTATTGTTTTTTATGTGTTTAGAGCTTTGTTAAATGCGTATTATTTTCATCTTTTAGCAAGATTTTCTAAAGGGCGTTATCATGTGATCGCTTATAAGGTTTTTTCTAAATTTTTAAATATTAATTATGAAAAATTTACTCAAAAAAATCAATCTGAAATTTTAAAGTCCATTACAGGGGAAGTTTATAATCTAAGCACTATGATTTCATCATTTTTACTTTTGATGAGTGAAATTTTTGTAGTGCTTTTGCTTTATGCTTTAATGCTTTTGATTAATTATAAAATCACTTTATTTTTAAGTATTTTTATGGTGTTAAATGCCTTTATTTTAGTGAAAATTTTAAGCCCTATCATTAAAAAAGCAGGAATAAGACGCGAAGAAGCGATGAAAAATTTCTTTGAAATTTTAAATACAAATTTAAATAATTTCAAATTTATTAAGCTTAAAACCAAAGAAGATGGAGTATTAAGTCTTTTTAAAGCGCAAAGTGAAGCTTTTTCTAAAGCAAATATTACCAACGAAAGCGTAGCTGCGGTGCCTAGAATTTATCTTGAAGGAATAGGTTTTTGTGTACTTGTTTTTATCGTGGTATTTTTGGTGTTGAAAAATGAAAGTGATATTTCAGGTATTTTATCCACGATTTCTATTTTTGTTTTAGCACTTTATCGCTTAATGCCAAGTGCAAATCGTATTATTACAAGTTATCATGATTTGCTTTATTATCATTCTTCTTTGGATATTATTTATCAAAATTTAAGACAAGAAGAAGAAAATTTGGGCGAGGAAAAATTAAGCTTTAATCAAGAGCTTAAAATTTACAACCTTAGCTTTGGTTATGAGGGAAAAAAATATTTATTTAAAAATCTTAACTTAAACATTAAAAAAGGCGAAAAAATCGCTTTTATAGGGGAGAGTGGTTGCGGAAAAAGTACCTTAGTAGATCTTATCATAGGACTTTTAAAACCAAAAGAAGGGCAAATTTTAATTGATGAGCAAGAATTAAATGCAAATAATACAAAAAATTATCGCCAAAAAATAGGCTATATCCCGCAAAATATCTATCTTTTTAATGACAGTATAGTTAAAAATATCACTTTTGGAGATGCGGTTGATGAAGAAAAACTTAATAGGGTTATCAAACAAGCAAATTTAGAGCATTTTATAAAAAATTTATCTCAAGGAGTGCAAACAAAAGTGGGTGATGGGGGGAGTAATTTAAGCGGGGGACAAAAACAACGCATAGCTATAGCAAGAGCTTTATATTTAGAGCCTGAAATTTTAGTGCTTGATGAAGCAACTTCTGCGCTTGATACTCAAAGTGAAGCAAAAATCATGGATGAAATTTATAAAATTTCTAAAGATAAAACCATGATTATTATCGCACATCGCCTTTCTACGATAACGCAATGTGATAAGGTTTATCGTTTAGAACACGGTAAGCTTAAAGAGGAGAAATGATGAAAATAAGCTTTATTATCGCAACTTTAAATTCAGGAGGCGCTGAGCGTGTTTTAGTAACCTTAGCTAATGCACTTTGCAAAGAGCATGAAGTAAGTATTATTAAATTTCATGCAGGAGAATCTTTTTATAAGCTTGAAAATGAAGTTAAAGTTACAAGTTTAGAACAATTTAGATTTGATACGCTTTATCATAAAATCGCAAGTCGTTTTAAGAAATTTTTTGCTTTAAGAAAGGCTTTGAAAGAAAGTAAGGCTGATGTTTTTATTTCTTTTTTGGATACGACTAATATTGCTTGTATTGCTGCGAAAATAGGGTTTAAAACTCCACTCATTATAAGTGAGCATAGCAATGAAGCGTATTTAAAACCTAAAATTTGGCGTTTTTTAAGAGGGGTAAGCTATCCTTTTTGTGATGCTTTAAGTGTGCTTGGAAGCAGTGATAAGGTGTATTATGAAAGATTTGTAAAAAGGGTTAGGCTTTTATTAAATCCTTGTCATTTTAGTGATGAAATTTCTTTTGATTCTAGTTTTGAAAAGGAAAATTTGGTTCTTTTTATAGGGCGTTTAGATCACAACAAAAACCCTGTAATGTTTTTAAAAGCTATAGCGCATTTGGATAAAAATTTACAAGAAAATTATAAATTTGTTATAGCAGGAGATGGACAGTTAAGACAAGAACTTGAATATAAGGTAAAATCTTTAGGAATAAAAGTTGATTTTTTAGGACGCGTTGAAAATGTCAAGGCTCTTTATGAAAAAGCAAAAGTGCTTTGCCTTTGTTCTTTTGTAGAGGGTTTGCCAACGGTTTTAATTGAAAGTTTGTATTTTGAGGTTTGTAGAATTTCAAGTTCTTATTATAATGGTGCTAAGGATTTAATCAAAGATAATCATGATGGGCTTTTGGTAGGTTGTGATGATGAAATAGCACTTGCTAAAAAACTTGAACTTGTTTTAAATGATGAAAATTTTAGAAAAGAACTTGTAAATAATGCCAAACAAAGGTGTAAAGACTTTGAAATTTCTCATATCAAAGAAGAATGGCTTAAGCTTATAGCCGAGGTTAAAAATGCCTAAACTTTCTGTTATAGTACCAACTTTTAATCGTCAAGTTTTGTTAGAAAAGGCTATTAAAAGCATACAAAATCAAGATTTTAAAGATTTAGAAATTATTGTAAGCGATGATAATTCTAGCGATGATACTAAAAGTGTGGTGCAAAATTTACAAAAAGATGATGATCGCATTAAGTATTTTTTAAATCAAAATTACAAACAAGGTCCAAATGGCAATAAAAACAATGGCTTAGATCAAGCAAGTGGCGAGTTTGTAACTTTTTTAGATGATGATGATGAGCTTTTATCCGGGGCTTTAAGTACCTTGATGCAAAAAGCAAATGAGGGTTATGCTCATGTTTTTGGAAATTGTTTGATAGAAAAAGAAGGAAATTTAAGCAAGGAATTTAGCGGCAAGGGCTTGGAAAAAGATAGTGAAATTTCTAAAAAAGATTTTTTAATGGCTAAATTTAGCGGAGAGTTTTTTTCTGTTTTTAAAAAATCCCTACTTGAAAATAAGCGTTTTAATGAAGAATTTTATGGCAATGAAGCCACGCTTTGGGTAAATTTATACAAAGAAAAAAGTTTTTATATCCATAAGGCTTTTAGGATTTATAGAATTTTTAGGCAAGATAGCGTGACTTTAGGGGCGAGTAAAAATGCTTATAGGGTGTATTTGGGATATTTAGAGCTTGCTAAAATTTTAGAAAATGAACTTAGAATGAGTAAGGATAAAGATTATAAAAAAACTTGTGCGAGTTATTATAAAATGGCAGCTTATTATGCAAAACTTGCAAAAAATTATAAAGCCCTTTATAAATGTTTGTTTAAAAGCCTAAGTATAAAAATCAACGCTCCTGCTTTGATATTACTCATTTTAAGTATAATTCCAAATAATATGATTGAAAAATTATCAAAAATTCGGGTGGCTTTATGCAAAAATTAGGCATTTTTATTTATTCTTTAGGAAGTGGTGGTGCTGAAAGAGTTGTGGCGACTTTATTGCCTATTTTAAGTTTGAAATTTGAAGTGCATTTGATCTTGATGAATGATAAAATTTCTTATGAAATTCCAGAGTGTCAAATTCATTTTTTAGAATGTTCAAAACCTAGTGAAAATCCTATTTTGAAATTTTTAAAACTACCTTTTTTGGCTTTAAAATACAAAAAACTTTGCAGAAATTTAGGTATTGATACAGAATTTGTTTTTTTAAATCGACCTAATTATATAGCTTTAATGGCAAGAATGTTTGGAAACAAAACTCGCCTTGTGATCAATGAATGCACTACGCCAAGTGTGATGTATATGAAAAATAATTTTAATTCTTTGGTAAATAAATTTTTAATTTCTTTGCTTTACCCAAAAGCTGATTTAATCTTGCCTAATTCTAAGGGAAATTTAGAAGATTTAGTGCAAAATTTTAGTATAAGTCCAAAAAAATGTGAAATTTTATACAATGCCATCGATTTAGAAAACATAGGGCAAAAAGCCCTTGAAGACATAGCTTTAAAAGATAAATTTATTTTAAGTGTAGGCAGGCTTGATAAAGGTAAAAATCATGCTTTATTAATTCGTGCTTATGCGAGATTGAAAACAGATTTAAAGCTTGTGATTTTAGGTGAAGGTGTGCTTAAGGATGAGCTTTTAGCTTTGATTAAAGAATTAAATTTGGAAGAAAAGGTTTTGCTTTTAGGATTTGATAATAATCCTTATAAATACATGGCTAAATGCGAATTTTTTGCTTTTGCTTCTGTGTTTGAAGGTTTTTCAAATGTTTTAATCGAAAGTTTGGCTTGTTCTTGTGCAGTGGTTTGCACTGATCATAAAAGTGGTGCAAGAGAGCTTTTTGGCGATGATGAATTTGGACTTTTAGTAGAAGTAGATAATGAAAACTCTATGTTTCAGGGTTTAAAAACTATGCTTGAAGACGATAAATTAAGAAAAGCGTATAAAAACAAAGCTAAAACTAGGGCTAAAGCCTTTGATAAAGTAAAAATTGCACGCGATGCTTTGAAATATTTATTAGGATAAAAGATGTTGAAAAAAGAGTATTTAAAAAACCCTTATTTAGTTTTGTTTGCGATGATTGTATTAGCTTATGTTTTTAGTGTATTTTGCAGGTTTTATTGGGTTTGGTGGGCAAGTGAGTTTAACGAGTATTTTTTCAATAATCAATTAATGATCATTTCAAACGATGGCTATGCTTTTGCTGAGGGCGCAAGAGATATGATAGCAGGTTTTCATCAGCCTAATGATTTGAGTTACTATGGATCTTCTTTATCCGCGCTTACTTATTGGCTTTATAAAGTCACACCTTTTTCTTTTGAAAGTATCATTTTATATATGAGTACTTTTTTATCTTCTTTGGTGGTGATTCCTATTATTTTACTAGCTAATGAATACAAACGTCCTTTAATGGGCTTTGTAGCTGCTCTTTTAGCAAGTATAGCAAACAGTTATTATAATCGCACTATGAGTGGGTATTATGATACGGATATGCTGGTAATTGTTTTACCTATGTTTATTTTATTTTTTATGGTAAGAATGATTTTAAAAAAAGACTTTTTTTCATTGATTGCCTTGCCGTTATTTATAGGAATTTATCTTTGGTGGTATCCTTCAAGTTATACTTTAAATGTAGCTTTAATTGGACTTTTTTTAATTTATACACTTATTTTTCATAGAAAAGAAAAGATTTTTTATATAGCTGTGATTTTGTCTTCTCTTACTCTTTCAAATATAGCATGGTTTTATCAAAGTGCCATTATAGTAATACTTTTTGCTTTATTCGCCTTAGAGCAAAAACGCTTAAATTTTATGATTATAGGAATTTTAGGTAGTGCAACTTTGATATTTTTGATTTTAAGTGGTGGGGTTGATCCCATACTTTATCAGCTTAAATTTTATATTTTTAGAAGTGATGAAAGTGCGAATTTAATGCAGGGCTTTATGTATTTTAATGTCAATCAAACCATACAAGAAGTTGAAAATGTAGATCTTAGCGAATTTATGCGAAGAATTAGTGGTAGTGAAATTGTTTTTTTGTTTTCTTTGTTTGGTTTTGTATGGCTTTTGAGAAAACATAAAAGTATGATTATGGCTTTACCTATATTGGTGCTTGGGTTTTTAGCCTTAAAAGGGGGGCTTAGATTTACCATTTATTCTGTACCTGTAATGGCCTTAGGATTTGGTTTTTTATTGAGCGAGTTTAAGGCTATATTGGTTAAAAAATATAGCCAATTAACTTCAAATGTTTGTATTGTTTTTGCAACTATTTTGACTTTAGCTCCAGTATTTATCCATATTTACAACTATAAAGCACCAACAGTTTTTTCTCAAAATGAAGCATCATTATTAAATCAATTAAAAAATATAGCTAATAGAGAAGATTATGTGGTAACTTGGTGGGATTATGGTTATCCTGTGCGTTATTATAGCGATGTGAAAACTTTAGTAGATGGTGGAAAGCATTTAGGTAAGGATAATTTTTTCCCTTCTTTTGCTTTAAGCAAAGATGAACAAGCTGCGGCTAATATGGCAAGACTTAGTGTAGAATATACAGAAAAAAGCTTTTATGCTCCGCAAAATGATATTTTAAAATCAGACATTTTACAAGCCATGATGAAAGATTATAATCAAAGCAATGTGGATTTGTTTCTAGCTTCATTATCAAAACCTGATTTTAAAATCGATACGCCAAAAACTCGTGATATTTATCTTTATATGCCCGCTAGAATGTCTTTGATTTTTTCTACGGTGGCTAGTTTTTCTTTTATTAATTTAGATACAGGAGTTTTGGATAAACCTTTTACCTTTAGCACAGCTTATCCACTTGATGTTAAAAATGGAGAAATTTATCTTAGCAACGGAGTGGTTTTAAGCGATGATTTTAGAAGTTTTAAAATAGGTGATAATGTGGTTTCTGTAAATAGTATCGTAGAGATTAATTCTATTAAACAAGGTGAATACAAAATCACTCCAATCGATGATAAGGCTCAGTTTTATATTTTTTATTTAAAGGATAGTGCTATTCCTTACGCACAATTTATTTTAATGGATAAAACCATGTTTAATAGTGCTTATGTGCAAATGTTTTTTTTGGGAAATTATGATAAGAATTTATTTGACTTGGTGATTAATTCTAGAGATGCTAAAGTTTTTAAACTTAAAATTTAAGGGTTGAAAATGAGAATAGGATTTTTATCACATGCAGGAGCGAGTATTTATCATTTTAGAATGCCTATTATAAAAGCGTTAAAAGATAGAAAAGACGAAGTTTTTGTTATAGTGCCGCAAGATGAATACACGCAAAAACTTAGAGATCTTGGCTTAAAAGTAATTGTTTATGAGTTTTCAAGAGCTAGTTTAAATCCTTTTGTGGTTTTAAAGAATTTTTTTTATCTTGCTAAGGTTTTGAAAAATTTAAATCTTGATTTTATTCAAAGTGCGGCACACAAAAGCAATACTTTTGGAATTTTAGCAGCAAAATGGGCAAAAATTCCTTATCGTTTTGCCTTAGTAGAAGGCTTGGGATCTTTTTATATAGATCAAGGTTTTAAGGCAAATTTAGTGCGTTTTGTTATTAATAGTCTTTATAAATTAAGTTTTAAATTTGCACACCAATTTATTTTTGTCAATGAAAGTAATGCTGAGTTCATGCGGAATTTAGGACTTAAAGAAAATAAAATTTGCGTGATAAAATCTGTAGGGATCAATTTAAAAAAATTTTTTCCTATTTATGTAGAATCGGAAAAAAAAGAGCTTTTTTGGAAAAATTTAAACATAGATAAAAAACCCATTGTGCTTATGATAGCAAGAGCTTTATGGCATAAGGGTGTAAAAGAATTTTATGAAAGTGCTACTATGCTAAAAGACAAAGCAAATTTTGTTTTAGTTGGTGGAAGAGATGAAAATCCTTCTTGTGCAAGTTTGGAGTTTTTAAACTCTGGCGCGGTGCATTATTTGGGTGCTAGAAGTGATATAGTCGAGCTTTTGCAAAATTGTGATATTTTTGTTTTGCCAAGCTATAAAGAAGGCTTTCCTGTAAGTGTTTTGGAGGCAAAAGCTTGCGGTAAGGCTATAGTGGTGAGTGATTGTGAAGGTTGTGTGGAGGCTATTTCTAATGCTTATGATGGACTTTGGGCAAAAACAAAAAATGCTAAAGATTTAAGCGAAAAAATTTCACTTTTATTAGAAGATGAAAAATTAAGATTAAATTTAGCTAAAAATGCCGCCCAAGATGCTTTACAATACGATGAAAATATAATCGCACAGCGTTATTTAAAACTTTATGATAGGGTAATTAAGAATGTATGAAAAAGTTTTTAAAAGAATTTTTGATTTTATTTTAGCTTTAGTGCTTTTAGTGCTTTTTTCTCCGGTGATTTTAATCACTGCTTTACTTTTAAAAATCACTCAAGGAAGTGTGATTTTTACCCAAAATCGTCCCGGGTTAGATGAAAAAATTTTTAAAATTTATAAATTTAAAACCATGAGCGATGAAAGAGATGAAAAGGGTGAGTTATTAAGCGATGAATTGCGTTTGAAAGCTTTTGGAAAAATCGTTAGAAGCTTAAGTTTGGATGAGCTTTTGCAACTTTTTAATGTTTTAAAAGGGGATATGAGTTTTGTTGGACCTAGACCTCTTTTGGTTGAGTATTTGCCTCTTTACAATAAAGAGCAAAAATTGCGTCATAAAGTGCGTCCAGGTATAACAGGATGGGCGCAGGTAAATGGTAGAAATACTATTTCTTGGCAGAAAAAATTCGAACTTGATGTGTATTATGTGAAAAATATTTCTTTTTTGCTTGATTTAAAAATCATGTTTTTAACAGCTTTAAAGGTTTTAAAACGAAGTGGGGTAAGCAAAGAAGGCCATGTTACAACAGAGAAATTTAATGGCAAGAACTGAAAAAATTTATATTTATGGTGCTAGTGGTCATGGGCTTGTTTGTGAAGATGTGGCTAAAAATATGGGTTATAAAGAATGTATTTTTTTAGATGATTTTAAAGGAATGAAATTTGAAAGTACCTTACCTAAATATGATTTTTTTATAGCCATAGGAAACAATGAAATTCGAAAAAAGATTTATCAAAAAATTTCAGAAAATGGCTTTAAAATTGTCAATCTTATCCATAAAAGTGCACTTATAAGTCCTAGCGCAATCGTGGAAGAAAATGCAGGAATTTTAATCATGCCTTATGTAGTGATTAACGCTAAAGCTAAAATAGAAAAAGGTGTGATTTTAAATACTTCAAGCGTAATTGAGCATGAATGTGTGATAGGGGAATTTTCTCATGTGAGTGTGGGAGCTAAATGTGCGGGTAATGTAAAAATTGGTAAAAATTGTTTTTTAGGGATTAATTCTTGTGTTTTGCCTAATTTAAGTTTGGCAGATGATAGTATTTTAGGTGGTGGAGCAACTTTAGTTAAAAATCAAGATGAAAAAGGTGTTTTTGTGGGAGTACCTGCAAAAAGGATGTAAATTGCATTTTAATAACAATCTTGTTGTTCACTATATAGTAAATCCTTCGCCTTTGGGGTGGATTGTCATTAATTTACTAACCATATGTCTAATATGCTACATATTTCCTTTGAAAAATTCTTTAAAACACAAAAAACTTTTTAGTCTTAAAGCAAATGTAAATTCTAAAAATAGTAGGATTATAAAATATACAGGTATTGCTGCTTTTTTGGGTGGATTAATAGGAATTTGGTATAATTTTGAAGGTTTTTATCAACTTCTTTTTTTCTTTGAATTAGAAAATGAAAATTTAAAAACACTTTGGAGTTTGCAAGTATCAGTTTCTTCTGTGATAACAGGTATGTTATTATTGTTGATATATGTTATAAATTTAGCAATAGTTTGTGAAAATGGAATTTATATAGTTAGTAAATTTAATCTTTTTTATATGTATTTTATAAAACGAGAAGATTTGGAAATTGTTAAAATAGAAAAAATGAAATTTTTAAATCAAGTTGAAGTTTGTTTTGTTATCAAAACAAAAAATAAAATACTCCTTAAATGCTTTGAAAGTATTTATAAAAAAGAAGACTTAGAAAAGCTTAAAAATTGGTATGAAAATAAGCTTTGACTATAAAAAGAATTTAAATATTTGAATCTTTGTAAATTTTTTTAGGTAAAATAGAGTCAATTTATAAAAATTTTGTTTTACACAAAGGATAAATCATGAGATTTTTTCTTTCTCCTCCGCATATGGGTGGTAATGAATTAAAATACATAGAAGAAGTTTTCAAAAGCAATTATATAGCACCTTTGGGTGAATTTGTAAATCGCTTTGAACAAAGTGTCAAGGCTTACAGTAAAAGTGAAAATGCCTTAGCTTTAAATTCAGCCACAGCGGCTTTGCATTTAGCTTTAAGGGTGGCAGGGGTAAAACAAGATGATATTGTTTTGGCTTCTTCTTTTACTTTTATCGCTTCAGTAGCACCTATTTGTTATCTTAAAGCAAAACCTGTATTTATAGATTGTGATGAAACTTATAATATCGATGTAGATTTATTAAAGCTTGCTATTAAAGAATGTGAAAAAAAACCAAAAGCATTGATTTTAACTCATCTTTATGGCAATGCGGCTAAAATGGATGAAATTGTTGAAATTTGCAAAGAAAATGAAATTGTTTTAATCGAAGATGCTGCTGAAGCTTTAGGAAGTTTTTATAAGAATAAAGCTTTAGGAACTTTTGGAGAATTTGGAGCTTATTCTTATAATGGCAATAAAATTATCACCACTTCAGGTGGAGGTATGCTTATAGGAAAAAATAAAGAAAAGATTGAAAAAGCAAGATTTTATAGCACTCAAGCTAGGGAAAATTGTTTGCATTATGAACATTTAGATTATGGTTATAATTACCGCTTAAGCAATGTTTTAGGAGCTATTGGCGTAGCGCAAATGGAGGTTTTAGAACAAAGAGTGCTTAAAAAAAGAGAAATTTATGAGTGGTATAAAGAATTTTTAGGAGAGTGTTTTAGCTTTTTAGATGAATTAGAAAATTCAAGAAGCAATCGCTGGTTAAGTACAGCTTTGATTGATTTTGATAAAAATGAACTTAATTCTTGTCAAAAAGATATAAATATCAGTCAAAAAAATATTACTTTGCATCCAAAAATTTCAAAACTCATAGAAGATTTGAAAAATGAACAAATAGAAACAAGACCATTATGGAAAGCTATGCACGCTCAAGAAGTATTTAAAGGAGCTAAGGCTTATCTTAATGGCAATAGTGAGTTATTTTTCCAAAAAGGAATTTGTTTGCCAAGTGGCACGGCGATGAGTAAAGATGATGTTTATGAAATTTCAAAACTGATCTTAAAGAGCATAAAGGCTTAAAATGATTTTTTATAAAAGCAAAAGATTAGCATTTTTTTTAACTTCAGATATTGTTTTAATTTTACTTAGCGTTTATCTGGCTTTTTCTTTGAGGTTTAGTGGAGATATTCCGAGTATTTTTTATCATGGTATGATGGTTTCTGCTATTATTTTGCTTGTTTTAAAACTTTCATTTTTGTTTGTTTTTAGAATTTATAAAGTAGCTTGGAGATTTTTTTCTCTCAATGAAGCAAGAAAAATTTTTATCGCTTTGCTTTTAGCTGAGTTTTGTTTTTTTCTTATTTTTTATTTTTTTAGTGATTTTTTTAATCCTTTTCCAAGAAGTGCTATTGTGATAGATTTTGTTCTTTCTTATATGTTTATAGGTACTTTAAGAATTAGCAAAAGAATGCTTGTGGATTTTAAACCTTCTAGAATGAAAGAAGAAGAAACTCCTTGTATTGTAGTAGGGGCAACTTCTAAGGCTTTGCATTTGTTAAAAGGTGCAAAAGAAGGTTCTTTAGGGCTTTTTCCTGTAGGCGTAGTTGATGCGAGAAAAGAGCTTATAGGGACTTATTGTGATAAATTTATTGTAGAAGAAAAAGAAAAAATAAAATCTTATGTAGAACAAGGGGTGAAAACTGCCATTATTGCTTTAAGACTTGAACAAGAAGAGCTTAAAAAACTTTTTGAAGAACTTGTAGCTTATGGTATTTGTGATGTAAAAATATTTTCTTTTACAAGAAACGAAGCAAGAGATATCAGTATAGAAGACTTGCTTGCTAGAAAACCAAAAGATTTAGATGATAGTGCTGTGGCGGCTTTTTTAAAAGACAAGGTAGTTTTGGTAAGTGGAGCAGGTGGAACTATAGGCAGTGAACTTTGTAAGCAATGTATTAAATTTGGTGCTAAGCATCTTATTATGGTTGATCATAGTGAGTATAATCTTTATAAGATCAATGATGATTTAAATTTATATAAAGAAAAAATTACTCCTATTTTATTGAGTATTTTAGATAAGCAAAGTTTAGATGAGGTATTAAAAACTTATAAACCTGAGCTTATTTTACATGCAGCCGCTTATAAACATGTGCCTCTTTGCGAACAAAATCCACATTCAGCAGTAATCAATAATATTTTAGGAACTAAAATTTTATGCGACAGTGCTAAAGAAAATAAAGTAGCTAAATTTGTGATGATAAGTACAGATAAAGCAGTGCGACCAACAAATATTATGGGTTGCACTAAAAGAGTTTGTGAGCTTTATACTTTAAGTATGAGTGATGAAAATTTTGAAGTTGCTTGTGTGCGTTTTGGTAATGTTTTAGGTTCTAGTGGTAGTGTGATACCGAAATTTAAAGCACAAATTGCCAATAATGAGCCTTTAACTTTAACGCACCCTGATATAGTGCGTTATTTTATGCTTGTGGCTGAGGCAGTGCAACTTGTTTTACAAGCTGGAGCTATCGCAAAAGGAGGAGAGCTTTTTGTTTTGGATATGGGTAGGCCTGTGAAAATCATAGATTTAGCTAAAAAAATGCTTTTACTTTCTAATCGCAATGATTTAGAAATTAAAATCACAGGTTTAAGAAAAGGTGAGAAGCTTTATGAAGAGCTTTTGATTGATGAAAATGATGCTAAAACGCAATATGAGAGTATTTTTGTAGCAAAGAATGAGAAGGTTGATCTTGATTGGCTTAATAAAGAGATAGAAAATTTACAAATATGTGAAGATATTTCAGAGGCTTTATTAAAGATTGTACCTGAATTTAAACACAATAAAGAAGGCGTATAATGTATATAAAAGATATACAAAGATTTGAAGATAATCGCTATCGTGCTAGGGCTTATATGAGTTATATTTTAACAAGAAATCTGCCCAATAAACTTCCTGACATTCACCTTGAAACGATTAAAACAGCTTTGGATAAAATAGCTCATGAAGTTGTTGTTTTTGATGCTTTGTATATTTTAGATATTTCAGGCATGCAAATAGAAAATGCGATTTCCTTAAATAAGGCTCATGAAATAGGACAGGGTGAGGATAGAAGTACTCGTTCTTATTTTTATAGAGCTGTAAAATTAAGACGATGTGTTTTGAGCGATCCTTATCCTTCGGTTTTAAATAATGAGCTTTGCGTGACAGCTTCTATGCCAATTTACGATGATAAAAATAACTTGCTTTTTGTTGTTTGTATTGATATAAAACTTGAAGATATTTTAAAGATTATTCAAGCAGGAAAATTTGAATTTGTTTTTACTCAATTTAGTCGTTCGGTATATTTTTGCTTCGCACTGGTTTTATTTGTGATTACTTGTTTTTTATTTCAAAAAGGTTTTTTTAGTCTTTTTGATAATCAAGCTATAGGTATAGAACATATGTTTGAAAGTACCATCGCTATAACTTTGGCTTTAGCTATTTTTGATTTGGCAAAAACTTTGATCGAACAAGAAGTATTAGGAAGGACAAAAAAAGAAGAAGGTGGAATTCAAAAAACTATGGTGAGATTTTTGGGTTCTATTATCATTGCTTTAGCTATAGAAGCTTTGATGTTGGTATTTAAACTTGCTATTGGTGATCTTTCTCAGATGATTTATGCGATTTATCTTATCGGTGGAGTGAGCTTGCTTCTTTTAGGTTTAAGTGTATATTTATTTACGGTTAAGTATAAAAATAATAATATTTGAGTAAAAATTTAAGTAAAAGATGATATAATGCTGTTTTTTAAAATTTTTTAGCTTGATTAATAAGGCTAAAAAGGGTAAAATAAAACTATAAAAACTTTGAAAGGACGAAATTGTGAAATTGTTAGTTGTTGATGACAGTTCTACTATGAGAAGGATTATTAAAAATACCCTAACAAGACTTGGACACGATGATGTTTTAGAAGCTGAGCATGGCGTTGAAGCTTGGGATTTATTAACTAAAAATGAAGATGTAAAAGTTTTAATTACAGATTGGAATATGCCAGAAATGAATGGCTTGGAGTTGGTAAAAAAAGTAAGAGCAGAGAAAAAATATGAAGATATGCCTATCATCATGGTTACAACTGAGGGCGGAAAAGCTGAAGTGATTACTGCTTTAAAAGCTGGCGTAAATAACTATATTGTAAAACCTTTTACTCCACAAGTTTTAAAGGAAAAACTTGAAGATGTTTTAGGAACAGGAAGTGGAGAAGGTGCAGCTGAGTAAAGGCTAATTTTTAAAATTCTAAATGCAAAAAAAATATTATGAATTGTTCTTTATCGTAGAAGAGCGGTATAAAAATTTATTTCTTGATTTTGCTTTTGATTTAGGTATAGAAGCCATAGAAGAGAAAGATAATGGTGTTTACATTAGATCCCATGAGAGTTTAGAAGAGTTTTCATGGGCACTTGAAATATTTGCTCAAAAACTTACAACTACTTTCAATTTAAACCATAAAATTATTTCTAATTTAAGTCTTGTAGAGAAAGAAAACAAGGACTGGATACAAGAATATAAAAAAGGCATAAAACCTATCTTAGTGGATAATGTTTACATCCATACAACTTGGCAAGAAGAAAAGAAGAATTGTATAAATATAAAGATTAATCCAGCCTTAGCCTTTGGCTCAGGACATCACGAAAGCACATATTCTTGTGTAAAATTTTTACAAAAATTTTCTAAAAGTAAATTAAGAGCTTTAGATCTTGGTTGTGGTAGTGGAATTTTGGGTATTATTATGGCAAAGTTTGGTTGTAATGTTGAAATTTGTGATACTGATGAGTTGGCTATTGATAGTTCTTTAGAAAATGCAAGATTAAATGGTGTCGATTTTCACAAGGCTTGGTGTGGATCTATAGATAAAGCAAATGGTTTATATAATCTAATTGTTGCAAATATCATTGCAGATGTGATTTTAATTTTAGAAAAAGATATTAAAAACCATTTAGAAGATAATGCTATACTTATTTTGTCAGGAATTTTAGATAAATATTCAACAAGAATTAAAGAAAAATTTCAAGATTTGGAACTCATTGATGAAATGCAAATCAATGAGTGGTGTAGTTTTGTATATAAAAATAATAAAAAAGGATAAGTAATGAATAATAATACCCAAAATAATAAGGGTAATCCGCAGGGTAATAATTTTTTTAACAAAAATCCCATTTTTATTTTTGCGATTTTTGCAATTGTAATGATAATTATTTTTAAGGGATTTTTTGATGGCAATGGTTCTTTTGGCGGGGCATTGAATGGCAATGAAGTAAATAAAAATGTCCCTTATTCTGAGTTAAAAAAGCTTATTGAAAGTGGACAAATCAATCAAGTTAGTATAGGACAAACAACAATCAAAGCGATTTCAAGCTCTCACAATACTGTTTATACAGCAAAAAAAGTTAATGATCCTGAGCTTGTGAGTTTACTAGATAGTAAAAATATCGCTTATGGTGCGTATTCTGAAACAAATTGGTTTACGGATATACTTTTTTCATGGGTTTTGCCAGTATTTATTTTCTTTGGTATTTGGATGTTTTTGGCAAGTCGTATGCAAAAAAATATGGGAAGTTCTATATTGGGTATAGGAAGTTCTAAGAAGCTTGTAAATTCAGAAAAACCTAAAGTAAAATTTAGCGATGTAGCTGGTGTTGAAGAAGCTAAAGAAGAAGTAAAAGAAATTGTAGATTTTTTAAAGTATCCTGAAAGATATATTAAATTGGGAGCTAAAATTCCAAAAGGACTTTTACTTGTTGGGCCTCCAGGTACAGGAAAAACTTTGCTTGCAAAAGCAGTTGCAGGTGAAGCTGATGTGCCGTTTTTTAGTGTTTCAGGTTCGTCTTTTATAGAAATGTTTGTGGGTGTAGGTGCTTCTCGTGTGAGAGATTTATTTGAAAATGCAAAAAAAGAAGCTCCTGCTATTGTTTTTATAGATGAAATAGATGCTATTGGTAAAAGTCGTGCAGCAAGTGGCATGATGGGTGGAAACGATGAAAGAGAGCAAACTTTAAATCAGCTTTTGGCTGAAATGGATGGCTTTGGGACAGAAAGTTCCCCAGTCATTGTTTTAGCAGCAACAAATCGCCCAGAAGTTTTAGATGCAGCGCTTTTAAGACCAGGAAGGTTTGATAGACAAGTTTTAGTTGATAAACCTGATTTTAAAGGTAGGTGTGATATTTTAAAAGTGCACATGAAAGATGTCAAAATCTCCCCAAAAGTTAAAGTAGAAGATATAGCACGCTTAACCGCAGGGCTTGCAGGAGCTGATCTTGCAAATATTATTAATGAAGCAGCGCTTTTAGCGGGTAGGGATTCTAAAAAATATGTAGAACAAAATGATTTAGTTGAAGCTGTTGAAAGAGCTATAGCAGGACTTGAGAAGAAATCACGTCGTATTAATGAAAAAGAAAAGAAAATTGTTACTTATCATGAATGTGGTCATGCTTTGATTGCTGAAACTACCAAAGGCGCAAAACGTGTAAGTAAGGTTTCTGTGATTCCGCGTGGTCTTGCGGCTTTAGGTTATACTTTAAATACTCCTGAGGAAAATAAATTTTTAATGCAAAAACATGAACTTATCGCTGAAGTAGATGTACTTTTGGGTGGTCGTGCAGCTGAAGAAGTGTTTATAGGTGAAATTTCAACGGGTGCAAGTAATGATTTAGAAAGAGCAACCGATATCATAAAAGCTATGATTTCTATGTATGGTATGAGTGAAATTGCAGGACTTATGGTACTTGAAAAACAAAGAAATACTTTCTTAAGTGGTGGACAAACTATCAAAGATTATTCTGAAAAGATGGCAGAATCTTTAGATGATTATGTAAAGAAAACCTTGGATGAACGCTATAAAGATGTTAAAGATACTTTAAATACTTATAAGGGAGCGATTGAGACTATGGTTGCAGCCCTTTATGAAGAAGAAACTATTGAAGGTAATAAAGTGCGCGAGATTATTAAAGAGTTTGAGGATCAAAATAGTCTACCAACTCGTTTACAAGAACTCGAAGAAGTTAAAACTGAAGTTAAAGTAGAAGAATGAAAGATTTTATTGCAAAAGATGGATATTTAAGTCTTATTATTTTAAGCTTAATTTTTATTTTTGTGTGGATTTTTTATTCTTTTTCCATCTTGCTATTAGCATTAATTGTAATTTGTATTTTTCTTTTTAGAGCGCCCAAAAGAGGACTTGTTTGTAGTGATGAAAAAGCTATTTTTGCACCTATGGATGGTAGGGTTACTAAAATAGAAAATATTCATCATAAAGATTTGGGTGAATGTGTTGAAATTACTATTAAAAATGCTCTTTATGATGCTGGGAATTTTAATACACCTTTTGCAATGTCTATAATAGATATTCGTTTACGACATGGGCTTTTTTTGTGCAGTGAATTAAAATCTGCAAAAATGATGAATGAAAGAGCTTTTATTTTGGCAAAAGTTAAAGAGAATAAAACGATAGCCTTGCGAATCTATGCAGGTTCTTTTGATAGAAAATTAAAGCTTGATAATATTTCTCATGATTTAAAAGCAGGAGATAGAATGGGTTTTTTAATTAATGGCTCTATAAGTTTACTTTTACCAAAAGATACTAGAATTCATATAGGCTTAAATGATGAAATTAAAGCAGGTTCATTGCTAGGCTATTTTGCGTAAGGAAAAATAATGAATAACAGACCGCAACTAATTTATATTTTACCCAATCTTTTTACAGCTGCTTCAGCTTTTTTAGGGGTTATTTCTATTATAGCTTCAATACATGGAAATTATTATACAGCTTTGATTTATATTATTTTATCTTTGATTTGCGATGGGCTTGATGGCCGTGTTGCAAGACTTACAAATTCTACTTCAAAATTTGGAGTAGAATTTGATTCTTTGGCTGATCTAGTAGCTTTTGGAGTTGCTCCAGCGGTTCTTTTTTATATGGCTATAGGTTATGATTTTGGAAAACTTGGATCTTTGATTACAGCTTTTTTTGTGGTTTTTGGAGCTATTCGTTTGGCGAGATTTAATGTTACCACAGGCACTTATGAACCCTCCGTTTTTATAGGTCTTCCTATACCTACTGCAGCAGTTGTGAGTGCTATATGGACTTATGCGTTTATCAGTTATGATTTTTTAAAGCCTTATGGCGTAGTTTTTTTGGTGCTTCAAGCAATTTTAGGGCTTTTAATGGTAAGTAATATACGTTATCCTAGTTTTAAAAAGCTTGATTTTAATCGTTCTAGTGTTTTAAAAGTTTTGATTATTTTAATTATAATATTTTCATTTTTATATCTTTACCCTCTTGAAAGTTTAGTAATTTTAGCAAGCTTGTATGTGCTTTATGGAATTATTCGGGTTTTATATACCATTATCGTTTCAAAATTTAAGATAAGAAATCAAGAGTAAAATTTTTCAATGACTTCGCATTCTTCTTGAGTGAAGCCAGCTTTGATTCTTGCTTGAATGTTAAGTTTTTTTCCCGCAAGAGAGAATTGTTTAAACGTTTTGCAAAGCTCAATAAAATCATACCTGTTTTGATTTGCAAATTTCCACCAAGTATCTCCTTTTTTAACGTGTTTTATTTCATCATTAAGTATAATTTCAAGATATTCCATTAGAAGATTTTTAATGGAATGATTGGAACTTTGAAGTTTTTGAACAACAAAGGGGTTGGCATCAAGCCCTTTAGCTTCTAAACCTCTATGAACTACTCCCATTCTAAAGCTTAAAGAGTCTTTTGTAGCTTCTAGAGCAGATTCTAAATTATCATGCACTGGAAAATTTCCATATTTGTAACCAAGTTCTTTAAGTGCTGAATTTAAAAGTTTGAAATGTTTAATTTCCTCATCTGCTACCTCCAGCCAATCGTAATAAAATTGCAAAGGTAGATTTTTAAAGCGATAACTCGCATCTAAAGCCAGGTTAATTGCATTAAATTCTATATGAGCGACTGAATGAATTATTTTAGCAAGCGCATGAGTTGAATTGACAAATTTAGGCCTTCTTATACGCGTAGGATGAAGCAAGGTAATTTGTTGTGATGTATTTTTTTTGAAAATGCTTTGATGCTCGTGATTAAAATTAAATTTGTGGCTTTTAAAGTCTTCATAAAAATTTTGAAAAGAGTGAAATTTTATAGTTACATTTTTTTCATATAAAATATCTTGAAGTTCTTGAAAAAATTCTTTTTGCATTTAAAACTTTCTTGAAAATTATAAAAATTTATCATTTAAAATTGAAAATTTAATTATATAATATAAAAATTATTTTATAAGGGTAGATCATGAAAGAATTAAATGAAGAAGAAAAAAAAGTAATTTTAAATAAAGGAACAGAAGCTCCTTTTAGTGGGAAATATAATGATTTTTATGAAAAAGGAATCTATCAATGCAAGCAATGTGGAGCTTCGCTTTATAAATCCGAAGATAAATTTAAATCAGGTTGTGGATGGCCTAGCTTTGATGATGAAATAAAAGGGGCTGTTAAAAGAATTCCTGATAAAGATGGGATTAGAACCGAGATTGTATGTGCAAATTGCAATGGACATTTAGGTCATGTTTTTGAAGGAGAAGGATTTTCTGCTAAAAATGTAAGACATTGTGTAAATTCTATTTCTTTGGAATTTGTAAAAACTAAGGATTGATAGTGTTTTCTAGTATGGGTTCTGAGCTTTATTTGATGTTTTTTGCTGCAATTACTTTACTTGCTATATTAAATCCTTTTGGTAATTTAACTCAATTTTTGGCTATGAGTGATGGATTGCCTTTAATGCTTCGAAAAAAACTTTTTAGAACTATTCTCTATACAGCTTTTACTATAGTTTTGGTGTTTTTATTATCAGGACCTTTATTTATGAACTATATTTTTAGAGTTTCATTGGATGATTTAAGGGTTTCTGGTGGTTTGGTTCTTATTATAATGGCTATTAAAAATTTACTTTTTTCAACAAAAATTGCAACTAAGGATTTTAGTTCTTATCAAGATATGGATGATAAGGAAATTTTAAGACAGAGTTTAATACCTATGGCATTTCCTATGCTTGTTGGGCCTGGAACTTTAGCTAGCGTTATTGTTATAGCCGAAGATGGTGGGCTTGATGTTGCTCTTGGTGGAGTAATGATAGCTTTTATTTTTATGTTTATACTTTTTCATTTTGCAGCTACTATAGAAAAAATAGTTGGAAAATTGATTTTACATGTTTTTTCTCGTATAGCACAAGTATTTATTGTTGCTATGGGGTTTAAGATGATTATTGTAGGTTTAAAGGATATATTTAACTTATAAATTAATATAATTTTAAGTAAATAATACTATATAAATATGATATAATTTTAAAATAATTTATTATTAAAAAGGTGAGTTTTATGTTTGGTGCTAAGAAAAATAATACTAAAATAATTGAACAACTTGAAAAAAAATGTAATGGTTTAGGAGATATTTTAAGATCTATTGGGAATACCATGGCGGTAATTGAATTTACTACCGATGGCGTTATTTTAGAGGCAAATCAAAATTTTTTAACAACTATGAAATACTCCCTTTCAGAGATCAAGGGTAAGCATCATAGTATGTTTTGTTTGCCTGAAGTTGTTAATTCTTCAGCATATAGTGATTTTTGGAAAGATTTAAGAGATGGAAAAGCTAGAAGTGGTCTTTTTAGACGTATAGCTAAGGGAGGGATAGATGTTTATTTAGAAGCAAATTATCTTCCAATTAGTGATAATAATGGTCATGTTTATAAAATTATTAAATTTGCCAATGATATAACTCAAAGACATTATGAAATGCTTGATCTTAGAAATACTATTGCTGCTGCTAATCGTTCTATGGCTATTATTGAATTTAAACCTGATGGGACTATTATTACGGCTAATGAAAATTTTTTAAGAACTATGGATTTTAATATTGATGAGATTAAAGGAAAGCATCATAGCATGTTCTGTGATTCTAATTATAGACACTCTAAGGACTATGTTCAATTTTGGGAAGATTTAAGAGAGGGCAAATTTCAATCAGGTAAATATATAAGATACGGAAGAAATAATAAAAAAGTATACCTTGAAGCAAGTTATAATCCGGTTAAAAATGATGATGGAAAAATTTACAAGGTTATTAAATTTGCTACAGATATAAGCGAACAAGTTAAAAAAGATCAAGAAAAACTTTGCCTCATAAGCGAACTTGCAGAAAAAAATGATAATCTTACTCAAGATGGAGATCGTGTAATTGAAAACACTGTTTCAAATGTTCAGAATATTGCTGATATGATGTCTCAAAGTTCAAATCTTGTTTCCTCATTAAATCAACAATCAGATGAAATTAAATCTATTATTCAAACTATTAGTGATATTGCTGATCAGACTAATCTGCTTGCTTTAAATGCTGCTATTGAGGCAGCACGTGCTGGTGAACATGGTAGAGGTTTTGCTGTTGTTGCTGATGAAGTAAGAAATTTAGCTGAAAGAACAGGGCATTCGGTTAATGAAATTACCACTACGATTAATTCTATTCGCAATGTTACATCACAAGTGGTTGAGAGTATTAAAAGCGGTTTAGAGGATGTTAATCAGAGTGTTGAACTTGCAAAAGAAGCAAGAGAGTGTATGGAGAAAATTCGTGAAAGCTCTGCTGAAGTTGCTAAAGCGATGTCATAAGCGTGATTTTCACGCTTATTTTTAAGTAATTAAATCTTTAAAATTTTTAAAACCACTTTCTTGATTGCATTTTTCTTTTAAAATATTTAAAAATTCTTTCCTAGAAATATTATGAGCACCCATAAATTCTAAATGTTGGTTATAAACTTGACAATCTATGATAAAATCATAAGGTTTTAATAAATCACAAAGTTTAATCATGGCAACTTTAGATGCATTTTTTTTAATGCTTACCATGCTTTCACCAAAGAAAACCTTGCCTAAAATTAAACCATAAATTCCACCTATAAGTTCATTATTTTCATAAAGTTCAAGGCTATGCGCATAGCCTTGGGTAAATAACTTATAATAAGTGGTAATAAATTCATCATCTATCCAGCTTTGAGAGCGTGTATCGCGACATAATGTAATTAATTTTAAAAAATCATAATCAAGTTTAATTTGATAGAGATTAATAAATTTTTTCATATTTTTTTGGATGTGAATTTGATTTGGAATTAAAATGCATCTAGGATCTGGACACCACCAAGTTACAGGTTTACTTGTCCATGGGAATAGACCAAAAGTATAAGCTTTTACAATAAAATCAGCTTCTAAATTTTGACTTAAAAATACAGGAGCATTTTTAGGCGCATTGAGTAATTTAGAATATAAATTCGAGCTTTTCATTTTTACCAAGTTTGATTTTAGCTATACCACCTTTTTTAAGCTTTCCAAATAAAATTTCATCACTGATTTTTTCTCCTATTTCCTCAGAAATTATGCGTTTTAAAAGCCTTACTCCAAATTCTTTATTATAGGCTTTTTTAGCTAAATAAATTTTAGCTTTATCATCCACTGATAATTTTATATTATTTAAATTTTTAGAAATTTCGTCAAGTTCTTTTTCGATAATTTTAACAAGTATAGCATCGTTTAAATCATTAAAATGTAAAATTTTATCAATGCGATTAATAAATTCTGGAGCAAAAAAGTCTTTGATAGCACGATTACTTTTTTCTTCATTTTTACTTAAAAAACCAAGCTCATTGCTTTCTTTAAGTCCTAGATTAGATGTCATAATAATGATTGTATTTTTAAAATCTACTTTAAGACCACTATTGTCGGTGAGTTCAGCATTGTCAAAAATCTGTAAAAAGGTATTGCTTAAATCAGGATGAGCCTTTTCTATTTCGTCAAAAAGAACAAGACTGAAAGGATTTTTGCGAATAGCATTGCTTAAAAGTCCACCCTCTTCAAAACCTATATATCCAGCTGGAGATCCTATTAGTTTACTTATAGCATGTTTTTCTGCATATTCACTCATATCAAAGCGTTCTAAATTTAAACCTAAAAATTCAGCTAAAGCTTTGCAAAGTTCTGTTTTTCCAACTCCACTTGATCCAGTAAACAAAAACACTCCGCGTGGTGTATTGGAATTTTTAAATCCTGCGAAACTTTGCTTAAGTGATGAAACAAGGCTATCTATAACTTCATCTTGGCCAAAAATTTTTGCTTTTAAATTTGTTTTTAAGTTCATTAAAGCTTTATTTTGATCGAATTCAAACATTTTGTGATGGTGGGTCATTTTTGCTAAAACATTTTCTAAATCTTTTAAATTGGCATTTTTTTTAGCTCTTGGATTTAAAGCAAAAGAAGCGCCAAGTTCATCGATCAGATCTATAGCGCTATCAGGTAAAAATTTATCATTAAAAAATTTTTTACCCCAAATTACAGCATATTGAAGAATTTCATCGTTTAATTTGATATGATGAAATTCTTCATATTTGTTTTTTAATCCTTTAAGAATTTGCAAGCTTTCTTCTTGGCTTGGTTCATCTACATTTATTTTAGCAAAACGGCGACTTAGGGGTTTATTTTTATCAAAAGTATTTTTATATTCCATAAAAGTTGTTGCACCTATGCATTTTAAAGTTCCATTGCTTAGAGCTGGTTTTAAAAGATTGGAAAAATCAGTATGAGATTCTCCTGTGCTTCCAGCTCCTACTATAGTGTGAATTTCATCAATAAATAAAATAGCATTGGGTATTTTCTCAAGTTCACTTAAAATTTCTTTAATTCTTTTCTCAAAATCTCCACGGTATTTTGTTCCCGCAAGTATACTAGCCATATCAAGACTAAAAATTTTTGCATTTTGTAAGTTTTTAGGCACCTTTTTTTCCGCAATAGCCAATGCTAATCCCTCTACAATGGCTGTTTTTCCAACTCCTGCTTCTCCTACTAAAATAGGATTATTTTTCTTGCGACGTGAAAGAATTTGCATCATTCTTTCAAGTTCAAATTTTCTTCCTATTAAAGGATCAATTTTGCCATTTTGAGCTAAAAGTGTTAAATTACTTGTGTGGTTGTTTAAATTTTGTATATTTTCATGATTTTGAAGTTCTTGAATTTTGTTAAGATTTATGTTGTGTTTTTTTAAGAGATAGCTAGAATAACTTCTTGAATCCTGTATGAGCTTTTCTAAAAAATCTATAATTTTAATTTCATTATTTTTATTTTTAGATGAAAGTAAGATTTCATCTAAAACAACAGATATTGTAGGTTCTATTTCTTGTTTAATAACTTGATTGTTTTGAGAAATGTAATTTTTTAATTCAGTTTCTAGAAGTTCAAGATCTCCATCTGAAAATTCTTCAAATATATCCTTAAAATCAGTGCTTAGTTTTAGTAATGCAAACAGTACATGCTCACAGGTAACAAATTCATGGTGATTTATTAAGCTTAGATTTTTGGCATTATCAAGATATTTTTGTAAATTTTCTTGGTATTTCATTCTTCTTCCACCTTTGCTTGTAGTGGAAAATTAGCAAGTTTAGCCGCATCCATAACTTTTTTTTGTTTTGAAAGAGCTATTTCCTGGGTGTAAATGCCACAAATTCCAGAACCATTGTGATGAATTTCTAACATTGTTTGACTTGCTTTCTCAAGGTTTTGATGAAAAATATTCATCAAAATTTCTATGACAAAATCCATGGTTGTTACATCATCATTTAAGAGTATAACTTTATACATTTTTGGTTCACTAAGTTTTGTTTGCTCTAGAGTTTGGGTTTTTGGCATTATTTTCCTTTGTAGATTTTATTTAAATCTTCTTGCATGAGTTCTGTTGGAATTTTACCAAGATAAAAATTTGTTGGAGTATTATTATTCCAGTAATCGCTTATTTTTTGATAAATTCCATTTTTTAAAACAACTTTAAAAGGAAGTTGCTCCATATTTTGATAGTCTATATCTTTTAAAATTTGAGCAATAATACGATCATTAGAGCTGCCATTGCTTAGAAAATAGTAAGCACCATAATCACCCGCGAATTTTTTAACTGTTTCATCGCTAACATCTTCAAAATGTGTAAGTCCTATAATGATAAATTTGCTAGAATTATTTTTCCAAAGTTTGCTAAGATCTAAAGCTTCTTCTTTACATGGGGTGCAAAAAGTGCCAAAAAAATCAAACATTAGAACTTTTCCTTCCTCTCCTTCCACCACAAAACCTTTATCTGTTCTTATTAAAGTTTTGCTTCCACCATTTACACTATTTAAGACTATTTTATCTCCTTTGTGATACTCTTCAAACATAAAATCATTTTGAATTTCTTCTTCCTTGGAGCAAGCATTAAGAAAAAATGCTAAACTTATTAAAAATAGGGCTGAAATTTTTTTCATTTATTTTCCTTTATTTGTAATTTTTCATAGCAGCTCTAGCTTCTAAATCGGCTTGCTTTTTCTTTAAAGTTTCACGCTTGTCGTGCAAATTTTTCCCTTTAGCTAAAGCAAGGGTAGCTTTTACTTTATTTTTTGTGTTAAAATAAAGATCTAATGCAACGATAGTATATCCTTCTATACTTACTTTACCTAATAATTTATCAATTTGCTTTCTATGCATTAAAAGCTTTCTAGTACCTCTTTCTTCGTGTTTATAGAAAGAATGTGTAGTATGAAGCAATGAAATATGAGAATTAAGTAAAAAAATCTCATTTTTTATAATGCGAACAAAAGAGTCTTTAAGATTTGCTCTTCCTGCTCTTAAGGCTACAACTTCACTTCCTTTAAGGACAATTCCGGCTTCAAAGCGTTCTATGATGCTATAATCAAATAAAGCTTTTTTATTTCTCGCAATAATTTTCATCGATCAACCTTAAAAACACTACTACCGCTACCGCTTAGAAAAAAATCTTCTTGCAAGTAAGACTTCATTTTAGGATATAAAGTTGCACAAGGAGTAAATAAATCATTTAATTCTTTGTTTTTAAAGTTTTGTAACAACTCTTTTGTGCTGAGTTTTTTGTAGATTTGCGCTTGATTATTGTTTTTTTGAAAGTCAAATATTCCTCTATCAAATTCATCATAAACAGCTTTAGTTTGGCAAGATATTTGTGGAAAAGTCCATTTTAAATTAGGTATGTCATCTTCAAATTCTTCTATAATTTCGCCACAGCTACTTACATTAGCAGAGTGAAAGCCACTTAAAAAAAAGGCAATATCACTTCCTAGTTGTATGCTTAAATTTATAAGTTCTTGTAGGTTTAATTTTAAATTTAGGGTTTCATTTATTAGTAGTAAAAAACTCGCACAATCGCTACTTCCACCACCAAGCCCAGCACATACTGGGATATTTTTTGTGAGTTTTAGACTTTTTTTGCTAAATAATTCTTTTAATTCGTTATTATATCTTCTAGAAAGTAGCAAATAAGCCTTTTGAATAATATTATTTTCGCATTTAAAATTACTAATGATTTCAAATTCTTTTTTAGAATCTGATTCTTTGTCAACAAGCTCAAGCTCATCAAAAACATCTTTTAAAAGTATAAATCGTGATTCTAAAAGATGATATTTTCTTGAGTCAAAACCGGTAAGTTTTAAAAAAATATTTGCTTTAGCGTAAGCTTTCATTTGATTAGTTTTTTGCTTAAGTCATCAAGTTTAATATCATTCTGAACAACAGAATGCAAATTTTCATCCTTTACTTGTTGAACAAGTTCTTTTCTAAGTATCATAAGGGATTTTGGAGCTTCTATGCCTATTTTGGCATATCCTTTCCCTGTTTGAACGACTTTGATTTCTATACCTTCTCCGATAATTATACTTTCATTTTCTTTTCTTGATAATATTAACATTTTTCAACCTTATTTAGAAGATATTTTACTGTATTTTCTTTAATATTAATTATGCTAAAATATTTTTCTGTTTCAATATAATAATCTCCTTCATCATGAAATTCTAATTCTTCGACAAAAATTTTAGCACCATTTTCGAGTTTATTTAAATCCTTGATAAAATTTGGCTTTAGGTTAATGTATTTTAACACATTTAAGCTTTTCTCATTATTATAAACAAATTTGCCTTCTTTAATACGCTCTAAAGAGCTTAAAGTCGCATTAATACCTAGTTTTCTAGCAAAAAGTTCACAATAAGATCTTATATAAGCACCTTCACTGACTGTGATTTCGATATTTAAAAAAGGATGATTATAGCTTAAAATCTTGCAATCAAATACTTCCATTTGACAAGGTTTTAAATTTACTTCTATACCTTTTTTTGCAAGTTCATAGGCGCGAGTTCCATTGATTCTTTTGGCGCTAAATTGCGGTGGTGTATAGGAGATAATTCCTTGCATTTGATTAATGATTTGTTTTAAATTTGCAAGATCAAATTCTTTTATATTTTGAATTTCTTTTATATTTTGATCATCAAGACTTAAGGAGTAAACTCCAAGCCATAAAGTAGCTTTATAGGTTTTTGGAGTTTTTTTTAAAAAACGGAAAAGTTTTGTGTATTGTCCAAATGCAACGATTAAAACCCCTTTGGCGAAAGGATCAAGAGTGCCAGAATATCCTGCTTTTTTATTTTTATATTTTTTCTTTAAAGTACTTAAAAAGGCATTAGAACTCAAACCCTTTGGTTTAAAGGCTGCAAAGATCTTGTTCATACTGCTTTTTCCACAAAGCTTGCCATGATTACACGCATTATACCACCAAAATTAATATTAAGCTTTTCCTCTTTTCCGCTTTTATTAACTTCAACAACCCTGCCAATGCCAAAAATTTTATGTTTAACTAGATCTCCTTTGCAAAAACTAGTTTTTTGTATATTTTGATTTTTTGATTTTTCATTGATTAATTTACTTTCTTCTAAGAAGCGACTAGGATTGATATTTGCTCTTGAACCATGATAAAAACGAGAATTTGCAACACTTATTGTGAGAAATTTCTTGGCGCGAGTGATGGCAACATAAGCAAGACGGCGTTCTTCTTCGAGATTTTCTTCGCTATTTAAAGGAAAAAATCCTTCATCAAAGCCTATTATAAAAACATAATCAAATTCCAAACCTTTGCTAGCATGAATACTCATCAAGCAAACACATTCTTCATCTAAATTATCTTGATCACTTAATAAAGAAATTTCACTAAGTAGATCTTCTAAAGAAGCTTCGGGATCTTCTTTGAGTTTTTCTCTTAGATTAGCATAAAACTCATCAAGATTTCTGATTCTTTCATCTCCATCATCTTGCTCTGAAAAATAATCTTTGATTTTAAATAATTCTTCTATATTGTCAAAAACCTTTTTTGCATTATCGTAGCTTTTTAGAGTGTGAATATTTTGTATAAAAATATTTGCTTCATTTTGTGCTTTTTTTGTTGTTAAAATTCCTACACCACCATCGCTTTCGCATAGGGCATCAAAAAGTGAAATTTGACGTTTTTTTGCATATTCTTCTAAATTTTTTAGGGCTTTTTCTCCTATGGATCTTTTGGGGCGATTAATAATACGTTTAAACGACAAATCATCGCTTGGATTTAAGATAAGTCTAAGATACGAGATTAAATCTTTTATTTCTAATCTCTCATAAAAACGCATACCACTAAGTAGTTTATAAGAAATTTGTTTCTTCATAAATGCTTCTTCTATTGCTCTTGATAGTGCATTAACTCGAAATAAAATGGCGATCTCTTTAGCTTCTACTCCAGAATTTAGCAATTTTTTCACTTCTTGAGCGATATATAAACCTTCATCTTTTTCGTTTTCGTTTTTTAATATTTTAATATTTTCCCCAGTATCTTTAGTGCAGATTAAAGTTTTTCCAAGTCGTTGCTCATTGTGAGATATGAGATTATTTGCTGCTTGTAAAATAGTCCCTACTGAACGATAGTTTTGTTCAAGTTTTACAAGTTTAACATTTTTAAAATCATTTTGAAAATTTAAAATATTTTCAATTTTTGCTCCACGCCAACTATAAATACTTTGATCATCATCACCAACAACTGTGATATTTTCATGCATACAACATAGATTTTTTAGAATTTTATATTGCAAGGTATTAGTATCTTGATACTCATCAACTGTAATGTAATTATAAAGTAAGCTTTGTTCTTTGGCAAAATTTATATCATTTTCTAAAATGAGATTGCTTAGCAATAAAAGATCATCAAAATCTACAAAATTTTGTTTTAATAAGTATTCTTCATAAGCACGGTAATAGTTGGCAAATTTGTATTCATTTTGATATTTTTCAAAATTATGTTCTTTTAGTAAATTTAAATCTTCAAAGACATTGCTTACTCTTTTGCCTTCATTTTTGCAATAAGATATGTATTGGATAATATCATAGACATTATCTTTGTTTTTATCATGGATTAAGTCTTTAATTATTTTTTTTGTATCATCTGTATCGATAACAATAAAACTATTTTTACGCTCCAATCTTTCAAAATGGAGTTTTAAAAATAAAAGTCCAAATTTATGAAAGGTGCAAAGCAAAGGATTGTGATTGCCTTGTAGAAAATTTAATGCTCTATGACGCATAACACTAGCTGCTTTATTTGTAAAAGTAAGAGTAAGAGTGTTATGTGAGGGGATGCCTACTTCACCGATAAGATAAGCAAGACGAGTGGTGATAGTTTTGGTTTTTCCACTACCTGCGCCTGCTAGGATAAGCATGGCTCCATCAATGTGGCTTACCGCTTGTTTTTGACTATCATTTAAATCTTCAAATAGATTCATTTTTTGAAAATATCTTTATTTTTTGGATTATTTAAAAATATATTTTTAGATTTTTGTAAATTTTTGCTATCTTCACGTTTATAAAGACTAAAATTAACGAATAAAATGCTATTTTCTACTTGAATTTGCGTGATAGCTCCTAAATCAACCTTTACAAAACTATCAAAATCATCATTTCCAAAACCTGCGTGAAATTGAATGAAATCTTTATTTAGTTGTATGGATTCAAAGGTGTATCCTCCAAGAGCAAAAAGAGCATAAGGATTTTGTTTAATATCAAGCTCTTTGGGAAGTTCAGGGTTAAAATCTATGAAATTTGTATTTGCAACTATGGAAAATTCTATATTTTCTTCTATAAGGTGTGAAATAACTTCATAACAATGCTTTTGCATGGTATGGATAAAATTTTCATTTTTTAAGATTGTTTCTAGCATGATTGTAACTCCATGAATTCATTGATGAGTTTTTGAATTTCTTTTATGCCTATTTCCCAAAAATTTTCATCTTCTATATCAAATCCAAACATTCCTACTAGTTCTTTTGGACTCACGCTTCCACCTAAAGAAAGCATTTTGATATAAAGTTCTTTAAAATTTTCACATTTTTTACTTTTGTAAAGTCCATAAAGAGCTAAAACTAAAAGTTGTGCATAAGCATAAGCATAGCAGTAAAAAGGAGAATGGATAAAATGAGGAATATAACTCCACCAAGAAGCATAATTTTTTGTAAGTTTTACGCTGTCTTGAAACATCTTTTGAGATTCTTCCATCCAAATTTTATTGATTTCTTCAGTGCTAAGTTCATTTTCTTGAGCATGTAAGCGTCTTTCAAAACAAGTAAAATTAATTTGTCTATAAAAAGTTGCAAAAATATCTTCGATTTTATTTGCATATAAAGATAAGAGTTCTTCTTTTTTTAACTTATCTTTAATAAAATCAAATACGAGCATTTCAGCAAAAACTGAAGCTGTTTCTGCGGTGGTTAAAGGTGTATTTTGATTTAAATAGCTTGCATTATAAGAAAGTTTTTGATGGATAGTGTGTCCTAATTCATGTGCAAGTGTAAAAAGATCGCGTCTTTTATTGGTGTAGTTTAATAAAACAAAAGGATGTGCATCAGAAGTTGCAGAATGCGAAAAAGCACCCCCTTGTTTATTTTCTTGCGGATAAACATCAATCCAACCTTGATCAAAAGCATTTTTTGCTATATCATAAAATTGAGGAGAAAAAGCTTGAAATGCCTCTAAAACAATATTTTTACTTGTTTTAAAATCAAAACTTGCTTCTTTTCCTATGGGTGCATATCTGTCATAGTCTTTAAGCTCATCATAGCCTAAAATTTGTTTTTTTCTTTTGTAAAATTGCGATACTAAGTTAAAATGTTTTTGCGCACTTGCTATCAAAGAATCAACGCTTTTTTGTGAAATTTGATTGCTGATATGTCTTGAAATTTCAGCATTTTCATAACCTCTTAATAAGCTTATATTTTTTCTTTCTGTTTTTATCATATTGATAATAAAACTTAAAAGTCTGCTATTTTTTTGTAAGACTTTACTGAATTTTTTAGCAGCTTTTTTGCGTATCTTTCTATTTTCATCATACATTTTGCTTAGAATTTCTTCTTCGCTAAGTTTTTTACCTTCAAAAGGGATTTTTAAAGCACTCATACTTTCATCAAAAAGTCTACTAAAAGCATTTGCACCTGTATTGGAAAGATAAAGCATAATGCGTTCTTCGTTTTTGCTAAGATTATAGCGTTTGTTTTGCAATAAATTAGAAAGATAAAAATCATAATCTTTGCAAAAAGTTGTAAATTCTCGACTTTTCTCAGGAGCTAACTCGCAAAATTCAAGCTCGAAAAAGAGTAAATTTTCTTCTATTTTTTTGCATTCTTCTTCGTATTGTGCATAAAAAGAACCATTTTGAGTGTTTTTAGCAAAAAGCAAATAAGCATAAGTCATGATTTTGCCAAGGGCTTGATTTAAATTTTCATAATCTTTTAAAGCTTGTAAAAACTCATTAGCATTTAATGTATAAAGTTTATTTTCATAGTTTTTTTTAAAATTTAAACTTTGTTGGATTTGGTCTTGTGTAAAATTTTGCAATGCTTCTTTATCGTGAAATAAAGCACTTAAATCCCATTCTAACATTTTTTATCCTTCATTTTCTAGTATGAGTTTTTTAAGAACAGCCATTCTAATAGCCACTCCATTTTTAACTTGTTTTAAAACTAAAGTCCTTTCATTGCTCATCATTTCATCGCTTATGTCAATATTGCGATTTACAGGGCCTGGATGTAGTAAAATAAGCTTTTTATCCTTTACTAAGCTTTTTTGAATGCAAAAATCATTTGCATAGTCTTTAAGTGAAGCATAAACGGTTTTATTATGTCTTTCTGTTTGTGTTCTAAGACTCATGATAATATCTGAATTTGCTATGATATTCTCATCAAGCTTATAATGTTTTTTAAGATGGGTATTAGGCATAAAATGTGGTGGAGCTACTAGGGTAATATCAAGATTAAATCTACTTAAAAGCTCTATATTGGACGCTGCTACACGAGAGTTTTTAATATCACCTACGATGCAAATTTTCTTACCTTCAACATTACCTTGAAAATGATTATAAATCGTAAACAAATCGAGTAAAGCTTGGGTAGGATGGGCGTGTTTTCCATCTCCTCCATTAACAACTGGACAATGCATATGCTTTGCTAATATCAAAGGAACTCCTGAGTTTGCGTGTCTTACAACAATAGCATTAGGACTCATGGCATCTAAATTAGCAGCAGTATCATAAAGAGTTTCTCCTTTGCTAGAGCTTGATCTTGAAACATCAAGGCGTAAAACCCTAGCACCTAATCTTCTTGCAGCGCTTTCAAAAGATGAAAGGGTGCGTGTAGAGTTTTCAAAAAAAATTGTCGTGATGCTTTTTCCTTCAAGAAAAGTCCTAGGTTTTTCATCTAAGAAATCACTTGCTTCTTTAAAAAGCTCCATAATTTCGACTTTATTAAAATCCTTTGTAGTGATGAGATGACGCATGTTTTTACCTTATTTGATATTGTAATTTAATTCATTTTTAGAACAAATTGCTGTAAAAAGAACATCTGTAGAACTATTTAAAGCAGTTTCAACACTATCTTGAATAACCCCTATAATAAAACCTATGGCAACTACCTTCATAGCAATATCATAGTCTATATTAAATAAAGAACAAGCCAAAGGTATAAGCAGTAAAGATCCGCCCGCAACTCCGCTAGCCCCACAAGCTGCAAAGGTGGCAATAATGCTTAATAAAAAGGCTTGTAAAAGACTGATTTCTATACCAACGGTATTGGCTGCAGTAAGACTTAAAATAGCTATAGTAACTGCTGCTCCTGCCATGTTGATAGTAGCTCCTAAAGGTATAGAAATGCCATAAAATTCTTTATCTATGCCAAGTTTAGCGCAAAGTGCCATATTTACAGGAATATTTGCCGCTGAACTTCTTGTAAAAAAGGCAAAAAATGCACTGTGCCTTAAGCAGATAAAAATTAAAGGAAAAGGATTTTTTCTTGTATAAAAAAAGACTATTAAGGCATTGATAACAAAAGTAACAAAAAGCATAGTAGCTACAAGTAAAATTAAAAGTTTTACATAACTTAGCAAACCTTGTGCTCCTGTTTGTGCTACAGAATTAGCCACAAGTCCAAAAATTCCAAAAGGGGCAAGTTTTACTACAAATTTAACGATTTTTAAAACCCCTTCATTGATATCTATAAAAACTTGTTTTGCTTCGTTAGAACAGTGTTTTAATGCTATACCTCCAGCTATTGCCCAAGTTAAAATTCCTAAATAATTTCCGCTTGAAAGAGCATTTATGGGATTATCGACAATTTTAAATAAAAGATCTTTGAAAATATCACTCATGTGGGTTGGAGATGAGTTTGTGGCAGTTTGAACTCCATCTAAAACAAGCTTTACAGGGAAGAAAAAATTAGCAAGAACTGCACAAGCTGAAGCAAAAAAGGTGCCTACTATATATAAAATGATAATATTTTTGATCTTAGCACCACTTTGAGAAAAATCTTTAGTGCAAATTGAGGTTAAAATTAAAATAAAAACAAGCATAGGAGCGATAGCTTTTAAGGCACTTGTAAAAAGTATTCCAAGTAAATTTGCAATTTCAGATATTTCTTTAGAGCTAATGCCTATAAGTATTCCTAGTGCTATACCTATGCAAATTTGAACTATGAGGTTGCCTTTAGCGTAGCTTTGAATGATTTTAGAAAACATAAAAACCTTTTAAATATTTTTTATATCAAAAGTTGATTTTAACTAACTTTTGCTTAATTTTAGAGAATTTTTAATTTATCAAGCTTTGATAAGTTTATTTGGATATAATTGTGGTTCATTTTAAATGAAAGGACTTTTTATGTATCTATTCACTTCAGAAGTCGTAAGTGCAGGTCATCCAGACAAGTGCGCTGATATAATCGCTGATACGATAGTGGATATACTCTTGAAAAATGACAAAAATTCAAGGGTGGCGAGTGAGGTTTTTGTCGCAGGAAATAAGGTTGTGATAGGAGGCGAAGTTAAGTCAAATCACAAACTTAGTAAAGCTGATTACGATAATTTAGTTAAAGATGTTTTAAAAAACATTGGTTATGACGGAGCAGGCCATTTTAGCAAAGAGCAGTGTTTACATCCTGATGAGGTTGATGTTATGGTGTTTTTAAATGAACAAAGCCCTGATATCAACCAAGGTGTCGATCAAGAAGATGGCGAAACAGGAGCAGGTGATCAAGGCATTATGTTTGGTTTTGCAAGTTGTGAAGCTGAGGAATATATGCCAGCAGCTATTAGTTATGCAAGAATGCTATGTGATAGAGTTTATGCTTATGCAAAAGCAAATCCACATGAACTTGGAGTGGATATTAAAACTCAAGTGACTATAGATTATGGCACTAAGGCGAATTTTGAAAATTGTAAACCGCAAAGTATTCATACTATAGTAGTTTCTGCACCTTGTGTTGAAAGTATGAAAATAGAAGATTTAAGATCTTTAGTGATGAAACTTATCTTAGATAGTAATTTACCAAAAGAACTTTTTGATCCTAATAAGACTAGAATTTTAATCAATCCAACTGGTAAATATGTTAATCATTCTTCTTTACATGATAGTGGTTTAACAGGAAGAAAACTTATAGTAGATAGTTTTGGAGGTTATTCTCCAATAGGTGGTGGCGCACAATCGAGCAAAGATTATACTAAAGTTGATAGAAGTGGACTTTATGCAGGTAGATGGTTAGCTAAAAACATAGTTGCAGCAGGGCTTGCTAAAAAATGTATAGTTCAACTTAGTTATGCTATAGGTGTTGCAAAACCTACTTCGGTAAGCGTGGATTGTATGGGCACAAATACCAGTGTAAATGACGATGTTTTAAGTGATTTTGTAATGCAAAATTTCTCTTTAACGCCAAATTGGATCCGTGATAAATTTCATCTGGATAAACCAAGTAAAGAAACTTTTCTTTATGCGGATGTAGCAGCTCGTGGGCAAGTAGGACAAAAGGACTATCCTTGGGAAAAACTTGATGCTCTAGAACAGTTTAAAAAGCTACTTTAAAAAAATAACAATATTATACAAGCTTAAACAAGGCTTGTATAATTATAAAGAATTAATAAAGTTATATTAATTTTTGACTTAGAGGGATATTTTTCAATATCCCTCATAAATATAAAAGTTAGGAAGGAAGCTAAATTAATTTAGCTTTGGGGTAAAAACCCCTCTAAGTCAAAATATTGTTTGACAGAATTATAATATAAAATAACTTAAATTACTTTAAAATTAAAATTTTAATATTATTTTTTATCATTAAATATTTCTTTGGATAAATTTTTCCAATCTTTGCTTAAAAGCTTTTTAGGGAGTATAACTATATTCTCTTTGCCATTTGTAGCATGATAAACACTAACCCCATATTTACTTGCATAAAATTTCATTAAGAGTTGCTGGAGTTTGTATTCGCTACTATTATTAAACCAAGCATTGTTGCTTAGGGCTATAATAATTTGTGAATTTTGATAGTTTTGTTCTTTGGTAGCTTCATAACAAATTGCATTTGTGATAATTTGATTATCTAATTTATATTTGCTTTGTATAGGACCTTTAGAAAATTCTTCAATATTTTTAAGAAAATATTTTTTTGTTAAGTCTTTAAAAAATGGAATTTCTTCACCAAAGGGAACTAAAAAATGCTTATTTAAAATATAGACATTGCCTTTTTTAAAGATATAAGTGCTATTGTAAGTATGTTCTTTTTCAACATGAAATGCTCCTGTAATAATGGTGATTTTATAAGATAATTCTTTAAGCATGAGCTCATATTTGGTATTTTTTAAATCAAAAGCAAAAGCGGTTTCAGGCAAGATTACAAGTTCTTTTTTTTCATTTATAGCTTGAAGTATATCTTGAATTAAGATATCAGAATTTGATTTTAAATTTTCTTGTAAAAATTTTTGATTTTGAGAGATATTAGTATTGATGAGTTTGTAGTTTAAATTAAGAGTTTGAGCTTGTTTTTCATTATATTGAAATCCACTAAAGAATAAAATAAGAACAATCGCTATTTTATAATATCTTGATATATAACCCTCATAGATGAAATATGCTATTAAAAATATGCAAATAATACCACGATAACTTGGGTCAAAAAAACCATAAACTGTAAAAATCCCCCAATTAAGCCAATCAAATCCTAAAGGATGGATAAAACTTATGCAAAAAATTCCACAAAGCCTTAAAAAATCAAATTTTAATAAATAACATAATCTAAAAAGTAACCCATAAATAAAACCAATGATAATTGGTATAATTGGTACTAAATAGTTTAGATTAAAATAAATTGAAGATAAACCAATCCACCAAAACCAAAGAATCCCTACAAAAAAACCTATCCAAAAATATTGTTTAGAATTTTTACTTTTTAGAAGTAAAACTAACCCCCAAATAGCTAAAAATGGGCTAATAGTTTGTGTAAAAATATTTTCAAAAAATGATAGATAAATAGAATTTGAAAGTAAAATTGCAATAAAAAAGACTTTTATTATTTTAAAAATGATAGAATTAGTGTTTAATTTTTTTGGAATAAAGGAAAAATATGGCAGAAAATTCAATTTTAACTTCATTGTTACCTCTTGTAGTGTTATTTGCAATTTTTTATTTCTTGGTAATTAGACCACAACAAAAACAAGCAAAAGCACATAAACAAATGCTTGAGTCTTTGCAAAAAGGAGATAAAATCATCACTAATGGCGGACTTATTTGTGAAGTCGTAAAACCAGAGGAGGATTTTATCAAAGTTAAGCTTAATGAAGACAATGTTACTGCAAAAATTTCAAGAGAATTTATAGCAAAGAAAATTGATGCGTAATTCTAAAATCAATTATCGCTTGATTATTTTTATGGCGGTATTTATTTTTGGAGTGGCTTTTTCACTCCCTTCTTTTTTGCAGTCAGAACGTGGTGCGAAGATTAATTTAGGGCTTGATTTGCAAGGTGGGCTTTATATGCTCTTAGGTGTAGATAATGAAGAAGCTGTAAAATCTAAAATAAAATCAATTGCATCTTCATTGAGTTATTCTTTTAATAAAGAAAATATTTTAAATGATGGCTTAAATACCCATGATGATATTTTAGAATTTACTTTGCTTGATAATGCAGATATTGCAAAAGTTGAAAATTTGCTTAAAGAAATAAAAGGAATTAATATACAAAGTGAAAATATGCACTATAAAATTTCTTTTACCTCAGAAGAAGTAAAAAATATAGAAAATTTTGCACTTTTGCAAGCAGTTGAAACCATAAGAAATAGGCTTGATCAATTTGGTTTAGCAGAGCCAACAGTTGCTAAACAAGGTGATGATAAGATTTTGGTTGAACTTGCAGGGATTAAAACCAAAGAAGATGAACTAAGAGCAAAAGAACGCATCACAAAAGCAGCACATTTGCAACTTATGGAAGTTGATGATTCTAAAATGGGTCAAGCTTCTACAATGAGCGATGCTGAGGCTGCGAGTTATGGACTGATTTTAGTGCCTGATTCTAGAAATCCAAATTTAAAATATACCTTAAAAAGTATACCTATTTTAGATGGATCTATGCTTACTGATGCTAGAGTAGGGATTAGTGATAAGAATAATTATCCTGTGATTAATTTTACTTTAAATGCCGAGGGTTCTAAAAAATTTGCTGATTATACAGGAGCAAATGTTGGAAAGCGTCTTGCTATTGTACTTGATAATAAAGTATATTCTGCTCCATCTATCAATGAACGCATAGGTGGAGGTAGTGGGCAAATCAGTGGAGCTTTTACCCAAGAAGAAGCGCGTGATGTGGCGGTAGCTTTAAGAAGTGGAGCTTTGCTTGCGCCTGTAAAATTACTTGAACAAAGAAGCATAGGACCATCTTTAGGTGCTGATAGTATTAAAATGAGTATGATAGCCTTAATCGGTGCATCGGTTTTTATTGTAGTATTTATGATGATGTATTACGGTGTGGCAGGAATTTTTGCAAATATTGCAATGCTAGTTAATGTTTTGGTAGTAGTTGCCGTTATGGCTATGTTTGGAGCAACTTTAACTTTACCAGGGATGGCAGGACTTGTTTTAACTGTGGGTATGGCAGTAGATGCAAATGTGATTATCAATGAGCGTATACGAGAACTCTTGCGAGATGGAGTAAATATAAGAGTTAGTATAGAACAAGGTTATAAAAATGCTATGAGTGCGATTATAGATTCAAATATCACTTCTTTAGTTACTTCGGTAGCGCTTTATGCCTATGGAACAGGAGCAGTTAAAGGTTTTGCTGTGACTTTGGGAATTGGTATCGTTGTTTCTATGATTACAGCTATTTTAGGAACTCATGGAATGTTTGATTATTTTATGCAACGCATAGAAAAAAATAATAATACAAGATTTTGGTTTGGTTATAGGAGAAGATAATGCAGTTTTTTAGCGAAAAGAAAATTTATGATTTTATGAGAATGCGTTTTGCTGCTATTTCCCTTTCTTTTATTTTGTTTTTTGGTTCTATTTATTTACTTTGGGATAGGGGTTTGCAATATGGCATTGATTTTAGCGGAGGAACTTTAGTTCAGCTTAAATATGAAAATGCAGCTCCTATAACGCAAATTCGAGAAATTTTAGAAAAACAAGGAACTTTTCAAAATTTATCTGTAACTGAATTTGGAAGTAATGAAGAAGTAACCATACGCTTTTTAGGAAGTAATGATAATGTAAGCAATGATATAGGCGAGCATATAAGCACTCTTTTAAAGGATACGGGAAAATTTGAAGTGCGTCGTGCTGATGTGGTAGGTCCAAAAGTAGGTGATGAACTTAGAAATAAAGGACTTATGGCTATAGCTGTATCTTTGATAGCAATTTTAATTTATATAGCGTTGCGTTTTGAGTGGCGTTTTGCTCTTGCGGCTATAATCAGTGAAATTCATGATGTTGTGATTACTTTAGGGGCAATTTCTTTATTTAAAATTGATGTCAATTTAGATACTTTGGCTGCTGTTTTAACTGTGCTTGGATACTCTTTGAATGATACAATTATTATTTTTGATAGAATCAGAGAAGGTAATAAAACAAGTAAAAAAACCGAACTTGCACCTATTATTAATGAAAGTGTTTCAGCAACTTTATCAAGAACGGTTTTAACTTCAGGGTTGACTTTAGCAACCGTTGTGATACTTTATTTCTTTGGCGGGGAAATGATACAAGGATTTTCTTTGGCTTTAATTGTAGGTATTATAGCGGGAACTTTAAGCTCTATCTTTGTTGCAAGTCCGACATTATTATGGTTTAAATTTAGTGTGCTTGAGTTTAGAAATAAAGAAATTGAAAAAGCAAAAAGAAAACAAGATAAAGAACGCAATCGTGCAATGTATGAAAAAGGAACAGTGTAAGGAGAATTTATGGCTTATGAAGCAAGTTTAATAGAAAAAAAATGGCAAAAAATTTGGGATGAAAATGAATATTTTGAGCCAAAAGATGATTTAAATTTGCCTAAAAAATATATTTTATCGATGTTCCCTTATCCTAGCGGACGAATTCACATGGGGCATGTAAGAAATTATACTATAGGTGATGCTTTAGCAAGATATTATCGCAAGATAGGTTTTAATGTTTTACATCCTATAGGTTTTGATAGTTTTGGTATGCCTGCTGAAAATGCAGCTATTAAACATAAAATTCATCCTAAGTCATGGACTTATGAAAATATAGCTTATATGAAAAAAGAACTTTTTTCTTTAGGTTTTTCTTTTTCTAAAAAAAGAATGCTTGCTACTTCAGATCCACTTTATACAAAATTTGAGCAAGAATTTTTTATTAAGATGTTTGAAAAAGGTTTGATTTACACTAAAGAAGCAAATGTAAATTGGTGTGAACAAGATCAAACGGTTTTGGCTAATGAGCAAGTTGAAGACGGAAAATGTTGGCGTTGTGGTCATGAAGTAGTGCAGAAAAAAATGCCAGGTTATTATGTAAAAATCACTGCTTATGCTGAGGAACTTTTAAAAGATTTAGAAAAATTAAAAGATAAATGGCCTAATCAAGTTTTAACTATGCAAGAAAATTGGATTGGTAAAAGCGAAGGTTTGGAATTTTCTTTAAATTTAGACGAAGAAAGCAAGCAAAAAACCAAAGAAAGTTCTTTAGAAGTTTTTACTACAAGAGCAGATACAATTTATGGAGTTTCGTATATCGCTTTAGCTCCAGAACATAAGATTGTTCAAAATTTGCTTTCACAAAATTTATTAAATCAAGATATATTAAATAAAATCAAAGTTATTCAAAATCAAAGCCCAAGAGAAAGACAAAGTTCTGAAAAAGAAGGTTATTTTTTAGGAATTTATGCCATTCATCCTTTAAGCGGAGAAAAAATTCCTTTATGGGTGGCTAATTTTGTCTTGGCTGATTATGGTAGCGGAGCGGTTATGGCTGTTCCAGCTCATGATGAAAGAGATTTTGAATTTGCAACAAAATATAATCTTGCTATCAAACAAGTTATTCAAACTCAAGAAAATTTACCTTATACGCAAAAATCAGGAAAGTTAATCCATAGTCAAGAATTTGATAATCTTGATTGTAATGAGGCAAGATTAAAAATTATTTCTCAGTTTGAAGCTAAAAATATAGGAAAAAGGGTTGTAAATTTTAAAATTCGTGATTGGGGTGTTTCACGCCAAAGATATTGGGGTGCGCCTATTCCTATGATTAAATGTCAAATTTGTGGTATAGTGCCTCAAAAACTAGAAAATTTACCTATTACCCTACCTGAAGATGTGCAAATTACAGGTGAGGGTAATCCACTTGATAAACATCCAACTTGGAAAAATTGTATTTGTCCCAAATGTGGCAAAGAGGCTCAAAAAGAAAGTGATACTTTAGATACTTTTTTTGAAAGTTCTTGGTATTTTGCACGTTTTGCAAGTGATGAGAAAACTTGGCAGGAAAAAGCTTTAGATAAAAAAAGTGTAAAGTATTGGATGAGTGTGGATCAATATATAGGTGGTATTGAACATGCAATCTTGCATTTGCTTTATGCGAGATTTTTCCAAAAAGCTTTAAGAGACTTGGGTTATTTAACACAAAATGAACCTTTTGATAGACTTTTAACTCAGGGTATGGTGTTAAAAGATGGAGCTAAAATGTCAAAATCAAAAGGCAATGTTGTAGATCCTGATGAGATTATAGAAAAATACGGTGCTGATACCGCAAGACTTTTTATACTTTTTGCTGCGCCTCCGGCTAAAGAGCTTGAATGGAATGATGATGCGGTTGAAGGGGCTTATAGATTTATTTGTAAACTCTATGATAGGGCGCAAAATGTTAAAAAAGGTGAGCTTGTAGAATTAAAACAAGAAAATTTAAATAAAGAAGAAAAATATGCAAGATTAAAGGTATATGAAGCTTTGAAAAAATCTTTTGAAGTTTATCATCAAAGTTTTGCTTTTAATACTTTAATTGCAGCTTGCATGGAAGCTTTAAATGCTTTAGCGCTTTGTAAAAATGAAGCTTTGGAGCAAGAGGCTTTTTATATTATTTTAAATATTTTAGAGCCTATTATTCCTCATGTTTGTTTTGAGCTTAGCGAGGAGCTTTTTAAATGTAAAAATTTCAAAAAATTAGAACTTAAGGAAGAGGTTTTTGTAAAAGATACTTTAAATTTAGCTGTAAGTATTAATGGTAAAAAAAGGGCTGAATTTGAAATTTCAAGTAGTGCGAGTAAAGAAGAAATTTTAGTTTTTGCAAAAGAAAATACTGCTAAATGGCTTGAAGGTAAGAGTATAGTTAAAGAAATTTATGTGGAAGGAAAGCTAGTTAATCTAGTGATTAAATGAAAAAGATTTTAATTTTTTGTATAGGTTTATTTTTAGGTGCTTGTGGATATGTTCCTACATCAAAAATCGCTAATAATATTTTCGATGAGAAGGTTTATGTTAATGTTGAATTAAGTCAACAAGACCCAAAAAATAGTATCTATGTTGCCGATACTTTAAAAGAAATGGTAATTTCAAAATTAGGGCGTAAACTTGCTTTAAAACATGAAGCTGATGATGTAATCAATGTTAAAATGAATAATTTAGAATTTATTCCTTTAGCTTATGATAAAAATGGCTATGTTATTAGTTATAAAGCTAAATTAAATTTAGATTTTAATGTTGTCTTTAAAGATGGTTCAAGTCAGGCTTTTAGTACAAGTGGAAGTTATAATTTTGAAATTTCTCCAAATAGTATTATTAGTGATTCTGCAAGGTATGAGGCTATTCGAGCAGCTTCAAGCGAGGCATTTGATGAGTTTATTTCCGTAATTGCTATTAAAGGGCAAAAACGTGATTCCAAATACTAATGAAATAGCAAGGCAAACTTTAATTGCATTAAAAGAAAGAAAACTAAAACCAACTCCTGAAAATTATACGGAAATTTTTGAAGAATTATCTTTAAAATATGGTATTACAAGTTCAAATAAGGCTAAACTTGATAAATACAAAACCTTGCTTTTACCGATTTATCAACAAGAATTAAATTCTAAAACTATAAGAAGTTTAGAAGAACTAATTAGTTTTTTAATTTCTGTTTTAAATAGACAAAGCGGAAAACAATTTAGTGAATTTTTTGATTTTTTATATACCATATCTAAAACTTTGCAAATAAGTAAGGATAAAAAGATAAGAGATTTGGCTAAGGTGACTTCGATTAGAATTTCTAAAACTATGGATAGTGAAAGTATTTACTTGCTTACTAAAAAATGGAAAGAGCTTGAAAGAAATTACGATGAAAATGACTTAGAAGAACAAGCTCGCAAATATGGTATTAGTAAATATGATGATTATGATAGCGTGATTAAAAAACTCTTAGTTAAACTTGAAGAGCGTAGTTATGAGCACTTTAGTGAATTATTATGCTTGGGTTTAAATCCTTCATTGGTAGAAGATTTAAAAATTCAAGGTTTTATACAAAATTTAACACAAAAGCCTTTTGTAATAGGCGAAGAAAATTTTAAAAATGAACTAATGGAATTTATAAATCATCGTATAATGGTTGATAATATGTATGTCCAAAAAAATTTAAATTTTTTTAATGATAATCTAAAAAAAATCTATGAATTGCTTGTCTTACTTAATAAATCGAATGAAAAAAATATGGATTTTATCAATACTTTAAAACCAGATGAAAATGGGGAAGTAAAACTTAGTTTTGAGGATTTAAAACTAAAATTTAAACAACTTGGAGAAAAAATTACATCTTTAAATAATCAAATTGAATTCACGCAAAGCTTAGAAGAGAGAGAGGCTTGGAGTGTTCTTAAAGAGCTTGATAAAATGGATGAAAATTTTAATAAGTATAAAGTTAATTATTCTTTAGCTTTATTTTCTATAGTAAATTACCGTTTCATTATGGAAAAATACGGTATGGGAAGTTTGAATGAAATTTTTGTTCGATTTAAAAAAATTTTAAAAGATTCTTGTAGCGAATTTGATGAACTGTGGATGATAGATGAAAAGAGTTATTTGATTGTTTCGCCAGGAAAAAGCAAAGATGAAATTACACAGCTTGTAAATACAAATCTTAAAACTATAGAAACTTTTAGATTTATTTATAAGCAAGATATTATAACTCCTAAAATTCACGTGGCTTATCTTGATAAGCAAAGTAAGCCAAGTATTAATATTTTAGATGAGTTAATAAAGCAAATTGCAGCGGTTAATGAACAATATAATGAAAGTTGAGAATTTTTTAGCTCAAAAAAGTATAAATTACGATAAAATTGATCGTTTTTTGATGTTTAGAATGTATGAAAAATATAAGAAATATTTTAAAAATATTCCTATAATCCAACTTATAGGCACAAATGGTAAAGGTAGCACGGGTAGATATTTAACCCAACTTTTAGAAAATTTAAATTATAAAATAGGGCATTATACTAGCCCGCATATTTTTAGTTTTAATGAAAGATTTTATCTTGATGGTAAGATTGCAAATGATGAAGAATTAGAACAAGCTCATATAAGACTTGAAGAAATTTTTAAACAAGACTTGCAAAAATTAAGTTATTTCGAATATGCTACTTTTTTAGCTATGATTTTATTTCAAAAATGCGATTTCATTGTTTTAGAAGCAGGAGTGGGTGGAGAATATGATGCTACTTCTGTTTTTGAAAGAAGAATGAATATTTTTACAAGAATTGGATTTGACCATATTCAAATTTTGGGCAATTCTTTAGAAGATATTGCAAGAACCAAGCTTAAAGTTATGGCGCCTATAGCACTTATAAGCGATGAGCAAGAGCAAAATGTTTTAAATTTAGCAAAAAAAATTGCTTTTTTAAAAAAAGCTAATTTGCAAGTTTCTTCTTTAAATCCTTTTTTGAAAGAAACATTTGAGATTTATTGTAAAAAGTTTGTTTTACCTTGTTTTTTAAAGCATAATTTAAAGCTTGCATTAAAGGCTTGTGAAATTTTAACTTCACAAGAAAAAACCTTAGAAGCTTTAAAAAAGTTGCAAGAGTTAAATTTGCAAGGAAGATGCCAAGAAATTTCTCCAAATTTTTTTGTTGATGTGGGTCATAATCCTATGGCTGCTAAGGCTATGATTGATAAATTTCAAGGAGAAAAAATAAATCTTATTTATAATGCTTATTTGGATAAGGATATTTTTCAAATTTTAAATACATTAAAGCCTATTATTGATACAATACAAATATATAAATATAAAAGCGTAGAACGAAAGCTGGCTGATGATGAAATTTATAGTATTGCATCAAAGCTAGGCATACAATGCAAAGAATTTGTAAAATTAGAAGAGAATAAAAAAAATCTAGTTTTTGGTTCTTTTATGTTAGTAGAAAATTTTTTAAAGGAGTGGTGTGGTAAAAAATAAATTCACTATTACCATTACAGATATTAACGGTTCAAGACATTTTTATTTAAATCAAATAATCAAAAAAATAGTTTTTTATACTATTGCTTTTATTGTTTTATTTTTAGTTTTTAGTGGTTTTTATATCAAATATCTCGATAGCAAACTTAGTGATATTAGTGAAAAGCGTGAGGAGCTTTTGAAAAAAAGCAAAGAATTGGAATTATCTAATTCGCAAATGCAAAAAAGCATAGAAGAAAAAACTCAGCAGTATGCAGCTATAGAAGATAAAATAGCTTCTTTTGAAGAGGCTTTGGGCTTAGAAGCAGAAAATAATCTTACAATTAGTGCAAGACTTGATAATCTTCAGCTTACCAATGAGCAGCAACTTGGAATTTTGGGGCAAATTCCTAATGGATGGCCTATTGAAAATAAAGGCATTACAGGAAATTTTGGCTGGAGAGAGCATCCGCTTTTAAAAAGAAGAGAATTTCATCCTGGTATTGATTTAAGAGCGGAAATTGGTACTCCTATTTATGCACCAGCAAGTGGAGTAGTGGAATTTTCAGGTTATAGTGATAATGGCTATGGCTATAATGTAATTTTATTGCATAATTTTGGTTTTAAAACAGTATTTGCTCATATGATGCGCAAAGAAGTGGTCAAAGCAGGTCAATTTGTTAGCAAGGGGCAGTTGATAGGTTATAGTGGCAATACAGGTCTTTCTACGGGGCCGCATTTGCACTATGAGGTAAGGTTTATTAATAAAACTTTAGAACCTTTGTATTTTTTAAATTTGCAAAGAAAAAATATGAATGATTTTTTTAATCAAGAAAGGAGAGTTCCATGGCAATCTTTAATAAAGGCGGTATCAGCCCAACATCCAGCTCTAGCTCAGAAACAACAGTAATTTCTTCAGGTGCGAGAATTGAGGGTAAATTTTATTTTGCTTCTATGCTTCATGTTGATGGAGAGTTAAGTGGTATTATTCATTCTGAAAGCATTGTGGTTATCGGAAAAAATGGAAATTTAAAAGGTGAATTACAAGCAGATAAAATTGTAGTAAATGGGTGTTTTGAAGGGCAACTTGAGGCTAATAGTTTAGAAATTTTAGCGGGCGGAGTTGTTAATGGTGATATTTCAACGCAAAAAATTTCTATAGAAAATGGCGGTCGCTTTAATGGAACTAGTAAAATTAAAGAAGATACTATCAAACTTATTGAAAATAACAACGAAGAATAATGCAAGCTTCATTTTATGAATACTTACAAAATCCAAAAATTTGTGAACTTTTTCTTTGTAAAGATGAAAAACAAGCAGATTTACTCGCTCAAGTTTCACGATTTAAGGGTTTAAAAACCTTTGTTTTACCTGATTTTAGAGCGCAGTTTGGAGATGATTTAAGGGCTTTTTCTAAAGAACTTTTTGATCTTTGTAAGATTTTAAATGCTTATCATAAAGAAGAAGAAAAAAAAATCCTTATTTCTCCTTTAAATACTGTTTTAAAAAAACTTCCTTCAAAAAAACATTTACAAAATTATCATATCGATAAAAAACAAAATTTTGATTTGAAATGTTTTGAAGATGAAATTTCAAGATTGGGATACGAATTTGTAGATATAGTTCAGGATAAAGGTGAAATTTCAATTCGTGCGGATATTATTGATATTTTTTGTATCAATGAAGAAAATCCTATTAGAATTTTACTTTTTGGCGAAGAGATTGAAAGTATAAGATATTTTGATTTGCAAAGTCAAAAGTCTATTCCTAACGAACTAGAACATTTTGAAATTTGTCCTTTTTTAAAATATTTTGACAAAGAAAATTATGAAATTTTTAAGGATAAATTAGAAGATTTTCAAAGCGATGCTTTAATACATGATATCAATTCTTTAGGCTTTTGGTGTATTGATGATTTTTTTGATTATTTAGAACTTGATTTTTTAGCTTGTGAAAAGTTTGATATTAATGAATATGAAAAAGATATAAGTTTTGTGAATGCAAAAATTTTACCTCAAGCTAAAAAATTTAAAGAATTGCAAAGTTCTTACAATAAAGATTTTTTTGAATTTCATAAAAATAAAAAAATCACACTTTTAGCTAAAAACGAAGCTTTATTTAAAGCTTTAGAGCTTGAAGATACTCAAAATATCCATTTTGTAAAAAGTGATTTAAGGCTTAATCTTATTAGTCCTGAAGAGCTAATTATTTCTTTAAATCAAAAAGAAAAACAAAAAACAAGAAAAAAAGCTAGTTTGATTATAGATGAGCTTAAAAATGGGGATTATATAGTACACGAAGATTATGGGGTAGGTAAATTTTTAGGTCTTGAGATGATAGTGATAAGCGGAGCAAAAAAAGAGTTTGTTGCTATAGAGTATCAAAATTCTGATAAGCTTTTATTACCAGTGGAAAATCTTTATTTGATTGATAAATATTTGGGCGTGAGTGGATCTATTCCAAGCTTAGATAAACTAGGTAAAACAAGCTTTATTAAACTTAAAGAAAAATTAAAGACTAAACTTTTAGCCATAGCTTCTGAAATTGTTATTATGGCGGCTAAAAGATCTTTGGTGCAAGCAAAAAAAATTACAGTGGATTTAAATAGACAGACTGATTTTATAGCTAGTGCGGGTTTTATTTATACAAGCGATCAAGATAAAGCCTGTCATGAAATTTTGCAAGATTTTCAAAGTGGAAAAGTCATGGATAGGCTTTTAAGCGGTGATGTGGGTTTTGGAAAAACAGAAGTCGCTATGAATGCTATTTACTCAGTAGTTAAAAGTGGATTTTGCGCATTTTTATTTGCGCCTACGACTTTGCTTTCTCATCAGCATTATAAAACCTTAAAAAAGCGTTTTGATCCTTTTGATATAAAGGTTTTTAAACTGGATCGCTTTACAAGTAGTGCAGAAAAAAAACAAGTTTTACAAAATTTAAAAGAAAATAAAGCTTGTGTAGTTGTAGGAACTCATGCACTTTTAAGTGTAGAATGTGAAAATTTAGCCCTTGTTATTATTGATGAAGAGCATAAATTTGGAGTGAAGCAAAAAGAAAAGCTTAAAGAAATCACTCAAAATTCACATATTTTATCCATGTCAGCAACCCCTATACCAAGAAGCTTAAATCAAGCTTTAAGTTCTATAAAATCTTATAGTGTTTTGCAAACTCCACCAGAAGATAGAATGGATGTAAGAACTTTTGTCAAAGAAAATGATGACGCACTTTTAAAAGAAGCTATAGCAAGAGAGTTAAGACGTGGTGGGCAAATTTTTTATATTCATAATCATATTGCAAGTATAGAGCAATGTAAAAAGCATTTATTAGAACTTTTTTCTACTTTGCGTATTTTGATTTTACATTCTAAAATCGATGCCAAGATGCAAGAAGAAGAAATGTTGAAATTTGAAAACAAAGAATATGATTTGCTTTTAAGTACCTCTATCGTAGAAAGTGGGATTGATTTACCAAATGCAAATACTATCATAGTAGAAAAAAGCGATCGTTTTGGCATGGCTGATTTGCATCAATTGCGTGGGCGTGTAGGAAGAAGTGATAAACAAGGTTATTGTTATTTTTTAATTGAAGATAAAAATGCTATTACAAAAGATGCTTTAAAGCGTCTAGTTTCCTTAGAAAGTAATTCTTTTTTAGGCGCAGGTTCTATTTTGGCTTATCATGATCTTGAAATTCGTGGCGGTGGAAATTTATTAGGCGTAGATCAAAGTGGACATATTGAGCAAATTGGATATAGTTTATATCTTAAAATGTTAGAAGATGAACTTAATGCTTTAAGTAAAAATGAAGTGGATCAAAAAGAAAATAAACTTGATTTAAAACTCAATGTTAATGCCTTTTTAAACAGCGAACTTATCAGCGAAGATCGCTTAAGATTAGAACTTTATAGAAGACTTAGCAAGTGTGAGCAAGTTCATGAGGTTTATGAGATCGAAGGTGAAATTGAAGATCGCTTTGGAAAACTTGACATTTATACTAAGCAATTTTTATCTTTGATTACTATTAAAATTTTAGCTTTAAATAAATTTAAAAGCATTAGTAACTATGAGCAAAATATTCAATTTACTGCTTTAAATGATGAAAAAGAACTCATCAAGGCAAAAAGCAAAGATGATGATGATATTTTAGAGGCAATTTTAACGCATTTAAGAAAGGCTTAAAATGGATTGGAATAAAACTTATGCAGCAATTTATAGAGCAAGAAAAGATTATTTAAAGCCTATTTTTGAAATCGATCCTATTGCTTTAAAAGATTTAGTAGGTATGGAAAGTCAAAAAAAAGCACTTTATGAAAATACTTTAAATTTCATTCAAGATAAGGGAGCAAATCACGCACTTTTATGGGGATCTAAGGGCACTGGAAAATCAAGTTTAATTAAAGCTATATTTAATGAATTTAAAGAACAGGGCTTAAGACTTGTCGAATTAAATAAAGAAGATTTATTTGCCTTAGCAGATATCATCGATGAAATCAGATTAGAAAATTTTAAATTCATACTTTTTTGTGATGATTTTTCTTTTGAAAAGGGAGATGATAGTTATAAATTTTTAAAACCTTTACTTGAGGGAAGCATAGAAAAAGCCCCAAATAATGTAATTATTTATGCGAGTTCAAATCGTAGGCATTTATTAAGTGAAAGCATTACTGATAATCTTGATACGCAAATCACACATACAGAACTTCATTTAAGCGATGCTGCTGAAGAAAGATTAAGTTTGAGTGATAGATTTGGTTTGTGGTTAAGTTTTTATCAGGGAAATTTAGAAGAGTATTTAAAGATGATAGATTTTTATTTTAAAGATTATTCTTGTGATAAAGAGCTTTTGCACGCTAAAGCTAAAGAATTTGCTACTCTAAGAGCAAGTAGAAGTGGTCGTACCGCAAAGCAATTTTATTTAGCTTTTAAGGAGAATTTTAAATGACTGGAGCACAAATTTTTACCAAGCTTTTAAATTTGGATTTAAATTATCATGATTTTGATTGGCTTGAAAATCAAGGATTGAGTGAATTTGAGCTTTTAATTTCTGTCGTTTTAACTCAAAATACAAATTGGAAAAATGTCTTAAAAGCTTTAGAAAATTTGAAAAAAGAAAATATTGCAAGCTTAGAACAAATCAATACTTTATCCAATTTAGAACTTGCAACTTTAATTAAGCCTAGCGGATTTTATAATACCAAAACTAAGCGTTTAAAAGGTTTGGTAGAAAGTATCATAAACACTTATGAAAATTTAGAAAATTTTAAAACAAATGCAAGCAGAGAATGGCTTTTAAATATCAAAGGTTTAGGTTTTGAAAGCGTTGATAGTATTTTAAACTATCTTTGCAAAAGAGAGATTTTGGTTGTAGATAATTATAGTTTGCGTTTGGCTTTTTACTTAGGTTATGAGTTTGAAAATTATGAAGAATTAAGAGAATTTTTTCAAAGTGACATAGAGAGTGAGCAAGAAAATTTGTATAAAATTTTAGGAAAAAAATGCGAACTTTACGAACTTTATCAAATTTTTCATGCTTTGATTGTAGCTTTTGCAAAACAGAGTTTTAAAGGACAAAAATTAAGCCCTAAGGGTGAAGAATGGATCAAAATTTTAAAGGAAGATTTATGAAAGCAAAAGGAAGTGAACTTATACCTGTTTTAACTATAGCAGGGAGTGATTGTAGTGGTGGAGCAGGGATACAAGCCGATCTTAAAACCTTTAGTGCACACAATCTTTTTGGTATGAGTGTGATTTTAAGTGTGGTAGCTGAAAATACCGCAAGGGTGATTTCTGTACACGATATACCTACTCAAAGCGTGGATGAACAAATGCTTGCCGTGTTTGAAGATATAGTGCCAAAGGCAACTAAAATCGGAATGATAGGTTCTTGTGAATTAATGAGCTGTGTAGCTAAAAATTTAAGCGAGTTTAAACCTCAAAACATAGTGATCGATCCTGTAATGTTTGCTAAAAATGGCTATGCTTTAATGCCGCAAGAAAATTGTGATTTTTTCAAGCAAACCATAGTAAAATTTGCAGACATTCTTACGCCTAATATTCCTGAAGCAGAGTTTTTATGCGGTTTTAAGATCGCTAATGAAGAGCAGATGATAAAAGCAGCTAAGCATTTATGCAGCTTGGGGGCTAAGGCGGTTTTACTTAAAGGCGGACATAGTGAAATAAATGCCAATGATGTGTTTTATGATGGAAAAGAAATTTATATTTTAAAAGGCGAACGCATAGAAACTAAAAATACTCACGGTACAGGTTGTACGCTTTCTTCGGCTATTGCTAGTAATTTAGCTAAGGGCAAGGATTTATTTCACGCTGTTAGTGAAGCTAAAGAGTATGTAAGAAATGCGATTTATTATTCACTTAATCTTGGAAAAGGTTGTGGTCCTACAAATCATTTTTTCAAGTTTCTAGATGAAAAATAAATTAGATCTTAGCCTTTATTTGGTTGCTACTAAGGGAAGTAAAAGCGAGGAGTGTTTTTTAAATACTTTAGAAAATGCTATAAAAGGCGGAGTAAGTATCATACAACTTCGTGAAAAAGAGCTTAATGCAAGAGAATTTTATAAACTAGGCTTAAAGGTGCAAAAACTTTGCAAGTCTTATAAAATACCTTTTTTGATTAACGATAGGGTGGATATAGCTTTAGCCTTAGATGCTGATGGGGTGCATTTAGGACAGGAAGATTTAGAAGCAAAATTAGCTAGAAAGCTTTTAGGAGATGAAAAAATCATAGGCTTAAGTCTTAAAAAGTTAGAACAACTTGAGTTTATACAAGGAGTAAATTATCTAGGTTGTGGAGCTATTAAGGCAACGCCTACTAAAGAAAGTTCGCTTTTAAGCCTTGAGCTTTTAAGTCAAATTTGTGATAAAAGCCCTATAGGGGTTGTAGCCATAGGTGGGATTGACAAAGAAGCACTTGTTGAGTTAAAGGGTATAAATTTAAGCGGTGTGGCTGTGGTTAGGGCGATCATGGATGCTAAAGATGCTTTTTTGGCAGCTAAAGAGCTAAAGCGTAAAATCTATGAAAATTTATCTCTTAAATGAAACTCCTTTTGAAGGGGTGGAAAATCTTATTTTAAATGAGATTGTTTTTTATGATTTTAGTGTGGATTTGAGTTTGTATGATGCTTTAATCTGCACTTCAAAAAATGCTTTAAAAGCTTTACAACATGCAAAAATCACTTTAAATTTCAAACTCAATTTATACGCTGTGGGACAAAGTACAGCTCAATACGCTAAAAATTTAGGTTTTAAAAAGATTAAAATTCCATCAAAGGCTTATGGAAAAGATCTTTTTCTTGAATTTAAAGAGGAGTTAAAAATGCAAAAATGTTTGTATCTAAGGGCTAAAAATATTGTTTCAACTTTAAATTTGGATCTTAAAAATGTAGGTGTGGATTTAGATGAAATGATTGTTTATGAAAATGTTTTTAAAAAAGGCGACAAAAAGCTTATCCATCCTGCTATTTTTATATTCACCTCTCCTTTAAGTGTAGAAAATTTTTTAAAATTTTACAGCTTAAAAGAAGAAGATAAGGTTGTAGTTATAGGGCAAAGCACAGCAAAGAAGCTTTTAAATTTTAAAAATCTTTATATATGCGAAAATCAAAGTCTTTTAAACTGTGTTAAGCTCGCTAAGACTTTGGTTTAATTTTTTAAATTCCAAAAATTTTCTTTGGGATAAATAATAATGCTTTTTGTGAGTAAAATTTCATCATTGACGTTTTTATCACGATTTAAAGCAATACTAATGTGGGCTATAATAACACCATCTTTGCTTAAATTTGCATCGGGATTGAAGTTGGAAAATTTAAAATTAACACATTGTGCAATAGGATAAAAATATTTTATTTTAATCAAAGCTTTTGTGTAATTAAAATATATATTATCTAAACATTCTTTATTTTCTTGCTTTGCTTGATATAAAAAATATTTAGAAAATTGTGTTGCATTGTGACTTAAAATTTGAGCTTGAAGGTAGTAATAACTATCTTGGATTATTTTTGGAGTATAGCTGGATATGTTTAAGGTCAAGCTCATCCATAGACTTATTAGTAGTATTAAAAAAATTGTCCAAATTAAAACATAAGCTTTTTTCACAGTAAAATTCTTTTTTCAAGGCAATGTTTTGTTTGTCTTTTTAGGCAAATTTTTAATTTATTGTTTTGCAGGTTAAATGAGCTTATGTTTTTAGAAATTAATCCTTGTTGGTTTAATTGTTCATTAAATTTTGGCTTTATTTCATATATAAGTTCTTCATTTTGCAATTTGATAACTAATTGAGCTTGCAAAGGAATAAAACTACCTGTAAAATTTGCAGATATACCATTTCCAAGATAGATATTTTTTCAATCTTATTAATTTTATAAGCATAGCTAATATGTTCATTGTCGTTATATAAATCTTTTCTATTTTGGAGTTGTGTTTTAAAATCAGAATGAGGTGAATAAAGTGTATGATTATTTTCTAAAATAAGAGCAGAATTAATAAGATAAAGTTTATTATCTTTTAGGCTAATTAACTCATCTTTTAAAAGACATTTTAATGTATTCTGTGAAAATGTAATATTAATACAATTTTGTATTAATTTTTCTATTTTAAGCAAGTTTAAATGTGCTTGAGTGATAAGATTGTTTGTATGTAAAGCAGTAAAATTTAAATGATAAAAATCCATTAAAGGTTTTGAAAGTAAGCTAGTTATAAAAGTAAAAAGTATTAGTGATATTATAAGTTCAAAAAGTGTAAAAGCTTTGCTCATTCTTTAAAATAAACGCTATAATTTTGATCTTGAAAGTATAATTTTTGAAATTGAAATATACCATCATTAACAAACTGTTCTTGTAAAACTATAGGTTTTAAGGCTGAAGTTTGAAGTATGATGGTTTTAAAAATAGGCTTTTCATATAATTCTTCTTGAAGTTTATAGAGTCTTTCAAAAATATTTAAATTTTCATAGTTTTTGTAAAGTTGAATATAGTAATAAAAAATGCCAATGAAAATTAAAGATATGATCGTTATAGCACTAATGCTTTCTATAAGTATGAAAGCCTTTTTCATTTAGCGCTGCTAGCATTTATGGCTTCAAAAAAACTTCCGCGAATTCCTTTTTGTTCGAGTATTTTTATGCCTTTTACTGTAACTCCGCCAGGGGAGCAAATATTTTCTTTGATAATAGCTGGATGTTCATGTTCTAGTAAAGCACTAGAGCTTTTAAATAAAGAGCGCGTAAGATTGAGACTAAGTTCTTTTGACAAACCTTCATAAACTCCAGCATTAGCAATGCTTTCTGCTATAAGTGCTAAAAAAGCAGGAGCGCAGCCGCTAATCGCCATAGCTGCATTCATTTGTATTTCATTATCTAATTTATAAGCCGAGCCAAAAGTTTTTAAAATGTCTAAAATTTCATTTTCGAAATGAGAGTTTTTAAGTATATATGGTGTGGTTGAAGCCTTATATTTAGCTGCTGTATTGGGTATTATTCTAACATAATTTTGAGCTTTGATGGTTTGTAGTTTTTCAAAATCAACATTGGCTAAAACAGAGATTAAGATACGTGCTTGTCCTTTTAGCATTTGAGCAATATTTTCTAAAGCATAAGGTTTAAATGCTAAAATAACATCTTTACCTTCTATGTTAAAATCTTTGTAAAGTAAGGTTTTAAAGCCTTCTTTGGCGAGGGCTTGAAGTTTTTCTATACTTCTTCCTACTATACAAATTTCATAATCATCTTTTAACCCATAGGCTAAGGCTGTTGCCATAGATCCATTTGCAAGTATATAGAGCATTATTTTTTAATATAATTAGCAATTTGATCAGCTTGAAAAAAGTCGGGATAATTAACTGTATCTAGTATCACTTGTACCATAGTATTATTATCAAGATTAATGACTACTGGAGCTAGAAAATTCACTGTCGATTCTTCAATGCTTTTTGCTATGGCTACTATATTAAAAATTTTCATATTAGATTCAGGTGTTAAAGAAAGAAGCTCTTGATAATAAGTTGGTATATCAAATTCATAATCAGGTCTAATCAAATAAGGATTAATTAAAACAAAAGAAAAGTCTTTACCATCAAGACTTTTAAGTCTTACAAATACTTCATCGATAGTTGAAAATTCCATATTTTTGGTTTCTTCAAAACCTAAGATAGGGCATTTAACAGCTAGGGTCATGTTTTCTCCTCAAGTTATAATGTTTAATATTTTAACATAAAATAAGCAATAATCATTCCAAAATTTTAAATTATTTAATTAATTTTATTATAATTTTAGAAGAACATAATTATAAAATCGTTAAAATATATATTTTTGAGAATATAAATCAAGGTGAAGTATGAAAAAAGGTATTTTTTTATTGGTTTTTTTAAGTGTTTTTTTTAGTGCGTGTAGTACGAAAAATGATGAAGGTTTATACAATCTTAGTGCTAGTGAGTGGTATAAGCAAATTATTAAAGATTTGCAGGACAAGGATTTGGAAAAAGCTGATGATCATTATAATGGTATGGCAAGTGAGCATGTTGCCGATCCTTTATTAGAAACTACTTTAATTATTTTAGCACAAGCTCATATGGATGAAGAAGAATATAAGTTAGCTGAATTTTATTTAGATGAATATAATAAAAAATTTGGAAATTCACGCAATGCTGATTATATTCGTTATCTTAAAATTAAAGCAAAATTTGATGCATTTGCAGTGCCAAATCGTAATCAGGCTTTAATGCTTGAAAGCCAAAAAGAAATAGATACTTTTTTGAAAGATTATCCTTATACAGAATATGAACCTTTGGTTCAAACAATGCTTACAAAATTTAATTTAGCGGTTTTTTATCTTAATAGTACTATAGAAAATCTATACCAGCGCATAGGGCATGATGAAAGTGCACAAATTTATAAACAAAGACTTCAAGAAAGTGAATTTTATCAGCAAAGTATTATCAAACCTGAGCTTCCTTGGTATAGAAGTATATTTGAAAGATTTTAATAAACAAGGAAAATAAATGCAGATTGAAGAGATACAAAATTATCCAGCAAATTTACCAGTATTGGTTGAAGATGAATTATTTTTATATCCTTTTATGATAACTCCTATTTTTATTAACGATTCATCCAATATGAAAGCTTTAGATCTTGCGATTAAAAATGATAGCATGCTTTTTGTTGCACCTTCAAAGTTGGAAAATGGAAGAAATTTTGATGAAATTTATAATTGCGGAGTGATTGGGACTATCATGCGAAAAGTTCCTTTGCCTGATGGAAGAGTGAAAATACTTTTTCAAGGATATGCCAAGGGTAAAATTATAGAGCAAATTTCTAATAAACCTTTAGAAGCCAAGATAGAACTTATAAAAGAAGACTTTTTAGAAGGAACTAAAAAAGAAGCACTTCTTGAAGTTTTAAAAGAGAAAGTAAAAAATTTGGCAAATATTAGTCATTATTTTTCTCCAGATCTTTTAAGAACAATTGAAGAAGGTTTTGATGCATCTAGGATTTGCGATTTGATTTTAAATACTGTGCGTATTAAAAAACAAGTTGCTTATGAGTTTTTTGTTTTAACAGATCTTGAGCAAAAATTAGTAAAATTAATAGATTTAATTGCTCAAGAAATAGAAGCTAATAAAATTCAAAAAGAAATTAAAAATAAAGTACATTCTCGTATTGATAAGGTAAATAAAGAATATTTTTTAAAAGAACAATTAAGACAAATTCAAAAAGAGCTTGGTTCTGATACGCAAAAAGAAGATGAGGTTAGAGAGTATCAAAAGCGTCTGGAGTTAAAGAAGAAATTTATGCACGAAGACGCTTATAAAGAAATCAAAAAACAAATTGAAAAATTCGAACGCATTCATCAAGATAATTCCGAAGCATCGATGATTCAAACTTACATAGAAACAGCATTAGATGTTCCTTTTGAAAAAATTTCTAAGAAAAAACTTGATATTAAGGAAGTTTCAAAACAGCTTAACCATGATCATTATGCATTAAATAAACCAAAAGAACGCATAGAAGAATATTTTGCAGTTAGGGAACTTTTAGAAAAAAGAAAAATAGCAGAAAAAGATGGTGCTAAAGTTATACTTTGTCTTTATGGGCCTCCTGGCGTTGGTAAAACTTCACTGGCAAATTCTGTTTCAAAAGCTTTAAAAAGAGAGCTTATTCGTATAGCCTTAGGTGGACTTGAAGATGTTAATGAGCTGCGTGGTCATCGTAGAACTTATATAGGCGCTATGCCTGGACGTATTACTCAAGGACTCATAGAGGCAAAACAAATTAATCCTGTAATTGTATTGGATGAAATTGATAAATTAAATCGCAGTTTTAGAGGCGATCCAAGTGCGGTGCTTTTAGAAATTTTAGATCCAGAGCAAAATTCTAAATTTAGGGATTATTATTTAAATTTTAATATTGATTTAAGTAAAGTCATTTTTATAGCAACGGCAAATGATATTAGCAATATTCCTGCACCTTTAAGAGATAGAATGGAATTTATAGAACTTAGCTCTTATACTCCAAGTGAAAAATTTCATATAATGAAAAAATATTTAATTCCAGATGAGCTTAAAAAACATGGCTTAAAATCCAATGAATTATCTATTGATGATGAAACTATAGAGCTAATCATTAGCGATTATACTCGTGAATCAGGAGTTAGAAATTTGCGTCGCAAAGTTGCAGAGTTGTGTCGTAAGAGTGCTAAAAAACTACTTTTAGAAAATATTAAAAAAGTCATTATTAATACAAAAAATTTGAATGAATTTTTAGATAAAAAAGTTTTTGAAATAGAAAAAAATAATGGAGAAAATCAAGTAGGTCAGGTCAATGGTTTGGCTTGGACAAGCGTAGGTGGAGATGTTTTAAAAGTAGAGGCTGTAAAAATTAAAGGTAAAGGAGAATTAACGCTCACAGGAAGTTTGGGTGATGTAATGAAAGAATCAGCTAGAATTGCTTTTAGCATGATAAAAGTTTTAATCGATGAAGGAAAAATAAAAATACCTAAAAAAATAATTATTGATCCTAAAGTTAATGTTTATGATAGTTATAATATTCATATACATGTGCCAGATGGAGCTACTCCAAAAGATGGCCCAAGTGCAGGTATTACGATAAGCACAGCTATTGCTTCTATTTTTAGTGATAAAAAGGTTAAAGCAGATGTTGCAATGACGGGTGAAATAGATTTAAAAGGAAAAGTTTTACCAATAGGCGGATTAAAAGAAAAATTAATTGCAGCTTATAAAGCAGATATAAAAACAGCTTTAATTCCAAGAAAAAATTACGAAAGAGATTTAAAAGATATTCCTAGTGAGGTTAGAGACAATATGGAAATCATTGCTGTTGATACTTTCAGTGATGTTTTAGAATATACTTTGGTTTAATTTTATTTTGAGAATAAATGTATAAGAAAGCAAACTTTTTACAAGTTTGCTTTTAAAAGATTATAGTCCTTCAAAAGGATTGTTGATTACTTCTTTTCTATCCACTATATAAGGGATAAGGGCTACATGTCTTGCGCGTTTGATTGCAACTTCTACCATTTCTTGGTATTTTTTGCTTGTGCCTGTTAAACGGCGTGGCATGATTTTAAATCTTTCAGATAAAGCATGTTTTAACATTGCTGTATCTTTATAATCAATAAATTCAACTTTTGCTTCAGTGTATTTGCAATATTTGCGAGAGTATTTTCTTTTTTCTGCCATAGTTTATCCTTTAAAATGGTAAATTAGTATCATCGCTATCATAAGCATCGATATCAATTTCTTTTAATTTTTCTTCGTGTTGTGGGCTTTGGTTTCTCTGTGGAGCAGGGTTTGCTTTTGCTTTATTAAAATTTTGATTTTCACTCATATAAGGATCATAGCTTTGATTTTCATAGTTTCCACTATAATTGTTGTTTGAAAAGCTATTATTGCCAAAATTTCCGCCTTGTTGTGGAGCATTGGAATTGCCAAGCATTTCCATATTTTCAACTTGAATGCTATGTTTAGAGCGATTTTGTCCATTTTGATCACTCCATTGTTCAAATCTCAAACGTCCTTCTATGAGTACTTTTGAACCTTTTGTAAGGTATTGGTTTGCAACTTCTGCGGTGCGACCATAAAAGCTTATATCAATAAAGCAAGTTTCTTCTCTTTTTTCTCCATTTGCGGTAAATCTTCTTGTTACTGCTATAGCGGAAGCTCCAATAGCACTACCGCTTTGTGCATAACGCATTTCTATATCACGTGTAAGATTTCCAACCAAAACAACTTTGTTAAACATCTTTTTCCTTATTGAATTTCAGGAGCATCTAAAGGTTTAATTTCTTTTTTAGATTGCTTAATCCCGTGGCTTAGTTTTTCCCAAGCTGCAATTTCTTTTTTATTTTCATATTTTACGATTAAAAATCTTATTACTTCTTCAATGATTCTTAACACCCTTTCAAGCTCAGCGATCAAGTTTGTAGGAGCTTTGAAATAAATCACAAAATAAGTTCCTCTTTCGTATTTTTTGATTTTATACGCTAATTTTCTAGTACCCATTGGAACAACAGTTTCAATTTCTGCACTATTTTTGGTTAGGACTTCTTTAACGAATTCCAACTTCGCATTCACTTCCTCTTCAGTAAGTGTTGGTTTTAAGATAAATAAAACCTCATAATGTTTCATCTTTTCTCCTTATGGATATTAAAGCCCATTTTTATGAGCAAGGATTTTGCATAAAGCAAGGCTAGATTATATCAAAATATACTTAATTAGTCTTGAATACTTAAGGTTTTATCTAAATTTGTTTTGATTTCTTCAAGCATAGCAAAACGTTTTTTATACATGGAGCGTTTTTGCGAAGGGATTTCTTCTAGGTTTTTTTGAGAGTGGTGGAGTTTATAGTATTTGTGTTTATTGATTTTTATTAATTCTCCACCATTTTCTAGCCAAATTTTTTGATAATCTACAAAATAGCCTTTTTCTTTTCCTTTTTGAGAACGGATTTGATTTTTTTCATGTACACCTAAAGTAGCTTGAAGTTTTAAAATTTCACAAAGCATCTTAGAGCATTCTATAAGTAAAGCAACAGGGCGCAAACCATGACATTTTTTAGTTAAAATTTTATTAATTTCTAAAATATTAAAATCTTTGTATTTATGTCCTTGTATACAAGAAAGTAGAAGATTGTTTTCTAAAGTAAAGCAAAAATTACATTGTAAGATTGTGTATTTTTTAAATTTTAAAGAAAAAGCCCAAAAACCTTCTTCGCAAACATTATAGTTATATCCTAAAAAAAGCTCAAAATCTTCATCAAAAGAAAAAATTATTTGTTCCTCGGGAAGAAATTTAAAACAAGCGAGTCCCTTATCAACATCATAAATAAGTGTTTTAACACGTTCATTTGCTTTAAAACTTTTATCGCAAAATCTTCTTGTAGCATTGTAACAAGCATAGGGTCTTTGAGAGAAAAAGTCTTTTAAATGTTTATTTTTTTCTTTATTAAGCGTTTTTTCTAGAAGTCTTACTTGAGGAAAATATAAAATTTTTCTTGCTTGAAAACGCAAATAGCGCCAAAAGATTATACTTTTTCTTCTATCAGTAAAATTTGGAATAGGGTAGGAAAATTTTTTATTCACCTATAATCCTTGATATATCATTATAAGTTGCAAAGAGCATTAAACTTAAAAGTATTGCCATGCCTGTATAGCTTAAATATTCAAAAGTACGCTGTGGAACTTTGCGTCTAAAAATCATTTCATAAAGATTAAAAAGTATATGTCCTCCATCAAGCATAGGAATAGGTAAAAGATTTAAAATGCCTAAATTTATAGAAATTAAAGCAGTGATAAATAAAAGCAAAGTAAAGCTATTTTGTGCAGCCTTTGAGGTAATTTCAGTCATGGTGATAATACCGCCTAAATTTTTTGCTTCAACTTCACCACTTATGAGTTTTACAATACCCTTGATGATGAGTGTAGAAGCTTGAAAACTTTCTTGTGCGGCATATTTAAAACTTTCTAAACCTTGGTGTTTTACAAGAGTGCTTGTCCCATTTGGACTAACTCCAAGTTGAGGTTTTTCAACGATTTGTCCAAAGTCATTGTATCCTTGTCCTATTTTTGGAGTTAAAATAAATTCTAAATTTTTTCCTTCTCTATTGATTAATATTTTCAAAGGATCTAAACTTAAATGCTTTGAAATTTCATCAAAGGTTTGAATTCTTATACCGTTAATTTCTAAGATAGTATCATTTTTTTGAAGTCCTATTTCTTGTGCAGCAGAGTTTGGCGCTATGTTTCCTATTTGCGGAGCAAGTTTGTTTAGACCTAAATTTCCTATGATAATATAAAGAAAAAAAGCTAAAATTAGATTAAAAAATGGTCCAGCAAAAAGAATATAAATCTTTTTTAAAGGACTTAAAATGCTATAGCTATCTTTGTCTAGATTTTCAAAACCAGGACGCATATCATCTTGTCCTTTAAGTTTAACATATCCTCCAAGTGGTAAAGTGCTTAAGCGATAGTTTGTGCCTTTAAATTCACGCTCTATAAGACTTTTTCCAAATCCTATACTAAAAACTTCAACTTTTACACCCAAAGATCTTGCAGCCAAAAAATGTCCTAATTCGTGAAAGAAAATTAAAAATGAGATGACTAAAACAGTTGCTAAAAATTCAATAGAATAAAATTTAATTCCCAAAATCAAAATAACAATTAAAAATAATAAAGATCTCATTTTTCTCCTTTTTTTTGAGCTTTTATATAAGTATAGATGTATTCAAATCCAGAATAAAGAGTTAAAATCAAAGCTATGTAAAGTAGAATTTCACCGCCTATCCACTCCATGATTAAAAATCCTATCGCAGTCATTTGAAAAGCGGTTTTAAGCTTGCCTGCAAAAGAAGCATTGACATTTAAATTTTCACTGATCATTACAACTCTAAAACCCGTGATAAAAAATTCCCTTACTAGTATAATATAAATTACCCATTCATTAGCTTTTCCTGTAAGTAAAAGCCCTAAAAAAGCTGCTAAAACAAGCATTTTATCGGCTAATGGATCTAAGATTCCACCCAGTTTTGTAGTTTGTTTCCAAGTTCTTGCGATGTATCCATCAAAAAAATCACTTAAAGCTGCTAATGAAAAAGTTAAAGCAGCAAAATAGTTAATCCAACTTTGATGAATATTTTCAAAATGATGAATTAATAAAAAAAATAGCAAAGGCGCTAAAACCATTCTAAAAATCGCCAAGATATTGGGTAAATTCATAACAAGCCTTGTGAAATTAAATGTAAAATTATAATCAAAATTGTATAAAATTTAAGCAAAGACTTAGTAAAAATACAAAAAAGAATCAGTTTATTTTTATTTAAATTTTGCTTTTAAGCAAAATTTAAATAAATTTTACAACTTCATCAAAACTAAAACGATTTTTTTGAGGATTTTTTTCATCGTTGCAATATCCTAAAGCCACCACCAAACTTGATCTTTCTTTTTGAATATCAAGTGATAAATAAGAATTAAGCTTTTGTTTATCAAAACCACCTATAGTGCAGCTTGCTATATTTAAAGCATTAGCACTGTAAAGTATGCTAGCTAGAGCTATATGAGCTTGTTCTCTTGCATAAGATATTTTTTCTTCTTGATTTAGAGATTTTAAAAAAGGCATATAAGCATCTAAGCGTTTTTGAATTTCTGTTTCACTCATATCTCTTTTTCTAAGTTTTTCTTCAAAATAATCCAAAAAATCAAGTCTTGAAATGATGATAATTAACGCAGCGCAATCTTTTACATGTTTTTGCTGGTTGCAAATTTTAGAAAGTTCTTCTTTTCTTTTCTCATCTTGCACTACTATAAATTTCCAAGGTTCCAGTCCTAAGGAGCTTGGGCTTAATCTTGCTATTTCTAAAATAGAATTTAAATCCTCTTTTTTGAGTTTTTCATTTTTAAAATTTCTACAAGAATATCTTGTGCTAAAAATTTCAAGTTCTTTTTTCATTATTTTTCCTTGTAAAATTCGACGACTTCATTAAAATTTAAGCGTTGAGTAGAATATTTTGGTTTATGGGCTTTATATCCTAAGGATAAAATTACAGCAGTTTCAAAAGGATAAGTTAAATTAAGAAAATCATCAACTTTAGCTTTTTCAAAGCCACCTATCATACAAGAATCAATACCTAAGCTCATTGCAGCTAGTGACATTTGCATCATAGCAAGATAGCATTGAAGTTGTGCATAATGATAGAGTTCATTATCATTCATTGCATTGGTTTTATGAGTATAAATTTCTAAAATTTTTTGAAAATTTTCTTCGCTAGAACTTGAGAAACGACGTACTTGTTTTTGTGCAAATTCATCTTTGCTTTGAAGATCTTTTCTTGCTAGAAAAATAATATTATGACTCGCACTTGCTACGTTTTGTTGATTGTAACATAGAGTTGAGAGCTTAAGATTATGTTCTTTTTGTTCTAATACTACAAATTTCCAAGGCTCAAATCCATGTGAACTTGGGGCTAAGACTCCGCTTTCTAAGATAAAATGCAAATCCTTTTCATTGATTTTTTTATCATTAAAAAGTTTACAAGCTCTGCGTTTTGAAATTAGTTCTTTAAAATTCATTTTATTCCTTAAAATCAAAAATAATAATATTAATTATAAAATGCAAAGCTTAATCAAAAAATATTATAGTTTGATATTTTTCTTAAAAACAAAATCAGATTTTTCAAAACCCATTTTTTGGATATAAAATTCATGATCTTGTGTTCTAAAAAAGCTTGAGCTTAGTTCTAATTTTTCATTTCCTTGATCTTTTGTCCAAATTTGGATTTTTTCAAAAAAGCTTGACCTATGCCCTTTCCTCTTAAAGTTTCATCTACGACAAAATCACAAATATAAAGACAATGATTATGATAAAGTACATTAAAGGGCATGACTCCACAAGCTGCTTTGTAGCTTCCCTCATTTTCATAGGCAAAAAGTTTATAATGTTGAGTTTGTGTAGCAAGTTGGATTTTGTCTAAAAAATCTTTCAAAGATAGGTTATTTCTTAATTGTTTTATCAAGGGATAAATTTTTTCCAAGTCTTCTTTTAGCTTAATTTCTTTCATTTTTAAATCCCTTAAATTTCAAAAATTTCAGGTTTTAATTTTAAAAGTAAGCAAAAAGTTGCCAAAACAGCTTGTTCTTGCATAAATTCACGATCTCCATCTAAATAAAGCGTTTCTTGGATAAAAGTTCCATCTCTAAACATTGCACCTATATAAATAGTGCCTGAATTTATTTTTCCCTCATCTTTTTCGCCAACTACTCCGCTAATAGCTAAGGCAAAATCAGGATTAGCTGTTTTAAAAATACCTTTTAGCATAAAATAAACACAACGTTCACTGTATTCGCCATTATTTTCTAAGACGCTTTCGCTAATTCCAAGCCATTCGTGTTTGATGCGGTTGGAATAACTTACAATAGAACCTTCAAAAATTTCACTTACACCTGAAATTTTGGTTAAGGTGCTTGCACAAAGTCCGCCTGTGCAACTTTCAGCAAAAGAAATTTTTAATTTTTTTTCTAAAAGTTTAGAGCTTATAAAATGTATAGGATCTTTACCTAAAAACACCTTTTGTCCAAAAAGATTTTTTACGCTATTTAAAAAACCATCAAGTTTTCCAAAATTAGCGCAAGTGGCCTTAATAAGCACAAGATTATCTAAAAGCTTGGTTGATTTTATACTTATCTCATAAGATTTTGTTAGGGTTTGCAGTAGCAATATAGCGCTTTCATCATCCATACCAAAAATGCAAAAATATGCAAAATTTAATTTTATATGCCCAAGAAGATTGGGTAATTTTTCGCTTGGATTTATTTTAACGACATTGATTTTTGAATTTGAAAAATTACACACAAAGCTATTTTTACTAAATTCTGCTTTATCTGGAACCAAGGTATCATCTTTTAAGATAAGATTATCATCATTTAAAGTTGCTAAAATTTTAGCAACAGTCGCATAATGCAAAGAGCTTGTAAATAAAGTGATAAAATCATACTGATTTAAGAGGTTTTCAAGCAAAAATGGTAAATCTTTATCGGTTTTATTTTGTATGCGAATTTCGTTAATTTCTTTAAATTTTTCTTCATAAGTTCTATAAATATAATTTTTGAATTTTTCGTTTATAGTAAGCTCATCTCCTATAAGATAAAGCAAATGTTTCATAAATTTTCCTTTTTTTCTTATAATTATAGCCAAAAACAAAGTAGAAATTAAAGCTAATTTGAGTAGAATTTAAGATTATTAAAAATTAGGTGGAAAAAATGGACTACAAAGAAACTCTACTTTTGCCCAGCACTACTTTTGCTATGCGGGCGAATTTAGCGGAACTTGAACCGCAAAGATTTAAAAAATGGTTTGAGCAAAATTATGCTTATGAAAAAATGAAAGAAAATCGCAAAAATGCGAAAAAAAGTTTTACTTTACACGATGGCCCCCCTTATGCTAACGGACATATCCATATAGGACATGCTTTAAATAAAATTTTAAAAGAAACTATTATCAAAACACATTATTTTAAAGGTGAGAGTGTGCGTTTTACTCCAGGGTGGGATTGTCATGGTTTACCTATAGAACAACAAGTAGAAGTGAAGCTTGGAGAAAAGAAAAAAAGCTTAAGTAAAAAAGAAATTCGTGAGTTTTGCAGACAACATGCGAGTGAATTTGTAGATATTCAAAGAGAAGAATTTAAAAATTTAGGCATTATTGCGGATTGGGATAAGCCTTATTTGACTATGAAATTTGAGTTTGAAGCAGCGATTTATAGAACTTTATGTGAGATTGCTAAGAAAGGCTTACTTTGTGAGCGTTCTAAACCTGTTTTTTGGAGTTGGGCGGCAAAGTCAGCTTTAGCAGAAGCTGAGGTAGAATATCAAGATAAAGAAGATTATTCTATCTTTGTGGCTTTTGATTTGGATGTAAAAGCTTGTGAAAAATTAGGCGTTTCAAAAGCAAGCGCAGTGATATGGACAACTACGCCTTGGACTTTAGTGGCTAATCAAGCTATAGCTTTAAATCCTAATGAAAATTATGTGATCACTAAAGAGGGTTTGGTTTTTGCAAGTGCTTTACTTAACAGCATGGTAGAAAAAGGACTTACAAGTGGAGAAATTCAAAAAGAACTAAACGCAAAAGAATTTGAAAAACTTGAAGCTATCAATCCTTTAAATGGAAGAAAATCTGTTTTAATCATGGGTGAGTATGTATTGATGGATGGTGGAAGTGGACTTGTGCATACTGCACCAGGACATGGCGAAGATGATTACTATGCTTGTTTGAAATACGGTATTGAAGTTTTAATGCCTGTTGATGATAGTGGATGTTATGATGAAACTTTAAGAGCTAAAGGGCTTTTGCCTTCTCATTTGCTTGAAGAGTTTATAGGTCTTCATATTTTTAAGGCCAATGAAAAAATTTTAGAACTTTTAGGCGAAAAACTTTTACATTCTTCTAAATTTATACACTCTTATCCATTTTGTTGGAGAACGCATAAGCCTGTGATTTATAGAGCTACTAAACAATGGTTTATTTTAATGGATGAACCAAAACTTCAAGGAAAAACCTTAAGAGAGTGTGCAAAAGAACAACTTTTAAAAACAACCTTTTATCCGCAAAGTGGGGTAAAAAGAATAGGTTCTATGGTGGAAAATCGCCCAGATTGGTGTATTTCAAGACAAAGAGACTGGGGAACGCCTATAGCCTTTTTTAGAGATAAAAACACTAAAGAAGTGATTTTTGATGATGAGCTTTTTGACTTTGTAGCAGCTATTTTTGAAAAACACGGTGCTGATGCGTGGTGGGAGTTTGAAATCAAAGATTTAATTCCTACAAATTCAAAATACAACGCTGAAAATTTAGAAAAAGTATATGATATTTTAGATGTTTGGTTTGATAGTGGAAGTACTTTTAATGCGGTTTTAGATAGCGGACTTTATGACGCAGGAGAAAAAAGAGCAAGTATGTATTTAGAAGGAAGCGATCAGCATCGCGGTTGGTTTCAAAGTTCTTTGCTTGTAGGTACAGCGATCAATGAAAATGCACCTTATGAAAGCATTTTAACTCATGGTTTTACCACTGATGAAAAAGGGCAAAAAATGTCTAAATCTAAAGGCAATGTGATTGCTCCTGAATACGTAGCAAAAACCTATGGAGTTGAAATTTTAAGACTTTGGATACTTTTAAGTGATTATTCAAGTGATTTAAAAATTTCAGACAATATCTTAAAACAAGTGGGTGAACAATATCGCAAAATAAGAAACACTATAAGATTTTTACTTGCCAATACAAATGACTTAAAAGATTTAGAAGTTAAAGAATTTAGCTTTATTGATAAATGGATATTAAGCCGTGCAACTAAAGTTTTTAAAGCAAGCAAAGAGGCATTTTTTGCTTATGAATTTGCTAAAGGTTTTAGTTTGCTTTTAAATTTCTTAAGTGCGGATTTAAGTGGGATTTATCTTGATATCAGCAAAGATAGACTTTATTGTGATAGCGAAAATGCTCAAAGAAGAAAATCCGCTCAAGTGGCTATGGCTTTGATAGCAAAAGAGCTTTTAAATTTACTTGCTCCAAATTTAAGCTATAGTGTAGATGAGGCTTTAGAACATGCTAATGTTTTAATCAAAGGCGATGCAAAAGATGTATTTGATCTAAGTTTAACTCAGGATTTTGATTATGATTTTGGTATAGATGATACATTTTTAATGAGTGCTAGAGAGAAATTTTTTGAACAGATTGATATACTTAAAAAAGATAAAATCATTAAATCTACTTTGGAATTAAATTTAAACATCAGTTTTAATAAATTCCCAAATGAGGAATTAGCCGATTGGTTTATGGTAAGTCAAATCAGCAATGAAAATGAAGAAATTTTGGCTGAATTTGAAGTAGAGAATGAGAAATTTAAAATCACCAAAGCTTCACTTTGTAAATGCCCAAGATGTTGGAAACTTCAAAGTAAAGATGAAGAAACACCTTGTTTAAGATGTGAAGAAGTTTTAAAAGGGATTCAATGCTAGAAAATCCTATTCCAAATAGCATTATCATCACAACTATAGCGGTGGTTTTGGCTTTTAGTGCTTTAGCAGTATTTTTGATCAAAAAAACAAAGGAAAATAAATGATAACTTTAAAAGAAGCTTTAAAATACTCCAAAGAAGAACTTGAAAATTTAAAAAAAGAACTCAATGAAAAAGCAAAAAAAGAAAAAAAAATAGGTGCTTATATCGAACAATTTTTAGATAAAGACTTAAGTGTTTCAGGTGAAGGTGTGCCTGTAGCTATAAAAGATAATATCAGCGTAAAGGGCTGGGAGCTTACTAGTGCGAGTAAGATTTTACAAGGTTATATCGCTCCTTATGATGCAAGTGTGATTGTTAATTTAAAAGCTAATGGTTTTTCTCCTTTTGGGCGTTGCAATATGGATGAATTTGCTATGGGAAGTTCAACAGCGAGTTCTTATTATGGCAAAACTTTAAATCCTTTAAATTTTGAGCGTGTGCCAGGTGGTTCAAGTGGTGGAAGTGCTGCTGCGGTAGCGGGTGGCTTGGCTTTGGCAAGTTTGGGTTCTGATACAGGAGGATCTGTACGTCAGCCTGCAGCTTTTTGTGGTTGCGTAGGATTTAAACCGAGCTATGGAAGAGTGAGTCGCTATGGCTTAGCTTCTTATTCTTCAAGTTTGGATCAAATTGGGGTTTTAACGCAAAATGTAGAAGATGCGGCAATTTTATATGATGCGATCGCAGGATATGATAAAATGGATAGCACGAGTGCAAATATCGAGTTTATCAAAACCGCTCCAAATTTAAATGCAAATAAAAAATTAAAAATTGCAGTGATTGAAAATTATGTCAATGATGCAGATAGTGAAGTAAAAAACGCACTTTTAAAAACCATAGATATGTTAAAAGCTAATGGACATGAGATTGTATATAAAAATTTGCTTGATTCTAAGTTTGATATCGCAGCGTATTATATCATCGCAACAGCTGAAGCAAGTGCAAATTTAAGTCGTTATGATGGGGTGCGTTATGGCAAGCGTTCTGAAAATATCCAAAATTTAAAAGAAATGTATGTAAATACACGCAGCGAAGGTTTTGGAGAAGAAGTAAAAAGAAGAATTTTGTTAGGAACTTTTGTTTTAAGCAGTGGATATTATGATGCGTATTATATTAAAGCACAAAAAGCTAGAGCTTTTATTAAGGCAAAATATGAAGAAATTTTGCAAGATTGTGATCTTATTTTTATGCCTGTAACGCCTACAACGGCTTTTAAATTTGATACTCAAAAAAGCCCTATGCAAACTTATTTAGAAGATGTTTATACTATCTCTGTAAATTTAGCAGGACTTGGAGGCATTAGTGTGCCTGTTGCAAAAGATAAAGAAGGGCTTAATATATCAGCACAACTGATTTGCAAAGCTTATGATGAACAAACCTTGTTAGATGGGGCTTTAAGTTTAGAACAAATGATTAAACATTAAGGATGAAAGATGAAAATTGTAAAAAGAGCTTTAACTTTTGAAGATGTATTATTGCGTCCTGGGTATTCTGAAGTTTTACCTAAGGAAGTAAAAATTCACACTAAATTAACAAAAAATATCACTTTAAATATGCCTTTAATCTCTGCGGCTATGGATACAGTTACTGAACACAGGGCTGCTATTATGATGGCAAGACTTGGAGGGCTTGGAGTGATTCATAAAAACATGGATATAGCCTCACAGGTTAGAGAAGTAAAAAGAGTGAAAAAAAGCGAAAGCGGGGTGATTATCGATCCTATTTTTGTAAGTCCTAAGGCAAGTGTTGCGGAAGCTTTAGAAATTATGGCAGAGTATAGAATTTCAGGTGTTCCTGTAGTAGATGAAGATAAGAAACTAATAGGCATACTTACCAATCGTGATTTAAGATTTGAGAGTGATTTTTCAAATTTGGTTGAAAATGTTATGACTAAAATGCCTTTAATCACTGCTCCAAAGGGTTGTACTTTAGATGATGCGGAAAAAATTTTCAGCACCAACAAAGTAGAAAAACTTCCTATAGTTGATGAACAAGGACGCTTGGAAGGACTTATCACTATAAAAGATCTTAAAAAACGCAAAGAATATCCTAATGCCAATAAAGATAATTTTGGAAGATTACGCGTGGGTGCGGCTATAGGAGTAGGGCAAATGGATCGTGTGGATGCTTTAGTTGAAGCTGGCGTTGATGTTGTTGTGCTTGATTCTGCGCATGGACATTCTAAGGGTATTATTGATACGATAAAAGCGATTAAAACTAAATATCCAAATTTAGATCTTATCGCAGGAAATATCGCCACTGCAGCTGCAGCAAAAGCACTTTGCGAAGCAGGGGTAGATGCGGTTAAAGTAGGTATTGGGCCAGGAAGTATTTGTACTACGCGTATTGTTTCAGGTGTGGGTGTGCCTCAAATTTCGGCCATTGATGAGTGCGTGGAAGAAGCAAATAAATTTGGCGTTCCTGTGATAGCTGATGGCGGGATTAAATATTCAGGTGATATCGCAAAAGCTTTAGCTGTAGGTGCGAGTTCTGTTATGATAGGATCGCTTTTAGCTGGAACGGATGAGAGTCCAGGAGAGCTTTTTACTTATCAAGGAAGACAATATAAGTCTTATCGTGGTATGGGCTCACTTGGGGCTATGCAAAAGGGAAGTTCGGATAGATATTTTCAGCAAGGTACTGCTCAAGATAAACTCGTTCCTGAAGGTATAGAAGGGCGTGTTCCTTATGTGGGAAGTATAAGAAGCGTGGTGCATCAACTTTTAGGAGGTTTGCGTTCTTCTATGGGTTATGTTGGGGCTAAAGATATAGAAGATTTTCAAAAAAGAGCCGAATTTGTTGAAATTACCACTGCAGGGCTTAAAGAAAGTCACGTGCATGATGTTACTATCACTCATGAAGCACCAAACTACAAGGTTAATCATCAATGAGTTTTGAAGAAAATTTAAAACACGCTAATGAATCTTTGGAAAAATTAAATAATCAAGAGCTTGCCTTAGATGAAAGTGTAAAAATTTATAAAGAAGGTTTAGAGAGTATCAAAAAAGCAAGACTTGAGCTTGAAAAAGCAAAATTAGAAGTGGAGCAAATCGATGAGTAAAATAGCAGCTTTACAGTTTCCAACTTTAGCTTTAAGTGAATCAAGGCTTGATTATTATCTTAAAGCTTCAAAAGACAATGGAGCAAATTTAGTAGTTTTGGGAGAATATGTGATCAACAGTTTTTTTACAGAACTTTTGCATATGCCAAAAAATATGATAAAAGAACAAAGCGAAGCTAAAAAAGAAAGCTTGATTAAACTTGCTAAAAAATACGAATTAGAAATCATCGCTCCTTATGTTAGTGTTGAAGCTAAAAGTTATAAAAAACTTTGCTTAAAAGTTACTCCAAATGGTGTTAAAAGTTATGAACAGCAAATTTTAATGCCTTATGAACATTGGAATGAAGAAAAATTTTTCAGCAACAAAACTCCATCAGAATTAAAAATTTTTACTTTTAATTATGAAAAAATAAAATGTGCTTTGCTTTTTGGTTTTGAGACACATTTTGATATTTTTTGGCAACAGATTATGGCGAAAAAAATTGATTTGGTTATCGTTCCTAGTGCTTGTACCTTTGAAAGTAAACAAAGATGGGAAGAACTTTTAAAAACAAGAGCGTTTTTAAATTCTACAAGCATTTTAAGAGTCAATCGCATAGGTAAAACAAAAGATGAATGGAATTTTTACGGTGATACTTTGTTTATCAATGCTTTTGGTGAGATAGAAAGTAAATTAGGTTCTGAAGAAGAAATGCTTATCATAGAGCCTAAAAAAAGTGATGAAGCAAGAAAACTTTGGGGTTTTGATAAAATTCTTAAGAATTTTTAAAGAAGGTGAATGTGAGAAAAATTTTACTTCAAATTCTTATTTTTAGTGTATTATTTATAGTAGCTTTTACCATTAATCGTATTTTAATGCAAAATTCTTTTATCCCTGCTGGTTTAATTAGTGATAAAAATGAAATCTTTTTAATGTATCTTTTAGGTGTTTTTCATGATATAAGATTTTTAAGCGCAGCGTTTTTACCATTCTTGCTTTGTGGTTTTTTAAGTTTAATTTTTTCTAATATAAAAATAAATAATAAGTTAGTAATATATAGTAAAAATTTTTATTTCATTTTTTCAAGCGTTTATATAATTGTTCTTTCTTGTCTTTGTATAGGATTTTCTTATGCAAAATACTATTATTACGAAATTTACAAGACTAAATTTGATATTTTTATGTTTACTCTAAAAGATGATAATACAAAAACTATTTTAAGTATTATTTATCATGATTATCCAATTTTAAAAATTTTAGCTTTAATGTTGATTTTTGGAGTTTTTGTAGTTTTTTTAAATTTGAAAATATTAAATTTAAAGCTAAAACCTGTTAATTTAAGATTATTTCCCTTGATAGCTTTAAATTTAATATTAATTATTGTTTATGTTATAGCCTTAAGGGGCCCCTTTAAGCATGTGGCTATAAATGTACAAAATTATTCTTTTAGTGAGTATAGTGTTGTAAATGATACAATGTTAAATCCAATTATGGCATTTTCTTGGGCTTTAAAACAATATAAAGAAGAAGCGGCTTTGAAGGTTATCACACCTTTGAAAGCACAAGAACTTAAAGAAAAACTTTTTGATTATTTGCATCAAAGTCCTATAAATCTAAAAGCTGAAAAGAATCATCCTAGTGTATTTGTTAACTTAATGGAAAGTTTTGGGCTTAATTTGGCTGATTTTGCAAATACAGAACATAATTTTTTGGGTTCGTTAGATAAACATTTTAAGCAAGATTTTTTATTCAAACGTTTTTTGAGTTCTAGTAATGGAACTATACCAAGTTTTGCAAACTTATTTTTTGTAAGTCCATTGTCTAATATTTCTACAAGCAAATTTCAGAAAACTTATTTGGATTTAACACCTATTGCTATTTATAAGAAAGCAGGATATAAGGTGATTTTTGTAAGTGCAGGTAATGGATCTTGGCAAAATATTAAAAATTATCTCAGTATTTTGGGGGTAGATGAGATTATAGATGAAAATATTTTAATGAAAGAGTATAATGGAGCAAAAGATAGTGAAAATGGTTATGGGGTAGCTGATGAGTTTTTATATAAAAAAGTTTATGACTTACTTCAAAAAAATCCACACAACACCCTTATAATTGCTCTTACTATTTCTAATCATCCACCTTATAAATTTCCGCAAAATGATTTGCCAAAATTAGAAAACATTCCACAAACTTTGCTTAATATGCTTCCTTATGATAAAAACAAACAAGATAATATTATCAAAGCTTATACTTATGCAAATAATGAATTTGGAAAATTTCTAGATAAAGTAAAACAAAGTCCATTTAAGAATAGTGTCATTATAGCAGCAACTGGAGATCATAGAGTACGCGAAATGAGTATAGATTTAAATTCCCAAAAAGCTTTTGCTTATAGTGTACCTTTTTATCTTTATATTCCTAAGGATTTACAAGATGATATTTATTATGATAAAGATCGTGTAGGATCTCATAAAGATATTTTTCCAACTCTTTATGCTTTAAGTTTAAATAATGTTAAGTATTTAAGCGTAGGCGGAAGAAATATGTTAGCAAGACCAAGTGATGAGAAATTAGAATTTGGGATCAACGATGCTGTATGGATTGATAAAAAAGGTATTTATAGTGGCGGTAAAGGGTATTATTTTGAAAGTAATGATACTTTAAAAGATATGAATAAAGCTTTTAACCTTGATGTTTATACTAAAGACTTTGATAAATTTTATAGAGAGTTAAATTTATATCAATTAGCCGAGCGTTTAGGCATTTCAAAATAGGATTTATATTTTCTTTTTAGTAAAAAAGTGCTAAAATTTAGCCTTTAAAGTATAAAGGTTTAAATGATGCAAAATATCCATTTTATCGGCATAGGCGGTATAGGAATTTCCGCTTTAGCAAGATTTTTAAAAGAAAAAGGTTTTAAAATTAGCGGAAGTGATCTTAAAGAGAGTAAAATCACTAAAGAACTTGAAAAAGAAGGGGTTAAGGTCAGTATCCCTCATCATAAAGACAATATTTTAAACAAAGATTTAGTTATTTATTCTGCTGCTATCAAAGAAGAAAATCCTGAATTTAAACACGCTAAAGAATTAGGCATTAAATGTCTTTCACGCAAGGAGGCCTTGCCTCTTATTTTAGAAGATAAGCGTGTTTTTGCAGTTGCAGGAGCGCATGGAAAAAGCACAACTTCAAGTATTTTGGCTTCTTTGCTTGATGATGCTTCTGTGATCATCGGAGCGATTTTAAAAGAATTTGGTTCAAATATGATTTATAAAGAAAGCCAAAATCTTGTTTTTGAAGCTGATGAGAGCGATAGTTCTTTTTTAAATTCAAATCCTTATTTGGCTATAGTTACCAATGCGGAAGCAGAGCATTTAGATCATTATGGTAATGAAGTTTCAAAACTCCATCATGCTTATACGCAGTTTTTAGACACGGCTAAAATTCGCGTGATTAATGCTGAAGATGAGTTTTTGAAAAATTATAAAAATGAGTCAATCAAGCTTTATCCGAGCAAAGATATCAAAAACTGCACCATGTGTATAGAAAATTTCAAACCTTTTACAAGCTTTGAGTTAAAAGATTTAGGTGAGTTTAAAGTTTTTGGTATGGGATATCATTTAGCTCTTGATGCGTCTTTGGCGATTTTGGCGGCTTTAAATTTCTTAGATATAGAAACGATAAGAACTAGGCTTAAAAATTATCAAGGTATTAAAAAGCGTTTTGATATTTTACATGCTGATGAAAATTTGGTTTTAATCGATGATTATGGTCATCATCCTACCGAAATAAAAGCGACTTTAAGCGCAGCACAAGAATACGCAAAATTAGGTAGATATAAAAAAATTACAGCCATTTTTGAACCTCACCGCTACACGCGTTTGGCTACAAATTTAAAGGAATTTGCAAAGGCTTTTGAAGGTGTTGATGAGCTTGTAATTTTACCTGTTTATGCTGCAGGAGAAAAGCCTATAGAACTTGATTTAAAAGCGGTTTTTCTTAAGGCTTTATTTGTAGAAGATATCAAAAGAGAGGGTAAATTTTTGGTGGCTTCTAAGGGGCAAGTTTTTGATGAAGGTTTGATTATAGGTTTTGGCGCAGGAGATATCAGCAACAAATTAAGGCAAAAAAATGAGTAGGTTTTTTTTATATTTTTTAATTATTTTAATTTTAGCCTTAATCACTTTTGCTTTGCGTGAAAAATTAGGCAAAAAAACTAAACCTTTTTTTGGTATTTTACTTGTGATTTTTATTGTTTTAGTAGTATTTTTTGAATTTGAAAATACACAAAAAAGTCATTTAAGAACAGATATTATCGTAGCTTTTAATCAAAATAAAAATATTTTATGTAAAGATATAAATATCTCTAAAGCTTATTTTAATTACGAATTTGGGACAGGAAGTTTTATTTCAAAGGATAATAATCAAAGTTTTAATTCTTTAATCATAGATATTAAAGATTGTAGGTTAAATGATGAATGATACAAAAGAAGAATTGATCTCAAAGCTTGATTTAAACAGCTATTTAGAAGAGTTTAAAGCTCTTTTTGCAAGAGATAAGGAGATTTTTTTGCAAGGAGATTCTAATCTTCATTTTAAACGCATACATGAGCTTTGCGAGGTGGAATTTCCTACTATGCCAGAGCTTAGCAATCTTGATAAAGCCTTAGTTCATTTAAGCAAGCAAGGAATTTTACATTTAGATGAAATTTTTGAATTTGTAAAAATTTTTCGTTATTTTGAAAAGCTAAAAAAATTAAAACTAGGAACAAATTTAGACTCTTGGTTGCAAAAGATAGAATTTGTTAGCGGGGCTTTGGAGCTTTGTTTGAATTTCGATGAAAAAGGGGAATTAAAAGAAAGCTTAGATGAAAGACTTGTAAATCTTAATGCCGCTCTAAGATTAAAAAATGAAAGCATAATAGCTGAGTTTAAGAAATTTTGCTATACAAAAGCTTTGATGCCTTATCTTATCGATACACAAATCCATCTTATAAACAATCTTGAAGCCTTGCTTGTAAGAGGCGGGTTTAATCACGCTATTAAAGCAAAAATCATAGGCAGAAGTAATGGCGGTGGCTTTTATATCGTGCCTTTAAGTGTTGAGAATTTGCAAAATGATATAGAAAAAATCAAAAATCAAAAAGAAGAAATTTATTATGAATACGCTAAAAATTTCTCAGCTTTTTTAGCAAAAAATCTACCTTTTTTAAAATTTATCAATACAGCCTTTGATCTTTTTGACCATTATAGTGCTAGGGTTTTGCTTGCTAAAAAAAGGGATTTTGAATTTGTTTTGTGTGATCAAAGTAAGGATTTAGTGCTTAAAAATTTCGCTCATCCTGCCTTAAAAAATCCAAAAAGCGTGAGTTTGGAATTTAAAAAACAAGTTTTAATCATCACAGGGGTAAATGCAGGCGGAAAATCCATGCTTTTAAAATCCATGCTAAGCGCAGCATTTTTAGCTAAACATCTTTTGCCTATGTATATAAAAGCAAATGAAAGTAAAATCGGTACTTTTAAAGAATTTGATGCCATCATAGAAGATCCGCAAAATGTTAAAAACGACATTTCAACTTTTGCAGGAAGAATGTTGCACTTTTCCAGGCTTTTTTCTAAGAAAAATTTGCTTTTAGGTATCGATGAAATAGAGCTTGGAACAGATTTTGAAGAAGCGGCTTGTTTGTATAGTGTGTTAATTTCAAAACTCATAGCTAATAATCTTAAAATCATCATTACTACACACCACAAACGCCTTGCCATGCTTTTAGCAAAAAATGAGCAAGTTGAACTCATTGCTGCTTTATATGATGAAGAGCTTTCACGCCCAAAATATGAGTTTTTAAAAGGTACTATAGGAAAATCTTATGCCTTTGAAACCGCTTTGCGTTATCAGATTCCGCCGAATTTAGTTAGCGAGGCTAAAAAGCTTTATGGCGAGGATAAAGAAAATTTAGAAGAGCTTGTGGGTAAAAATATCAATCTTGAATTAGAACTAAAAGCTAAGCTTGAAAATGTTGAGAAAAAAGAGCAAAAAGTCGATGAAATTTTACTTTCTTTAAAAGAGCAAAAAGAAAAAAATGAACAAGAATTTCGTACGAGTTTGAGAAATTTAGAATTTAAATTGCACAAAGCCATAGAAGAAGCTAAAAAAACCATACAGCTTAAAGACACAAAAGATAAGCAAAGAAGTCTTAATAAAGCCAATGAACTTAAAAAAGAAATCATCTTGCCAAGTATGGAGCAAAACGAAGAATTGCGTGTGGGGGATTTTGTAAAATATGAAAAAATTAAGGGTAAAATCATAAGCATTTCTAAAAACGATGCTATGGTTGAAAGTGATGGGATCAAACTTCGTGTGCCTTTAAAACTGCTTAAAAAAAGCACTCCTACACCTAAAATAAGTCCAAAAACAAGCATTAGTGTGGCAAAACCGACTAATCTTAGCGTTAGCTTGGATTTGCATGGGCTTAGGAGTGATGAAGCTATTTCAAGGCTTGATAAATTTATTTCAGATGCTTTGCTTGCAGGCTTTGATGAAGTTTTAGTTTACCATGGTATAGGAACAGGAAAGCTTGCCTTTGCTGTAAGAGAGTTTTTGAAAACTCATAAAAGTGTCAAGGGCTTTAATGACGCACCGATCAATCAAGGTGGCTTTGGTGCTAAGGTGGTGAGATTATAAGGAAATAAATGATTACAAAAGATAATTTAAAACAAGTTCTAGAAAACTTAGGCTTTAAAAATAAAAATGAAAATTATGTAAAAACAATCAATAATTACACACTTTTAATAGATTATAAAAACCAAAGTATTAATTACCCAAAAGAAATAAAAATTCACGATAAAACTACTTCTAATTTTTCACACCCTGAAAGTTTTGTAGTTTTTGAATGTGTGCATAGACTTTTAGAAAAAGGTTATAAGGCTGAACATTTAGAGTTAGAGCCAAAATGGAATCTTGGCAGGGATAAAAAAGGTGGTAAGGCTGATATTTTAGTAAAGGATAATGAAAACAATCCTTATTTGATTATAGAATGTAAAACCACAGATTCTAAAAATAGTGAGTTTATAAAAGAATGGAATAGAATGCAAGAAGATGGCGGGCAGCTTTTTTCTTATTTTCAGCAAGAAAAAGGTGTAAAATATCTTTGTCTTTATACAAGTGATTTTAGCGATAAGTTAGAATATAAAAATTACATCATACAAGCTTACGATAACGAAGAATATCTAAAAGAAAAGGAATTACAAAATTCTTATAAAAAATCTAATAACAATATAGAACTTTTTAAAACTTGGAAAGAAAGTTATGAACTGTGCAATATTTTAAACAAGGTATTTTTGAAGAAAATGTCAATGCTTATAAAATTTTAGAAATTACTCCAACTTTTGATAATCTTAAGGAACTTAAAGAAGAAAGTAAATATCACGAATTTGCAAAAATTTTACGCAAGCATAATATATCAGGCAAGGAAAATGCCTTTGATAAACTTGTAAATATTTTTCTTTGCAAAATTTATGATGAAACTTTTAATAAGAACAATCTCAAATTTGGATATTTTGGTGTAATGGCAGATACTTATGCAAATATGCAAGATAGATTAATGTGGCTTTATAAAGAAGCTATGAAAGAATTCTTAGGAGAGAAAATTACCTTTGTATCTAATGAAGATATAGAAAAAGACTTTAAGCAATTAAAGATAAAAACTTTAAAAGAAGTAATGCAAAATTACATCAAAGAATTAAAATTTTATTCAAATAATGATTTTGCATTTTTAGAAGTGCATAATAAAGAATTATTCTTAAAAAATGCACTTGTATTAAAAGAAATAGTAGAGCTTTTTGCAAATTACAAGCTTACCCAAAACTCTACAAATCAATTTTTAGGCAATCTTTTTGAACTTTTTTTGCAAAAAGGTATGAAGCAAGATGAAGGGCAGTTTTTTACCCCTATTCAAATTTGTGAATTTATTATGTATTCTTTACCGCTTCAAGAAATGTTAAGCAAAAACTCTAAAGCTTTAAGGGTGATTGATTATGCTTGTGGTGCTGGACATTTTTTAAACACCTATGCCAATGAGCTTAAGCGTTATCTAACAGAAGATGAGCTTAAAGAGCATTATAAAAATATTTATGGTATTGAAAAAGAGTATCGCTTAAGTAAGGTTTCTAAGGTATCAAGTGCAATGTATGGACAAAATGAAATCAATATTTTATACGCTGATGCACTTGCTTCTTTTGAATTAGCAAATACAAATAATTTAGAAGGAGAAAAAGCAAAACCACAAATAGAATCAAATAGTTTTGATTTGCTTATAGCAAATCCGCCTTATTCTGTAAAAGGATTTTTAGAAACTTTAAGTGATAAATCTAAAAATACCTATAAACTTTTTAACGATGATATAAACATAGAAACAAATAATTCTATTGAATGCTTTTTTTGTGAGCGAGCAAATCAAATTTTAAATGATAATGCTAAAGCTGCCATTATCTTACCAAGTTCTATTTTAAATAAAGATTCTATTTATAAAAATACAAGAGAAATATTATTTCAAAATTTTGATTTTATTGCCATTGTAGAGCTAGGTAATCAAACATTTGGAGCAACAGGGACAAATACGATTATTTTATTTTTACGCAAAAAAGAAACTTTTAAACAAGAAAATCATCTTATTTCTCAAGATTATAGTTTGATTAAAGAACGCATAGAAGCTGAAAATTTAAAAGACAATGAAAACTTTTATCAAAATTATCTAAGTGCGTATTGTGATTTTAGAAAATTTGATAAAGAGCTTTATAGTAATTTTTTAAATGGAAACTTAGATTCTAATCTTGCAGAGTTAGAAGCCTTTAAAGATTATCGCAATGCATTTAGGCAAACAAGTGATTATAAAAAACTTAAAGAATCTAAATTTTATAAAGAAAGTAAAGATAAGCAAGATTTAGAAGATAAAGCCTTTTTAGCTTATGCTCAGGCAATAGAAAAGGATAAATTGCTTTATTTTAGTCTAAGTCTTAATCAAGAAGTTTTAATCATAAAATCCCCAAGTGATATAAAAGAACAAAAGAAATTTTTAGGTTATGAGTGGAGTAATAGAAAAGGTGATGAAGGTTTAAAAGAATTGCACGAGCCTTATTTGAGCCCACTTTTTGAAAGAGGCAATCCACAAAATGAGACTAAGCTTAATACTTTAATCTACAAATCTTTTTTAAATACGCCGCTTGATGTTATCCCGCAAGAATTGCAGATTTATGCTACAAAAGCAAGGCTTGTTGATATGATGGATTTTGAAAAAGTGGAATTTAATAAAGCTATAAGTTTAAATCCTAGCAATTCAACGCAAAGTGAGATGTCTAATCCTTTTATAAATTCTAAATTTGAGTTAGTAAGACTTAAAGATTTTGTATTAGATATTCAAACCGCAAAGCGTCCTAGTGGTGGTGTCGGCAAATATGAAAACGGTGCACTGAGTCTTGGTGGAGAACATATAGACAATAAAAGTGGGTATATCAAATTAGATAATCCTAAGTATGTACCAATAGAATTTTATGAAAGTTTTGCGTTGCAAGATAAAGGAATTGTAAAACAATTTGATATTTTAATATGTAAAGATGGTGCATTAACTGGAAAAATTGCAATGGTGCGTAATGAATTTATTAGGAAATCTGCAATGATTAATGAGCATATTTTTTTATTGCGTTGTGATAATATAGCAAAACAAAAATATTTATTTTATATATTACATTCTTATAGTGGACAACAAGCTTTAAAATCTAAAATTACAGGTTCGGCTCAAGGCGGAATCAATAAAACAAATTTAGAATCTATTTTAATACCAAATGCAGACTTTGAGATTCAAAAGCAAATCGTGGCAGAATGTGAAAAGGTAGAAGAGCAGTATAACACAATAAGAATGAGTATAGAAGAGTATCAAAATTTAATCAAGGCAATACTTCAAAAATGCGGTATTATAGATGATGGGGGGGGGTATGAGCTAAATTCTATTTTAGAAAATTTGCAAAAATTAGAATTTAAGCTTGATTTTAATCTTTTGCTTTCGCTAATTGAAGAACAAATCAGTCATTCTGAAGTATTAGTTGAAGAAACTCAAAGCAAGGAAAGAAAGCAAGATTTTAATGCTTTTAAAAACTTTTCTAAAACTATACAAGAGCTTTTACAAACTCTCTCAACTCCACCAAAAGATGGCTGGAAGAGAATTTCTTTAAAGAATGAACAATATATGGAACTTAATCCTAGCAAAAAAGAAATATCAAAACTTGATGAAAATATGCTTGTCTCATTTATAGAAATGGCTAGCGTTTCAGATAAGGGTTATATTCAAAGTAAGATAGATAGGTCATTAAACGAAGTAAGAAAAGGCTACACATATTTTATAGAAAATGATATTTTGATTGCAAAAATTACTCCTTGCATGGAAAATGGTAAATGTGCTATCGCAAAAAATCTAACAAATAACATAGGTTTTGGTAGCACAGAATTTCATATTTTTAGAGCAAAAACAGGGCTTGATAGTAGTTTCTTATTCTATAATCTAAATCAACAAAATATAAGAGAAAAAGCAGCTCTTGCTATGACTGGAGCAAGTGGACACAAAAGAGTTCCTATAAGTTTTTATGAAAATCTTACAATCCCACTCCCACCGTTAGAAATTCAAGAAAAAATTGTTCAAAACATTGAATTAGTAGAACAACAAATTGATTTTCTTAATCTTAAATTAGAATTTTTAGAAAAAGAAAAAGAAAAAATCTTGCAAAAATATTTATTTTCTTAAAGCATTTTTCGCTAAACTTTGTAAATTTTATAAGGTTTAGCGATGAAAAACATTATGATATTAAGCGGAGCGGGTTTGTCTGCTCCAAGTGGGCTTAAAACTTTTAGAGATAATGATGGACTTTGGGAAGAATACGATGTGATGGAGGTTTGCTCTGCAACAGGTTTTAGAAAAAATCCTAAAAAAGTACTTGATTTTTACGATGCAAGAAGGGCACAACTTCAAAATGTAAAGCCAAATCACGCCCATGAAAAAATCGCACAGTTAAAAGAAAAATGGGGTAAAAACCTTTTTGTCATCACGCAAAATGTAGATGATTTACTAGAGCGTGCAGGGTGTAAAGATGTAGTACATTTGCATGGCTTTTTGCCCGAACTTCGTTGCCTAAAATGTGAAGGAATTTTTAATATAGGCTATGAAAAATTCACAGATAAACAATGCCCAAAATGCAAAAGTAAGGATTTAAGACACAATATAGTCATGTTTGAAGAGCAAGCTCCTGCTTATGCTACGCTTTATTCTTTACTTCATCAAACTTCATTATTTATTAGCATAGGCACAAGTGGGGCGGTTTTGCCTGTGGGGCAGTATGCTTCAATGTGTGAAAAAAGTATTTTAAATATTTATGAAAAAGATGTGAATTTAGAGCGATATTTTGATAAAATCTATATAGAAGATATTATAAGCGCTATTGATAAAATCGCACTTGATATAGAAAATTTTATGAAAGATGGTAATGTTTGATTCTTTTTTAAGTGGAGTTTTTTTGGGCTTTGGAGTGAGTGTGCCTTTTGGACCTGTAAATATTTTGATTTTAACTTATGCACTAAAAGCTTTTAAAAATTCCATAGCTGTAGGACTTGGAGCATTTAGTATAGATATGCTTTATCTTTTTTTGCTTCAATTTGGGCTTTTAAATTTCTTAGACAATGTCATTTTTATGCGTTTTTTGGCGATTTTTGGTTTTTGTTTTTTAACTTATATGGCGTATTTGATGCTAAGAAAAAAGAAAGAAAGCTTAAATTTAGAGCATAAAGAATTTAAAGAAAGTCTTTTGAAAAGTTATATTAAAGGAGCTTTTTTAAATGGTTCAAATCCTTTTGTGATAGGATTTTGGCTTAGTGCTGCAAGTGTGGTTTTAAGCAGCGATCATGCTTATTTGATGACTTTAGGGCTTGTTGTGGCTATACTTTTTTGGGTAAGTGCTTTAGCCTTTGTGGTGGCAAGATATAGTCATGTTTTTAGTGCAAAAGTTGTTTTTATAATCAATATAATTTCAGCTATAATTATAGAGTATTTTGCTCTTAATTTATTATATAAAACTTTCTTAGGATAAAAAATGAATGCAAAAGAATTTTTAATCGAACTTTTAAAATTTAAATCTGTTACGCCAAATGATGATGGAGCTTTAAATTTCATCGCTATGGAACTGAGTGATTTTGAAGCTTTTTTTATAGAAAAAGAAGGCATTAAAAACCTTTTACTCACTAAAAAATTTAAAGATGAAGGCGAGCATTTAGCTTTTGGTGGGCATGTAGATGTGGTGCCTGCAGGCGAGGGTTGGAGTAATAATGCTTTTGTGCCTATGGAAAAAGAAGGCTTTATCTATGCAAGGGGTGCTCAAGATATGAAAAGCGGAGTAGCAGCCTTTGTAGATGCGGTAAAGAATGCGGATTTTAAAGGAGCTAGACTTAGTCTTATTTTAACAAGTGATGAAGAAGGCGAAGCTATATATGGAACTAAGGCTGTTTTAGAATGGATGCAAGAAAGAGATATGCTACCTGATTATGCTGTGGTTGCAGAGCCAACCTGTGTTAAAAAAATCGGCGATAGTATTAAAATAGGGCGTCGTGGTTCTATCAATGGAAAACTTTTAATCCGTGGAAAACAAGGGCATGTTGCTTATCCTGAAAAATGTATCAATCCTGTGCATGATTTTGCACCAGTGTTAAAGCTTTTAGCGGGTTTTGATCTTGATCCTGGAAGTGCTGAATTTAGTCCTTCAAAAATCGTTATAACTGATATTCGTGGAGGTATGGGGGTGTGTAATGTTACTCCAAATGATTTAAAACTTATGTTTAATGTTCGCAATTCCCCTGATACAAGCTTAGAAGATGTAAAAAGTTATGTAGAAAAAATTTGTCATGGTTTAAACTATGAGTTAGAGCTAAAACAATCAAGCGAAGCTTTTTTGACAAATATCGACAATAAAATCGTTCAAAAAATGAATGAAAGTGTTCAAAAAATCACTCATGAAGTGCCAGAGCTTAATACCAAAGGCGGTACAAGTGATGCAAGGTATTTTGCAAAATATGGTGTAAAGGTAGTAGAATTTGGGGTTTGTAATGATAGAATTCACGCTATTGATGAAAGGGTAAGTATAGAAGAATTTGAAAAACTTTGTCTTGTTTTTAAAGACTTGATAGAAAATTTTTAAAGGTTTAGAATGATTATCAATGGACAAAAGCTTGAGTTAAAAGAGCTTAAATTTATGGATTTTATCAAAGAAAAAGGCTTGAAAATAGAACTTATCGCCTTGGAATTAAATGGAGAGATTATACCTAAGAGTGAATTTGAAAATTTGATTTTAAAAGAAAACGATAAAGCTGAAATCGTAAGTTTTGTAGGAGGTGGATGATGAGAGTAAAATTCAATGGCAAAGAACTTGATACAGACTTTAAAACAAGTTTGGAATTTTTTGAAAATATCAGCAAAAATGAAAATGATGTATGGATTATCAATGGTTTTGCAACAAAAGAGAATATCGCTTTAAATGAAAATGATGAGCTTTTTTGTATAGAAAAAAATACTTTACCTCCAAAAGACGCACTAGATGCTATGATGAGAGCAAGACATACACCAAAGCTTCACGATAAACTTAAAAATGGGCGCGTGGCGGTGTGTGGTTTAGGCGGACTTGGATCACATATAGCGATAAATTTGGCAAGAAGTGGAGTGGGGTATTTAAAGTTGATTGATTTTGATGTGATTGAGCCTAGTAATTTAAATCGTCAGGCTTATCGTGTAAGTGATTTGGGTAAATTTAAAACCGAAGCTTTAAAAGAGCAAATTAGCGAAATTAATCCTTATATCAGCGTTGAAATTTGTACCTTAAAAATCGATGAGGATAATTTAAAATCTTTGTTTAAAGATATAGATATAGTTTGTGAAGCCTTTGATAGTGCTATCGCAAAAGCGATGATAGCGCAAAATTTTCATAGATTTTACAAAGATAGTGTTTTAATCTGTGCTTCAGGGCTTGCGGGCTATGGTGATAGCAACAGCATACAAACAAGAAAAATTGCTAAAAATTTCTATGTGTGTGGGGATTTGGTAAATGGTGCTAAGCTAGGAAATGGACTTATGGCGCCAAGGGTAAATATTTGCGCAGGACATCAAAGTAACCTTGTTTTAGAGCTTTTAGCAAATAAGGAGTAAAAATGCAAGAAAATTTAAAAAACGATAAATTAAAAATAGGCAAATACGAGTTTGATTCAAGATTTATTTTAGGTTCTGGAAAATATTCGCTAGAGCTTATAAAATCAGCTATAGAAGAAGCTAAAGCACAGATTATCACTCTAGCTTTACGCCGTGCAAATACAGGGGAAATCGCTAATATACTTGATTATATCCCTAAAAATATCACACTTTTACCCAACACTTCAGGCGCAAGAAACGCCGAAGAAGCCTTACGCATTGCAAGGCTTTCAAAAGAGCTTGGTTGTGGAGAACTTATCAAGATAGAAGTGATAAGTGATAGTAGGTATTTGCTGCCTGATAATTATGAAACGATTAAAGCTTGCGAGCTTTTAGCTAAAGAGGGTTTTACACCTCTACCTTACATGCATGCTGATCTTTACGCAGCTAAAGCTATGCGTGATGCAGGAGCTGCGGCTATCATGCCTTTAGCAGCACCTATTGGGAGTAATAAAGGCTTATGTGCTAAGGAATTTATACAAATTTTGCTTAATGAAATTGATTTGCCTATCATTGTAGATGCGGGTATTGGAAGTCCTTCACAAGCTTGTGAAGCTATGCAAATGGGAGTAAGTGCGGTGATGGTAAATACAGCCATAGCTGAAGCTAAAGATATAGCCTTGATGGCTAAAGCTTTTTCTTTGGCAGTAAATGCGGGAAGAGCGGCTTTTTTAGCAGGTTTGGCAAGTGTGAGTAAAGCTAAAGCAAGTTCTCCATTAACAGGCTTTTTAAGGGATTGATTATGCAAGATTATATGCAGTATTTACCTCACATGCAGGAAATAAAAAGCGAAATTTTAAATAAGGTTTTAAGTCAAGTTCAAAGCTATGATGAGAGTCAATTTAGCGCTAAAGATGTTAAAAATGCTTTAAATCAAACACATTTAAGCATAGAGCATTTAAAAGCCTTGCTTTCAAGTGCAGCAGAAGATTTCATAGAAGAATTAGCCTTTAAATCCGCTAAAGTCAAGCAAAAATATTTTGGAAATTCTATCTCTCTTTTTACCCCACTTTATTTGTCAAATTATTGTAATTCTAAATGTGTTTATTGTGGTTTTCAAAAAGGTAATAAAATCGCAAGAGCTAAGCTAAATGAAGCTGAAATTCACGAAGAAATGCAAGCCATTGCTAAAAGTGGTTTAGAAGAAATTTTAATGCTAACAGGCGAGGGCAGGGAGTTTGCAAGTGTAGAATATATAGCAAATGCTTGTAAAATAGCTAGAGAGTATTTTAAGGTTGTGGGCGTTGAAATTTATCCTATGAATGAAGATGAATATAAAATTTTGCATGAAAAGGGTTGTGATTATGTGACTGTTTTTCAAGAAACTTACAATCCTCTAAAATATTCTAAAATTCATTTAGCTGGTGAAAAACGCATTTTTCCTTATCGCTTTAATGCTCAAGAAAGAGCTTTAAAAGCGGGTATGCGTGGAGTGGCTTTTGCGGCACTTTTGGGTATAGATGATTTTAGAAAAGACGCTCTTGCTACGGCGCTTCATGCACATTTTTTACAACAAGCTTATTCGCATGCTGAAATTTCTATTTCAGTGCCGCGTTTAAGGCCTATTATCAATAATGCCAAAATCCATCCTAAAGATGTAAGTGAAAAACGCCTTTTGCAAGTACTTTGTGCTTATAGGCTCTTTTTGCCTTTTGCGGGCATTACCATTTCAAGTCGTGAAAGAATAGGTTTTAGAGATGAGGTTATCAAGCTTGGTGCTACTAAAATGAGTGCAGGAGTGAGTGTGGGTATAGGTGAGCATAAGGGTGAGAAAAAGGGTGATGAGCAGTTTGAAATTTCAGATGATAGAAGCGTAGATGAAATTTTAGCTATGCTTAAAAGATCCAATTTACAAGCTGTGATGAGCGATAGTATCTATGTGGGATAAAAAAATCATCGCCATAAGCGATAGAAAATGTGTAGAAATAGACTTTTTAAAGCAGATTGAAAAACTTGCTAAGGCTAAGGTAGATGCTATAGTTTTAAGAGAAAAAGATTTAAGCGAATTTGAGTATTATGACTTAGCAAAAGAAGTTTTAAGCATTTGCGCAAAGCAAAAAGTGACTTGTTTTTTGCATTTTTTTGATAGGGAGTGTTTAAAATTGGAACATCGTTATTTTCACGCACCGCTTTCTTTGCTAAGAAAAGAACCTAAATTAACAAAATATTTTCATATACTTGGTACTTCAGTCCATGGCAAAGAAGAGCTTTTAGAGGCGATGAGCTATAAGGTAAATTATGCTTTTGTAGGGCATATTTTTGAAAGTTCTTGCAAGATGGGTTTAGAACCTAAAGGGATTGATTTTTTAAAATCCTTGCTTGAATTTAGTCAAATTCCACTTTATGCTATAGGCGGTATCAATGCTCAAAATATAGAAAATTTTAAAGATATAAATGTAGTAGGTGTTTGCATGCGTGAAATTTTAATGAAAGAAAAAGATCTTAAAAAGTATCTTTTAGAATGTAGGCAAAATTTACGATGAATAAAATTCTTTCTTTACCAGAAGATTTAAAGCAATTAAAAGGTGTCAATTATAAAAAAATTAAATCTTGCACTTTTGCTAAATATACACAAACGGATACTTCGCATTCTACTTTTGTTAATGTAGGAAGTCATCTTTTAACTTTTGTTCGCAAAGGATATAAAATTTTACACACTGCATCAAAAGATTATAAGATTAACTCTTATGAAACTTTGTTTTTAAAAGCTGGGAGCTATACTTTAAGCAATGTAGGACTTAGTAAAGGAGTTTATGAAGCTTATTTATTTTTTTTTGACAATGCATTTTTAATTGAGCTTATTTATAAGTATAAAGATTTTTTTAAACTAGATCAAAAGTTTCAAAACTATGAAATTTTTTGGGTAAAAAATGATAAGATTTTGCAAGGAATTTTGGAAAGTTTTTCACCGCATTTTGAAGAAAATACGCAAATTTTAGATCCTATAGTGAGTTTGAAATTTGAAGAGATTTTTTTACATTTGCTTTTAAATAAGAATATTTATTTTATTAGTTTTTTATCAGGAATTTTAAAAGAATTTCGCCTTGATCTTTCCCAGCTTTTTGAGTATTGTGGTAGAGAATTTTTAAGCGTAAATGAAATGTCTAATTTTGCGAAATTAGATTTAGCAACTTTTTCTAAAGAATTTAAGAAATGTTTTGGACAAAGTCCTAAAAAATGGTTAGATGAAAAAAGGTTGCAAAAAGCAAAGATTTTACTTAAATTTTCTAAAAAAAATATCAATGAAATAGCTAATGAGTGCGCTTTTTCTTCGGTAGCTTGGTTTATTGAAAGATTTAAAGAGAAATATGAGCAAACTCCTAAGCAATATCAAAAAACAAAAAACTTGTATTTTTTATCAAAAAACTAGCACATTTTTTTTATCTAAATAAATATAATTCAATGAAAATATTTTTAAATAAAGGAGAAAATATGAAAAAATATGTTTTAAGTTTAGCGCTTCTTGGAAGTTTGCTTGGTGCAAGTGAATTAAAATATCAAGAATTTGATGGTTTTAAAAGCCCTGAAAGTATTTTTGTAGATAAAAACTATGTTTATGTATCTAATGTAGGAGAAAAACTTGAACCTTTGGCGAAAGATAATGATGGATTTATTTCTAAGCTTGATAAAAATGGCAAAGTGCTAGAATATAAATTTTTAACCCATCTTAATGCACCAAAAGGCATGATGGAGATTGGAAAAACTCTTTATGTGGTAGATATCGATGTTTTACGCGGTTTTGATCTTAAAACTAAAAAAGAAATTTTTAATTTACCTATTAAAGGTGCAATCTTTTTAAATGACATAGAAAAATTAGACGACAATACGCTTTTGGTTAGCGATACTGGCACAGGGCTTATTTTAAAGGTTGATTTAAAAACTAAGCAATATGATGAATTATTAAAACTTGATTTAGCAAAATTTGGCGGTCCAAATGGGTTATATCTAGATAGAAAAAAACATAAGCTTTTTATAACTGGTTATCATCCTGATGGTGTAAGTGGCGGTGTTGTAATGGCTTATGATTTAAATACAAAAGAACTCAGTATAATTAAAAATGAAAAAGAATCTTATGATGGAATAGTTCCTTATAAAGATGGTTTATTGGTAAGTTCTTGGGGAAATAATCTAAATGGATATATTTATAATTTAGATAATGTTAAATCTGTAAAACTTGAACTTCCTTTGATGAAAGGTCCTGCAGATATATTTATTGAAGGTAATATTTTATGGATTCCTAAGATGGCAGAAGGTAAAATATTCAAAGTAGAACTTAACAAATAAGGCTTTTATGGCTTCTTTTAAAAAGATATTTTGGATTAATGTTATTATTGTTATTATTGTAGCTTTTAATCTTAGAGCCCCAATTACTGCAGTGGGGCCTATTATTGATATTATTAAAGATAAGTATTATTTAAACTCAACCGTAGCAGGCATACTTACAAGTCTTCCTTTGATAGCTTTTGGAAGTATTTCTTTTATTGTGGGGTATTTTTCTCCTATTCGTGCTATTGTTTTTGGAATTTTTTAATTTTTTTAGGCGAAATTATTCGTTCTTATTTTGGTGTATATGGCTTATTTTTAGGAATGTTAGCAATGGGCTGTGGTATAGCAATTGCAAATGTTTTACTTCCTAGTTTTATTAAAGAAAAATTTCCAAAAAAATGGCAAGTATAATGGGAATTTATAGTCTTGTTTTGAGTATTTCTTCGATTATGGGTATTGCTTTAGCTATACCTTTGCTTAGTGTATTTGATTTAGCTGGAGCTATGTTTTTCTGGGCTATTTTTTCTTTTGTAGCTTTAGTAGTTTACTATCCTCAAGCTAAAAATGGTAGATTTTTTCGTATTAAGAAAAAAGCTCATAAAAAAATCAATCTTTTTATAAATTTAACAACTTGGAAAATTACTCTTTTTATGGGATTTCAAAGTTTTTTAGCTTATTCTTTGTTTTTTTGGTATGTTCAAATTGTTGTAGAAAAAGGATTTGATAAAGAATTTTCTACAAGTATGGTTTTATTTGCTCAACTTGTTGCAGCTCCAGTGTCTCTTTTTGGCCCTTTACTTTTAGGAAAATTAAGACAAAATTTACATACTTTTTACATAGCAGGTTTGTGCAGTATGTATGTGATCGCTTTTGGTATGCTCTTTATTTTTGATAGTAAAATTTCTATTACTATCAGTGCTTTTATCATGGGTTTTCCATGGGGTGGAGTTTTTGGCATTGCGTTGCTTTTTATTGCACAAAAAAGCTCTAATGCTCAAATAGCAGCGAGACTTTCTGCTTTAGCTCAGGGTTTTGGATATTTAATTGCAGCACAAGGACAATGGATTATAGGTTTTTTGCATGACAAATTTGAAAATTTTTCATTTGCTATTTTGATGTTAGTTTTTGTTGGAATTTTAGTAAATATCTTTGGATATTTATCTTATAAAAGTCAAATTATCAAATAAAGCTTTTTGGATTAGCATATCTGCGCCATTTTTTTGGGTTATATTTTGCAATCTTGTAGAAATATTTTCTAGATTTAGTTTTAATATTGACTTAAAAAATTCATCAAGATTAATAGAGTTTTGCGTAAAAATTTGACATAAAGCTTGATCTTGTAAAAATTTAGCATTAAAGTATTGATGATTTTTAGCTGCATAAGGATAAGGTATAAAAATAGTGGGCAAAGTATTAGCACAAAGTTCAAAAAGAGTACTTGCACCTGCTCTTGATATAGCCAGATCTGCATTTTTCATTTTTTCTTCCAAATTTAAACTAAAATCAAAAATATCAGCTTGGATATTTAAGCTTTGATAATGTTTTTTGCACTTTTCAAAATCATTTTTTCCACATTGATGGATGATTTTGATATTTTGTTCTTGAAGTTTTGGTGCTAAATTTAAAGCTAGTTCGTTGATAAATTGAGCTCCTTGTGATCCTCCTAAGAAAATAATATTTTTTAATTCTTTGCGAATCCTAGCATTATCAAAAAATTTATCTGCTACAGGATAAGGGCTAATTTCTTTTTCAAAGGCGCTAAAAAATTTTGTAGCGAAAGGTTTTAAAAGCATATTTAAAGAGCCGCTTTTTGAATTTTGTTCATGTATAAAAAGAGGCAAATGTGAGAATAAAGCCGCAAAAGATGCAGGAGCTGCACTGTATCCACCTACACTAAAAACGGCTTGGATGTGGTATTTTTTAAAAATTTCTCTACAATCTTTGGAGAGTTTTAAGGTGTGGAGTAAAGAACTGATTTTGTCAAATTTGCTTTGATTAACCACTCCTTTAGAGCTTAAAAAAAATTTTTCCTTAAAGCGTACTTCATTTTCAAACCAAGCTTTATCTTGACCATTTTGACTGCCTATGTATACACATTCTATATTTTTTTTAATCGCACTTTCTAATAAGCAACGCACTATGGCCAAATGTCCTCCAGTTCCACCACCCGTTAAAGCTATTGTCATAATTTAACCTTTTTTGAAATCATTAATACATATCCTATGCCTATGCAAATTGCCCACATTGAACTTCCTCCATAGCTTAAAAGTGGAACCGCTACACCTTTTAGTGGAGTAAGAGAAATAATACCAAAAGCATTCATAAAGAAAGAAAAAAGTAAAAGTAAGGCTATGCCTGAACAAAAAATAAAATCTTGTTTAGCTTCACATCTTCCTGCAATTCTAAAAATTCTTAAAATCATCCAAAGATAAATATAGCAAATAACCCCAAGACCTAAAAGTCCTATTTCTTCAGTAATTCCTGAAAGAACAAAGTCAGTATGCACTTCACTTAAAAAGCCTAATTTAAAAGTTCCAAGTCCTAGGCCTTCGCCAAACATTCCTCCATGGGCTATAGCATTTAAAGAGTGTGAAATTTGATAAGGCTCGCTGTTGCTACTTACTCTTAAAGCATTTGCCAGCCAATCAGGAAGCATAGGTAAAAAAGCATCTTGTATATTCCCCCACCAAGAAGCGATTCTTTGAATTCTTCTTTGGTTACTAAAAATTACCATTATACCTATCATCATAATGATTAAAGTTCCAAAAGCAAAAAGTCTTTTGCTAGCTCCTGCAAAAAAAGCTAAAGCTAGAATCAAAAAGAAAGAAATTACACTTTGTCCTAAATCGTTTTGAGTGATATAAATATATCCTATAACTATAGAAGCTAAGATACAATAAGGCAGAAGAATTAAAGCCTCGTGTCTGATAGCTTTTTTACTATCATCAATACGCCTTGTATAGCTCCATGCTAAAAAATAAATCAATCCTATTTTAAAAAATTCCACAGGAGAGATAGAGAGTGGGCCTAAGCGTATCCAGCGTTTAGCTCCTCCGCTAGCTGTTGCTAATGCAGAAGGTAAAAATGGCAAAATGATGATAAAGATAAAAGAAATAATCAAAATAGCTAAAATAATTTTTTTAGAAAGTGCTTTATCAGGATCCAATCGAGAAATAAAAAACATTATAAGTATGCCACTAATTCCAAAAAAAAGCTGACGAATAAAAAAATGAAACTCGCTATAGTCAAGAAAAAGAACAGTAAAAGCTGTAAGAGAGTATGAAAATACTATTCCTATGGTGATTAAAATACAACTTAAATAAAATAATCTTTTATCAGCAACCATTATAATTATAACTTTTCTTTATTGGAATTAAAATTTTAAAAAGTTTTATTATAACTAAAATAAATTAAATTTTTTGCTAAGTTTTTGTAAGGAAAATTTGCTAAAATTAACAATAAAAATATAACAAAAAAGGCAAATTATGAATCAAATCCATAAAATTCTCATAGCAAATAGAGCTGAAATAGCTGTTAGAGTAATCCGTGCTTGTAGAGATTTACATATTAAAAGTGTTGCAGTTTTTACAGAGCCTGATCGTGAATGTTTGCATGTAAAAATCGCAGATGAGGCTTATCGCATAGGAACGGATGCTATAAGAGGATATTTAGATGTTGCTCGTATTGTCGAGATTGCTAAGGCTTGTGGTGCTGATGCGATCCATCCTGGTTATGGATTTTTAAGTGAGAATTACGAATTTGCTAAGGCTTGTGAAGATGCTGGAATTATTTTTATAGGTCCAAAATCTGAAGTAATCCATAAGATGGGAAATAAAAATATCGCTCGTAAGTTAATGGCTAAAAATGGCATACCTATTGTTCCAGGGACTGAAAAATTAAATTCCTATAGCATGGAAGAAATTAAAATTTTTGCTGAGAAGATTGGTTATCCTGTTATTTTAAAAGCTTCAGGTGGTGGAGGTGGACGCGGAATTCGCGTTGTTCATAAAGAACAAGATCTTGAAAATGCCTTTGAATCTTGCAAAAGAGAAGCTTTAACATACTTTAATAATGATGAAGTATTTATGGAAAAATATGTAGTTAATCCCAGACATATAGAATTTCAAATTTTAGGAGATAACTACGGAAATATTATCCATCTTTGTGAAAGGGATTGTTCTATTCAAAGAAGACATCAAAAGGTAATTGAGATAGCACCTTGCCCTGGAATTTCAGATAATCTTAGAAAAACCATGGGTGTTACAGCTGTGGCAGCTGCTAAGGCTGTAGGTTATACAAATGCTGGAACTATAGAGTTTTTGCTTGATGATTATAATCGCTTTTATTTTATGGAAATGAATACAAGAATTCAAGTTGAGCATCCAATTACTGAAGAAATTACAGGTATTGATCTTATTGTAAGACAAATTCGTATTGCAGCAGGAGAAATTTTGGACTTAGAACAAAGCGATATTAAACCTAGGGGTTTTGCTATTGAAGCTAGAATTACTGCTGAAAATGTATGGAAAAATTTTATTCCAAGTCCTGGAAAAATAGGAGAATACTACCCAGCTCTTGGACCATCTGTTAGGGTTGATAGTCATATTTATAAAGACTATACTGTGCCGCCTTATTATGATTCCATGCTTGCAAAGCTTATTATTAAAGCAACAAGTTATGATTTAGCGGTTAATAAACTTGAGCGTGCTTTGAAGGAATTTGTGATTGATGATATTAGAACAACAATACCATTTTTAATTGCCATTACAAAAACAAGAGAATTTAGAAGGGGGTATTTAGACACCTCTTTCATAGAAACACATATGCAAGAATTATTAGAAAAAACAGAAGATCGTCATCAAGAAAATAAAGAAGAAGTTATAGCTGCAATAGCTGCTACGCTTAAAAAAATACGAGAAAGTAGGGAATAATAGATGGATTTTTTAGACAGTCTTAAAAGTATTAAAAAAGAAATGCAAGCTAACACCAATACTTCAAAATTAGCGAAGAAATCAAGCAAGAGTGGTGCAAGTGTAAAAAATTTAGAAAAACTAGCTAAAGATATTCGCGAAAAAAATCAAGAAACAAACATAGATAAGGAAATGCAAGAAATTTTCTTAAAGCAAGAAAAACTACAGGATGAATTTTCCGAATTTATCAAAAATACAGATATTAAGAAAATTTAATGCTTGAGATTGGTTTTTGTACTCTTGAAGATCAGTGTCCTTACTTAAAGGATAAACGTTCAAGAATAGAGTATAAATACATTGAAAATTGCCCTAAAGAAATCAATAATGAGCTAATAAAACGAGGTTGGCGTCGTTTTGGTAGGTATTTTTCACGCCCTATTTGTAAAGATTGTGATGAATGTTTAAGTCTTAGAATTTTAGTTAATGAATATAATTTTTCAAGAAGTGAAAGAAGGGTTGTAAATAAAAATATTAATACCAAAGTTATACTTAGAACGCCCAATTTAAGCAATGAACATTTGTTTTTATATGATAAATACCATCGTTTTATGGAAGAAAAAAAGAACTGGAAGCGTTATGATTTAAGCTTTAAACAGTATTATAATCTTTATGTCGATGGTTTTATGAATTTTGGATATGAGCTTGCATTTTATATAGAAGATAAGCTCGTTTGTGTTGATTTGATTGATATTTTAGAGGATGGAATTTCAAGCATTTATTGTTTTTATGATCCTGATTTTTCGTATTTTTCTTTGGGTAAATTTTCTTTGCTCAATGAAATACAAATAGCTAAAAAAATGAACTTAGATTATATTTATCTTGGGTATTTTGTAAAAAAGTGTCAATCTTTATCTTATAAAGCCGATTATACACCCAATGAAATTTTAAAAGGCACTAAAGAGCTTTTTGAAAATGAGGTTTTATGGGAGAAATAGATGCAAATCGTGCAAACTTTAGAAACTATCAATGTTAATACAGATGATATTAGCGTATTTCAGTATTTTAAAGACTTGATTACCAAAAATTTCACAAAGGTCATAGGACGAAAAAATAAAATTTTTTCTTTTTTTGAAGAAAATGAAATTCCACAGCGCCGTTATTTCTTAAAAGTTTTAGATCAAAAATATCGCAAAAGCACAAATGAAGGTATAGAGAATTTACAAGATGCTCATTTTAAAACTTTTAGATTAATTTTTGAGCAAAATAATATGCTTAAGCCTATGTTGTTTATCAAGATTGATTTTGTTGCGGGTAGAATTTTGATGAAGTTAAGCTCTAATGAAAAATTATTTATTACTTATATAAGAAATTATTTTCAAGATCATAATATAGAATATAATGAAATGACAAATATTCTAATTTTAGAATATAAAAACGAGAATACCCTTGAACTTTTTGAAGCTTTTGCAGATGAGAGCGAGCATTTAAAATATTGCGTGAATTTTGAAGTTGACCGCGAAGAGTATAAAAAATTTCGCCAAAATATTCACAATAAAGAAAATATGAAATGGAAATTTAATGCTTTAGCTAAGCTTTTTAGTAATTATTTTAATACTTTAGAATGCACTCCGCAAAATGATCTTAGTGAAATCAGACAAAAATATTTGATTTTGGTAAAACTTTATCATCCTGATTTTCATCAAGGAAAAAGTGCAATAGAAAAAGCTTACGCAAGAGAACAGTTTGAAAAAATACAAATCGCCTATGATAACTTAAAAGCACTTTATAAGAATAATACTTAAAAAAATTAAATTAATCATTTTGGTTAATTTAATTTTTCTCTCTCATAAATTTTTCTTAATTTGCTATCTAGTTTAAAACAAAATTTAAAAAGTGCAGGTACTACGAGTAAGGTAAGCAAAGTCGAACTTATAAGTCCAAAGATAATGGCTATTGCCATAGGAGAATTAGCTTCATAGCCCGCACCCCTTGAAAGAGCAAGTGGGAGCATAGCAAAAATCATAGCAAAAGTTGTCATCAATATAGCCCTTAAGCGCGATTTTCCAGCGATTAAAAGAGCTTTATCGGGATCTAAACCTTCATGGCATTTTTTATTAGCTACATCTACGAGTAAAATAGCATTTTTCCCCACCATACCAAAAAGTAAGATGATGGCAATAAGTACAAAAAGTGAAAAATTATGCCCTGTGATAAAAAGCCCTATAGAAGCTCCGCCAAAGGCTAAAGGCATGGTTATCATGATGATTAAAGGCAGAATAAAACTTTCATAAAGTGCGGCTAAAACAAGATAAATTAAAACAAAAGCAAGTGCTACTGCCATAGCAAAACCTTGCACGGTTTCACCTAAAAGATTGATAAAGCCTGAAAAAGCATAGCTAAGACTTGGATTGTTATTTAAAATTTTATCCATATTATCTAGTAAAAGTTTTTGCACCGCTCCTAAGGAAAGATCATTCACTCCAGCTGTGATTTTCACAGAGCGGTTTTTATTGTAACGATTGATAGTTTTTAAATCTTTACTGTATATAAAATCCACCACGCTTGAAAGTTCTAAATTTATACCTTGGTTGTTTTTAATGCTAATGCGCTTTAAAGCTTCTATGTCTTTTTTAAATTCTGGAGCAAAACTTAGGATAATATCATCTTTTGAATTGCCTCTATCCATGCTTCCTACGCTAAGTTGCGAGAAAGAATACCCTAAAACCCCAGCGATATATTGAGGATTGACATCTAAAAGTTTGGCTTTTTCTTTGTTGATGTGTAAGGCTACTTCATCTTTTGTAGCATTAGCATTATCACTTATATCTACAATGCGTGCATTAGTGCCTAAAATTTCTTTTGCCTGAGAAGCAGCTCCTTTTAGAGTGTTTAAATCATCTCCTAAGATTAAAAATTGCACGGGATCATCAATGCCTGCACCCTCTATCTTTGGAAGTTCTAAAATTTTGATTTTTAAACTTTCATCTTGAAATTTTTGACGATATAAACTTACTATGGCACTTTGTCTTAAATTTCTTTCGTCTAAATTTTTAAGTTTAACATAAATTTTAGCCTTTGTAGCATCTTTGGCATCATCATAGCCTACAAGTAAAAAAGCGTATTTGACATTGCTATCATTTTTGATTTTTTCAAGCAAATTTAAACTTTTTTCTTTCATGGCTTCTAAACTTAAATCCTTTTTGCTTTCAAGCAAAACTTGAATTTCACTATCATCTTCCATAGGTAAAAAATCAAGCCCTATGCGAGTGGCTAAAGCAAAAGAAAGCCCTATAAAAACAAGAGTGGCTAGGATAAATTTTACTTTATTTTGTAAAATTTTATAGAGTAAATTTTCATACTTTTGCTCTATTTTTTCAAAAAAAGCTTCTGTTTTTTCATAAAACTTGTTTTCTTTTGGATTTAAAAATCTTGCCCCAATACTAGGTATTAAAAATACAGAAACCAAAAAGCTTATAACTATCCCACTTGCAACGCTTATGCCTAAGGCATTGAAAAAAAGCCCTGATATAGAGTTCATATAAGAAATAGGGATAAAAACACAAAGTAAAACTATACTTATGCTTAAAACGCTAAAACCTATTTCATTGATACCCAAAAAAGCAGCTTGTAAAGGCGGATAAGTTTTTAGTTTTTTAGCAATATTTTCAATCACTACTATAGCATCATCGATAAAAATTCCTATGCTTAAGGTTAAAGCTATAAAAGTTAAGCGGTTTAAATCATAGCCTAAAAGATCAATAATAAAAAAAGTTGAAATGATAGAAGTAGGTATAGCTATGCAAGCAATGAGAGTTGCACTTAAATTTCTTAAAAATAAAAACACGATAACAAGGGTTAGAAAAATCCCCAAAACCATATCAAAAATCACTTGAGAAAGGTGCTTGTGGATATTTAAGCTTTTATCATAAAGCATATTAATGCTTATATCTTTTGGAATTTGTTTTTCTAAAATAGGCAAGGCATTTTTGACATTTTTAATCATTTCAAGGGTGTTATAATTTGTGATTTTTCCGAGTTCTAAAAGCACCCCTTCTTTACCTTCGTATAAAGCACTTTGTTTTTCATCTTCATAAAGGCTTGAAATATTAGCAATATCACTTAAAAATACTCCTGTTTTTATGCGAAGATTGCTAAGTTCTTCTAAATTTGTGGCTTCAAAATAGCCTTTGATGATATAGTTATCTTGATTGTTGTTAAGTTCGCCTAGGGCTTGTTTAAAATTTTGACTTTTGATGATATTTGCTACATCAAGGGCGTTAAGATTGTATTTTCTAAGTTGGTTTGGTTTTAATTCTATGCGAATTTGGGGTTCTAAAAACCCCTTAGCTTCGATTTTACCTACTCCTTCAACTCTTTGCAAAAAAGGTTTTATTTTGTCATTGATTTCACGCATGAGTTGTAATTTATCTTTAGAATATAGAAAAAGTGAAATAGCAGAACCAGAATCTGAACTGATTTTTTCAATTTCAGGCTTAGAAGGTAGGCTTAAAGTTCCTATTTTATCACGCACATCATTGGCAGCTACTTCAAGATTTTTACCCAGTTTAAACTCGACTACACTTACACTAAAATTATCATATGCAGCTGAGGTTATGGTCTTTACTCCATCGATTTCACTTAAAGCATTTTCTATTTCTTTAGTGACTTTTGATTCTACGAAATTTAAATCCCCATTTATCTTGCTTGTGATTTTTATAAGAGGTATGGAAACATTAGGAAATAAATTTACACTCATGCTAAAAGCAGAGATTAGCCCAAAAATCATAAGAGCTAAGAAAAACATTAGCACGGTAATAGGTCGGTTTATAGCTAGTTTAAACATTTTTAATCTTTAGTGATGATTCTACCTTCACCAAAAAGCCCTGGTGTTAGATTTGTGGTTTGCACTTCAGCATAAATTTTTCTTGTTTTTACTTCTATACTTGGATAAATAAGGTTGATTTTTCCTTTCAATTCTGTACCATTTTGATCGATTTTATAAAAGAAATCATCGCCTAATCTAACTTTATCTTTATATTTTTCATCAAAACTTAAAATCAGTTTGCTTTGTGGATAGGAAAAAATTTCTATTAAAGGTTGAGCTACTCCTCCTACTCCTTCGCCCACTTGTATAAATTTGTTTGCGATAATAGCATCATAAGGTGCGCGTAATTCTTTTTTTGCCATGATATTTTTATAATAAGCTATATTGATTTTTGCTTTGTTTAAATTTAAATTAGCAGCATCAAACTTAGCTTTCATATCTTCATAGCTTTGTTTGTCTATAACATTTTCTACAGCTTTGATTTTTTGCATCCTACTTTTGGTATTTTCGTATTCTACAAGGGCAAGTTGATAAGAATTTTGAGCATTTTGAAGAGCTATTTTTTCACTTTCTTGATCAAGAGCAAGTAAAAGTTCTCCTTTGCTGACTTTTTGTCCAATTTCTACAGGAATTTTTTGAACCAAACCTATGCTTTCAAGGGCAAGTTTGCTTTGTTTTGATGCTTCTACATTGAAACTTGCGTAAATTTCTTCGCCAAAGGCGCAATTAAAAACAAGAAGTAAAAATAGAATTTTTTTCATTCTTTAACCTTTGAATTAAGATCTATACCCGCATTAAAATAATAATTTGCTTTAGTAATTTCAAATTCATTTTTAGCAAGCTCTAAATCGCTTTGTGCTTTAAATTTAACCTCTAAAGCTTGAAGATATTCTACATAAGAAACAAGTCCTGCTTGGTATTTTTTATCTACACTTTCAAAAGCTAAATTTGCAGCATTTAAGCTAAGATTAAGAGCTAAAATTTGTTCTTGTAAAACTTTTAAACTTTTGTCTAAATAATTTAATTCTTCTTTATTTTTTCTCTCGCTAAATCTTGCATTTGCATTGGCTATTTGAACATTTAAACGCTCTTTTTCAACTTCTTTAGCCCTTGCATTGAAATCAAAAATTTTCCATTCCATACCTAAAATAAATTGATTACCTTGAGAATATTTTTCTAAGAATTGATCCGCTAAATTTGCAAAAGGAGCTGGAACTTTTGGATTATAATTGTTTTTATAAAAGTTAAAATTATCTTGAATATAAAATTTTGGAAAATATTCAGCTTTTGCTAAATTTACACTTTCTTTAGCAATATTGATTTGTTCTTTAGCTATCATTACTTCATAGTTTTGACTTTTTTCTTGTTGCGGATTTTCTAAAAAAGCATTTCCTTGCACTTTAAAATCTGTATCGCTTAAAATTTTAATCTCTTTTTGTATATTGGCAAGTTTTAATTCATTTTGACTGAGCTCTAATAAGCTTAAATGGTATTTAGCCTTAATGCTTTCAAGTTCATCTTTAGGGCTAAGTCCTGCGTCGTAAAATTTTTGCAATCTTTCAAAAGTTGATTTTAAAAAAGATACTTTTTGTTGATTGGCTAGTAAAATTTTTTCAAGACTTAAGGTGTTAAAATAAAGTGTGATTGCATTTAGGGCAAGGTAATTTTTATTTTGTTCTTTGTCTAAAAGGCTTAATTTTTCTCTGCTTTCTAAAGCTCTTAAATTAGCCTCTCTAGCACCCCCATCAAAAAGCAAAAAATTAAGAGAAACTTTAGCAAATAAACTTTCTTGTGGATCGATAATGAAGCGATCTTTATTGTTGGCTACATAAGCTGAGTTTAGACTAAGAGAGGGTAGGTAATTTCTAAAAGCTTGTTCTTTGTATAAATTTGCTTGTTCGCTTTGCATTTGCTTAATGAGATAGGATTCATTATTTTGACTTAGTGCTATAAATTCGTGCAAATTAGAAGCTAACATTGCTAAGGGATAAAGAGCTAAAAATATAGCTGATTTTAAATATTTTTCAAACATTTTGATATTTTAATATGTTTTATATAAATTTCAATTGAAGTTTTTTATATAAAAAAAATTTATTTGTTTTAAACATAAATTTTGTTAAAATCCTAGCTTTAAAATTTTATATTTAGGATGAAATTTTGTCGGTAAAAAATATTAGAAATTTTTCTATTATAGCTCATATAGATCATGGAAAATCTACTCTTGCAGATAGGATTATTAGTGAGTGTGGTGCTATTAGCGATAGGCAGATGAGTTCACAAGTTATGGATACTATGGATATAGAAAAAGAGCGTGGTATCACCATAAAAGCACAATCAGTGCGTTTAAATTATAAATTTAATAATGAAAATTTTGTTTTAAATCTTATTGATACTCCTGGCCATGTGGATTTTTCTTATGAAGTGAGTCGTTCTTTGGCAAGTTGTGAAGGAGCTTTGCTTGTAGTAGATGCTTCTCAAGGTGTTGAAGCACAGACTATAGCTAATGTTTATATAGCGCTTGAAAATAATCTTGAAATCATTCCTGTGATTAATAAAATCGATTTACCTAATGCTGATGTTGAGAAAGTAAAGCATGAAATCGAGCATATTATAGGTATAGATTGCAAAGATGCAATTTGCGTGAGTGCAAAAACAGGAGTGGGTATAAAAGAGCTTATAGAAACAATTATTACTAAAATCCCTGCACCAAAAACAGATGATGAAGCTCCTACTAAGGCTTTAATTTATGATTCTTGGTTTGATAATTATTTGGGTGCTTTGGCTTTGGTTAGGATTTATGAAGGAAGTATTGCTAAAAACGATGAAGTTTTAGTCATGAGTACGGATAAAAAACATATAGTTCAAGATCTTTTTTATCCCCACCCTTTAAGTCCAATTAAAACTCAATCTTTACAATCAGGCGAAGTAGGTGTGGTGGTTTTAGGGCTTAAAACCGTAGGTGATGTACAAGTAGGCGATACCATCACTTTGGTAAAAAACAAAGCTAAAGAAGCCATAGGTGGTTTTGAAAAGGCTAAAGCTTTTGTGTTTGCGGGACTTTATCCTATAGAAACGGATAAATTTGAAGATTTAAGAGATGCTTTGGATAAATTAAAGCTTAATGATAGTTCTATTACTTATGAGCCTGAAACTTCTTTGGCCTTAGGCTTTGGTTTTAGGGTAGGATTTTTAGGGCTTTTACATATGGAAGTTATCAAAGAAAGGCTTGAGAGAGAATTTAATCTTGATTTGATTGCTACAGCTCCAACTGTGACTTATGAAATTTATCAAACCGATGGAGAGCTTATTAAAATTCAAAATCCTAGCGAGCTTCCTCCTGTTAATAAAATCGATCATATAAAAGAGCCTTATGTTAAAGCTACTATCATTACTCCAAGTGAATTTTTAGGGAATTTAATCACTCTTTTAAATCGCAAAAGAGGAGTACAGGTTAAAATGGACTATATCACACCTGAGCGTGTTTTGCTAGAATATGATGTGCCTTTAAATGAGATTGTGATGGATTTTTATGATAAATTAAAGTCCTTAACAAAAGGTTATGCGAGTTTTGATTATGAGCCTATAGAATTTAGAGTAGGGGATTTGGTAAAACTTGATATTAAGGTAGCGGGTGAAAATGTTGATGCGTTAAGCATTATCGTGCCTAATGAAAAAGCGCAAAGTAAAGGAAGAGAACTTGTTAGTGCTATGAAAGAAATAGTTCCTAGACAGCTTTTTGAAGTGGCCATTCAAGCAAGTATTGGAAATAAAATCATCGCAAGAGAAACTGTTAAATCCATGGGTAAAAATGTGACAGCAAAATGTTATGGTGGGGATATTACTAGAAAAAGAAAGCTTTTAGAAAAGCAAAAAGAAGGTAAAAAAAGAATGAAAGCTATAGGTAAGGTAAATTTACCTCAAGAGGCTTTTTTGAGTGTTTTAAAGATAGATTGATGATAAATTTAAAACTTGGCTTGAAATTTGCTTGTATTTTTAATACAATTTTAAAATAATTTTCTAAGGAGAAAAAATGTTTAAAAAATTTTTGATTTTTATAGTGCCTATTTTATTTTTGAGTGCTTGTGCAACTAAACAAGATACTTTTGCTCAAGTTAATCAAATTTCTAAAAATTCTCAATGCAGTTCTTGTGAAAGTCCTGGTGGTTTTGAAGCAAAGATTAAAGGGCTTTTATACATTAGCGATGTTGGAATTCAATGTTGTGCCAATAAACGCACTTTAGACACTGGTATTGCTTTGAAAAAGGTTTATTTACATAGATTTTATGATTTAAAAGAAGGGCAAAAGGTTTTAAATGCTAAAGGGAAAAAGTTATTTGTCGATGTGAATTTTAATGCGGTATTTTATACTTATTTAAAACAAGAACTTGAAGCTAGAGGAATAGTTGTGCTTGACAATAACGATCAAAATTCACCTTATGTGAGTAAGATTGATTTAGAATTTATATCTTATGGAGCAACTCAAGATGCTATAGGATTACATTCAAAACTAGTAGGAGTTTTACAAGTTAGTGATATAAATAAAAATAAGAAATTTACAATCCGCACCAAGCAAGATGTACAAGGTTTTGATGATTTAAAAGAAACAACTTTTTATACTCATTTGTTAATAAAACAAATGGCAAATAAAGCAGCTAGTTTAATCTCTGAACTTTGAGGTGTATAAATTGCGGAGCTTTTGCTCTGCTCTGCTTTTGTGAATTATGCGAGCTAGAGCTTTCTGAATTTTCCTTAAATGTAAGAAAGCTTGATAATAATTTCAAAGTCTATTCTTTTTATAAATACCATGAAATACAACACTTGCTTCACTCTAAACATTATTTTTATGGTTATTTTGTTTATAAAATGCTTGCTAAATTAAGTTTTGCAAAATTTAAAGATTTTTTTGATCCTAGAATGACAATTAATGTTATAGCTTTAGATGATAAGGTTGAAGATATGCTTTATTCACATTCTGCTATTTTAGCTAGATATCTTAAAACAAAATTTGTAAAACCTGTTTTTAATGTTTTAAAAGCACAAAATCATATTAAATATTCTGGAAAAAGTTTAGAATTTCGTCAAAAACATAAAAGAAATTACAAACTCTTAAAAACCATTCACGAACCTGTAATTTTAGTAGATGATATTGTAACGACTGGTTCTAGCCTTTTGGAAGCTAAAAAAGTTTTAGAAGAAAATAAAATTTCTGTACTTTTTGCTCTTGTTTTAGCTGATGCAAAAGTTTAATATGCTATAATCAAAACTTTGAACTAATAGAAGGATTTTTATGGAGAATATTTTTAGCAAAGATTCTGATATTGAACTTGTAGATATAGAAAATTCTATAAAAAGTAGTTACTTAGACTATTCTATGAGTGTTATTATAGGTCGTGCTTTGCCTGACGCAAGAGATGGTTTAAAGCCTGTTCATAGAAGAATTTTATATGCTATGCAAAATGATGAGGCAAAAAGTAGAACAGATTTTGTCAAATCAGCCCGTATAGTGGGTGCTGTTATAGGTCGTTATCATCCACATGGAGATACAGCAGTTTATGATGCTTTGGTTAGAATGGCTCAAGATTTTTCTATGAGATATCCAAGTATTACAGGACAAGGCAACTTTGGATCTATAGATGGTGATAGCGCTGCTGCGATGCGTTATACTGAAGCAAAAATGAGTAAACTTTCTCATGAGCTTTTAAAAGATATAGATAAAGATACGGTCGATTTTGTTCCAAATTATGATGGTTCAGAAAGTGAACCTGATGTCTTACCTTCTAGGGTTCCAAATTTATTATTAAATGGTTCAAGTGGTATAGCTGTAGGTATGGCGACAAACATCCCACCTCATAGTTTAAATGAGTTGATAGATGGACTTTTATATTTGCTTGATAGTAAAGATACAAGCTTAGAAGAGATTATGCAGTTTATCAAAGGTCCAGATTTTCCAACAGGTGGAATAATTTATGGTAAAAAAGGTATTATAGAAGCTTATCGCACAGGGCGTGGTCGCGTGAAAGTGCGCGCTAAAACTCATATTGAAAAAAAGACAAATAAAGATGTTATTGTTATAGATGAGCTTCCTTATCAAACCAATAAAGCTAGGCTTATAGAGCAGATTGCAGAGCTTGTTAAAGAAAAGCAAATTGAAGGAATATCTGAAGTAAGAGATGAGAGCAATAAAGAAGGAATCCGCGTTGTTATAGAGCTTAAACGTGAGGCTATGAGTGAAATTGTTTTAAACAATCTATTTAAATCTACTACTATGGAAAGTACTTTTGGTGTGATTATGTTGGCAATTCACAATAAAGAACCTAAAATTTTCTCTTTGTTAGAACTTTTAAATCTTTTCTTAACCCATAGAAAAACAGTTATTATTAGAAGAACGATTTTTGAACTTCAAAAGGCAAGAGCAAGAGCTCATATTTTAGAAGGTCTTAAAATTGCACTTGATAATATAGATGAAGTGATTGCTTTAATTAAAAATAGTTCTGATAATAATACCGCAAGAGATTCTTTGGTAGCTAAATTTGGTCTTAGTGAGCTTCAAGCCAATGCTATTTTAGATATGAAACTTGGTCGTTTAACAGGACTTGAAAGAGAAAAAATCGAAAATGAACTTGCAGAATTAATGAAAGAAATTGCAAGACTTGAAGAAATTTTAAAAAGTGAAACCTTGCTTGAAAATTTAATTCGCGATGAATTAAAAGAAATTAGAAGTAAATTTGATGTGCCACGTATTACTCAAATTGAAGATGATTATGATGATATTGATATTGAAGATTTGATTCCTAATGAAAATATGGTTGTAACTATTACGCATCGTGGTTATATTAAGCGTGTGCCTAGTAAACAATATGAAAAGCAAAAACGAGGCGGAAAAGGAAAATTAGCCGTTACGACTTATGATGATGATTTTATAGAAAGTTTCTTTACGGCAAATACACATGATACACTTATGTTTGTAACAGATCGTGGACAGCTTTATTGGCTTAAAGTTTATAAAATTCCTGAAGGCTCAAGAACGGCTAAAGGAAAAGCAGTGGTAAATCTTATTAATTTACAAGCTGAAGAAAAAATCATGGCTATTATTCCAACCACGGATTTTGATGAGAGTAAATCTTTATGTTTCTTTACTAAAAATGGTATTGTAAAGCGTACAAATTTGAGTGAATATCAAAATATCAGAAGTGTAGGAGTTAGAGCGATCAACTTGGATGAAAATGATGAGTTGGTAACTGCTATTATTGTTCAAAGAGATGAAGATGAAATTTTTGCCACTGGTGGTGAAGAAAATTTAGAAAATCAAGAAATTGAAAATTTAGATGATGAAAATCTTGAAAATGAAGAAAGTGTAAGCACACAAGGTAAAATGCTCTTTGCAGTAACCAAAAAAGGTATGTGTATCAAATTCCCACTTGCTAAAGTGCGTGAAATCGGCCGTGTAAGTCGTGGGGTGACGGCTATTAAGTTTAAAGAGAAAAATGACGAATTAGTAGGTGCAGTTGTTATAGAAAATGATGAGCAAGAAATTTTAAGCATAAGTGCAAAAGGTATAGGAAAACGCACAAATGCTGGAGAATATAGATTGCAAAGCAGAGGTGGTAAGGGTGTAATTTGTATGAAACTTACAGAAAAAACCAAAGATCTTATTAGCGTAGTTATAGTAGATGAAACTATGGATTTGATGGCTCTTACAAGTTCAGGTAAGATGATACGTGTTGATATGCAAAGCATTAGAAAAGCAGGGCGTAATACGAGTGGTGTCATTGTAGTTAATGTGGAAAATGACGAGGTGGTTAGCATCGCTAAGTGTCCTAAAGAGGAAAATGATGAGGATGAGTTAAGCGATGAAAACTTTGGTTTAGATTTGTAATAAGTTTAAAGTTGGAACGCTTATTGCTTTTTATTTTTTACTAATTACAATATTTTGAAGGTGTAAAAATGAAAAAAAATTATTTTATGCTAGCAATAGCAGGAATTCTCGCTGGTTGTGTACCAAGTGCAAACAGTGCAACTAAAAATTCAAGTGCAAATAGCACTGCCCCATCTCAAGATGTTATCGTGCAAAAAGTCGATAAAGATGATGTGCGTGATATTATCAGAGAAGAAAAAATGTTGGCTCCAGATGCTAGTGAAACGGAACTTAGTTTTACAGCAGTTGGTGAAGGGATTGCTCCGATGAATACAGTTTCTACTGCTCAAGCCCTAGCTTTAGCAAAAAGAGCAGCGATTACAGATGCTTACAGACAGCTTGCAAGTAAGCTTTATGGTGTGAAAGTGAATGGTAAAGATACTGTAAAAGATGCAATGCTTAGAAGTTCAACTATTACTGCGCAAGTAAATGGTTTGATAAAAAATGCAAGTATTATTGATCAGAATTTTAATCAAGGGCTTTATAGGGTAAACTTAGAACTTAAAATCGATGCAGACAAGTGGAAAGAATTGTTTGCTTATTAATCTTTCTTAGCTTTAAGCTTTTTGCCCAAGATGAATTTATTTTTTGGGCAGAGCTTTCTAGTAAAAATTTCATTCTCTTTCATCAAAATCAAAATTTATCCTTAGCAATGACGCAAAGCGAAAATGTTGAAGAACAATGGGTATGTGAAATTTCTTATAGTGATCAAGATTTAAAAGTTTTACCTCGAACTTCTTTAGGATTGATTGATGATAATATGCCAAAAACAATTAAATTTAATTTTTTGAATTCTCATAAAGATGAGTTAAGCGATTGCTTTATAGGGGCTAGAATCAGTGTTAAGGATATTGTTAATACTGACTTATTACGTGCTCAAAGTGAAACTTATGTTAAAATTTTACCCTTGCGTTTTACTGTGGAATTTGGCGAACAAAGTGCGATAATTTATTATCTTAAAAAAAAGTAAATTCAAAATTAAGCGCAAATTGGATACTATAGTAGAAATTTTTTAAAAGGCTTAGGATGAATTTAGTCATAGTAGAAGATGATATTAATATGCGCAAATCCTTAGAAATTGCATTAGCAGAGTATGAAGAATTTAATATTAAATCTTATAAATCTGCTACTGAAGCTTTAAAAAAAATAGATGAGAATACAGATTTGATTATTACAGATATTAATATGCCAGGAATTGATGGTATAGAATTTGTTAAAGCCTGTGAAAATAAATATGATTTTATTATTATGACAGGAAATGCTACTTTAAGCCGTGCTATAGAAGCGGTTCGTTTGGGAGTAAAAGATTTTTTAACCAAGCCTTTTGATGTTGATACTTTAGTCGAGGCTATTAAGCGTGCTAAAATCATAAGAGAAAAAACAGCCGATAAAAAAAGCAAAAAAAATGAAAAAAAAGAAGAAAATAAAGATTTTTTTTCAACTTCTCCTAATTTAGAAAAAACATTAAATTTAAGTCAAAAAGCGGCTAAAACTGATGCCTCTGTAATGTTTTTTGGAGAGAGTGGAGTAGGAAAAGAGGTATTTTCTCGTTATATTCACACTCATTCTAAACGCTCTAATAAGCCTTTTGTTGCTATTAATATGGCAGCCATTCCTGCAAATTTAATTGAAAGTGAGCTTTTTGGTTTTGAAAAAGGTGCTTTTACTGATGCTAATGCAACTAAAATAGGGCTTTTTGAAATGGCTAATGAGGGCACTTTATTTTTAGATGAAATTGGCGAAATGCCTTATGAAATTCAAGCCAAACTTTTAAGAGCTTTGCAAGAAAAAGAAATTACGCGACTTGGAAGTACAAAAAGCATCAAAATAGATGTAAGAATTATCAGTGCAACTAATGCAAATTTGGATGAAAAAATAAAAAATGGCGAATTTCGTTCAGATTTATATTATCGTTTAAACACTGTTCCTATTAATATCCCGCCTTTAAGAGAGCGTAAAGAAGAAATTTTAGGTATAGCTCAAAAGGTTTTAGAAGATACTTGTAAAGAATATGATTTTAAGGAAAAACAGCTCAGCCAAGAAGCTAAAAATGCTTTACTTGAATATGATTTTCCTGGTAATATTAGAGAATTAATATCCGTTGTACAAAGAGCTTGTATTTTAAGTGAAAATGATGAAATTTCAAGTGAAGATTTGTTCTTAGAAGCTAGAAGTATAAAAAAAGATGTAAAGAATTTAGAAAAAGAATTGATTTGTGAAGTTCTTTTAAGTGTAGATTATGACAAGGATCAAGCTTCTCAAATTTTAGGTATGGATATAAAAATTTTAAATGAAAAAATTAAAAAATATCAAATAAAGGATAAGTAATGTCAAAAAAACAAAAAATAGCCATTGTGGGTGCTACTGGTGCGGTTGGGGAAGAGCTTTTAAATGTTTTAGATGAACTTGATTTCCCAGTGGAAAGTATTTTACCTTTAGCAAGTGCAAAAAGTGTAGGTAGTGAAGTAGAATTTAAAGGCAAAGCTTATAAAGTCAAAGAACTTACCGAAAATGTATTTAAAGAAAATCCTATTGATATTGCTTTTTTTAGCGCAGGTGGAAGTGTGAGTGAAAAATATGCTAAATTTGCAGTAGAATCTGGTGCTGTTGTTATTGATAATACAAGTCATTTTAGAATGGAAAAAGATGTTCCTTTGGTGGTTCCTGAATGCAATCCTGAGGATATTAAAGATTGGAAAAAAACAGGGATTATTGCTAATCCAAATTGTTCTACTATACAAATGGTGCAAGTTTTAAAACCTTTAAATGATGCATTTAATTTAAAGCGTGTTGATGTAAGTACCTATCAGGCTGCAAGTGGAGCAGGAAAAGAAGGAATGCAAGAATTGGTTGAAGCTATGCAAAGTTTTTTTGCTTTTAAACTTGATGAATTTGAACCTCAAACTTTTCCTTATACTTTGGCACTTAATCTTATTCCACAAATTGATGTTTTTATGGATAATGATTACACTAAAGAAGAACTTAAAATGATTAATGAAACTCAAAAAATTTTACATAAAAATTTAGAAGTTTCGGCAACTTGTGTTAGAGTGCCTGTTTTAAGAAGTCATAGCGAAGCCATTACTATGCATTTTGAAAAAGAAATAGATGTAAAAAAAGCTAAAGAAATTTTAAAAAAAGCACCGAGTGTTATTGTCATAGATGATCCTAAAAATAAAAAATACCCTATGCCTTTAATGACTAGCGATACTAATGAAACTTATGTAGGAAGAATTCGTGCTGATGTGTATGATAAAAAAATACTCCATCTTTGGTGTGTGGCGGATCAAATTCGTGTAGGTGCTGCAACAAATGCTGTGCGTATTGCGCAAAAATGGTTAGAATTAAAAAATAAATAAGGAAAAAAATGTTAGAGAAAATATTTGAATCTTTACTTGTTAGAAGTCGTATTGTTACAATTTTACCCGTAATTTTTGGTTTAATTGGAGCTTTTGTATTGTTTTTTATTGCAAGTTATGATGTTTTAAAAGTTATATTTTATACTTATAATTATTTTTTTGATGCAGGTTCTAATGTGGATTTGCATGAGGATGTGGTGGCTTTAATTATAGGAGCTGTTGATCTTTATCTTATGGCTTTAGTTTTGTTTATTTTTTCTTTTGGAGTTTATGAGCTTTTTATCAGCGAAATAGAAGAATTTAAACAAACAAAACAAAGCAAGGTTTTAGAGGTGCATAGCTTAGATCAATTAAAAGACAAGCTTGCAAAAGTTATCATTATGGTCTTAGTAGTAAATTTCTTTCAAAGGGTTTTACAGATGAAATTTGCTACTCCTGTGGATATGGCTTTTCTTGCTGGATCGATTTTAGCTCTTTGTGTAGGACTTTATTTTTTACACAAAGGTGGTCATTAACAAGGATTATCTTTTTTTGATATAATCGTTTTTTTGTGTTTAAAGAATAAAAATGAAAAAAATATTTTTAATTGGTATGATTTTAAATCATTTTGTTTTTGCAGCTCCGTTAGATGAAGTCTTTAAAGATATAGAAGTTTCAGGGACTGTTCGTTATCGCTATGATATTAAAAAAGAAAAAAAATACAACAAAAAAACACATAGATATCAAAATAAAACACAAACAGAAATTACAATAAAATAAGGAAAATCATGATTGCACGCTGGTTGTTTATTAGTTCAATATTTGTTGTTGCGCTTTTTGGTATTAACTTGAAATCATTTTTTACTTATACCTTTGATGCAAATAAGCAATATGATATGGAAAAAGCGAAGGCTTTGTATTTTCAAAATAAATGCAATACTTGCCATGGAGATAATGCTGAAAAGAGTGTTATAGGATCTAGAATTTTAAAAGATATGTCTCCTGAGGATATTAAAGGAGCTTTGATAGGTTATACTCTTGATAGTAGCAGTTCTACAACAGCTTCTCAAATGGCTTTTTATGCTAGAAATTTAAGCCACGAGGATATAGATAATATTATTGCTTATATTAAAGGTGGAAATTTTGCGCTTGATTTGCAAGTAAAAGATCTTCTTGAAGAAGAACCTGCGCAAAAAACAAAACATAATATATTTCTAAAATAAAATGTAAAAACTATAATTAAAAGGAATACTATGAAAAAACTAACTTTAACTTTAAGTGTTTTAACTATGGTAAATTGCTTATATGCTAAGGATATTAATATAGGAGTAGTTTTACCTTTAACTGGAACTGTGGCAGCTTATGGGCAAGATGTTTTTAACGGAATTGAACTGGCTAATAAGCTACAGCCAAAACTTTCAAATGGAGATGTTATTAAACTTATCACAATAGATACAAAAGGAGATAAGCTTGAAACTTCAAATGGAGTTAATCGTTTAATAGCAACAGATAAAGTCCTTGGGATTATTGGTGAAGCTACAACTCCAAATACCATTCAAGCTATTTCTATAGCAGAAGAGAAAAAAATTCCCCTAATAGCTCCAGTGGCATCTGGAGATAAATTGCTAGATAAAAAGAAATATGCAAGTAGAGTTTGTTTTAAAGATAGTTTTCAAGGAGATAAATTTGCTACTTATGTATCTAAGGATTTAGGACTTAAAAATGCTGTTATCATCATAGATCAAAGCAATGTTTATTCTTTAGGTTTGGCAAGAGCTTTTGAAAATTCTTTTAAGAATAATGGTGGGAAAATTATAAAAAAACTTGTTATTAATTCAGGAGATAAAGATTTTAGAGCTGTGGTTTCTCAACTTAAGAGTTTAAATCCTGATTTTGTTTATATGCCTATTTATCATCCTGAAGCTGCTTTAATTGCGAGACAAGCAAGACAAATTGGTTTTGATAAACTTTTAGCAGCAGGAGATGGTGTTAACAATCAAACTTTTATAGATCTTGGCGGAAGTGCTGTTAATGGAGTAATTTTCACTGATAGTTTTGATTATAACAATCCATCTACACAATTAGGAAAAGATTTTGTTGTAGCTTATGAGAAAGTTAAAGGAACAAAAGAACTTCCAGCATTTTCGGCTATGGGGGCTGATGCGTATTTTGTAATGTTGAATGCTATGAATGCTTGCGTTGATAATCTTAGCAGCGAATGTATTAATAGCAAAATTCATCAAACTAAAGATTTTCAAGCTGTTGGTGGTGTGATTAGCATAGATGAAAGCGGTAATGCCATTCGTTCTGTTGTGATTAAAGAAATTCAAAATCAAAAACAAAATTATAAAACAATTATAAATCCATAATTACTAAAATAAAGGTAGAGAATGAAAAAAAGTTTAATTTTAGCAAGTATTCTAAGTTTAAGTTTAAGTGCTGCGGAAGTCAAAATAGGAGTTGTTTTACCGCTTAGCGGAGCTACTGCAGCATATGGACAAAGCGCACTAGAAGGGATTAAACTTGCAAATTCAATGCAATCAGCTTTAAGTAATGGAGATAAGGTTTCTCTTGCTATTATTGATACTAAAGGTGATAAATTAGAATCTTCGAGTGGAGCAAATCGTTTAGTTTCTCAAGATAAAGTTATAGGCCTTATAGGGGAAATGGTTACTGCTAATACATTGCAAGTTATGCGCGTAGCAGAAGATAATAAAATTCCATTGATCGCTCCTGCTGCAACTGGTGATAGATTGCTTGATAAAAAAATATATTCTTCTCGAGTATGTTTTATGGACAGTTTTCAAGGTTCATCTTTAGCAAAATATGTTTTTTCAAAACTTAATTACAAAAGTGCTGTTATTGTAGTAGATCAAAGCACTGACTATTCCTTAGGTTTAGCAAAAGCTTTTGAAAAACAGTACAAGTCTAATGGTGGTCAAATTCTTAGAATTTTAAGAGTTAATTCAGGTGATAAAGATTTTAGAGCTATTGTAGCTCAAGTTAAAAGTTTAAATCCAGAATTTATTTTTTTACCGCTTTATTATAGCGAAGCTTCTTTATTTGCAAGACAATCAAAACTCGCAGGTTTAAATATTCCTATGGGTTCTGCAGATGGAGTTGCTGATCAAACTTTTATTAGTTTAGCTGGAGATGCAAGCGAGGGTTATATTTTCACAGATAGTTTTGATGCTAATAATCCAACTACAAAATTAAGCAAAGAATTTATCAGTGTTTATGAAAAAGCTAAAGGAACAAAAGAAGTTCCAAATTTTTCAGCTATGGGTGCTGATGCGTATTTTGTAATGCTAAATGCTATGAATGCTTGCGTTGAAAATCTTACTAGTAAGTGTGTCAATGAAAAAATTCACCAAACTAAAAATTACCAAGGTGTTTCTGGTGTTATTAGCATTGATCAAACAGGAAATGCAGCTCGTTCTGTAGTGGTTAAAGAAATTAAAAATCAAAAGCAAAATTATAAAGATATTATCAATCCTTAAAGGAAAAATAGAAAGATTATGGATTCTACTTTATTTTTACAACAACTTGTTAATGGACTTAGTTTGGGCAGTATGTATGCTCTTATTGCTGTTGGCTATACGATGGTTTATGGTGTGTTAAGACTTATTAATTTTGCTCACGGCGATATTATGATGGTTGGTGCTTATGCAGCTCTTTTTTGCATGACTAATCTAAATGTTCCTTTTATAGGAGCTTTGTCTTTGGCAATGTTTTTTGCTGCTTGTGTTGGAATAGCTATAGATAGAATCGCTTATAAACCTTTAAGACAGGCTCCTAGAATTTCATTGTTGATTACAGCAATTGGTATTAGTTTTTTCTTGCAAAATCTTTTTAATATGCTTTTTACTTCAACACCTAGAACTTTTACACCGCCAAGTTATTTTGAGGAAAGTGTTAATTTTGGCGGAGTGATAACAACTTATGGTTCTTTAATGGTTCCTGCTCTTACATTTGTTATTTTAATAGCAGTGTTATGGATTTTGTATAAAAGCAAATATGGTATAGCTATTCGTGCTTTGGCATTTGATATACAAACAGTAAATTTAATGGGTATAGATGCAAATCGTATTATTGCTATAGTTTTTGCCCTAGGTTCAGCTTTGGCAGCAGTTGGGGGTGTTTTTTGGGCTGCAAATTATTACTCTGTTGAACCTACTATGGGAACTTTAATAGGTTTGAAAGCTTTTGCTGCTGCAGTTTTAGGAGGTATAGGTTCTGTAGTAGGTGCAGTTTTGGGTGGACTTATTATAGGATTTACTGAAGTTGTTGTTGTGGCTTTTTTTCCAGATTTATCAGGCTTTAAAGATGCATTTGCTTTTATTTTTTTGGTGTTTATATTGTTATTTAGGCCTACGGGAATTTTAGGTATAAATTTTGAAAAGAATAGGTTTTAATGATGGTTAAAATTAAGGTTTCACATTTAATCTTTTTAATTGCTTCAATTATTTTTATTTTCATTTCTCCTTATATTTTTGGGGACTATGGATTAAACATTGTTAATCAAATTGCTATTTTTATTATTTTGGCTGTGAGTTACAACCTTATTAATGGTGTAACTGGACAATTTTCACTAGAACCCAATGGATTTGTTGCGATTGGAGCTTATGCGGCTGCTTTAGTTCTTTTGAGTGCTGATGCGAAAAATGATCAGTTTTTTTTAGATGGTCCTAGTTCTTTTATTTTAGCCATCCATTCAAATTCCTTTATTCTAGCTTTAATTGTGGCTGGAATTTGTTCATCTTTACTTGCCCTGATTTTGGCTTTTGCTGTATTTCGCGTGAGAGGGGATTATTTGGCTATTGTAACTTTAGGCTTTGGAATAATTATTAAAATAGCTGCTATTAATTTTCCTTCTATTACTAATGGCTCAAGAGGACTGGTAGATATTCCACAATTTTCCACGATCTATTGGACAGGTGGTATTGCTATTGTAGCGGTTATTTTAATTTTAAATATAGTTTATTCTAAATATGGTCGTGCAATGAAGGCTATAAGAGATGATGAAGATGCTGCAAGCGCTATGGGAATAAATACTTTTTGGATAAAAACTTTAGCTTTTAGCACTTCAGCATTTTTAGAAGGTGTAGGTGGCGGACTTTTGGCTTGTCTGTTGACTACCGTATCTCCAACTCAATTTGATTTTTTACTTACTTTTCAACTTTTGATTATTATTGTTTTGGGTGGACTTGGTTCTACTACAGGTGCTATTATAGGTGCGATATTGGTTATTGGTGGAAGCGAGTGGCTTAGATTTTTAGATGAGTTAAATATAAAAATAGATTCTTTAAGTCTTGATATCCAATCAACACCAGGGCTTAGAATGGTTGTTTTTTCTATTGTTCTGATTTTAGTAATGCTTTTTGCAAGAAAAGGCATAATGGGTTATTACGAGTTGAGTGATGTGATTAGAGGGATTAAAAAGCGTTTTAAAAGGAGTGAAAAATGATTTTGGAATTAAAACAAATTTCAAAAAGTTTTGGTAGTGTTAAGGCTATTAATGAAACTTCTTTTAAAATCAATGAGGGTGAAATTTTTGCTTTAATTGGACCTAATGGGGCTGGTAAAACAACTCTTTTTAATATTATAACAGGTAACTATAAACCTAGTTCAGGTTCGGTTGAATTTCTAGGAGAAAGAATTGATCACTTAAAACCTCATAAGATTGTGCATTTAGGAATAGCTAGAACATTTCAAAATATTAGGCTTTTTTCAAGCATGAATGTGCTTGAAAATGTTCTTATTGGTTTTAATAAACAAATGAAATATAATATTTTTGAAGCCTTTTTGCATTTAGAGCGTTTTGGAAAAATAGAACAAGTATTTAAAGAGAAGGCTTATGCAATATTAGAAGAACTTGGTATTGCAGAATTTGCCTATGAAAAGGCTACTAGCTTGAGTTATGGACAACAAAGAAAAGTTGAGATTGCAAGAGCAATGGCTACTCAACCAAGATTATTATTGCTTGATGAGCCAGCCGCTGGGATGAATAGCTCTGAGAGTGATGAACTTGCTGAGCTCATTTTTAAATTACGAAAAGATTATAAAATTAGCGTTTTGCTTATAGAGCATGATATGAAATTTGTAAATAAATTGTGTGATCGCGTATTGGTACTTGATTATGGAAAAACAATTTTTGAAGGTAAACTTTGCGATGCTGTAAATCATAAAGAAGTAATTGCTGCGTATTTAGGGGATTTTGATGCTAATAGTTAAAGATTTGCATGTTTATTATGGATTAATTGAAGCTGTTAAAGGGATTGATTTTAAAGTGGAAACAGGTCATATTGTTTCTCTTATAGGTTCAAATGGAGCAGGTAAAACTTCAACTTTAAATGCGCTTTTAAACTCAGTTAAAAGAACTGGTGAGGTTAATTTCTTAGGTTATGATACTAAAAGGCATTTAACTCATACTTTAGTTCAAAAAGGTATAGCTTTAGTTCCTGAAGGAAGGCGTGTTTTTATTAATTTAAGCGTAGAGGAAAATTTAAAAATAGGTGCTTTTAATAATGCTGAAAATTATGAGCATTTAAGAGAGCAAATGTATAAACTTTTTCCAAGACTTGCAAGTAAAAAGCATGCTTTAGCTGGAACATTGAGTGGAGGGGAAGCGCAAATGCTTGCGATTTCAAGGGCTTTAATGAGTGAACCAAAACTTTTGATGTTGGATGAGCCTTCTTTGGGACTTGCTCCAAAGATTGTGGGTGAAGTTTTTGATATTATTGTGCGTTTAAAAGAAGAGGGTATAACTATTCTTTTGGTAGAGCAAAATGCTTATTCTGCATTAAAAATAAGTGATTATGCTTATGTTTTGGAAAATGGTCGCATTGTAATGGAAAACGAGGCTAAAAATTTAATAGGTGATGATGAGATTAGAAAGAAATATTTAGGGCTTTAAAATTTAAAGGAAAAAGAATGAAAAATATAATAAAAAGCATAGGGGATTTAAGAGTTTCGGTTGTATTGTTTTTGCTTTTTGCGCTTTTTTGTGCTTTGGCAACTTTTATTGAAAGTGCTTATGGAACTCCTACGGCTTGGGTAATGGTTTATGATACTTTTTGGTTTGAATATATACAACTTTTACTTGGTATTAATTTACTATGCGGGATGTTTCGTTATAAAATGTTTGGGCTTAAAAAATTACCTTTAATGATTTTTCATATTTCTTTTTTATTTATTTTAGTGGGTTCTGCAATGACAAGATATGCTGGTTTTGAAGGTATTTTACCTATTAGAGAGCATACTCAAAATTCACTTATAGAAAGTTCTAAGACTTCTTTGCGTATTTCTGCTATAAAAGATGGAGAACGCTATAGTGCGGTTAATGATCGTTATATAGGAAATTTGCCTTTTGCTAATTCTTTTAAACTAAAACTTAATTTAGGTGATGATCAAGCTGTATTAAAATATAAAGATTTAATCTTAAATGCTCATTATACTTATAAAGAAAATAATAATTCTGATCCTTTATTGGTTTTGATGCTTTCTCAAAAAGGATCTCAAGGTGTTGATGTTAAATTTGAAAAAGGTGAAGTTAAGAATATAGAAGGGGTTAACTTTGCTTTTATGAATGATAATGTTAAAGCACCTTTTGTAAAAATTGATGAAAATTTAACTTTAAGTTCAAGTGAAAACTTACATTTTCTAAGTATGCTAGATGGACAAAATTTAGACCTTAAAATTGGAGAAAAGGCAAATGCTAAGGAAAGAAGACTTTATGAAATTAATGATATTAGTTTTGTAGTTAAAGCTGCTTCTTTCCATGCGCAAGAAGCTTTAGAAGGTTCCAATAGACCTCAAGATGAAAGTTTTTGGTTATGGTTTAAATCTGCTTGGTTAGAAGTGGGTAGAACTATGTTGATTTCTACTTTTGGCGAGCCTCAAAATTGGAAAAATTCTTTATTATTGCATTTTAAAGATTTTGCCTTAAGCAATGAGAATAAAAACTTAGAATTAACTGGCTCTAATGCTTTAAAATTAGAATTAAGCTATAAAAATGAAAGTAAAGAATTTTATATTTTTGAATATAATAAACCTATTATGATAGAACTTGCAGATCAAAAATTCTTTATTTCTTGGGCGCTTTCTTATGAACAATTGCCTTTTGATATTTATTTAAGAGATTTTGTATTAGATCGTTATCCAGGTTCTATGTCTCCAGCTTCTTATGCAAGTGAAATTACCGTAAAAAATAATAATGAAAATTTTGATTATAGAATTTTTATGAATAATGTTTTAGATTATGATGGCTATAGATTTTATCAAAGTTCTTATGATCAAGATGAAAAAGGGACTGTTTTATCTGTAAATAAAGATCCGGGCAAAATACCAACTTATATAGGTTATTTTCTGCTTTGTCTTGGAATGTTTATGAATTTTTTAAATCCACATTCTAGATTTAGAACTTTGGCAAGATTAATTAATAAAGACACTTTAAAACATACAAGTGTGATTATTTTTATTTTATTGTTATCTTTTGGTTCTGAAAAGACTTTTGCTCAAGATTTAAATTCGACCTTACCTGTGGTAAATACTAATCATGCTAAAGCTCTTGCCACTTTAATAGTTCAAAAATCAGCAGATGGAAGAATGGTGCCTTTTGATACGCTATCAAGAGAAATTTTAGAAAAAATTCATCAAAGTGATAGCTATAAGGGTCAAAATTCTAACGCTGTTATGCTTTCCATGCTCGTTGATGTAGATAAATGGCAAATGGAACCTTTTATTTTAATGCCACAAAATCAAGCAGTTCGTGATGCTATTGCAAATATTTTAGAAATTCCTAGTGCTAAATATATTTCTTATAAAGATTTCTTTGATGAGAATAACCGATATAAACTTCAAAAATATGTTGAAAATGCAAATCGTAAAAACCCAAATGCAAGAGGAGTTTTTGATAAGGAAATTATAAAACTAGATGAAAGAGCTAATGTTGTAAATTTAGTTTTTAGTGGTGAATTATTTAAATTTATTCCTGTTCAAAATAATCCAAATAATGTTTGGCTTGCACCTTTTTCTGCTGTAACTACTCTTAAGGGGGATGAAGGGCATATTGTTTTGGCTTTAATACAGAATTATTTTAGTGCCGTGGAAAATGCTTTTAAAGATGGTAATTGGACTAGAGCTGATGAAGGCTTGAAATTTATCAAAGAATATCAAGAAAAAATAGGATATAAAGTCATGCCTAGTAAAACCAAGGTTGAAATGGAAATTTTTTCTAATAAGGCTGAAATTTTCGTTAAACTCGCTCCTGTATATTTAATTGCGGGTTTTTTACTTTTGATTCTTGTTTTTTCTAAAATGGTCGTACCGAATTTAAAAATCTCTTTTATATTTAAAGTGGTATATGTTTTAAATGTTTTAGCTTTTGTAATTCATACAGTAGGTCTTGGACTTCGTGCTTATTTATCAGGTCATGCTCCGTGGAGTAATGGCTATGAAAGTATGGTGTATATAGCTTGGGCATTGTCTTTGTCGGGTATATTTTTCTCTAGAAAAAGTCCTATAGCCTTGTCATTAACTTCTATTTTATCCGGTGTTGTATTAATGGTTGCACATTTAAGCGAAATGAATCCGCAAATTACAAATCTTGTTCCTGTGCTCAATTCTTATTGGCTTAGTATTCATGTATCTGTTATTACTGCTAGTTATGGATTTTTAGGACTTTGTGCCTTACTTGGTATCTTTACACTGTTCTTAATGTGTTTTCTTAAGAAAGATGGAAAATATAATCTTAATATTTTGAGAAATATTACAGAGGCTACAAGAATTAATGAAATGGCAATGATTTTTGGACTTTGTTTACTTACTGTAGGAAATTTTTTAGGTGCAATTTGGGCAAATGAAAGTTGGGGGAGATATTGGAGTTGGGATTCTAAGGAAACTTGGGCTTTAGTTAGCATTTTGGTTTATGCAGCAATTTTGCATCTTAGAATGATTCCAAAATATTGTAATCAATTTGTGTTTGCTTTATGGAGTATGTTTGCTTATTGGGTTATTATTATGACTTATTTTGGAGTAAATTACTTTTTAACAGGACTTCATTCTTACGCCGCAGGCGAAGCGGCTCAAATTCCTAATTACGTTTATTGGGGATTTGCATTGATGGTGGTTTTAGCTTTTTTTGCAAGAAGGAAGCGAAATTTTGTGGGCAAACTTTAAATGAACCATATTTTTTTGGTTATTTTTTGTGCTGCTTTAGCGCTTTTATTGTTTTTAGGCGTGATTGCTTATCTTATTACAAGTGATGGCAAAAAAACAATTAAAAAGCAAAAAACTAGCCAAAAGCAGCATGTAGCTGAAAAGACTAAAAAATTTGATACAGACTTAGATAAAATGATAATTGCTGCTTCCGATGTTAAACTAACGGATATTGAATTAAAAGAACTTGCCAAACTTTATGTGCAGACACATAAACTTGGTTCAAAAACTTCTAAAGAATTAGATGAAGCAGCAAAAAAGAAACTAGAATTTGTTTCTGCTTTGGCTGCAAATATTAATGCAAGTGCACAAACAGTAAGTTACTTAAATAAAGAACTTAAGAAAATTTCTGGATCTTACAAAAAAGAAATTGATGCTTACGAGCATATGGGATTAGCTAAAAGAAAAATTAAAGAAGATAAATAATATGGTGCGCTCAAGAGGATTCGAACCTCTGGCCTTTTGAACCGCAATCAAATGCTCTATCCAGCTGAGCTATGAGCGCAAAAATAAGTTAAAATTATATATAAATATTCTTAAAATAAGCAAAATTTTGCTTATTTTGTTTGTTTTTTAGCTTTTTTACCTTCATCTAAATCAAATTCTTTAGTCTTTTTTGAATGATAAAATATAAAACCTACAATCAAAATACAGCAAATCAAAGAAAAAATATAAAGTGTACCATAAGGGCTATCTTTGAAAAAAAGATTATTAGTATTCATTCCAAAAAATCCTACGATCAAATTTAAAGGTAAGAAAATAGAAGAAAGTATGCTTAAAAGATAAATACTTTTATTCATTTTTTCATTTTTAATTGCACTTGTTAATGTATAAAGAGTATCAATTCTTGTTAGATGTTCTTTGGTATTTTTATTTAAGATGCTGATGGATAAATTTAGAATTTTTAAATGTTTTTTGTATTGTGCTTGTTCGCTAAGCAAAAGATTGAAAGCTTCACTTAGAAGATTAATTTGCTTTAGATTTTTGTTAATTTTTTGTCTTAAAACAAAGGATTTTTTGTAAAAATTTTTAACAAAACCACCTTTTAAGATAATACCTTCTTTGTGTTCTAAAAGGTTTTGAAAATGAGTATTTTGTACTTTAAAATCTTCTAAAATAGATTTAATAAAATTTGAAAATTCTTCTATGCTAGAAAGCTTAAATTCTTCATTTTGAAGTTTATAAATTTTTTCATCATTAAAAAGCCAAGTTTCTAAATTTAATCCCACGTAAACAAAAATTTTTTGTCCATAAATTTCGCTATAGAAAGTTTCTAAATTCTTTGCTTGCAGGATTTTTTTTAGATTTTCGTGTAGCTCTAGCATTTTATTTGCCTCTTAAGTGATAAAAATTTCTTTTAAATTGCGTAAAAGAATTGTTCAAAATTGCTTCACGCATCTTTCTTGCAAGTTCAAGATAATAATGTAGATTGTGCAGACTTGCCAAACGAAAAAAAGTAAGTTCTTTAGCTTTAAAAAGATGGTTTAAATAACCCCTTGAAAAATTACGACAAGTATAACATGAGCAAGTAGGATCTATAACTTCATGATCGTTGATAAATTCTGCTTTTTTAATATTAAATTTTCCAAAACTTGTAAAAAATGTTCCATTTCTTGCATTTCTAGTTGGCATCACGCAGTCAAACATATCTACCCCTCGCTCAACATTTTCTACTAAATCTTCAGGCGTTCCTACGCCCATTAAATATCTTGGACGATTTTCGTCTAGATAAGGGTTTAAGTTTTGGACTGTTTCGTACATCAAGGCGTTTTCTTCGCCCACGCTAAGCCCACCTATAGCTAAACCATCAAATGGCATTTCATTTAAACTTAAAGCGCAACGCTTTCTTTCTTCATAATCTGTACCACCTTGGATAATACCAAAAATATTTTGCCCTATACCTATACCTTTATTTTGCATATTTTTATGATAAGTAATAGCCTCTTTTGCCCAAAGTATAGTGCGATCAACAGAAATTTTAACCCTTTCTTTGGTTGCGGGTAGGGCTACTAAATCATCTAAAATCATCATAATATCAGAATTAAAATCATATTGAGTATCTAAAACACTTTTTGGAGTAAAAAGATGACGACTTCCATCAATGTGACTTTTAAATTCTATGCCTTCATTAAAATGTTTGGAATTTTTACTTAAAGAAAAAGCTTGAAAACCACCACTATCGGTTAAAAAACTTCTATCAAATTTCGTAAATCCATGTAAACCTCCAAAATCTTTTACTACTTTGGAAGTTGGACGCAAGTACATGTGATAGGTATTTGCTAAAATAATTTTTGCATCAAGCTCATTTTTCATATCATTAGCATCAAGACTTTTAACCGCTCCTACTGTGCCAACAGGCATAAAAACAGGGGTTAAAAAAGTGCTGTGTGCGGTAGTGATTTCACAAACCCTTGCCATTCCATCTTTATGCTTTAATTTAAATTCCATTTGTTATAATTTCCTTTTTGGAGTTTAAAATGAATAATATTTTAATTATAATAGATGGTATTTTAGCAAAGCATTTCTTAGAAAGGCTTTGTTTTGAAAAAGGCTTAGGTTACTTTTTTACAGTAGTGTGTCAAAATAGTGAAAAAAATAACTTAAATATTTCTAGTGAGTATATTGACTTGCATTATTTTGATCCTACAAGCACAGCGCGTCTTGAAAATATTATGAGCAAGGATTTTAAACAGGCTTTTATTTATATGCAAGATGAATTTGAAACTAAAAAAAGTTATGAGGCTTTGCGTTCTTTAAATCCAAATTTAGAAATAGAAATAATGGATTTTTGGGGATTAAGTGTTAATGATACTCATGCAAATTTAGCTGATGCTAGAATGACTTTAAGCCGTAGATTTATGGATTTTTTACCAGATATTGCTTTAACAGCTCAGTATATAGGACTTGGAGTTGGAGAGATTATGGAAGTAAAAATTCCAGCAGGGTCTATTTTTGCTTATAGGCACATAAGTTCAATACAACAAAAAAGGTGGCGCATAGTCCTTATTTATAGAAATTCTAAAATTTATTTTGTAAAACCATCTTTTGTTCTAGAGCCAAATGATAGCATTTTGATCGTTGGGGATCCTGTTGTTTTACAAAGTATTTTTCATAATATAAGAGGCAAAGCAGGGCAATTTCCTATGCCTTTTGGAAGTAATGTTTTTGCTTTAATTGATATGAAAAATATGAATCAAAATATGCAAGAAAGAGTGCTTGATACTACTTTAAAATTAACTCAAAAAAGCAATGCAAAAAGATTTTTTATACATGTTATCAATCCTAAATTAGGGGTAATGTATGAAAAATTAAAAAAACTTTCTGAGGATAAAGAAGGTGTGTTTTTTGATTATTTCAACACGGATTTTAAACAAATTTCCACATGGTTGCAAAATAATGATATAGGATTAGTTGTAACCGATATAAAAAATTTTGAGAAAGAAAAACAAGCTTTTTTTGATTTAAAAATTCCTATTATGAAGGTGGGTGAAGCTTCTTTTGATGAGCTTAAAGAAGCGATTATTTTAAGTGCCGATGAGAGTGAACTTGAAAACAATGCAAATGTCATTACTGATTTAAGTAAACAGCTTGATTTTGGAGTTATTTTATATTATTATAATCCAAATTCTCAAAATACTACAGATATGGAGGAGTATTTTAGAAGTTTATCTAAGCTTTATGATAAAAATATACAAATTATTAATAAAAATGATGAAAACCCTCTTTTAAATTTGCAATATCGCGAAGATTTGTTACAATTTGTGAGTTTTCAAAAAGAATTACTAAATAGAGATTTTGGCAGAAATTTAAGTACAAATTTAAATAGGCATTATTATAAAATGAGACAAAATTACCAACTTTTCATACCAGTAGAATAAATAATTAATTAAATGTGATAAAATAAATGCAAAAAGAGTAGTTCAATGCAAGTAGAAGTTAAGTTAAAAGAAAATGCTTATAAGGTTTATATTGATGAACTTGAAGAATTAGAATTTGATAGTAAGGTTTTTATACTTTCAAATCCTAAGATTTCAGGTCTTCATTTGAAAACATTACTTTCTAAAATTAAGGCAAAAGAAATTTTTATTGCCACTGTGAAAGATGGTGAAGAATATAAAAATTTAAGCACCATGGAAGAAATTTTAAACCAAATGTTTAATTCTAAATTGGATAGAAAAAGCGTACTTATAAGTTTTGGTGGTGGCGTGATTAGTGATATGGGCGGATTTGCTGCTAGTATTTATCAAAGAGGTATTGATTTTATAAATATTCCTACTACACTTTTAGCTTGTGTTGATGCAGCAGTAGGTGGAAAAACAGGTGTTAATAATAATTTTGGTAAAAATCTTATTGGCACTTTTTATCAACCTAAAGCTGTATATTGTGAGAGTTTTTTTTTAAAGACTTTGAGCTCTAGAGAACTTGCTGCAGGCATGGCTGAATTTATTAAAATGGCAGCAATGTTTGATGATAGTATACTTGATTTTATAGAAAAAATTGATGAAAAAAGTTTCTTAAATGCTACTTGTGAGAATGAAATTTTTACTCAGATTATAGCAAAAAGCATAGAGCTTAAATCAAGGGTTGTTGAACAAGATGAAAAAGAATCAAGGCTTAGAATGCTTTTAAATTATGGTCATACTTTTGCTCATGTTATAGAAAATTTTACAGATTATAAGCTTTATTTACACGGAGAAGCGGTGGCTATAGGTATGGTTATGGCAAATCAATTGGCTTTAAATTTAGGGCTTTTGGATAAAATGCAAAGTCAAAGAATAAAAGATATTTTACTTAAATTCGGTTTGCCAATATCATATAAAATCAACAATGTAGATGAATTTTATGAAGCTTTTTTCATGGATAAAAAAAGCTCTAATAAAAAAATCAATTTTGTTCTTGCTAGTCCTTTGGGTAAGGGTTTGATAAAAGGTGATATTTCTAAAGAAGATATAATTGCAACTTTAAGAGAATTCCAATGAAAAAAATTATTATTTTAACCTTTTTTGTTGTTTTTGCTTTTGGTGATGTAAATCGGACTATTATTAATAATATAAATGAGAAAATTAATACTTTAAATACTGTAATCAGTGCTAGTATTTGGAATATACGTTATGAAAATTTTATAAAATATCAAGATATAAATGATGAATTAATCATTTTAAATCTTAATTTAAAAAAGACTTCCGATATTCACCAACAAGAAGAACTTAAACGCAAGATAGCAAATTTAGAAGAGCAATTGAACTTGCTTAAAGAATATAAAGATTTAAATTTTGCACAAAGTCTTAGTGCCCCTGATAATATAGAAACTTTATCTAAGCTTACTAATCCTTTGGCTATTATAGGAGCTTTTTCTCATATTAAGAAATTAAAAGGAGAAAAGGAAGAGTATATATTTAAATTTAATGATTTTAAAAATTTAGTAGATAAAATCAGGGAAAAAAACTCAGAACTTAAGGAATTAGTTGAGCTTAAACCAAGTGTTGAGAATATAGAAGCTTTAAAAGCTTCGGATAAAAAGCTGGAAGAATTTGAGCAAGCTTTAAATTTTGCTAGTGTTTCTTATTCTGTTTATGAGAAAAAAATTGATGAAGAGCTTTCTCGAGTAAGTGCTGAGATTAAAGTTCAAAGCTTAAGGGCTGTAAATATACTTGTTGCTATTGTTATTGTTATAGCTATAGCTTTTATGTTGAAATTTATTGCTAAAAAGTACATTAAGGATAGTGAAAGATATTATACTGCTACGAAGATTATTAATTTTATTAATATAAATATTATTTTTCTTATTTTGCTCTTTGCTTATATAGAAAATATTACTTATCTTGTAACTATACTTGGTTTTGCCTCTGCAGGCTTAGCTATTGCTATGAAAGATATGTTTATGTCTATGCTTGGATGGTGTGTGATTATTTTTGGCGGAAGTTTTAGAGTAGGGGATCGTATAAAGGTTTTTCAAAATGATACTACCTATATAGGAGATATTATAGACATTTCTTTTTTACGCATTACTCTTTATGAAGAGCTTACGCTTGAAACTTATAATAAAAATCGTCGTAGTGGGCGTATTATATTTATTCCTAATAACTATGTTTTTACAAATTTGCTTGCTAATTATACTCATCATGGTATGAAAACCGTGCTTGATGGCATTGATATAAGTGTTACTTTTGATAGCAATCTTGACAAAGCTCAAGAAATTGTGGAAAATATTGTTACACGCCATGCCAAAGGTTATACTGAGCTTGCTAGAAAAAATATAGCTCGTTTACAACATGAATATAGTATTAAAAATCCTAAAGTGGAGCCAAGGTTTTTTATGTTTTTTGAACATTGGGGAATGAGAATTTCTGCATGGTATATGACTAATGCTTATGCGGCTTTAGTATTAAGAAGTACGATTAGCAAAGAGATTATAAAAGAATTTAATAAGCATAAAGATATAAAAATTGCTTATCCATCGCAAAATTTATATTTAGGAAATTTAAATCAAAATCATTTTGAACAACATCATGAAAATATGTATTTTCATGCAAGGAATAAAGATTGAAAGAAAAAGTTTTTTTTAAAACCTTTGGGTGTCGCACAAATATTTATGATACAGAGCTTTTAAAAAGTTATGTAAAAGATTATGAGATTATAAATGATGAGAATAAAGCACAAATTATCGTTGTAAATTCTTGCACGGTTACAAATGGAGCTGATAGCGGGATAAAGTCTTATGTAAATACCATGCAAAAAAAAGGCATTAAAGTTATACTTACAGGTTGTGGTGCTGTAAGCAAAGGTAAGGAGCTTTTAGATAAAAAGCAAGTTTTTGGAGTGCTTGGAGCGTCAAATAAAGATAAAATCAATGAATTTTTAGGAGCAAAGACAAGTTTTTATGAACTTGGAAATTTAAATTTTATTGATAAAGATATAGTTTGTGAGTATGAAAATCATACCAAAGCTTTTGTGAAAATTCAAGAAGGTTGTGATTTTGCTTGTTCTTATTGTATTATTCCTAGCGTGAGGGGAAAATCAAGAAGCGTGGATGAAAAAGCTCTTTTAAAACAGGTTGAAATTTTAGGAGCTAATGGTTATAGTGAAATTGTTTTAACAGGGACTAATATAGGTTCATATGGGCTTAAAAATGGCACAAGTTTAGGCAAGCTTTTGCAAAAAATGGGACAAATTTTAGGTATAAAACGCATAAGGCTAGGTAGTTTAGAACCTGCACAGCTTGATGAAAGTTTTTTAGAAATCTTAGATGAAGCTTGGCTTGAAAGGCATTTACATATTGCATTGCAACATACAAGTGAAAAAATGCTTCGTATAATGAGAAGAAGATCACATACGGATAATGATTTAAAGCTTTTTAATACTATAGCAAGCAAAGGATATGCTTTAGGGACGGATTTTATAGTAGCTCATCCAGGCGAGAGTGAAGAGCTATGGCAAGAAGCTTTAAGAAATTTTAAAGAATTTCCACTCACTCATATCCATGCTTTTATTTTTAGCCCTAGAAACAACACGCATTCTGCTACCATGAAAGATGTGATAAATGGAACTTTAGCTAAAGAAAGGCTAAACACTTTAAAATCCATAGTAGAAAAAAATAATTATGAATTTAGGAAAAAAAATCAAGTTTCACTTGAAGTTTTGGTAGAAAATCAAAAAGATGGTTTTTTTGAGGGTTATGATCAGTTTTTTAATAAGATTAAAATTAAAAGTGATAAAGATATAGCTAAAGAATGGATCGTTATATCTGAATATGAAGTACAAGAAAAGTCTAACTTTGCAAATTTAAAAGGCTAGATAATGAAAAATAAAAAGATAATTTTAGCATCTTTTATGGTTTTATGTATGCTTTTGGGAATTTTATATTTTAAAAATGAACCTAAATATATAGATGAAAATCTTTATCAAAGTCTATTAAGCCAAAATTTAATCCAAAAAGCTGTGATTGATAAAGACGAAATTTGGCTTAAGGCAGAAGGTGAAAATTACGTAATTATAAAAGATGGCATAGATATAAAAACACTTTTATCAAAAGTTCCCGTAGAGGTTAAAAAAGATAATACGCTTTGGGTGTTTTTTATTTTACTTGTTTTTATTATCGCACTTTTTATAAGTCTTGGCTATTTTGCTCGTAAAAAAGAGTTAACTAAATATCCAATATCAAATAAGAATCAAAATCACACTCAAGCTCAAAATTCAAATATAAATTTAGAAAGTTCTCATATAAAACCTGTGATTTCAAATATTACTTTTAATGATGTAGCAGGTGTTGATGAAGTTAAAATGGAGCTAAGCGAACTTGTGGATTTTTTACAAAATCCTAAAAAATATAAAGAATTTGGTGTAAAAATGCCAAAAGGTGTTTTAATGGTAGGCCCACCTGGTGTAGGAAAAACATTGATAGCAAAAGCAGTTGCAGGAGAAGCAGGGGTGCCATTTTTTTATCAAAGTGGTTCAAGTTTTGTTGAAATTTATGTAGGTATGGGTGCAAAAAGAGTTAGAGAGCTTTTTTCAAAAGCTAAAATGATGGCGCCTAGCATAGTTTTTATTGATGAAATAGATGCCGTAGGTAAGGCAAGAGGAGAAATGTCAAATGTTGAAAGAGATAGCACTTTAAATCAACTTTTAACTCAAATGGATGGTTTTGAGGACAATAGCGGGGTTATAGTTATAGCTGCGACAAATAAAATCGAACTTATGGATCCTGCTTTATTGCGTTCGGGGCGTTTTGATAGGAGAATTTTTTTATCTTTGCCTGATTTTAAGGATAGACTTAAAATTTTAGAAATTTATATGAAAGATAAAAACAATAATATCAATTTAAATAAAATCGCTAAAGCAAGCGTAGGTTTTAGTGGAGCAGGGCTTGAAACTTTGGTCAATGAAGCAGCAATTAATGCTTTAAGAAGAAATAGTGCTTTAGTTGAGGAAAGCGATTTTTATGCTGTATTAAATAAAGTTCTTTTAGGTAAGAAAAAGATTTTAAGTTTTAATAATGAAGAGAAGAAAATTCAAGCCACTTATCAAGCTGCAAAAGCTTTGAGTGCGTATTATTTTGACATAGGATTTGAAAAAATCACTCTCATTGAAGATCGTTTTAAAGAATATGAGCATAATATAAGATCAAAATCAGAGCTTATCAATCGTATAAAAGTTTATTTGGCTGGTTCTAGAGCCATGAGATTGATTTACAATGAAAGTTATACTAACTCGCAAGATGATTTTTTAAAGATTAAAGAATTGCTTGATTATATGTTGAGTTTTGATATGTTGAAAGAGTCAAATTTAAGTGAACAAAAAAAAGAAATGGATGAATTTTTAAATTCTATGAAGGATAAAATTTTAAAATTATCAGAGCTTTTGCTTGAAAAAGAAAAGATAGAATATGACGATGTTAAAGATATAATGCAGGTTTGATGATATGTTTAATCATCAAATTCTTTATATAAGATAGTTCCATTAAAATCTATAAGAATTTTTATATCGTTATCAAGTTTAATCTTATAATGGTTGATTTTTCTTTCAATTTCTCTAGCTTTTGTATTTGGAAATTCGTTTTTGATGATATTGGCTAAATTTTGAGGTAAAAAATCTAGATCAAAAGGAAAGGCTTTATTTTCAATTTCCTTCCAAGCTCCATCTATATCAAATTCAAGCTCTGTTCCATCGCTAAGATAGACTTCATAGGAATTTTTGTCTTTTTGCACGATCCCTATAGGCGCTTTGAAATTATGTTGTAAAAATTCTTTAGAAACATTTGGTAAATTATCAGCAGAAATTATTATATCAGCATTTAAAGATAAACTTAAAATAGTAATAATATTTAAAAATTTAATTTTCAATATTTTTCCTAAATTATTTTTTAGTAAAATTGTAAAGAATTTATGTGAATTTTATGTGAATTTTAAGACAATATTATAAAAAATAAAGGTTTTATATTTTGCTTACAATTTTTTTAATTTTTTTAAATATTTTATGTTATTTTTTGATTTCTTATGATTATTACAATATCCTTGGTTTGAATATTTTATTTTTTAATGGAGCTTATTGGCAGCTTTTAAGTTCAATGTTTTTACATGGAAATTTAACTCATCTTATATTAAATATGATAGTTTTGTTTCAATTTGGGCGTATGTTAGAAACTTATTTGGGTGCTTTGTGTTTTATTTTTATTTATTTTATTGGCGGATTGTTGTGCTCACTTTTAAGTGTTTTTTATGTGTATTTTGATTTTAAATATTTTGGAGAAAATATAAATGTCATAGGCGCTAGTGGTGCAATTTGTGTTTTAATAGGCTTTTATGCTGTTATTGATAAAAATAGCACAAAAGGACTTATAGTGGCAATTTTACTTATGAGTTTTGTGCCATTGCTTATGGGAGTAAATGTTGCTTGGTATGGTCATATTTTCGGGTTTATGTGTGGTTATATTTTAGCTAAAATAAAAGAGGTAAAATGAAAAAAATTTATATTATAAGACATGCAAAAGCAAGTAAGAGTGAAGACATCGATGATTTTGAAAGAAAACTTACTAAGAGTGGAAAGGAAGATTTAAAAAAACTTTTTAAAAATCTTGCTTCGCATGAAATTCATCCTGATTTGGTGCTATCGAGTCCTGCTGTTAGAACCGCTAAAACAGCGAAAAAAATAGCCAAATTTTATAATTTTGATAAAAATAGAATTTGTTTTGATGAAAGATTGTATCTTTGCAATGTTGAAAATTTGCTAAAAATTCTGCAAGATATTGATGATGAGTTTAATGAAGTATTTTTAGTGGGTCATAATCCTAGTTTAATGGAGCTTGGAGAGTTATTAAGTTCGCTATGTTTAGCTTCTTTTCCAACTTCTTCTATCTTGTGTTTAGAATTTGATATTAAGGAATTTAAAAATTTAAAAAAACATAGCGGAAAATTAGTTTTTTTTGAACATGTACGCAAGTTAAAAGAAGAAAAAGATCTGGGTTTTTAGTAAGGAGATTGACTCTTACTTCCAACCTTCTATATAATTTTTTAGTTTTCTTCCTACTTTAGGGTGTTTGAGTTTTTTTATAGCTGAGCTTTCTATTTGTCTCACTCTTTCTCGAGTGACATTAAGTTCCTTTCCAATTTCCTCTAAAGTTCTATCACTTTCATCATCCATTAAACCAAAACGCATACGAATTACCGCTTTTTCTCTATCGTTTAATTGATCTAAAACTTCATCAATTTGTTCTTTTAAATCATCCTTTAAGATATGATCCATTGGAGAAAGTGAATTTCTATCTTCAACAAAATCTCCAAATTTACCATCATCTTCATTTCCTATTGGAGCTTCAAGAGAAATTGGTTCTTTTGTGATTTTAATAACTTGTTTAACCTTATCTACGCTTAAACCTACTTCTTTAGCTATAACACTGACATCAGGTTCTTTTCCATCTTTTTGTAGATGTTCGCGGATAATTTTGTTAATTTGATTGATGGTTTCTATCATATGGATTGGAATTCTTATGGTTCTTGCTTGATCAGCTATAGCCCTTGAAATAGCTTGCCTGATCCACCAAGTTGCATAAGTGGAAAATTTATAACCCCTTTTGTATTCAAATTTATCCACAGCTTTCATCAAACCTATATTTCCTTCTTGGATAAGGTCTAAGAAAGGCAGACCACGATTTGTGTAGCGTTTAGCTATGCTTACAACAAGGCGCAAGTTTGATTTTGCCATTCTTCCTTTTGCTTCATCAGAGATTTTTTTACCGCGTTTAATTTGCTCCAAAATTTCTTTTAAGCGTGATTTTTCAAGATCAAAGCTTTTTTCACTGGCTTCTTTAGTTTGAAATAGTTTTTTAATTTCCATATAAGTGCTTACCATGGTTGTTTCTAAAGCTCGCTCTGTGATTTCTTCTTTGCTCAATTTTGTAATATCTTTTAAAATATCTGCATGGCGTTTTTTAAGTTCATCAGAAAACATAGGTAAGCGGTATTCTAAACGCTTAAGTTCTTTGTCAAATTCTTCATCACTTTTTAGTGCAGTTTCCATTGATTTTACGATTTCGCTAATAAGTTTTGAAGTAGGGCCTAGATCCATTAATTTTTCTTTTAAAATATTTTTTTTGAACGCAATGCTTAATTTATCTAAAAGTTCATCTCCGCTTTCTTTGTCTTTGGATGTTTTTAGCCAATCTTTTTTAGCTTTTTCTAGAGCTTTAAATTTTTCTATAACTTTTAAAGTTCTTTCATCTTCTTTTTTGCTGTTTTTTTTAGTATTTTCTTCATCTGATTCTAATTCTGTTTCGTTTTCTTCATCTTCATCTATATCAAGTTCATCAAGTTTATCATCACTTTTTTCTTCATCGTCAAAGCTTTTAAATAGTTCTTTTACCCTTCTTTCTCTGTTTATTAAAGGTTCTTTATAATCTAAAATAAAATCTATCAAATAAGGTACAGAACAAAAAGCATCAATGATAATATCTTCGCCAAGTTCTATTTTTTTGGAAATTTCAATTTCTTCATCTTTGTTTAATAAAGCAATTTGTCCCATTTCTCTTAAATACATACGAACAGGAGAGTCTGATCTGCTCCATTCTAATAAATCGTTTTCATTGGCTAAATCAAATTCGTTCTCAAGGCTTGTATCTTGGAGTTTTTGTTTTTCTTCTTGAAGTCTTTTTGCATCTTCTATGTTTTTCATTTGTGCAATTTCAGCTGCTGAAAAAAGTTGCACTTTGTGTTTTTTCATTAATGCTTGCACTTTTTTAGTGGTTGATGCACTTGGTTGTTTTGTAAGATATTTTACCAATTTTTCATATGTGATATAATCTTTTGCATTTTCTTGAAATAATTCTTCTAATTCAGCTTCTTGAGTTTTGGCGTTCATTGATTATCCTTGAAATTTATATAAGCTTTGGATTTTATCTAAAAATTGCTTAACTTTCTATATAAATCGGTTATTATGTTTATGATTTGAATATTTTTTCAAATTTTTCTAAAGCTCTGTTAAAATTATAATTTTTTCTTTTTAAGGTATAAAATTTACGCTTTAGGTCGATATTTTTTAATTTAATTTCATAAAGTGTTGAATTTTTTAATTCTTTTTCTATGCTTTTTTTGGAAAAAATAGAGATTGCTTTTTTTTGTAAAACAAGTTCTTTAATCGCAGCCATTCTATCAAGTTCAAGAAAAATATTAAGTTTTTTTGAGCTTGCACCAATTTCGTTTAAAAATTTATCCCTTAAGCCTGAGCCTACTTCTCTTAAAATCCACTTTTGTTCCAAAAGTTCATCGATATAAAATTCTTTTTCATTGAGTTTTTTATCACTTGTAGCTACTATAAGTTCATCATCTTGCCAAAAATTTATTTCTAAATTTTCATACTCCACTAAAGCTGGATCAAGTTCTGCTTCAATGATTGCAAATTCTATATTTCCGTTTTTTAGTAAATTTAAACATTCTTTTGAATTCTGCGTTTGAGAGCGAATTTCTATGTTTTTAAATTCTGCCTTAAAATCAAATAAAATAGGAGCTAAAAAATGTTCAGAAATGCTTTGAGTTGAGGCTATTTTTATTTCCCCTAAGAGCATACTTTCGTCGTTTAATTTTTCTAAGCTTTGGTAGTAGGCTTGTATAATTTTTAACCAATTTTTTCCTAGTTCTAAAGCTTTTGGTGTAGGTAAGAGTTTTTTTCCAAGTCTTTCAAATAAAATGCCATCAAATTTATTTTCTAAATTTTTAATTACTATTGAAACATTAGGTTGAGTTATGGAAAAATTGTTGGCTGTATGAGTTGGACTTTGAGTGTTTAAAAGATCTAAAAATATTTCCATATCTTTGATTTTCATGAGTGATTCCTTTATTTAATAAAAAAAATTTATTATAAAAATTAAAATAATATATTTCTATAATTTTAATAAAAAAAATATAATAACACAAAATTTACAAAAAGGAAAATAAATGAAAACAAGTTTTTTAGCACATAGCGTGGCTATAGTGCGATCAAATTTTAAGGGTTTGCTTTTTACTGCTTGTATAGTGATTTTTGCTATGTATCTTTCTAGTGTTCAAAGTATCAAAGATACCACTCATTTAGCAGCGACTGCTTTTGCTATTATCATAGGAGTGTTGCTTTCTCCTTGGTTTTTTAAATACCAACATCATTTTCAAGCCGGAGTGCATTTTAGTGCGAAAAAACTTTTAAGACTTGGCATTGTTTTATATGGTTTTAATATCACTTTAACTGAGCTTTTAAGCGTAGGATTGAAAGGATTTTTGCTTTCTGCTATAGTGATATTTTTTGTTTTTATTATTGCTTTATTTGTGGGAACGAAAATTTTTAAACTCGATAAAGAAACTTCTATGCTTGTTGGAGCTGGGAGTGCGATTTGCGGTGCGGCAGCGGTTTTAGCACTAGAGTCAAGTTTGAAAAGTGATCCTTTTAAGGGAATTTTAGCTGTAGGTACGGTGGTGATTTTTGGACTTGTATTTATGTTCTTATATCCCATAGTTTTTTCTTTAAATCTTTTTCCTTTTTTTGATCAAAATGCTATGGGTGTTTTTATGGGAGCTACGTTGCATGAGGTGGCAAATGTCGCAGGTGCTGCTGAAATGGCAAAGGATATGGCAGGATTTGAGCAAGGTGCTTCTAATGTTGCAGTGATTATAAAAATGATGAGAGTGATTTTACTTGTGCCTTTTTTGCTTATAGTGACTTATTTTTTCGCTAAAAATCAACATTCAAGCAGTGGAAAAACTGCAAAAAGTATCACTATACCTTATTTTGCTTTTGCATTTTTAGGCATGATAGTTTTAAATACTTATTTAGCAAGCAAAGAAAGTATTTTAGGTATTGCTACGAGTGATATCATCTCTTTAGGTAAAACACTTTGTACTTTATGTATCGTTTTTGCTATGGCAGCTTTAGGCTTGCAAATTGACTTTAAAAAATTTTTAAAAAGTGGCTCTAGGGTATTTGGCTTGGCTTTTGTTTTAGGGCTTGTTTTGATTTTTGGAGGATATTTTTTAACCTTAGCTTTTAAAGGTATACTTTGGTAATAAAAATTATTTTTTAGAAAATTTTTATTTTATTAATCAACTAAGAATATAATTTAATTCATTAATTAAATTTATTAAAAAGGAATAAAGATGAAAAAAATTCTTGCAAGTGTTTTAAGTTCTTGCTTGTTAGCTTCGGCTTTAAGTGCTGTATCTTTTAAAGAAGATAGTTTAAAGGTTTCTTTTGAAGGATATAAAACTAAAGATATGATAGGAACAAAAGGTGAATTTAAAAATGTAGAATATAAATTTTCTAAAAATATAAAGGATTTGGCAAGTTATCTTAAAGGCGCTAAAGCTACCATAGAGCCAAGCAATGCTTTTATGGGTGAAGGCAATGATATTATAACCAATAATATCACAAAAGTATTTTTCCCTGCTTTATTGGGAGATACGGATATTAAAGTTGTTTTTCAAGATGTGATTGCGGGTGAAAATAAAGGCGTTATTTCAGCAAAAATTACTATGGATAAAAAAAGTACTATTGTACCTTTAACTTATACCATCAAAGATAATAAATTTGAAGCTAAAGGACAACTTGATTTGCATACTTTTAAAAATGGTTCTAAAGCATTAAAAGCATTAAGCGATGTTGCTGCAGGACATGGTGGAATTTCTTGGCCTTTAGTGGATATCAGTTTTAATGCTGATTTAGCAGAATAAAAAGTAGCCTTAGGGCTACTTTAAAATACAATATCTTCTTAAATTATTTTCAAAAATTTCATAATCTTTTATATTTTCAAGTTCTTGATAAATTTCACTACCTTTCCATAAAATAAAAACTGTATTTTCATCTTTTAGATTTTTGCAAATTTCAAGTAAAGGCTTGACATCCATTAAGGCTCTTGAAGTGATGATATCAGCTTTAAAGGTATGCTTGTATTCTTGAACTTTTTCTTTGTAAATATGTAAATTTGGAAGTTCACATTCTATTTTTAATGTCCGCAAAAAGGCAGCTTTTTTGGGATTGGGTTCGAAAAGATGAAAATTGCTTTGCAGTAAAAAAGCTAAAAATACAGCTGGAAATCCTGCGCCACTTCCCATATCGGCAATATTTTTTGCTTTAGAAAAATCATAAAAATCTAAAATTTTAATACTATCAAAGATATTTTCATCTATATTTTTTAAATGAGTAAGATTGTGAATGCGGTTAAATTTAGATAATAATTCTTTATAAATTTTTACCTTTTCTTCAAAGTTTTTTAAATCGTAGTTTTGCAAAAAATCATAATCTTTAAAAATCATTTATTTAAGATGTCCCATTTGAGTTTGTTTTATGTTTAAATACTCTACATTAAAACGATTAGGTTCTATTAAAATCGGTATGCGTGTGATGATTTTTTCTTTGATAGAATCTAGCTTTTCAGGGTTATTTGTGAGTAAATTAACCTTAGAAATTTCATAGTGTTTGAGTATAAATTCTACAATTTCATAAGTTCTCTCATCGGCTTTAAAGCCAAGCTGATGATTTGCTTTAATCGTATCAAAACCTTTATCTTGTAAAGCATAAGCATTAACCTTGTTAAAAAGCCCTATACCCCTTCCTTCTTGTCTAAGATAAATCACCATTCCGCCATTCTTTTCTATATATTTTAGCGAAAATTCAAGCTGTTCTCCGCAGTCGCATTTTAAACTTCCTAAAGCATCTCCTGTTAAGCACTCTGAATGAATTCTTAGATTGAGTGTATCTTTTGGAGTGTTTTTAAATATGCATAAATGTTCTTTATCGTTCTCTTTGAAACTTTGCATTTGGAAATTTCCCCATTTGCTAGGTAAATTCGCAATTTCTGAAATTTTTATTTCCATTTACTACTCTCTATAATCAAATTTATGTTAAGATTTTAGCAAAAAAAGGACAAAAAAATGTTTAAAAGATTTAGAAGATTAAGGCTTAATGAAAACTTAAGATCTATGGTAAGGGAAAATTCTTTAAGTGTAAATGATTTGATTTATCCGCTTTTTGTGGTTAATGGAACGGGGATAAAAAAAGAAATTTCTTCTATGCCTGATGTGTTTCAAATGAGTTTAGATGAAATTTTAAAAGAGTGTCAAAATGTAGTTAATTTAGGCATTAAAGCCATTATACTTTTTGGTGTTTTAGAAAATGAGAAAAAAGACAGTTGTGGAAGCGATGCTTTAGATGATGAAGGGCTTGTTGCAAGAAGTATAAGAGAGATTAAGAAAAATTTTCCAGATCTTTTTATAATCAGTGATCTTTGTTTTTGTGAATACACAGATCACGGGCATTGTGGGATTATCGATCCAAAAACAAAAAGCGTAGATAATGATGCAACTTTAGAAATTTCAGCCAAGCAAGCCTTAGTTCATGCAAGAGCAGGGGTAGATATGGTAGCACCTAGTGGAATGATGGATGGTGTTATCACTACTTTGCGCAAAGCTTTAGATAAGGAAGGTTTTGAAAATTTGCCTATAATGGCGTATTCTACTAAATTTGCATCAAGTTATTATGGGCCATTTCGAGATGTAGCAGAGTCAGCTCCAAGTTATGGAGATAGAAAAAGCTATCAAATGGATTTTGCTAATGGTAAAGAAGCTTTAGAAGAAAGCTTGGAGGATGAAGCACAAGGAGCTGATATTTTAATGGTAAAACCTGCCCTTGCTTATCTTGATGTGGTTAAAGAAATATCCCTTCATTCTAACTTGCCTTTGTGTGTTTATAATGTAAGCGGAGAGTATGCTATGTTAAAGGCAGCTAAAAATGCAGGAGTGATTGATTATGAAAAAGTTTTGTATGAAACTATAATAGCTTTTAAAAGAGCAGGGGCAAAGCTTATCATCACTTATCATGCTAAAGAATTAGCTAAAACGTTAAAAGGAGAAAAATGAAACATTTTTTAACTTTAAGAGATTTTTCTAAGGAGGAAATTTTAAGCCTTGTAAATCATGCTAGCGAGCTTAAAAAAGAGCCTAAAAAACTTTTACAAGATAAAACTTTAGCAATGATTTTTGAGAAAAACTCTACAAGAACAAGAATGGCATTTGAATTAGCCATAACAGAGCTTGGCGGAAAGGCTTTGTTTTTAAGCAGCAATGATTTACAACTTAGTCGTGGTGAGCCTGTAAAGGATACAGCTAGGGTGATAGGGGCGATGGTTGATTTTGTGATGATGAGGGTCAATAAACATGAAACTTTACTCGAATTTGCAAGATATTCTAAAGCTCCTGTGATCAATGCTTTAAGCGAGCTTTATCATCCTACTCAGGTTTTAGGGGATTTGTTTACTATCAAAGAATGGAATAAAATGCAAAATGGTATAGCAAAAGTTGCTTTTATCGGAGATAGTAATAATATGTGCAATTCTTGGCTTATTGCGGCTGCGATTTTGGGCTTTGAAATTAGTATAGCTATGCCAAAAAACTATAAAATTAGCCCTGAAATTTGGGAATTTGCTATGAAACAGGCTTTGATTTCAGGAGCTAAAATTTCCTTAGGCCATGATAAATTTGAAGCCTTAAAGGATAAAGATGTAGTCATTACCGATACTTGGGTTTCCATGGGCGAAGAGAATGAAAAAGAACGCAAGATTAAAGAATTTGAAGGATTTATGATCGATGAAAAGGCTATGAGCGTTGCCAATAAAGACGCGATATTGCTTCATTGTTTGCCTGCTTATAGAGGTTATGAAGTGAGTGAAGAAATTTTTGAAAAACATGCAGATGTGATTTTTGAAGAAGCAAGAAATCGCCTTTATGTGGTAAAAGCCTTGCTTTGCTTTTTGGATAATCAGAGAGGAAGAGAATGAAAGAGCTAGAAAAGTATAGCACTTGCTTAAAACGCATTGATGAATTTAGTCAAAATCTAGGAATAAAGAAAAAAGATAGAACGATTTTTAAAATGAAGCAAAGCGAGAATGAAAACGAAAAATGTTTAGTTCTTGAAAATGGAAGTTTTGATTCTCCTGAGCCTTGGTTTGTGATCGATGAAAACGATGAAATTCACACTTTGCTTTCTTTGCAAAGTCTTAAGAATATACTTGAAAGTTTAAAACAAAGTCAAAAAGAGAATTTTGAATTGCGTTTAGAAAAGGCGATTTATCAACAAATTCCTGTAGATTTTAACGATGTTTGGACGGTTGCTATGGATGAGATCAAGCAAAAGGCGCAAAATGGCACCATGAAAGTTAGTATTGATCTTGAAAAATTAATTTCTAAAATCAAACAAGAGCATCCAAATTTATTTGTAGATATGCAAGCGATGATAGAAAGGGTAAACCAAAATGAGAGATTATAAAGCTTTTGTAAAATACTCTAAAGCAGGACCACGCTACACTTCTTATCCTACAGCAGTAGAGTTTAATGCAAATTTCAAATACGAAGAATATATAGAAATTTTAAAAAAGCAAGATAGATCTTTATCACTTTATTTTCATTTACCATTTTGTAGGAGTGCTTGTTATTTTTGTGGTTGCAATGTTATTTATACAGCCAAAGAAGAGAGTAAAGAAAGGTATTTAACTTATATTTTTAAAGAGCTTGATATTTTAAGTACTATTTTAGATACTAAAAGAGAAGTGGTGCAAATGCACTTTGGGGGCGGAACTCCAACTTTTTTTAGTGCTAAACAACTTCAAAATTTGATTTTAAAAATCAGATCTGTTTTTGGAAATTTTTCTAAAGATGTAGAGATTAGCTGTGAGATCGATCCGCGTTTTTTAAATGAGGAACAAGCCACAGTTTTAACGCAAAATGGCTTTAATCGTATCAGCTTTGGAGTGCAGGATTTTGATGAAAAAGTTCAAAAAGAAATTCATCGCATCCAGCCTTTTGAATTAACACAAAATGCTTTAAATCTTGTAAGAAATAAAGGCATAAAGTCTGTAAATATGGATTTAATTTATGGTTTGCCTTATCAAAATTTACAAAGCTTTACACAAACTTTAGAAAAAGTTATGCTTTTAAACCCTGATCGTTTGGCGATTTTTAATTACGCTCATGTGCCTTGGCTTAAGAAAAATATGAGAAAATTTGATGAAAATACCTTGCCAAGTCCTGATGTTAAGCTTGAAATTTTAGAATTTTGTGAGAAATTTTTAAGCAAAAATGGTTATAAAATGATAGGAATGGATCATTTTGCAAAAGAAAATGATGAGCTTTTTAAAGCTTTAGAAAATGGAACTTTGCATAGAAATTTCCAAGGTTATACTACCAAAGGCGGTGCTGATTTAGTCGGTATTGGGCTTACAAGTATAGGCGAAGGGCAAAGACATTATGCGCAAAATTTTAAAGATATGTCAAGTTATGAAGCTGCATTAGATAGAGGAGTTTTGCCTTTTGAAAGAGGCGTAGCTTTAAGCGATGATGATGAGCTTAGAAAAGCAGTGATTATGGAGTTAATGGCAAATTTTAAGCTTGATATCAAGTCAATAGAAAAAGAATTTTGCATTGATTTTCAGGAGTATTTTAAAGAGGATTTAAAAGCTTTAGAAGAATACAAAGATTTTATTAATTTTGATGAAAATTTTATCAAAGTCAATGAAACAGGCGTTTTGCTTATAAGAAATATTGCCATGTGTTTTGATGCTTATATGAAAAACATTAGTGAAGATAAAAAAGTATTCTCAAAAACGGTGTAAGATGAAATTTAGTCAAATAAGTGATGCTTGTGTTAAATGTGGCAAATGTATACCTGTTTGTACTATACACGAAGAAAATCGCGATGAAATTACTAGTCCAAGAGGATTTTTAGATCTTTTAGCTGCTTATAAAGAGGGAAGTCTAGAACTTGATAAAGAAGCTAAGAAAGTTTTTGAATCTTGTTTTTTATGCACCAATTGTGTTGAAGTATGTCCAAGTAAATTAAGAGTAGATAATGCCATAGAAGAAGTTCGTTATGGTATAGCTAAAAAATTTGGTATAGCTTGGTATAAAAAACTTATTTTTTTCTTTTTAAGAAGACGCAAAATTTTAGATTTGGTAGCTAAGCTTGGCTATGTGTTTCAAAGTTGTGCGTTTAAAATTCAAAATGAGAATGAAAATACAGGTATGAAGGCAAGATTTTCCATGCCTTTTGTTAAAAAGGGAAGATTGCTTACAAGTTTTAATAAAAAAAGTTTCTTAAATTCTAATCCAAAATTTATCAATAATGATGGAGAAAAAACAATAGGTTTTTTTGTAGGTTGTTTGGCGAATTATTTTTACATAGATACGGCTAATGCAGTGCTTAAAATCGCTAAGGAATTAAAAATCAATGTGGATTTGATGAAAGAACAAGTGTGTTGTGGAGCGCCGCAATTTTTTACGGGTGATTTTAAAAGTGTTGAAGTTTTGGCTAAAAAAAATATTGAGTATTTTGAAAAAAAATTAGAAAAATTAGATGCTATTATAGTTCCTGAGGCCACTTGTTCGGCTATGTTAAAGATAGATTATGAACATTTTTTTATAATGCAAAATGATTTAGACTGGGCAAAACGCGCAAAATGTGTGTCATCTAAGATATATATGGCTAGCGAGTATTTTTATAAATTTACTTCTTTAGAAGAAATTTTAAAAACAAAAAATAAAATTAATTATAGCATTACTTATCACGATCCTTGCCATGCAAGAAAAATGCAAGGGGTTTTTAAAGAGCCAAGAGAACTTTTAAAAACAAATTATCATTTTGTAGAAATGAGTAATTCTAATACTTGTTGCGGTTTTGGCGGGGTGGGTATGCAAACGGATTATTATGATAGAGCCTTAAGTGTAGGGCTTAAAAAAGCACAAATGATCGATGAAAGTAAGGCTAGTGTGGTAAGTGCCGAGTGTTCAGCTTGCAGAATGCAAATTTCAAATGCATTAGAACAAAATTCAAGCAAGGTTGTTTTTGCTAGTCCTTTAGAACTTATAGCAAAAGCTTTGTGATAATGAAGATAGTATTTAAAGGCAAAAGTTCTGAATATGAAATTCAAAGATCGTGCTTTTGTGTTGATGCTTTTGTGATTAAAGATAAGATTGAAGAACGAGATGGTGTTGATTTTATCACTTCAAATGTAGATCTTTTGGAATTTAGTGATGACAGTTTTACTTTTGAAGAAATTGTAAAACATTTTAATATTTGTGATAGTGAAGATATGATTATCGTTGAAGATTTTGACATGAAATCAAACAAAGATAATCAAAACCAAGAAGATGATATAGAACACAACATCTTAAAATCCGAAAAAATAATACATGAAAACACAAAACAAACAAGTATGCAATTTAAAAATTTAAAATTTTTTTCAAGAATTTTTAAAAATGAAAATTTTCTTTCTGATTTTAAAGAAAGTAAGCAAGAAGTTGTTACTATCAAAAAACATGAAAAACTTGAAATTTTTAAAAATTTATCTCAAGAAGATCAAGAAATTAGCTTTGTTAAAATTGAAATTTTAAATTATGATAGTAATGAAGATAGTTTAAGCTTTAATCTTGATATATTTCCAAGCGGTATGAGCTATAAGTACGGAATTTTAAAAGGCTCTATGCATATTATTTTACAAGGTAAAACTTCTAGTACGATGCTTTTTCCGTTTTTAAAAAGTATGATTTATAAAAATAAAAGCGAAAATTCAAGTGAAAAAATTTTTACTTTAATAATAAATCAGAAAAAACACTATAAGCTTATCGCAAATCTTTCTTAGTTTTATTTTATTATATTTTCTATATTAGAGCGATTTTTTTCAATTAAAGAGCGATTTTTTTGAGTTGTTTCTTTAAGATCGGCTATATCTTCTTTCATATTTTGTATGTTTTGGTTGAGTAATTTTATCTTTTTTTCATAGCGAGTAACGATGATAAAGACTACAAATAAAAATATAATAATCAAAAAAATAAATGCTAAAAATTCCATATTTTTCCTTTTTAAAACTAGATTTTGAAATATATCATTTAAATACTTCAAAAAACTTTTACGGGTTTTTTATTTTGTATTTTAGTTTTTTTATCTTTAAACTTATATATAAATTTTCAAAAAGTAACAAAAAAATATATAAAAAAATAATTAAAGATAATAAATATCTTATTTTTTTATGTTTATATTTTAATAAATATCTAAAAAGGATTTTAATATGGAAAAATCACTTTTATTTCATTTTAGACGCATTGGAGTTGAATTTATCATTTTTAGTGTTTATGCTGTTTTTAGTATCTCTTGGGCAGCAACAGGGTCTTTAATGCCTTTGATTTCAAATGATCTTGCCCTAAATACTCAGCAAGCTACTTTAATCACTAGTATGATAGTAGTTGCGAAAATTTTTGGTGCTTCATTTACTGCTTTTTTGGTTTATAAATTCGGATTAAAAAAGGGATATTTTTTAGGCTGTATTTTAATGAGTTCGGGTATCTTTTTAAGTTTTGTAGATAGTTATAGTGGTATTTTGATTATAAGATTTTTAACAGGGCTTGGTTCAGCTTGTGCTTTAGTTTGCTTAGTGCCTATTGCACAGCAATGGTTTGAAAAAAAGCTTTGCATTTTGTAATTAGTTTTAATATAACTTCAAATTTAGTAGGCATTACTCTAGGACTTATTTTAGCTGAAAGCATCTCAAATTATTTTGGAAATTGGAGAGATTCTTTATCATTTTATGCTTGGATTAATTTGATTTTATTGATTTTGTGGCTTTTTGTAGGTAAAGATGAGAATAAAAAAGAAGAAAAAAAGAATAATGCAAAAGATCTTATTTATGCTTTAAAATCTCGTGTTGCTTGGGGTATGATTATTTTTTACATAGGGCCTATTTTATTTTTAAATTCTCTTTTTACTTTTTTACCAACTTTTTATGCACAATATGCGAGTTTTAGTAAAGAATTAGCTGATTTTGCTAAAAAAGAAATTCCAGCTTTGGCTAATTTTGCTATTATTTTTGGTCCTTATCTTGGATTATTTTTTAAAAGAAAAAATATTTCTTTTAAAATAATGCTATTGTCTGGAGGAGCGTGTATTTTTATATGCGGATTTTGTATGTTATTTTTACAAAATTTAGTATTGATACAGATTTTTGCTGTGTTATCAGGCATTTTTTATTCTATGTGGTTTCCATTTTTCTTTAATCTACCTTCAGAACTAAAAAATTCCAATCCAAATCAAACTGCTTATATTATGAGTGCTTTTTGGAGTATTACCTTTGTTATACTATCATTTAACCTATGGGTAGTATCTTGGAGTGTTGATAAAACCCATAGTTTTACTTTGGGTTTTGTTTATATTTTTGCTTTGATTTTTATTTCAGCGATCTTAGCACAATTTGTTTTACCTAGAAGAGAAAATTTTATACAAGGAGAAAAATAGAATGAATTTAATTCCAGAAATACTAGACTTACAAGGCGAATTTGAAAAAATTCGTCATCAAATTCATGAAAATCCTGAGCTTGGTTTTGATGAATTATGTACTGCAAAATTAGTGGCGCAAAAATTAAAAGAATTTGGTTATGAGGTTTATGAGGAAATAGGAAAAACAGGCGTTGTGGGGGTTTTAAAAAAGGGGAATAGCGATAAAAAAATAGGACTTCGTGCAGATATGGATGCTTTGCCTTTGCAAGAATGCACAAATTTGCCTTATAAAAGCAAAAAAGAAAATGTAATGCATGCTTGCGGTCATGATGGACATACTACTTCTTTATTGCTTGCTGCAAAGTATTTAGCAAGTCAGAATTTTAATGGCACTCTAAATCTTTATTTTCAACCTGCTGAAGAGGGTTTGGGTGGTGCTAAGGCAATGATAGAAGATGGATTGTTTGAAAAATTTGATAGTGATTATGTTTTTGGATGGCACAATATGCCTTTTGGTAGCGATAAGAAATTTTATCTTAAAAAAGGTGCGATGATGGCTTCTTCGGATAGTTATAGCATTGAAGTTATTGGAAGAGGTGGTCATGGAAGTGCTCCAGAAAAGGCAAAAGATCCTATTTATGCTGCTTCTTTACTTGTTGTGGCTTTACAAAGCATAGTATCTCGCAATGTTGATCCCCAAAATTCAGCAGTTGTAAGCATAGGAGCTTTTAATGCAGGACATGCTTTTAATATCATTCCAGATATTGCAACGATTAAAATGAGTGTTAGAGCATTAGATAATGAAACTAGAAAGCTAACTGAAGAAAAAATTTATAAAATTTGTAAAGGTCTTGCACAGGCTAATGATATAGAGATTAAAATCAATAAAAATGTTGTTGCACCAGTGACTATGAATAACGATGAAGCTGTGGATTTTGCTAGTGAGGTTGCAAAAGAATTATTTGGCGAAAAAAATTGTGAATTTAATCATCGTCCTTTAATGGCAAGTGAGGATTTTGGATTTTTTTGCGAAATGAAAAAATGTGCCTATGCTTTTTTAGAAAATGAAAACGACATTTATTTACATAATTCTAGTTATGTTTTTAATGATAAGCTTTTAGCTAGGGCTGCAAGTTATTATGCGAAGCTAGCTTTAAAATACTTAAAATAAAAACTAATCTAGAATTTCAAGCACAATTTCTTCCTTTAAACCTTTGATTTGAATTTCTTTGAGTTTTAGGTTTGAAGGAAGGTTTGCTAAAAGCTCTTTATTGTTTTTTACTTGGTTTTTTGCACTTATGCAGAGTAAAATTCCCCTATAAGCTTTAGCAAAATGACTGATGACTTTACCATTTTTTACAAATTTATAAGTATAAAATTTCTTTTTTGGAGTATAAAATTTATCATAAAATCCTGCTCTAAGATCAAGTATTTCTTCATTTTCTAAGTATTCATCTAAGGCTTTACTAAAATGTTCTTTATAAAATTTCTCTATGGCAAAATTTCCTATTTTAGCCCCTTGCTTGAATTTATAAAAGGGTAGGGTATCACTAGCTCTTACAACGCCAAAAAGATTAGAAAATATAAGAGTATTTTCTAAAATATAAGCTTGACTTTTTTTATCTAGGATTTTAAAATTAAGATATTCATAACTTACCCCAGTATAAAGCAATATAGCTTCTTGAGTGGGAGCTTGTTTTAAGTCGTGTTTAAATTTATCAATTTCATTTTCATTTTTAATGCCAAAAAGTTCTTGTAAATTCTGTAAACTTGCGTTTTTGATAAATTCTTCATAATGCTTTAAAGTTTCCATTCTATAAGGAAATAATTCTTTAAATATAAATGAGTTTTCATTGATAGGATTTTTTGTACAATTTTCATTTTTGCTTTCACTAGAGGAGAATAAAATTTTCATTTTAGCCTTTTTTGTTAATGTTATGAAACATTAAGAGCAAAGAATTTAATCTTGCTTTTAATGTTTTTGAAGTTTTTATCATTTTAAAATTTAAAACGACGCTCCGCCCATTAACATAGAAAACATGATAAATGGAAGTATAATTTTTAACGCTTCTGTGGCGTCTTGATTGTTGATGCTTAGTTTTTCGATGCTGTCGATTCCCTGTGCGTTATAGTCACTAACAGGGATGTTTTTAAATTTTAAATCAAGATTGAGTTTATAATCATCGTTTTGAGTGATATTGTTTAAAATAGCTAAAGCTTTATCAAAGATTAATGCTTGTTCTTCATTTTGACTTTGAGCTTTTAAGGTTTGTAAATTTTCCTTAGCAGTTGCTATATAGCTACTAAATACGCCTTCGGTTTTAAGAGTTGAATCAATTTTAAAATTATTTAAGATGATGTATTTTTGGATTGTATTGCTAAAATCTGAAGCTTGTTCGTAGTTTGCTATATTAAGAAGTTCATTGATAGCTTGTTCATCCATAGCTAAAGTTTGAGTGTTAAATTTTATACCCTTAGAATCAAGGTAATTAAGCAAATCTTCTTTTAGATTTATATTTAAATTTGTATTGAAATTTAATTTTGCGTTATAAAATTTTATATCAAGATTATCTAGATAATTGTTTTCTTGTTTGTTTATAGAGTTATCAAATGATAAAGTATAAGAATCCGAGCTTAATTTATTGATAAAAGATCTGATTTTTGGATCTTGTTGAAATAAGCTTGCATTGATGTCACTAACAACTTTTTCTCCAAGTTTAAAATCTTCAAAAACCAAATTTGATTGTATGCTTTTTTGGTTTTTAAAAAGATCGTTGTAATATTCTTTAATGCTAATTGATGTATTTGCTTCGCCTTTGTAAATTTCATTTGAACGAATTTTGATATTTTTTGCTTGAAATAGTTCTTGATACTCATCGTTATTATCTTTTGCAAGAGTTTTGAAATTTGGACTTAAACACGCTATAAAATCACCATCTGCATTGCATTTAAAATCAGAAAATTCAATCTTTATTCCAGAGTCCTGAGAAAGGCTTGCAATTTCTTGTTTAACTGTTTGATTTAGTTGATTTTCATATTTTTTAACTGTTTTTTCATCTATGGAATTTCCGCAAGCTGAAAACAAAACAGCTATTCCAATAGAGAGAAAAATACCTTTTTTCATAGTTTTCTCCTTAAAAATTTAAAAAAAAGATTATATCTTTTTTTACTTAAAATTTAAACAATACTAAAAGAGAGAGTGTGATTAATTACATTTTTACACATAGGAAAATCTTTTTAGTTTGTTTCAAATGCATTATTTATAATTTTAAGTATAATTAACTTTGCAATTATTATATATTTTTGCAACAGCTTTAAGCTTATTTTTAAAGAAAGGAAATGTATGAAAAAAATACTTCTAAGTGTTTTAACGACCTTTGTTGCAGTAGTATTGGCTGCTTGTGGAGGAAATTCTGACTCTAAAACTTTAAATTCTCTTGATAAGATCAAGCAAAATGGAGTTGTTAGGATTGGGGTATTTGGCGATAAACCACCTTTTGGTTATGTAGATGAAAAAGGAAACAATCAAGGCTATGATGTAGCTTTAGCTAAACGCATAGCAAAAGAACTTTTTGGAGATGAAAGCAAGGTACAATTTGTTCTTGTTGAAGCTGCAAATAGGGTTGAGTTTTTAAAATCAAATAAAGTAGATATTATTTTGGCTAATTTTACTCAAACTCCGCAAAGAGCCGAGCAGGTTGATTTTTGCTTGCCTTATATGAAGGTAGCTTTAGGTGTAGCTGTACCAAAGGATAGTAATATAACTAGCGTAGAAGATTTAAAAGATAAAACTTTACTTTTAAACAAAGGCACAACAGCGGATGCTTACTTTACGCAAAATTATCCTAATATTAAAACTTTAAAATACGATCAAAATACTGAAACTTTTGCCGCTTTGATGGATAAAAGAGGTGATGCTTTAAGTCATGATAATACCTTGCTTTTTGCTTGGGTAAAAGATCATCCTGATTTTAAAATGGGTATCAAAGAGTTAGGCAATAAAGATGTTATCGCACCAGCAGTTAAAAAAGGCGATAAAGAACTTAAAGAATTTATCGATAATTTGATCATCAAACTAGGTCAAGAGCAGTTTTTTCACAAGGCTTATGATGAAACTTTAAAAGCTCATTTTGGAGATGATGTTAAGGCTGATGATGTAGTGATTGAAGGTGGAAAAATTTAATAAAGGGCTTTTTGCCCTTTATATTGATTTAGGATAAAATATGCAAAAAAAATACAAAAATATTATTTATGCTTCTTTGGGTGGAATTTTAGAATTTTATGATTTTGTGCTTTTTGCCTTTTTTTTGGATATTTTTGCTAAGGTATTCTTTCCGCAAAATGATGCTTTTTGGATGCAGATAAATGCTTATATAGCCTTTGGTGCTGCTTATTTAGCGCGTCCTTTTGGTTCTATTGTGATGGCACATTTTGCTGATAGATATGGAAGAAAGAATATTTTTTATATTTCTATGCTTTTGATGGTTTTGCCTAGTTTTGCTTTAGCTTTTTTACCAAGTTATGAAAGTATAGGTATATTTGCTACTTTGATTTTATTTACTATTCGTATTTTGCAAGGTTTAGCCGTTGGAACTGAGGTGAGCGGAGCTTGGATTTATGTGAGCGAATTTGTTAAAGGGCGTCAAATTCCTTTGGCTCTTGGTTTTATTTCAGCGACTTTAACCATAGGTTTATTGCTAGGAAATATTGCCACTTTAGGCATAAGATCTTATTTTACCCCAGAAGAAGTTCAAAGCTATGCTTGGAGAATTCCTTTTATCATAGGAGGATTTTTTGGAATTTTAGCTTTGTTTTTAAGAAATAAACTCAGCGAAACTCCAGAATTTATAAAAGTTCAAAATGAAAAGAAAATTTTAAGTTTTCCATTGTTTGAAGCTTTGAAAACTCATAAAATGAGTATGCTTGTTTGTTTTTTAATGACCATGGTTTTAACAAGCGGTGTGGCAACTTTGATGATTTTGCCTAAGTATTTTGAAAGTCTTTTAGCTATGAGTAAAACTTCTGCTTTATGGGTGCAAAATTTTGCTATTTTAGCGGTGATTTTTGGAGCTTTATTTCAAGGTTTTTTAGCAAGCAAATGGGGAAGCTATAAAATTTGCTCTATTTTTAGTATAGCTTTTATTATCTTTGGTATGCTTTTTGGTTTTTATGATGAGAATTTTTTATTTTATTTTTTACTGGCTTGTTTTGCACAAGGTATTATTACTTTCGCGCCTGTTTTTATGACGCAAATTTTTAAAAGCGAACTTAAATTTAGCGGGCTTAGTTTTGCTTATAATATTTCTTATGCGATTTTAGGTTTTTTAACCCCTTTTATAGTTAATGCTTTTTATAAAGAGTATTTAGGTATTTATCTTGCTATAGTGGGATCTTGCTCCTTGCTTTGCGTGTTTTTGTTAAAACGCGTTTTTGCAAGAAGTAAGATTAAAGAATTAAGCATTGTCTTTTAAAACTTCAAAAACAACCTTAGATATTTTTTCAACTGAAGCGATTTCACAATGCTCATCAGTTGAATGAGGATTATGGATATTTGGGCCTATAGAAGCGCATAAAAGCTCTTGTTTTTTCTCTATAATGCCACACTCAAGCCCTGCATGGATAGCTGAAACTTTGGCATTAGGCGATACTTTTTTAAGTGCTTTAAAAACCATGTCGCTAAGTGCGTTTGGTTTACCTTCCCAAGGTGGATAGAAATTAAAACTTCTTATTTTAAAATCAAAAGCTTTGAAAAATTCTAAAGTTTCAAATTCTACTTGCTTAAGTCCATCAAGTATATTAGATCTTGCAAAAAGTGCGAATTTGATTTGGTTATCTTGCATTCTTAAAGTAGCTAGGTTAATGCTTGTTTGAACTATATCTAGATTTTCATCATAAGCTCTAACTCCATGAGTGAAAGAATTTATAAGGCTTAAAAGTTTTTTACTTTGATCGCAAATTTCAAATTCATTTTCTTCTTTAAATTCGCATTTTATCCAGTTATTACTCTTTACTTCATCTTTAAAATGCACTAAAGCTTTGGCGTGTTTAGGTATAGAATTGATTCTTTCTCCGCCTTCAAAAGAAATGATTTCTCCTTCATTTTCTTGTATGAATTTAGCCATTTCTTTGATGGAACTTTTTTCATTGCGTATGATATTTATGCCTGAGTGTCCACCTTTAAAATTTTGCGCACAAAGCTCATAAATTTTACCCTTTTTTCTAAGGGTATTAAAAGATAAACTTGCTTCTATATCTACTCCACCTGCACAGCCTATCATGATCTCATCATCGCTTTCATGATCTAAATTTAAAAGCATTTTAGATTCTAAAGTGTGCTCGAGTGAATTCACTCCCATGAGTCCTACTTCTTCATCGTTTGTAAAAAGACATTCTAAATTTTCAAATTCAGCCATAGCACTCATCATGATGGCTATACCTATGCCATTATCTGCACCAAGACTTGAATTTTTGGCTCTTAAAAAGCCATTTTCTTCATAAACTTCTAAGTTTGGTGCATCGCCCATACAGACCATATCATAATGGCTTTGTAGACAAATTTTTGGTTTGCCTTTTATGGCATGGATATTTCCTGCCTTATCTACACTCACCTTAAAGCCTTTATCTTTGGCGTAAGAGCTTAAAAATTCTTTCATTTGTTCTGTTTCATAACTGCAATGAGGAATTTTGCATAATTGTTTAAAATTTTCTATAACATTTTGCATTTTATCTCCTTTGTTTTGATAAAATTATGGCATATTTTTTAAAATTTAAAGGCAAAATGATTAAAAAATGAGAATAAATTATAAAAAATTATTTAATCTAAGAAAATTATTAAGTGATCCAAAAAAACTTTTTTCTGTATTAATCTTCACTCTTGTAGTTGTTTTTATCCAGAACTATATTGCCCAAAATTCTAGTTTTGAAGGAAAAGTAGTTAGAATTATTGATGGAGATACTATAGAAGTTAATCATGAAAACAAACTCGCTAGAATAAGATTTTTTGGTATAGATGCACCAGAACTTAAACAAAGTTTTGGAAAGCAATCAAAAGAAGCTTTAAGTAGAATTTTAAGCGGCAAACAAGTTGAAATTATTTATAAAAATAAAGATACTTATGGTAGAATTGTTGCTATTGTAAAGCTTAATGATGTTGATATTAATCGATTTTTGGTAAGCAAAGGCTATGCTTGGGCTGATACTTACTATAGTAACGCTTATACCAAAGAACAAGAAAATGCTAAGAAAAATCATTTAGGTCTTTGGAAAGAGAGTAATCCTATAGAGCCTTATAAATGGAGAAAACACAATAAATTCTAAGGAAAAACATGAAAAAATATACTTTAATGGTGCTATTAGCTTTAGGAATTTCTGGATGTTTTGTAAATGAAAGAGGGATTTCAAATCGTTTTTATGATGATTGTAAAGAGTATTATGATGGAAGCGGAACTTATCATAAGGATTGCCCAAAAAATTGGGTAGATATTAAAATGACTCCTTGATTATTTTCCACCCACAGAGGCCATTAATGCAGCTGCTACGGCTTCTGGATTGTTGATTTTGGCACCTTGTTCTTGATTTTCTGTAGGTTTAACAGTGTTAAGTGGCGGACGCTTGAGTTTAAATATATGCTCATCGGTGCTAACAACTTGTATCGTTCCTTCAAACATTTTAACTTCTTTAACATGTCCAACCACTTTTACATCTCTTTTTTTGGAGGTTTCGTCAAAAAGTGCATGAGCTTCAAGTTCTAAAACATCGCCTAATTTAAGCGGAGCATAAAAAAAACATTTTGATCCAATAATCACTGAAAATTCTTTATTGATAGAGGCTTGTGCTACATAGTTTGCTGCAGCGAAAATAAAGGCATCAAAAATCAATCCTTGATCATCTGCTACCATTTCGCTTGTGGTTATTAAAATTGATTTGGCATAGTTTTTATCAATTTCGATAATGGTTCCAGCAAGTGAGGTGTTTAATTCAGGACAAGTGAGTAATTCTGCTCTAACGCGAGATATATCTTCTGCAGATGCGTATTCTTCAAGTTGTGCATATTCTTCAAAATTATCTTTTTTTGCCATATCTAACCTTTAAATTCTACTTATCTACTTCAAAATATCTAAAATTCAATATCGGCAAAAAATAAAAAGAATTTATATTTTAATGCGTATATAAATTCTTTTGGGTGCTTCATAGCCTTCAATGGTAAGATTTTTATCCTTTGGATCTAAGAAATTTTCCAGCGAAAAAGAGTCTATCCATTCTGTTTTTCTTTGTTCGTTTTCATCGGTTTTTTTTGTAGCCAAAACTTCAAATTCTTTAAATCCTGCTCTTTCACACCAGTTTTTTAATGCACTAATGCTTGGTACAAAATAAATATTTGGAATTTTAGAATAAGTTTTATTAGGCACAAGAGCGATTTCTCTCTCATCTTCTATATACATGGTATCTAAAAAAACAACTCCATTTTTATTAAGTCCTGCTTTTAAATCTTTTAGCATTTTTATAGGATCACTTCTATGATAAATCACCCCAAGACAGAAAATCACATCAAATTTCAAGCCATAGCTTGGAAGATCTTCTACGCCTAAAAGTTCGTATTTTATAGGAGTTTTAGCTAAAGCGTTAATGAGTTCAAATTGCAAACGGTATTTGATAGAAGGATCAAAACCTATGAGTTTTGCAGGATTAAATTCAAGCATTTTAAACATATAATAACCATTATTACAGCCTATATCAGCAACGCATTTTTGAGAAATTTCGTTCATGAAAGGCTTTAGAATGTTGAATTTAATAAAACTTTGCCATTCTGTATCGATGAAAAGATCGTCTATTTTAAAAGGACCTTTTCTCCATGGTTTAAGTTCTTTTGCTATAGCTAAGATTTCATCTTTGGCTTGAGAATTTGTAGATAAATTCACGCTATCGCCTAAAGAAAAATTACAAGCAAGATTGAGAGCTTTAAGTTCTTGAATTTTAGCGTATAAAGGGTGATTTAGAAATTGTTTTTCAAGTAAATTTTCTTGCATTTTTATCCTTGACATTTGCTTTTAATGCTAAATTATAACATTAAAAGCTTTTATGGCAATATAAATCTCATATGCATTAAGTATTTGATCAAAAATAAATTTTTAAAAACTCAAAAATACTTCCCAAAGCTTACATAAGCTTTAGAACTATAATCATCATCTAGTTTATATTTCTTTAAAGCTCTAGCTAAATCAAGCTTGACATAAAAATTCCCTGTTTTATTATAAAGCAGTTGTAAACCATAAGCATCCATATAGTTTGTTTCACTTGCTCTATATAGTTTAGAATCATTCTCATACCAAGAATAACCTATATCATAAAAAGGAGTGATATAAAAATCTTTTAAAGGAGTAGCCATTCTAAGTCCAAAGCTAGCCACTACAGCATTATCTCCTTTTCCATCTCCATTATTATAAGCCCTTACTCCATAAGGATCTCCTAAAGATATAGTTTCACTACTATCTAATGTAGCTCCATTGACAACTTGTTGATAATTTAAACTAAAAAGATGAGTAAAAGTATAATTAAAGAAATAAGCATTGTTAAGATTGACATTGAGTTTAGCAAATTTTCCAAAGCCATCTCCATCTGTTTTAGAACTCATTCCTAATATAGTAGTTCCCCTATCTTTAACATTACCATAGCTTACATTAGCACTATAAGAAAAACTATCATTACTAATGCCATTATAAACTCCTTCTATACCAAAGCTTATCGTATCAGAGCTTTTATCTATAGTCATGATATTTAATCTTGAATTACTAAGCTTTTTATGATAATAACTTGAAGTTAAATAAAAAGAATTATAAGTCGTAATCCACAAAGGATATTTTAAATCTATACCTAGATTTTCAGAAGTTCCTATAAAGTTTGCATTTTTATAAGCTCCTCCTAAAGCATAGTTTCTTTTAGAATAACTTGGAGTGATTTTTAAATTCCCTAAGAAAGTAGTATAGCTTATACCATAGTTAGTTTGTGCTTCATCGCTTCTTTGCAAATAAGCATTAAGACTATCTCCTTGATGAGCTATGTTATTAAAACTCATACTGGCACCACCCCTATATCTGCCTGATTCTTTTATACCGTAATTATCCCCATAAAACAATACAGAAACAAAGCTATCACTAGGGGTAGTTTCTATCACTACATCTGTTTCACCTGGATTATCTCCTGCTTTTAAAGAAGCAAGGGTTTGTATGCCATACATTTCATTGACTTTATAAACTGCATCTTCTACTAATTTAGTAGTGATGATTTCACCTTTGTGATTAGGTAATTTACCTTCTATAGCATAATCTCTTACACTAGAATTGTTTTGAACCACATATTTACCTAAAACACCTAAGGTGATATTGATTTGAATTTGATCTTTTAGTTCTTGTTGTGGGATATAAGCTGTAGCAGCAGGATAACCACTAACTTGAACATAATAAGAAATGATATTGGCTATATCTTGTAAGTCTTGAACTGAAATACTTTCTTTTTTGTAATCGTTTAAGGCTTCTTGTAAAACTTGCTCATCTAAACCTAGATCTTTAAAGTTTATGTTTTTATTGGTAATATGAAAGCTAAAGCTAACTTTATGAATTGATTCTTCTTTAGAAGTATTTTTTAAAGAAGGAGTGTTTGAATTTGGGGTTTTAGTTTTTAAAGTATTATCATTAGACAAGTTAGGTTGATTTTTTTGAGTGTTGTTATTATCTTTTTGAGTGTTTTTCTTTGTGTTGATGGTTTTTGAATTATTATCATCACTAGTATTAGAATGATCTATGATAATCACTCCATCTTTTACTTTTAAAGTGTTTGTTGTAGTTTTTTAAGTTAGCATCTTCTTTATAAGGAGATTGTTCTAACATTTGTATGGTTTTTTATTATCTTTAGTATCACTAGCATAAAGGCTTAAGATAGCTAAACTAGATAGTAAGATAATGCGTTTCATTTGTGTTTTTCCTTTTTAATGATTTCATAAGAGCTTGTTTTTAGATTTGGTTTTTAATCTTTTTTATTTTTTGCTTTTTCTGTTTTTATTTTTTCTTTCTTTTTATCTTTTTATTTTTTGTATTTGCTTGATTGATTATCAATCTTTTTTGATTTTTAATCTTTAAATTTTGTTTTATTAATTTTTAACAAGATCCAAAAGGCTTTTAACCTTTTGGATTTTATCATCTTGAGCAAGGATTTCCTGCTTTAAAATTATCTGATACTATACAAGTATTACCACTTAATTGAGTGCTGGCTTCATCTACTGTAGGTTCTTTATCATCTTCATCTTGTTTTAAAACACTTTTATCCATTTGAGTAAGTAAAGCTTCAGAGAAAGGAAGTGGAGCATTTGCTTCAGGATTGCTTGTATCTCCACCTTCACTATTTGGCTTATCTAAAACAGAATCTAAAGAAGCTAGTTTAGTATCAAATTCTCCTTTGATGCTAAAATGATTATTACTTTGAGATAAGGCTTGTGTTTTATAAGATTTTAAAGTATCATCAAATTTATAAGTATCAAGATATCCTTGTGCTTTAGCATAAAGATCATTTACTTTGTTTTTAAGTGAAATAAATTCTGCATCTTTAGAACTTGCTGCACCTTGATTGATTAAAGCTACGTAAGCATTGTAAGCATCAATGGCTTTATCAAGATCTTCTTTGGTGTTTTGAAAGTCATTGTAGTTATTTACAAGATTGTTTACATTTCTTATGAGTGCTTGTATGTTTGTTTTTGCTTGAAGGATATTTTTAATTTCTGTTACACCTTTATTTTGAAGATAAGTATTTGTAAAATCACTTCCTAAAGCTTCCATGAAATCAAAGCTTTGATTTAGGGTATTGATATCATTGCTATCTATATGCACATTCATAGGATTGTCATTGACATTAATCCAAGAATCTACATTAGCATCTGCTAAAATACTATTAATGACATCTTTATCAATATCATCTTGAGAGATTTTATTGTTAGTTTCACTGGTAACCAGTTCTTAGTTAGCATTTGGGTTGATATCAGGAACTTCTACTGTAAAATCTGTAGTAAAGATAAGATTTCCATTTTTATCTTTTTTATATATTTTAATTTGTCTAAAACTACATTTTTAAAGTTTTCATTTGCACTAGCTTGTTCGATATAACTGTGAATATTAATTTTACCATCTTGACCTGCATCATCAAAGCCAGAAACTAGATTCCAAAAACCATTATCAACATATTTATTAGAATCTGTAAAATCAGTATTATATTTGTATATATGGATGTTATCGGGTTTATTTAATTTATTTGCATTAAGAGTAACAAACAATCCAACACTACCATCTGAACCATCTGAAATAATTTCTGTATTTTTATTTAAAAATATATAGATATTGGAGAAAGTTGTATAACCTGAGATATTTCTAAGATATCCTATAAATCCCCCTGCATAGGTTCCCAATTTACTATTACCACTCATATTTCCTATATTATTTAAGCTAATATTTATAAATTTATCATCATCTCCAACTTCTCTAGCAAATCCACCTATATAATCACCACCGTCAATATTACCTATATTATTCAAACTAATATTTGTAAAAGTACCATAGGTATTCCCAGTAAATCCACCTGCATTATAACCATTTGATTTTATACCGCCACCCTTATAATCTACAGTTAAATCTTTTATTGCACTATTATTGCTATTATCGTCACCTATATAACCAAACAACCCTGCATTATTTATATCATTTCTTACTGTCGTATCTATATTAATATTACTTAAAGTATGACCATTGCCATTAAAATTTGCATAAAAAACATGACTATCATCTTTCCCTACTATCATATTCACACCTTGAAGCTCACTATTTCCTGCTACATTGAAATTTGCATAATTTTGTCCTGTGCAAACTCCTTCTGAGTTACAATTTGCCCCAAAGTCAATATCAGAAATCAGATCAAAGGTATCCACAGATTTCATACCTGTTTTACCTTCATTTATCCCCTTTGCGAAATAAGCCCAGTCTTCTACATTGGCTATAGTGGTTTTTTTAGTCATTTGAATTGTTTATAAATAGTTCGTTAAACCATTGTAGTTTTGAGCTTGAACTCTGCTATCAAGATTGTTCGTATTGTTTTTATAAACATCTGTAGTTGATTGTCCTAAAGTAGCTGCAGTTTGAGCTGATACGATAATACTATTTGCATTTTTAATGCTTCCTACATTGACCTTAACCTTATCTCCTACAAATTGGACTTTACCATTATCTTGGAGATTGAAATTTCCCACTCCATCTGCACCTACATTGCCCACCTCATTCCCAATAATTAAAACATCATTAGCCTTGATATTTCCCATATTAATCACATTGCCTTTATTGGCTGTAAATTTAGGAGAGAACACAGGACTTTCAAAGGTACTTCTATCTGCAAATTCTTGCATCGCTTTGCTATCTATACTTGAAGTAGACACTCCAAATTTATTTGCATTGATAGTTCCACTTTTGCCTATAACCACACCATTAGGATTAATAAGATAAACATTATTACCTGTAGCATTAAGTAAACCATCTATTGTAGAACTTTTGGTTCCATAAGCAATGTTTAGGTAGTTTTGGTTAGTTTTTCCTTGTCCAAAATTTACAGTTTCACTCTTAGCTATATTAAAACCACCACCCCATTGGATAACAGAATTTACTTTATTACCTGTAATATTCATGGTATTACCATTTACATTTATAGTTCCACTTGTTCCATGAGTGAACTTACCCCCACTTGGTAAAGCATAGCTTTGGGAGAAAAGTAAAGAACTTACAACAATTGATAAAACGATTTTATTGTTTTTCATGGTTTATCCTTTCTTGGTTTGGTTTAGTTCTAAGAACTTGTCTTTGTTTTTCTTTTTTCTTTTTTCTTTTTTTATCTGTTTGTTTTATTTTTTCTTTTTAAAAACAAAAATAAGTTCTTAATCCTAGATTTCTCTAGGATTATTAATTGTTGATAACTTTGATTTGTTATTGTTTTTATTGTCCATCCTTATTTACTTTATCTTTGCGTAAATGCTTTTGCCATCTTGAGATATTCTTGCTTCATAAGAAAGCTTTTGTAGGTTCATATTTTCTAATCTATACTATAGAACTTAGTTTAAAATCTTCTTTGTTTTTTGCATTTTTTCAATAAAGCTTTGAAGTTCTTCTTGATTTAAAATATTAGAGTTTTCATCTATAAAACCTTGCTCACTTTGTAAGATTAAGATTTCTTTATTTTTAAGGTAGGGGTATTACTCTTTGAGGGTATAAAGAGCCAATACTCCCTAGCTAGAAATATTAATAGGAGCATCGTATGACTTCAAAAGGGGAGTTGTGTTGATTTTATTGGATACAATAAGATAATAATGCTCAAAGTTACTAATAATTCTAGCTTCAACTTTAGTATTTAAAATCAGTCTATTGTTTTTACTTAAACTGATATCTGAAGGAGCTAGAGCATTAGAAGCACTATAATTATCTTCATAATGTACTAAGGCTCCTGCTAATATATCTATGAAAGTGTTTTTAAATATATTTAAATTCCCACCTATATATAAGGTATTATTATAAGATTTAGCTTCACTTAAACCTGTAATGGCTGAAGGAGCTATAAAAATAGAATTGTTATTTTTATACTCATCAAGATTGAGATTGTTTATGATTAAGGTATTATCATGGCCATTGTTTGAAAGTCCAGCTATAATACTTAAAATCCCTTCTCTTTTATCTGAAGCTACACCAAATAAAGTATCATTGATAATGATTTTATTATAAGCAGCTTCATTATAAGCCATAATCAAATAAGCATTATCAGCTGCATTAGAAGAATAGTTTTTTATATCTATGATATTATGATTAGCTTTATCTAAAGCTCTTATGATGATTTTAGAACCTTTATCTGTATTACTTGCATCAGTAATGCTTTGAACATTGTTATAATTTATAGTATTATAAGAAGCTTCTTTGGCTTCTGTTAATACAGTTAGATTTCTAAAAGAAGCAAAATCTTTAATCGATACTTTATTGTTATTAGCACTACTAGGATAAAAGTCTTGATTATTAAGAAGGTTTTTCTTAGCTGTATAAATGTATACAGGTAAGGTTGACATAGAATTATTAATATAAACTTTATTATAATCCGCACTGCCTTCTAAGATTCTAGCAGCTATAATATTTAAAGCATCTTTATAGCTTTGAGAAAGATCGGTTGTGGTAAGATCGTTTTTAATGTTAATGGTATTATGATTAACTCCTTTAGTTGCAAAGTCACCATAAAAAGAATGTTGGTTATAACCTAAGAAGTTATTAGCGATTTCTAAAGGATGTTTTAATTCTATGTTTAAGGTATTATAATTTACTTCTCCATTATTATAAGCTCCTGCGTAGAAGTTAAACAAAGCTTGAGCAAAAATGTTCTCATTGTTTTTATTTTTTTAGGTTTTTAATATCTTTTAATATTGATAGTATTATCTAAGGCTTGTCCTTGTTCGGTTTTTCCACCCAAAAAATCAGCAAATAAAACAGAATTATAAGCTAAGGGTTGTTTATCATGGTTCATATACATATCAAGATTAAAACTATCTATGTCTAAAAGGTTTTTACTGGCTTGAAAGTTTTTATCTGATTCGCTATCTATATAACCTGCGCTAATATGAGCAGCAGCTAAACTAGCATAAGCTTTGCTTGGATCATGGATAATCATATTAGCATCTTTGATAAAGATTTTATTGTTTTTTACATTACCTTGATAAGCTAAACCACCTACAAGGTGAGTGATTCTTTCATCAAAGGTATTATTACCATTTTTATCTTTTTTAGGCAAGGAAGTAAAAAACTCTACACTGCTACCTGCTTTTATATTTAAACTATTATTTGTAGAATCTCTATAAGTGGCTATAGCTCCGATTAAATAAGGAGAACCATTTAAGGCTAAATCATAAGTGTTCTCAACTCCCATACTAATATGGGCATCTTTTTGAAGTATGGTTTGGTTATAGCTTGCATTACTATAATGAGTAAAGGTAGAACTCATTAAGAAATTCATGCGTTGATTGCTTTTGGAATTACTAGGGTTTTTATATGAGTATCTTTAGGTTTAAGATAAAAAACCGAACTAAGTTCTCCTTGTTCTAATATAAGTTTGTTATAACTTGCATCAGCATGATCGGTTTTTGCTGTGATTAAAAAAGGAAGCACTCTAACTGTTTTTTATACTACGATCGGCTGTATTAACACCATGCCTTGCTTTAAAAGAAAGAACTTCATCTTCTCTCATATCAGGAGTAAGTAAATAATGTTTAAAATTTAAATCGTTTATATTTGTAATATTTAGTTTATGATTGTTAAATATTGTTAATATATTGTTTAGAACTCTTAGCATAATAATTTATACCTTGGAATTTTTTATAAGTAGAATTGGTTTTATCATAAAGTTCGTTATCATTAAAATAATGCTTTGGAATATTGAAATTTTATTTGCTTGAGTGGCTGCAAAAGCGTTGATGCTTAAGAAGGTAACAATGGAAAGTTTAAAACAAAATTTCTCTATACCCCCTCCCAGTGAAGTTAAAAAGCTTTATTAAATTAAGATTGGACGGAATTTTTTAATATAAACTAAAAAGCGATATCAAAGAATTTCCGTTGTATAATCTAATGTTTTTTAAATGTGAAATATTTTTTAAGGTAAAGCGATGAAAATGCGTGTGTATTATGAAGATACTGATGCGGGTGGAGTGGTGTATCATAGTAATTATTTAAAATTTTGCGAGAGAGTAAGAAGTGAAATTTTTTTCAATAAAAAAGTAGATATTTTTGATGCGTCTAAGGGACATTTTTTACTTACAAAAGCAAATTGCAATTTCTTAAAACCTGCAAAACTTGGAGATATGATAGAGATTAAAACAAAAATTTTAGAAGTCAAAAATGCTTCTGTGGAAATTTTACAAGAAATTTATAAAGATGAAATTTTGTTTTTTAAAATGGAATTAACTTTAGCTTTTATTAAAAACGAAAAACCAGCTAGAATGGATATGCAGTTAAAAAAGCTCTTTGAAGAATTATTTTAATTCTTCAAAGCTTGCTTGCTTACCTTGCATAAGACGCACTTTGTAATCAACTTGAGAATTTTTGATTTTCTCATCAAATAAACTTTCGCTTTTTTTATTTAGGAATTCGGTATAAAAGTAATCAACTCCTATGCTAGTAGCATAAGCAATCCAGTTATAATCTATACTTTGATTAAAAATTTCATTAAGATAGACTAAGTTATCATCGTGGTTATTGATAGAATTAGCAATGATAAAATTTTCTCTATCTCCTTGTTGTGTTAAGCTTAAAAATGTTGGATTATAGTTGATTTGAGTGGATAAAAGCACATAAGGATGAATGTTATAAATTCTTAGTTGAGAACTTGCTAGAGCTGTTTTGATCAATGGAGTGTTAAAAAATATTGAGGCATTATTAACTCCACCTTGTGATCTTAAAAGCCTGCTGAAATCAAGCTTCTCGCCTTCTATGGTATATATTCTAGCATTATTATTTTGAGCAAGAATTCTTGAATTTAGATTGCTTGATAAGGCAGAGCCATCGCTAAATATTGCGATATTAGCATTTGATTTGCTTAAAAGTGTGGCAATTTGAGCATCATAGTCAATACTTCCAAAAATAATATTTTGATTTGAAATTTGTATGTTGTTTTTATGGATAGTCGGTATGAAAATTTTCATATTTCCTGAGTAATTTTTCAACTCATTAGCACCTTTTAAGGTAAATCCAGCTATGGCATACTGATATCCTTGAGCTTGTGCTGCATCAAGCGCGGCTCGAATTTTATCACTATTTTCTGTGCCGGTTAAAAAAACTTTTACTTTGATTTCAGCTCTTTGTCTTAAAAGATAGGCTATGCTTGAATTTATTATAGTATTTGAGTAGCTTTTTATGGTTTTTTCTGGGATAATTATCGCAAGTTTAACAGAAGTAATTTTTTGAACATTTTTTTCAAAATCAGTAATGGAATTTAATAATTTTGCATAAACATTGGATAAAAATTGATCGTTTTGGTCTGCAAATTCACTTAAAAAACTGAGATACAATCTTGATTCTAAAAGATCAAAAAGACAATTTGTGTTGCATTCTTGAACGCTTAATTTAGGATAAAAATTTTCAACAGGTTTTACATCGACTAATTTTTGCTCTTTTGCATTAAGCAAAAAGCAAGATAAGAAAAATATTAAAAATATTTTTTTCATAAAAATCCTTTAATTTTTTTTAAATCTTGTATGAAATTTTTTTCATAACTTGGATTTTTTTCTATAAAATCTAAATCATAACTTGGCATTATGAAAAAATTTTTATAAGCAAAAACTTCACCTTTTAAAATGTGATAATCTTTAAATCCCAAGTTTTTAAATGTGTATTCTCCTAGACAAAGCAAAAAAGCAGGTTGAATCAGTTTTAGTTCGTTCCAGAAAAATGGTAAGCAAGATTGTAGCGAAAAATCATCAAATTTTCCATTACAAAAACATTTAAATAAATAAGAAAAATAAAAATCTTCATCGCAAAGCCCTAAAATTTGATAAATATAGTGTTTTAATTTTTCACCTTTTTTTGAATTAAGTAAAATTCCGCTTTCATTTTCACTCTTTTGCCCAAAAACATCAAGAATTAGCAATTTGACATTTTTTATCTTAGGTTCCATAAGACTAAATTTTCTTGTTTTGGAAAATTGGCATAAGGTACAAGATGAAACAAGTTGTTTTAATTCTTGAAAATTTTGTACTTGTTCAAAGTGGTTTGTATGTGTATCAACAAAGTTAAATCCCATAGCTTTTAAATAATAAAGACTTCTTATCATAAATCACACAATTTTTCTAAATTTTCTCCACTTAGACGATAATTTCTCCATTGTTTAAGATGTTTAGCGTTTAAACTTTCATAAAAATTAATACCTAAAATATTATCATTTAAGCAAACCCAGTCGAGTCTTTTTAAATTTTCTTTTTTGCAAATTTCTCCTAAAAATTTAAACACAGCTTTTCCATAACCTTTTTTACGAAAATTTTCTCGTATATAAATATCTTCAAGATAAATTCCACCGCTGCCCCAAAAAGACGAAAAAGTATAAAAATAAATCATATAGCCTATAGTTTTTTCATTTTCTTTTAACAAAAAAGCACGAGCAAATTTATTTTTTAGTAAAGAATGTTCCAGTTTTTCTTTCGTGCATTGAAGAAAATCTAACATATCTTCGTATTTTGCAAATTCTATGATCATTTCTTGTAAAATATCTAAATCTTCTTGTCTTAAATCAATAATTTTAAATTCTGACATTTTTAACCTTTTAAAAATAATTTCAAAATTTATCAAAAGAATTTAAAAATTACTCTTAATCAAAAGCAATTTATAAGTAAGATTAAGATAAAATACAAGTTTATTTTATAATTTTTTAAGGAAAAATCAAATGAAAAGAACTTATCAGCCACATGGCACTCCAAGAAAACGTACTCATGGTTTTCGTGTTCGTATGAAAACTAAAAATGGTCGCAAGGTGATCAATGCAAGACGCGCTAAAGGTAGAAAAAGACTTGCTGTGTGAAAAATTTTGATAAATTTAGCACAAACGAGGAATTTTCATCTGTATACAAAATAGGTAAAAAATGGCATTGCGAAGGTGTGATTATTTTTTATCTGAATAGTTATGAAAAAAAAATAGCAGTTGTTGCTAGTAAAAAAGTTGGAAAAGCAGTGGTTAGAAATCGTTCAAAACGAATTTTAAGGGCTTTGTTTGCTAAGTTTGAAAGATATCTTCAAGATGGCAAATATATTTTTGTAGCTAAAAATGAAATCACTGAACTTTCTTTTTCTAGGTTAGAAAAAAATCTAAAATGGGGATTGAAAAAACTAGAATGTTTCAAATGATATGCCTAAAAATACTCCGTTTTTATCAGAAATTCTTAAGCCCTTTAAAACCCGCTGCTTGTAGGTATTATCCTAGTTGTTCTGAGTATGCGCTTTGGCAGTTTCAAAAAAAGAATTTTTTTCTAGCTTTTTTTTCTACTTTTTTTAGAATTTTAAGATGCAACCCTTTTTTTAAAGGGGGTTTTGATTATCCTAGAGTTTCTAAAAATTTTTATCCTATAAATTTATGTTTTAAGCCTATATTTTTAGCAGAAAAACAACTTTGTTTTTTATATATACCTTATAAAAATAAAAGTTTTTATCTTATAAAAATCATCTTTAAAAGGACAAATCAGTGAATAATTCAAATAATATTTTTCAGCAAAAGCGTATACTTTTAGCTGTTGTGATTTCTTTTTTATTTTTTGTTGTTTACGATTATTTTTTCATTCCAAAACAACCTTTAAAAATAGAACAAAACATTACACAACAAAATCAACAAAACACAAGCATAAATAACACTCCTAATATACAAAATACCACCACAAATACTCCAAGTGCAGCTTTAGTTTCACAAGATAGTGTGATATCTAAGGTTCAAAGTAAGCATTTTGAAGCACAAATTGACTCTTTTGGTAGAATTTCTGCTTTTTATTTAAAAGATAAAAAATACCAAAATGAGAAAGGAGAATTTATAAATCTTGTTAGCAAGGAAAATAGTCCTTATCCTTTAGAAATGCGTTTTAGTGATCCAAGTATTAACTCAGAGGCTTTTAAAATTCCTTATGTTGCTAACGCTAGCAATCTTTTTGTTGATGAAAATGGAAGTCAAGTTTTAAAACTCACTCAAAATCTTTCTGGATTGAAAATCGAAAAAGATATTACTTTTTATCCAAAAGGAAATTATGAGATAGAAGTTAAACTCAGCAAGAATGCAAATTATTTTATAAGTCCAGGATATCGTCCAAATATTGCCGTAGATAGTTATACAGTTCATGGTGCTTTGGTAATGGATAATAAAGAAACCATCGAAACTTATAAAGATGGAGATGTAGAAAAGGATGAAAGTGCTAATAATGTCGTAATGACTTCGGCTTTTGATAGATACTATGCAACTTTCTTTTATAATTTTGATAAACCTTTAAATGTGGCAATCAGCAAGGATGCTAATCAAAACCCTATAGTTTTTGCTTATAGTGATAATGAATTTAAAGCAGGGGGCTATATAGGCTCTAAAGAACATGTGATTTTAAGAAGTATAGATCCACGCCTTGAAGCAGTTGTTGAATATGGTTGGTTTACTTTTATTGCTAAGCCTATGTTTGAGTTTTTGAATTTCTTGCATCAGTATATAGGAAATTGGGGTTGGGCTATCGTTGTGATGACTTTAATTGTGCGTATTATTTTATTCCCGCTAACTTATAAGTCTATGATTTCTATGAATAAACTTAAAGATCTTGCTCCTAAAATGAAAGATATTAGAGAGCGTTATAAAGGCGATCCACAAAAAATGAATATGCACATGATGGAGCTTTATAAAAAACATGGTGCAAATCCTATGAGTGGTTGTTTGCCTATACTTTTACAAATTCCTATTTTCTTTGCTATTTATCGCGTTTTGCTTAATGCTATTGAGCTAAAAGCAGCTCCTTGGGCGTTTTGGATACATGATTTATCGGTAATGGATCCTTATTTCATTTTGCCTATTTTAATGGGTGCAACGATGTTTTTACAACAACTTATTACACCTATGACTATACAAGATCCTATGCAAGCTAAGATTATGAAATTTTTACCAGTGATTTTTACTTTTTTCTTTATCACTTTCCCAGCAGGACTTACGCTTTATTGGTTTGTAAATAACCTTTGTTCTTTGGTTCAACAATGGGTTATCAATAAAATATTTGCTAAAGAACATCACAAAAAACAAGCGGAGCATGAAAAATGAAAATCGAAGCCATTGATCTTCAAAGTGCCTTAACAGAAGCTTCAAGAAGTTTAGAATGTTCTGTGATGGACTTAGAATATGAGATTATTCAGCATCCAAGAAAAGGTTTTTTTGGATTTGGAAGAAAAAAGGCAATTATAGAGGCTAAAGCAAAAAAAAGGATTTTGAAAAAAAATCCTAAAAAAGAATTTACAAGTTCAAAAAATCACAAACCAGAAACACATGAGCCAAAACAAGAAAACAAGATTGAAACAAAAAATGAAAAAAATAAAAGCCAAAAAGAAAAATATACAGTAAAAAGTGATGAAATTTTTGATAGTTTTCATCGAGAAAGCAAAGGAGTGCGTAATACTCAGGATATTTTAGATGAGATTCGCATTCAGCTTGTAAAACTTTTAGAAAGCTCCCAGTTTAAAATAGAGCTTAGTGAACTTAGAATGTATGATGAAGATTGCGTTTTGATTCGATTGGATGGGGAAGATGCTGCTTTGATGATAGGTAAAGAAGCACATCGTTACAAGGCTATTTCTTATCTTTTACATAATTGGATCAATTTAAAATATAATCTTTTAGTGCGCCTTGAGATCGCTCAATTTTTAGAAAATCAAATTCAAGGTATGCAGCTTTATTTACAAAACGTGATTGAAAAAATTAAAATTCATGGACGCGGACAAACCAAACCTTTAGATGGGGTTTTGATAAAAATCGCTTTAGAGCAGTTAAGAGCTGAATTTCCAGATAAGTATGTAGGAATTAAGCAAAATAATGATCAAAGATTTGTTGTAATAAACGACTTTTTCAAAAAAGATGAGTGATACTATAGCGGCTATTGCCACAGCTCATGGTGTGGGTTCGATTTCTATTGTAAGATTAAGCGGTGAAAGGGCTTTAGAATTTGCCTTAAAGCTTAGCCACAAAACCAAACTTACCCCACGCCATGCTACTTTTACAAAACTTTTTAATCAAAATAATGAAATTATCGATGAAGCTATAATGATATATTTTAAAGCCCCTTATAGTTTTACAGGGGAAGATATAGTAGAGTTTCAAACTCATGGAGGATTTAGTGTGAGTGAAGTTTTACTCGAAGAACTTGTGAGTTTAGGAGCAAGACTTGCTTTAGCAGGGGAATTTAGCAAAAGAGCGTGTTTAAATGGCAAAATGACTCCTTTAAAAGCTTTAAATATACAAGATCTCATACTTTCAAAATCTGCACTTGCAGCTAAAATTATAGCACGCAACATGCAAGGAAACTTAGGAGAACTTTTAGAAAAAATTCGCACAGATTTGGTTAAAACTTTAGCTTTTGTAGAAACTAGTATTGATTATGCTGATGATGATTTACCTTCTGATTTATTAGAACAAATTTCTACTATGTGTGAAGAAAATTCTAAAATTTTAAAAGAAATTTATACGCTTTCTCAAAGCAAAAAAGGACTCATAGAAGGTTTTAAAATCGCTATTGTAGGTAAGCCAAATGTAGGCAAATCTTCGCTTTTAAATGCCTTGCTTTCTTATGAAAGAGCTATTGTTTCAGATATAGCAGGCACCACTCGTGATACTATAGAAGAGAGCTTTAAATTAGGAACGCATTTATTACGCATTATAGATACAGCGGGTATTAGGGAAAGTAAAGATGTTATAGAACAAATCGGCGTAGCTTTAAGTAAAAAAAGTTTAGAAGATGCAGATATTATTTTAGCAGTCTTTGATGCTTCAAGAGTGCAAGATAAAGAAGATGGGAAAATTTTTGAATTGCTAGCAAATACTGATAAAAAAATCTTTTGGATTTTAAATAAAAGTGATTTAGAAAATGTTTTCAAAAATACTCAAAATAAAAATTTTATCAAGCTTAGTGCTCAAAAAGACATCACTTTGTTAAAAGAAGAATTGCAAAATTATCTTAATTCTTTTGATAGTGAAGGTATTATGGTAAGTTCTTTAGATCTTATTAATGCTTGTAAAATTTCAAGTGAAGCGATTTTTAGAGCTAAAGGGCTTTTAGAGGAAAGTTCTTTAGAACTTTTTGCTTTTGAGCTTAATTTAGCGATTAATGAACTTGCAAGATTTACCAAAGATTTTCAAAGAGATGAAATTTTAGACGAAATGTTTGGTAATTTTTGTTTAGGAAAATGAAAGGATAAAAATGAACAAAGAAACCATAAAAGCACATAAAATCAGTGATGAAGAATATGCACAAATTTTAGAAATTTTAGGACGCGAGCCAAATTTATTAGAACTTGGGGTTATTTCTGCGATGTGGAGCGAGCATTGCTCTTATAAATCCAGTAAAAAATATCTTAATGGTTTTCCAACTAAAGCACCTTGGGTGATTCAAGGCCCAGGAGAAAACGCAGGGGTTATTGATATTGGGCAAGGTATGGCAGCAGTTTTTAAGGTAGAAAGTCACAATCATCCTAGCTTTATCGAGCCTTTTGCAGGTGCGGCTACGGGAGTAGGGGGAATTTTGCGTGATGTTTTTACTATGGGTGCAAGAGTGGTTGCAGGGCTAAATTCTTTAAAATTTGGCAATATTCATGATGAAAAATGCGGCAAACATCAAAAATACCTTGTTAAAGGTGTGGTAAATGGAATTTCTCATTATGGAAATTGCATGGGTGTGCCAACTATAGGCGGAGAATGTGCTTTTGATGAGTGTTTTAATGGAAATATCTTAGTTAATGCCTTTGCTTTAGGGGTTTGTAAAAGTGAAGATATCTTTTATGCTAAGGCTGAAGGTGTAGGAAATCCTGTGATTTATGTGGGTTCAAAAACAGGGCGTGATGGACTTGGTGGAGCGGTTATGGCAAGTGATAGCTTCAATGAAGAAAGCAAATCTTTGCGTCCTACAGTGCAAATTGGCGATCCTTTCAGTGAAAAACTTCTTATGGAAGCTTGTTTAGAGCTTTTTAAAACTGATTATATTGTGGGTATTCAAGATATGGGTGCTGCAGGGCTTACTTCAAGTTCTTTTGAAATGGCAGGAAGAAGTGGCAGTGGCATGAAACTTTACTTAGATAAAACTCCTATACGTGAAAGCGGTATGACTCCTTATGAGTTAATGCTTAGCGAGTCTCAAGAAAGAATGCTTATTTGTGCGAAAAAAGGCTATGAAGATAAGGTTATAGAAATTTTCAAAAAATGGGATTTAGATGCTGTGGTTATAGGTGAAGTTACTAATACAGGAAAAATGGAGCTTTTTTGGCATGATGAGCTTGTAGGGCTTATTCCTATCGAGCCTCTAAGTGAAAAAGCGCCGATTTTAAGTCGTCCTATAAGTGAGCCAAAATATTTAAGTGAAATTAAAGATTATAAATTTGAGCTAAAATTAAGCATTCAAGAGCTTTTTATACAAATGCTTCAAAATGAAAATATTAACAACAAAGCTTTTATTTATGATCAATTTGATTCAAGTGTGCAAACCAATACTATAAAAGCTGATGGAAAATTAGGTGCTAGTGTTATTCGTATCAAAGAAAATGGCGCAAGTGTGGCTATGGCTATAGAATGTAACTCACGCTTAAATTATGTAAATCCTAAAATAGGAGCAGCTTTAGCAGTAGCTTCTGCAGGAAGAAAAGTTGCTTGTACGGGGGCTAAACCTTTGGCAATAAGTGATTGTTTAAATTATGGAAATCCGCAAAATCCTGAAGTGATGTGGCAATTCGCACAAGGTTGCGAAGGTATTAAAGAAGCTTGTAAAGAGTTAAATACCCCAGTAGTAAGCGGCAATGTTTCACTTTATAATGAAACTGAAGGAGTAAGTATTTATCCAAGTCCTACTATAGTAAGCGTAGGGGTTTTAGAAGATGCAAATAAAACCTTAAAAGCTAGTTTTGAAAAAGAAAATTTAAGCGTTTATCTTTTGGGTGAAAGTTTAGGAGAATTTGGCGGATCTATGGTAATGAAAATCCAAGATAAAAAAGTATCAGGAAGTCTTAAAGAGCTTGATTATAAAGCTGAACTTGCACTTTGGGATTTGCTTTATAAAGCCAATCAAAATTCTTTACTTGAGTGTGCCAATAGCGTAGGAATAGGGGGTATTGCTATGACTTTGGCAAAAATGTTTGCTATTTCTAGTGTGGGTGTAAATTTAACAAGTGGTTTTGATGATGAAAAAATGATTTTTGATGAGAGTGCAAGTCGTGCTATAGTAGGGCTTAGCAAAGAAAATGAAGAAGCTTTTTTAAATTTAGCCAAAGAATTTGGAGTAAAAGCTTATAAATTAGGTGTGAGTACAAGCCAAAAACATTTTAAACTTGATAACATTGAGTTAAGCAAGGTTGAACTTGACAAGCTTTATTTTGAAAGTTTTAAAGAGCAAATCCAATGATTTTAGTTTTAATTATACTCGTTATTTTGGTGTTTTACTGGTATTATAAAACTTGGGGAAAACAGGATTTTTTAAACTCAGCTACAAGAGGAGCCAAAGGCTTTGCTAAGGGTTTTGCTCGTGGGGTTATGGAAGAAAGAATGGATGAGTTTAAAAGGCGTATGAATTACTATGTTATCGCACTTTTGGCAAAAATTGCAAAAAGTGATGGTAGGGTAAGTGAAAATGAAGCTGAAATGATCAAAGATCTTTTAGATGCAAATGCCAAAGATGAAAAAGAAAGAGCTTTTTTAAAAGCAAGTTTTAATGAACATAAAGAAAATTTAAGTGATGCTTTTTATGTGGCAAAAGATTTTTTAAAAGAAGTGCCTTTGCCTAAAAATGAGCGTTTTAATGTCTTGCGTGTGCTTGTTTTTATGGCTTTAATCGATGCAGATTTTAATGCTAAAAAGCGTGAAATTTTAGAGCAAATCGCTAAAGCCTTTGATATAGCAAAAAGCGAATTAGACGCTTTTATAGCAAGTCTTTCAAATTTAAAAAGTACTAAAAAAGAATTAAGCCTTGATGAAGCTTTTGCTATTTTAGAACTTTCAAATAATGCAGATTTAAATGCAGTAAAAAAACAATACCGCAATTTAGCAAAAAAATATCATCCTGATATTTTAAATGCAAACAATGTTAGTGAAGAAGAGCTTAAAATCGGTGTAGAGAAATTTCAAAAAATCAACGAAGCTTACGAAAAAGTTAAAAAACATTTAGAAAGGTAAAAATGAGAGCATTACTTAGCGTGAGTGATAAAGAAGGCATAGTAGAATTTGGCAAAGAGCTTGAAAATTTAGACTTTGAGATTCTTTCAACAGGCGGGACTTTTAAGCTTTTAAAAGAAAATGGAATAAAAGTTATAGAAGTGAGTGATTTTACAAAGAGTCCTGAGCTTTTTGAAGGGCGTGTGAAGACTTTGCATCCTAAGATTCACGGTGGGATTTTACACAAAAGAAGCGATGAAAATCATATCAAACAAGCAAAAGAAAATGAAATTTTAGGCATTGATCTAGTTTGTGTAAATTTATATCCTTTTAAAAAAACCACTATTATGAGTGATGATTTTGATGAAATTATAGAAAATATCGATATAGGTGGGCCTGCGATGATAAGAAGTGCAGCAAAGAACTATAAAGATGTGATGGTACTTTGCGATCCGCTTGATTATGAAAAAGTGATTGAGACTTTAAAAAAAGGTCAAAATGATGAGAATTTTCGTTTAAATTTGATGATAAAAGCTTATGAGCATACGGCAAATTATGATGCTTATATTGCAAATTATATGAATGAACGCTTTAATGGAGGTTTTGGAGCGAGTAAATTTATAGTAGGGCAAAAAGTATTTGATACAAAATATGGAGAAAATCCACATCAAAAAGGGGCTTTATATGAGTTTGATGCCTTTTTTAGTGCAAATTTCAAAGCCCTTAAAGGCGAAGCAAGTTTTAATAATCTAACCGATATTAACGCAGCTTTAAATTTAGCTAGTAGTTTCGATAAAGCTCCAGCTATTGCTATAGTAAAACATGGAAATCCTTGCGGTTTTGCTATAAAAGAAAATTTAGTACAAAGCTATATACATGCTTTAAAATGCGATAGCGTTAGTGCTTATGGAGGAGTGGTTGCAATCAATGGAACTCTTGATGAGGCTTTAGCAAATAAAATCAATGAAATTTATGTAGAAGTAATCATCGCAGCCAATGTAGATGAAAAAGCTTTAGCTATGTTTGAAGGTAAAAAACGCATTAAAATTTTCACTCAAGAAAGTCCATTTTTAATCCGCAATTTTGATAAATATGATTTTAAACATATTGATGGGGGTTTTGTATATCAAAACAGCGATGAAGTTGGCGAAGATGAGTTTAAAAATGCAAAGCTTATGAGTCAAAGAGAGGCAAGTAAGGAAGAATTAAAAGATCTTGAAATCGCCATGAAAATAGCAGCATTTACCAAATCAAACAATGTTGTTTATGTAAAAAATGGCGCTATGGTGGCTATAGGCATGGGTATGACAAGCAGAATCGATGCAGCAAAGGTAGCAATCGCTAAAGCTAAAGAAATGGGGCTTGATTTGCAAGGTTGCGTTTTAGCAAGTGAAGCCTTTTTTCCTTTTAGAGATAGCATAGATGAAGCAAGTAAAGTAGGGGTTAAAGCTATAGTAGAACCAGGCGGAAGTATAAGGGATGATGAAGTGGTAAAAGCAGCTGATGAGTATGGTATGGCGCTTTATTTCACAGGAGTAAGACATTTCTTACATTAAGTTTAATAGAATGTTATGTTTTTTACACATAATTCAATAAAAATTAAATAAATTATGTGTAAAATATTTCCGAAAAATTTTATTTTTAGGAAACTATGATGTTTAAAACTATAGGATTTAAGGTTTCTGCTGCAATTTTTGTGGTGTTGCTTATAAGTTTTATCGTAATGCAAGTGATTTTAAATTTGGACTTTAAAAATACTGCTAATAAAATGAGCAAGGCAAATTTAAATACCGTAAGTACTTCTGTTTTTCAAACAATGAGAATGGCTATGAATTTAGGAGATCCTGAAAAAATTAAAGAAGCCATTGAAGATGTAAAAAGTATAGAGGGTATTAGTGATATTAAAATTTATCCTTCAAAAGATACTATAGATCTTTTTGAGATGAAAGCCCCTCAAATTTCAAATGATAAGCGTATTATAGAACAATTTTCAAATCCTAAAATTCAAGCTTTGGAAGAAAATATAAATGGTGTTGTGTATTTAAGATTGATACGCCCTTTGATTGCAGATGAAAGTTGTGTTACTTGTCATGAAATGCTAATACAGGAAGTGTGATTGGGGTTATGGATATATTACATTCTTTAGAAGGTGTTTAAAAAGATATAAGCAAAACCGGTCAATCTTATATTATAATATTTACTATTGCTTTGATTTTTACCCTTTGTGGTGGTTCTTTTAATACTTAAAGTTGTTGTTGGAAAGCCCGTTTTAGAGCTTTTAAATCATGCTAAAGAATTAGCTCAAGGAAGCAGCAATTTTAAAAGCTCGTATTTCAGTTAAAGGTCAAGATGAAATTGCTTTAGCTTGTGGATATATCAATCAATTTATCGAAAAAACTCACAAGGCAGTTAGCAGTGCAAGTCATAATTTAAAAAATGTAGAAAAACAAAGCAATCTTTTAAATTCAAATGCTATTTTTTAAGTGATATCAGTTCACAAAGTCATAAGCAAATAGATCAAAGTTTTAAACTTGGTGCAAATGTTGGCAATGAACTTAGAGAACTTGCTAGTTTGTCAAATAAGGCAAATAGTGCCAATGAAAAATCCTTTTTATTATTAGAGCAAATGCTTAAATCTTTGTTTAATGTTGCTAATAAAGTATCAATAGTATCCCAAAATGAAAATGAATTGGCTAAAAAAGTTGAAAACATGGTCAATCAAGCAGGTAATATACAAAAAGCAACTCAAATGATGGATAAGATCGCAGATAAAACAAAATTACCATCCCTAAATGCTGACATAGAAGTAGCTAGGGCTGGTGCATTTGGACTAGGTTTTTCTGTAATTGCTGAGGATGATAGGCAGTTGGCTCAGAACAGTGAAGAATTTTTGGGAAATGTAGCTCAAATTACAAAAGAGCTTTTGCAAAGTATTAATGAGGTTAACGCAGAATTAAAGAAAAATACTCAAAGTATACAAGCTTTAAATGATGACACCGCTTTATTGGTTGATGATGCTAATGAGGTTAAATTATGTAACGAAGATGCTAGGGCTTTGGTAACTCAATGTACTGAAAAAATAAAAATTTCCCAAGAGAATATATAAAATTTACTTTCTCGTATGCAAGAAAATGTTGAAGTAAGTGAAAAGAATGAAGAAATTTCTAAAATTCTACTTCAAGTTGTAGATGAGTTAAAAATAGTGTGTCATAATCTCGAAAGCGAACTTAACCAATTTTAAATTTAAAGGAATAAAATGAAAAAAACGCTTCAAATTGCTTTAGCTGCAACTTTTTTTGCAGGTTGTGCTAGTACTTCTGTTACTTCATCTACTTCTAAAGGTAATAATGAACTTGTACAAAATCAGCTTTTCAAAATAGAAAAAATTATAGTTAATGGTAAAACTTTTGATCCAAAAAACGCAGAGGAAAGTCCAAATATTAGTTTTGAAAATAATAAATTTTATGGTTATTCAGGGTGTAATCGTTTTTTTGGTTCTTACCAAACTAAGGCGGATACTTTGCAAATCGAAGGTGATCGTGTAGCTTCAACTCAAATGCTTTGTCATCCAATGGATGTAATGGATTTTGAAAATTCTTTCCTTTCAAATTTCAAAGGAATTTTTAAAATTTCAAATGAAAATGGAAAACTTGTTTTAAGTAATGATGAAATGAAGATCTTTTTTAAATAATACCCTAAAGCCTCGAAATATCGAGGTAATCTTCTTAAATTTGACAAAAGTCTAAAAAATGATACAATTATAATTTTATTATCAAAAAAGGTAGTTAAATGATAAAATCAATTCCTGAATGGAGTGAGCAAGAATACCTCATGCTTTCTTTACCCCATGAAAAAAGCGATTGGAATCCCTATTTAGAGGAAATTTTGCAAAGTTATAAAGAATTTGTAAAAGCAGTGAGTGAATTTCAAAAAGTTTTACTTATAGCTCCTAAACAGAGTGATTTTGAAAATTTTAAAGATATAAAAAATGTAGAGTATTTTAAATGTGATACCAATGATACTTGGATACGTGATTTTGGAGCTATAGATATAATAGAAAATGGTCGTTTAAAGGCTCTTGATTTTACTTTTAATGCTTGGGGAAATAAATTTCAAAGTGAGCTTGATAATGCTGTAAATTCTAAGCTTTTTAAAGAAAAATTTAAAGAGGAACTTAAAAAGGTTGATTTTATTTTAGAAGGAGGAAGTATTGACTTTAATGGAGAGGATGTGATGCTTACAAGCTCTCATTGTCTTTTAAATGAAAATAGAAATTCTCATCTAAACAAAACCCAAATTGATATAAAATTAAAAGAAATTTTTGGTTTAAAGCAAATTATTTGGCTAGAAAATGGTTTCATAAAAGGTGATGATACAGATCATCATATCGATACCTTAGCAAGATTTATAGATAAAAATACCATAGCACATTGTATTTGTGAAGATGAAGAGGATGAACATTATTTGCCTTTGCAAAAAATGAAAGAAGAGCTTAAAAAAACAGGCTTTGATTTAGTAGAACTTCCTATACCTAATCCTTTATACTATGAAGGAAGAAGATTGGGCGCAACTTATGCGAATTTTGTTTTTATAAATAATGCTTTAATTGTGCCTTTTTATAAGGATAAAAATGATGAAATCATAGCTAAAAGACTTTCTAAAGCTTTACCTAGTCATAAAATTATAGGAGTAGATGCAAGAGTGTTTTTACGACAAAACGGTTCTTTGCATTGTTCTTGTCAAAATCGTTTCAAAGGTTTAAGATGAGTTTGCAAAAAAAAGCAACTCTTGTAGCAAGTTTATGTGCCATTGTTTTAGCCTTGGTTAAATTTATAGTAGGCTTAACAAGTGGTTCTGTTGCAGTACTTTCAAGTGCGATTGATTCTTTAATGGATTTTGCTATTTCTGCTTTTAATTTTTTGGCTCTTAAAAAAAGCTCACAAAAGGCGAATGAAAATTATAATTTTGGTTTTTCTAAAATTGAAGCTTTAATGGGTTTGTTAGAAGGTGTTTTTATAGTTGGCGTGGGGATTTTTATTTTTTATGAGAGTATTTTAAAGATTTATTATAAAGAAGAAATTAAAGATTTAAATTCAAGCATCTATGTGATGATTTTTACTTTAATTATGACTTTTTTTCTTGTACTTTTTTTAAATTATGTAGCTAAAAAAACCAAAAGTTTGATTATAGAAAGTGATGCTTTGCATTACAAAACAGATTGCTTAACCAATGCTTGTACTTTAGGGGCTTTGGTTTTGATTTATTTTACAAATTTACATATTATTGATGCTATTTTTGGGATAGTGATCAGTCTTTATACGGCATTTTCTGCTTTTAAAATCATTAAAAAAGCTTTAGCTTTTTTAATGGATGAGGCTTTACCTAAGGAACAAGTGGATAAAATTTGTACTTTGATTTCTAATAATCCTGAAATAATTTCCTATCATGAATTAAAGACGCGTAAAACTCCAAGTTGTAATTATTTAAGCGTGCATTTGGTTTTTTGCCCTATAATTTCGCTTTTAAATGCGCATAAAATTTCAGATGAAATAGAAGAAGGTGTGCGTAAGATGTTTGAAAATGAAAAATGGGATATACAAATTCATTTAGATCCTTATGATGATGCAGAACAAGAAAGGCAAAGACAATGAAAATCGCTTTAATACAACAAAAATTTCATTTAAATAAAGAACAAACTATAAAAAAAACTTGCGAATTTATAGAAGAAGCCTCTAAACAAGGAGCTGAGCTTGTTTGCTTAGGAGAACTTCATCAAAGTGAGTATTTTTGTCAAAGTGAAAATGTGGATTTTTTTGACTATGCTAATGATTATGAAAAAGATGTGAAATTTTGGGCAAATATAGCTAGAAAAAATCAAATAGTGCTTATTGCTTCATTGTTTGAAAAACGAAGTGCCGGACTTTATCATAATACTGCAGTGGTTTTTGAAAAAGATGGTTCTATAGCAGGCAAATATCGCAAAATGCACATACCCGATGATCCTTGTTTTTATGAAAAATTTTATTTTACTCCTGGAGATTTGGGTTTTGAACCTATAAATACAAGTTTAGGTAAGCTTGGAGTGCTTATTTGTTGGGATCAGTGGTATCCTGAAGCAGCAAGAATTATGGCTTTAAAAGGAGCTGAGATTCTTATTTATCCCACGGCAATTGGTTGGTTTGATAAGGATAAAGATGAAGAAAAACAAAGACAGCTCAATGCTTGGCTTGGCGTACAAAAAGGACATGCTATAGCTAATGGTTTATATGTAGTAGCTATCAATAGAGTAGGTTTTGAAAAAGATGTAAGCGGGGTAGAAGAGGGCATTAGATTTTGGGGAAATTCTTTTGTTTTTGGCCCTCAAGGTGAAGAACTTTGTCTTTTAGATTCTCAAAACGAATGTGTAAAAATCATAGAAATAGATAAAAAAAGAAGTGAAAATGTGCGTCGTTGGTGGCCTTTTTTGCGAGATAGACGCATAGAATATTTTACAGATTTAACTAAAAGATTTATTGATTAAATCAATAAATCTTATTTGTTTTGTATATTTTCAAGATAGCTTTTTATTTGCTCTTTTTCTTGTTCGTTTAAATTTATAAAACTTATTTCTTTAAGTCTTGATAAAAGCAAATTATCTTCTAAAATTTCATTTTTTCCTATTTCTAAAGAAGTGATGACGCTAGAACTTATGAGAAGTCTTTGGGTTGCATCTTTTCTTAAGCCCCATATATTATGTATGGCAATATTATTATCTGTAATTTGCCCTGCATAAAGCATAATATGTCCAGGTAAATAAAGTAAACTAAGATAAGCTTTCCCAAAGCGGTTTAAAAAATCTTTTTTTTGAGAATTACTAAGAGTGCTTATATCAAAATGATTAAAAGAATTTTTTTGTGCAGCTGAATTTCTTGGTAGATAAAGTCCAAAAGCTGAAAAGATATCACGAGTTAGTAAAGAACAATCTCTTTCAAAATTATAACCGCCCCAGCCATAAGGCAAATTTAAAACTTGTGAAAGTTGATTTTTTAAATTTTTATCATTGAATTGTAAAGGAAATTTAGATACATCTTTTTTAGAAATTTTATATTTTTTAGAACCTATTTTTCCATAAAAATAGTTTTTATCTTCTTTGTAGTAAGGATAGATAGCACCAATTCTACTTTCAAATAAAAATTTACCATCCTCGCTATAGATAGCAAATTTTTCTTTTAGTGGTGTGATAAAGTTGAGATTTTCATAGATTTTCGCTCTATCGTTTGAGAAAAATTCCAAATTTTTACTTTCAACAAATCCAAATCCAGCTTCACCTAAAACAAAAGCATAACGCTTATCTTTACTAAAATGTGAAATTAAGACAGGGGCTCCAGTATTTAAAATGCCATCGCTTGCATAGTCAAAAGGAATTCCTTCATTTTCAAAAAAAGGATTTTTTAAGATAGCTCTTTGGGTTGGAAGATTTTTAATGATTGTATTTTGGATAATTAAAGCTTTTTGATTAAGTTTACCGAATTCTTGGATATTTGCGTTATTTATAGCGTTTTTAAACCATGAAAGTGGAATAATTTGTTTATTGAAAAAATAATAAGTATTTTTTGAATTTAAATATAAAGGAAAGGACCAAAAAATATTTTGTCCTTTGTAATTTTTAAATGAATCATGCCAAGGGTTAAAGAAATATTTTTTATATCGTTTTGCATCAAAATTAATATCGTAAGCAAATTGTGGCAAAATGTTTACATTTTGTTCGTATTCAAGTTTTGCATAATGTTGATTTTCATTTTTTTGTTCTAAATTTTCACGATGAAGTGAAGTTAAATTTTTTGTTGAACAAGCTGTTAAAAATAGCACTATAAAAGTAAAATATAAACAAGATTTCATAATCAACCTTTTAGAAAAAATAGTTATAATTAAAGCCAAGGAAATATAATGTTTGATAAACTAGAAAAAATTTTAGCTTATGATAATGTTTTTTTAAGTGGTGGTGCTGGAGTTGGTAAAAGCTTTTTGACAAATGAGCTTATCAAATCTTATAGAAAACAAAAAAAAATAGCCATAGCTCTTGGTTCTAGTGCTCTATCGGCGTTTAATATAGGCGGTGTTACTTTACACAGCTTTTTTTGTTTAGGGTATTGTGATGATATGATGAAATTAAGTGTATTGGATCGCAATCAAAAACAAAAAGAAAAATTAACAAAACTTAAAGAGCTTTTAAAAACGATTGAGCTTATTATTATCGATGAAATTTCCATGGTTAGTGCAAATGTTTTTGAAATGATAGGCTTTAGACTTAAAAATTCTCAATTTAATGGAAAAATTTTAGTTGTTGGAGATTTTTTTCAACTGCCTCCAGTAATTAAAGAAAAAAAAGAAACTTTATTTAACCATTCTTATTATGCTTTTTCTTCATTTTTTTGGCAAGATTTAAATTTTAAGAATATTAAACTTTCTCAACCTAAAAGAACGCAAAATATGGAATTTTATAACCATTTATCTTTGATTAGACAAGGTTTTTTAGATGAAAAAATTTTAAGCTTTTTTGAATCTTTGCGAATTGATTATAAAGAATTAGAAAATTTAGAAGATGATTATACTTTACTTTGTGGTATCAATAAAAAAGTAAACAATATCAATCAAGAAAAATTAAGCAAACTTGAGACCCCGCTTGTATGCTTTAAGGCTCAGGTTAAAAAAGAAGATAAGAGAATAAAAGATGAAGAGCTTGATTCTTGGATTAGAAGCTTAAATATATTGGAAGAATTAAATATTAAAATAGGCGCTCGTATTATTTTTTGCGTAAATAATTGGGATAAGAATTATTATAATGGAGAGCAAGGCATTATAGAAGATATTCTTTATGAAGAGGAGAAAATTTATATTAGCATTATTAAAAATAATGGGATGAAAATTTTACTTGAACCTTATACTTTTTTCATGGAAGAACTTGAGCAATCAGGTAAAGATTTTGTTGTTAATATTCTCGCAAGTGTTACACAGTTTCCTATTAAATTAGCTTATGCTATTACTATACACAAATCACAAGGTATGAGTATTGAAAAATTAGTGTGTGATATTGATCATATTTTTGAAAATGGACAGCTTTATGTCGCTCTTTCTCGCGCTACAAACCCAAATACTTTAAAAATTTATTCTACAAAAAAGATAAATTTTGGATTTTATTTTGCTAATATTTTAAAAATAGATTCTAATGTGATTGAATTTTATAAAAAACATAATTTTTTAGATCTCGAAATACAAGAACAAATCATTTAAAGGCATTAAATGAAAAAAATATTTTTAAGTGTTTTTTTGGTTTTGAGTTTAAATGCTCAAAATCTTGAAATAGATAAAATAAGAACAGATTTGTATTCTAAAAGTGGAGCAAATGTTCTTAAAAAAGTTGAAATTTCTTTGGAATTTGATGGGAATAATTTAAAAGAAAATGAAAATAAGTTAATTGATGCTGTAAATACAGTAATTTCAGGGTTTTTTTATGAAGATATTTTTACAGAAATTGGAAAAAATAATTTTAAAAAAACTTTAGAAAAATTTTTAGATAAGAAATATAAGATTAAACTAGATGATATATATATCATATCTTTAAGTGGAGTGGAAAAATTTGATTTAGAGGAGTTTAAACGCTTTTTAGAAAGTACTGAGGCTAAAGAGAAGGGTATGGGTAGCGAGGTAAAAAAAGCACTTGAAAACTTAGAAGTTCCTAAAACTCAAGTTCCTAGTGTTGAAAAGATCCCAACTCCTAGTGTTCCAAATTTAGAAGTCAAGCAAGTTGAACAGCTTTTCAAAGATCCAGATGAAGAAAATAAAAATGACAATGGAGAAATCAATATAGATAATTTAAATACACCTAAAATGACTCCAGATATAGAAGAAAAAATTAAAAGAGATTTAATCGCCAATCCTCCACAAATATTCAAAGAAAATAACGCAAGCAAGCCTTATCATTTGCCACAAACAGGCTATGATATAAAGCTTGATGAGAATTCAACGCAAAATTAGCGAACTATATCATAATTTTGCGGAATTTTTGCTTTAAAAACATCGGAATTAATTTTTGGATTTTTAATTTGATTGTTTAGATTGATTATAACATCATTTTCAAATTCATCTTTATAGGATATGCTTTGAATTTGCTCTTGATTGAGTTTAATTGTATAATTTATATTATCATATTTTGCTACAAGTTTATCTTTGTCTATAAGACTTGCTTTTTTGAAAATTTCATTAAGATTTGGAATGTTATCAAGATGAGAGAAAATGACTTGTTCTAGATCGTGCTCTACTATGGTTACTTGATTTTTGTTGATATAAATCTCTTTTTTACTAGGAGTATCATAACTCCAATATGCTTGATCTTTACTCAGTATAAAATGCCCAGAATAAGAAAGTGTAGAGTTTTTGGATTTCACTATTTGGGTAAAATTGCTTGAAAAGGTATTAAAATTAAGATCAAGGGCAAAAAGTTGTCCTATAAAAATAAAAAATATCAAGAATGTTTTTTTCATTTATTTTCCTTAAAAAAATATATTTTTTATGTCATTCTAGCTAATTTTAATTAAATAATCGTTATAATGATAGTTTGAAAAATTTATAAAGGTTTAGAAATGTTTTTAAATGCTTTAAAAGCCGTGTTTGGCACAAAAAATGATCGTGAAGTTAAGAAATATTTCAAGCGTGTAGCACAAATCAATGCTTTAGAAGGCAACTATCAAAATTTAAGCGATGATGAATTAAAAGCTGAATTTGCAAAATTTAAAGAGCAAATTTTAAGCGGAGAAAAAAACGAAAATGATGTTTTAAATGATGTTTTTGCTATAGTCAGAGAGACAGGTAAGAGAACTTTAAATATGCGTCATTTTGATGTGCAGTTAATCGGTGGTATGGTTTTGCACGATGGAAAAATCGCAGAAATGAAAACAGGAGAAGGTAAAACTCTTGTAGCAACCTTACCTGTTGTTTTAAATGCCATGAGTGGCAAAGGCGTACATGTCGTTACAGTAAATGATTATCTAGCCAAAAGAGATGCTGAGCAAATGAGTGCGATTTATAATTTTTTAGGTTTTAGTGTTGGCGTGGTGCTTTCTTCTCAAAATAGTGATATAGAACACAAGCAAGCTTATGATTGTGATATTACTTATGGAACCAATAATGAGTTTGGTTTTGATTATTTGCGTGATAATATGAAATTTTCAAAAGCTGAAAAAGTTCAAAGAGAGCATAATTTTGTTATCGTAGATGAAGTAGATAGTATTTTAATTGATGAGGCAAGAACTCCGCTTATTATCAGTGGTCCTACAAATCGTACTTTAGATGGTTATATTAAAGCCAATGAAGTAGCTAAACAAATGCAAAAAGGTGAAGCAGTTTTACCCCCTGCAAAACCTGAGGGTGATTTTGTAGTAGATGAGAAAAATCGTAATATTTTAATTACAGAAGCAGGTATTGCTAAGGCTGAAAAGCTTTTTGGCGTAGAAAATTTATACAGTCTTGATAATGCTATCTTAGCTCATCAGCTTGATCAAGCCTTAAAAGCACATAATCTTTTTGAAAAAGATGTGCATTATGTTTTAAGAAATAATGAAGTTATCATCGTTGACGAATTTACAGGGCGTTTAAGCGAAGGACGTCGTTTTAGCGAAGGATTGCATCAAGCTTTAGAAGCTAAAGAAAATGTAAAAATTCAAGAAGAAAGCCAAACTCTAGCAGATATTACTTTTCAAAATTATTTTAGAATGTACAATAAACTTGCAGGTATGACAGGAACTGCACAAACAGAAGCGACTGAATTTTCTCAAATTTATAGTTTAGATGTTATTTCTATACCGACAAATATTCCTATTAAAAGACAAGATAAAGATGATCTTATCTATAAAACTCAAAATGAAAAATTCAAAGCTGTAATTGAAGAGATTAAAAAAGCCAATGCTAAAGGTCAGCCTGTACTTGTAGGAACCGCAAGTATAGAGCGCAGTGAAGTTTTTCACAATATGCTTGTAAAAGAGAAAATCCCTCATCATGTTTTAAATGCTAAAAATCACGAGCAAGAAGCTTTGATTATCCAAGATGCAGGTAAAAAAGGTGCTGTAACTATCGCTACAAATATGGCAGGTCGTGGTGTGGATATAAAAATCGATGATGAGATTAGGGCTTTGGGTGGGCTTTATATCATCGGTACAGAAAGACATGAAAGCCGCCGTATTGATAATCAACTTCGTGGTCGTGCAGGAAGGCAGGGTGATCCTGGAATAAGTCGTTTTTATCTAAGTTTAGAAGATAATCTTTTAAGAATTTTTGGTGGGGATCGTATTAAAAGTATTATGGATCGCTTGGGCATAGAAGAGGGCGAAAGCATAGAGTCAAGAATCGTTACAAGAGCGGTTGAAAATGCGCAAAAAAAAGTTGAAAGCTTGCATTTTGAAAGCAGAAAGCATTTGTTAGAATACGATGATGTAGCAAATGAACAAAGAAAAACTATTTATCGTTATCGTAATGAGCTTTTAGATGAAAACTATGATATTAGAGCTAAAATTTCTCAAAATATCGCTGAATATAGCGCAAATGTAATGAATGATTATATGCTTGACGAAAGCGGTTCTAATGTAAATTTTGAAAATTTGAAAGCAAAAATTTTGTATGAATGTTCAACTCAGATTAGTGAAAAAGATTTTGAGAATTTAAGCGTCATTGAAATGCAAGACAAGCTAAGTCAAATTCTTGAAAATTCTTATAATGAAAAGATGTTAAGACTTGAGATTAAAGAATTGCGTAATATAGAGCGTATTTTATATTTGCAAGTTTTGGATAATGCTTGGAGAGAGCATTTGTATCAAATGGATATTTTAAAAACAGGAATAGGACTTCGTGGATACAATCAAAAAGATCCTCTTGTGGAATATAAGAAAGAAAGTTATAATCTTTTCTTGGAGTTGGTCAATCGTATTAAATTTGATAGTATTAAACTACTTTTTAGCGTGCAATTTAATCAAGAAGAGGCGCAAAATTTAGAAAATAAAGCCAATGAAGAAAATGAAAAGCTACTTCAAAGCTCAGTAGAAATGGGCGCAAGCGAAGATAATCTTGGCGAAGCTGAATTTAAAAAAGTTCCACGCAATGCTCCTTGTCCTTGCGGAAGTGGAAAAAAATTTAAAGAATGCCATGGAAAAAGTGGTCCTAAGCAAGGAATTTTAGCTTGAATAAAAGCGTTTTAAAATATTTACTTTTTAAGTATTTAAGATTTGATAAAGAGCAACCCTTTATCAATCTTTCTATGCTTTTGGCCTTTTTAGGAGTTTGTGTAGGACTTTGCGTTTTGCTTGTAGCTATGGCAATTATGAATGGTTTTGATAAAGAATTTGAAAAACGCTTTTTTGTGATGAATTATCCTATTACTATTTTGCCTAAATTCTACGCTCCTGTAAATGATGAATTTATAGATGAGTTAAGAAAAACATTTCCAAATTTGTTATTTAGCCCTTATTTAAGCACTCAAGTTGTTGTAAAGGGAGATAATCGTTTTGAAGGTGGTGTGCTTTTTGGCGTTAATTTTAATGATGAAAAAAAAATAAACGAAGTGGTTGCTAAAGCTTTAAAGGATGAGAATTTAAGTGGTTTTGATATACTTGTAGGATCAGCACTTACTGATGAATTTGGTTTGCATAAAAATGACAAACTTTCACTTATTTTTTCAAATCTTAATCCTAGTGGATTTTCTTTAGTACCGCAAACTAAACGTTTTGATGTTAAAGCGCGTTTTACTTCAGGGCTTGCATTTTATGATAAAGCTTATATGTACACAGATGTTGATGCATTGAAAAAAGTACTTGGAATACCTAAAAATCCAAATTATGATGGAATTCATGTATATAGCGATAATGCTTTTAAGGATGTTGAAAAAATTAAATCTTATTTAAAAGATGATTATGCTGTGGTGGGTTGGTGGGAGCAAAATAAAAATTTTTTTTCAGCCTTAGAACTTGAAAAAAGAGCGCTTTTTATAGTGTTGATGCTTATTATTTTGGTTGCAAGTTTAAATATAGTAAGTTCTTTATTGATGATAGTAATGAATCGTCGCAGTGAAATAGCACTTTTACTTGCTCTAGGTGCAAGCAAAAATGAGGTAAAAAAGAGTTTTTTTGCCTTAGGTATGCTTATTGGTGGTGGTGGTATGATAGTGGGTGTGGTACTTGCATTTTTTGCTTTATGGCTTTTGGGAAATTTTGATATTGTAACTTTACCTGTTGATGTTTATGGAACCAGTAAATTACCACTTGATTTGTCTTTAATGGATTTTTCTTTAACCATTGTGGGTGCTTTAATAATCATAGCTTTATCATCTTTTTATCCTGCAAAAAAAGCAACTCAAATTAATATTTTAGATACTTTAAGAAATGAATAAATTGTAATTTTGGAGATTTTTATTGTCTTTGTTTACTCAAAAAAATAAGAATTTTAAACCTTTAAAACCTCTATCAAAGTCAAAAATAATCACTAATTTAATTCTTTTGATTTTATTTTTAATATTGTTTTGTTATTGTAGTTTTAGTATAAGTGCTTATCATTTTGATTTTAGCGCAATTGCAACCTATAAAGAAAAATTTCTTCAAGGTTTTTTAAATACTTTAATAATCAGTTTTTTTTCTTTATTGTTGAGTATAATTTTGGGTGGAGTTTTTTGTGCTTTTTCTTTAAGTTCGATTGTTTTTTTAAGATTTTTATCTACATTTTACATAGAGCTTGTCAGAGGAACCCCTTTACTAGTGCAGGTATTATTGATATATTATATCATTGCAAATAATTTAGGACTTGATAATCGATATGTGGCTGGAGTTATTATTTTATCATGTTTTTCTGCTGCTTACTTAGCTGAAATATTTAGAGCTGGAATTTTAAGTATTTCTATATCTCAGCTTGAGAGCGCTAGGGCTTTAGGGTTAAAAGAGATGCAGGTTTTTGCGTATGTAATTTTTCCCCAAGCTTTAAAAAATATTTTAGCACCGCTGAGTGGACAATTTGCAAATTTAATTAAAGATAGTTCCTTATTAAGCGTTATTGCTGTAAATGAATTAACCCAAAGTGCGCAAGAGATAAATTCTTATACTTTTGCTACTCTTGAAGCTTATGTAATTTTGGCTATTACATATCTTGTTTTGACTTTACCTATAAGTATATTTTCTCGTTATTTGGAGAGAAAATGCCAAAAATGATTTAAAAAAGCTTGACAAATAGAGCTAATTTTGGCATAATCACATTTTTATTTCAGAAAATGTCTCGTTAGCTCAGCCGGTAGAGCATCTCCCTTTTAAGGAGGGGGCCGTTGGTTCGAATCCAACACGGGACACCATTATAAAGGTCGCTTAGCTCAGTTGGTAGAGCGCCACCCTTACAAGGTGGATGTCATAAGTTCGAGTCTTATAGTGACCACCATTTTATAAAATCATAAATAGGTTTTATAATCTCTACTTCTTTACTTTGGAAGGTCGCTTAGCTCAGTTGGTAGAGCGCCACCCTTACAAGGTGGATGTCATAAGTTCGAGTCTTATAGTGACCACCATTTTATAAAATCATAAATAGGTTTTATAATCTCTACTTCTTTACTTTGGATGCAGCGGTAGTTCAGCTGGTTAGAATGCCGCCCTGTCACGGCGGAGGTCGCGGGTTCGAGCCCCGTCCGCTGCGCCATATTGTCTCGTTAGCTCAGCCGGTAGAGCATCTCCCTTTTAAGGAGGGGGCCGTTGGTTCGAATCCAACACGGGACACCATTTTTATTGTTAGGGTTATGACCCTTTCGTCTAGTGGCCCAGGACAACACTCTCTCTGTGTGGAAACAGAGGTTCAAATCCTCTAGGGGTCGCCAATCATAGGTCGCTTAGCTCAGTTGGTAGAGCGCCACCCTTACAAGGTGGATGTCATAAGTTCGAGTCTTATAGTGACCACCATTTTATAAAATCATAAATAGGTTTTATAATCTCTACTTCTTTACTTTGGATGCAGCGGTAGTTCAGCTGGTTAGAATGCCGCCCTGTCACGGCGGAGGTCGCGGGTTCGAGCCCCGTCCGCTGCGCCATCTTGCTTGGTAACAATTTTATAAGTATAATTTACAAAATAATAAAAAATAGAGCTAAGGAAAAAAATGCTTATTATTGGACATAAATTATTAAAAAATTTAGATTTTTCTTTTATTGAAAGTGTTGAAGAAGTTAAAGATAATAAAGTTTATTGTATTGTTTATGATGAAAAATTGATTTCTTATTTAAGTCAAAATGATTTTGAATTTGCTATTTTAGTTCAAAATAAAGATGAGATATTTTTAGCCAATGCTTTAGGAGCTAAGTTTTTGCTTTGTAATGATAAAAAACTTGCAAAATTTGCTAGTAAGGTTGCAGAATTTTATGTTTTTGATAGTAGGGTTTTAATGATTGTTGATAAATTAGAGAATTTTAAAAAATTTTATAAATTAAAAATCGATGGAATTATTTTAAAAGATAATATAGATAATTTTCCTAAAAACTGATAAATTCTTTTGTAAAATAAGCGCTAATTGACGAGGTTTAAATAATGCAAAAAAAATCTTTTTTGAAAATTTACGGATTAATTCCTTTTTTACTTATAGCATTCATCAATGCTTTTGTGGATTTGGGACATAAAATTATTATTCAAAATACTATTTATAAGGCCTATGAAGGAAGTGAGCAGTTATTTTTAAATGCTATAGTTAATGCTTTGATTTTACTTCCTTTTATTCTTATGCTTTCTCCTTCGGGTTTTTTAGCGGATAAATATCCAAAAAATATTGTAATGAAAATTTCAGCAATTTTCAATGTTATACTCACTTTAATAATTTGCATTTGTTACTATAGCGGTGCTTTTTGGATGGCTTTTATTTTTACTTTTATAATGGGAGCACAAGCAGCGATTTATTCACCAAGTAAATACGGTTTTATTAAAGAACTCGTGGGAAAAGACTTTCTTGCTATGGGTAATGGTGTAATTAATGCGGTAAGCATTGTGGCAATCTTAGCGGGAATGGCTTTATTTTCTTTAAGCTTTGAAAGTCTTTATAGTTCTATGTATAATCAAACAGATGAAATTTTAAAAGAAGTAGCGCCTTTAGGAATTGTGCTAATTTTATTTTCTTGTATCGAAGTATTTTTTGCGTGGCGTTTACCTAAGCTCAAACAAACAAATAAAGATTTAGTTTTTAATAAAAAAGACTATATTCGTGGAAAACTTCTAATAAATAATCTTAAGCTTGTTTTTAAAAATAAAACTATTTGGCTTTGTATAATTGGAATTTCATTTTTTTGGGCTATATCTCAACTTTATCTTGTCAGCTTTCCTGTCTTTGCTAAAAATGAACTTTTCATAGAAAATACTTTTTATGTGCAAATTTCACTCGCTTTTTCTGGTATAGGAGTGATTTTAGGCTCTTTAGTAGCTGGTAAATTTTCAAAAAATTATATAGAACTTGGATTTATTCCACTTGGTGCATTGGGTATGTTTTTAATGGCTTTTTTAATGCCTTATTTTATAAGTTTATTAAGTTATAGTTTTTTATTTTTCTTTTTTGGATTTTGCGGAGCCCTTTTTATCATTCCTTTAAATACTTTAATCCAATTTCATGCTAAAGAAAATGAATTAGGACAAATTCTTGCAGGAAATAATTTTTTTCAAAATATTGCCATGTTGGGATTTTTGCTCTTGGCAACTTTATTTGTAAAATTTGAAATCAATGTGATTTATTTGTTTTATTTTATTGCTTTGGTAACCTTTATAGGAAGTTTTTACATACTTTTAAAACTCCCCTTTTCTTTAGTGCGTATACTTTTAAGCATAGCTTTTTTACAACGATACCGTTTACTTGTGGAAGGTTTTGAAAATATACCAGAAAAAGGTGGAGCTTTACTTTTGGGTAATCATATTTCTTTTATTGATTGGGCTGTTGTACAAATGGCAATTCCAAGAAAAATTTATTTTGTTATGGAAAGAAGTATTTATTCTAAATGGTATATTAAAATTTTTCTTGATAAATTTGGTATTATTCCTGTATCAAGTACAGGAAGTAAGACGAGTTTAGAACTGATAGCAAAGCATATTAAAGAAGGTAATTTAGTTTGCTTATTTCCTGAAGGTACACTTTCGCGACATGGGCAATTAAATGAATTTAAAGCAGGATTTGAATTAGCTTGTGAATGTTTAAGTGAAGATGATGGAAAAATTATTCCTTTTTATATAAGAGGGCTTTGGGGTAGCGCTTTTTCAAGAAGTGATGAAGAATTTTCAGCAAGAAACCGCACTTTAAATAAAAGAAAAATTGCTATAGCTTTTGGTAAAGCTATGCCTTTGCATTCTAAAAAAGATGAAGTTAAAGCTAAAGTTTTTGAACTTTCTTTTATGGCTTGGAAATCACAATGCGAAGCTATGCATACTATAGCAAGAGCTTGGATAGATACAGCTAAAAAAAATCTAAATCAAATAGCTATTATCGATACACTAGCTGGAGATATTTCTTATAGAAAAATGTTGACTCTTAGTTTATTTCTTAATTTTTTTATTAAAAGAAAATCCAAAGAATTAAACATTAACCCTCAGCGTGGAAGTTACGCTCCTAAAGAGGAAGCTATAGGAATTTTACTACCTGCTTCTTTTGCAAGTTCTTTAACCAATCTATCTGTTTTAATCGCAGAAAAAATTGCAGTAAATCTTAATTTCACTGCTGGAGAAAAAGCTCTAAAAGCAGCTATAAAAAATGCGCAAATTTCACAAATTTATACTTCTAAAACTTTTTTAGAAAAATTAGCAAATAAAGGTATAAACCTAAATTTCGATACAAATATACATTTAATTTATTTTGAAGATATTGTAGAAGATTTTAAAATGCAAAAAACTAAAATTTTTAGCATGATGCTAGCAGTTAGTATTATACCTAGTTTTATACTCAAAACCATTTTCACTCCTTCAAAAAACAATCTTGCCATAGCAGCTATTTTATTTAGTAGTGGAAGCGAAGGTTCTCCAAAAGGTGTTATGCTAAATAACCGTAATATTTTAAGCAATATAGCACAAATTTCTGATGTGCTTTGCACAAGAAATAATGATGTCATTCTCTCATCTTTGCCACCTTTTCATGCTTTTGGACTTACAGTAACTACGTTTTTGCCTTTGCTTGAAGGTATTAAAAGCATCACTTTTTCAGATCCAACCGATGCCTTAGGGATTGCCAAAGCTGTTGCTAAAAATAATGTCACTATTATGTGTGGAACTTCAACCTTTTTAGGAATTTATGCAAGAAATAAAAAGCTTGATGCTTTAATGTTTGAAAGCTTAAGAATAGTTGTATCAGGTGCTGAAAAACTAAAAAATGAAGTAAGAACTGCTTTTGAAATGAAGTTTAAAAAAAGCATTTTTGAAGGTTATGGGGCTACGGAAACCACACCTGTAGCGAGTGTAAATTTGCCGAATCGTTTTGATGCGGATTATTGGCTTATACATCGTGCCAATAAAGAAGGAAGCGTAGGAATGCCTCTACCTGGAACTGCGGTACGTATTGTTGATCCAAATAATTATGAAAATTTAAAAACAAATGAAGATGGACTCATACTTATAGGCGGTCATCAAGTTATGGTAGGCTATCTTAATGACAAAGAAAAAACCGATGAAGTGGTTAAAGAAATTGATGGCATAAGATGGTACAACACGGGAGATAAGGGACATTTGGATGAAGATGGTTTTTTATATATTGTCGATCGTTATTCTCGCTTTGCAAAAATTGGCGGAGAGATGATTTCTTTGGGTGCAATAGAAGAAGAAATTGCCAAATTTATAGACACTGAAGTGGTTAAATTTTGTGCCACATCTTTAGAAGATGAGAAAAAAGGGGAACAAATTGTTTTACTCATAGAATGCAATAATGAAATTTTTGAAGGAGTATGTGAGGCTATAAAAAATTCTAATATACCTACACTTTTTAAACCTAGATATTATTTTCAAATAGAAAAAATTCCCCTCCTAGGTTCAGGAAAAGTTGATCTTAAAAAAGTTAAAGAATTAGCTAAAAATTTAGCCATATAATTTGAGCTTATAACAAAGTCCAAATTAAAATTGGCATAGAAACAAAAGCAAAAAGAACTCCAAAGGCTACAGCACTTACGGCTAAATTGCTATCTAGTTTAGCTTTCATTACCATAGCTCCTGCTAAGGTCATAGTAGGAGCTGCGCTTTCTATAATAGCAACGATGGTAGAATCTTTTAATTCTAAATTAAATATTTTCAAACAAAATACAAAAAATAAAGGAGCTAAAATCATTTTAGCAAAGATGACAACTATTGTAGGTTTGTAAGAGGTTTTAATCGCCATAAAGCCAAGTCCTAAACCTATAGCAAAAAGTGCAACAGGGGTTGCAGAGGCACCAAATAAACGAATAGGAGAGAAAATAAATTCAGGTAAAGCAATTAATTTACACAAAAAACCAAAAAGCAAAGCTAAAAAAGGTGGAAAACTAAGAATTTTTTTAACATTAGTAAGCAAACTGACTTTTTCTCCATTTCCCAAAGAAAGTATAAAAGGTCCAAAAAGTGATATAGGTAAAGTTGTAGCTAAAGCATCGTAAAATATAACTTCAGCGCTAAATTGTGGGTCATTAAATACACCAGCAACAATAGGCATACCCACAAATATAGTATTTCCAAAACAAGAAAGCAAAAACATACTGACTAAAGTTACTTTAGAAAAATGAAAAACTTTTCCAATAAAAATAGCAAAAAAGGCTGCTAATATACAGCTAAACAATCCAATAAAAATAAAAATAATCAATGAAAAATTAAAATTTAAATGATATGCTTTATCGAAAATCAAACAAGGTAAAGCAAAAATAATAGCAAAATCTAAAAAAGTCCTAGCTTGTTTTTGCTTTAAAACGCCAATTCTTTTGGCAAAATATCCGCCTGCAAGTAAAATAAAAATTGTAAATAATGGTATAAAAACAAACATTGAATAATCCTTTTTAAGGGATATTTTTTGAAAACGGATAGAATTATATTCTTTATACTTAAAAAAAATCTTAATATTTTTTAAGTTTTTTAAAAAACCAATATTTTTTTATTTTTTGTAACTTTAAGAAATTGTAAGTTGAAATTTGATTTTGAATAGTTAGTATTTTAAGCTGAATGATTATAATTTTAAATAATGGTGCGGTTAGCGAGATTTGAACTCGCACACGCGGAGCGCACCACCCCCTCAAGATGGCGTGTCTACCAATTCCACCATAACCGCATAGAAAAAAGCCCAAAAAGGGCTTTGATAAGTTTTATTGTAAAACTATAAAAGGATTTGCGTAAAGTGCTATTAGCGCGATAACAAGAGCATAGATAACTTGTGCTTCAATCATCGCTAAAGCGATAAACATAGTTGTCATTAATTTTGGCCCAAGACCAGGGTTTCTAGCTGTTCCTGCAATTGTTGCCGCTGCAGTATTACCCATACCGATAGCACCACCAAGTGCTGCAACACCAAGACCTAAGCCTGCTGCAAGAACTGAAAATGCTTTAATCCATACATTAATAGCTTCTTGCTCTACTGGAGCATTAGTTTCAGCTGCAAAAGCTACTGCTGTACATGCTAATAATAAAAAAAGAACTTTTTTCATTATCTTAACCTTTCTATAAAAAAATTTTTTTCAATTTTTAAATCAGTTCGGCTTGCGTATCCCTACTTAAGACTTAAAAATAAATTCGAATTATAACCAAAAGTATCTTTATTTTTATTGAAATTTACAAAAATTCACATTTTTGATTTAAATTTGATTGTTTTCAATAAAGCTTAAAAGTTTTTTTGCTTTAATAATATTTTAAAATAATTTTTAAGTCAAGGTTGTAACATTGAGTTCTAAATTTTCAAAAATAGGTTTCATTTTAGCGGTAGCAGGTTCAGCGGTGGGCTTGGGTAATGCTTGGAAATTTCCAACACTAGTAGGTCAAAGTGGTGGATCTGCTTTTATCTTGCTTTATATAATTCTTACTTTAGGTGTAGGTTTTGTGATATTTTTAGCTGAGCTTAGCATAGGAAAAATTAGTGAAAAAGATCCGGTTAATGCCTATGAAAAGTTAGCACCTTCAAATAAAAAAGCTTGGTCTTATGTTGGTTTTACTATGGTGGGGGCGATTTTAATAGTTTCTTTTTATACCTTGGTGATTGGCTGGATAGTTAAATATGTGTTTTTAAGTATCACTGGAAATTTGCCTATGGATCTAGAAGTAAGTAAAGCACAGTTTGGATTTTTTATAAGTGAGGATTTTTTAAGTCAGTTTATTTGTTTTACTTTGGTTTTTTTATGTGTTTTTTATATTGTTTCTAAAGGTGTTAAGAATGGGATTGAAAAGTTAAATGTTTGGATGATGCCTTCATTGTTTATTTTGCTTATTTTGATGCTTGTTTATGCTATTAGCAAAGATGGTTTTATAATGGCGGTTAAATTTCTTTTTGTACCTGATTTTTCCAAAATCAACACTTCAAATGTTCTTGAAGCCTTAGGACTTGCTTTTTTTAGTCTTTCTTTGGGCGTTGGAACGATTATTACTTATTCTGCTAGTCTGCCTGATAAAACCAATTTTATTACCAGTACTTTAAATATTATTTTTATCAATCTTTTAGTTGGTTTATTAATGGGTTTGGTTGTTTTTACTTTTATCTTTGAGTTTGGTTACAATCCTAATCAGCAAGGACCAGGACTTGTTTTTATTTCCTTAGCTACTTTATTTGAAAAAATTGGAGTGATTGGTTGTATTTTTGGAGCAGCGTTTTTTATTTCTTTAATCTTTGCTGGTATTACTTCAGCTGTTTCAATGATAGAGCCTTTCACTTTTTACCTTATTAATACTTTTGGTATGAGCCGTAAAAAAGCTTTGATTTTAATAGGAATTGTTGTTTATATTTTAGGAATGTTGTGTATTTTATCTTCTTTAAAAAGTACTCAGTTTGGATTTTTTGGAATGAGTTTTTTTGATTTGCTTGATAGTGTTTCAAGCAAGGTTATTATGCCTTTAGGTGGAATTTTGGCAGCTATTTTTGTGGGATTTGTGATGAAAAAAGAAGCTTTAAAAATTTTATTTAAACCTTATATGAGGGGTATATTTTTTGAACTTTGGTATGTGTTTTTGAGATTTATTTCCCCTTTGGCTGTTGTTATAGTTATGATAGCCGCTTTTTTAAAGTGAGTTTGAAAAATAATGAGAACATATTTTTCAAAAATCGGTTTTGTATTGACTGTTGCTGGTGGAGCCGTTGGTTTAGGTAATGCTTGGAAATTTCCAACTTTAAGCGCAGAAAATGGTGGTTTTGTTTTTGTGCTTTTATATTTGTTTTTTACTTTAACTATAGGATTTAGTATTTTTTTGGCTGAAGTGGCTATGGGACGTTTAAGTAAAAGTGATCTTGCAAATGCTTATTCAAATCTTGCCATAAAATATGGCAATAGATGGCGATATGGCGGCGTTTTTATGTTAGGTGGTATTTTTGTCCTCTCTTTTTATCTAGTTATCATGGGATGGGTTTTAAAATATACTGTAGTGAGTCTTTATTATCTTCCTAAAACTTTAGATGAAGCAGCAAGTAATTTTCAGAATTTAATTACTACAAATTTGACAAGTTCTGTTTTTTTCTTCACTTTATCTTTTTTTCTTACTTTATTGATAGTATCTAAAGGTTTAATCAAAGGGATTGAAAAATTAAACGTTGTTATAATGCCTAGCTTATTTTTAATGCTTGTTTTTATGTTGTTTTATTGCATGGGATTTAAGCAAGGTTTTGCAAATGCTTTTTCTTATTTATTTTATCCCGATTTTTTACATTTTAAATTCAGCTCTATTGCCGAAGCTTTAGGGCTCGCATTTTTTACCTTATGCTTGGGAATAGGTTGTATAGTTACATATTCATCGGCCTTAGATAAAAAAACAAATTTTATAAAAAGTTCAGTGTATATTGTTTTGATTAATTTATTGATTTCTTTTATCATGGGACTTATTGTTTTTACTTTTATCTTTGAATTTGGAGCCGATCCGCATACTCAAGGAGTAGGAATTGTTTTTATATCCTTGATGAGTTTGTTTAATCAACTTGGAGCTTTAGGCTATATTTTTGCATTTTGTTTTTTCTTAGCACTTTTTTTTGCTGGTATTACTTCAGCTGTTTCAATGATAGAGCCTTTAACTTTTTATATGATTAATAACTATCAAATTTCTCGTGTTAAAGCTCTATTTTTAATAGGTTTATTTGTTTTTGTTTTTGGAATTTGTTGTATCTTGTCATTAAATTTAAATTTTTTTTCTATGTTTAGTTTTTTTGGTAAAGATTTTTTTACTTTATTAGATAAATTAACTTCAAATTTTTTACTTCCACTTGGTGCTATAGTATGCTCTATATTTGTAGGTTTTTTTATGAATAAAAAACAAATTTATAAAATTTTTTCTAAATTTATAAGTCGAAAAATTTTCTTAATTTGGTTGTTTTTTATTCGTTTTATATCGCCTATAGCAATAATTTTGGTAATGTGTTATCAAATTTTTGTATAATAATGAAAAAATATTTTTTTAAGGAAAAATAATGGCTAAAAAATTCATCGATGTAATGGATACAAGCTTTAGGGACGGTTTTCAGTCTGTTTATGGAGCTAGGGTTTTAATGGATGATTTTTTTCCTGCAGTAGAAGCAGCAAAAGAAGCGGGTATTACTCATTTTGAATTTGGTGGTGGTGCTAGATTTCAAAGCTTGTATTTTTATCTTAATGAAGATGCTTTTACCATGATGGATAGATTTAGGGCTATTGTAGGAAAAGATGCTAATCTTCAAACTTTAGCAAGAGGGGTTAATACTGTTACTTTAGATACTGGAAGTAGTGAGCTTATTGATTTGCATGCAAAACTTTTTGCAAAACACGGTACCACAACGATAAGAAATTTTGATGCTCTTAATGATATAAATAATTTAAAATTTAGTGGTGAATGTATAGCAAAACATGGATTAAAACATGAAATCGCTATTACCTTAATGGATCTACCGCCAAATTGCAAAGGTGCTCATGATGTGCCTTTTTATGAAAAAATTTTGAAAGAAATTTTAGCAGCAGAAATTCCTTTTCACAGCATTTGTTTTAAAGATGCAAGTGGAACTTCAAATCCAAATAAAATTTATGAAACCATTAAAATGGCAAGAAAAATTTTACCTCAAGATATGCATATTAGACTTCATACGCATGAAACTGCAGGGGTGAGTATAGCCTGCTATCTTGCAGCACTTGAAGCAGGTGTTGATGGTATCGATTTGGCTGCAGCTCCTGTAAGTGGTGGAACTTCTCAGCCTGATATTTTAACCATGATGCATGCCTTAAAAGGTAAAGATTATGATTTAGGTGGACTTGAAGAAGAAAAAATTCTAAAATACGAAGAAGTTTTAAAAGATTGTTTAAAAGAGTATTTTTTACCCCCTGAAGCTACTATGGTAAATCCACTTATTCCTTTTTCTCCTATGCCAGGAGGAGCTTTAACGGCAAATACACAAATGATGAGGGATAATAATATTTTAGATAAATTTCCACAGGTCATTCATGCTATGAGAGAAGTTGTAGAAAAAGGTGGATTTGGTACTTCGGTTACTCCAGTTTCTCAATTTTATTTTCAACAAGCATTTAATAATGTTATGTTTGGGTCTTGGAAAAAAATCGCAGAAGGTTATGGAAAAATGGTGCTTGGTTATTTTGGAAAAACTCCAGTTGCACCCGATGCAAACATTATTGAGCTTGCTTCAAAACAACTTAATTTAGAACCTACTACAGAGCTTGCTATAAATATAGCTGATAAAGATGAGAGTAAAAGTATAGCTTATACCAAAACCTTGCTTGAAAAAGAGGGTATAGAAACGAGTGAAGAAAATATATTTGTTGCAGCAGCTTGCAAAGAAAAAGGTATAGCATTTTTAAAAGGAGAGGCAAAGGTAAATATACGCAAATTAGCCAGTATGCCAAAACCTATGAGTGCAGATGAAAACAAATTTACCGTAGCTGTAAATGGTAATAAATATCATGTAGAAGTAAGCTATGGCTTTGATAAAGATGTTAATGTTAAAAGTGTGAAAAAAGTAGAAGAAAATAAAAATATTATTTCTTCAAATTCAACAAGTTCTGTAGATGCTGAAAATGAAGTTTTAGCAGGTATTTCAGGTAATGTCTTTAAAATTTATGTTAACGAAGGCGAAGAAGTAAAATCAGGTCAAGCTATCATGGTTTTAGAAGCAATGAAGATGGAGATTGAGGTTAATGCCCCAAAAGATGGAATTATTTTAGAGCTTTGTATTAAAATAGGTGATACTGTTAATGAAGGCGAAGTATTAGCTATTTACAAGAATTAAAGTGAGGGAAAAATGAAAAAATTTGATAAGTTAGGTTTGGATAATATAAAGGAAATTTTTCATAATTTAAGTTATGATGAATTAAATGCTCATGAAAAAGCAAATAATGAAGGTTTAAGCACGGATAATGATACTTTTTGTGTAGATACAGGGATTTTTACAGGTAGAAGTCCTAAAGATAAATATTTTGTAAAACAAGATCCATCTAGTAAATATATAGCTTGGGGAAAGGTAAATCAGCCTATTACAAAAGAATTATTTGATAAACTTTTAACTAAAGCAAAGCAAGAATTAAGCGGAAAGAAAATTTATGTTCAAGATGTTTTTTGCGGTGCTTCTTTGCAAAGTCGCAAAGCAGTAAGATTTGTTACTGAAATTGCATGGCAAGCGCATTTTGTTAAAAATATGTTTATTCGCCCAAGTCAAGAGGAACTTGAGAATTTTAAAGCAGATTTTATTGTTTATAATGCTTGCAAATGCATCAATGAAGATTACAAACAAGATGGTTTAAATTCAGAGGTTTTTGTGATCTTTAATGTTGAAGAAAATATAGCGGTTATTGGTGGAACTTGGTATGGTGGAGAAATGAAAAAAGGTATTTTTTCTATGATGAATTATTGGTTACCACTAGAAAATAAACTTTCTATGCATTGTAGTGCAAATGTCGGAGAAAAAGACGATGTGGCACTTTTCTTTGGACTTAGCGGTACAGGAAAAACTACGCTTTCAACCGATCCAAAAAGAAGACTCATAGGTGATGATGAGCATGGCTGGGATGATGAAGGTGTGTTTAATTTTGAGGGCGGTTGCTATGCAAAAACAATCAATCTTGATCCTGAACATGAGCCTGAAATTTATGGAGCTATTAAAAGAAATGCACTTTTAGAAAATGTAGTTTTAAGAGCTGATAAGAGTGTTGATTATGCTGATGCCTCAAAAACAGAAAACACGAGAGTTTCTTATCCTATAGAGCATATTGAAAATCATGAGCCTAGTCTAAAAGCAGGGCATCCAAAAAATATTATATTTTTAAGTGCAGATGCTTTTGGAATTTTACCCCCGGTAAGCAAACTAAGCAAAGAGCAGGCTATGTATTATTTTTTAAGTGGCTATACAGCAAAAGTAGCTGGAACTGAGCGCGGTATAACAGAGCCTCAAGCAACTTTTTCAGCTTGTTTTGGAGAACCTTTTATGCCTTTACATCCAACGGTTTATGCGAGATTGCTTGGTGAAAAGATTGAAAAACATGAAGTTAATGTTTATCTTGTTAATACGGGTTGGAGTGGCGGAAGCTACGGTGTGGGTAAAAGAATGAGCATTAAGGCTACTAGGGCTTGCATTAATGCCATTCTAGATGGAAGTATTACAAAATGCGAATTTGAAAATTTTGAAGTGTTTGATTTAGCTATTCCAAAAGCTTTAGAAGGTGTAGAAAGTGTACTTTTAAATCCTATAAATACTTGGTTAGATAAAAATGCTTATATTGCAACAAGAGATAAATTAGCACATATGTTTATACAAAATTTTAAACGTTATGAAGATGTCAAAGAAGGCATTGAATTTAGCAAATTTGGACCAAAAATTTAAGGCATTTAAATGAAAAATGAAATGTGGTCAGGACGTTTTAGTGGTGCAAGTGATGAGCTTTTAAAAGAATTTAATGCAAGTTTAAATGTAGATAAAACTTTGTTCAATGAAGATATACAAGGTTCTATAGCACACGCTACAATGCTTGAAAGTTGTGGTATTTTAAAAAAAGAAGAATTAGATGCTATTATAAAAGGTTTAGAGCAGGTTAGAAGTGAAATAGAGCAAGGTAAATTTATTTTTGATATTAAAGATGAAGATATTCATATGGCTGTAGAAAAGCGTTTAAGCGAGATTATAGGTAGTGAAATTGGCGGAAGACTACATACTGCAAGAAGTAGAAATGACCAAGTGGCTACTGATTTTAAACTTTTTGTAAAAAAATCTCATATTGAACTTATAAAGCTTTTAAAAGAATTGATTCAAACCATGCTCGAACATGCTAAAGTGCATAAAAAAACTATTATGCCAAGTTTTACACATTTACAGCACGCTCAGCCTGTGAGTTTTTCTTTTTATATTTTAGCTTATGCTTTTATGTTAATGCGAGATATTAAGCGTTTGCAAAATAGCCTAGAACTTGCAGACTTTTCACCACTTGGATCTTGTGCATGTGCAGGAACAAGCTATGCTACCAATCGTGAGTTGAGTGCTAAAATTTTAGGATTTAAAGATATTATGCCAAATGCTATGGATGGAGTGAGTGATAGGGATTTTGCTCTTGATTTGCTTTATGATATAGCAGTTATTTTTACACACACTTCAAGACTTTGTGAGGAAATGATTTTATTTTCAAGCTCAGAATTTTCTTTTATAACCATAAGTGATAGTTTTTCAACGGGAAGTTCTATTATGCCTCAGAAAAAAAATCCTGATGTTTGTGAGCTTATACGTGGAAAAACAGGGCGTGTTTATGGAAATTTGATTTCTCTTTTAACTATAATGAAAGCTTTACCTTTAGCCTATAATAAAGATATGCAAGAAGATAAAGAAGGGATTTTTGATAGTGTAAAAACCGCTAAAGATAGCTTAATCATCTTAAATGCAATGCTAAAAGAAATACAAATTAATAAAGAAAATATGCTTAATGCTTGTAAAAAAGGTCATTTATTGGCTACCGATTTGGCAGATTATTTGGTGCGTGAAAAAAATATTCCTTTTAGAAAAGCACATTTTATAGTGGGAAATGTTGTTGCACAAGCTGAAGCACAAGGCATTGATATAAGTGAAATTAAAGATCTTTCAAAAATAGATCCTGTATTTGATGAAAAAGCTATGGAACTTTTAAATTTTGAATTTTCTTTAAATTCTAAGCAAAGTGAAGGCTCAAGTTCTATTGCAAGCGTAGAAAAGCAAATTCAAATTTTGGAAGGTTTTATTCAAAATTTATAAATATTGTTTAGGCTATTTTGCCTAAACATTGAATCTAAAATGCATTACATCGCCATCTAAAACGATATAGTCTTTTCCTTCAAGGCGTAGCTTTCCTGCTTCTTTGGCGCCATTTTCGCCTTTGTATTGGATATAATCTTCATAGGAAATAACTTCAGCTTTTATAAAGCCTTTTTCAAAGTCATTGTGAATTACACTTGCTGCTTTTGGTGCTTTCCAGCCTTTTTTGATTGTCCAAGAACGCACTTCAACTACACCAGCGGTAAAATAACTGATCAGTCCAAGCTTAGCAAAAGCAGTGCGTATGATTTGATCAAGACCGCTTTCGTTAACTCCTAGAGAACTTAAAAATTCATGACTTTCTTCATCGCTTAATCCTACTAATTCTTCTTCGATTTTTGCACAAAGCTTGATAACTTCATGATCATTTTTTTTAGCATATTCTTTTAAAGCTTTTACATAATCATTATCTTCACTAATACCATTTTCATCAACATTTGCACCATAAATCACTTCTTTAGCAGAAAGCAGTCTTAATTCTTTGATTAAGGCTTGATAAATTTCACTTTCTTTTTCAGGGTAAGAACTTGCAGCTAAGCCTTTGTTTAAATGATCAAGTAAGGAATTTGCAAGTTCGAGACTTTCTTTAGCACCCTTTTGATTGGCTTTGGCTTCTTTGGTGAGTTTTTCTATTTTTTTACTCAGTTGTTCAATATCTGCTAAAATAAGCTCTGTATTGATAATTTCTACATCACGTAAAGGATCAACTCCACCTTCAACATGGGTAATATTTTCTTCATCAAAACAACGTACTATATGCAAAATAACCTCAGTTTCACGTATATTTGAAAGAAATTTATTTCCCAAGCCTTCGCCTTTACTTGCGCCTTTAACAAGTCCAGCGATATCTACAAATTCTATTAAAGAATGCATAATTCTTTCAGGTTTTACTATTTTAGCAAGTTCATTAAGTCTTAAATCAGGAACTTCAACCATGGCTTTATTAGGCTCTATGGTGCAGAAAGGATAGTTTGCACTTTGGGCATTTTGTGCTTTAGTTAAAGCATTAAAAGTTGTTGATTTGCCAACATTTGGAAGTCCTACTATACCTACGCTTAAACTCATTTAGCTTTCCTTAAAATTTGAATTAAATAATTAACACACATTCTAACTCCAGCTCCACCTGCGCCAAAACTAGAATATCCCCAAGATTTTTCTGTATAAGCAGGTCCTGCTATATCAAGATGTAGCCATTTATCTTTATATTCTTTACGAATAAATTTATCTAAAAATAACCCTGCGGTAATTGCACCTCCGTAGCGACTAGAGGCAGTATTACTAACATCGGCAATATTTGATTTTATAAGTTCTCTTAAGTGAGGGTTGAAATGTAAGATTGTGGTATATTCTCCGCTTTTTTTAGAGCTTAGATAAAAATCATTTTGCAATTCCTCATTATTTCCCATAATAGCGCTTGTAAATTCTCCAAGTCCTACAACACAAGCTCCAGTAAGAGTTGCCATATCGATAAGTAAATCAGGTTTTAAATCCTGTGCAAAAGAAAGACAATCAGCTAAAACCAAGCGTCCTTCTGCATCTGTATTTCTTACTTCTATGCTTACACCTTCACGACTGATTAACACATCATCAGGCTTATAAGCATTGCCGCCTATCATATTTTCAGTTGCGCCCAAAATGCAATGCACTTCTAAATCTAAAGCAAGTTCAGCTACGGCTTTTATGATTCCCATTGCTGCTGCTGCACCGCTTTTATCAGCTTTCATTGTAAGCATAAAATCAGCTGGTTTTAAGCTTAATCCACCGCTATCGTAAGTTAAGCCTTTTCCAACAAATACAACACGTTTTTTTGCATTTTTGGCTTTATAGCTTAGATGAATGAGGCGTGGTGGGTGTACCGAGGCATGATTTACCGCTAAAAAGGCATTCATTTTTTCTTTGGCTAAAAATTTTTCATCATAAATTTTACAAATAATGTTTTTATTTTCTTTAGCTAAATTTTGCGCATCTTCTGCCATTTTTAAAGGGGTGTAAATTTCAGGAATTTCATTGACTATATTTTTAGTAAAATTTGTAGCATTGGCTAAAATTTCTCCACGCTCTAAACCTATCTTAGCTTCATCTTTATTAAATTTCTTACCATTTAATTCTTCGTTTGAAATAATAAATTTTTCCAAAGTACTTGTTTTTTTCTCGCTTTTATATTTGTCAAATTTATAAGCTCCAAAAAGTACGCCTTCAACTAAAGATGCAAAACTTCTAACTACACAATCTCCTATTATGCTAGGAAGTTTTACGCTTTTAATATTAAGTTTCTCAAGAGTTTTATATGCTGTGCAAAGACTTAATCTTATATCCTCATAAGCAAGACTTTTAAGCTCTAAATAAAGCTTTTTATTGTTTAAGTCTAATAATGCACCTTCGCCTTTGTAATTATTAAGTTTAAAAAAATCTTTTTCTTTGTTAAAAATTTTTAAATTTTTATCCTGTATAAAAACAAGTTCAAAGTCTGCTTTTATAGCATCTAGTTTTTTATCGTTTAATTCAAATTTCATGATTTTTCCCTTTTATCTTTAAGTATAGCTTTTTCCATTTGTTTAAAACCAAATAATAAAAGGGATAAAAAAGCTATAATAATAATGGCTGCATAATACCAATGTTCTTCAGCCCAAGTCACCATCTTCCAAATTTGTTCTCCAAAATACCAAGCTAAAAGTATAGTGATTGATGCCCAAACCCAAGCACTAAAAAGATTGATAATAGCAAATTTTTTTGCACTATAACGCGTGATTCCTATACTCATAGGTATAATGGTTCTAAAGCCATACATATAGCGTTGTATAAAAATAATAGGCCAACCAAAACGTTGTAAAAGTAGGTGTGCTACTGCAAATTTACGCCTTTGAGTTTTTAATTTTTTTTGTATGTAGCATTTATTATATCTTCCTATATAGAAGTAAATTTGATCGCCTACAAAACCGCCAAGACCTGCTATAAATATAACAAAGCCTAAATTTACATGTCCTTGATGGGCAAAAATACCAGCTAAAATTAAAGCTAACTCTCCTTCTAAAATGCACCATAAAAAAATAATAATATAAGCTAGATCTTTGTATTGGTAAAGTAAATTTTTTAAAAATTCTTCCATTTGTACCTTTCTATAGTTTTAAATTTCTAAAACACTATAAACTGAAGTAAGTTTTTCAAGTTTATTTGCTCCATTTAAATCTTTAAGATTTATTAAAAAACAAGCTTCAACACATTTTGCTCCAGCTTTTTGAATGAGTTCATATGAAGCTATAGCTGTTCCGCCAGTTGCTATTAAATCATCTACAAGTAAAACTCTTGCATTTTGAATATTTTTAAATGCATCTTTATGAAGTTCTACTTTATCGCTGCCATATTCAAGATCGTATTCGCAGCTAAAGGTTTCAAAAGGGAGTTTTCCAGGTTTTCTAATAGGCACAAAAGGAAGATTAAGTTTTGCACAAATCATAGATGCAAAGATAAATCCTCTGCTTTCTGTTCCTGCTATGAAGTCTAGATTGTAATCTTTGTAGCGTTCTTTTAAATGTTTAAGTAGAAAATTTAAAGCCTCTTTGTTATTTAGTAGAGTGGTAATATCTCTAAAAATAATTCCTTTTTTTGGAAAATCAGGAATAATCCTAATGCTATCAAGCAGGTATTTTTGTTCTTCTTGTGTTAGTTTTATCATAATAATGCCTCAATTTTTGCTTCTAATTCTTTAATTCTTTGTCTTAGTTTGTCATTTTCCAAGCGATATTGAGAATTTCTGGTTCTTAAAGATGTAAGGTCTGCTTTGATTTTATTAAGTTCTTCTGTGAGTATATCTATATTTCCAAGACTTCTTTGAAGTTGAATTTGTAGTTTTCTAATGACAATCTCAGTATCATCAAGATTGTTTTTGATAAAATCTTTTGATGTTTTTTCTTTATTAAGTAGAGTTTTATAGTAAAACAACATTACAATAAGATAGATAGTTGCACAAATCAATATAGTTAAAACAAGCCAGTTTGTAAACATTATATTTTTACCTCAATTTTTTGAATTCTTTGCATATGTCTCCCTTCTTCAAAAGGAGTTTGAATGAATTTTTCTATAATATCTATAGCTAATTCAACTCCAATTAATCTTCCGCCTAATGCCAAAACATTGGCATCATTATGCCTTCTTGCAAGTTCTGCACTTAAGCTTTCGTGGCATAATGCACAACGAATGTTTTTATGACGATTTGCTGCAATAGAAATTCCAATTCCACTTCCACAAATAAGAATGCCAAAGCTCCGTTTGTTTATTTTTTCGGCAAGTAAATGCGCATAATCAGGATAATCGCAGCTTGCGCAAGTGTTTGTTCCTAAATCGTTAAAAATTATATTTTTTTCTTTTAAAAATACGCAAATTTTTTCTTTTAATTCAAAACCAGCATGATCACTAGCAATATAAATTTTTTCCCTAAGCATTGGTTTCCTAATTACTATATAAAATAAGATAAAAACCTAATCTTATCATATTAAATCATAAAAACAGCTTTTCTTTGTTTTAAAAATAAGCTTTATTTTTCTTTATATATGTTAGAATCATGTGACAAGAAAAATAAAATTTCAATAAATTAAGAGGAGAAGAAAGTGAAGCTCATACTCATAGGATCTTCAACAGGTGGTCCTAATCAGCTTAAATTTCTTTTAAAGGATATTGATGTAAAAAATACTTGTGTAGTTATAGCTCAGCACATGAGTGCCAGTTTTATTCCATCTTTTGTGGGGCAATTTAATAAAGAAGCTTTTAGTGAAGTGTGCTTATTGAACGATAAAGAGATATTAAGCAATAAAATTTATATTTGCCCTAAAAATACTATTTTATCTGGAAATTTAAATATTGTAGCCGCTTGGCAAGATGTGGCTTCAAGCTTTAAACCGAGTGTGGATTTACTTTTTCATTCCGCTGTTTCTTTGGCAAAAACAAATAAAATACTTGCTATTATTTTAACGGGCATGGGAGATGATGGCGCAAAAGGTTTATTTGAGCTTTATAAAACAGGAGTTAGATGTTTATGTGAGAATGAAGCAGATAGCGTCGTTTATGGTATGCCAAAAAGAGCAAAAGATATGAATCCGCATTTAAAACCTATGAGCTTAAAAGAAATTAAAAAAGAAATTGTAAATTTTATTGATCAGGATTAATAAAAGGAAAATTGCATGGAAAAAAAAATAACTCCTAGCGAATTGGAACTTAATGAATTTATAAAAATTATCAACGAAATGAGTGGTATTGATTTAACCGATAAAAAAAATATACTAGCTTTAAAGTTGAATAAATTTCTTGAAGGAACTAATACTAAAAATTTTTCCGAATTTTTGGGAAAATTAAAAAGCAATAGACAACTTAAACAAGAAACTTTAGATTTTGTAACCATAGGTGAAACTTATTTTTTAAGAGAATTGGCTCAATTGAAAGAAATAATTTATTATGCCAAAAGCTTAGAAAAGAGAGTAAATATCCTAAGCGCCCCTTGTTCAAGTGGAGAAGAAGTATATTCTTTGGCATTATTGGCTGCACAGAATTTTATTAAAGATATGTATATTTTAGGCGTTGATATTAATTCAAGTGTGATTGAAAAAGCAAAACTTGGAAAATATCAAGGAAGAACTTTACAGCGATTGAGCGAGAGTGAAAAAAGAAGGTTTTTTTTAGAAAGCGAAGATAAATTTTATACTATTAATAAAAATGAGCTTTGTACTTGTAAATTTGAACTTTGCAATGTTTTTGAAGAAAAATTTTCAAGATTGGGAAAATTTGATATTATAGCTTCTAGAAATATGATTATTTATTTTGATCATGAATCAAAACTAAAACTTATGGAGAGGTTTCATAGAATTTTAAATGATAAAGGAAGGCTTTATGTTGGCAATGCTGATTTAATTCCAGAGACTATTTATTTTAAAAAGATTTTCTCTCCAAGAGGTGTTTACTATGAAAAAGTATAAATTCTAAAAATTACTAAAAGTTACACTTTGGAAATTTATTAGTAAAAATAAGTTACATTTTGAAGTAGTTTTCTTTATTTAATGATAAAATAATTTTAATTAATTTTATATTTAGTTAAAAATAAAGGAAAAAACTTGATTGAATTAAAAAATGTAAACAAATACTACGGAACTCATCATGTTCTAAAGAATATTAATCTTTCTGTTAAAGAAGGTGAGAAGCTTGTTATTATAGGTCCAAGTGGAAGTGGAAAAAGTACAACTATCCGTTGCATGAATGGGCTTGAAGAAGTTAGTTCAGGCGAGGTCGTAGTTAACAATCTTGTTTTAAATCATAAAAATAAAATTGAAATTTGTCGAAAATATTGTGCAATGGTTTTTCAGCATTTTAATTTATATCCACATATGACGGTTTTGCAAAATTTGACCTTAGCTCCAATGAAACTTCAAAAAAAATCTAAAAAAGAAGCTGAAGAAACAGCTTTTAAGTATTTAAAAGTCGTAGGTTTAGTGGATAAAGCAAATGTTTATCCAGCAACCCTTTCAGGCGGACAACAACAACGCGTTGCTATAGCAAGATCACTTTGTACTAAAAAACCCTATATTTTATTTGATGAACCTACTTCAGCCCTTGATCCAGAAACCATACAAGAGGTTTTAGATGTAATGAAAGAAATTTCACATCAAAGCAATACTACCATGGTGGTTGTTACACACGAAATGGGTTTTGCAAAAGAAGTAGCAGATAGGATTATTTTTATGGAAGATGGTGCTATTGTGGAAGAAAATATTCCTAGTGAATTTTTCTCAAATCCAAAAACCGAAAGAGCGCGACTCTTTTTAGGGAAAATTCTTAAAAATTAACCAAAATTGAAAGGAGAAAAAATGGTTTTTAGAAAATCTTTATTAAAGTTGGCAGTTTTTGCTCTAGGTGCTTGTGTTGCATTTAGCAATGCTAATGCAGCAGAAGGTAAACTTGAGTCTATTAAATCTAAAGGACAATTAATAGTTGGTGTTAAAAATGATGTTCCGCATTATGCTTTGCTTGATCAAGCAATAGGTGAAATTAAAGGTTTTGAAGTAGATGTTGCCAAATTACTAGCTAAAAGTATATTAGGTGATGATAAAAAAATAAAACTAGTTGCAGTTAATGCTAAAACAAGAGGCCCTTTGCTTGATAATGGCAGTGTAGATGCAGTGATAGCAACTTTTACTATTACTCCAGAGAGAAAAAGAATTTATAATTTCTCAGAGCCTTATTATCAAGATGCTATAGGGCTTTTGGTTTTAAAAGAAAAAAATTATAAATCTTTAGCTGATATGAAAGGTGCAAATATTGGAGTGGCTCAAGCTGCAACTACAAAAAAAGCTATAGGTGAAGCTGCTAAAAAAATTGGTATTGATGTTAAATTTAGTGAATTTCCTGATTATCCAAGTATAAAAGCTGCTTTAGATGCTAAAAGAGTTGATGCGTTTTCTGTAGACAAATCAATATTGTTAGGCTATGTGGATGATAAAAGTGAAATTTTGCCAGATAGTTTTGAACCACAAAGTTATGGTATTGTAACCAAAAAAGATGATCCAGCTTTTGCAAAATATGTTGATGATTTTGTAAAAGAACATAAAAATGAAATTGATGCTTTAGCGAAAAAATGGGGTTTATAATATGAATGAAAGTGTAGGTTTTGTTGAACATTTAAGACAAATTCTTACTTCTTGGGGTTTATATGATGAAAATAGTATAAGCCCTTTTGCGGTATGGAAATTTTTAGATGCTTTGGATAATAAAGATGCTTTTATTAATGGTTTTATTTATACTTTAGAAGTAAGCATTCTTGCTTTGCTTATAGCTACAATTTTTGGAACTATAGGCGGAGTTATGGCTACAAGTAGATTTAAAATTATCAGAGCCTACACTAGAATTTACGTAGAGCTTTTTCAAAATGTTCCTTTGGTAATACAAATTTTCTTTTTGTTTTATGCCTTGCCTGTTTTAGGTATAAGGCTTGATATATTTACTATTGGTGTATTGGGTGTTGGGGCGTATCACGGAGCTTATGTAAGCGAGGTGGTTAGAAGTGGAATTTTGGCTGTGCCAAGAGGTCAGTTTGAAGCTTCTGCGTCTCAAGGGTTTACTTATATTCAACAAATGCGTTATATTATAGTACCTCAAACCATTAGAATTATTTTACCACCGATGACAAATCAAATGGTAAATTTAATTAAAAATACCTCTGTATTGCTTATTGTAGGTGGAGCTGAGTTAATGCATTCTGCTGATAGTTATGCAGCTGATTATGGAAATTATGCGCCAGCTTATATATTTGCAGCGGTTTTATATTTTATAATTTGCTATCCTTTGGCTTATTTTGCAAAAGCTTATGAAAATAAATTAAAAAAAGCACATTTAACGAGATAAAGGGTTGTTAATGGAAAATGTTTTTAATGCGCAAAATATTGAATTTTTAATGCAAGGTTTATTTCTGACATTAAAAATAGCCTTGGCAACTTGTATTATTTCGATTGTTTTTGGAACTTTTTTAGCTATAACTAAAAATTATGGAGATAGATTAAGTAAATTTTTAGCAGCTTGCTATATAGATATTTTTAGAAATACTCCTTTATTGCTATGGATGCTCGCAGCTTGTTTTGTTTTGCCTGTATTTTTTGGACAATTTCCTCAAGCTTTTTGGGGTACTATAGGATTTTCACTTTATACGAGTTCGGTTATGGCTGAAATTATTAGAGGCGGATTAAATTCTATACCAAAAGGTCAGTTTGAAGCAGCTTATTCACAAGGTTTTGGTAAATTTTTTACTCTTTTTTATATTATTTTACCACAAACTTTTAGAAAAATAATACCTGCTTTATTATCTCAAATTGTAACCACTGTAAAGGATACAGCTTATTTAGCAGGTCTGGGTATAGCTGAACTTACTTATAATTCAAAAACTATATTGGCAAAACTAACAAGTTTTGAAGAAATTTTAGCGATGATAGGTGTTGTTGCGGGAATTTATTTTATAATATGTTTTTCACTTTCTATGTTGGTAAGATATTATGCCAAAAAGACAGCTTACATTTCTTAAAAAAGCTTATATTTTTATATAAGCTTTTTAAATTTACAGCAGTTTTTAACATTTTTTTTATTAAAATCTTTTGTATTAATTCATAATTTTATTGATTAAGGTTTTTTATGCGAGGTTATAAAATTTTTTCAGGCTCAGCTAATGTCGAATTTGCAAGACAAGTTTCTAAATATCTCTCCCTGCCTTTAAGTGATGCTGGAGTAAAGCGGTTTAGTGATGGAGAGATTAGCGTTCAAATTGATGAGAGTGTACGCGGAAAGGATGTTTTTATTATTCAAAGTACTTGCGCTCCTACAAACGATAATTTAATGGAACTTTTAATTCTTACAGATGCTTTGCGTCGCTCAAGTGCAAATTCAATTACGGCTATTATCCCATATTTTGGCTATGCGAGACAAGATAGAAAAGCAAATCCTAGAGTGCCAATTACTGCTAAACTTGTGGCTAATTTGATTCAAGCAGCTGGGATTGATCGCGTAGCTACGATAGATTTGCATGCAGGACAAATTCAGGGTTTTTTTGATATTCCAGTAGATAATCTTTATGGAAGTATAGTTTTTAATGATTACATTAAAGCCAAACATTTTAAAAATGCTATTATAGGAAGTCCAGATATAGGGGGTGTTGCAAGAGCTAGGAGTGTTGCAAAGCATTTAGGACTTGATATAGTTATAGTTGATAAGCGTCGTGAAAAAGCCAATGAAAGTGAAGTAATGAATATTATTGGAGATGTAAAAGATAAAGAAGTTATCTTAGTGGATGATATTATTGATACTGCTGGCACTATAGTTAAAGCCGCGGAAGCTTTAAAAGAAAAAGGTGCAAAATCTGTTATGGCTTGCTGTACTCATGCAGTTTTAAGTGGAAAAGCCTATGAGAGAATAGCAAGCGGAGTTTTAGATGAGCTTGTGGTAACAGATACTATACCTTTAAAAGAGCAATTACCAAATATTAAAGTATTAAGCGTTACACCTGTTTTTGCTGAAGTAATACGTCGTGTTTATCATAACGAAAGTGTAAATTCTCTCTTTATTTAGATTAAAAAAGCTTAAAGATTATTTTTAAGCTTTTCATTTTTATGCTACTTAAAGAAACAAAAAACATATATTTTTTTAAAAATGTGAAAAAACTAAACATCTTTCTATACAATTTAATCTATAAATCTGCTATTCTTTGAAAATATTTTATTTTCTTAGGAGAAATATGACTCAGTTAAGTACTAAAATTTTATGGTTGTTTGTTGCAACTTTAGGCGCTATTTGTTTTGGTTATTTAGCTTTACAAAATGGCGAAAGTGTATCAGCGATTTATTTGGTGGTTGCTGCTGTATGTATTTATATGATAGGATATAGATTTTATGGGAGTTTTGTAGCTTATAAGGTTTTAGAACTTGATAAAAATCGTGCAACACCAGCACTTGTAGAAAATGATGGGCGTGATTTTGTGCCTACAAATAAAGCTGTATTATTTGGACATCATTTTGCTGCTATTGCAGGAGCAGGTCCATTAGTAGGACCTATCTTGGCCGCTCAAATGGGATATTTGCCTTCTATGCTTTGGATTTTAGTAGGAGGAGTTTTAGCGGGTGCTGTGCATGATTTTGTTGTTCTTTTTATATCTACTCGTAGAAAAGGTAGAAGTCTTGGCGAGATGATTAAGGATGAGATGGGTAAATTTACAGGTGGAGTTGCTATGGTGGCGATTTTTGGCATTATGCTTATTATTATTGCCATTTTAGCTATGGTGGTTGTAAAAGCTTTAGCAGAATCTCCATGGGGTTTATTTACTATCGCAATGACGATTCCTATAGCAATATTTATGGGAATTTATATGCGTTTTATCCGTCCAGGTAGAGTAGGGGAGGCTTCTATAATAGGTTTTGTGCTTTTAATTTTGGCTATTCATTATGGTAGCGTTATAGCTGCTGATCCTTATTGGGCTAAAATATTTACTTTAGAAGCTCCAACTTTGGCAATTGTTATGATGGCTTATGGTTTTATTGCTTCTGTTTTACCTGTGTGGTTTTTACTTGCTCCAAGAGATTATCTTTCAACTTTTTTGAAAATCGGTGTTATTGTGGTAATGGCTGTAGCTATTGTTTTGGTTGCTCCTGATTTACAAATGCCAAAAGCAAATACTCAGTATTTTGATGGAACAGGTCCAGTATTTGCAGGTGGAGTGTTTCCATTTTTATTTATTACCATTGCTTGTGGTGCGATCAGTGGTTTTCATGCTTTGATTTCTAGTGGAACTACTCCTAAAATGCTTGAAAACGAAACTCATACTTTGGCTGTTGGATATGGCTCTATGCTTGCTGAGAGTGCTGTGGCGATTATGGCTTTAATTTGTGCTTGTATTTTACATCCAGGTCTTTATTTTGCTATAAATTCAAGCTCTGCTTTGATAGGAACAGATGTTGTAAATGTAGCACAAACTATTTCAAGTTGGGGATTTAGTATTACTCCTGAAGAAATTACTACTTTAACCACAAATATAGGAGAGTATACTATACTTTCAAGAACAGGGGGAGCCCCGACTTTTGCTATAGGTGTAGCTTTGATCTTGCATGAACTTTTTGGCGGCGTGGATTTGATGGCTTTTTGGTATCATTTTGCTATATTGTTTGAAGCTTTATTTATTTTAACAGCGGTGGATGCTGGGACAAGGGCTTGTCGTTTTATGGTGCAAGATATATTGGGTAATGTTTATAAACCTTTAGGAGATATTCATAATTATCCAGCTGGACTTTTGGCTACGGCTTTAAGTGTTGCAGGTTGGGGATATTTTCTTTATCAAGGCGCCATTGATCCTAAGGGAGGAATTTATACACTTTGGCCTCTTTTTGGCGTGAGCAATCAAATGCTTGCGGGTATGGCTTTGCTTCTTGCTACAACTATACTTGTAAAAATGGGCAAGGCAAGATATACTTGGGTTACTTTAGTACCTGCGGTATTTGTCTTAGTGGCAACTCTGTATGGAGGAATTCAAAAAATTATGCCTTATGAAGAAGGCAATAAAATAGCAAATGCGGTAAGTCATGTAGCCGCCGTTAGCATACAAAGTCAAAAAATTAAAGATTTAGAATTTAAATTAAATAATACTAAAGATGAAAAAGAAATTTCTACAATTAGAAAAGAAATTTCAATAGCCACTCAAAATAAAGTTGGAAATTTACTTAATGCAATTCTTTGTGTGTTCTTTATGATAGCTACCTTGCTTGTTATAATTTCTTGTATAGGAATTTGCTTAGGTAAAATTAAAATTCCTCTTAAAGAAACTAAGTATATTAAGATTGATGAATTTCAAAAAATTTAAGTATTATTATGAAAAAGCTGAAAGGTTTTTTCATCCCTTGGTGGGACTTTCTAGTTATGATAAGTATTTAGAACACATGAAACAAAAACATCCAGGAAAAATTCCAAAAACCAGAGGGGAATTTTTCAAAGAATGTCTAGATAAAAAATATAATAGTGGCGGTTTAAATAAATGCTGATAAGCTTAAAGGATAAAGTTTTATCATACAAAATAAGCTTTAAGCATTTAAAAAGCCATGAATTCTTTTAAGTTCTTCACTAATAGGCTTTTTCTTTCCATCTCTTGTAACACTTACATAAGTTACTAAAGCCGAAGTTACATTAATGCAAGAAGTACAACCTTGAGAATCCACTCTTTGAGCTGTGACTTCTACTTCAACGCTGATTGAAGTGTTGCCCACATTTACAACTTTAGAGTAACAAGAAATTATATCGCCTATAAAAACAGGTTCTTTAAAAACTACTTTATCCATAGAGATGGTTACAACGCGTTCAGGAGAAAGTTCTCTTGCTGCGATAGCTCCTGCTAAATCGATTTGTGAAAGTATCCATCCGCCAAAAATATTTCCTGCTGGATTTGTGTCACTTGGCATAGCTACAATTTTTAATTTTGGTTCTCCCATATCTCTCATTTTTACTCCTTATTTTAAAAAATGAATTATAATTAAAAAAGTTAAAAAGGAGAATAAAAGTATGAATAATTTTAAAGAAATAGCTAAATTGGTTAGAAAATACAAAGAAAGAAATAATGCGTTATATGAGTTTTTAGACAAAGAAGATGTGGGCGAGTATTTTAGATCTTTGATTTCTTTAAGTGAGTTAAAACAAGATAAAACAACTATGCTAGCCATACTTAGGCGTTTGGTTGATTTAAAGGAAGAAAATTTAGTTCAAGAGTGGAAAAAAAACAACTTTAAGGAAGATAAGATTATAGAGTTAAAACATAAGTTCTATGAAGAGGTTAGAAAGTTTTATGAAAAAGAACATCAAAATTTAATTAATGAAATAAAAGAGAAAAAGCTTTTAAATAATTTTTATCAGTCTTTAATACAAGGAGTGCATAATATAGGTTTAATTATGAATATTTTTGAAATTTCTTGGACTAAAGAAATTATAGAAAAAAATAATAAAATTTTATCTACTCAATTTCCAAATTTAGATGATGCAATGGAATTTTTACGTAAAAATCATTTATATCAAAAAACTCCAGAAGGAGAAATTTGTGAGCGAAGCTATGGTGTTTTAGTTAGAATAGGAAATTTATGGAAATTTGTTCCTTATGCGAGATTTTTCGAGAATGAAATTTTAAAATTAGAATTTGCTTTTGAAAATATGATTGATCAGCTTAAAATATTTGCTAGCAGCGAAGAGGAAAAAGCTTATATAGAATATTTTGAAAAATTAAAATTAGCGTTTTGTGAAAAAGATGAAGATAGGGTTATAAAAGCTTGGCAAGAAGCTGAATTTGCTTGGATGAAAGTAAAATCACCTTTACAAGTGGGACATCCTTTAGAATATTATGAAGATAATTATACTCATGCGGTGGCATTAGAATGGGATATAAGAATAGAAGATGAAAATGATTTTGATGTTTTGAAATTTGGTAATGAAATTAAGGAAAGTTTTGAACATGTTTATAAAAATATAGGACTTGAAGATTGTGAATTAGAAAAAGAAGTTTTATCTAATATAGAAAAAACTCAACTTTATATTTGCACTCCGATGATATTTTATGGTGCTGAACTTAAAGGTTTATTCTCAGCTCAAGTCGTTCCAAATGATGAGTTTGTAAGTTCTAAGGCGGGCAAAAAAATATTTGCCTTTATAAATTTTGTATATGAAAATGCTAAAACAAAGCCTTTTATGAAAATTTCTAGCGAGGTTTTTGATAAAGAATTTTTGGATTTTGGAAGAAATATTTTATTTTATCAGGAAAAAATTTGGAAAAGGGTTTATGAAGTATCAACTATAGGCCATGAATTTGGTCATATATTTTTTATTGCTAATGATACCGAAAAAACAATGAATCAGAGTGGTTTTTTTAAAAATATAGAAGAATATAAAGCTACTACAGGTGGACTTATAAATTTCTTTTATCATGAACAAGATGACTTGATAATGCCTGTTTTTCATGAACTTATAAAAAGAGCTATTGGACTTATTTCTTGGCAAAGGGTTGATGAAGTTAGACCTTATTATACGGAAGGACTTATTCATCTTAGCTTGCTTTTTGAAAGCGAAGTATTGATTTTTGAAAATAATAATTTGAAGATAAATTTTGATTTAAGGTATTATGAAAAATTTAAAGAGCTAACTTTAAAAAATTATCATGAATTGGCAAAACACTATGCTTTAAGACTTGATGCAAAAGAGTTTTTAAGTAGATTTTGTGAAATTGAAGATAATATTTTTCTTCCTATTATGCCTAAGTGTAAAGAATTTGTTAAATTTTATTATGATTTATACGAGAAAATTGGTAATGAAATTGATAATAGTGGAGAATTTGAAAGATATAAGAAAAAATAATAAAGTTTTTTGAAAAAAACTTAAAAAAAGCTGTTTTTTACTTGATATTGTTTTTTAAATATGCTAAAATTAGGCGTTTCAATTAAAACAAAGGAGCTTTTATGACTAAAGCAGATTTTATTTCATTAGTTGCTCAAACAGCTGGGCTAACAAAAAAAGACGCTACTACTGCTACTGATGCAGTTATTTCTACTATTACTGATGTTTTAGCTAAAGGTGATAGCATCAGTTTTATTGGTTTTGGTACTTTTTCAACTCAAGAAAGAGCTGCTAGAGAAGCTAGAGTACCAAGCACAGGAAAAACAATCAAAGTTCCTGCTACAAGAGTTGCAAAATTTAAGGTAGGTAAAAACCTTAAAGAAGCTGTTGCAAAAGCAAGCGGCAAAAAGAAAAAATAAAACTTCGGCTAGATAAATTCTAGCCTTCTTTCTTAATTGATCCAGATATTTTATATCTTTTATTTACTTTATTTTTTTAAACTTTTATAAAACTATCATTATTAAATAAAAAAGGATATTAAAATTATGAAAGTATATGAAAAAGTAAGTGAGCTTATAGGAAATACTCCTATTATACATTTGAAAAAATTTGGTATCAATGTTTTTGCTAAATGTGAATTTTTAAATCCTAGTCATTCTATAAAAGATAGAGCAGCTTTTGAAATGATTAAAGATGCTTTAGATAGTAAAAAAATTAATCAAGATACTACAATAGTTGAAGCAACTAGTGGAAATACTGGAATTTCTTTGGCTATGATTTGTGCAGATTTGGGACTTAAATTTATTGCTGTAATGCCCGAATCTATGAGTTTAGAAAGAAGAAAAATGATAACACTCTTTGGCGCTAGGTTAGAATTAACTCCTGCAAATTTAGGAATGAAAGGAGCGGTTGATAAAGCAAATGAAATATTATTAAATACTCCAAATTCTTTTATGGTTTCTCAATTTGAAAATATTTCAAATAAAAATGCGCATCGTAAGAATACGGCTTTAGAAATTTTAAGAGATTTGGATAATGAACTTGATATTTTTGTAGCTGGTTTTGGAACTGGCGGTACTATTAGTGGAGTTGGGGAAATACTAAAAGAAAAATTAGAAAAAGTGCATATTGTTGGAGTCGAGCCTCTAAATTCTCCATTGCTTAGCAAAGGTGAAGCGGGAAGCCATAAAATACAAGGAATAGGGGCGAATTTTATACCTGCTATTTTAAATAAAGAAGTTATAGATGAAGTGATCACAGTAAGTAATGAAGATGCTATAAATACAGCCAAAGAACTTGCCAAAAGTGGTTTAATGGTAGGTATATCAAGTGGAGCAAATGTATTTGCCGCAAGTATGCTAGCAAAGAAATTTCCAGATAAAAGAATTTTAACTATGCTAAACGATACGGCTGAAAGATACCTCTCAACTGATCTTTTTGCTTAAGTATAATTATTGAGAATTTAGAAAAATTCTAAGTTCTCTTAAAATTTCTTGTGGATTTAAATCGCTAATTTCTTTATAAAAATGACCTTTTTCATCAATAAGATAAAGCATATTGCTATGTGCTATAGAATAACCCATAAAAGAATCATTTAGATCTATTTTTTGATATTGAACATTATATTGTTTTGTTATTTTTTGAAGAGTTTTTTCATCTTTTGCAATTAAGGCATCTGCTTTTGGGTAAAAGTATCGTAACCATTCGTTTGTATTGCTTAAGTTATTATCTCTATTTGGATCTAAAGAAATAAAAAGAAGGTGAGCCTTAGGATTATTGATTTGCTTTAAGGCTTTGCCTACTAAACTAAGAGTTGCCGGACAAACATCAGGGCAATAAGTATATCCAAAATAGATAATAAGCTTATCTCCTTTAAAATCTTTTAGGGTGGTTTCCTCTTTTAAGTCTGATTTTAAGATAAAATCATAAGAATTTTGATGATTTTTAATAAAAAATATTACACCTAAAATAATGGCAACTATAACTATAAACAAAATAATATTTTTTTTCATTTTTTTAGCTCAAAATCAAAATAAAACCCTATGGGTTTATTATTATCCATAAATTCTACCCTGAAACGCATAGTATCTAAAACGCAAGCAGCAAGAACTATTTTACTTTCATAGTCTGTTGAATTTAATCGATGTATTTTAGGTTTAATTTCGCCCATATACATATTTAATCCATAAATTTTAATTCCTAAGTTGTTATAATTTCCTAGATTTACAATCTTTAGATTTGTAACATCTAAAGATTGTAAGGGTTTGGGATTTAGGGAAATTAAGACTTTTTTATTGTTAAAACTATATGTGCAGTCTTTAACATTAAGATCGCAAGTCAATGGGGTAGAAAAATCAGTTTTTGTTATTTTTTGAGAATCTTTTATTACATAAAAATCAAAAATAATATATAAAATAGCAATAACAAAAGCAAAAGCTAGGATAAAAATAATTTTTCTCATTAATTAAAATTCTTTAGAATCAATATTTTTTAACTCTATGGTTTTGTGATTATTAAATTTTAAATCTAAATTTACCTTCGTGTCTTTAATAATAGGTTTTTTTAGTTTTAAAAGCATTATATGGTAACCTCCAGATTTAAGCTCTGTGCTTGAATGAGCTTTTATAATAATTTCAGGAATTTTTTGCATCATCATTTTTCCATCTTTATGTATATGTGTATGCAGTTCACTGACTTCACTGATATCGCTTTTGGCACTTATTAGAGCAATATCCTTATTAGTATTATTAAAAATAGTAAGAAAAATAGCACTATTTTGCGCATGAGGTGGAGTTTGTTTTACAAAGGCATTTTTTACCTCTATATCATTAACAGCCCAAAGATTTACAGCAAAAAGAGCACCTAAGAGAAGAATTTTTTTCATATTGTATCCTTATTTTTATAATATTAAATATTTGTTCATTATATCAAAAAATATTTTTATTTGAATATAAAATTTTGAAAATTTTTCAATGTGTGTTACCTGTTTGAAAATTTTTTTGCATAGTAACATCAAAATCAAAGAAAAAACCAGTTGGAGCATTATTGTTTAAAAATTCAACCCTAAATCTAGAATCATCGGTAATGCTTCTACCTATAAAATTTATAAGAATATCACCATTAACTATATTAAATTTAGGAATGATATCGCCTATATAGGAATTTAAACTATAAATTTTAATCTTTAAATTAGAATAATGAGGAAAATTCTTAATTTTTATAGTAGTTTTATTGAAAATTTTTATAGGTTTTGGGTAGGCTGAAACTTCAATATTTTTTTTATTAAAAGAAAAAACACAATCTTGTAAATTTAAGTCACAAGTTAGAGGTTGGCATGTATTTAAGCTAAATATACTTTCTTTCTTTTTATCATATAATGTATAAAAAGCTAAAAACAAAATGCCTAAAAAAGACATTCCTATAAAAAAATTTCTTATCATTATAGACAACCTTTTAAAACAAGCCTTTATGATTTGTAAAAATTATATCATAAATAAGGCTGCATTGTTAATATAATTAATATTTTTTAAGAAAAAAAATATTATAATCACAAACATTTTTGACTTAAAAAATTTGAAATACCTAAGGAAAAACATTGTTAAAACGACTTGCTTTATTAATTGCACTTTCTTCATTGATGTTGCATGCCTCAGATCTTGTTAAAATTTATCTTAATCAAGGATTAGATGCTGTTGGTGTAGCGATTGAAAAAGAATTAACTCAAAAGGATTTTTGGTTAAGTGAAATAGGAGATAAAAATATTTCACTTGGATACTATGATGATAATGTTGCTATCGTGCTTACAAATAAAACAGATAAAATTCTCCGTGTTTATTCTTACGAGGACGGAAAAATAAGAAAAGATTTTGAACAAAAAGAAATAATAACTGGATTAATGGGTGATAAAAAAATAGAAGGAGATTTGAAAACTCCAGTAGGTTTTTATGAGTTAGGCCGTAAGTTTAATCCAGGTGATCCTTATTATGGTCCCTTTGCTTTTGCCACAACTTATCCAAATTTACTTGATAAAGTACAAGGAAAAACAGGTGGTGGTATTTGGATCCATGGCTATCCTTTAGATGGTTCTAGACTTGATGAATTTAAAACAAGAGGGTGTATTGCTTTATTTAATAATAATTTGGAGAAATTTGCAAAAGTTGTGCAAGATAAAAAAGTTTTTGTTATGACAGAAGAAAAAGAAAAAATTAGAGCTAAAAAGGATCAAATCGCTAGTTTATTGGCTGATCTTTTTACATGGAAACTAGCTTGGACAAATAGTGACACTAATGCCTATTTAAGTTTTTATGATGAGCAAGAATTTAAACGTTTTGATAAAATGAAATTTGAACAGTTTGCTTCCATGAAAAAATCTATTTTTTCTCGTAAAGAAGATAAAAAGATTAAATTTTCAGATATTAATATCAGCCCTTATCCGAATTTAGAAAATGAAACTATGTATAGAATTTCATTTTATGAGGATTATTACACTAAAAACTATCGGTTTAGAGGCGATAAAATTTTATACGTTAAGATAGATAGTAAAGGTAAAATGAAAATTTTAGCAGAGCAATAAATGTCTTTAATAAAAATTGATCAAAAAGCTTATGAATACAATTTAAGACATATTGCTAAAAAAATAGGGAGTTTTCAAAGATTAATTTGTGTTTTTAAAGATAATGCATATGGACATGGAGCTAAGCTTTTAGCTCCATTAGCCAAAAATTTAGGAGTTTCTTTTGTTGCTGTTAAGAGTGAAGAAGAAGCTCGAGAAATCGAAGAATTTTTTGAGAATATATTAATACTATCACATCGTCCTCATGGTAATGAAAATTCTCGATTTATTTATGCTTTAAATGACATTTCTCAAGTAAAAAATTACAAGCAAGATATAAAAATACATCTAAAAATAGATACAGGCATGCATCGCAATGGAATTTGTGTAGAAAATTTAGAGCATGCTATAAATCTTATTCAAGGTAGTGATTTAAAACTTACTGGAATGTTTACACATTTTGCTAGTGCAGATGAAATGGATGGAAGTTTTTTTGTTCAAAAAGAAAATTTTCAAAAAGCTAAAAAGATAGTAAAAAAATATTTTTCAAATTTATTATTTCATTCGTATAATTCTGCAGCATTATTTAGAGGGAAAATTCCTGAAGATGAATATTGTAGAGTTGGGCTTGTTCAATTTGGATATGGGGATTCAAATTTAAAAAGAGTTTTAAGTTTGTATGCTCATAGATTAAGTCAAAGGATTTTACAAAAAGGACAGAGCATAGGATATGGAGGCATTTTTACTGCTGCAAAGGATATGGAAGTAGCAACTTATGATTTGGGTTATGCTGATGGTCTTTTTCGCTACAATGGAAGGGGGGAGTTAGTGCTTGGAAATGGAAAAGCAATGCTTGGAAAGATGTCAATGGATAGTTTTTCTTGTGAAAATTCTGGTGAGGAAATTTGCGTGTTTAAAGATGCTGATATTTGGGCTGATTTTTTTCATACTATTAACTATGAAATTTTAGTAAAATTAAATCCTAATATTCAAAGAGTTCTAGTATAAATATGTTTAATATAGTTTTAGTTCACCCTAGAATACCGCAAAATACAGGTAGTATAGGTAGAATGTGCTTTAATGCTGGTTTTAAACTTCATATTGTTAAACCAATTGTTTTTGATATTTCACAAAAGGCTGTTAGAAGGGCAGGACTTGATTACTGGGATAAATTAGAGCCTATTATTTGGGAGAATCTTGAAGAATTTTTGAATGAAAATATGATTTATAAAAATCGCTTTTTTTTCGCAACAACTAAGAGTCAAAAAGCTTATTTTGATGCAGAATTTCAAAAAAATGATTTCTTATTCTTTGGAAGTGAGAGTTATGGTTTGCCTATGGAATTAATGCAATTAAATTGGGAAAATGCTATAACTATACCTATGAAATCTTATGGAAGAAGTTTAAATTTAGCCACAAGCGTTGGTATAATCTCTTATGAAGCTTTAAGACAAAATTTTAGAAATTTTGCTTCTTAAAAGTTTCAAATTTACACAATAGCTTAAAACAAATAAAATCATAAAGTCCTTTTTATAAAAATTATGTTAAAGTAAAATTTAGATTATTTTTTGAGGAGTTTGGATGAATTTAGATATTATGCTAGATTTTGCCAATAAAGCGTCTGATATTATAGCTAATAAGATTGTCCCAAATACAGACATTATTATGGTAGTTTTACTTATTGTTTGTGGGCTTTATTATAGTTTTTTAACTCGCTTTGTTCAGTTTCGTATGTTGAGTTCTGTATTTAAAATTCTTACAGAAAAAAACGAAGGACACGCTAAAGAACATATTTCACCTTTTCAAGCATTAATGATCTCAACTGCTTCTAGAGTTGGTATAGGAAATATTGCTGGAATTTCTTTGGCATTGGCTACAGGTGGAGCTGGTGCTTTATTTTGGATGTGGGTTATGGCATTTTTTGGTGGTGCCTCAGCATTTGCTGAAAGTACCTTAGCTCAAGTTTACAAATCAAAAGATGATACAGGCGGGTTTAAAGGTGGTCCAGCTTATTATATAAAAAAAGCCTTAGGCTCACATTTTTTTGGAGCTTTTTTTGCTTTTATTCTTATTATTACTTATGCTTATGGATTTAATGGACTTCAAAGTCAAACAATGACTTCGTCTTTTAAAGTTTATTATGATATGTTTAATCCAAATGCTGCTGTAGATTTTGCATCAAGTTCTTGGCCAATGATTATTGGTATTGTTTTAACTATTTTTGGTGCATGGATGTTTTTTTCTCACCATACTAAAATAGGTAAAATTAGTTCTTTAATTGTTCCTTTTATGGCTTTAGCTTATGTTTTACTTGCCGTGATTGCTGTTTTAATGAATTTTGATAAAATTCCTTCTGTGATTCATATGATTTTACAAAGTGCTTTTGATTTTAAAGCGATTTTTGGTGGTTTTGCTGGTTCTGCTTTGGTTATAGGGATTAAAAGAGGACTTTTTTCAAATGAAGCGGGTATGGGCTCGGCACCTAATGCAGCTGCAGCAGCTTTGACAAGTCATCCAGCTAAACAAGGTGTTATACAAGCCTTTTCAGTTTTAATTGATGTTGTTGTTTGTACAAGTTCTGGATTTTTAGTTCTTTTTTCTATGGCATATTTAGGACTTGGAGAAAATAAAATTGATGGTGGAATGCCTTTAGTTCAAGAAGCTATGCGTGAGTATTACGGTAGCTTTGGAATCCATTTTATTACTATAGCTATTGTTCTTTTTGCAATAACTTCTTTAATAGGAAATTATTATTATGCTCAAGCTAATGTTAAATATTTAACAAATTCCAAATTTGTAATGAATTTGTTTAGAATTACAGCTGTGGCTATGATTTTTATAGGCTCGCAAATGAATTTAAAACTTGCTTGGAATTTGGCTGATTTGACTATGGCTTTCATGGCAACGACAAATATTATATCTTTATTGCTTTTAGGTGGTATAGTAAATAAAGTTTTAAAAGATTTTAATACGCAACAAAAATCTGGTATAGATCCTAAATTTAATGCTAGCAAACTTGGAATTAAAAACGCTGAATGTTGGGATTAAAATTCATAAGCCTTAGTGGCTTATGAATTAATGATTTAAAACCTTGTTTAAAAATTCTCTCAATCTTTCATTGCTAGGATTTTCAAATACTTCTTTAGGGCTTGCATCAACAGCAATTTTTCCTTTATCCATAAAAAATATACGATTGGCAACATTTCTAGCAAAGCCCATTTCATGAGTTACTACAAGCATAGTTAAACCTTCTTTTGCAACATCTTTCATAATGCTTAGAACCTCGCCTATCATTTCAGGATCTAGAGCTGAAGTAGGTTCATCAAATAAAATAACATCAGGATTCATCATCAAGCTTCTAGCAATAGCTATGCGTTGTTTTTGTCCACCAGAGAGCTTATGGGGCATTATATTTTCTTTGTCTGCTAAGCCCACCTTAGCAAGAAGTAATTTTGCTTTTTTTATGGCTTCTTCTTGACTTAAAATTCCTGTTTTAATGGGCGTTAAACATAAATTTTCCATAACATTTTTATTAGTAAAAAGATTAAAATGCTGAAATACCATGCTAACTTTTTGCCTGATCTTATTAATATCAATTTCTTTATCAAGTATGTTTTGCTTATTGATTAAAATTTCCCCACTATCAGCTAGTTCTAAGCGATTGATGCAGCGTAAAAATGTACTTTTTCCGCCTCCACTTGGACCTATGATAGCTATTACATCGCCTTTTGAGATTGTAGTGTTAATATTTTTTAAAACTTCTAATTCTCCATATTTTTTTTGTAAATTTTTAACTTCAATCATTTTTATTCATCCTAAGTTCAAGTTTTTTTGCAAAATAGCTAAAAATTTTTACACTTACATAATAAACAAGTCCAGTGAAAATAATAGGTTTTGGATTGTAAAGTACGGCTTGCAAGCTTTGACTTTGCATGGTAATATCAATAACACTAATAAATCCTACAACAGAAGTTTCCTTAAATAAAGAAATAAATTCATTAGCTAATGCAGGTAGAATGTTTTTAGTAGCCTGTGGAAGAATAATTTCTTTCATTGAAGTTTTGTAATCAAGTCCCATTGCTCTTGCAGCTTCCATTTGTCCCTTATCTACACTATTAATGCCACTTCTTACAATTTCTGCTATATAAGCCGAGCTATTAAGTCCTAGTGCAAGAATGGCTGCATAAAGGTTATCTATAAAAGTAAAAATTACAAAAGCAAAAATCATCAATTGTAAAATTACTGGTGTTCCTCGTATAATGTCTATATATTCATCTATAATAAAATTAAGCGTTTTAAATTTAGAGAAGTGTAAAATAGCTAAACTAAAACCAATAATCACTCCGATAATAACAGCGCAAGCAGTTAATAAAAGTGTAATAAGATAACTTTTTAAATAAGCTTTTGCATTTTCTGTATAGCCATAGCTTACAACTCCACTAGGATCTTGAATTTTTAATATTTCTATTGGGAAAGAAAAATAGCCCCATAAAATAATAATAACAAAAAAAACAAAAATTCTTATATTTTTCTGATTCAATTTGTAAACCTTTTCAGAGAAATTATTTAAAAAAAGATTTTATAAAAATATCTTTGAATTTTCTCTAAAGATTTAAAAAAATGTGTTAGAATTTCCCAAAAATAAGGTTGTATTTATGGAAATTTTAGATTTCATTCTAATAGTTATTTTTGTGTTTTTAATGATTGTTTTGGTTATAGGTTTCAATCATCAAATGATGCAAAAAAACAAAGAAAGAGAAGAAAGATTTAAAAAATATAAAAAAGGAGAACAAAATGAGTAAAAAAGTATTAATTCCATTGGCTCAAGGTTTTGAAGAAGCTGAATTTATAGGAATTGCGGATGTTTTAAAACGAGCAAAAGAATTAAATCCAGATTTGGAAGTTGTTATAGCTTCGTTAAACAGTGAGTTATTGGTAAAAGGTGCTAATAGCATTAGTATAAAAGCAGATTGTTCTATAGAGGATGTTGATATAGAAAATTTAGATGCTATTGCTTTGGCGGGTGGCTTTGAAGGTATGATGAATCTTAAGAATTCAAATGTTATTTTAAATATCATTAAACAACTTCATAGCAAAAATAAAATTGTTGCCGCAATCTGTGCTTCTCCTATAGTTTTAAATGAAGCAGGTGTTTTAGAGGGCGAGTTTGCTTGTTATCCTAGTTGTGAAGTTGGACTTAATGGAAATCGTGTTAACAAGGCTGTAGTTGTAAATAAAAATGTTATAACTTCAGCAGGTCCAGCTACGGCAATTCTTTTTGGTTTAGAACTAGCTAAAAAGTTATGCGGTGATGAAATTTATCAAAAATTATACGAGGGAATGTTGCTACCTTTGACAAAATAGTTTAAATGGTAGTTTTTCTACCATTTAAATTAAAATAAAGCTTGAGGATTTTCTTTTTTAGTTTTTTCCTTAGGCAGTTCAAAACCTCCAAGCATATGAAAATGCAAATGAAAAACTTCTTGTCCACTATTTTTTCCACAGTTTGTTATCAAGCGATATCCACTTTTATCTACACCTAAAAGAACAGCTAATTCTTGTATGAAACTTGTCATTTTGGCCATAAGTTCAGGATCAAATTCTTGAAAGTCTTTAAAATATTTTTTAGGGATTATAAGTATATGTATGGGTGCTTTGGGTGCAATATCATGAAATGCTAGAAAATCGTCACTTTCAAGCACTTTATTGCATGGAAGTTTACCTTCAACTATGAGTTCAAAAATTGTTTTTTCTTGCATTATTTATCCTTTTTTATTGTTGGTTTGATACAATTATATCTTTAAAGTTTGGTTTTTATGCTGAATTTAAAATAGTTTTTAATAGAATTAGAACTTGAAATATTTTATTTAAGGTAAGAAAATTGCAAAATTTTATAGAACAGATTCAAAAATGTGAGAATTTAAATGATTTGGAAGCCATTAGGATTTCCGTTCTTGGAAAAAAAGGTATTTTAACAGAAGGCTTTACAAAGCTTAAAGAGTTAGAAGATGAGGCGAAAAAAGAATTTGCTGCTAAATTAAATGCACAAAAAGAAATATTTAATGAGGCTTATTTAGCCAAATTTAAAGATTTGGAAAATCTTGCTTTAGAAGAAAGAATGAAACAAGATGCTTTAAATTTTAACTATTTTGATGAAAGTATTACAACAGGTGCCTTGCATCCTGTTATGAGCACCATGGATAAAATCATAGAATATTTTATAGCTTTGAATTTTAGCATAGAAAAAGGGCCTTTAATAGAAGATGACTTTCATAATTTTGAAGCGTTAAATTTACCTAAATCTCACCCCGCAAGAGATATGCAAGATACCTTTTATTTTGATGATAAAAGGCTTTTAAGAACACAAACTTCGCCAGTGCAAATACGGACAATGCTTGCACAAAAACCTCCTATTAGGATGATAGCCCCTGGTGCTGTATTTAGAAGAGATTTTGATATTACGCATACTCCTATGTTTCATCAAGTTGAAGGCCTTGTGGTGGAAGAAGGGCAAAAGGTTAGCTTTGCAAATTTAAAAAGTATATTGGAAGATTTTTTGCGTTATATGTTTGGGGATGTGAAAGTTCGTTTTCGTCCAAGTTTTTTTCCATTTACAGAACCTTCTGCTGAAGTTGATATTTCTTGTGTATTTTGCAAAGGAAAGGGTTGTAGAGTTTGCAAACATACAGGTTGGCTTGAAGTTTTAGGATGTGGAATAGTTGATCCTAATGTTTATAATTTTGTTGGCTATGAAAATGTAAGTGGTTATGCCTTTGGATTGGGAGTAGAACGTTTTGCAATGCTTTTGCATCAAATTCCAGATTTAAGATCTTTATTTGAAGGTGATTTGAGATTATTGGAGCAATTTAGATGATAATTACTAAAAGTTGGTTGAATGATTGGTTAGAACTTGAAGAAATAAGTTCGGATAAAATAGCTAAAACTTTAAACTCTATAGGTATAGAAGTTGATAGGGTTGGCGCTTTAAAGGCTCCAGATAAAGTTGTTGTAGGCTATGTTAAGGAAAAAATTAAACATGAAAATTCAGATAAATTAAGCATTTGTCAAGTTGATATCGGAAGTGAAACCTTGCAAATTGTCTGCGGTGCTGCAAATGTTGATGCAGGACAATTTGTAGCTGTTGCAACTAAAGGTGCTATCATGCCAAACGGTATGGAAATAAAAGAAGCAAAATTGCGAGGAGTGGATTCTTGTGGTATGCTTTGTTCTAGTTTAGAACTGGGTTTTGAAAAAATCAATGAAGGAATTATGCTTTTAGATGAGAGTATAGGGAAATTAGAACTTGGGAGACCTTTAAATACTTATGAAATTTTTAATGATGAGCTAATAGAAGTGGAACTTACTCCTAATAGGGGTGATTGTTTAAGTATTTATGGTATAGCTCGTGATTTAGCCGCAGCTTTAAATTTAAATTTAAAAGAACCAAAACCATTTAAAGAAAGTGAAAATGTTTTAGGTATCGGTAGAATTTTGCGCTTAGCAGCTGAGAAAGAACTTAATGGACTTTATAATTATCGAGCCATAGGGCTAAAAGAAGAAATTCAAACAAATTTATTGCTTAGTTTAAGACTTGCTCAAATTGAAGGTTTGGGAAAAAATTCCATAGAAAATTTATTAAATTATGCAACGCATTCAACTGGTGTTCTTTTTAATGCTTATGATTTAAGTAGTTTTTCTGAAAAAGATGAAGAATTTACCATTAATTTAAGCAAGCAAGTGCATGGAGAAACAAAAGTATCTTACAAAGATAAACTTTTAAGCTTTAGCGGAATTTTCCAAAATAATGAAAGTAGATGTAAAGATGATTCTAAAATAATTATTATTGAGGCTAATTATACCGATCCATTGGTAATTGCAGATGCTAAAATATATCATAAAGATCAAGATGAAAAAATGCTTTATAGAAGTTTTAGGGGAAGTGAACCTAAATTAAATTTAGGAATGGATTTTTTGCTTAGTATTTTTGAGCAGATTCCAAATCTTGTTATTTATAGTTCTTCTCAACAAATTTTAACCGACAAAGAATTACCAATCATACCAATAAGTATTGAAAGTATTGGCGATATAATAGGGCAAAATGTTGATAAAGATGAAGTATTAAAAATATTAAAGAAATTAGGTTTTGAGCTCATACTTTCAGGTGAAGGGCTTATAAATGTTAAAGCACCTTTACATCGTCCTGATATTAAAAATTTATCAGATATTTGCGAGGAAGTTGTAAGAATTATAGGTATTGATAATATTGCCTCCAAGGGTTTAGAATTTATAGAAAAAAATCGTTTAAATTCTGCATATAAAAAGTATATTGAATTTTTAAATTTAAGGAAAAGAGCAGTAGCTAGTGGTTATTTTGAAAGCTTACATTACGTTTTGGATAATGAAGAAGAACTTAAAAGATTGGGTTTTGACTCTGTTAAATTAAAACTAATCAATCCAATTACAGCAGAACTTAATACTTTAAGAACAACCCTTTTAAATCATTTGTTAAATGCAGCAAGTTTAAATGCAAAAAATTCTAAAAAAATTATTAAACTTTTTGAACTAGGGGCTGTTTTCAATGTTAATAATCAAGAATTAAACCATATCGCATTTATCCATTCTGGCTTAAAAGAAGAAGCTAAAATTTCCAACAAGGCAAAACCTGAATCGGTGCAATTTTATGATTTTCTTTTAGACATTAAAAATATTATAGGTGATTTTAAACTAAAATCATCAAAATATAATATTTTAAGCCCTTATGAACAAGCAGATATTTATCTATCGGATATTAAAGTAGGTTTTATAGGCCGTTTGCATTTAAAAATAGAAAATGAGAGAGATTTACCAAAAACATATATTTGCGAACTTGATTTAGATTTAATCAGGCAAGATTTTAAAATAGCTAAGCCTTACTCCAAATTCCCAGCTATCACTAGAGATCTTAGCGTGTTAATACCTAAAGGTTTTGAATACAATCAGATTAAAAATTGTATCGAAGAATTGAATTTAGAAATACTTGAAAATTTTCGTTTAGTTGATATTTATAGTGATGAAAACCTTAAAGAATTTTATAGCATTACTATAAGTTTTTCTTTTAGGGATATAAATAAAACTCTAGAAGATAATCAAGTGAATGAATGTATGGATAAAATTTTAAATACTCTTAAAAATTTGGGTCTTGATTTAAGATGAAAATTTACAAATTGCAAACCCCTGTAAATGCTATACTTGAAAATATAGCAGCAGATAAAAGCATATCTCATCGTTTTGCTATATTTTCGCTTTTAACACAAGAAGAAAATAAGGCTCAAAATTATCTCTTAGCTCAAGATACTTTAAACACTCTTGAAATTATAAAAAATCTTGGAGCTAAAATTGAACAAAAAGATTCTTGCGTCAAAATTATACCCCCTAAAGAAATTTTATCTCCAAATTGTATTTTAGACTGTGGAAATTCAGGAACTGCTATGCGTTTGATGATAGGATTTTTAGCAGGAATTTCTGGTTTTTTTGTTTTAAGTGGAGATAAGTATTTAAACAATCGTCCTATGAGAAGGATAAGCAAACCACTTACTCAAATAGGCGCTAGAATTTATGGAAGAAATGAGGCAAATTTAGCTCCACTTTGTATAGAAGGTCAAAAATTAAAAGCTTTTAATTTTAAAAGCGAAATTTCTTCGGCTCAAGTTAAAACAGCTATGATTTTATCTGCTTTTAGAGCTGATAATGTATGCACTTTTAGTGAAATTTCTCTTAGTCGAAATCATAGTGAAAACATGCTAAAGGCTATGAAAGCTCCAATAAGGGTTAGTAATGATGGCTTAAGTCTTGAAATAAATCCTTTAAAAAAACCTTTAAAAGCTCAAAATATAATCATTCCTAATGATCCTTCTTCGGCTTTTTATTTTGTTTTAGCAGCTATTATTTTACCTAAATCTCAAATTATTTTAAAAAATATTTTGCTTAATCCTACTCGTATAGAGGCGTATAAAATTTTGCAAAAAATGGGTGCCAAACTTGAAATGACAATAACTCAAAATGATTTTGAAACTATTGGTGAGATCAGGGTGGAATCTAGCAAGCTTAATGGCATAGAAGTTAAAGATAATATCGCTTGGTTAATAGATGAAGCGCCTGCTTTGGCTATAGCTTTTGCTTTGGCTAAGGGTAAATCTAGTTTAATAAATGCTAAAGAATTACGCGTTAAAGAAAGCGATAGGATTGCTGTGATGGTTGAAAATCTAAAGCTTTGTGGTGTTGAAGCTAGAGAACTTGATGATGGTTTTGAAATAGAAGGTGGATGCGAACTAAAATCTTCAAAAATTAAAAGCTATGGAGATCACCGTATTGCTATGAGTTTTGCTATTTTAGGTTTGCTTTGCGGAATCGAGATTGATGATAGTGATTGTATAAAAACTTCTTTTCCAAATTTTATAGAGATTTTATCAAATTTAGGAGCTAGGATTGATTATTGAATTAGCAAAAAACTATGGTTTTTGTTTTGGTGTTAAAAGAGCTATTAAAAAAGCAGAACAAATAAAAGATGCTGCAACTATAGGCCCTCTTATTCACAATAACGAAGAAATTTCTCGTTTGCAAAAAAATTTTAATGTCAAAACTTTGGAAAATATACAAGCTTTAAGTAATGAAAAAAAGGCTATTATAAGAACTCATGGTATTACAAAGCAAGATTTAGAAGAATTGAGAAAAAAAGATATAGAAATTTTTGATGCCACTTGTCCTTTTGTTACAAAACCACAACAAATTTGCGAGCAAATGAGTAAGGAGGGTTATGAAGTTGTTATTTTTGGAGATGAAAATCATCCCGAAGTTAAAGGAGTCAAAAGTTATGTAAGTACAAAAGCTTATGTAGTTTTGGATAAAAAAGAACTTCAAAATATAAAACTTCCTAATAAAATAGCTGTAGTAAGTCAAACAACTAAGAAGCCTGAGCATTTTATGGAGATAGTAAATTTTTTAATACTTAAAACCAAAGAAGTAAGAGTTTTTAACACTATATGTGATGCAACCTTTAAAAATCAAGATGCCATTAAAGAACTCTCGCTTAAAAGTGATGTTATGGTTGTTGTAGGGGGTAAAAACTCAGCCAATACAAAACAACTTTTTTTAATTGCAAAAACCAATTGTGAAGATAGCTATCTAATTGAAACCGAAGAAGAGTTAAAAAAAGAATGGTTTTTGGATAAAAAACATTGCGGCATTAGTGCAGGTGCTAGTACTCCTGATTGGATCATACAAAAAGTTATCGCCAAAATAAAAAATTTTAAAATTAATTAAAAAATGTTTTCAAATAGAATAAAAAAGTCAAAAATTTAAAAAAAATTAACAAAAATAAAAAAACTTAACACTAATTAAAGAAAAATAAGGTAAAATCAATCAATTTCTAAAAATTATTTTAAAGGACCATAATGAGCGAGGTGAACAAAAAAGTTCAAGGCGGCGTAGATGATTATCTTGAGGAAGAAGATTTTGGACAGCTTTTAGAAGCTTTTGATAAATCAAGAGAAGAGGCTACAACAGAGGGTGTGATTGTAGAGATCAAAAATGATGAAGTTTATGTAGATATAGGTAAAAAATCTGAAGGTATTTTAGCTCTTAGTGAAATACAAGATGACAATTCTAAGCTATTATTTAATGTAGGCGATGGTATTAAAGTTGCTGTTATGGGTTCTCGTGGTGGCAGATCTTTACTTTCTCATAAAAAAGCTTTGAGAAAAGAAAAAGTTATCGAATTTATTAAAAACTATCAAGAAAATCAAGATGATATTTTTACCGTAAAAGTAGTTGGAAAAAATAAAGGCGGATTGATAGTTGTTGATGAAAATGATGTTGAATTTTTCTTACCAAAATCTCAATATGGCTTCAAAGAAACAAATAATATTATAGGCAAAACGTTTAAAGTTAAAATTATTAAAATCGACAAAGATGAGCAAAGTATCATTGTTTCTCGTAAAAAAACTTTAGATGACGAGAGAAGAAAACGCAAAGAATTGATCAATAATGTAGCACAACAAGAAGATTTAATTGAAGGTATTGTGAAAAAAATTACTACTTATGGTATGTTTGTGGATGTAGGAGGTGTTGATGGTCTTGTTCATTACAGCGAAATTTCTTACAAAGGACCTGTAAATCCTGGAACACTTTATAAAGAGGGTGATAAGGTTCCAGTTAAAGTTATAAAGTATGATAAAGAACGCAAACATTTATCCTTGTCTATAAAAGCGGCTTTACCCGATCCATGGAGCGAGATAAAAGATACTCTTGATGTAGGTGATACCATTAAAGTAATAGTATCAAATATAGAGCCTTATGGTGCTTTTGTGGATTTAGGAAATGATATAGAAGGATTTTTACATATCAGTGAAATTTCTTGGGATAAAAATATTAAAAATCCAAAAGATTATATCAACAAAGGTCAAGAAATTGATGTTGAAGTAATTGAAATCAATCCAAATGAAAGACGCTTAAGAGTTTCTTTAAGAAATTTACTTTCTAGACCTTTTGATGAATTTATGAAATCTTACAAAATTGCAGATGTGGTTGAAGGGGAGATCACCTCGGTAACTTCTTTTGGTGCGTTTGTTAAACTTGGCGGTATTGAAGGTCTATTGCATAATGAAGATGCTTCTTGGGATAGAAACGATAAATGTAAAGACAAATTCTCTCAAGGGGATAAAATCAAGGTAAAAATTATCAAAATAGATGAAGAAAACCAAAAAATATCATTAAGCGCAAAAGAATTAAACAGTTCTCCAGTGCAAGAATATGCCAAAATTCATAAAGTCGGCGATATTGTAAAAGGCACTATCCGTGATATTAAAGATTTTGGTGTTTTTGTAGAGCTAAGTAAAAATGTTGATGCTTTAATTCATAAAGAAGATATAAGCACTTCTATGCTTGAAAATTTAAAAATTGGCGACGATATTGAAGCTGCTATAGTTTTTATTGATGAAAAGAAAAATAGAATTCGCCTAAGTGTTAAAAATCTTGTTAGAATAAAAGAAAGAGAAGTTCTTAATGAAATCAATAATGATGATAAAGTAACTTTAGGTGATATCATTAAAGATCAGCTAGCTTAATGAAAAAATACATTACAATAAGCATTTTGAGTATTTTATTACTCATTTTGCTTGCTGTTGTTTTTACATTGCTTTGGCAATTTAAAGCTAATGTAAATTTCATTCCACAATTTGCTAAAGATACAAATACGCAGCCAAGCATTCAAACCCAAAATCAAGATCTTTCATGGCAAGAAGAATTAGCAAAATGGCCTACAAGAGATTTTACCCCAGCAGCAGAAAAATTTACCTTATATTTTGATGCAGATACTAGCGAGCTTAAGGAGAAAAATAAATATTATCAGCTTATAGTTGGAAAATATGATATTTATTCTATGTTTTGCTTAAGGCAGACTTTAAATTCTTTTAATGTGAAGTATTTTCTTCTTAAATCTGGCGATAGTTCAGAAATCTTTTTGGATACAGGCAATGAAAAACTTATAGATGATATTATCAAAGAATTAAAAAAATATAAAATAAATACAGAAGTAAAGGAAATTTGGTTATGAAAAAAAAGATTATAGTGTGTGATGCTATTTTGGATAAAGGTGTCGATATTCTAAGAAAAGCTGAAGATATTGAGCTTATAGAAGCTGCAAAATTTCCAAAAGATGAACTTATGCAAATGCTAAGCGATATTGAAGTTGCAATTACTAGAAGTTCTACGGATGTAGATGTAAATTTTTTAAATCATGCCAAAAAATTAAAAGCGCTTGTGCGTGCTGGGGTGGGCGTAGATAATGTTGATATTCCAGAGTGTTCTAAACGAGGAGTGATTGTGATGAATGTCCCAACTGCAAATACTATTGCCGCAGTTGAACTAACAATGGCACATCTTTTAACATCAGCTAGAAGCTTTGTCAATGCTCATAATTTTTTAAAAATTGAAAGAAAATGGGAAAGAGAAAAATGGTATGGCATTGAATTGATGAATAAAACGCTAGGGGTTATAGGTTTTGGAAATATAGGTTCAAGAGTAGCTATCCGTGCTAAAGCATTTGGTATGAAAATTTTAGCCTATGATCCGTATATTTCTGCTTCTAAGATTACAGATTTAGATATGGAACAAGCAAAAAATTTGGATGAAATTTTAGAAAAAAGTGATTTTATTACCATTCACACACCAAAAACCAAAGAAACCAATGGTATGATAGGAAAGCAAGAAATTGCAAAAATGAAAGATGGAATAAGATTAATAAATTGTGCTCGCGGAGGATTATACACAGAAGAGGCTTTATATGAAGGTTTAAAAAGTGGTAAAATAGCATGGCTTGGTATAGATGTGTTCGATAAAGAACCCGCAACCAATCATCCTCTTTTAGACTTTGAAAATATTTCAGTTACTTCTCACCTAGGAGCAAATACTTTAGAAAGTCAAGACAATATCGCAAGAGAAGCTTGTGAGCAAGCATTAAGTGCAGCACGAGGCGTGGCTTATCCTAATGCCTTAAATTTACCAATTAAAACTGAAGACTTACCACCTTTTGTAGCTCCTTATATAGAACTTGTTTCTAAAATGGCTTTTTTAGCTGTTCAAATTGATAAAAATCCTATAAAAAGTATTAAATTAGAGGCTGAAGGAATTATTGGTGAGTATGCAAATTCTATGCTAACTTTTGCAGCTGTTGGTGCTTTGGGTGGAATTTTAGGAGAGAAAATTAATTATGTTAATGCAGAATTTGTTGCCAAAGAAAAAGGAGTTGAATTATCTTGCGAAACTCTTCCAAATAGTGGTTATAATAATAAACTTAGCGTTAAAATTATCACCGAAAATTCAAATATCAGTGTTTCAGGAACAGTGTTTAATGAAAATGAACAACGCATAGTTGGATTAAATGGCTTTAAAACTGATTTTAAGCCAAAGGGAAAAATGATTATTTTTAAAAACAAAGACATACCAGGAGTTATAGCTAAAATCAGTTCCGTTTTGGCAGCTAAAAATATCAACATAGCTGATTTTAGGCTTGGTAGAGATGGTTTTGGGTATGCTTTGGCTGTTGTTTTGATTGATGAAAAAGTTCAAAAAGAAGTATTAGATGAACTAAAACAATTAGAGGCGTGTGTATTTGTCCAATATGTTGAAATTTAAAATTTTAATTATAGAAGATGATATAGATTTAAACGAACTGCTTGTTTTAAAGTTAAAATCTAGTGGTTATGAAGTTATATCTTTAGCGGATTTTTTTGGAGTTGAAGATTTGCTCGATAATGAGCAAATTGATCTTTTAATAGTCGATAGAAATTTGCCCAGTGGAGATTCTTTAGAAAAAATTCAAGATTTAAGAGAGCAAGGATATAAAGAAGCAGTTATTTTTCTTACAGCCAAGGCTTTACATCAAGATTTGCTCGAAGGCTTTGAAAGTGGTTGTGATGATTATGTTTGTAAACCTTTTGATTTCAATGAGCTTTTGCTTCGCATTAAAGCAATTTTAAAACGCCATAAAAAAGAAGAAGAAAAACTATCTTTTGGTGATTTTATTTTAGATTTGGTTAGTTATGAATTCTTTTACAAAAATCAAAAATTAGAAATCTCAAATCTTGACTATGAGCTTTTAAAATGTTTTTTTGAAAATCCAAATACCTTGCTTACTAGACAATTTTTAAGCGAAAGTGTTTGGAAAGATGATACTACAAGTGATAAAACAATCAATATAGCTCTAACAAGACTTAGAAATAAATTTCCAAAACTAAAAGATCATATTATAAGTGTTAGGGGTATTGGCTATAAATTATGCTAAAAACTAAAAATATTTTTATAGTTTTTTTTGTTGTATTGGCTTTGATTTTTGGGTTTATTTTTTATACTTTTACTAATTCTTATCTTAATTTCTTGCTTATAAAACAATATGAACAAAAAATCAAAAGCCTTGATGATGTTTTAAAATTTTCTCTCTTAGAGCATTTAAATGATGCTAATATCAAGGATTTTGCTAAAGATACTAGGGCTGATTTTATTATCCTAAACAATGATATGAAAATAAGTTCTGTAAAAAATCCTGATTTTTTTTCTAATCTTAAAGAAGGAGAAATTTTAAATTTCAATTCAAAAAAAATTCTCACTAAAAGCTTTATTTACAAAGGATATAAATATATTATTATTGTTTATCCTCGTTTTTTAGATTTAGAACTTTTTTGGACAAAAATGGCAATCGGTTTTGGAGTATGCTTGCTGTTTGTTTTTATTTTAATGTTGTTGTTAGGTAGAAGAATAGAGAAAAATTTTAATAAAATTTTGGATTTTTTGGATTCTATAGGGGATCATAAAGTTGTTATATTAGAAAAAGGAATGTTTAAAGAATTTAATTTACTAAATGAGAAACTTTTAAAAACTAAGGATAAAATTCTAAAGAATACCCAAAAAAATAAAAAACAAAGCAATAAAATCACTTTAAAAAATACTCAGCTTGCTAGCGTGATTTCTGCTATTTCTCATGAGCTTAAAAATCCATTAAGCGTGATTGATCTTAGCTTAGAGATGCTAAAAGATGAGAAATTGGAAGATAAAAAATTAAAAAAGGAATTACTAGAAAAAATTTCACGTCAAAGCGTTAAACTTAATGCTTTAACCCATAAGCTTAATTTTGTTTTTAATCTTAATAGTGAAGCCTTGCAGATGCAAGAATTTGATCTTTTTTCTCTATGTGGAAAAATCACTAAAAACCCAGGCTTTGAAAGAGTTGCATTGCAAGGTAAAAGCACGAAAGTTAAGGCTGATGAATTTTTAATCGAGCAAGTGATTATAAATTTGCTTTCTAATGCTTTAAAATATAGTCAAAAAGAAGTCATTTTAACGGCAAGAGATCAAAAGATAATAGTGCAAGATTTTGGAAAAGGCATAGAAGAAGATAAAATAAAATTGATTACAAAAAAATTTTATAAAATTGATGTAAAAAGTGATAATTCTTTTGGTTTGGGACTTTTTTTAGTAAAGAAAATTTTAAATATACATAAAAGTTATCTTGAAATTTCTAGCACTTTAGGTTATGGTTCTAGTTTTAGCTTTAAACTCAGTCAAGGATAAAAAATGGCTCTTATAGATTTAATTGAAGCTTCAAAAAAATTTGGAGACAAAATAGTTTTAAATGAAGTAAATTTTAGCGCAAACGAGGGAGAAAAGATTGCTATTATAGGCAAAAATGGAGAAGGAAAATCTACTTTTTTAAAAACGCTTTTAGGCACACTTCCTTTAGATAGCGGTAGAATAATAAGACAAAATGGAAAAAGCATAGCCATGCTTTCACAAACCGTTGATTTTAATGCAAATTTAAGCGTAAAAGAAGCCATCAAGCAAGAGCTTGTAGAAATTTACAATACCTTAGAAGAATATGAAATACTGCATAAAAAATTAGAAGAAGATCCTAGTAATAAAGATTATCTTCAAAAAATAGATACGCTTATGACTTTGATTGATAGTAAAGATGCTTGGAGTATAGAATCTAAAATAATACGCGTTTTAAAAGAATTTAGTTTACTTGAGTATGAAAATCGCATTATATCTACTTTAAGTGGTGGAGAAATACGCCGCGTTGGGCTTTGCATACTTTTACTAAAAAATCCTGATATTTTATTGCTTGATGAACCAACTAATCATTTAGATGTATATATGACAAGCTTTTTGGAAGAATTGCTAAAAAATTCAAAGATGTGTGTGATTTTTATTTCCCATGATAGATATTTTATTGACGCTATAGCACACAAGTGTGTAGAAGTAGAGCAGGGTAAGCTTAGTATTTTTAAAGGCGGATATGCAAACTATTTAGAGAAAAAAACACAAATTTTACAAAGCCTTACTAAGAGCCATGAAACTCTTTTAAAGCAATTAAAAAGCGAAGAAGAATGGCTTAGAAGAGGGGTTAAAGCAAGACTTAAAAGAAATGAAGGACGAAAAGAACGCATTTTTAAAATGCGTGAAGAAGCGAAAAAAAATCCTGGGGCAATCAAACGCTTAAAACTTGAAATTTCAAGAGCGGCTTTAAATTTTAATGGAGAAAAAACGATCAATCGTAAAAAAATGCTTTTTGAGCTTAAAAATATAAGCAAAAATATAAACAATAAAAATCTTTTTAAAGATTTTTCAACGCGTATTTTACAAGGTGAACGCATAGCTATCGTAGGAAGAAATGGTTGTGGAAAATCAACATTGTTAAAAATTCTTCTAGGGCAAATAAAACAAGATAGCGGTGAAATAAAACGCGGAGAGCTTAAGATAGGATATTTTGATCAGGCTAGAAGCTTGGTAAATTCTGATAAAAGCTTGCTTGAAATTTTTTGTCCCAATGGTGGAGATAGGGTTGAAGTTCGTGGTAAAAATATGCATGTTTATGGATATTTGAAAAATTTTCTATTTCCTAAGGAATTTTTAGATAAAAGCGTGGCTCTTTTAAGTGGCGGAGAGAAAAATCGCGTTGCTTTAGCCTTGCTTTTTATTAAAGAATATGATGTTTTGATTTTAGATGAGCCAACTAATGATCTTGATATAGCTACGATTAATATATTAGAAGAATACTTACTTAGTTTTGAAGGGGCTATTTTGCTAGTATCACACGATAGATATTTTGTTGATAAAATCGCAACAAAACTTTATGCTTTTGAGGGAAATGGATATATAAATATTTTACACACTCTTTATACTGAATATCTTGAAAATGAAAAAGAAATTGAAGAATTGGATAATTTTGCTTTAGAGCTTCAAACCCAAGAGCAAAATAATAACCAAAAAGAAAAAAGCTCCAAAAAATTGAGCTACAAAGAAAATGAGATATTAAAAAACCATCCTGAAAAAATAGATTTTTTAGAGCAAAAGATAGCTAAATTAAATCAAAATTTATCCGATCCAAATGTATATCAAGAAATAGGTATTAACAAGCTTTATCAAGAGCTTGAAGTAATGCAAAAAGAACTTGAAATTCTAGAAAATGAGTATTTTTTAGTATTAGAGAAAAGCGAGAATTTATAATTAAAGAGATTTTATATTTTTTATTCTATGGAGCGGGAAACGAGATTCGAACCCGCGACCCCAACCTTGGCAAGGTTGTGCTCTACCCCTGAGCTATTCCCGCAAAAAATAAGTGGTGCCCGAGGTCGGACTCGAACCGACACAAGGTTGCCCTTACCAGATTTTGAGTCTGGCGCGTCTACCAGTTTCACCACTCGGGCTCATTTTTAAGATTTAAAGCTAAAATTATACTTTTTTAGGCTAAAAAATACTTTAAAAATAAAAAGTATTTTCAAAAAGACAATATAAAATTATATAATTTAAATTTTTGGAACAGTTATTGCTTTTGTTTATTAGCAATGTTTGAAAAGATTTTAACTTTAATACTTTAGAGGAAAAAAATGAGAATTACAAATAAACTTAACTTCACAAATAGTGTGAATAATTCTATGGGCGGTCAAAGTGCTTTATATCAGATATCTCAACAACTTGCTTCAGGTTTGAAAATACAAAATTCATATGAAGATGCAAGCACTTATATAGATAATACGCGTCTTGAATATGAAATTAAAACGTTAGAACAAGTAAAAGAATCAACAAGTAGAGCTCAAGAAATGACTCAAAATAGTATGAAAGCTTTACAAGATATGGTTAAACTTCTTGAAGATTTTAAAGTTAAAGTAACCCAAGCTGCAAGCGATAGCAATTCTCAAACCTCAAGAGAAGCTATAGCAAAAGAACTAGAACGTATAAAAGAAAGCATAGTTCAGCTTGCAAATACCAGTGTTAATGGTCAGTATCTTTTTGCAGGTTCTCAAGTTGCAAACAAACCTTTTGATTCTAATGGAAATTATTATGGAGATAAAAATAATATTAATGTAGTAACTGGAGCTGGAACTGAAAGCCCATACAATATACCAGGTTGGGATTTATTTTTTAAAGCAGATGGAGACTATAAAAAACAAATAAGCACTAATGTTAGTTTTACAGATAATCGTTGGGATTTAAATAAAGACCCTGATAAAACCAAATATCTCACAGGAGATTCTAAATGGCAACAACTTATCGGGCAAGGTTATGTAAAAGATGACAAACTAGACCCCGATAAAGACTTTGATAATGATGAATTAAAACTTAATTTTCCTCCAACAACTCTTTATGTTCAAGGTACAAGACCCGATGGAACAAGTTTTAAAAGTGCTGTACTCGTCAAACCCGAAGATACTTTAGAAGATGTAATGGAAAATATTGGAGCTCTTTATGGTAATACTCCAAATAATAAAGTAGTAGAAGTAAGTATGAATGATAGTGGTCAAATTCAAATTACAGATCTAAAGCAAGGTAATAATAAACTCGATTTTCATGCTGTAGCTTTCACACCACAAGCTGATGATAAAACTGAATTAAATAATATTATCCAAGCAGCACAGAATGAAGGTATTACAATGGAAGATGTTACAAACAGGGTGATGACTGCTGCGCTAGGAAATCCCAATAATGGAGATATAACAAAATTAAACAACCCTGTAACTGTAACAATCAACAATCAACAATTCACAATCGATTTAAAACAAACTGATTTTATCAAAAGTAAAATGACAGATACAGATGGAAATGCCACCAATGGAGCTGATTACGATAATGTGTATTTTGAAAAAAATGGCAATACTGTTTATGGTAATGTTTCTCAAGTTATCAAAGGAAACAATGCTTATGCCACTGATTCAACCAAACTTAGCGAGGTAATGGCAGGAGATAGCCTAAATGGTACTACTTTAAATTTAAAAGTCAATTCCAAAGGTGGAAATTCTTACGATGTTACTATAAATTTACAAACTTCAACTGTAAGCTATCCTGATCCTAATAATCCAGGTCAAACCATAAGCTTTCCTATTATGCATACTAATCCTGCAACTGGAAATAGTGGGGTTGTTACAGGATCAAATGATATTACTTATGGTCAAATTAATGATATTATAGGTATGTTTGCTGCAGATAAAATTCCTACAACAACCATACAAGTCAATAATGGTCAAATTAATAATGCAGATTATACCCAAATACAACAACTCATGAAAGATTCACAAGCTACTGTTGATGTAAGTATGGATTATAAAGGTCGTATTAGTGTTACTGATAAACTTTCATCAGGAACCAATATAGAAATTTCTCTTAGTGATTCTCAAAGTGGCCAATTTCCAGCACCTCCTTTTACCACAACTTCTACTGTACAAAATGGTCCAAATTTTAGTTTTAGCGCGAATAATTCTTTAACTATAGATGAGCCAAATGTGGATATTATTAAAGATTTAGATTCAATGATTGATGCTGTTTTAAAAGGCAATATGAGAGCAGACTCCGAAAGTGAAAACCCTAGAAATACAGGTATGCAAGGAGCTTTAGAAAGACTTGATCATTTAGCAGATCATGTTAGCAAGCTTAATACAACTATGGGAGCATATCATAATACTATCGAAGGTGTTAATACACGCACATCCTTTTTAAGCGTTAATGTCCAAAGTATAAAATCAAATGTGATTGATGTAGATTATGGTGAGGCAATGATGAATTTAATGCAAGTTCAACTTGCATATCAAGCTTCTCTTAAAGCTAGTACAACAATTTCTCAACTTAGCTTATTAAATTATATGTAAAATTTTTTATGGTATAATTTAGCTTTGATTTTATTTTCAAGGAAAGAATATTAAAAAAGAAGCCATTTTTACCAGCTCCACGCTTGTTATTTTTTATCTTTGTCTTTGTATGCTAGCACCTGGCATGGGAGAATGGGTTTACAAGGCTAATTTATTTTTATTTGGAGAATTTGCGTATTATTATCCTTTTTTCTTATTTATTTTAAATTATGTTTATTATAAAAGAAATTACAAATTAGCTAATTTTACAAGAAGAGAGCTTTTTGGTATAGGATTTGCCTTTTTCTCGAGTTTGCTTTTATTTGCAGTTTTTTATCCTAATTCAGGCTATATACTAGAGCTTGCTTATGCGATTTTTTCTACTATTTTGGGGCATACTGGGAGCGGAATTTTCGCTCTTTTACTTCTACTATTTTCTTTGGTTTTATTGTTTCCAAAATTTGCAAAAGAAATTTTAAAAATAGAATTAGATTTTACTTATTTATTAAAAGTAGAGCAAGCTTTTAAATCTTTACTTATGCGTGTATTTGGTGGAGAAAACGAGAAAGAAGATGTAGGTAAATCAGAACCTATAGTTCCAAAATTAAATATTTTGCAAGATAGTATTTATGGAAATTTACAAATAAACAAAAAAGGGGAAACCAATAACTTAGAACAGATAATTAAAGATAGCAATATCAATGCAAGTAAAAATTCAATTACCACGGCCAAGGAAAATTTTGAAAAACTAAAAAATCAAATTTTAGATGAAACCATAGAGATTGATAAACAAAGTTTAAAAGAATCAAGAAGTTTTGTTCATGAGCATTCTCAACAAGTGCGAAATTTCGCACAAAAGGCTAGTAAAATGAGCATTAGTCTTGATGAAGATTTTAATTTTATTTCAGAAGAAGAGGTAGATATGATTCCTGAACGTTTTTTAAAACCTAAAAAACTTGAAGATATAAAGCAAATAGATACAAATAAAAATTTAGATGAGCCAAGTTATAAACGTAAAAATATTGAAATTCCAGTTTCTAATCAAGAAGTTAAACCAAAAATTTTTACAAAAGAGCTTGAACTTAGAGAGAATTTGATAAAAAAAGAAAAACTAGAACAAGAATACAAAGCCTATCAAAATGAAATTTTAGAAAATAAAGTAAAACAAGAAATTAAAAAATTAGAAGAATATGATGCGATAAATTCAAGCGATATTATAGAAGGGAATAAATATAGTTTTAATAGCCCAAAAACAATTAAAACAGAAACAGAAGAATCAGACAAAATAAATGAAAATAAAAATCTAGATAAAGCAGACAATATCTTTGAATTTGCTCCCATTGTAGAAGAGTTAAATCATCCTTATATAGAACCTACTCCTATAAAAAATATAAATGAAATAGTTATAGAAGAAAAAAATACACTCGATTTTATCCAAAATACAGAAACTAAAATCGATAATGAAAAAACAAATGATCAAGAAATTAAACTTCAAAAAGCAGTTTTAGCCAAAGAAATTGCTATTAACCAAGCTTTATTGCGTGAAATAGAGCAGGGCGAAATAGAAAAACCAAAAGATTTCACCTTGCCGCCATTAGATTTTTTAGCTAATCCAAAAGAACACAAACAAGAAATCAATGAAAGTGAAATAGATAAAAAAATTTATAATCTTCTTGAAAAATTGCGTCGTTTTAAAATAGGCGGCGATGTTATAAGCACTTATGTTGGTCCTGTGGTAACTACTTTTGAATTTCGTCCTAGTGCAGATGTGAAAGTAAGTCGTATTTTAAATTTACAAGATGATTTAACTATGGCTTTAATGGCAAAATCAATCCGTATTCAAGCTCCAATACCAGGAAAAGATGTTGTAGGTATAGAAGTTCCAAATGATGAAATTCAAACCATTTATTTAAGAGAAATTTTACAAAGTGAAGTTTTTAAAAACGCTAAAAGTCCTTTAACCATAGCTTTAGGTAAAGATATAGTAGGCAATGCTTTTGTAACCGATCTTAAAAAACTTCCGCATTTACTCATCGCAGGAACGACAGGTAGTGGTAAAAGTGTGGGGATAAATTCTATGCTTTTAAGTCTTTTATATCGCAACTCTCCAAAAACCTTGCGTTTGATGATGATAGATCCTAAGATGCTTGAATTTAGCATTTATAATGACATTCCTCATCTTTTAACTCCTGTTATCACAGATCCAAAAAAAGCAGTCAATGCGCTTTCAAATATGGTAGCTGAAATGGAAAGACGCTATCGCTTAATGGCTGATGCAAAAACCAAAAATATAGAAAATTACAATGAAAAAATGAAAGAATTAGGCGGAGAAGAACTTCCTTTTATTGTAGTAATTATCGATGAACTTGCTGATTTGATGATGACTGCGGGTAAAGATGTAGAATTTTATATAGGAAGACTTGCGCAAATGGCAAGAGCAAGTGGAATCCACTTGATTGTAGCTACACAACGACCTTCTGTTGATGTTGTAACAGGACTAATTAAAGCGAATTTACCAAGTAGAATTTCTTATAAAGTAGGGCAAAAAATTGACTCTAAAGTTATTTTAGATGCTATGGGTGCTGAAAGTTTACTTGGAAGAGGGGATTGTTTATTTACTCCTCCTGGAACAAGCTCTATAGTGCGTTTGCATGCGCCTTTTGCAAGCGAATTTGAAATAGAAAAAATCGTGGATTTTCTAAAGGATCAACAAAGCGTAGAATATGATGAAAGCTTTTTAAAGGATCAGCAAAGCGTAGGTGTTACAACAAATGAAAGCTTTGATGGGGAAGCAGATGAGCTTTATGAAGAAGCTAAAAGAGTAATCTTAGAAGATGGAAAAACAAGCATTTCTTATTTACAACGCCGTTTAAAAATCGGCTATAACCGCTCTGCAAATATTATTGAACAACTTACGCAAAACGGGATTTTAAGCGAACCTGATGCCAAAGGACAAAGGGAAATCTTGTAAGATTTTTCTTGTGTTTTTGATATATAAAACTGATTACAAAAGAAGAAATTTAAAAGGCAAAAGCCCCGTAAAAAGGGCTTAAAAATTATTTATCTCTAAGATTTAATTCAGTAATTAACTTACTATAAGAATTATAATCTTTTCTTTTAAGATAAGATAAAAGTCTTTTTCTTTGACCTACAAGTTTTAGAAGTCCTAATCTTGATGAAAAGTCTTTTTTGTAGATTTTTAAATGTTCTGTAAGTTCTGCAATTCTTGCAGTTAAAAGAGCTACTTGAACTTCTGTTGAACCAGTATCACCTGGTTTTTTAGCGAATTTCGCAACTATTTCTGCTTTTTTGGCCGAATCCAAAGCCATGATAGACCTCCTGATTGGTAAAATAATAAAATTAAAGAACTGTAATTTTATCTTAAAAAGCAAAAAATAAACTGAATTTATCTTTTTTAGAAGGTTTTGTCAAAATTTAAGTCTTTTTCTAAGAATTATTTATTATAATTACAGCTATTTCTGTAGTTATAACAAGGAGAATCTGTGCTATTTACCAAAGCTAGCGAATACGCTTTACTTTCTTTAATTTATATTTCTCAAAAAGAAACACCTCAAGATGTAGATTCTTTAGCTTTAGAGCTTGATATTCCTAAAAGTTTTTTAGCTAAAATTTTACAAACTTTAGCTAAAGATGGCTTGTTAAAATCCTTTAAAGGGGCAAAAGGTGGTTTTGTTTTAATCAAAGAACCAAGTCAATATACTATAAAAGAAATTGTTAATAGTGCTGAAAAAAAGGATATCAGTGTATTTGAATGCAGTGGTGGCACTTGTCCAAATAATAAAGAAGAAAATTGCACCTTAATGCCTATGTTAGTAAATTTACAAAATAAAGTAGATGAATTTTTAGATTCTATTACTTTAGAAGATATTATGAAAAATAATGGCAAAAAATAAAATAGTCGATTTAGTTTTTCCTTTCTTGGGGCCTTTAATCGCTCCTGTTTTAAAAGCTAAAAGCTTGACTATTGTTGGTTTTTTAGTTTGTATTTTAGCTATTATTATAGTTCCTTTACCAAGTCCTATTTTGGACTTTTTCTTGGCTTTAAGTATAGCTTTATCGGTATTAATTATTTTAATTTCTATTTATATACCCAAACCGACAGATTTAACAACTTTTCCAACTTTAATCTTGATTATCACTTTATTTAGGCTTTCATTAAATATAGCTACCACAAGGATGATTTTAAGCGAAGGGCAAAACGGCCCTGAAGCTGTGAGTGAGATTATAGCAGCATTTGGAGAATTTGTTGTTGGTGGAAATATGGTCATTGGCGTGATTGTATTTTGTATTTTAGTATTGATTAATTTCATGGTTGTAACAAAAGGTAGTACAAGGGTTTCTGAAGTACAAGCAAGATTTACACTTGATGCGATGCCGGGTAAACAAATGGCTATTGATGCGGATTTAAATGCAGGACTTATTGATGAACAAACCGCTAGAGCAAGACGTCAAGAAGTTATTGCTGAGGCAAACTTCTATGGTGCAATGGATGGTTCTTCTAAATTTATCAAAGGAGATGCTGTTGCAGGAATTATCATAACTATTATAAATATCATAGGTGGTTTTTTAATAGGATCTTTTCAGCACGATATGGCTTTAAGCGATGCTGCTTCTACCTATACTATTTTAACCATAGGTGATGGACTTGTATCTCAAATTCCAGGGCTTATTACTTCTACTGCAACCGCTATAATTATCACTCGTGCAAGCAAAGATGAGGAAAATTTTGCAGAAGGAACTTTAACTCAACTTTTAAGCGAATATCGCACGCTTTTAATAGTAGGTTTTGTACTTTTTATCTTTGCGTTAGTGCCTGGTTTGCCAACTTTATCCTTGGGCTTTATGGCTTTAGTATTTTTAAGCCTTGGCTATCTTACCAAGCAGGTTAAGGAAGGTAAAATTGATATAACTACAGTTAAAAAAAGCAAACCAAGTGCCGCAGCTGCATCTCAAAGTGGAGCAGGTGGGACAACGGCAGCGCCTGCTAAGAAAAGCGAAGAAGAAATTCTCAAAGAAGAAGAGCACAAGATTAACGATATACTCAAAGTTGAAATTTTAGAACTTGAACTTGGATACGGACTTATTAAGCTTGCTGAAAACGAACTTACAGAAAGAATTCGCTCAATGAGAAGAAGTATTGCTGAAAGTTTAGGATTTTTAATGCCAAAAATAAGAATAAGAGATAATTTAAGACTTAAACCAAATGAGTATAGTTTTAAACTCAAGGGCGTGTCTATAGCAAGTGCTGAAATTTATCCGGATAAATATTTAGCCATGGATAGTGGTTTTATCACAGAAGAGATAGAAGGGATTGCTACAAAAGAACCCGCTTTTAACTCTGATGCACTTTGGATTGATGCGAATTTAAAAGATGAAGCAACATTAAATGGCTATATAGTAATAGATCCTGCAAGTGTTATTTCAACACATATGAGCGAACTTATCAAAGCGCACGCAAGCGAACTTCTCACACGCCAAGAGGTACAAAATCTTCTTGATAAGGTTAAAAATGATTATCCAATCATCGTAGAAGGTGCTTTAGGTGTTGCATCTGTAAGTCTTATTCAAAAAATTCTCAAAGACTTGCTTAAGCATCACATACCAATTAAAGATATGCTTACTATTTTAGAATCTGTAAGCGATATAGCAGAAGTAAGCAAGAGTTTTGATATGATTATTGAACATGTAAGGGCGTCCTTGGCTAGGATGATTACAAATATGTATTTAGATGATAAAGGAAATTTGGATATTTTTATCTTAGACTCTGCTAGTTCTGCGGTTTTAATGGAAAATGTACAATTTAGAGATGGAAGTTATCACTTGCCTTTAAGTGTAGCTCAAACAGGTACTTTAGTAGATACTCTAAGGGCTGAAGTTGCCGCAGTAGCAAATGGTCGTATCAAGCCTTTTATACTTTGCGTTGAACCGCAGCTTAGAAAATTCATTGCTGATATTTGTTATAATTTTAGCATTAATATAGTAGTGTTAAGTTTTGCAGAAATTGCAGAAAATACAAATTTTAATACCGAGGGTATTATTAGGATAGAACTTTAAGGAATATAATGAAAATTTATCATCTTTCACATACAGATCTTGATGGCTATGCTTGTCAATTTATAGTAAATTTTTATTTTAAAAATGTGAAATTTTATAATTCTAATTATGGCAAAGAAATTAATGAAAATTTTAACTCTATTATAGGCGATATAGAAAAAGATGAAAATTTCGGAAAAGCTATTATTCTAATAACAGATTTAAATTTAAATTTAAATCAATGCGAAGAATTTGAAAAAATTTGCAAAGAGAAAAATACTAAAATTTTTCTTCTTGATCATCATCAAAGTGGCGAAGAATGTGCTCAAAAATATTCTTGGTATTTACTTGATTCTAAAAGATGTGCAACTAAAATCGTTTATGATTTTTTCTCTAAAATCTGTACTCCTGTTTTAGAACTTTCAAAATTTGTTGATGTGGTTAATGCTGTTGATATTTGGCTAAGCGAGGATGAAAATTTTGAACTTGGAAAGGTTTTTTTAGGCTTGATTGCCAATGCAAAAGAAATAAATCGTGTAATGTTTAAAGAATCTCAAATTGATTATATGTTTTTCTTGCTTGATAAGGCTTGGAAATTTATAGGAAAAGAAAATGCAAATATTTTACTCGATAATGCTACTCATTTTATAAAAAAGGATTATTTTGCCAGAAAAAATGATGATACTCTTTCTAATTTAATTTCTTATTTTGTAGTTGAAAAACTAAGTGAGCTAAAAGAAAATTTCAGCATAGAATATGAAGGCCATAAAGGCATCTTAACTTCAAATATAGGCAATACTTCTGTTATTGGAAATGATTTTTTAGTAAAAAATCCTGATTATGACTTTTTTATTGATGTTAGTTCTAGAAAAACCTTAAGTTTTCGTGCAAATGGAAAAATAGATGTAAGTTTAATGGCTAAAAATTTAGTAGGTGGTGGCGGACATAAAAATGCTAGTGGTGGACTTTTTGCGACATTTAAAGATGGAGCAAATTATAATTATATTAAGGCTCAAATTATTGATTTAATTAAAAGCAAAGAACTTAAAAAGGAAAACAATGAATCAAAACAATAATAAAACCTTAAAAAATGAATTAGAAGATTTACAATATGAGCTTAGCATAGTTTTAGAAGCTATGCTTTTATACGCTGGAGTTAAAAGAGAAAAATTAGAAAATGCAATAGAAGCTTATATTGATAATATAGATAATGTACTCGAAAATTCCAACAAAGAAGGGGTTGATGAAATTTTAGAAGTGGTGGAATTTCTAAAAAATAAATACAAAGATTTTTTTCAATGAAAAAGTGTATTTTAATTTTTTTTAGTTTATATTCTTTAAGTTTTGCTAATATTTATGAAAAATTAAATGATTTTGCTTATGAAAAAAAACCGAATAAAGATTTTAAGATTCAAGAAGTTAAATTAGTGCAATTTTCACAAGAGAATAAAGATTGCCTTGAACTTTTAATAGAAGCCAGTCAAGTTAGAATTTTAAATAGCTATAATTCTTGTCAAAAATTATCTAAAGATGAAAGTTTTCAAAAATTTCTTAATGAAGATTTTTTAAAACTTTATAAAAATAATGGATATTTGATTAATGAAAATTTACAAAATTTGAAAAATACCATGCAGGATATTATGATATATTATAAACTCCGATATTCTTTTAGTAAAGATGTAAAAGATATGAGTAAAAATAAGAATTTGGATATTTTAAATATAGATGAAAAAGATGGTGGCACTTTACTTTACAAAATCAACAATCAAGCTTGCGTTGGAATAGAACTTACAAGACATGACTCAAGAATGGCTATGAAAATATACGGGATAGAAAATTTGGATAAAGAGTGCAAACTATTTATCCAATCACCTTCTTTTAAAGATCTTTCCTACACAAAAAAGGATTTTAAGTGGTATTATTTAGAATAAATAAATGCTTTAATTTTTAAATAAAAATTTTTAAAAACCACACTTAAAGTAAAAGTATCTTGCCTTCCAAGATTTTGAAAAACGCAGTTGTCTAAGTCTTTTTTTTCTTGAATGCTTAAATTTTTCATTAACCTAACCTTTAAAAATATTGCAAGATTTTATTATAGCGAAAAAACTTTATTTTTGCTTTAAATATATAAGTTCTATTTTAAATATAAACGAATATTATTTTAAGGTTTAAAGCTTTTTTCTTAAAATGTAATTAGGTTTTATTGACTTTTTCTAAATAAAGTCTTATACTGAATTTAAATTACGCAAAATAAGGAGGGAAATTGATGAATAAATTTTCTATAGTTTTAACTTTGTTGTTATGTGGAAGTTGTGCTTTAGCCTTAGATCCAAATTTGGAAAAAACTAAGAGTGCAACAGGTATTGATCTGCCTACTGCCAAATGGAATTTACCTAAGGAATTAAATGAAGATGGCACTATAGATGAAACTAAAATGCCAAAAAATTCAGAATATAGCAAAATGGTTATTTTGGGAAATAAAATTCTTAATGAAACAAGCAAATATGTGGGTCCACAAGCCAAAGATCCTAAAAAAAAGATTTGCGGGAAATAATCTTTCTTGTTCAAGCTGTCATACTAATGGTGGAAGTGTGCAAAATCAATCGGGTTTTGTAGGAATTTGGGCAAGATTTCCACAATATAATGCAAGAGGAGATAAAGTAATTACCTTAGCAGATAGGATCAATGGCTGTTTTGAACGCTCTACGAATGGCAAAAGAATGCCTAGTGATACACCTGAAATGAAAGCCATGCTAACTTATATGCAATGGTTATCTCAAGGAGTTCCAGTAGGAGCTAAGATAGAAGGACAGGGACTTAAGAAGATAGATTTCATCTTAAGAGCAGCTGATCCTAAAAAAGGTAAGGCAATTTATATGGATAAATGTGCCGTTTGTCATCAAGAAAATGGATTAGGGCTTAAAAATGAGGATAGCACAGGGGCGTATTATCTTTATCCACCACTTTGGGGTGATGATAGTTATAATACAGGAGCTGGAATGTATCGTCTATCAAAGCTGCTTCTTATATTAAAGAAAATATGTGCCTCAAGGTGCGCCTGACTTAAGTCTTGAAGATGCTTATGATGTAGCAGCTTACATGAATTCACAAGCTCGTCCTATTAAAGCAAATAGAAATAAAGACTTTCCAGATAGAAAGATTAAGCCTTTAGATATGGATGTAGGACCTTATGATGATAGCTTTTCTACAACCCAACATCGCTATGGACCTTATACAAATATGATCAAAAAATAATTTTTAAGGCAATTTTTATTGCCTTAAAAATTTATTATTTCATATTACTTAATTTTTTAACTAGATCTTCTAAATCTTGCATCGAATTGATTGCGCTTGGGTTAATTTGATATTTTCCATTAACAACAAAAGCAGGGGTACCATAGGTTTTAGCTATATCATTAGCTCTTTGAAACTCGCTTAAAATTTCTTTAGCTTTTGGGGTATTTAAAAAATTTAATACTTCATTTTTATTTACATTCATAGCCTTTAAACCTATGTCGTAAAATTCATCTAAATTTGAAAAATTTCTTTGCTTGTTTAAAAAATAAGAAACAAAATAAACATCAGCAAGTTTATGAGATAAACTATCAGAATAACTCGCATCTTTACCATTTTGCTCATCTTTGTATTGAGCAAAGGTAAAAAGCTCATTCATTTCTTTGGAAAATTCCCCATTCATTAAACTTACAGGATAGAGTTTAAAATGTAAATTTGGAAAAGCTTCTCTCAGTTTTTCAAGAGTTCCAAATTTATGATGATTATAACAATGTATACATTTATAAGAAAATGCTTCTATTACACTATTTTCAGAGCTAGGTAAACTTGGATTAAGGGTAATAAAACTATTATTTGCTAATGCAAAACTTGAATAAAATACAAGAGCTAAAACAAATTTGCAAAAAAAATTACGCATATTATATCCTTGGTTAAATAAAATTTTCAAAGATAATTTTATTTAAAAAAAATAAATAAGCCCAAATTTATTTTTGGGCTTATTGTTATTTTTTAGGATTGAATGCTTGATCAACACTAAAAGGCATTGCTTGATAACCCGTGCCTGAACCGCTAAATTAAATTTGAACCGAAGGTTCCTCTTAGCACCCCAGTTAAATTCATCAATTTCAGGTTTTGGTTCCCCAAGACTTACACCTTTGCTAAGATCAAAAGCCATTCCAGCTGTTGCGCTATAAACCATAATAGAATCTTTATCTGGTTCATATTGAGTTAAAGAAGTTACAGGAGAAAACCATTTATTTCCACGATTTTTACCATATTCCCAAATTTGTTCCACAGTTTTATTTTGCTGATCGATTTTATAAATTACAGAACGAGAATATTTTTGACTTGCAAATGCAGGTTGTTCAGCTCCTCTTGCATCACCATTATCAAAAACACTTATATAAATATAACGCTTGTTTGATTTACTATCAATTCTCCAGCCTGTATGCTGCGTCCAAGTGAAATCAAATCCACCATTTTCATTTTCATAACCTGGGCATTTGCTATAATCATCATCGCAAACAATTTTTTTGCCATTTTTATCTACAGGCTGCAATAAATATTTTTGAAATTCTTTATTCCATCCTTTATGTGCCCCTAAAATCCATTTTATTTTTTTATCACGACCAATTTTAACAACAGCACTTTGATGGCGACTAGAAATAATAATACTATCATCACTTGAATCATAATCAACGCTATTTACATGAGCCCAATTCCTACCTATACCTGCTATATCTCTAAATTTGTCGCTTTCATCCATTTTGGCAAGCTCTTCATCGCTTAAAGTTTTACCCGCTTTGCTTGCATCTATATTTAAACACACTGCACCTTGATCTAAAGCTTTGATAATGGTACTTCTATAAGGATCTAAAATCTCATACAATCTCCAATCATCAACAACATTACCATTCTCATCTACTTCTACAATAGTATCACGCACTGTGCGTACATGCTTACCATCTGGACGTAAAGTATTTGCTGAAGCTACTCTTAATAAATAATGCCCATTTTGCATATTGTCCATAGCATGAGAAAAATCTATATAGGCAGCAGGTAATTTGCGATTGAAAATTTCTCTTCCTAAGATATCGTATTTTACATATCTTTGACCAAATCCCCAAGTTAAAGCTCCATCTTTGTTTTGATGAAAGCCCAACATAATTCCACGATTGTAAATATTACCCCAGTTTATTAGTTTATCGTTATCAAAATACCATCTGATTTCACCCTTGATATCTATGATAAAGACATTTGAATTTTCATCCCATTCCATAGCACCACCTACAGGATTATTCCATACAGATTGTGAGCCTTTGCCAGATTGTTTTCCAGGAGCATTATTTACTAAATATAACCTATCTGAAAATTTTGGATCCATTTTTAATACTTTCACATTTTCAAAAGGAGTTCCTCTTTGATCAGTACTTCCACTTGGTTCTATGCTAACCCCTGGAGTTGTAATTTTATAAATCTCATCAATGACTTTTTGACTTTTACCATTTGCAGTTTTAGTATAACTTACCTTTACTGTATTTAAATAAGAAGGATAAAGTCCAAAAATAGGAATTCCACCATAAGTCTTAGCCATTTTAGAATTCACATTATAAGAGATAGTTTGGCCATTTGGTTTAGGAACAATGGTTACTTTTATATCACTTAAAACATAGGCATTATCCATGATAATAGCGGTCAAAGGAGACAATCCATAAGGATTCATTTTAATCGCACCTATTTGCCCTTGAATTTGCCAATCTATTTTCGCTCCACTAGGACCACCCATGGCCATAAAGCATTAGGTGCAAGTAGGGTAGAACCCACCAAAAGTGCCATGCAAAGAGTTTTGCTAAGTCTCATGATAAATCCTTTAAAATTATTTAAGCCATCCTAAAATAGCTTAATAAAATTTTAATAATACGCAACAAAAATAATTTGTTGCGTATTTTAAGAGCATCTTAAAACGACTTGATTCAAATGAATTAAACTAGCTATATTTTGATTTGGATTTTTTGGTTCGCCTATAAATTTAAACACCAAAACCAAAATAACAATCACCAATGCAAAAATTTTAGCATTAGGTTTATTTTTATCTAAAACATAGGCTATAAACATTGCAAAAAGCACGACAAAACAACATAAAAATGCTATAAGACAGCAAATTGCCATATTCATAAACTTTAAACTAGGAATCAAATACCAACCATTGCTATAAAGCCCATTTTCAAAATCAGGTAGAGTTCCTATAAAAAATTTTTGAAAAGCATTGAGATGATTATAAGCATTTTTTGGAACTACAGGGGTATCCATCCCACATTCTCCTGTTGGCAAAAACCAACTAGGAGCCCACTCATGCAAAGGTAAATTAAATGGATAAATAGGAATTTCACGACATCCATCTACACCTGCAAAAGGATTTTCAGAATGAACCACTTCATGAATATGATTTAAAGTTAGACAATGCTCCAAGCCAAGCCAAATTCCATAAAAAGCTAAGCTATAAGAAAAAATTTTTATAATATTATTTGTAGGGTTGATTAATGCAATCATACCGCTTATAGCCATAACAAGCATATCAAATCTTATATACACACATTGTTCGCAAGGTTCCATAAAAAGATATTCTTGAAATAAAAAATGTGCTATACAAGTAAGTCCTATAGTAACTATAATCAAAATTAACCAAGGTTCACGCGTATCTTGCCATTTAGAAAGTGAAAAATTTCTGCATTTATCTTTCATTTTTATACAACTCATTTTTGCTTGCTAAGTTCTTTAGTAATTTCAATCAAAGCCTCTGGAGAGTTGATTGCACTTGGAACGATTTGATATTTTCCATTAACAACAAAAGCAGGGGTGCCATAATTTTGCGAAATAGGATTGGCAATTTCATAACTTTTTAAAAGCTCTGCAGCCTCTGGAGTTTTTAAGAAATTTTCAAAATCAGCTTTACTTACATTCATTGCTTTTAAACCGACACTATAATTATCAGCGTTAGCAATAGGATTTTTAAGAATTACATATTCTTTACCTTCACTCAATACACTAGCACTTATACCTGCTAAAAAAGCACATACAACAATAGATCTTGCTAATTTTACTGGAAATTTCATTACCCTCTCCTTGAAATTTGGATTTGATAAAACTTTTTATTAAGTTTTTATGTAATAACTATTTATAACACTATTAAAATAAAAATATTCTTAAAAAATTTTATAACTAAGAATATTTACTTTAACTAAAAATCAAGAATAGGGGGTTAAAAAATTTAATGCATAAGTTATCATTTTTATGTATATTTTGATAATAATATAAAATAATTTAATTTTTAAATATTCTTTATAGTTTTCAAGAAAAGTAAAATATAATTTTAATTTACGAAATAAAATTATCAATTTTTTACATTATATTTTATGGATAAGTTTATTTCACTCAAAAGGTAAAATCATAAAAGTATGTAAAAATAGTAGCTTAATCTATATCAAAGTAGAATAATCTAGGTGTATATAAAAAAGTTTGAAAATTACAGTTTTCAATACAAAATTATAAATTTTACATATTTTTACCTTTTGTCATATCTTTTTATGATTGATATAAGATTTATTTAATAAAAATATTTCAATCTTTTTTCCTTGTATATAAAAACAAACTTTTTCCTAAAAAAGCTTTTTTTTACTAAGTTAATACTAAAATACCTTTTATAGTTAAAAAGCTAAAAATTTTAGATTTTAGGAAAAGTTTTTATGAAATACCCTTTAGATTGTGAAGAAAATTTTGAAAAATCATTCTTATTTTGGCTAGCAAAATATGTAAAATTTAAACTCAATTCGCTATCTAACAAAGAGTTAAAAAATCCACAAGCTTTAGCAGAAGTTAATTTTGCTCTTACAAAAGGTGTAAAAAACATTGATGAACTTGATGCTCTAGCAAAAAAAGCAAGAAATGCTGGTTTAAGTGGAGTTAATACTTATTTTAATCCTTTAAAAAAAGTGTTTGAATATTTAAATTTTTACAAGCTTTACTCTTTAAAACAGATTGATGAAGAACTTATTGTAGAAGTTTTAGCAAGTATAACAGGTGCTTTATCAGATGCAAGTAAAAAAAATTACCGTATTGCTGTGATTAATTTTTTTGATTTTTTAGACAAGCAAAACGAAGAAGATGAAAAAGCGCATATTTTCGATATCAATCTTAAAAACTGGGCAGGTATAGCGGGTTCTAAAGGGGTGAAATTACCTGAATTTATGAGTGAAGAAGAGCTTAAAAAATTTCTTGATGCTATTGAAAATGCAGATTTTAAAAACAATACCATACGCAATAAACTTATTATTAAAATCATCATTTTTACAGGCATACGGGTAAGCGAAGCTATCAATATCAAAATGGGTGATATTAGCGAAGAAAACGATCTTTATATCATAAGAATAAGAGCTAAAGGCAATAAATATCGTGTTGTAATGATAAAAAAAGAACTTATTTACGATTTGCTTAAAAATGTAAGTATTAATTATATGAGTAAAGACGCCCTACTTTTTGTCAATAAAAAAGGCACTCCACTGACTCAATCTTATGTCAGTCGCATAGTAGAACAGCTTTTATTTCGTGCAGGAATTCGCAAACAAAAAAATGGTGCTCATATGTTGCGTCATACTTTTGCCACCCTGCTTTATAAAAAGCAAAAAGATTTAGTTTTAGTTCAAGAAGCTTTAGGGCATGCGAGTTTAAATACCTCAAGAATTTACACTCATTTTGATAATGATAAATTAAAACTTGCCGCACAGGTTGCAAAGGAATTAAGTGACTCTTGAAAACTATGCTGTTTTTGGTAAATATTTTTACCATGATTTAAAACACACTTTAAAAGCCTTTAATCACAAAGAAAGTAAAAAGTGCTTTAAATTTATAGAAAAATATAAAAATGATTTTTATATTTTAATGCTTGCTGATTATGAGCTATATAGATATTTTCAAGATAAAAATTTCACAAGCAAAAAGGCTTATTTGTCTGTATTTGCTTTTAAAAAAAGAAAAAAATTTCAAAAAGAAGATATCGATGAAGAAAAATTTATTCCTGAATTTATAAATTTTTTAGATCAAGATAATTACAAAGAAAATTTCATCAAAGTTAAAGAGGCAATCTCCAAAGGAAGAGTTTATCAAATCAACCTCACTCAAAATTTTAAATTTCATAGCAAAATGGATTCTTTTGAACTTTTTAAACTTTTGCTTTCTAGACAAGATACTGAATTTAAAGCTTTTATAAAAGATGAAATAAGAGAAATTTTATCCTTTTCTCCTGAACTTTTTTTCAAAACCAAAAAAAGAAAAATATTTACAAAACCTATGAAAGGTACAATTAAGCGCGATAAAGATCCTATAAAAGATGAAGAAAATAAAATCTTCTTACAAAATGATACAAAAAATCTGAGTGAAAATGTTATGATTTGTGATCTTTTGCGTAACGATCTTTCAAAAATCATCACAAAAAAAAGCTTAAAAACAAAACTTTTTGAAATTCAAAGTTACCCTACTTTACATCAAATGACTTCAAGCGTACAAGGAAAACTTAAAAAAAATATTTCTTTACATCAAATTTTTAAAGCCCTCTTTCCTTGCGGTTCTATTACAGGTGCTCCAAAGCTTGAAAGTATTAAATTTATTGAAGAATTAGAACAAAGAGATCGTGGTATTTACTGCGGAATTATAGGTTTAATACGCAAAAATAAAAATAAATTTAGCGTAGCCATACGCACCTTAGAAAAACAAGATGAAATTTATACTTATAGCACGGGTAGCGGCTTGGTTTGGGACTCAAAATTTAAAGATGAATTTGAAGAATTAAAACTTAAAAGTGCAATCTTAAATCCTTGTGATTTTCATCTTTTTGAAACCATGTATTTTAAAAATTCTCAAATTTTATTTTTAAAAGAACATTTATTAAGGCTTATAAATTCAGCTCTTAAATTTAATTTTAACACTCACAAGCTCTTTAAAGATTTTTATAATGTTTTAAATCAAAAAAGTTCTTATAAAAAATATCAAAATTTTACACTTTTTAAACTCGATGAAAAAATTTTCCACAAAAAACACTCTTTATTTTATAATTTTCCCCTACCCTTTAAAAATCCACATAAAGAAGGAATTTTAAAGCTTATTTTATACAAAGACGGAAGATACGAATTTCAACAAAGTGCCTTAAAGCAAAATTCAAACGATATTTTGCTTTTAAGTGATGATAAAATTAACTCAAAAAGTGACAATCTCTATCACAAAAGCTCTTTGCGTACTTTTTATAATCAACACTCATACAAATGGCAGCAAAACTTGTGTTATGACATAGCTTTTTTTAACGAAAAAGATGAACTTTGCGAAGGCTCAAGAACCAATCTCATCTTAGAAAAAAACTCTCAATTTTATACTCCACAAATTCAAAGCGGTATGTTAAATGGAGTATATAGAAATTTCTTAATCAATCTTGGTTTGATAAAAGAAAAAGCATTATTTAAACAAGATTTATTTGAAGCAGAAAATATTTATTGTATTAATTCCGTGCGTGGTTTAAAAAAGGTAAAATTACAATGAAGAAAATTTTATTTATAGATAATTATGATTCTTTTAGTTATACCATCATCTATTATCTTAAAGAACTTGGTTTTGAATGTAAAGTGATAAAAAATGATGCCTTTAAAAAAGCTAAAGAATTAGAAAAATTTGATTTCACTCATCTTATCATCTCTCCTGGCCCTCATTCTCCTAAGGAATCTAAATTAAGCTTAAAAGCAATCAAATATTTTAAAAAAAATAAAAAAATTTTAGGTATATGTTTAGGACATCAGTGTATAGCTGAAATTTTTGGCGGTAGGGTTTCTAAAATGCAAAATCCCATGCATGGTAAAATTTCTAAACTTTATTTTAAAAAAGATCCTATTTTTAAGGGTATTAAAAAAGAAATTGAAATTTGCTTATATCATTCTTTACACATTAGTTCCATGCCTGAAAAATGCAAAATTTTAGCTCATAATTCAGAAAATATTATTATGGCAATTAAACATAAAAAATATCCTATTTATGGATTGCAATTTCACCCTGAAGCGGTTTTAACTCAAAAAGGCAAAAAAATACTTAAAAACTTTATGAAACTTTAGTCTTTTTTGCATTTAAAATATAAATATGAAAATCTAAAATAAAATATCCTTAAAATAATTATCATTAATATAAATTTATAAATAAAAAAACCGATAACAATATAAATTAATTTAAAAAGATTTAAGATGAAAATAGATACTTTGACAAAAAATTTTAGCAATTATCAAACACAAATAAACAAAAACAATGATTTGGCAAGTAATGTTCATAGTGACAATGTGGTTAAAATTCAAATTTCAGATGAAGCAAGAAGTTTAAGTCAAGCAAATTCAAAAAATGAAAAAGAATATGAAATCAAAGTAAGTCAAGAAAAAATAGAAAACCACAAAGACCAAAATTCCATTCAAAGTAGCAAAGGTGGCGGAAATCCCGCATTAGAGGCTTTAATAGCAAAATTAGCTGAAATTTTAGCTAAAATTGCAGAACTTACTCAAAAAATGACAAACGCTAACGAACAAATGAAAACGACATTTCAAAAACAAATTGATGTGCTAATATCTCAAGCAGATGTAATTCAAGCTCAAATTCAAGAACTCCAAAGCCAACAAGCTTGATTATATTTTTTCAAAAGTTTAAGAATGCTATAATGATGCATTTTTAAACTTTTTCAAGGAAAAATATGACTTATCTAGAAATCGAAGGCACAAATCATCTAAGCGGAAATGTTGCAATAAGCGGGGCAAAAAATGCCGCCCTACCCTTGATCGTTTCAAGCATACTTGCTAAAAACGAAGTAAAAATCAACAATGTTCCTAATGTTGCTGATATAAAAACTCTTATATCTTTGCTAGAAAATTTAGGAGCTAAAGTCAATTTTCAAAACAATAGTGCTTTATTAAACACAAACACTCTTAATCAAACCATAGCTAAATATGACATTGTGCGTAAAATGCGTGCTTCTATACTTACTCTAGGGCCTTTGCTTGCTCGTTTTGGGCATTGTGAAGTATCTTTGCCTGGTGGATGTGCCATAGGACAAAGACCTATTGATTTACATCTTTTAGCCTTAGAAAAAATGGGGGCAAATATACAAATTAAACAAGGCTATGTCGTAGCTAGTGGAAATTTAAAAGGCAATGAAATTCTTTTTGATAAAATCACGGTTACAGGTAGCGAAAACATCATCATGGCAGCAGCTTTAGCTAAAGGTAAAACCAAGCTCTTAAATGTTGCAAAAGAACCCGAAGTAGTTCAACTTTGCGAAGTTTTAAAAGACGCAGGACTTGAAATTAAAGGCATAGGTACAGATGAACTTGAAATTTATGGTAGCGATGGAGAACTTTTAGAATTTAAAGAATTTAGCGTTATACCTGATAGAATTGAGGCAGGAACTTATCTTTGTGCAGGGGCTATTACAAATTCTAAAATTACTTTAGATAAAGTTAACGCCACTCATCTTAGTGCAGTTTTAGCAAAACTTCATCAAATGGGTTTTGAAACTTTGATTGCAGAAGATAGTATCACCCTACTTCCTGCTAAAGAAATTAAACCTGTAGAAATCATGACAAGTGAATATCCAGGCTTTCCAACCGATATGCAAGCGCAGTTTATGGCACTAGCTTTAAAGGCTAATGGAACTAGCATTATCGATGAAAGACTATTTGAAAATCGCTTCATGCATGTAAGCGAACTCTTAAGAATGGGTGCAGATATTAAACTCAACGGTCATATTGCTACTATAGTAGGCGGAAAAGAACTTAACGCTGCTGATGTCATGGCTACAGATTTGCGTGCTTCTTCAGCCCTTATCTTAGCAGCTCTTGCAGCTAAAGGCACAAGCAAAGTCCATAGAATTTATCATCTTGATAGAGGTTATGAAAATTTAGAAGAAAAATTTAAAGGTTTAGGTGTTAAAATCACAAGGCTTGAAGAATGAAAAATATCTTTAAAACCTTAAAAGACTTAGAAAATCAAATTTCATGCTTAGATGAAAGTGAGCTTATTAGCCTTGAAAAAGCAAAGGATAGAATTTTAGCTAAAGATTTATACGCTAGAAAAAATTTACCTAGTTTTGACAATGCTGCTCTTGATGGCTATGCTTTTAATTATACTGATATCAATGAGGCTTTGGAGATTAAAGGGACTATTTTTGCAGGAGATAAAAATTTTTATACAGTTGCTAAGAATGAATGCTATAAAATCATGACAGGGGCTAAAATGCCCAAAAATGCTGATACTATCTTAATGTTAGAAGATGAGTATATAGAAGAAAATAAACTCATCATTAAAAAAGCCCCTAAACAATACAATGCCTATCGCTATAAAGGCGAAGAATTAAAAAAAGGTGAAATTTTACTTCAAAAAGGCACCAAACTTAATGATAAACATATCGCCCTGCTTGCTTCTCAAGGGCTTTATAAAATAGAAGTCATAAGAAAAATTCGCATAGGTATTTTTTCAAGTGGAAATGAGCTAAAAGAACCTTGGCAAGAATGCGATGAAGAAAGTATTTATAATGCTAATGCTTTGCCTTTACTAACCATGCTTCAAAATGCTTCTTATTTAGGTATTATCAAAGATAATTTTAAAAGCACTAAAGAGGCTTTAGAAAATACAAATTTTGATCTTTTAATCACTTCAGGAGGTGCAAGCGTTGGCGAGGCTGATTTTATGGAAAAAGCTTTAGATGAATTAGGCTTTACTCCGCTTTTTAAAGGACTAAAAGCACGCCCTGCAAGACCTACTAAGCTTTATAGAAAGGGTGAGAATTTCGTATTGATTTTACCAGGAAATCCCATGGCGGCCTATCTTTCTTGTTTTATTTTTGCTAAAAAAATTATTGCTTTATTAAGTGGAAACCTAGACAATCCTTTAACATTTTATGGCAAAATGGGTATGGATTTAAAGCTTAAAAGCGGAAGAAATAATCTCATCTTAGGAAATTTAGAAAAAGATATTTTTACACCATTTAATGAAAATAAATTTGGATCTGGTATGATACTTCCACTTATTAAAAGTGAATTTTTACTTATAAGTGAAGAAAATATAAGCAAATTAAAAAAAGGTGATGAAATCACGCTTTTAAAAATATAATGTTTGTGTTTTTCACAAACATTAGCTTAATTTATCCTCATCATCATGATCATGGATATATTGTTCATCATTTTCCAAGGTATCAACAAAACGCCCTATCCTTTCCCAGCGAACATTTTTATCTTTATCCCAAGAGAAATATACAAACCAAGGTTTACCTACTATCAACCTATAAGGAACAGAACCCCAAAAACGACTATCATAAGAATAATCGCGATTATCACCCATCATGAAATACTCATTTTCAGGCACATCAAAAACATAAGCATTTCCGCCGCTAAAACCTATATGATTTCCAAGTTCTTTAATATAAGTTGGAGACATAGCAAAATCACCTATGCTAAGAAAGCGTAAAATATCGCTTTCTATATCTTTTTTTGGATCATAATGAATACCTTTTTGTTTATAAGGTTCTTTTACATAAATTTGCCCTCCAAGAGTAACAAGATCATTCGGATAATGTTCTTTCATAAATTCATCACCCTCATGCATTCTTACATAAAGTGTTTTATTTGCATAAACTATCCTATCTCCTCCTGTGCCTACACAACGCTTTACAAAGTGTTCTTTTTCATTTCTAGGATTTCTAAAAACAACTATATCTCCTCTTTGTGACCCTTGTGCTTTTATCAAATGCCCATCTTTATTGAAATCTGGCAAAACAGGAATTTCCAACCAAGGAATATGAGGAGTTGGGATACCATAGCTAAATTTTTTAACAAATAAAAAATCCCCTACCAATAAGGTGTTTTTCATAGAACCAGAAGGAATAACAAAAGCTTGTATAAAGAAAAAAATCACCAAAAGAACAATAACTACAGTTCCAGTCCAAGACTGTGAAAATTTATATAATTTCTTTAAAATTTCCATAGATTTTCCCTAATTAAGTCTATTTTTAGCAGATTTAACTGTGTTTTCTAAAAGCATGGCTATAGTCATAGGACCTACTCCACCTGGAACAGGAGTTATATAACTAGATTTTTTAGATACCTCTTCAAAATCTACATCTCCTACTATCTTTCCACTTTCAAGACGATTGATTCCAACATCAATAACAATCACTCCTTCTTTTACCATATCCGATCGAAGTAAATTCACACAACCTGCTGCTACTATAATCAAATCAGCTTGCCTAGTATAAAGGCTCAAATCTTTGGTTTTAATATGACAAACGCTTACTGTAGCTCCAGCGTTTAAAAGCATAGTAGCCATAGGACGACCTACTATATTTGAAGCACCTATAATAACAGCGTCTTTTCCTTCTAAATCAATTTCATAAGCCTTCAAAAGCTTCATAACTCCAAGTGGAGTACAAGGCAAAAACCCACTTTCTAAGCCTAAATTTAAATATCCTACATTAATAGGATGAAAGCCATCAACATCTTTACTACTTATAATGCTTTCAAGTATTAAATCTTTACAAATATGATCAGGTAAGGGAAGTTGAACCAAAATTCCATGAACACTATCATCGTGATTTAAGGTATTAATCAATGCCAAAAGTTCATTTTGTGTAGTATTTTCATTAAGATGATAAACTAAAGATTTAATTCCACATTCTTCACAGGCTTTAGCCTTAGATTTTACATAAGTTTGACTTGCAGGATCATCTCCAACCAAGATAACAGCTAAACAGCTTTCAATCCCTTTGCTTTTCAAAAATTGATTTTTTTCTTTTAATTCTTCTTTGATTTTTGCGCTTAAAGCTTTACCATCAAGCAAAGTCATTATTTTCCTTCTATAAATTTAATCACTTTTTTAAAGTAAAAATTGTATCATATTAAAACTTCATTAACAAGGTGAAACTTTGAAAATTGTCTTAATGTTTTTTTTATTTAGTATCAGTCTTTTTGGTGCTGATTTTATCACTCTTAAAGAATACTCTAAAATGCTTTATGAAAATCCAAGGGGCATTAGTTGTAAAGAATGTCATGGAGCAAATGGAAGCGAACAAATTTTAGGATATTATATGAAAAATGGTATTAAAACAGCTTATAAAGTTCCAAGTATACAAAATCTTAGTTTTGAGAATTTTAAAAATTCTCTTAATCAGAGTAAAGACGCAAAATCAATCATGCCAAATTACTCTTTAACAAATGATGAAATTGTAACTTTATATAATTACATCAAGCAATTTAGCAAGGAAGAAAAATGACAAACAAAAAAGCTTTTAAAGAAGCGTGTAAATTCATCGCAGGTGGTGTAAATTCTCCAGTTCGTGCTTTTGCAAATGTTCAAAGTGAGCCAAAATTTATTTCTCATGGAAAAGGTGCTTATATTTTCGATATAGATGGAAATTCTTATATAGACTATGTTCAAAGCTGGGGGCCTTTACTTTTTGGACATTGCGATAAAGATATACAAAAAGCTTGTCAAAAAGCACTTCATAAAGGTTCAAGTTTTGGAGCTCCAACTTTATTAGAAACTGAACTTGCCAAGCTTGTTTTATCTGATTTTCCTCATTTAGAAAAGATCCGCTTTGTAAGCAGTGGAACAGAAGCAACCATGAGTGCTATTCGTCTTGCCCGTGGTTTTACTAAAAAAGATAAAATTTTAAAATTTGAAGGATGTTATCACGGGCATTCTGATTCATTATTAGTGAGTGCAGGAAGTGGTGCTGCTACTTTTAACTCTCCTAGTTCTTTGGGTGTTTTAGAAGATGTAGCTAAACACACTTTAGTAGCTAAATATAATGATATAAATAGCGTTAAAGAGCTTTTTGAAAAAAATAAAGATATTGCATGTGTTATCATTGAGCCTATTGCTGGAAATATGGGGTTAGTTCCAGCTAAACAAGATTTTTTAGAAGAACTTGCTAAGATCTGTAAAAACAATCAAACTCTGCTGATTTTTGATGAAGTAATGAGTGGATATAGAGCATCTTACCTTGGTTCCTATGGAATCAATCATATCCAAGCAGATATAATTACTTTTGGTAAGGTAATAGGAGGCGGTCTACCTGCAGCAGCATTTGCTTCTAGAGCTGAAATTATGGATATTTTAAGTCCTTTGGGTGGAGTTTATCAAGCAGGAACTTTAAGTGGAAATCCTTTAGCAATGGCTGCAGGTATAGCAAGTCTTACAAAAGCCAAAAAGAAAACCAAGCTTTATGATAAACTTGGAAAATTAGCAAAAAAACTTACCCAAGGAATGAAAAAATTAGCAGATGAAAAAGGACTTCCACTGCAAGTTTGTCATGTAGGTTCTATGTTTGGATACTTTTTCACCAAAGATCCTGTATCAAACTACCAAGATGCATTAAAATCCGATCTAGCATTATTTTCAAAATTTCACAAAAATATGCTTGAAAATGGAATTTATTTAGCACCTTCTCAATTTGAAACAGGCTTTATATGTTCAAAAATGGATGATAAAATTATAGATACAACACTAGAGGCTGTTAGGGAAAGCTTTAAAAGAATATGAGCAATATTTTAAAAGAAGAAAAAAATCACTTAGAAAATTCCAATAGCAAAAGACAAAAAATCATTCGCAAAACTCTTGAAGCTGCGGATGGTTTAAGTCTTGGTATCTCTATGGTTGTTGCTGTATTTATAGGTGTGGGAATAGGATATTTGCTTAAAAAATTTACTCCTTATCCTTGGCTTTTTTGGCTTGGAGTTTTTTGGGGGATCAGTGCTGCTATACTTAATGTTTACAAAGCTTATAAAGTTCAAGTAAAAAGCTATGAAGAATTTAAAGAAAGAGATGAGTTGATCAAAGAAAAAATTCAAAAAGAAAAGAACAAATAATGGAACATAAAAAAGCTCTATTTTGTATTTTTGCCATTATTCATTTATTTTTTTGGATCATATTTTCATCGTTAAATCATTTTAAATTAGATACATTTTTAAGCTATGAAATAGCTTTTTTTAGTGTTTTATTGATTATTTTTGCTTCTTATTTAAATTATAAAAAAGTCATTATAAAAAAATCAAAAAATTATGAAAAAGATTTTAATTTCATTTCATCACTTTTTATCAAAAAAAAACAAAATTTATCAAAAATTATTCATTTTAAAGTTCTAAAAGACGATTTAAAGCCAAATGTTAAAGAGAAAATCCATTTTTTTGCTATGTTTTTTACTCTCTTTAAATTGATGGCTTATGTAATATTGGTTGCTGGATTTTTATTTTTACATCGCCAAGATAAATTAGATATCTTTGCTTATATTTGTGGAATTTCATCCTTGCTAGTTTGTGTGTTTATTTTTATTTTATATATAAAAAAGTATGAGTCCAAAAAAAATTATTAAATCAATGACAGCACTTTTTGCTGGTATGGCATTTTTATTTGCAGGTAATGCCTTGATAGTAAGCTCTATAGGTGTTATATTAAAAGAAAACGGAGAAAGTTCTTTAGCTGTTGGAGTAGTAAGTTCTTGTTTTTTTGTAGGCGCTCTTATTGGAACCATCGGTACTCATAAAATTATTTCTCGTATAGGTCATATACGCTCTTTTGGGCTATTTGGTGCTATTTTTGGAATTTCAGCTATGCTTCATACAGTAAGCGAAAATCTTATTTTTTGGGCTGTTTTAAGATTTTTCATAGGAATTTGCTACTATGGACTTTTAATGGTCATAGAATCATGGCTTAATGAAAAAAGCAAAAATGCCATTCGATCTAGAATTTTAGGTTTTTATGAAATTGTTTTTTATCTTGCGTTTGGTATTGGAGTTTTAATCATAGCGTTAAATTTAAGCAAACATAGTGTATTTATCCTCAGTGCAACTTTAATTTTACTTTCATCTTTACCTTTAAATCTAATTAAAATCAAAGAACCTGTTTTACCCGCATCAAGTCCTATTTCTATACCTAAAATTTTTGATATAGCTCCTTTAGCTATCGTCACAAGCTTTATAGCCGGAATGCTTATAAATGGCTTTTTTTCTATGGCATCTTTATTTATACTTTTGCAAGGTTTTGATACAAAAGCGGTTTCTTATTTTATATTTTGTGGGGTTTTAGGTGGTTTTATTGCACAAACCATCATAGGAACTATTTCAGACAAACTTGGTCGCAAATTTGCCATTATCACTTGTGCAAGTATAGGATTTATCACTATGCTTATATTTATCTTTTTTAAACTTCATTTATATATGCAATATTTTTTAGGAATTACTCTTGGTATAGGAATATTTTGCTTATATGCTTTAGCACTTGCTAGAGCAAATGATGTTTTAGTAAGCAAAAATAAAGGTGTAGAGTTAGGTCGTGGGGTTCTTTTTTGTTATTCTTTGGGCTCTTTGTTTGGCCCTTTAATTTTAGGTTTTTTAATGCAATATTTTGAAATCAAAGGTTTTATATGGTTTTATATAGTTTCTTTAGCATTTTTAATTCTTTTTGCTATCAATAAACCAAATATTTTAAATAAAAAATTTAAGAAAAAGCCTGGAAATATGGTGATATTTGATGATTAATACTCAACTAGCAAGTCAAATTGCCAATACGCAAAAAAATGATTTAAAAGTAGATAACTCTGCTTCAAAAGATAAAACAAATTTAAAAGACAATCCAAAAGAAGCACTTGCACAAGCTTTAAAGCAAAATTTAGGTTTAAGCAAGGACGCTAGTAGTGAGGAAATACTAGCAAAATTTGTTCAAAATGAAACAGGTACCAAATTAAAAGAACTTGTTAATAAACTTTTAGATCAAATCAATGCTCAAAAAAATCCCGATTCCCCTGTACTTAAACAAGGAAAAAATTTAAATTTAGCTCCTAATTTTGCTAATGAATTAAAAATCTTAAGTACAGAACTTGCAAAAAGTGATACTTTTACACAAGTTTTAGACAGATTAAATCAAATTTTAAAACCTGCCAGTGAAATAAAAAACAATAACTTAGCTCCTTTGTTTAAAAATTCAGGCGTATTTTTAGAAGCTAAATTAAAAGATGCCCTAAACGAAGAATTACTACCCAAAAGTTTTCACTCTCTTTTAAGTACAATCAAAGGTCTTAGTAGCGAAAAACTAAGCGTTCAGATAGCCCAGCTTGCAAATACAAATTTAAGCCCAAAAGACACTTTAAAAGAATTAAAAAATATTATTAATTCTAGCAAAAATGAAAATAAGCAAATTTTAAATCAAAGTTCTTTTAAAGCACTTTTAAATTTAAGTTCTAAATTGGAAAATTTTAAAAATTATATAAGTAAAAATCCCAGTCATGCTCAAGAAAAAATCACCCCTATAGCTAATAAAATTTTAAAAGAATTAAATTCCATCAAAAATGATTTTTTCAAAGCTCTTAATAAGCCAGAAAATTTAATGATAAAAGATCCAAACATCCTTAAGCAAACTGCTACCGCCTTTGAAAAACTTGAAAATACTTTAAAAAATATACTAGGCAATCAAGCTTCTAAAATACAAGATAAAGAAAATATTTTAGAAAATCTTTTAAGTAACAAAGAAAATATGAAAGAAGAAAAACTTAATCATAACACAAAAAACCAAGATGAAGAAAAACATATAAAAGCATCAAAAGAAGATGAAAATTTAGATTCTGGTATAAAAACCCATGAAGAAGATACCCAAGATACAAAAAATGATATTCAAAATAATGAAACAGAAAATAAGCCAGACAATGATATAAAAAATTCTACTCCAAACCAAGAAAAAATTAAAGATGAAAAACAAGAAAAATCAAAAGAAAATATCAAAGAAAATCCAAAATTTTATGAAACAAAAACAGAAAACAAAACTTCAATCAATACAAATACCAACACTTCAAATCCTAATACAAACAATACGCAAAATTTAAATAATACTCAAAATATTCAATCTAACAATAACCAAACTATGCAAAATATTTTTAAAAATCAGGAATTTATAAAACAAAATATTGTAAAAAATTTAGCATTTAATGTAGAAAATTTAGATCTAGAACAAGTGCAAGATTTAAGTAAAAATTTAAGCAATCTTTCTCGTAGACTTAATGAAAGCTTAAAAGAACTTGAACCCTATACTCAAAATGCCAAGCTTAATCAAGCAGAACTTAAAAATCTCGAACACAAACTCAATCTTTCTACCAAAGATCTAGCGCAAATTAAACCAAAAACAGAACAAGATATAGCTGAATCTTTACATCATGATGTAAAATCAACACTTTTGCAAATTTCAAATTTAGCTAAAAATGAAGGCAATGAAGCTGTATACAATCAAGCTAATCGTCTTTTAGCGCAAATTGAAATCAATCAGCTTATGTCTTTAGCTAATGATTCTATCAATACTTATCTGCCTTTTTCTTGGGATGATTTAAATGATTCTAAAATTATGTTTAGACGCGGAAAAAAGGACAAATTTTTTGCTCAGATTAAACTCGAATTTGCAAAACTTGGGGATTTAGAAATTCTTATTTCTTTAAATAATGAAAAATATATAGATATTAATATTATGGCAGAAAATATTGAATTTAGAAAAACCATCTATGAAAATGCCCATGAGCTTAAAAGAAATATCAATAAAGCAGGACTTTTAAGTGCAAATTTCTTTGTAGGTGATATCATAAGAAGTAAATTTGATACTAGAAATATGAAAAATTTAGATCTTGAAATGGGTATGGATAAAAAAGTATGAGCAAAATCAAAAGATCGATTAAAAAAGCTGTAGCTCTAGGCTATCAAAAAGAAAAAAACTCTGCACCAAAAGTGCTTGCAAGTGGCAAAGGAGAAAGTGCTGCTAAAATTATTTCTTTAGCCAAGGAACACGGAGTTCCTATTAAAGAAGATGAAGATTTAATAGAAATTTTAAGCAAGCTTGACTTAGGTGATGAAATTCCACCTAATATGTATAAAGCTGTAGCTGAAGTTTTTGCCTTTATCTATCAAATGGCAAATAAAACTCCTAAAAACTAATCCGCTATTTTTTCTCCAAATTTAATACCCTGCCCTGCTTTTAAATTAAAATTTAAAATCCCTTTTTGAGAGATTAAAACTATAGTAGAACCTAGCTCAAAATTTCCTAGTTCTTCGCCTTTTTTGAAATTTAAATTTTCATATTTTCTAGTAAAATTATGAGAAATTTTAGCATTGGTTTGTATGCTTGCATCAAAATTAAAACGCATTTTTCCTACATTTTGCGCTCCTACAAAAACAAGCCAAAAAATACCTTTTTCATTTTGACATTTCAAGCTCACTCTTTCATTTTTTACATATAAATTACTAATGCGTTCTAAATGTTTTTCATTTACGCTATAAAGCACTCCACTTGTGTAAGTTGCACTTAAAATTTGCATATCACAAGGGCTGTGATAACGATGATAATCTTTTGGAGAAAGATAAATATTGACATAATCAAGCCCATTTTTAAGTTCATCTTTTTCAAAGCTATCTTTTAAAAGCTCCTCAACGCTATAAGTATGCCCTTTTATAGAAAAAGCAAAATGTTCTTCATTTGCCAAAAAAGTACTTCCACACTCTAAAATTTTACCATCACTTGGACTGATAAAACCTTCTTCAAGTTTTCTTGGAATTTGCAAAATTCTTGTAAAAAGAGCATTTAAACTCTCATATTCACAAGGAGCTTTAAATTCACTCATATCGATATTAAAATACTTAACATAATTTTCATTAATAACTTTTTGTATCATTTTAGGAAATTTAATCCCCGCTACAAAACCAAAAAGCCTCGAACTTTCTTTTGAAAAACTCATTTTTTTCCTTTTAAATTTAAAATCACTATTTCACTCGGAGCAAAAACTCTAAGACTTGGCCCCCAAAATCCTGCGCCACTACTCACATAAAGCTTAGTTTTTTCTCCTAAATCATAAAGCCCATGAACAAAACCTTGCTGAAGTTTAACTAAAAACATAAAAGGGAAAATTTGCCCTCCATGTGTATGCCCACTTAAAACAAGATCAAAATCACTTAAATCATAAAGCAAAGCTGTTTTAGGTTGATGTGTGAGTAAAATACTAGCTTTACTTGTATTTAAATCCACTTTTATTCTTGCTAAATCAGGAGCATATAAACCCCTATCAAGTCCGGCTAAATCTCCAAGTCCAGCAATATCTATAAAACCCAAATCTAAATTTTGATTGACTAAAATTTTCATATTAGTATGTTTTCTAAGTAAATCCAAAACTTCATTGATACCATGATAATACTCATGATTTCCCAAAGCATAAAAAGTTCCGTAAGTGGAGTTAAAATCATTAAGTTTTGAGATGTAATTTTTTAAATCTTTAGGATTAGTATCAATCAGATCCCCTACTATTACAACCATATCAGGACTTTGCAAATTCACTTTAGTGATGAGCTTGTCTAAAAAATTTTCATGCAAATTTTTACCTAAATGTATATCAGTAAGCATGACAATTTTTAAATCTTTTTTAAGATTTGGTATTTCAACATCAACACTCTTTACTTCAGGTGTTTTTAGAGCATTATTTATACTTGCATAAATTAAAAACACACTTAAAACTATAAGAGAAAGTTCAAAAATCAAACGCAAAATAAGATTATATGTTTTATCTCTTTTACCCATAAGAGCTAAAATCAATTTAACAAAATCCCAAGCTAAAGTCATAAAAAACAAACAATAAGTCGGCGCATAAAACATGGCTAAAATTTCATACCAAGTATCACTTAAATATTCATCTCTACGAAATATTAAAAACACAGCTTGAGCTAAAAAAAGCACAATAAAAATAAAGGAAAAAATTTTATAAAAATACTTAAAAAGAGTAATTTTCTTGATTAATCTTTTATAAATATAAACATTTGCTAAGCCAAAAATCAATAATACAATGAAAGAAAAAATTAAAAATATCATAAAAGTATTATAACCAAGTAAAATTAAATATCCGTATAAATTTTTCTGTTATAATAAGCTTTTAAATAATTTTAAAGGCTATAAGATGTACCGTTTTGCACCTTCTCCCACAGGTGATATGCACATAGGAAATTTACGCGCAGCAATTTTTAATTATATCTGTGCAAGACAAAAAAATATGGATTTTATCTTACGTATTGAAGATACTGATAAGGCTAGAAATATAGCAGGAAAAGAAGAAGAAATCAAAGAAATTTTAAATCTTTTTAGTATTTCATGGCAGCATTACTATATACAAAGTGAAAATTTAAAATTCCATCGCCAAATGGCTTTAAAACTTGTAAGCGAAAAAAAAGCTTTTGCTTGTTTTTGCACCGAAGAAGAACTTGAAGCAAAAAAAGAGCTGGCTAAAAAACAAGGTAAAGCTTATCGCTACGATGGCACTTGTGAAAAACTAGCCGATATTGATGTTTTAGAATGTGAAAAACCCTTTGTTATCCGTCTTAAAAAACCTACTCATACTATGAAATTTACTGATTTTATCAAAGGCGAGCTTAGTTTTGAGCCTGAAAACATAGATTCTTTTGTGATTATGAGAACGGATAAAACTCCAACTTATAATTTTGCTTGTGCGGTTGATGATATGCTTGAAAATGTCACTTGTATTATACGCGGAGAAGATCATGTTTCAAACACTCCAAAACAAGAACATATCCGCGCAAGCTTAGGTTATAATAAAGCCATGACTTATGCACACTTGCCTATCATTTTAAACGAAGAAGGTGTTAAAATGAGTAAAAGAGAAGCACATTCTTCTGTAAAATGGCTACTTGAAAGTGGAATTTTACCTAGCGCAATCGCAAATTATCTGATCATGCTAGGCAATAAAACTCCTTGTGAAATTTTTACCTTAGAAGAGGCTATAAAATGGTTTGATATTTCTAAAGTTTCAAAAGCTCCCGCAAGATTTGATCTTAAAAAACTCTTACAAATCAATCGTGAACATATCAAAATGATCAAAGATGATGAGCTTAATAAAATTTTAGATTTAAACAAAGATCTTGCACAACTTGCTAAATTTTACACTCAAGAAACAAGCACTATAAAAGAACTTAAAGAAAAAATGCAAGCTATTTTTAACGCAAAAGATTTTGGCGAGTTTGAAACAGAATATAAAATTTTAAAAGAACTCTTAAAAGATATTGAACTTTTTGAAAATTATGAAGATTTTAAAAATGAACTTTTAAATAAAAGCAACTTAAAAGGTAAAAAATTTTTCATGCCTTTAAGGATAATTTTAACAGGAAATATCCACGGACCTGAGCTTAGCGATCTTTATCCTTATATTAAAAATTTTATTCACGAATTAGCAAGGATTTAACTATGGTTATAGACTCTTTTATTATTTCTATTTTTCAAGTACTTCAAATTGTCATTAACATTTATACTTGGATTATTATCATCACAGCACTTTTAAGCTGGGTAAACCCTGATCCTTATAATCCCATAGTGCAAATTTTATATAAATTAAGTTATCCTGCTTACACCTTAGTTAGAAAAATTCCAACACGCATTGGCAATATTGATCTTGCACCTTTGATTATAGTCTTAGCATTGCAGTTTCTTGACATTTTTCTTGGGAATATCTTAAGGAGTATATTGTGATAAAAAAAATACTCGTTTTTTTATTTATTTTTTCAAGTTTAAATGCTACACAATATAGCATAGAAAAACTCAAAAAGGAAGAAAATTCACTTGCTAAGGATTATTATATTTATAGGCTTTTAGAAAAAAATAAAATCAGTAAAAAAGATGCACAGGATTTAAATTCTCATATTTTTCGCTATATAGGAAAAATTAAATCCGAACTTGAAAAAATCATCCCTTTAAAGCCTTATATCAACCCAAAATATGCTAAATGCTATACCTATACAGCGAATACTATCTTAGATGCAAATTTAACTTGTCAAAGTGTGCGCTTAAATTCATTAGTTTTTATAGCGAGTCTAAATTCCAAAGACCGAACTACTTTAGCTCAAACCTTTAAAAATCAAAGACCTGATTTGACAAATTTATTGCTAGCTTTTAATACTTCTGATCCTATGAGCTATATAGTACAAAAAGAAGATATTAATGGTTTTTTTAAACTTTATAATTATTCTAAAAAATACGACTTAGATTTAAATACAAGTTTAGTCAATAAACTACCAAACCACATTGGTTTTAAAGATTTTGCACAAAATATTATTATTAAAAAAGAAAATCCAAAATTTAGATATTCTATGCTAGAAATAAATCCTGAAAATGTAAGTGAAGATTCTGCTTTCTATTTAGGAGTCAATGCCTTAACTTATGATAAAACAGAGCTTGCTTATGACTTTTTTAAAAAGGCGGCACAAAGTTTTAAATCGCAAAGTAATAAAGACAATGCTATATTTTGGATGTGGTTGATTAAAAACAATGAAGAAGATTTAAAAACTTTATCGCAAAGTTCTTCTTTAAATATTTATAGTCTTTACGCAAAAGAACTTACCAACACACCTTTTCCAAAGATAGAAAGCCTTAATCCAAGCAAGAAAAAAAATAATTTTAATATGCAAGATCCTTTTGCTTGGCAAAAAATAAACAAACAAATTCGCGATGCTAACGCAAGTCAACTAGATGTCTTGGCAAAAGAATTTGACACACAAGAAACCTTGCCTATTTATGCTTACATATTAGAACGCAAAAATAATTTTAAAAAACATTATTTTATAATGCCTTATTATGACAATATAAAAGACTATAACAAAACAAGACAAGCTTTAATTTTGGCTATTGCCAGACAAGAAAGTCGTTTTATTCCAACTGCTATTTCAGTTTCTTATGCTTTAGGCATGATGCAATTTATGCCATTTTTGGCCAATCACATAGGGGAAAAAGAATTAAAAATTCCAAATTTCGATCAAGATTTTATGTTTAAACCTGAAATAGCATATTACTTTGGAAACTATCATCTAAATTACCTTGAATCACGTTTAAAATCTCCACTTTTTGTCGCTTATGCTTATAATGGCGGTATAGGATTTACTAACCGTATGCTTGCAAGAAATGATATGTTTAAGACAGGCAAATTTGAACCTTTCTTGTCTATGGAACTAGTTCCTTATCAAGAAAGCCGAATTTACGGAAAAAAAGTTCTAGCTAATTATATTGTGTATCGACATCTTCTGAGCGATAGTATAAAGATTTCGGATATTTTTGAAAATTTAATTCAAAACAAGGCAAATGATCTAAACAAATCTTAGCTACAAGCCTAGTCTCTTCCTTGACACTAGGAAGAGATACTTTAAAATAATCAGTATAGTTGTTTTGTATTATATATTTTAAATACTCATCATCCAATTTTTCAATATTGGCTTTTTTATTATTGATAAAAACTTCTAAATTTTGAATTTTTAATGTATTTGGAGTAAAAGACAAGGCCAATACATCATCTTTACTTGTCTTGTCTAGAATTGGGTTTAAATAAGACATAGTTATAATGGCATTAATCTTATCTTGTGTGATTTTGTATTTTTGAGTAAACATTAAAGTTTGAGATTTTAAATTTGTATCCACAATCGCCTGATCTTTTAAAGAACAAGCTCCAAGCAAAAAAGCACCTAAAATTACACTATAAATTTTCATTCTTTTTCCATATTTTTTAGTATTATTGTAGCCTTTTAACCCTATTTTTTGGTTTAAAAAGATATAATTTTGCAAAAAAATTAAGAGTATATTTTATGAAACAACTTATTATAGCTTTTAGCGGGCCTTCAAATTCAGGAAAAACTACACTCATAACCAAAATAGCTGATAATTTTTTGCAACAAAATTTAAAAGTTTTAATCATTAAACATGATCCTGCCGATAAAGCTCAATTTGATTTTAACGGTAAAGATAGTTTTAAATTTTTTCAAAGTGGAGCTGAAGTCATGGTTTTAAGCCCTGCAAGAACAACTTTTTTTTCTCATGAAAATAGAGATATTTTAAAAGCTTTAAAATTAAGCCCTGATTTTGACATTTGTTTGGTTGAAGGATTAAAAACTCTTGATTTACCACGCATTAGCGTATTTTGCAAAGAAATTGATGAAAGTTATTTTATTTTTTCAAACGCCATTGCAAGCTATGAAAAAATTTCTCACCCTTATCTTACTTGGCTTGATTTAAACGATATACAAGCTATTTGCCAATACATACTTAAAAATGCTAAAAATTTACAAGGAGAATTATAAAATGCAAGAAGTGATTTCTTATATACAAAAAGCGGTTTTAGAAATTTCTAACGCTTTAAAATTTCCCGATACAAGCTACAGTCAAAATCAAAATTTTACAGGCGATACCCAACTCAAATTTGATGTTTTAAGCGATGAAATCATCACAAAAACTCTAAGTCAATGTTCAAGCATTAAAGCCATCATAAGTGAAGAAAAAGACGAAATTTTAACGCTTAACGAGAGGGCAAATTTTATCGTAGCTTATGATCCTTTAGATGGTTCTAGCTTAATGGATGTTAATTTTGCCATAGGTTCTATTTTTGCTATCTATGAAGAAAAAGCAAATGCTAAAAATTTAAGAGCTGCACTTTATAGTATGTATGGAGCGCGCTTAGAACTTGTGATTTGCAAAGATCAGCCAAAACTTTATCGCTTAAATGCAAATAATGAATTTATTTTTATAAAAGATCTTAAAATGAATGAAAAAGGCAAGATTAATGCTACAGGCGGGACGCAAAAATTTTGGGAAGAAAAACACGCTAAATTTATCAAAAGTCTTTTTGATGAAGGATATCGCTTAAGATATTCTGGAGCCATGGTAAGCGATATCAATCAAATTTTATTAAAAGGGGGTGGGATTTTTAGTTATCCTGCAACACAAGATGCACCTAATGGTAAACTTCGCGCCTTTTTTGAAGTCTTTCCTCTAGCCTTTATCATAGAAAAAGCAGGCGGAAAAACTACAAATGGAAAAAACCGCTCTTTACTTGAACTTGAATTTGATAAAATCCATGCGACAACTCCTTGTTTTTTTGGCTCAGAATATGAAATTTCAAAACTTTTAAAGGCTTACAATGAATGAAGTTAGAGATGAATTTGAGCAAGATATGGATAAAAAAAAAGAAATTTTACTTTCATGTCAAAACTCAAAAAACCTAAACTCTTGTTATAATTGCGATGAAATTTTTAACTGCCAAACTAGAAAAAATTATGTTGATGCAGTCTATAACAGTATGTCTAAGGGTAAAACCGAAGGCGGATTTGACTTTTAAAGGAAAAAAATGCGTTATATTACAACACCAATTTATTATGTAAATGATATACCTCATTTAGGTCATGCTTATACTACCATCATAGCCGATACTTTAGCAAGATTTTATCGTTTGCAAGGACATGAAACAAGATTTCTAACAGGAACAGATGAGCATGGACAAAAAATCGAAGAAGCTGCCAAACTAAGAAATTCCACTCCTCAAGAATACGCTGATAAAATCAGTTTTGAATTTAAAAAATTATGGGATGAATTTGAAATCACCTATGATATTTACGCAAGAACAACTGATACAAGGCATATTGAATTTGTTAAAGCTATGTTTTTAAAAATGTGGCAAAAAGGTGATATTTATAAAGATGAATACGAAGGACACTATTGTATTTCTTGTGAAAGCTTTTTTACTCAAAGTCAGCTTATTAACGATTGTTCTTGCCCAGATTGTGGCAAACAAACTAGAATTTTAAAAGAAGAAAGCTATTTTTTCAAACTTTCAAAATATCAAGATAAAATTTTACAATGGTATGAAGAAAAAGATCCTATCTTGCCAAAAAACAAAAAAAACGAACTTATAAATTTTGTCCAAAACGGCCTTAAAGATCTTTCCATTACAAGAACAAGTTTTGATTGGGGGATTAAACTGCCTCAAGAAATTAATGATGATAAACATATTATTTATGTATGGCTTGATGCACTTTTTATCTATGTAAGCTCACTTGACTTTCAAAACAAGGGAGAAAATGCTAAATTTTGGCCTGCGCATGTGCATTTAGTAGGAAAAGATATCTTGCGTTTTCATGCCATTTATTGGCCAGCTTTTTTAATGAGCGTGGATTTGCCTTTGCCAAAATTTATAGGTGCACATGGCTGGTGGACTAAAGAAGGTGAAAAAATGAGCAAATCTAAAGGCAATGTTGTAAAACCTAAAGAAGTAGTTGATGCCTATGGAAGTGAAGCTTTTAGATATTTCTTGCTTAGAGAAGTGCCTTTTGGTAACGATGGGGATTTTAGCGAAAATATGCTGATAAATCGTATCAATGCAGAGCTTAGCAATGAATTTGGAAATTTACTTAATCGCATTATAGGTATGAGTACAAAATATTCTCAAGGAAATATTTCAAAAGAAGGTGTTTTAAAATTTTACAATGCCGAACTAAATCAAGCAAAAGAACACTTAAATTTAGCGGTAGAATTTTTAGAAAACTTACAGTGTAATCGTTATTTAGAAGAACTTTTTAAAGCCTTAAGTGTGGCAAATTTAGCCATTAGTAAATACGAACCTTGGAATTTAATCAAAGAAAACAAACACGAACAAGCTAATGCTTTAATTGCACTTTGTGCAAATATTTTAGCCAAAACAAGCCTTTTATTAAGCCCTACTCTACCAAAGTCCTCTCAAAAGGTGGCCTTAGCTTTAAATTTTGAAATTTCGTCTGCAAATTACACAAAAATGATACTTGATAATGAACTTTTAGATTTTAAAGCAAATCCTTGCGAAGCTTTATTTCCAAAAGTAGAAAAAGCTCTTTTAAAACAAGAAATTAAAGAAGAACCTAAAAAAGAAGAAAGTCCTAAAATAAAAATCGATGATTTTGCAAAAATTGAAATCAAAGTTGCTAAGGTACTTGATTGTCAAAATATAGAAGGGAGTGAAAAACTTTTAAAATTTCAACTCGAACTTGACGATAAAGAAATCCGTCAAGTACTCTCAGGCATAGCAAAATACTATAAGGCCAGTGATTTAATCGGTAAACAAGTTTGCGTTATAAGCAATCTTAAAAAAGCTAAAATTTTTGGACATGAAAGCGATGGTATGATACTTTCTGCAAAAAGCGGAGATAAACTTGTTTTAATCACCCCTGAACAACTTGTGCAAAACGGCTCTTTAGTGGGTTAAAATATGCAAATTAGCAATTTAGGCGAACTGTTAAACGCAACACTCATTCATGAAGGTAGCGTTTTAAGCGTGGAAGGTTTTGCCATAAATTTAAACGAACTTAAAGCAGGCTTTGCCTTCTTTAATAACGATAAAAAAGAAATTACCCAAGCTGTAAAAAAAGGTGCTTATGCTATAATTACAGAAAATGACATTACTATTGAAGATAAAGATATTTTTTACTTTAGAGTAGAAAATCTAGAACAAGCTCTTGTAAGATTTTTACGCTTTTTTTGTGAAGATAAAGAATGTGAATTTTTGCTTTTTAAATCTTACGAACTAAGTCTTTGCAAGGCTTTTTATTTTAACATTTTAAAAGGAAATATTTTTGCTGATTTTGAAAAACTAATCAAAGCAAAAAAGGGTGAAATTTTTTGCTACTGTGAAGAAAATTACTTAAATAAACTTTGTGCCTATTCTCATAGTCTAAAAGATGCTAATTTTACCTTATTATCGCGATCTAGCTTCTTTTTTACAACTTTGATTTGTGAAAATTTATATTTTAAAAATCTTAATTTGCCTTTTTTTTACGCAAATAGTTTTGCAAAAATTATTTCTTTTTTAAAAGAAAAAAATCAAAAAATAATATTTGACTTTAATAAGATTGATGATTTTAAAATTTATTTTATTGATGATAAATTTGAAATCACTCCTTTTGGTTCAAGCTCTCAAGCGTTTATTGTAAGCAACAACCAAAATACCTTTGAATTCTGGAAAGAAAAATTTAAAAACATAAAAGACTTTAAAATTGCTTCTAAAAATTCTTTATTTTGCGATTTTTCCTATAATCAGCTTTCAGATTTAAGAAAATTAAAAAATTTTAAATATTGTTTAATTCTTGAAAATTATGATATTTTTGAACAAGAATTTGAAAACAAAGAAAATCAAACCCCAAGCTTATTTTAAATTCACTCCTTCATTTTCAAGCAAAAATCTTTTTATTTCAAGCCCTCCATTATATCCTCCTATGCCATTGCTTGCAATAACTCTATGACAAGGTATAAAAATAGGAATTTGATTTTTAGAATTTGCATTTCCAACAGCTCTAAAAGCTTTTGGATGATTAATTTTTTCTGCTATATCTTTATAGGTAGCTATTTTGCCATAAGGAATTTCCATTAAAGCCTTATAAACCTTTGATTCAAAATCCGTACCTTGTATCAAAACAGGAATGCTAAATTTTCTAAGCTTATGAGTAAAATATAAATCAAGTTCATATTTTGCTAAGTCAAGCAAACTACAATTTTTTTCTGATCTTTTATTATCACAAAAATCGACTCTAGTTAAAAATTTTCCATCACTATGTAAAGATAGGTAACATAAAGGCATTTTATAATAAACTTTAAACATTTTTTATCCTTCAAAGAGCTACAATTATAATAAAAAATATTTAAGGAGTAGAAAATGTCTTTTATGCAAGAATACAATAAACTTGTTGAAGAAAGAGCCGCTTTGGGTATACCACCCCTTCCTTTAAATGCAAATCAAACTAGAGAACTTTGTAAATTACTTGAAAATGAAAATAATGAAGAGCTTGCAAATCTTTTAGAAAATAGAGTAAATCCTGGTGTTGATGATGCAGCTTTAGTAAAATGTGAATTTTTAGATTCCATACTTAAAGGCAAAATCAGTGCTCCAAATATAGACAAAAAAAGAGCCTTAAGAATGCTTGGAACTATGCTGGGCGGATATAATGTTAAAGTTTTAATCGATGCCTTAAAAGATGAAAACATAGCCAAAGATTCTGCAGAAGTGTTGAAAAATATTATTTTTGTTCATGATAATTTTCATACCATAGCTGAACTTAGCAAAAACAATCCACACGCTAAAGAAGTTTTACAAAGCTGGGCAAATGCGGACTGGTTTAACAAAAAAGAAAAATTACCTCAAGTGATTAAATGTATAGTTTTTAAAGTAACAGGGGAAACAAATACCGATGATCTAAGCCCTGCAGGAGATGCTTTTACAAGAAGCGATATTCCTTTACATGCAAATGCCATGCTAAAGGTAAGACAAACAGGATCCTTAGAAAAAATCAAAGAGCTTAAAAAAAGCGGTCGTGAAGTGGTTTATGTAGGTGATGTTGTAGGAACAGGTTCAAGTAGAAAATCGGCAATAAATTCCATACAATGGCACTTAGGAAAAGAAATAGAAGGGATACCAAACAAGCACAGCGGTGGTATAGTAATGGGTTCAACCATAGCACCGATTTTCTTTAACACTGCTCAAGATAGCGGGGCTTTACCTATCATCTGTGATGTAACAAACTTAGAAATGGGCGATGAGTTTGAAATTCATCCTTATGAGGGAAAAATCATAAAAAATGGCTCTACAATTGCAGAATTTACACTCAGTCCAAACACTCTCTTAGATGAAGTTAGAGCAGGAGGAAGAATCCCACTTATCATAGGTCGTGGGCTTTGTGCTAAGGCTAGAGAATTTTTAGGCATGGAAAGTGAAAATATCTTTACCAAACCTGAACAACCTAAATCTTCAAGCGGTGGTTATACCTTAGCTCAAAAAATGCTAGGTCGTGCCTGTGGAGTTGAAGGTGTGCGTCCAGGTATGTATATAGAACCTATGACTTTAACCGTAGGCTCTCAAGATACTACAGGTCCTATGACTAGAGATGAAATTAAAGAACTTGCAAGCCTAGGTTTTAATGCAGACTTTGTGATGCAAAGCTTTTGCCATACAGCTGCTTATCCAAAAGTAAGCGATTCAAATTTACATAAAACCTTGCCCAATTTCATGACAAGTCGTGGTGGGGTGAGTTTAAAACCAGGTGATGGGGTTATTCACTCTTGGCTTAATCGTTTTGTATTGCCAGATACCGTAGGAACGGGTGGGGATTCTCACACACGCTTTCCTATAGGAATTTCTTTCCCTGCAGGAAGTGGACTTGTGGCTTTTGCTGCGGTTACTGGTTCTATGCCTTTAAATGTACCTGAAAGTGTTTTAGTGCGTTTTAGCGGGGAATTACAAGCTGGAGTTACCTTAAGAGATTTGGTTAATGCTATACCTTATTATGCAATCAAACAAGGACAACTTACCGTTGAAAAGAAAAATAAGAAAAATATTTTTGCAGGAAAAATTTTAGAAATAGAAGGCTTGCCAAACTTAAAAGTCGAACAAGCTTTTGAACTTAGTGATGCAAGTGCTGAAAGATCTGCAGCTGCTTGTAGTGTAGATTTAAGCATAGAAAGTGTAAGCGAATATATCAAATCCAATATTTCTTTAATTGAAGCTATGATAGAAGTAGGATATGAGAATAAAGCTACCCTTGCTAGAAGGGCTGAAAAAATGAGAGAATGGCTTAAAAACCCTACTCTTTTAAGAGCAGATAAAGATGCAAAATACGCTTATATTATAGATATTAATCTTAATGACATTAAAGAGCCAATCCTAGCTTGTCCAAATGACCCTGATGATGTGGCAACCTTAAGCGAAATTTTAGCCGATGATAAGCGTCCAAAAAATATAGATGAAGTTTTTGTAGGTTCTTGTATGACAAACATAGGACATTATAGAGCTTTGGGAGAAATTTTAAAAGATAAAGGCATACTTAAAACCAGACTTTGGGTAGTGCCTCCAACAAAAATGGATAAAGCACAACTTATCAATGAAGGTTATTACAGCATCTTTGGCGCAGCAGGTGCTAGAATAGAAGTTCCTGGTTGTTCTTTGTGTATGGGTAATCAAGCTAGAGTAAATGATGGAGCTGTAGTTTTCTCAACTTCTACAAGAAATTTTGACAACCGTATGGGAATGGGTGCTAAAGTATATTTAGGCAGTGCAGAACTTGCGGCAGTTTGTGCGATTTTGGGTAAAATTCCAAGCAAGGAAGAATACTTACAAATTGTTAGCGAAAAACTAAGTGATGAGCATAAGGCAAATATCTATAGATATTTAAATTTTAATGAGATTGAAAATTTCAAACTTGAAAATTAATTCAAATTTAATACTTATTTGGATTAAATAACAAAATTAAAATTTTCAAAGGAAAAATATTGAAGTTATTATTCGCTTCCTTTTGTTGTTTTGCAAGTTTAATGGCTAGTGATGCCATTAACTGCGACAACATTAAAAATAATAAAACATTGCTAAATGAAAGTTCAAATTTAGATTATTTAAATATAGCTTCAAGCTGTAAAGAATCTTTAAAAAATCAAGATTTTACAAAAAAACTCTATGCAATTTCCAATGAAATTCGCGGAAGCAATAGCTCTTGTAATGGTGTGACTTATTTGCCAAAATTACAACAATTTGATTTTTTATTATTAAAAATAGCTATCGATCCCATCGCTTATCAAAAAACTTTAGATACACCCGAAAATTTAGAAAAAAAATATGATATTTTAAAATCTTATTTTAGATATTGGGCATATCAAAGTATAGGAAATTTTAGACTTTACAAAGCTTTTTGGAAAGAATACAATAACGCTATAGAACCTTTAGAAAAGTATTTTGAAAGTAATTTTAATTTTGATAAAGGTAGTAATATTTACTATACTAGCAATGCCTTAAACGAATTTTTAAATTGGGCTGTTGGTGAAACAAAAATTTACAAAGACATTAGTCCTTTAGCAAAAATCATGTCAAATAAAAATTATTCGGTATCTTATATACAAGATTTTATTTTTTCAAATAATCCAAGCCAAGATGATCTTACTATAGCCTTGCAAGCAGCGCTTCTAAATCAAAGAGAAAAAGAAATTTTAGAACTTTTGATTCGTTTTGGTGCTAGGATTGACGAAGGTTATGAAAGTGCTATTTTTTACGCATTGGAAAGTTATGAAAATACAAACTTTTTAATCCAAAATGGAGCAAATGTTAATCAAGCCAATGCCTTTGGTAAAACCCCACTTTTTTATGCCATAGAGTTTAATCGTCTTGATATCATAAAACTACTTCTTGATAATGGAGCAAATGTTAATCAAAAATATATTAATAACAATGAAAAATTAGCATTAAGCGCGAACATAGGTTCAAATACGCCTTATTTTATTACATTTTGTGCTCTAGAGCACACTTCAAAAAATGTTTTAATGCATGCTGCAGCCTATGGAAATGTTGAAATTTTAAAACTTCTTATTTCAAAAGGAGCAAATTTTAATGCTGTTGATGATCTTGGTTTTAATGCACTCGACTTTGCGCTATCAGCAGGTAAAAAAGAAAATGCTGATTATCTAAAAAGCTTGGGTTTAAAAGCAAACGAAAATCTATTTTACGGAGGTAGTTTAGAATGAAAACCGCATTTATTACAGGAGCTAGTTCAGGTTTTGGTAGAGCTTGCGTTGAAGCTTTTATACAAGAAGGCTACAAAGCAATCGCCCTTGCTAGACGCAAAGAGCGTCTAGAAGAGTTAAAAAATGCTTACAAAGATAAGATTTACACGCTTTGCATAGATGTAAGAAATCAAAAAGAAATCTTTGAGGCTATTGAAAATTTACCCAAAGAATTTCAAGAAATTGATGTGCTTTTTAATAATGCAGGTTTAGCTTTAGGGGTAGATGAATTTGATAAATTAAACCTTGAAGATATTAACACTATGGTAGATACAAACATCAAAGGATTTTTATATGTTGCAAAAGCTATTATTCCTATACTTCGCAAACAAAAAAATGCTTATATTTTTAACTTAGGTTCGGTTGCGGGACGCAATCCTTATTTTGGAGGCAATGTGTATTGTGGAACCAAAGCCTTTGTAGGACAATTTTCATTGGCCTTAAGAAATGATCTTAGAGGAAGCAATATCAAAGTAACAAACATTGCTCCAGGACTTTGCAAAACTGAATTTAGTGAAGTGCGTTTTAAAGGAGATATCCAAAAAGCTGATGCAGTGTATGAAAATACGCAATTTATCAGTGCTAATGATATTGCCAAAGTGGTAATGTCTATCATTAACCTACCAAGCCATATTAATGTTAATGAAATCGAGCTTATGCCGGTAACACAAACTTGGAATGGATTTTATATAGAAAGAGATGAATGAATAAATTTTTAGTTTCATTGTTTTTACCTTTAGTTGCATTTGCAAACTCCTCAGAAGCAGCTGCAAATGCTAATTTATTTGGAGCTTTTACGCTTATACCACCTTTAGTTGCTATTGCTTTAGCCTTTATCACAAAAGATGTTATTTTATCGCTCTTTACTGGAGTTTTAAGTGGAACTTTTCTACTTAGCCTTTCTACAAATATTTTTAAAGCACAACATTTAACTTTTGTAAATTATTACAATACTACAGTAGAATCTTTTTCAAAAATTATTTCCTATATCTTAGGTTCAACTTCAGATCCAGTAAATGCAGGAATCATTTTACAAATTCTTTGTATAGGTGGTCTTGTGGCGCTTATCACAAAAATGGGTGGTGCGAAAGCCGTAGCGTTAAAATTTGCCAAAAGAGCCAAATCAGCTGTATCAGCTCAAGTTAACACTTGGTTTTTAGGGCTTTTAATATTTTTTGATGACTATGCTAATTTACTGATCGTAGGTCCAATTATGCGTCCTTTGGCGGATAAATTTAAAATTTCTCGTGAAAAATTTGCCTTTATTATCGACTCTACCGCAGCTCCTGTGGCAGGAATAGCTGTAATTTCTACTTGGATAGGCTTAGAAGTTTCTTTAATTAAAACCGCTTATGAACACATAGGCATTAGCGATATTAGTGCTTTTGGAATTTTTGTCGAAACCATACCTTATCGTTTTTATAATATCTTCATGCTTTTTTTTGTAGTCATGACTGCAATCATGGGGCGTGAGTTTGGTTCTATGTACAAGGCTGAAGTGCGTGCAAGAACCACAGGACAAATTGCTCCTCTACCTAAATCAGGCACACTAGATACTGCCGAATTAGAAGATCAGTTTTTAGCGCCAAAAGAAGGTATTAAAATTCGTGCTTTTGATGCTATTGTTCCTATTTTTACTTTAATCATTTTAGCTATATTAGGATTTTATTTTAATGGACTTAGCACTTTAGAAGGCGAAGAACTTGCAAAAGCAAGTGCCAATCCTTTGTCTTTTGAAACTTTTAGAGCTGCTTTTGGAAATGCTGATTCTTCTGTGGTGTTATTCCAAGCTGCTTTGTTTGCTGCTATTGTAGCGATTTTTATTGGGGTGCGTCGTAGAATTTTCAATCTTAAAGAAGCGGTAGAAACTTGGATATATGGCTGGAAAACCATGATTTTTACCATAGTATTGCTTTTATTTGCTTGGTCACTTTCAAGCATAGTAAAAGATCTAGGAACTTCTTTATTTATCACTAGTTTGCTTGCAGACAAATTGCCTGAGTTTATTTTGCCTGCTACTATTTTTGCTTTTGCCTCAGCCATTTCTTTTGCCATAGGAACAAGCTATGGAACTATGGGGATTTTAATGCCTTTGGCTGTGCCTTTAGCTCATGAAATCGCCAAAATCAATGGTATGGATGCAAACGCTATGCATCATTATATGGTTATTAATATAAGCTGCGTTTTAACAGGTGCGATTTTTGGAAACCATTGCTCACCAATTTCAGATAATGTAATCCTTTCATCTATGAGTGCAAAATGCGATCATATGGAGCATGTAAGAACACAAATTCCTTATGCTTTATTTATCTGTGGCATTTCTTTAATCGCTGGATATATTCCTGTATCTTTAGGACTTAGCGTTTGGTTTGTCTTGCCTTTAAATTTCATACTTATTGCACTTTTACTAAGACTCATCGGAAAGAAAGTTCCATGAGTCTTGAAAATTTTGGAAATTTTCTCACTTTAGATGAAAAACATTCTTTCATAAAAAAATATTTTAAAGAATTTTATACAAAGGATTTTAAACTTTTTGCTTCAAAAGATAAACATTATCGTACAAGAGCTGAACTTTCATTTTATCATGAAAATGATACGCTTTTTTATGCAATGTTTGATCCAAAAAGCAAAAAAAAGTACATTATAGAATATTTAGATTTTGCTGATGAAAAAATTTGTGCTTTTATGCCAAGACTTCTAGAATACTTGCGTCAAGATAATAAATTAAAAGAAAAACTTTTTGGTGTAGAATTTTTAACCACAAAGCAAGAACTTAGCATAACCTTACTCTATCATAAAAATATAGAAGATATAAAGTCAAATTTAGAAAATTTAAGCAATATTCTTCATATCAACCTCATAGCAAGAAGTAAAGGCAAAAAACTTATTTTTAAAACAGAAAATCTAAGACAAACTTTAAATATTCAAGATAGAAAAATATTTTATGAATTTAACAACGATTGTTTTATTCAGCCTAATACTGCTATAAATGAAAAAATGATTACTTGGGTGTGTGAAATTTTAAACACTCAAAAAAGAATGGATTTGCTTGAGCTTTACTGTGGATATGGAAATTTTACTTTAGCTTTAGCGCCATTCTTTTTTAAAATTTTAGCCACTGAAATTTCAAAAAGCAATATTAATTTTGCTTTAAAAAATTGCGAGCTTAACAATACAACAAATATCCACTTTGCAAGACTTTCAAGCGAAGAATTAAGTCTTGCTATCAAAAAAGAAAGAGAATTTTTTCGTTTAAAAGATATTCGATTAGATGATTTTAATTTCTCTCATGTTTTAGTTGATCCACCCCGTGCAGGACTTGATAAAAGCGTAATTGACTTAATAAAAAAATATGAAAATATTATTTATATTTCTTGCAATCCTATCACTTTAAAAGAAAATTTAAAAGAATTAAGCCTAACACATAGAGTGGAAGAGTTTGCTCTGTTTGATCAATTTGTCAATACTCCACATCTTGAATGTGGAGTATTTCTTAGCAAGGTATAAAAAAATAATTCATTAATTTAGCCAGTATTACTATCGCGATACAAAGCACAAATACAAAAGGGTGGATAAAAACACCGAGTGGATTTTTCTTCTTTAATATAAAATGACAAAATAAAGAAAAAACAACTAAAGATAAAATTCCAAAAGCCAAAATAATTTTTACAGCAAAAAGTAAATTTAAAGGTTTAAAATGAAAACCTGCCAAAGCACCTCCACTTAAAAAAAGCAAAAGAACAACAAAAGGCATTATTTTAACTCCAGTAGCACTAAAAAGACTTTTGTCAAAATTAGGATTTTTCTTTTTAACTACACCCAAAACAAATACATCAACAAACAAATAACCTATAAACAAAATAGCACAAAGAAGATGGATTGTTAAAGTATATGGATAAAATTCTTCCATTTTTCCCTCCTTATTAAACTTCGGAATTTGCTATATTATAACACTTTTTTCATTTTTTGAATTCACTTTAGTTAATTTTTTAATCATTTAAGATAAAATACCAAAACAAAGGTTAACAATGAACGAAAAAGAAACTATCTCTTATATTATAAATACAAGTAAAAATATTGTCATATTTGCTTTAAGTCCAGATAAGACAAAAGCTTCTTATAGGGTAGCAGAATTTTTACAAAGAAAAAATTATAAAATTTTTCCTATTTATCCTAAAGAAGAGTTTATTTTAAATGAAAAAGTTTATAGAAATTTAGATCAAATAGAAGAAAAAATCGATACACTTATACTTTTTAGAAAAGGTGAAGTGGCGCTAGAAATTCTTCCTAAGCTTGTTGAAAAAAATATTAAAAACCTATGGCTTCAACTTGATATTAGTAATGAAACAGCCAAAGAAGAATGTAAAAAATTAGATATAAATTTTATACAAAATCGTTGCATTATGCTAGAATATCCGTATTTTAAAACAAAGGAAAAATAGTGTTAGAGCTTAATAAAATTTACAAAGCAAAACAACAAATTTCAGGATTTGTAAACAAAACTCCTTTCATATACTCTTCTTTTTTAAGTGATATTTGTCAAAGTGAGATTTATCTTAAAAATGAAAATTTACAAATTACAGGTGCTTATAAAATTCGTGGAGCTTACAATAAAATAGCCAATCTTAGCACTGAACAAAAACAACATGGAGTCATTGCAGCAAGTGCGGGAAACCATGCTCAAGGCGTGGCCATTAGTGCAAAAAAATTTAGCATTAAAGCAGTTATCGTAATGCCAGAATCCACTCCACTCTTAAAAGTTTCTGCTACAAAAGCCTTAGGAGCAGAGGTGATACTCAGAGGAGATAATTTTGATGAAGCCTATGCTTTTGCAACCTCTTATGCTAAAGAAAATAATCTTAGCTTTATCCATCCTTTTGAAGATGAATTTGTAATGGCAGGACAAGGAACTTTAATGCTTGAAATGCTTGATGAAATAAGCGATCTTGATATGATTATTGCACCTGTTGGAGGCGGAGGACTTATAAGCGGTATCTCAAGTACAGCTAAACAAATCAATCCTAACATTAAAATCATCGGAGTTGGAGCCAAAGGAGCTCCTGCAATGTATGAAAGTTTTCATGCTAAAAAAATCAAAAATGCAAAAAGCGTACGCACTATAGCCGATGGTATTGCTGTGCGTGATGCAAATCCTATAAATTTTAACATTATCTTAGAATGTGTAGATGATTTTATCCAAGTTGATGATGAAGAAATAGCTAATGCGGTATTGTTTTTACTCGAAAAACATAAAATCATAGTCGAAGGTGCGGGAGCTGCGAGTGTAGCCGCCCTGCTTCATCAAAAAATAAATACACAAAATCATAAAAAAATTGGCGTAGTTTTAAGCGGAGGCAATATCGATGCACAAATGCTAAATATCATCATAGAAAAAGGTTTATTTAAATCTTACAGAAAAATGCAAATTCATGTTACTTTAGTAGATAAACCTGGGGCATTATTACACCTTACAGACAGCTTAAAAATAGCCAATGCAAATATAGTAAAAATCGACTATGATAGATTTTCTACCAAGCTTGATTATGGCGATGCGATGATTTCAATTACCCTAGAAACCAAAGGTAAAGAACATCAAGAAGAAATAAGAAAAATTTTAACCCAAAAGGCTTTTAATTTCTATGAAAGTTTTTAATAACATATACGGCTTAAATAAAGCCCATTTGGCGGTGCTAAAAAGTGATTGTATTGCTTTTTAGCTTCAATCTGTTCTTTGAGTTCTTTTTCACTCATTTTTCCTTCTAAAACTTTTAAAACGCTTGCTACGCTTAATCTAATTTGCCCTCTTAAAAAACCATTAGCTTTAAAATGAAAAATGCTAAAATCTTTATAAGCATAAGCTCTAGCAATAAAAATTTCTCTTAAAGTCGTTTTATTATCCCCTCCACTTTTGCAAAAAAACTTTAAATCCTTTTTTCCTACAAAAAAACCCAAAAGTTCATTAGCTTTACCTAGGTCAAATTTAGGATAAAAATGTACATAAGAAGCCATAAAAGGACTATAAGAAGCGTGAGAAAATATATAGCGGTATTCTCTACTTTTTACATCAAATCTTACTTCAAAATCATCTTTTACTTTTTCAATTTTTTTGATATGGATAAAAGGATGGGAAAATTTATTAAGTTGTTTTTGAAGATATTCTAAATTTGTAAAATAATCTCCACACTCCACACTAGCTACAGCATAGCTTGCATGTACTCCTTTATCTGTACGAGAAGCCATCAAAAGAGGTGAAAAAATACCCAAATGCGATAAGGCCCCACTTAAAGCATCTTGAACACCTTTTTTATGAGGCTGAGTAGCAGAACCTAAAAAAGCAGAGCCATCATAAGAAAATATAATTTTTATTTTCATCAATATCGACTCAAAATCATTTTCTTAAAACAATAAGCCGAAACAAATAAACTTAAAGAAAAAATTCCAAGACAAGCCAAAATTGGAGGTTGAGAAAAAGAACTTAAAAGTCCAAAATATATAGCAATCACTCCAAACATACCTAAATACACATAGCCTTTTTCATAACGATAAGTAACCAAACCAAAACAAAGCGCAAAAAGCGTACTAGCAAGTGGAAACAAGGCTATAGTTGTATAAATCACAAATTCTCTTGCTCTTTGTGGATTTTCGTTTAAATCATTCCAGTATTCATAAAATTTCTTTGTTTGAAGATTGTCTGTATTAAACTGAGTATTTACTACTAAAGTGTCAAATTCTCCACTAAAAATACTTTGACCTTGCTCAAAATTATACATTTTGCCTTGATTTAAGCTAAAAGCAAAGCTATCATCTTTTCTTTGCACATGCGCTTCTTTGGCTATGATAAGTTGTTCTTTATCATCTGCTTTATGTTTAGGGCGATACATAATTATGTTTTCATACTTATCACTATCTTGTTTTTCTATAAAAATCATCCAGTCTAAAAATTTTTGTCCAAATTCTCCTGTTTTGTAGTTAAATTTCACTTGAGTGCTTTTATAGTTTACAAAGTTATCCTGAAGTTCAAATACTATAGGTATCATTACCAAAGCTACAACAAGCATAAAAGCACTAATCAAGCTTGCAATTTTAAGGAAAAATTTTGCCAAAATCATTGGTGAAAATCCCAAAGTAAAAAGCACTATGCTTTCATTTTCCTTAGAAAGCCTAAACAAAGCCAAAGTTAAAGAAATAAAAAAAGATATAGGCAAGGTAAAAATTAAAATTCTAGGCAACATAAACCCATAAAGCTTTAAAAGATCCAAAAAACTAATCTCTATACTTGAAGTAAGTTTTGCAAGTTGAATAAAAAACACCATAGATACAATAGCAAAAAGTACGAAAAATATAGACAAATTCGTACTTAAAAATTGATTTAAAACATATCTTAAACTAAGCTTCATTAGAATAATCCTAAGTTTTTATAAAATAAAACTGCCACAAAAGCGATATTTAAAAAGGGTATCATAGCAAGTTCTTGCTCTTTTATTGCTTTAATTCTAAAAAAAATAAAAAAAGGCAAAGTCAAAATAGAAGCTATAAATAATACTAAAAATCCATACTCAAAACCTAAAATTCCACCTATACAAGACATAATAATAATATCAGCATCACCCAAATTTTCTAAAATTTCATCTTTTTTTTGGAAATTCATTAGAAAAAAAACCAAACTTTTTAATAAAAAAACAAATCCTCCAAAACTAAAAGCATTTAGTAAAAAACCTCCACTAAACTCTTTAAAAATCAAAAAATGTAAAATTTCACTTTCCCTAAAGGCGTAAAAAAAAGCAAATAAAAAAGCACTCCAAAGTAAAATTTGTGGTACGGCTTTGAGTTTAATATCAATTAAAGAAAGTAAGAAAAGATTAAATAAAAATAGAGATAAAAATAAAAAATCATAAAAATTTTGACTTAAAGAATAAACCAAAATAAGCAAAATTGCGCCTAAAATTTCATTGATTAACAAAGAAATAGACAAATGACATTTACAAGTTTGACATTTTGCCTTTAAAAAAATATAAGAAAAAATAGGAATAATTTCATAGTATTTTAATTTTGTATCACAAGAAAAACAAAAAGAGCGCGAGATAAAAAAGGGTTTTTTTTCAATTATCCTACTTGCCAAACTTGTGCAAAAAGAACCCAAACAAGCCCCTAGAATTATTATGAAAAATATCATTTTCCAAAAGTTCTTTCTCTATTTCTAAATTCTTTAATAATCCTTTTAAATTCTCTCTTGGTAAGAGATGGAAATAAAGTTTCACTAAAATAAATTTCAGCATATGAACACTGCCAAAGTAAGAAATTTGAAAGTCTTTTAGCGTTTCCAACGCGAAGCATCAAATCCACATCTAAAGGTAAATCTAAATTTTGCGTTAAATTTTCTTCATTTAGCTCAAGTTTTTTTTCAATCACACGCTTAGCAGCTCTTATAATCTCATCTCTTGCACCATAACTTATAGCCAAATTAACACAAAGTGCGTCACAATGCTTTGTTTTTTCTTCAACTAAGGTAATTTTTTCTCTTACTTTATCTTCCAAGCGCGATAAATCACCTATAGCTCTTAAACGCACATTATTTTTTTCAAATTTTTCTAAAGCTTCATCTAAACAACGATCTAAAAGTTCAAAGATAAAATCAATTTCATCTTTAGGACGCTTCCAATTTTCCGTACTAAAAGCAAAAAGGCTTAAATTTGAAATATTTTCTTCCATGCAAACTTCCATCAATTTTTGCATAGTTTTGACTCCTTGGGAATATCCAAGCTTTGCCAAAAAACCCTTAGCTCTAGCCCACCGCCTATTGCCATCCATAACAACAGCAAGGTGTTTTAATTCATTCATTTTTCATCCTTTAAAATCAAAAAGCCTTTTGAAAACAAACAAAGGTTCAATCTTGTTTTCTTGAGATACATTAAAATCTAAATGTTCGTTTAAAAATTTTTGCACCTTGGCAAAAGGTGTAAAAACACTAATGCCTTGCGAGTCTATTAAAATTTTTAAAGCTCCAAAAACGCTAAAATATAAGTAAATTTCTAAATATTTTGCTCTTTTACGCATTTGAAACAAGCAAGATTTATTTTCAAAGTTAAAAGGAATATGATAAATATTTTCAAAACTTGCAAAAAGCATTTCTTTTAATATCTGATAACGCTCTATATCTTTACAATCTAAAAGATTTTGTATGATGAATTTTTTATAAGAAATTTTATCCTCTAAAATAGCGATTATCAAAGCCAATCCCTCTTCAAAAGGTTTAAAATTAGGACGCTTTGAAAGATGTTTAAATTGTATAACTCCACCATTTTGCATATAAAGTTCAGCTAAATATTCAGCACCAATTTCAAGCTCTATCATGCTTTTGGTTTGAATCTTTTTGTGATTTAACAAAAGCGTATAATGTCCATAGCCTGATTTAGCCAAAACTTTCATTTGTATAGGCAAGGTAGAATTAATCATACTCATAATTTTTCACACCATTTTACTAATTCAAATGCCAATTTTTCTTTGCTTTGCAAAGTGCTTTTATTTTCATTGTTTAAAGTGATAAAATAAAGCTCATTTTGATCGCTTCCAAAATAATTTTTTTGATCAATGATATTAAGGCAAACCATATCAAGTTGTTTATCTTTTAGAGATTTTTTCGCATTTTCTAAGGCATTTTGAGAATCAAATTCCATCTTAAAACCTATCTTTTTGCCTTGAAATTTACAAGTTTTAAGCAAATCTTCATTTAAAGATAGATGCAAATTTAAACCCTGTAAATGCTCATTTTTTTTAATTTTCCCTTTTACACTTTGAGGGATAAAATCACTCACCGCAGCCGTCATAATCAAAAAGTCATGATTTAAATTTTTATCCAAAAGCTCCTTTAGTTCCTTAGAACTTTCAAATTTGCAAAGCTCATAAGGCGTATCAAATTCCACAGAGCTTAAAAGTTTTACCCTAGCTCCTAAAAAATAAAAAGCATCAGCTATGGCCTTTGCCATTTTTCCACTTGAAAAATTACTCACACAACGCACATCATCGATCTTTTCTTTTGTGCCGCCACCTGTGATAACTACACTTTTATCGCACCAAAACTTTTCTTTTAAAAGCTCTCTTTTGCTTATATTAAAGATATCTTTTACTTCAGCCAAAGCTCCGATACCTTCATCTTTACAAGCTAAAACTTTACAAATAGGCTCTATAATCAAAGCTTTATTTTCTTTAAGCATCTTTAAAGAATTTTGCGTGCTAAAATGATGAAACATATTTGTATTTGCCGCAGGAGCTATGATAAGAGATTTATTTGCTGCGATTAAGGTTTGGATAAAAAGATTATCCGCTATACCAAAAGCAAGTTTATTGATAGAATTAACACTTGCAGGGGCAAACAAAACAAGGTCTACATCCTTGCTAAAAGCTATGTGATTGTTTGAATTTTGCCAACTTTCATTTTCCTCACATAAAACTTCATCAACCAAGGCTTCAAAACTCATTTTGCTAGCAAATTTTAACAAACCATTAGAAAGCAAAACTTTTACCCTAAAGCCTTCTTTTTTAAACAAAGAAATAAGCTCATAAGATTTATAAAAAGCTATACTACCGCTAATGGCTAAAAGTATGGTTTTCATTTTTGAAATTTCTTATAATAATAATCTTTTATCATTTTATGCCCTGCTCTATTGATAAACAAAGCACCCTTTTCTACATTGACACTTACTGTGCTTCCTGCTGCTATGATCACTTCATCTTCGATTTTTACAGGTGCGATAAATTGCGTATCCGAACCTACAAAAACATTTTTTCCTATGATGGTTTTATGTTTTTTTACCCCATCATAATTACAAGTGATAGTCCCACAGCCTATATTGGTTCCACTATCTATCTCACAATCTCCTAAATAGCTCAAATGCCCTGCTTTTACGGTATTTAACTTTGCATTTTTGCATTCTACAAAATTTCCTATATGAGTGTTTTTTAACTCACAATTTGGACGCAAATGTGCCAAAGGTCCTACATCGCTATTTTCTACGATGGAATTTTCTATCACGCTTGAACTTTTAATGATAGAGTTTATAATCTTACTTTTGCCCTCTATCCTTACATTTTCATATACTTCACATTCACCTACAAATTCAACATCTGCACCTATAAAAGTGCTTTGCGGTAAATGAAAAATCACACCCTGTTGCATCCAGTATTTTTTAATTTTTTTTTGCATGAAATTTTCAGCTATACTGAGTTCAAATTTATCATTAATCCCCATAAATTCATCTTCATCTACAAAAACTGCTTTAATCATCACATCTTTTTCTTTTGCTAGTTTTACAATATCGGTTAAATAATACTCTTTTGCCGCATTATTGTTATCAATCAAAGGTAAAAGCTCTTTTAAAAGCCTCGAGTCAATCACATAAACCCCAGCATTGCAAGTATTTATCTCTTTTTCTTGCGTATTTGCATCTTTAAATTCAACAATTTTTTCAACGCTATCGTTTTTTATCACCACCCTACCATAACTTTTAGGATCTCTTGCTTTAAAAACTGCTAGATTTAATTTTGCATTATTACCCAACAAAGCTTCCAAACTTGTTTGCTCAACCAAAGGCATATCACCACAAAGAATCAACACTCTTTCATTTTTAGGCTCAAACCCACTTAAAGCTCCCGCAGTTCCTGGATAATTTTGCAAATCTTGCTCTAAAATTTGTGTTTTTGGAAAATATTCTAAAATTTCTTTTTCAACGCGTTCTTTTTGATGCGATAAAACTACACTTACATCATCACTTAAAGCAAAAGCCTTTTTTAAAATGTGTAAAATCATACTTTTTTGACAAAGCTCTTGCAAAACCTTTGGCTTTTGTGATTTTATTCTAGTGCCTAATCCTGCCGCTAAAATCAAAATAGAAGTTTTCATTTTTTACCTTTGTTATTAAGAAGTCTAAAAGACTATTTTAGCAGTTTAAAGTTAAAATCCTAATACCCTTAAACTAGTTTTTAGTCATCAAAAGATAAAATTTAAATTTCTTTAGTAAAAAACAAAAAAAGGTTTTTAAATTTTGAAAAAAATATTATTATTTTTACTTTTAAGCATGAGCTTATTTGCTGCTGAAGCAACTATCCCTACAGTAAATTTAAGCTTAAGTGCACCCAATACACCTAATCAGCTTGTTACTACTTTAAATATAGTGATTGTTTTAACCATACTTGCGCTCGCTCCAAGTATAGTTTTTGTTATGACTTCTTTCTTGCGTCTTATTGTAGTATTTTCATTTTTGCGACAAGCTATGGGGACGCAAAGTATGCCACCTAATACCATTTTAGTAACCTTGGCTTTAATTTTAACTTTTTTTATCATGGAACCTGTAGCTACAAAATCCTATAATGAAGGTATAAAACCTTATTTAGCAGAAAAAATAGGCTATGAAGAGGCTTTTATAAAAGGAGCAAAGCCTTTTAAAGATTTTATGCTTAAAAATACTCGCGAAAAAGATTTAGCCCTTTTTTATCGCATACGCAATCTACCCAATCCCAAAACCATAGATGATGTTCCCCTTACGGTTTTAGTTCCTGCTTTTATGATTTCAGAGCTTAAAACCGCTTTTGAAATAGGGTTTTTAATCTACCTACCCTTTTTAGTCATAGATATGGTTGTAAGCTCAGTTTTAATGGCTATGGGTATGATGATGCTACCTCCTACTATGATCTCTTTACCTTTTAAACTCTTAATTTTTGTATTAGTGGATGGATGGAATTTGCTAGTGCAAAGGCTTGTGGAAAGCTTTGTAACCTAAGATTTATAAAATCTTAAAAACAAAATTCCAAGAAAAAGATACAAAAGCAAAAATAATTCTAAAGCTAAAAGTATATACAAAAACAAGCCTTTAACGCAAAAAAGAGCTATAAAAACAACAAAAAGAATTACTAAGGCTGTTCGCCCTAGAAAGACTTTTTCTAGGGTCTTGATAGAATAAAAAGTAAAATCTAAAATAAGAGTAAAAATAAATTCTAGCATTGTAAAATACACCCAAAAACTAAGCTTAGTGGCATCTTGCAGCCATCATGTCAATTTTTGAATTGTAAGTACTTCCGCCCGGTGCAGGTGCATTCGCAACCCCAGCACCTACTACCCCCAATCTTATTCCATAATTTAAAATTAAAGGTATAGCTCTATCTTCTTGATAAGCATATTTGCAATACTCCCTAGCTGCGTTTAGTACAGTGCAAGATAAAAACAAAAATAACAAAAAAATGCAACTTTTTTCATTATCTTAAATCCTTTTATTTAAAATTTAAATAATGATATTGTATATCAAAATTTATAAAATTAATATTAATTATCAATATTTTATTAAAAGCCTACAAGAAAAAAGTGATATTATTTTGCTTAAAAACTTCTTTAATGTCTTTTAAATACTTATTGCCCAAAAAATCTAAAAAGCCATTTTTCCTACTCTCATCAATGAAATTATCAAGCTTGTCCTTTAAAGCTTCATCACCTTTTCTTACAGCTATACCCCAAAACTCAGGATTTTCTTGAAAAGGCGCTAAAATGGCTCTGGTTGTATCTTGATGCTTTTGCCAAGTCCGATAAATCGTAAGTTGATCATAAAAAAATCCATCAGCCTTGCCTTGAATCACTTCCAAAATAGCAGCATTTTCTTTATCAAATAAATTAATAGTTGCATTTTTTAAATTTTTAACCGCATATAAATGCCCTGTAGAACCACGCTTTAAAGCCAAAACTTTGCCCTTTTTATCTAAATCTTTGATATTTGTAATATCAGAGTTCAAAGGAGTTAAAATAGCCAAATTTGCCTTAGCATAAGGAATGCTAAAATCCACCACTTTCTTTCTCTCATCAGTAATTGTCATAGAGGACATAATAAGATCTATCTTGGCTGTTTTTAAAGCAGGTATTAAACCATCCCAAGCGATATTTTTTACTACAAGTTTATAGCCGTTTTTCTTTGCAAAAGCTTCTAAAAAATCCACGCTAATTCCACTTACTTTGCCTGTTTTATCGCTCATTTCAAAAGGCGGATATCCAAGCTCCATTCCTACAACCAAATCTTTTGCACTCAAATTTAAAGCAAAAAAAGAGATAAAAATCAAAATAATTTTTTTCATAATTTCCTTTCAAATTTTTTTGTAAAAAAATTATACTAGTTTTATCTTATTTTGTTATTAGCAATTTATTTCAAACTTAAAAAATTAATACTTCCTAAACCCTAGTTTGTCCTATAAGATTATTAAGTCTATCCATTATATTATTTACAAAAGAATTTATACTTTCATTACTTGCTTTCCAACCATTAGCTTTTGCTTGATGAAATTCTCTATCAAAAGAGATTCCACTGCCTACGTATACATTTTGCCATTTAACTCCTTTTTCCATTGCATATATACCTGCATCAAGCCAGCCATCTTGTGCATAACCTTTTAATAAACTTGCAAAATCAACTTTTCCTGTCATAATGTCGTCTAAAGAAGCTAAAGAGCCATCAAAGCTTTCTTTAGCCATAGCTTCAGCATAAGACTTAGCTATAGGATTTAATGTTGCACTACCTTCTCTTGGCGATACACCCGTTGATTTTAAAAAACTCATAAACAAAGCTTCTTTAGAATAACTTCCATCTTCATTTTGTGGATAAACTGACATATCAGGATTAAAAGTATCTATTGCAGTATCTTTATCTAAATTTTGAGTTTGCATACTTTGCGGAGTGAAATTTAATGGTTGTAAGCCTATATTAATATGTCCAAACATTCCTAATTGTTCTGCTTCATTATATTGCTCTTGTGTATTATAATAGTTTGTTATTGTTAGCTTGTCATAATTTTTCGGCATAATACCTATAGTTTTATCAGATGATAATTCACTAATTCCCTTAGGCATAGAATTTATATCTGCTTCAGTGAAACTTGTTTTATTGGTATCATTAAAAGCATAATTAACAATTTGATTAAATTGATTATAATATTGTTTTATGGTTTCAGCCATATCTATATTAGTATAATACTCGCTTACGCCTAAAGTATTCTTTTGTACTTGAAACAACAGGATCATTTTCGGCAGCTTTTTTAATCTCATCTAAAGTAGATTTATGTATCTTAAAATCTTCAGGAAGTCCTGCAGCTTTGTTAAAATCACTTCCCATATAACCATCTTTATCTACACTATAACCATAGGCTGTATTGATAGAAGTGCTTATATCTGCTTGTTTATATTTTAGAGTATAAATAGAGTTTTTAAATTCACTTGATATATCATAATTAGGAGAACTTGTCTTACTACTTATACTAAAATTAGTATTATTGCTAGTATTTGTTGTATTAGTAGAATTTAATACTTCACTTCTTGCTAGAGTTTGTGAATTTGCATTTTGAATTTCATTTAATTTACTAGCATTTTGTTTTAAAAAAGAATTAGCAAAACTTATTTTAGAATTTTCTTTACTTTCTTTACTCTCTTTACTTTGCATAGTTTGAGTTATCATTGATACTAAAGATACTCATATTAATTCCTTGATTTAGATTTTTCTGCCTTCAACCTAAATATATTAAAATAATATAAGCAAAATTTGTTCCGTTTTGGGGTGGAGTTATTTTTCTAAATAAATTTTTAAAGCCCTTTCATAGTCTTCTTTAGTATCAATCCCCATGCTTGTTGTTGAAATTTCAAGCATTTTGATTTTTTTACCATTTTCTATAGCTCTTAATTGCTCTAATTTTTCCGCTCTTTCAAGTGCAGAACTCGATAAAGAACAAAACTCTCTTAAAGCTTTTACACTATAAGCGTAAATGCCTAAATGCCCTTTAAAACTTTCCTCGTAATTTTCTCTTTCATAAGGAATTTTAGCTCTTGAAAAATACAAAGCATACCCTTCTTTATCGCAAAGCACTTTAACCAGATTAGGATCCATAGCTTCTTCTTGAGTGATTTTTTTATAACAACTCGCCATAAAAGCTTTTTTATCCAAGCAAGAACTTGCAAATTCTTTAAATTTTAATAAATTTTCACATTCTATAAAAGGCTCATCAGCTTGGACATTGATAATAATCTCATCATCTTTTAAAGCTAGTTTCTTACAAGTTTCATTAATCCTATCCGTACCGCTTTCATGATTTTTGCTTGTTAAAACTGCATTTAAACCATATTCTTTAGCGATACTTAAAACCTTTTCATCATCTAAAGCTATACAAACTTCATCCACACTACTTACCCTTCTTGCAGTAGCCACAAACATAGGCACTCCACCTACATCACATAAAATTTTCTCATGAAAACGACTTGATTTTAATCTTGCAGGAATAATAATCATTTTTGCATCCAATCTAAAATTTCTTTTTTTATATTTTTGGCTTCAAATACCTTTTCATCGCTATTTTTCAAGTCAAATAAAGCCAAAATTTCATCTTTAACTTGGACATTAAACTCTTTAGCTATAAATTTTAAATCTTCTTTTTCATTCTTAGAATCCCTATCGTATAAAGCTTTTATCATACTTGGAGTAAATTTTGTCCATTCTGCTGTAGAGGTAATAATGCTAGGTTTTAAAGGATCAAGCATTTTAAAACAAGTTGCGGTGTGCGGATCGATTAAAATCTTGCTTTGTTTGATAAATTGCATACATTCTTCATCGGTGCAAAAATCCGCCTCAAAATCTTCTTGTAAACTTTGCAATTCTTCTTTTTCAAGTTTAAAATATCTCTCATTTTTCAACAAATTCATCAGTTCTTTGGTTCTTTTATCTTTAAATTTCGCAAACAAAAGTCTTTCGATATTAGATGAAATAAGTATATCCATAGCTGGAGAAATAGTCTTCTTAAGACTTTTTTCACGCAAATCATAAACGCCATGATTAAAAAATTCACTCAAAATATTATTCACATTTGAAGCGATTTTGATTTTTGAAATTTTAGCTCCCATTTTTTTAGCATAAAAAGCTCCTAAAGCATTGCCAAAATTTCCACTTGGAACAATGATTTGTACTTCTTCTAAAAACTCATTAAAAAGTTTTAAACTCGCATAATAATGATAAATAATCTGAAATAAAATACGCCCAAAATTTACAGAATTCGCTGCGCAAAGCTCATAATTTAAAGCTTTAATTTTGTTTTGAAAATCTTTTGAAAAAAGCAATTCTTTTAAAGTGCGTTGCGCTGCGTCAAAATCCTCATCTATAGCAAAAACTTTCAAATTATCCTTATCTAAAGCTCGCATTTGCAACTCTTGAACTCCACTTGTGCCACCTTTTGGATACATACAAGCTACTTTAACATTTTTTGCATTTTCAAAGCTTTTTAGGGTTGCAGGTCCTGTATCGCCGCTCGTAGCACAAATAATTAAAATATTTTTATCCTTTGAAAATTCGTTTAAAAGCACGCCAAAAGGCTGTAAAGCCATATCTTTAAAAGCTCTTGTAGGCCCATGCCAAAGCTCGTTAATATAGGTTTTTTCAGAGATTTTTTGCAAAGAAATAGGTGTATTTTTATCATCAAAGCTTTCGTAACTTTTCAAAGCCTTTTTAAAAAGCTCTTCTTCGCCAAAACCAAAACTTTCTATAAGCTTTAAAGCAAAATCTTTATAAGACAAATTGGCATATTTTTCTCCTTCAAAAATAGGCAAATTTAAAGGTGAGTAAAGCCCTCCTTCCGGGGCGTTTGGGTTAATCAAAGCTTCCTTAAAACTTGATACATTATTTACATTTCTACTCTCGACTAATTTCATTGCTCAAACTCCTTGATATAAGTTTTTATTTTTTCCCTTAATGAATCTTTTAATTCTATATTTAATTCTATAATTTGACATTTAAAACCAAAATCTTTAACTTTAACAAAATCCTTAAAAGTAAGCATTAGTGTATCGCAATTATGTTTTTTTAGCAAATTTTCTAATTCTTCTTTTTTAAACTCATAATGATCTTTAAAAAAATAACAAGCCCTTGCTTTGATAAAATGCTCATACAATCTAAAAGGTTTAGCAATAGCAGTTACTAAAACAGCCTTTGGATTTTCTTTTACAAAAGAATAACGCACAAAATCCCTGCCTTCTAATGCAATAAAATCAGCCCTTTTTTCATAAAATTTCGGCAAACGATAAGCTCCACTTGGTAAGGTAAAATTAAAATAAGGTTTGATTTTACTTTCAAGTAAAATATCAAATTTTTTAATATGAAATTTAGAAAAAGCATCATCAAGCACAACAATTTTAGCTCCCAATTCAAAAGCTTTTTCAATACCTTTTACTCTATCTTCGCTCACAATCACACCTTTGATATTTTCTTCAAAAGCATACTCCATAGCTTCATCGCCACTTTGTGTTAAGGTGCATAAAATTTCATTTTGATTTTTAACAACAAACAAACCTTTAGACTTTCTTTTATAGCCCCTAAGTACTATAAAAACACCATCAAATTCCCTTGCTATAGCTTTACAAAGCGGGGTTTTTCCATTACCTCCAAAACTTAAATTACCAACGCTAATAACAGGCTTTTTAAAAACTATTTTTTTACGAAAAAAAGTATTTAAAATCGCAAAAAAAGCATAAAGCACACTTAAAGGTAAAAGTATAAAAGCAAGGCATTTTTGCCAAAAATTGGGCTTAAAAAAATAATTATCAAGCCAAAGTTCATAATTTTTTTCTTCATTCATTGTTTAAATTTCCAAAATTTCAGGCATTTTTCCCTTAAAAGCATTTTTTTGCATGCGATTTTTTAACATAGCAATCAAAGAAGGATCAAGTGTTCTTAAAAGTTTTTCATCATTAGTTTCTAAAGCTTTTAAACCTTCATCGATTTTTGTATAAGAAAAACCTAAATCCGCCTCATCACTTTGATTTTCCCAAAGATCCGCACTTGGAGCTTTTTTGATGAAATTTTCATGCAAGTTAAGGTATTTTGCTAAGGCATAAATTTCACTTTTATAAAGCGATCCTATAGGATTAAAAGCACAAGCTAAATCCCCATAAATCGTACCATAACCTAAAAGCAATTCGCTTTTATTAGAAGTGCCTATGACTAAAGAATTTTTCAAAGCAGAATAATCATAAAGCAAACTCATTCTAATACGCGCTGCAAAATTTCCCAAAGATACTAGAGTGGTATTTTCACTTTGCTTTATAAAAGCATCTAAAATGCTTTGAATTTCTATGATTTTATATTCAAGATTTAAATCCGCACAAAGCCTTAAAGCATCTTCAAGATTGGCTTTGTTTGAAATTTGAGTTGGCATTAAAAGAGCAAAAACATTCTCTTTTAAAGCTCTTTTACAAAGCGTTGCTACTAAAGCAGAATCAATCCCGCCACTAAGCCCCAAAACCACACCTTGACTTTGAGAATTTTTCACTTTTTCTTGTATAAAATCACACATTTTTTCCGTAATCTTTTGCCAATCCATAAAGCTTGCCTTTTAAAAATTTAATGTATAATTATATTTATTTAAGGCAAATTTTTTATTAAAGAGGCAAAAAATGCAAATTATCAAACAAGCTTGTGGAGTTTATGAAACTAATTGCTATATTTTATTTACCCCAAAGGGTGAATTTATCATTGATCCAGGAACTGATGCACTTTTATTTATCAAAAAACATGTAAAAAATCCTTTGGCGATTTTAAATACTCACGGGCATTATGATCATATTTGGGATAATGCCAAGGTTAAAAAAGAATACAACATCCCTATTTATATTCATAAAAATGATGCTTTTATGCTACATGATGATTTTAATCAAGGCTATGATTCTAGCGATGCGGATTTTTTAGTAGATAATGAAGATATTTTAAATATTTGCGGAGTTGATTTTAAATTTCACTTTTTACCAGGACACACACCAGGTTGCACTATGATAGAAATTGTAGGTAAAAATATCATGTTTAGTGGAGATTTTTTATTTTATAGAAGCATAGGAAGATGGGATTTTCCTTATTCAGATGCAAATTTAATGAAACAAAGCTTAGAAAAAGTTATGACTTACAAAGAAGATTTTAAACTTTTACCAGGACATGGACAAGAGACTACTTTAAAAGAAGAGCAAGTCCATCTACCCTCTTGGCTTAGATACTTTTAAGGTATATTAAAATGGAATTAGATCAAATTTTATTATATGCTTTTATTTTTTTAAATCTTTTTGCCCTTTTTGGTTTATTTTTAGGAAATAAAAAGAAAAATCAATTTAACGATAAAAAATTTTATAAAATCTGCCCATGTAAAAAAATGGCAGAAAATGGATCTTTAAGTACGATTTGTATTTATTCAGCTGTGGGAGGATTTTTTTACAGCGTATTATCTATAGGTTTTGTAGGTTTTGGTAATTGGACTTTAAATTTTATTTTTTTACTTGCATTATTAAGTGTTTTTTTAGGGTGGAAATTAAAACTTGATTGAAAAATATTTTTAAGAAAAATCCATTGATTTTTCTTAATTTTTATTTAAAAGTTGTACCACCATCAACGATGAAAGTATGTCCTGTAACCCAACTTGCCTTACTTGAACAAAGAAAAAGACATGCTCCAGCCAAATCTTCAGGCTGCCCCATGCGATTTAAAGGGCTTAAATTTATAGTAGCCTGTTTTACTTCTTCATAATTTGTAAAAGCTCTTAAAGCATCAGTTTCAATAGGCCCACCACTTACGACATTTACACGGATATTTTTTTCTCCAAGTTCAGTAGCCGCATATCTTGCCATAGCTTCTACAGCGGCTTTTGCTGTACCATGACCTGAATAATTTTCTATATACACTAAATTTCCTGTAGATGAGATAGAAATAATGCTTCCACCCCCTACTTTTTCCATCCTTTTAGCTGCTTCTTGTGCGCCCACAACAAAAGCATTTACTGTGGCTGTAAAAATGTTATTAATTCCCTTTGGTTTTAACTTCATAAATTTGGTATAGCCACCTACAACCGCACGTCCTGAAATGATAGCATTTGAGATAAAATAATCCACTCTATCAAAATCCACATCAATTTTTTCAAAAAGTTCTTTATAGGTTTCAGGTTCTAAGATATTAAATTCATAAGCTCTAGCTTTGATTTTATAATTTTTCTCCAAATCTTGAACCATTTCATCAGCAATTTGCGCATTAGAATTATAAGTAAAAGCTATATTTGCACCCACTTTAGCAAATTCATAAACTATAGCTTTGCCTATCCCGCGAGTTCCACCGCTAATCACTAAAGTTTTTCCTTGAAATTCTGTATTCATTAAAATCCTTTGATCTTATATTTTTTCATCACTTCTTCAATTTTAGCAAAATTTTCCTTACTTGGAGAACAAAGAGGAAGTCTAAATTCCAAACTTTCTATCAATCCAGCTAAATACATAGCCGTTTTAATAGGAATAGGATTACTTTCGCAAAATAAAATTTTATTGATATTATAAAGCTCATCATTGATTTTTTTAGCTTCTTTATAATTTTCATCTAAAGCAAAATGAGTTAAAGCGCTAATCATATCGGGTAATAAATTTGAAGTTACTGAAATCACCCCCTTTCCACCATTTGAAAGTATAGGATAATTGATCGCATCTTCCCCTGAAATAAGCATCATTCTAGGTTCGTGTGCAAGCAAATCCACACACTTATCGATATTTCCACTCGCTTCTTTTACTCCATAAATATTTTCACAATCTCTAAAAAGCTTGATAATAGTATCCGTTGAAATTTCACAACCTGTTCTTCCTGGAACATTATATAAAAGCACAGGAATATCTACACTTTGCGCAATAGCCTTATAATGCTCGTAAAGTCCTTGTTGCGTAGGTTTATTATAATACGGTGCCACACTTAAAATCCCATCAGCACCATGCTCTTTAGCAAATTTAGCCAAACCCACTGCCTCATGAGTTGCATTACTTCCCGCACCTGCTAAAACCTTAACTTTAGTTCCTTTACAAGTCTCAACGGCTATTTCTATGCAAGTTCTATGTTCTTCATGGGTTAAAGTTGCACTTTCTCCTGTTGTTCCTACTGGAACTACTGCATCGATGCCATTTTCTATTTGTCTTTTAATCAATCTTGCATAACTTTGCTCATCAACTTTTCCATTTTTAAATGGTGTAATAAGAGCCGTCATCGCCCCAATGATAATATTTTTATCCATTTGAATCCTTTCTTAGAATTACCGTAGTTGAATTTTCTTGAATAAAATATTTTTTAGCACAAGAAATCAAATCTTTTAATTCCAAATTTTGTATATCTTTCTCATAATTTAACAAAGGATTGATATCTCCTCTTGCTAGATATGAACCATAAATATTTGCCACTGCACTAGCATTGTTAAGTGAGAAAATAAAATCACTTTTGACATTATTTTTCACTCTTTGCAAATCTTTTTGAGAAATTTTACCCATTTTAAGTTTATCAATGATTTTTAAAAGCTCTTTTTCTACTTTTTCTGCATTAACATTGGGGTTACAATTACAAATAAAAATAAATAAATTTTCATCTATACAATCATTAACATAAGCATAATAATCATTGATTAAATTTAATTTATCAATCAAAATTTCACTCATTAAAGAACTTTTCCCACTTCCTAAAAGCTCGGATAAAGCATTTAAAGCAGGTATATCTTTGTGCTTGAAATTTGGAATTTTATAAGCAAGGGCTAATAGTTCAGTATCTGAGTTTTTATGTAAATATATTCTTTTTACTCCATCTTGCTTAGGCTCTTTTGTGTGAATTTTAGGTATAGTCTTAGTATTTTTAATCTTTTCAAAATGTTTTTTTGAAAGCTCAAAAACTTCCTTACTTTCTATATCGCCACTTACAAGTAAAATCGCATTTTTAGGTTGATAATAAATACTGTGAAATTCTTTAATATCTTCAATACTCCAATTTTCTATATCCTTAAAAAAACCTATAGGAGTCCAATGATAAGGATGATACATAAATGCATGATTAAAAAGCCTAAAATAAAGATATCCTAAAGGGTTATTATCTGTTCTCCATCTACGCTCTTCTAAAACCACTGCTCTTTCAGGCTGAAATTCTTCATCTTTTAAATTTAAATTCGCCATAAGTTCTGCAAAAAGCTCTAAAGCTTTATCTAAATTTTTCTTCGCACATTTAATATAATAATGAGTATAGTCAAAACCTGTGCTTGCATTATCCACACCACCAAAACCCTTAACAATCTCATCAAATTCGCCAGCTTTTAAATTTTTAGTACTTTTAAAATTTAAATGTTCTAACATATGAGCTATGCCACTTTTTCCCATGATCTCATTTCTTGAACCCACTTTATAAAAAATATCAACGCTAATCACATCGCTATTTTTATTTACAGGCAAAGCATAAACTTCAAGCTTGTTTTTTAATTGAATTTTTTCATAAGCAATCATTTTAAATTTACCCCAACAGCTTCGCTAATGTGTAAAAAACCATCTTTTCTTAAAAGCTCTATAAGATTTTGATTGATATTTTTTACCAAAGAAGGACCTTTAAAAATCAAAGCTGTATAAACTTGCACCAAATTAGCCCCATTTTTAATACGCTCATAAGCAATATCAGCACTATCAATCCCTCCACTTGCAATAAGCAAGGTTTTGCCAAAAAGAATTTTAGCTACTTCTTTGAAAAAAATACCACTTTTTTCCGTAATCAGTCTTCCACTAATACCACCAAAAGTACGATTATTATCTAATAAACTATAATCAACACTAGTATTGGCTAATATAAACCCATCTGCACCTTTTTTAATGGCATTTTCACATAAATTTAAAGCATCATCTATTTTCATATCAGGAGCAATTTTTATCAAAATAGGCTTAGAAGTGATTTTTTTGGCTTCTTCGAGCAAGGTATTTAAAAAATCATCATTTTGCAACTCTCTTAAATTTTTAGTATTAGGAGATGAGATATTAACGATAAAATAATCACACAAATCCTTAAAATCTCTAAACAAAGTAAAATAATCCTCCAAGGCTTTATCATTTGGAGTGATTTTATTTTTCCCTATATTTACCCCTAAAGGCAAAACAAAAGGATAGGTTTTTGCAAGTCTTAAAGCAATCTTTTCAGCACCTTCGTTGTTAAAACCCATAGCATTTTGTATACTTTCTTGTTTTACAAGTCTAAATAGACGTGGCTTTTCATTGCCTTCTTGAGGTTTTGGAGTAAAAGTTCCCACTTCTAAAAAGCCAAATCCTAAAGCACTCAAAGGTCTTATCATAGTGGCATTTTTATCAAAGCCTCCTGCTAAACCTACAGGATTATTAAAATCAAGTCCAAGTAAATTTTGCCTTAAACTCTCATCATCAACTATATATTTGTGTGCTAAAAAACTTAAAGCTCCTGGAAAACTGGCACTTAAAGCCCTTAAGCTATATTCAACCAAAGCATGTGCATGCTCAGGGTTTAACTTAAAAAGTAAAAGTTTTATCATTTCATAAGCCATTTTTTAATCCTTTTTGAAATTCTAACTAAAATTAACTAAAGCTGGGCTTTGTTTTTTCTTTGCTTTTAAATTTTTGATACAAAGAACAAGTTTGCAAAAGCTCTTCATCTTTACCTATTGCCAATACCTTACCCTTATCCAATACTACTATTTTATCCGCATTTTCTATAGTGCTTAAACGATGTGCAACCACTAAAATCAATCTATCTTGTTTTAAATTTTCTATAGTTTTAACTATTGCTTTTTCACTTTCATTATCCAAAGCTGAAGTTGCTTCATCAAAAATAAGCACATCAGGATTTTTATATAAAGCTCTAGCGATTGCTATTCTTTGTTTTTGCCCTCCACTTAAGTTCTTACCATGTTCTTTCACTTCAGCCCAAATCCCGCCCATTTCTTTAACAAATTCATAAGCATTGGCCAATTTTAAAGCTTGGATGACTTTTTCTTCTTCTAACTCTTCGCTATAAGCAATATTTGCAGCAAAACTATCATTAAAAAGATAAATATTTTGCGTTACAAGTCCTATTTTAGCATGTAAGCTTTCTATGGTAAAAGTGCTAATATCTTCTTGATTGAGTAAAATTTTACCTTTTTGCTTTTCATAAAAATACATCAAAAGATTAATAATAGAAGATTTACCACCCCCACTTGTCCCTACAAGAGCAAGCATTTGCCCTTTAACAAAATCAAAATTTACGCCTTTTAAAACACTTTTATGCGGGTTTTCATAAGCAAATTCAACATTTTCAAAGCTAATTTTTTCAATGTTTTTTAATTCTTTGCTTCCACCTTTAATTTGAGGTTCTAAATCCAATAAATAAAAAGTTCTTTCACTTGCCGCAACAGCACCTTGAAGTTTTCCATATAAAGACGAAAGACGCTTTAAAGGAGTATATATCGCAAAAAGTGCCGAAACAAAACTGATAAAACTTCCCACACTCATAGAACCATTGATAACCTCTCTACCCCCTACAATAATCACCACAGCAACCCCAACAGAACCCATCATATCCATTAAAGGACTTGTAAGTGCATCAATACGTGCGGATTTTAGGTTTAATTTACATAAAGTATCATTATGCTTAGCAAATTTATCACTTTCTTTTTTTTCATTATCATTAGCTTTGATCAATTCAATATTTGAAAAAATTTCACCCAAATAAGAAAGTAAATCCGAATTTGTTTCTTGTATATTTCTTGCATATTTTTTAAGTTTTTTAGCAAACCATACCAAAGGAAAAATAGCTAAAGGCAAAATCACTAAAGCAAAAAAAGCCAAAGTAGGACTTTGATACAAGACTACCGCAAGCAGTCCTATAGCAGTTAAAAGCTCTCTAAAAAAATCAGGAATAATGTTTGATACTATGCTTTGAAGTGCATTAATATCATTAGTACAACGACTTACAAGCTCTCCGCTTCTATAGCGTTTAAAAAAATCCATATCCAAGCGTAAAACATTTTTTAAAACCCTAGCACGCAATACTCTTAACATATCTGTTCCTATAAAGGAAACATAAAAACTTTGTAAATAAGTTCCAAGATTTTTAAAAAAATACATCAATACTAGCAAAAAAGGTACTGTATAAAGTAAAGCTTCATTTTTTTCAACGAAAATATAATTTAAAATAGGCTCTAAAGCATAAAAACTTCCAGCAGTTCCTCCGCTTGCTAAAATCATACCAAAAATAGCTATAGCAAATTGTTTCCAATATCTTTTATAAAAGGGCTTAAAGCGTATTAAAACCTCTTTTAAATTCATCTCATTATGCATTTATTTTCTCCCAAATTGTTCCATTTGGAGTATCTAAAAGAGTGATTTTTTTACTATTTAATTGCTCTCTTATTGCATCAGCTGTGTTAAAATCTTTGTTTTTCTTAGCCTCAGTTCTTTCTAAAATTAACTTTTCAATCTCTTCTCGTTCTTCTTTGCTTACACCCCATTGAAAATATAAAGTTGCATCCATAAAACCAAAGCCAAAAATTTTAGCTAGCTCACTTAAAGCTTCTTTGATATTTTGTTTTAAAATTTTATTTTTGCTTTCTTTATCCAACTCTAAATTTGCACTACTGATAAAATCATCCAAAAGAGCTAAGGCTTTAGAAACATTTAAATCATCATTTAAAATCTCTAAAATTTGCTTAGCAATTTCGCTTTTTATTTCAATATCATTTAAAACATCAAAATCAGAAATTTCACCTAAATCCAATCTTTTTTTAAGGCGATAAAATTTATCTAAACGTTTTTTAGCATTTTCTAAATCCGATAAAGAATAATTAAAATGAGATCTATAATGAGAACTCAAAAGATAAAATCTTAAAGCCTCGCCCATAAATTCTTTTAAAGCATCTTTTATAAAAAAACTATTATTTAAACTTTTACTCATTTTTTCGCCATCGATTTTTACAAAACCATTGTGAAGCCAAATATTTGCTAATTTTCTCTTACATCCACAACGACATTGCGCAGCTTCATTTTCATGATGAGGAAAAAGCAAATCTATCCCTCCAGCATGTATATCAAGAGTATTTTCAAAAATAGAATCAATCATAGCAACACATTCAGTATGCCAACCTGGACGCCCTTTGCCAAATTCACTTTCGTAAAAATTTTCATCAAATTTCCAAAGCACAAAATCGCTTTCATTTCTTTTTTGCACTTCATTACTTAGACGAGAGATATTTTCTTCTAAATTGCGATTTGATAGGCTTAAATATTTTTCATCTTTACTTGTATCAAAATAAATTCCATCTTCTAGAGTATAAACAAACCCATCCTTAGCAAGCTTTTTAATCAAATCAAGCATAGCTGTTATATAATGCGTTGCACGAGGTTTAAAATCAGGATCTAATACATTTAAAACCCTCATATCCTCTTCATAACTTTTGATATAAAATTCCGTAATTTCCTCTAAAGTTTGACCACTTTGAGCCATTTTTTTCAAAATCTTATCATCAATATCTGTATAATTTCTAGCAAATTTTACCCTATTGCCTTGAGCAAGTAAAACCCTACGCAAAAGATCAAAACAAACACTACTTCTTGCATGTCCTAAATGTGCATCATCATAAACCGTAGGTCCGCATAAATAAATACTAATATCTTTTTTATCAAGTTTTATTTTCTCTTTTGTTACACTATCTAATAATCTCATTAAAAAACTCCTTTAAAACTTGTAAAAATTCCTATAAAAAAACTTAAAATATAAGGTTTAATCAAAATAAGTAAGATCGTAAAAACAATCAAAGCAACTATAACCAATAAGCAAATTTTAATAGATATTAAAGCAAAAAATTTCTTAAAACCAAATTCTTTGATATTAGCTCCAAGCAAATAAAAAGCACTAATAGAGCTTGAAAGTGCTACTGCAATAACCTTTAAACTTTCATCTTTAATCAAAAATATAAAAGCCATAGAACATAAAGCACTGATAATTAAAGATTTTACCGCGATCCAAGCTGCTGTTTTTTGTTTAAATTTTGCATAAAGCCACAAAGAAAAAAGCTTTTGCAAACCAAAAGGTAAAAGCCCTATAAGATAAGCAATCAAAACATAAGCCGTAATCACACTATCTTCGTGAGTGAAATTTCCTCTTTCAAATAAAAGCTTTGAAATTTCCAAAGCAAACACAGAACCTACAATACTAGAAGCAATAAGCAAAATGCTTAAAAGCGCTAATGCTCTTTGCATAAATTTTAAGGCTAAATTTTCTTGATCACTTTTTAAATGTTTTAAAATTTTTGGAAAAGAAACTTGAGTTAAAGCAATAGCAAAAAGTGCCAGGGGGAGTTGGAAGACACGATTTGCATAATAAAGATAAGAAATACTCCCGCTCATTAAAAAACTAGCTATAGTTGTATCAAGCAATGAGCTAAATTGAGTCGCAGAAGAACCTAAAACTCCATGAAAAAAATTGCCATAAAAACCTTGTAATTTCGCCTTGGTTTTTTTAAATTTTATACTTAAAGTCATAGCACGTATTACAGGATTGTTTTTTAAAACAAGCAAATGTAAAATAAGCTGTGCCACCCCACTTAAAACCGTTGCATAAGAAAAATAATAAAGTGTATTTTGCGGTGCATTTTTATCCACAAAAAAGGCAGCTATAACAATACTTAAGTTAAATAATGCCGCAGAAAAAGAGGTAATGAAAAATTTTTGTCTATAATTTAAAATAGCTCCTAAAAAAGTAACTAAAAAAATAAAAAACAAATACCAAAAATTAATCGCCACCAAAGGAGCCGCTAAAGCTATAGTATCTGCGTTAAACCCAAAAGCAAAAAGCTTAGTAAAAAAAGAGGAAAAAAAACTTACCAAAAGACAAAATAAAAAAACTATAAGGCTAAATTGCATCATTACACTAACGCAAAAAGCTCCCTTTTTTTTCGCTTTTACAAAATTAGGCAAAAAACTTTGTCCAAAAGCCCCTTCTGCAAAAATTCTTCTAAAAAAAGCAGGCATTTTTAAAGCCACAAAAAAAATATCACTATAAAGCCCTGCTCCTAAAAAAAGCGCTATTAAAACATCTCTAGCAAGCCCTAAAATTCTTGAAAATAAAATTCCTAAAGCATTGATAATAAAATTTTTAAATACTAAACTCTTCATTAAATTTTTTCATAAATTTCAAAATATAAAGAGAACTATTTTAACTAAAATTGATTAAAAATTGACTATAATTACATTCTTAATTTTTTACAAGGGGAAAGTTTTGGCTTTGGATGAAAAAATTATTGCCTATACAGAAAATCCAGCTCGAGAGCTTTTAAGCGTAGCTTCACGAACAAACCTTAGCTTAAATGAGCTTGATTTTAGTTTATTGGCATTTTCTACACAATATCGTTTTGGAGATTTAGAATGGGAAAAAATCTCTGAAAAAGAATTAACTCTTTTTGATAAAGATGAAATTTTTTTAAAAAATGATCTTCAAATCAAGCAAGAATACAAAATAGAAATTTTCCACGGTATAAACCAAAGCAAAGCATCTCAAGCAGTCAAACTAGTTGCAAATAAAAATTTAACCAAAATAGTTGCTCAAATTGATTTTACAAATTTAGACTTTCATGAAAAACTAGCACTAGAACTTTTGCAAAATATTTATAAAAAGATGTTGAAACTTAAATTTTTAATAGGTATCCGCATTTTTGATTTTAAGAAAAAATTAATGTCTTTTTGCAACCAATATAAAAACACCCCTTTAAATAAAACTATACAAATCACCGTTGCACAAGGTATTGATCCTATAGAAAGTCAAGATGAATCTCTGATCTTGACTTATAAAGAAAAAACCAAAAACTACACTATCGATGAAAAACGCTCAGGTATTATTGTTGTTGATGAAAATGAAGTTGTTTTAAAACACGTCAAATTTAAACAAGGTAAAGAAGGAAAAGACTTAAATTTACACACCTTAAAAGTTTTAGCCGCAAATGAAAATAAAGTTAAATTTTCTTGTTCTTCGGCTTTTAAACAAGTAGAGCAAGATGGATACACAGAATATATAGCCTTAAAAAAAGGTTATGTAGTACAAGATGGTGAAAAATTTGATATCGCCAATGAACTAGATTTTAATGGGGTAGATTTTAAAAATATAGGGATTATAAGAGCTGGACTAGACAAAAATGTCAAAATCAATATAAAATTTCTTTCAGAAGTAAAAGATGCTGTAAATTCTGGCGTTGGGATAGAATGTGAAGAATTAAATGTAGTCGGAAGCGTAGGAAGCAACACTCAACTTAATGCCACCAAAATGAAAATTGAAGGCACTACGCACTCTAAAGCCAAAATTCAAGCCAAACAAGCCTATATAAAAACTCATAGAGGATTTGCGGAAGCCGAAATTTTAAATATAGATTTGCTCGAAGGTGGAACAATCAAAGCCAAAGAAGTGAGAATTAAAAAAAGTTTAGGCGGAAATATACAAGCTGATAAAATCTATATAGAAAATTTAGAAAGTAATAATTCTTGTGTGTTTTTTGAAAACACCACAATAGAACGCATTAACGGGGATAACAATAAATTTCATGCTAAAATTAAAACTCTTGATAAAAATTATGATGAAGAATTTGCGATTTTAGGAGAGCAAATTTCTAAGTTAAATCATAAAATAAATAAAATAAGACAATACATTTTATCAAGCAAAAATGGAATTTTAAGCGTTGAAAAAAAGATAACAGAACTTAAAAATCAAGGTCAAAATGTTCCTGTACAATACGAAAAAGCCCTAAAAGATTTCTCTTTACAAAATCTTGAATTAAATAAACTACAAAATGAAGAAAAAGAACTTCTTGAACGCAAAAAATCTTTACAATTAGAATTAATCAATTTGCAAAAAATGCTTTTTGAAGCAACTTTTATAAATAAAAGCGGCAAATGGACTGATATGAATGAAATCAAATTTTCACTTCTAGAGCCTAAAGAAGATATTTTTTGCTCTTCATTTGTTAATGAAAGTGCTAAATTTATAGGCATTAAAAAAGTCATACAAAACAACCAAGAAAGTATAGAAATACATAAAAAATTAGATTATGAAGAAAAGGATATAGCATGGTTGTCGGCATCGAAGGAATAATCACAAAAAAAGAACCTACTTTTATCATTGTTAAATGTGCTAGTGGTTTAAGCTATGGGATATTTATTTCTCTTTTTTGTTCTGCTAAAATTCAAACTCAAGAAAAGCATGAGTTTTTTATCACTCAAATCATCAAAGAAGATTCTAATAAATTTTATGGCTTCTTGGATAAAGATGAACAAAAAATGTTTGAAATGCTTTTAAAAGTCAATGGAGTGGGTGCAAATACTGCTATGGCGGTATGCTCTAGTCTTGATGTAAATTCTTTTTACAAAGCGTTAAGTTTGGGCGATGAAAGCGTGCTTAAAAAAGTACCTGGCATAGGTCCAAAAAGTGCAAAACGCATTATAGTAGAACTTTCTGACACAAAAACCAAACTTGAAAATGTAAGCAATGATAAAAGCGAAGCCTTAGCCGCACTTCTTACTCTAGGCTTTAAACAAGAAAAAATCATAAGTGTTTTAGTAAGTGCTCAAGCAACAGGCACAAGCGAACTCATCAAAGAAGCTCTTAAAAAACTAGGATAAAGGAATAAAATGAAATTTGCAATACTTTTTGGCGGAAATTCTTATGAACATGAGATTAGTATAGTAAGTGCTGTAGTGCTTAAAAAAGTTATCAATCAAAATTTAGAATTTATTTTTTGTGATGAAGAAAGAAGATTTTATCATATCCCAAGTGAAAAAATGAATTCTAAAACTTTTAGCACCAAAGCTTATAAAAAAGAAAAAGAACTCTTCATCAAACAAGGAGGTTTTTTTAGCAAAGGCTTTTTAAAAGAAAATAAACTAGAGTGCGAATGCGTGATCAATCTTATCCATGGTAGAGATGGAGAAGATGGAAAAATTGCGGCTTTATTTGAGTTTTATTCTATTAAATTTATAGGACCTAGGCTTGAAGCTAGTGTATTATCTTTTAACAAAGAACTTACCAAACTTTATGCCAAAAGCGTTGGAGTAAAAACACTTGATTATACCATACTAAGAAAAAATCAAAACTCTAAAGAAAAGCTTAGTTTTCCTTGCATTATCAAACCTGCAAGACTTGGAAGTAGTATAGGTATTAGTATAGTAAAAGATGAAAAAGATTTAGAATACGCCAAAGATGTAGGTTTTGAATTTGACAATGATCTTGTAGTAGAAGAATTTAAAAACAATATCAAAGAATACAATCTTGCAGGATGTATGATCAATGATGAGTTTGTTTTTTCCATTATAGAAGAGCCAAAGAAAAAAGAATTTTTAGACTTTGAACAAAAATATCTTAGCTTTTCAGGACACAATGAACTTATAGAAGCAGATTTAAGCGAAGAATTAAAAGAAAAACTCAAAGATAGCTTTAAAAAGATCTACAATCCTTTGTTTAAAGGTGCTTTAATACGCTGTGATTTTTTTATACTGGATAATGAAATATATTTAAATGAAATCAACCCAAACCCTGGTTCTTTGGCTAATTATCTTTTTAAAGATTTTAATACCACTTTAAACGCTTTAGCTGATCAAATTTCACTTGAAAAAATGATAAAAATCAATTACAACTTCCTTCACTCCATTAACGGACAAAAAGGAAAATTATAAGCTTTTAAGTCAAAATGCGCTAAATTATACATAAAATTTAGCGTATTTTAGGAAGAAAAATGCTCTCTTTTAAACAAGATGAAATTTACACTGCCACCGAAGTGGTAAGAAATTTTAGCCCCATTATGGAAAAACTCAAAAAAAGCGAAAATGGAAAAATAGTTATTTTAAAAAATAACAAATTTGAAGCTGTAATGCTTAGTATGAAAGAATTTGAACGCTTACAAAATGCCATGCAACTTTTAGAAAATATCTACAAAAATCAAAAGGCTTAAAATGGCTCAAACTCAACTTTCTTATAAAAACAAAACTTATCAAATTTCTTATGAAATTTTAGGTGATCTTTCCTTACCGCAAATACTTATCTTACACGGCTGGGGAGCTGATAAAAAACTTATGAAACAAAGTTTTTGTCCTTTTTTGAAAGATTTTTGTCAAATTTATATGGATTTAGCAGGTTTTGGAAATTCAAGCGTGGAAGAAATTTTAAACACTCAAGATTATGCCAATATCACAGAACTTTTTTTAAAACAAAAAAAACTCAATGTCTGTTTTTTCATGGGGCATTCTTTTGGTGGAAAAGTAAGTACCCTACTCGCAAAAGAAAAAGACACCCTAATCCTACTTTCAAGTGCAGGAATTTTGGCTAAAAAATCCCTAAAAGTGCGTTTTAAAATCCGTATTTTTAAAATTTTAAAACTCTTTGGTTTGGGAAAATTTTATCGCTATTTTGCTAGTAAAGATGGAGCAAATCTTAGTCCTATAATGTATGAAACCTTTAAAAAGGTTGTTGATGAGGATTTTAGTGAAATTTTTGCCAAGCAAAAGGCTAAAAGCTTGATTTTTTGGGGAAAAAGCGATGAAGCTACGCCTTTGTATTGTGGTGAAAAAATGCATCAATTTTTAAAAAATAGTACTTTTTATCCTTTAGAGGGGGATCATTTTTTCTTTTTAAAACACTCTGCTTTCATAGCTCAAAAAATCAAGGAAATTTAAATGCTTATCAATACTCTTTATTTTATCAATTCTTTATTTTTTAATTTTTGTATAGCTTTTTATCTTATGAGTGCTTTACAATGGTATTCTTATAAATTTAAACGCGTGTTTTTTCATTATCATAAACCTTTGTGGCATTTGTATTTTTTATTTATTCCTTATTTTTTATTCTTAGCTTTTCCTTTATACTCTTTGGTATATTTTGCATTGATCCATACTCCGATTTTGTATTTTTGGAATAAAGGCATAGATAAAAAGCTTGTTTTTACAAGTAAGGTTAAATGGTTTTTTGTTTTTGTTTTTGTTTATAATACTATTTTTACCATCCTTGCTTTGCGTTTTTCTTTTCTTTTTAATCTTTTTAGTCTTCCTTTTGCTTTATTGAGTCTTAAAATTTATGAGTTTTTTACAAATTTATATTATAAAAAACAAGCCAAAGCCAAACTAAGAGCCAATGAAAATTTAAAAATCATACTCATTACCGCAAGTTTTGGAAAAACAAGTATTAAAAATTTTTTATACGAACTTTTAAAAGATGACTTTAAAAGCTACAAAACACCACGCTCTGTCAATACCTTACTAGGTATAGTTGCTGATATCAATGCTAATTTAAGTCAAGATACTCAAATTTACATAGCTGAAGCAGGCGCTAGACTTAAAGGCGATATCGATGAAATCACGCATTTTTTACAACCTCAAATCAGCATAGTAGGAGAGATAGGCAATGCACATTTAGAGTATTTTAAAAGTGTTGAAAATATCCGCTCAACCAAACTTGAAGCCTTAAATTCCGAAAGACTAGAAAAGGCTTTTTTACACTCTAGCACCCAAAAAGAAGAAGATAAACTCATCAGCCTTTATGATGATAAATTAAGTCTTATTCATTCAAGTCTTGAAGGTTTAGAATTTAAAGTCGATATAGAAAATAAATCCTATGATTTTAAAAGTCAAATTTTAGGGGATTTTAATGCGCAAAATCTTTGTGTTTGTATACTTTGTGCTCATTATCTTGGCATAAAACTAGAAAAAATTCAAAAGCAAGTTTTAAATATAAATTCCGTAGAACATCGCTTGCAAGTGCTTTCAAGAGAGCCTAAATTTATCATAGATGATGGTTTTAATGGAAATTTTAAAGGTATGAGCACAAGCTATAAACTTTGTAAAAGCTATAAAGGACGCAAAGTTTTAGTAAGTCCTGGTATAGTAGAAGTAAGCGAAGAAGAAAATATAAAACTTGCCAAAATCATCAATGAGTGTTTTGATCTTGCTATCATTAGTGCACAAATCAATGCTGAAATTTTCAAAAAAGAGTTAAAAATAAAAACCATTATACTTAAAGAAAAGAGTCAACTAGTTCAAACTCTAGCTAAAGAAACAAAACACGGAGATTTGATACTCTTTTCAAACGATGCACCTAGCTTTATGTGATTTGCATAAGTATTTGCAAATGTCATCATTTTTAATTTGACTTCGTGCAAATACTTCCTAAACCCTAGTTTGTCCTATAAGATTATTAAGTCTATCCATTATATTATTTACAAAAGAATTTATACTTTCATTACTTGCTTTCCAACCATTAGCTTTTGCTTGATGAAATTCTCTATCAAAAGAGATTCCACTGCCTACGTATACATTTTGCCATTTAACTCCTTTTTCCATTGCATATATACCTGCATCAAGCCAGCCATCTTGTGCATAACCTTTTAATAAACTTGCAAAATCAACTTTTCCTGTCATAATGTCGTCTAAAGAAGCTAAAGAGCCATCAAAGCTTTCTTTAGCCATAGCTTCAGCATAAGACTTAGCTATAGGATTTAATGTTGCACTACCTTCTCTTGGCGATACACCCGTTGATTTTAAAAAACTCATAAACAAAGCTTCTTTAGAATAACTTCCATCTTCATTTTGTGGATAAACTGACATATCAGGATTAAAAGTATCTATTGCAGTATCTTTATCTAAATTTTGAGTTTGCATACTTTGCGGAGTGAAATTTAATGGTTGTAAGCCTATATTAATATGTCCAAACATTCCTAATTGTTCTGCTTCATTATATTGCTCTTGTGTATTATAATAGTTTGTTATTGTTAGCTTGTCATAATTTTTCGGCATAATACCTATAGTTTTATCAGATGATAATTCACTAATTCCCTTAGGCATAGAATTTATATCTGCTTCAGTGAAACTTGTTTTATTGGTATCATTAAAAGCATAATTAACAATTTGATTAAATTGATTATAATATTGTTTTATGGTTTCAGCCATATCTATATTAGTATAATACTCGCTTACGCCTAAAGTATTCTTTTGTACTTGAAACAACAGGATCATTTTCGGCAGCTTTTTTAATCTCATCTAAAGTAGATTTATGTATCTTAAAATCTTCAGGAAGTCCTGCAGCTTTGTTAAAATCACTTCCCATATAACCATCTTTATCTACACTATAACCATAGGCTGTATTGATAGAAGTGCTTATATCTGCTTGTTTATATTTTAGAGTATAAATAGAGTTTTTAAATTCACTTGATATATCATAATTAGGAGAACTTGTCTTACTACTTATACTAAAATTAGTATTATTGCTAGTATTTGTTGTATTAGTAGAATTTAATACTTCACTTCTTGCTAGAGTTTGTGAATTTGCATTTTGAATTTCATTTAATTTACTAGCATTTTGTTTTAAAAAAGAATTAGCAAAACTTATTTTAGAATTTTCTTTACTTTCTTTACTCTCTTTACTTTGCATAGTTTGAGTTATCATTGATACTAAAGATACTCATATTAATTCCTTGATTTAGATTTTTCTGCCTTCAACCTAAATATATTAAAATAATATAAGCAAAATTTGTTCCGTTTTGGGGTGAAAAGAAAATATTTATCACACCAAAGGTAAGGTAAAATAAAAATTCTTAGGATCACTTTGAAAACTTAACTCTCCCTTATGAGCGTTTATGATTTCTTTAGAAAGAGACAAGCCAAGTCCATTGCCTTTAAGTTTTGTTGTTTTAAAAGCTTCAAAAACCAATTTCTCATCTTTTATTTCACAACCATTATCATACACTCTGATGCATATTTTTTCATTATCATAACTTGCTAAAATTTTAATCATAGGCTTTTCACATTCGCTTTCTTCTATCGCATCAATAGCATTATAAATCAAATTTTGCAAAACCAAACCAAGAAGAGCTTTATCAGCACAAATCTGCTTATCCAAAAAAGATATTTCAAAGTCTATTTGAGAAGTGAAATTATAAGAGTTAATGGCACTTTCACACTCTTCTTTTAACTCTAAAAGATTAAAATTTAAAGCATTGATGTGTACACCCTTAGTAAAAAGTAGAGTTGAATTTACGATACGCTCCACTCTAGCAATAGCCTTTTGGATTTCAAGAACTATATGCTTATTTTTAAGCTCACTACGAGCAAAAAGGGTTGAAGCAAGTAAAGATATAGATCCAATAGGATTTCTTATCTCATGTGCCAAATGAGCCGCTACACTACCCATGCTTGCAAGCCTTTCATTGCGTTTTTCATCGCTAATATCTGTAGCTGAAACTATAGTTTTTTCATTATGCGCTATGATTTTTACCGCATAAAACCTACCTTCAAATTCAAGCTCATCACGAATTTTATCAAGACTAATGATACTAAGTAATTTTGGATTTTTCAAGGCTTCTTGATTTTGTAAAATAATATTTTTTTCTTTATCTAAAATCCAAAGCGCACTAGGCAACACCTCTATAATCTCATCAACCATTGCGCGTAAGGAGTTATAGTTTTCATTTAAAGTTTTGTATTCATTTTCTATTACATAAGTTTGTTCTATAAGACTTTCTAAGCCTTTTTGTAGGGTTTCTTTTTCATTTGAGTCTAAACTTTTTAAAATACTTTCATTCATTTATCATTCCTCTAATAAAATCTTAAAATCATTCAAATCAAGTAAAAGCAAATTCTGTTCACATATTTTATCAATTTCCTTGCTAAAACCATTTTTTGAGATTATAATGTAATAATTTGGAGCCAAATTTAAAGACTTTGCTTTTGATTTTAAAAGATTTAAAATATTTTTACAAATTTTTTTATTTTTAAATTTAACTTCTCCGACAAAACACAAATTTTCATCTTGATAATAAAGATCAAGTTCTAAATTCTTATCCCAGTAACTTTGCACTCCATTGATATTGAATTTTTTCTCAAGTAATTCTCTAGAAAGCTGTTCAAAACAAAAACTTTGATAAAGTTCAAATTTTTCCTTAATACATTCTAAAACTTCTTTATAACGATTTTGCAAAATAAGCTTTTCATTGGGCTTTAAAAAATAAAAAAAGAAACGAGTAAAATGGTTGCTAAATATAATCTTATCTTGGACAACATAAGATCTTAGTTCTTTTTTGATTTTTTGTCTTTTATCTTTTATTTTTTTAGCTTCCTTACTATACTCAAGTTTTATTATACCTGTTTCTAAAAGATATTTAAGTGTAGATAAAGCTTTAAAATGCTGAATTTTTCTATTGATAGAAAAACGCTTGCGATTGTTTTTAGCTAGTAAAGTAAGAGCGTAAGAACTTGTTTCATCCAAGGCGAAATAACTTTTAATTTTTAGATAATCATCAAGCAAAATTCGCTCTATATTTGTAAATACATCGTCTTCAAAATTTAAAATGTTTAATTTTTCAAAACCTTCAAACACACTATAAAAATCAAAAAGCTTACTTAAAGACAAATTCTTATGCAAATCTACAAAGTTCTTAAATTTTATATTTTTCCTTTTATAAAGCATTTTTATAGTATAATTTTAGCAAATTTTTATAAGGATTGTATTTGCAAATTTCAGATTTAAAAAAAGAATTGATCTTAAAAAAAGGTATTTTGCATTTTGACTTCACAGCAAGTGCTTTAGCTCTAAAATGTGTAGAAAAAGAAATTTTAAAAATTCTCCCAACCTATGCAAACACACATTCTGATAGCTCTTTGAATTCTTTTAAAACTCAACAAACTTACGAACAAGCAAGAAAAGATATAAAAAAAAGTTTATCATTAGATGAAAATTTTGCCCTTATAGCTTGCGGAACAGGATCAAGCAGTGCTATTAAAAAATTTCAAGAATTGATCGGCATTTACATTCCCCCTCTTGTAAAAGAAAGATATTTTACGCAAATTGATAAAAATACCTTACCTTTAGTTATCGTAGGGCCTTATGAGCATCATTCTAATGAACTTTCATTTCGAGAAGGCTTGTGCGAATGTATTAGAATTCCCTTGGATAAAAATGGAGAAATTGATTTTGATTTTCTAGAAAAAACTTTACAAAAAAACAAAAAAAGAAAAATAATCGCTAGCTTTTCTTTAGCTTCAAATGTTACTGGGATATTAAGTGATTACAAACGCATTTCTGAAATGGTTCGTAAATTTAAAGGGATAGTTGCTTTTGATGCATCTAGTTTCATTCCCTATAAAAACATATCTTGTCAATACTATGATGCGTTGTTTATAAGTTCTCATAAATTAATCGGTGGTATTGGCGGTTCTGGACTTTTAGCCATCAAAAAAGATCTTTGTGGAAACAAACCTAGCTTTGCCGCAGGTGGAACTGTGGGCTATGTTTCTCGCACTTCACAATGCTACCTTTGCAATGAAGAAGCTTTAGAAGAAGGAGGAACACCTGGAATTTTACAACTCATTCGCGCTAGCTTAGCTTTTAAAATCAAAGATTCTATAGGGGTTAAAAATATAGAAAAAAAAGAAGAAATTTTAAAAGATTATTTTTTTGAAAAACTAAAAACTATACCTAATTTAATTTTATACGCAAAGAATTTAAAAACCCGATTGCCTATTTTTGCTTTCAATATCAAAGGAATTTCTCCTTTTGATATCGCTTACGAACTTAGTAAAAAATACCACATAGAAACACGCGCTGGATGTGCTTGTGCTGGGCCTTATGGTCATGATTTGCTAGGCTTAAAAGATAATCAAAAACTTAAAACAAAACCAGGTTGGTTAAGAATAAGCTTGCATTATACGCATGAAAAAGAGGATATTGATTATTTTTTTAATGCTTTAAATAAAACTATAGTAAAATTATCGCATTAAAATATTATAGTTTTATTATTATGTATAAAAATTCTATCTTCAAAAGCCAAATCAAGTGCTTTTGAAAGAACATCTTTTTCTATATTTCTACCTGCTTGTTGCATATCTTGCCAAGTAAATTCATGGTTTACAGGCGAAACAGCTTGAGTGATAATAGGACCTTCATCAAGATTATTATTTACAAAATGTGCCGTAGCTCCAATTATTTTAACCCCTCTTTCAAAGGCTTGTTTATAAGGATTTGCTCCTATAAATGCAGGTAAGAAAGAATGGTGAATATTTATAATCTTGCCTTCAAAATGCCTAACAAAATCAGGAGATAAAATTCTCATATATTTTGCCAAAACCAAATAATCAAATTTATATTGTTCAAGACATTTTAAAATCTGATTTTCTTGCTCTTTACGATCTAAATTTTCAGCGCTGATAAAATGATAAGGAATTTCAAATTTCTCAACTAAATCCTTTAAAGAGTTGTGATTTGAAATCACAGCTTTGATATTTGCTTCAAGTTCGTTACTATAATGCTTTATTAGCAAATCTCCCAAACAATGACTTTCTTTAGTAGCAAAAACAACAATATCTTTTTTTCTCTTCTCGCAAAGCTCTATCAAGGCTTCTTGTCCAAGCATAGCCTCAAGCGTTCCTATAAAAGCTTCTTTATCAAACTCACCTTCTAAAAGAGCACGAAAAAAAAACATTCCTTCACCTACAAATTCATCGTTTTTTACTATATTGATATGATATTTAAAAATAACATCAGAAATTCTATAAATTAAACCTTTTTGATCTTTGGTGCAAATTTTTAATACAGAAATCATTTAGCTAAACCTTTTATATATTCTTTTAATTCATTCTCTCTTGCTTCTTGAAGCTTTAAACCAAGAATTTTACCACAAAATCCAGCATTTATGAAATCTTTTGCTAAAATTTTACTTTCAAACTTATTCTCATAAAGCCCTAATCTTTTAGCTTGCTCAATACGCTTTTTACTCCAAAGTCCAAGCCATTCCTTCAAAGGCATTTCAAAAGCAATTTTTGCTAGTTCAAAATCACTTATATCATCAAGATAAAAAGCTTGATTTGCGTATTTTAGGTATTCTTTTTTAAGTTTAGTTCTTTTAAAAAATATATCTTTTTCTAAATTAAAAAAATTCAAATACAAATACAAGAATAAAGCATCGCTTTTTACAAATTCTCTACTTTGTCTGAGTAAATTTTGAAATTCCGAACTCTTAAAAACACTCTCAAAGCCGAAAACCTGTTTCTCTAAGCCAAGTTCTTGTAAATATCTATAGCCAACATCAAGTCTAGGACTTTTAAAGAATTTACAAAGCTCCGCATTGATCCTATCTTTGCTAAGATCAGTTATATCCATACTTTGCATCAATTTCAAGCTTTCACTAGTTATCTTAAAGTTAAACCTTGAGGCAAATACTACTGCTCTTAATACCCTTAAACTATCCTCTTGAAAGCTTTGTTTATCAATATGCCTTAAAAAGCCTACTCCTAGATCTTTTAATCCTCCATAAAAATCTAAAAACTCATCGTTAAAAAGATTAATCATCATAGAATTTATGGTAAAATCGCGTCTTTTGGCGCCAAGTTTTTCATCATTGCAAATTTGAACTTCAAAACCTTTATGTCCATAGCTTATTTTATTTTCGGTTCTAGCAAGAGCTAAATCATAATTTTTAAACTTATATACAAAAAAACTTTTTCCAAAGCCTTGTGCGCCCAATTTTTGCATAATCTTTTCAAAATCTTTAGGTTTTATATCATAAAGCTCTATATCATAGTCGCAAATTTTTAAACCTAAAAACAAATCCCTAACGCTACCTCCAACCAAATACGCTCGTTTGGTATAAGGCTTTAAAAACTCAGCGATAAACTGTAAATCGGGATTATTTTTTAAGCTTATCTTCGATATTTGCAAGCAAAAACTCTAAAAAATTTATGGTCAAGTTTAACCTATTTTCAAGATCATCTTTTTTTATGCTATTTAAACCTTCAAAAAGAACTAAAATTCTCTCTCTAAGATGTTTTAAAAAAATATCCTCATTAAGCGTTTGAACCTCTGTCATAACACTAGGATTTAAAATTTCATTTTGTAAAAAAGGCTCTTCTTTTTTAAACTCTTTATTTTCCTGAGTAGAAATTTCAATATTATTTTGTATTTTTTGCTCTTCTTCAAATTTTGCCATAGAAATTTTATCTTCTAAGTCTTGCGGAGTATCAAGCTCTTCGCATACAAACTCCATAGGTGGTAATTCATCTTTTATTTCAGTTTTTCTATTTAATTCTTGTTCTTTTAAAATTTCATTTTGTCTTCTTTGCTCTTCCATGATAGAGCTAACTTCGCTAATGGTTTTTTTAGCTAAATCTTCCAAATTCATATTTTTATCAACCACCTTTTAAATTCATTAATTTCTTCATCGCTTTTCATATTAATAAAAAAATCCAACATTTGAGTGTTTAAGTCTTTATGCTTGGATCTAAAACCACTAAGACGACGAACCGCATCGATAGCGTTTTGGTTATTCGGATCTTCTTTTAAGATATTTTTATAAATTTCTAAAGCTTCGTCTTTTAACCCTTGAGCCTCATAGATAGAAGCTTCAGTGACTGTATTTTTCATCACTGTTTCCTAAAATTTTTCTTTAATTCTAGCAAAAAGCTTTTTAATTTATCTTTAAGAAAATAATATGATTTTTAATGCCTATTTTGTTTTAAACAATTTTTCTATATATTCTTTTTTTTCTTTCTCTAAGCTAGAATTTAATTCTTTTTGTTCTTTTTTAACTTGCACTTTTAAATCTTGATTTTTAAAATACACATAATCAATTCCAAAAATAACACCAATTATAATAAGCAATGGGATTAAAAATACCATATACTTTACACTTTAAGAAAATTGATTAAACACACTACCATAGTAGCGAACATTCTCAGCATTTTCATTTTTTTCTATCGTTTCTATTGCGCCACTATTGATTGCTTTTTGGATATCATCATTTAAATCTTGATAAGAAAAAACCATATTAATACTGATAATATTTGGCAATTTCTCAAGCATTTTATAAGAGTTTAACTCATCTTCTAAATTTTCACTTTCAATCACAACTATAATCTTTTCATTTTCACAAAGTTCTACAGAACAAAAAGGAATTTCAGATATAGCCTTTTTTAAATCATTTATATATTCTTCTTTTGCTAAAATCAAAACACTAGAAAGATTATTCATCAATACTCCTAAACATTATACTATCACCAAAGCCTGAAACGATAAAATCTTTATTGTTTAAAAAAATAATAAACTCACTCATCAAATTTTCATTATTAAAAGTTTTAACAGGCTTAAAATCACTTGTGCTAAAAACTTCACTAACTCCAGCTTCATTATCGCTATAAACAGCGAATTCTCCACTAGGACTTAAAGCACAAGTATATATCAAAAAATCTTTTTGTAAAAAATTTTGTTCTTCATTTTTTACAACTCCTATACGCCTATCCGTTCCACAACTTAAAATAACATTATTTTTAAAATCTACTTGATAGATATTATCTTTATGCATTTTATCATAGTTTTTCAACATCTTCCAATTTTTCAAATCAAAAAGTTCTACTTCGCCACTCTCAAAACCTGCAATTAGTCTACTCTTATCTTCATTTAAAACTGCATCATTAAGACTAGAATGGGAAAAATTAAATTTTTTTATATTTTTTAAACTTTTATCAATCAATTCTATTTCAGAACCAATAGAAATCAAAAGATAAGTATTTTCATTGATAAAAAATGCTTTTATTATGCTATTTTCTTCGAGCTTTTTGATTTGTAAATTTTCCTTATAAAAACTTAAATTTTTAGCACCAAAATCACCCTCGCTAAGTATTAAAAGTGTATGTTTAAAAATATCAATGTTGTAAATTTTAGCAAAATCATCACCATAATAATTTTTAATCTTTGGCAAAGATAAAAGTTCTTTTAAACTTTTATCTTTAATGTTATATTGCAAAATTTCACCTTTATCAGTGCCTATATATAAGTTTTGCTTATCAAGCTTTAAAGCTGTTATATTGGCATTTAATTTCAGCTCATAAGCATAAGACAAAACACAAAAAAGACTCAAAATAAAAAGAAATTTTTTCATTTATTTACTTTACACCCTCATTAATCACATCAATTAAATTTGAACGACTTTTTAATTGTTCATTTTTAAATTCAGGTTTAAAGCTATTTCCCACTAAAGGTTTTGCATCACTTTGTGGAACATGGCACTGAGTGCAATTAAAACGACTATCGCTAATCATATCTCCTGTGGTTTTATTGTGTCTAAAATCATAATAATGACTAGCAGGAAGTGGAGTTGCACCAGCATCTGCTGCTATAGCCTTATCATGGCAGCTTAAGCACATATTGTTATCTTTAGTTATAGGTAACAAATCTTCAATAGCATGCGGAATTAATGGTGGTGCATTTTCATAAGAACGCTCAAAACGAGTAGATTCCCCAGGCTGTAAAGTTGTGAAATTTGCCTCCACTAAATTTACTTTATTTTCATTTTCTAAACTTGCTTTTCTAAGTCCAATTTGTTCTGAACTTACCCCACTATTCATTGCACAAGCGGCAAAAAATACCACTGCAGCACTTCCTAATAAAACCAATTTCTTCTTCATCATTTATTCCTTAAATCAAAAATATTAAAATTCAAAGCATCATCATTACAAACTTCTATACATCTTGCACACCTTATACACTCTCCTGATTTCACGCTAGTACTTTCTTTTCCAACCATCCACAAAACCTGTTTTTCAGGACAAATACGGATACATTCATAACATTTAGTGCATTTATCACTATCATGCTTTATTTTAAGCAAAGCAAAACGAGAAATAAAAGCATAAAAAGCTCCTAGTGGACAAAAATGTGAACAAATTGCCCTAGGACTTAAAAAAGTATCGATACAAAAAAGTATAAAGGCTACAAAAATCCAAGAACTTGTAGCAAAAATAATCCCTCTATGTATCATTCCTATATAAGAAAAACTTTCAAACACAGGCAATGAAAATACAAAAGAAAGGACTAAAACCAAGACCAATACAAAATAGCGTAAATTTTTAGGCAAAATTAAAAATTTATTATTAAGGGTTAATTTATTTCGCACAAAAGCAGCAAAATCTGTGATTAAATTAACAGGACAAACCCAAGAGCAAAAAACCCTTCCTAAAAGCAAACCATAGATAAAAAATATAATCAAAGCTCCTATTAAAGCCATTAAATCTATACTCCAGCTTGCTAGAATGATTTGCAAAACTGCAAAAGGATCACTTAAAGGTATGGTATTAAAAAGTCTAGAAGAACTTAAATTTCCCTGCAAGATAAAATCTGTAGCTTTAAAACTAAAAAGCGCTAAAATTCCAAGCTGAACGATGCGTCTAGCAATTAAATACTTCATCACAGTTCTCCATCATTTAAATAATTGGTTGCTTTTTTAACATTAAAATGTTTTGAAGTATCTGCATTTTTTATACGACCTTCATCTTTTTCATCCCAGCCTTTTACATAATGAGATCCTGCTTTTCCCAATACATACTCCCTTGGCAAAACACGAATGGCCGGTTTTTCAGTAATACAAGCCAGTTCACAAAGCCCACAACCTACACACACTTCATGATCCACACTAGGTAGTAAAAAAGCATGTTTGGCGGTGCGTTCATTGCGTTTAAGCTCAAGTTTTAAAGCCCTATCTATCAAAGGACAAGCTCTATAACAAGCATCACATTGAATTCCCCAGTGTGCCACACAAGAAGCACTATCAACAATAGCAATACCCATTTTCAAAGATTCTATACCCTGCTCTAAATGCTTTTTATCTAAAGCATCAGTTGGACATTCTCTAATGCAAGGAATATCCTTGCAAAGATAACAAGGAATTTCTCTTGCCTTAAAAAAAGGCGTACCATTTTTTGGACTATCTAACAAGCTAGCAAGCTTTAAAGTATCATAAGGACAGGCTTTTACACAAAGCCCACAACGAATACATTTACTTAAAAATCTAGCTTCATTTTCAGCCCCAGGAGGACGCAAGGCATAATTATCATCAGCTTTTAAAGCCAAATTAGCCAAAAATCCACCTCCTGTACATAAACATGCAGCCTTAAAGGCACTAACGAAAAATTCTCTTCTACCTTTCATTTAATCAAAACCCTAAATTAAGCTTTATAAATTTTTACAGCACATTTTTTAAAGTCAGTTTGTTTTGAAAGCGGACAAGTCGCATCCAAAGTAACTTTATTGATATATACATTCTCATCAAACCACGGCACATACACAAGTCCTACAGGCGGTTTGTTTCTTCCACGCATATCTACTCTTGCTTTTACTTTACCACGACGAGATTCCACCCAAACCAAATCACCTTGATTTAAGCCTAATTTCTCTCCATCTTTCTCACTCATATAGCAAAGTGCTTCAGGCACAGCACGGTAAAGCTCAGGCACACGCATAGTCATAGTTCCACTATGCCAATGCTCTAAAACCCTTCCTGTTGCAAGCCAGAACGGATACTCTTTACTTGGTCTTTCAGGTGCTTTCATAAATGGCCTAAAGAAAATTTTAGCCTTATTTTTAATACTGTGCTCTTTTTCATCTTTAGGAGCTATTAAATCCCCATTTGTAAGCATTTTGTTAAAATCACCATAAAAAGCAAAATCTGAATTTGGAGCCGCTTTTTTAGCATAATAATCAAATTTAGTATTAAATCTCCACTGTGTTTCCTTGCCATTAACCACAGGCCATCTTAAACCCCTTACTTTATGATAGGTATCAAAATCCGCTAAATCATGTCCGTGTCCTAAGCCAAATTTACGATATTCTTCCCAAAGGTATTTTTGAACGAAAAAGCCATAGCCTGTAAATTCTTTTCCATCACTGCCTTGAATTTTTCTCTCATCACCTTTAACATCGGTATTATCAAAGCCTTTTGCGATGGCATCGTTTGGATTAAAGCTTTTTGCTTCTTTATTGGCAAATAGCACATCAAAAAGTGTATCATCTTCGCTATAACCCATAGCTTTTGCCTCTTCTAAAACGCTTGGCAAGGTAAGCTTATTATCCACTTTTTGCTCTTTCCAAACTTCTTTAAGCTTAAAGCGTTTTGCAAATTCTAAAATTTGCCAAGTATCACTCATGGCAGCACCTACAGGTAAGACTTGTTGTTTCCAATGTTGAGTTCTTCTTTCAGCATTACCATAAGCACCCCATTTTTCATAAATCATAGCGCTTGGTAAAATAAGATCAGCTACTTTTGCTGAAATTCCAGGATAACAATCACTTACAACAATAAAATTATCCATTTCTCTTGCTGCTGCAATCCAGTGATTTGCATTTGCAGTGTTTTGCCATGGATTATTCACTTGCACCCATGCAAATTTAATTTTTCCATCTTCTAAATCTCTCATGATATTAAGATAAGGAGAACCTGGTTTTGGGTTGATAGTCTTTGCAGGAACTTTCCAAATTTTTTCAGAAATTTCTCTGTGTTTTGGATTGGCTACAACCATATCTGCAGGCAAACGATGTGAGAAAGTTCCTACTTCCCTAGCTGTTCCACAGGCACTTGGCTGTCCTGTTAAAGAAAAGGCTCCACTACCTGGTTTAGCTTGCTTTCCTAGCAAAAAATGTACCATATAAGCTTGTTCATTTACCCAAGAACCTCTTGTGTGTTGATTAAAGCCCATAGTCCAAAAACTTACGACTTTGCGATTTTTCTCTATGTAAAGATTAGCTAATTCTTGAAGTTTTTTCTTAAAATCTTCCAAAGACTCATTATCATCACCTTTGGCTACTCTTGCAGTGTATTCTAAAGTATAAGGGGCTAAACCTTTTTTAAATTCGTCAAAAGAAATTTCCCAGTTTTTATCAGCCACACCTTGATGTTTCATTTCAAATTTATCACCCGCTTTAACGCCAAGATAAGATAAAGAAGTAGCCTCTTCATCATCTAAAGTGATTACATTTTCTTTTTCAACCGTATCTTTTTCACTTTCTTTAAATTTTGGATGATTTGGATTATTTCTCATACCATAACCAATATCAGCATAACCAGTTGCAAATACGCAGTGATCTTTGATAAATTTCATATCCATAGCCTCTGGATGATTATAAACAATCTCTCTTGCTATGTAGTTCCAAATAGCCAAATCTGTATTTGGTTTAAAAATAATTTCAATATCAGCAATATTTGAAGTACGGTTAGAAAAAGTGCTTAGATTAACAACTTTAACCTTATCAAGATTGCTTAGTTTTCTATCACTTACTCTTGACCAAAGGATTGGGTGCATTTCAGCCATATTAGCTCCCCAAGTGATAATAGTATCTGTAAGCTCTATATCATCATAACAGCCTGATGGCTCATCTACACCAAAAGTTTGCATAAAACCAACCACTGCAGAGGCCATACAATGTCTTGCATTTGGATCGATATTATTTGTTCTAAAACCCGCTTTTGCAAGCTTTAAAGCAGCATAACCTTCTTGGATAGTGTATTGCCCACTACCAAAAATCCCTATACCTGTAACGCCGAGTTCATTGTAGGCTTTTTTAAATTGTTTTTCCATTTCATCAAAGGCTCTTTGCCAAGAAACTTGTTGAAATTTGCCTTTTTTATCAAATTCGCCTTTTTCATTCATGCGAAGCAAAGGCATAACAAGACGATCTTCACCATACATGATCTTAGCATTAAAATAACCTTTGATACAATTAAGTCCGCGATTTACGGGTGCTGCAGGATCACCTTTTGTTGCTACGATTTTGCCATCTTTTCTGGCTATCATAATTCCACAGCCAGTTCCACAAAATCTACAAACAGCCTTATCCCATTTCCAATCTTCTTCTTGTGCACCAAGCATAGAGCTTGGAACACTAAGTCCTGCAACACTAGCAGCACTTGCAATAGCGGTATTTTTAATAAAATCCCTTCTATTCATCCTTATTCCTCCAAAATAAAAAAATCATCTTATTATAAAAAATGGAGTATAAAAATCTCTTGAAATTTTAATAAAAATAATAATTTTAAAGCTCTATTTTATAGGAGTTTTATTGTCCTTTTTATATTATTCTTACACAAAATAAATATTAAAAATAATCAACTTAACAATTAAAATATAATCAACTTAAAATAATAAAAAAATGAAGATATAAAAATTAAGCCCTAAGAATGGGCTTAATCAAAATTAATGGCAACCACAACCACCGCAGCAGCTAGAACCACCAAAAAATGCATCAAGTTTTGCAATATCTGGCATTTCTGTGATTTCATTTACAAGTTCTTTATATGCCACTTTACCCTCTTTAATCACAAATACGGCACGAGCTAAAAGCCCTTCTAAAGCACCTTCATTTATCAAAACACCATATTTTTCACCAAATTCTTTTGCCACAAAATCACTTGCAACACTTAAATTTTCAATACCTTCTGTACTGCAAAATCTTCCCATAGCAAAAGGTAAGTCCATACTTACTACAATCACTTCAGCACCATTGTAACTGGCTACTTTTTTATTAAATTCTCTAGCCTCTGTAGCACAAACTGGTGTATCTAAACTTGGAACACTTAAAATGATTTGAGTTTTACCCGCTGCACCGATTTCAATCACGCTTAAATCTTTAGCTTTAAGATTTATCTTAGGAGCATCTGCTCCAACTTCTACTGAATTTCCTTTAAGTTTTACAGGATTTCCTTTAAAATTTACTATACTCATTTAATTTCCTTTTTTGATATTTTAAACATTATTGCAATTAATGTTTTAGGAGTAATTATATCCTATAAATATTAATTATTTTTTAATTTCACTCAAAATTATTTTACTTCTTTCCAAGTATATTTTTTCCACACTTTTTGAGCTTCCTGACTCTTAATAAAATCTACAAATTCTAAAGCTTTTTTATTTTCTAAACCTTTTTTTGTAGGAGCTATTTCAGCTGCACGATAAATCACTGCATTTTTATCTTTGATAAATAAAGCTTTATCATCGCCTAAAGCCTTTGCCCAATGAGACCAAATGATTAAAGCATCAATATTTGGATTGTTATTCCACTCATCTACAGCAGCTTTGGAATTTTTAGCATAAATTTTTATATTTTTACGTAATTTTACCAAATTTTCTCTTTTTGCACTTTTTAAAGCCATATCTTCATAAAGTCCAACTTGTCCTGCACCATCAACCACCATAACATTTATGCCATCTTTTAAAATGTCTTCAAAATTTTTAATATTTTTTGGATTATTTGGACGCACGATAATACCTGATGGACGCACATTTAAAACGCTTAAATTTTCCAAACTTAAACTTGGAATTTTTTTAGCAAAATCATCCATCATTGAAGTATTGCCTGAAAAAATCAAATCTGCATTTTCTTTTGCTTTGTCTACCCAAGCTGGAGTTGGACCTGCGGTTACAATCACCTTTTCTTTTGTTTTTTCTTCAAATTTTAAAGCAAGCTCTTTTAGCACAGGAGCAGGACCACCTGGACCATAAACTAAAATTTCAGCATTTAAAAAACTTGCTGCTAAACTTAAAATTAATATTTTTTTCATAAAATAAACCTTTCTTTGATAATATAAAGGAAATTGTATCAATCTATAGTTAACTCTCCCTTGCAAAGCCCTGCTTCTATAAGAAAACGAGAAGGAGCGAAAGAAGTTTTTTTATTTTTATCATATTTAGCATAGCTTAAATAAAGTATATTTTTTGCCCTAGTTACTGCAACATAAAAAAGCCTTCTTTCTTCTTCTAAGCTTCCACCCATTCCCATAAGCTTTTGATTAGGAAAGCGACCTTGCGCAAGATCAATCACAAAAACAAGATCAAATTCCAAGCCCTTACTTGCATGTACGCTAAGCAAATTAACTCCTTTGCCACTACTCATTTCACTTGCACCTAAAGTTAAAAAATTATAATACTTATAAATATCGCTATAATTTTTTGCAAGCTCTTTTAAGACATTAAATTTTGTTTCTATTTTTTCTAAATTTTCACTCTTTCTTAATAAATCCACCTGCCCTGCTTTGTTCGTCGCTCTTTTAGTTGCAAGTTCTTCGCAAATTTCTCTATAAAAAGAATTTTCGCAAATTAAATTGACTAAAGTCAAAGAATGTTTTATTTCCATAGCTTTTTTTAAAAAAAGATAGATTTTTTCCAAATTTCTAGCGCACAAATCATTGATTTTTGAAAGTCTTAAAATAGGATGTGCGTCAAATTCACTCTCAAATTTAAAACGAGTTTCGCTAGCTAATTCTTCTAAATCTGCAAAAAGCCCAAGTTGATAATTTCTTTTTTGATGATTTTGCAAATTTACATTTTTATCAGGATCTAAAAAACCTTTTATTAAATTTCCATGCCCTAATTTTAAAAGTGCGTCAAAAATTTCTTTTGCTAAAACTCCACCCACACCTTTGGTATATTGAACCAAATGAATAAAAGCCATGATATCCTTAGGATTTACCACAAGCGCAAGCATGGAGCTAAAAGCTTTAACTTCCAAACTTTCAAAAAAACTTCCACTTCCCTTTCTCACACTTGCAACGCCCTGCTCCCTTAAAGCTACTTCAACCCCATCAGCACTTGAGTTGTTGCGAAAAATCACGGCAATTTCTTCCAAACTTACTCCGCTTGTAAGTATCATTTTGGCTATATTTTGATACTGATCAAATAATTCTTCAAAAGTAAGCAAAGATGGGGCTTTAAACTCATCATTTCTTGTAACAATAAGTTCTTTTGGATATAATCTTTCGTTATTTAAAATCACTTTATTAGCCAAAGCTAAAATACTTCTTGATGAACGGTAGTTTTTATTTAAAGAAAAAATTTTTGCATCTTTAAAACGATCTTTAAACCCACCTATGATATTAATATCCGCTCCATTAAAAGCATAAATACTTTGATCATAATCCCCTACGCAAAACAAACTTTTACTATGAAAAGCCTCTATTAAAGAACTTTGCAAAGTATTTGTGTCTTGATATTCATCTACTAAAATTTCATCAAATTCATATTTTTCTTCTTTTAAAAGATCTTTTAGATTGATAAGCAAGTCATTAAAATCCACATAATTAAAACGCTTTTTTTCATTATCATATTCTTTTAAAATATCTTCATAAATTTCAGCATAAATACTTTGATCTTCATAGTTTTGACAAAACCAAGTATAAAAATCTTGATTGTGTGCTTTGTTTTGAAACAAAGAATAAAGATCGTATAAATAACTTGATTGATAAGGTTTTATATCACTTAAATGCCTAAAAGTTCTTTTTTCATAGACACTTTTAAGTAGAGTTTTTAACTCGCTTGCTTGCTTTAAGGCTATATTTTTATCCGCATTTCTAAGTAAGGTATAAGCCGTACTATGAAAAGTTCCTGCAAGTATTTTACTGGTAATATTTTTATCAAAAAATTTCCCTAAACGCCCTATCATTTCTTTGCTGGCTTTATTTGTGAAAGTCAAAAGCATGATTTTTTGAGGTGCCACTCCCTTGCTTAAAAGATAAGAAATTCTTGCAACAATAGTAGAAGTTTTTCCCGTCCCTGCACTTGCAATAACAAGATTGTGTCCAAAATCAGCAGTAGCGGCAAGATATTGTTCATTATTTAATTTTGAAAGTGGCATTATTTTCCTTATAAAAGTTAAAATTATAAAAAAAAATTACTTAAAAATATAAAAATTTAAAATTACTTTATATTAGATTATAGTACAATGCTAAAATTATTTAACTTTCTATTTTTAAGGGATAGCAAATGAATTTGAAAATTTTTTCTATTATTGTTAGCATATTAATTGCTGTTATTGTAATATTAGGTGGAACCTATTATTATCTTTTTGAATATTCAAAACCAAAGAATTACACCTTAAATACCAACACTTACACCGAACAAAAATCGTATACCAATAACTACGATAATCCCTATTCACCCTCGATCCAAACCAACAATAGTTCATCAAATGTAAATACTAACAACAATACCATCCAAAAGCAAGAAACAAACCCATTATTAGATGAAAATCAAAGCTTAAATAACGATACATTTAATATATCAATAAGCGAAAACAATCAAAGCTTAAATAATGACACCAATACAAGTAATAATATTAATACAAATGAAAATAAGCAAATTTTAGATACGGATAAAGAAAAATTAAAACAAGAAAATAAACAAGCCAAAATAGAAGCTCTTAAAAAAGAAATCAGCAAACAACAAAAGATCTTAGAAAGAGAAAGAGCTATAAAAAAAGAACTTCAATCAAACAAATCAAACAAAAATAAATATCTAAATACCGCTAGAGAGTATCTAAGCATAGGAAAAAACAGTCGTTTAGAACCTGAGCTTAGCACAGAAAATATGAAAGTTTATATTTTAGATGGAAAATTTTTAAGCCAATACAGAATCAATCTGTTAAAAGATATGCTAAGCATTATACAAGATAATGCAAAAGATTATTATCTAAGTATTTTTGTTAAAATGCTACCAAAAGGGGAAATGAAATTAACTATCTATAACAAAGAAATTATCTTTTCAGATATGAAAAAAGCTTATAAATATATTAGTTTAGATAGATTAAGCCCATATTTAAACAATCCAAAAGAATTAAATGAACATGTAGCACGTGAAGAAATTTTAGAAAGACTTAAACTTCAAATTAAAAAAGATGGCAAAGGAAGTGATTTTTCTAAACATATCAAAAGTTTGAAAACTGGACTTAATACAGCACAATATTTCTTCCCGTTTTGTGAAATTATAGAAATTAGCTCTATTAAATAAGCTAAAACAATAAAGGCAAATAATGTATGATAAAAATTTAGAAAAAGAGTATTATCAAATTTGCGAAGAACGCGGATATTTTGAAATCGATGGCAATAAAACCATACAAGAAAAAGATAAAAATTTCTGCATTATGATGCCTCCTCCTAATGTCACTGGAGTTTTACACATAGGACATGCTTTAACTTTTACTCTACAAGATATTATGACGCGTTATAAAAGAATGGATGGCTATAAGGTTCTTTATCAACCAGGGCTTGATCACGCAGGTATTGCCACTCAAAATGTTGTAGAAAAACAACTCCTTGCTCAAGGCATTAAAAAAGAAGAACTAGGTAGAGAGGAATTTATAGAAAAAGTCTGGGAGTGGAAAGAGCAAAGCGGTGGAAAAATTTTAGACCAAATGAGAACACTAGGCATCACTCCTGCATGGAGTCGCTTGCGTTTTACTATGGATGAAGGTTTGGTTAATGCCGTAAAAAAAGCCTTTGTAGAACTTTATGATAAAAGACTTATTGTACGTGGAAACTACATGATAAATTGGTGTACCCATGATGGCGCTTTAAGTGATATAGAAGTTGAATACAAAGAAAACAAAGGAAAACTTTATCATATTAAATACTTTTTAAAAGATAGCGATGAATTTTTAGTAGTAGCCACAACGCGTCCTGAAACTTTTTTTGGCGATACTGCAGTTATGGTGCATCCTGATGATGAACGCTATACTAAATTTGTGGACAAAGAAGTGATTTTGCCTATAAGCAAAAAAGCCATTAAAATCATAGCCGATAAACATGTAGAAAAAGATTTTGGAACAGGAGTTGTAAAAGTTACTCCCGCTCATGACATGAACGATTATGAAGTAGGACTTAGACATAATTTAGATTTTATAAGTGTTTTTGATGAAAAAGGAATTTTAAACGAGCATTGTTTAGAGTTTCAAGGTTTAGAACGCTTAGAAGCAAGAGAAAGAATCGTAGCCAAACTTAAAAGTCTTGGTTTTATAGAAAAAATAGAAGAGCATAACAATCAAATAGGATATTGTTATCGTTGCAACAATATAGTTGAACCTTATATCTCCAAACAATGGTTTGTAAAAAAAGAAATCGCCCAAGAAAGTATAGAAAAAGTTGCGCTTGGAGAAAGCAAATTTTACCCAAATCACTGGATAAATAGCTTTAATGCTTGGATGAAAGATTTAAGAGATTGGTGTATTTCAAGACAACTTTGGTGGGGGCATCAAATTCCTGTGTATTATTGCGAATGCTCTCATGAATGGGCAAGCCAACATACGCCTAAAACTTGTCCAAAATGTCAAAGTCAAAATTTCAAACAAGATGAAGATGTACTTGATACTTGGTTTTCTTCAGGACTTTGGGCTATGAGTACTCTAGGCTGGGGAAATGAAAATTGGGGTAAAGATAAAATTTGGTCTGAAAAGGATTTAAAAGATTTTTACCCTAATTCTTTACTCATTACAGGTTTTGATATTTTATTTTTCTGGGTGGCTAGAATGATGTTTCAAAGCACCAATGTCTTACATCAACTTCCTTTTAAGGATATTTATTTACATGCTCTTGTGAAAGATGAGCAAGGTAGAAAAATGAGTAAAAGCCTTGGAAATGTCATCGATCCAAATGAAAGCATTAAAGAATATAGTGCTGATATTTTACGCTTTACTTTAGCACTTCTTGCTATACAAGGACGCGATATTAAACTTAGCAATGATAAACTTTTACAAGTTAGAAATTTTACAAATAAAATTTATAATGCTACAAATTATCTGCTTTTAAATGAAAGTAAATTTGAAGATTTGGAAAATATCACACTTCATTCAGAATTAGCAAAATATATTTATGCCAAATTTCAAACTTGTGTTAAGGATGTAAGAGAAAATTTAGACAATTATCGCTTTAATGATGCAGCCAATACTCTATATAAATTCTTTTGGGATGATTTTTGCGATTGGGGTATAGAGCTTAGCAAAGCCGAAAAATCGAGCGTTAAAGAACTTGGTAGTATTTTCAAAGAAGCTTTAAAACTTTTAAATCCTTTCATGCCTTTTATCAGCGAGTATTTATACCACAAACTAAGCGATACAGAACTTAAAACAAGCCCTTCTATTATGATAAGCAAATATCCAAAATTTAAAGAACAAGATAAAAATATAGAAAAAATCTTTTCTTTGCTCATAGAAAGCATAGTTAGTATCCGCCGTGCTAAAAGTTTAATCGATCTTGGAAATTCTAAAATAGAAAAAGCTTATATCAAATTTAACGATAAAAAAATCAAAGATGAAATCAAAGCTTATATGAATTTTATCATAATGCTCGCAAAGTGCGAGCAAATAGAATTTAGTGAAGAAAAATTACCAAAGGCAATATGTGATGTTAGCGAGAATTTAGAAATTTTTATTACGCTTGAAAATGTTGATTTAAGTGGTATTTTAACAAGACTTGAAAATCAAAAAAATAAGCTTGAAAAAGAAAGTTTCAAGCTTAACTCCATGCTTTCAAATGAAAAATTCATCGCTAACGCACCTAAAGAGGTGGTGGAGCAAAATAAAGAAGCTCTAGAAAATTTAAAAATTCAACTTGAAAAAATATCAGTTGAACTTCAAAATCTAAGAGGTTAAAAATTTGATAAAAATAAAAAATTTAAAAAAATATTATGGCAAGGAACTCGTGATAAACGATGTTTCTTTGGAGATTAAAAAGGGTGAAATTTACGCCATAGTAGGTCATAGTGGAGCTGGAAAATCCACTCTTTTAAGATGTATTAATGGACTTGAGAATTATCAAGAAGGAAGTTTAAAAGTCTTTGATCAAGAAATTAAAGATTTAAGTCAAAAAAAATCAAAAGAGTTAAGAATGCTTAGAAAAGATATAGGGATGATTTTTCAAAATTTTGCCCTAATGGAGCGCAAAAATGTATTTGAAAATGTTGCTATGCCTTTAAGAACACACTATACTCAGTGTAAATTTCATGCCAAGCTTTTTAATAAAGAATACATGAGCGAAAAAGAAATTGCCCAAAAAGTCAATTCCTTACTTGAAATCGTAGGGCTTGATCATAAAAACAAATCCTATCCAAGAGAACTGAGCGGAGGGCAAAAACAACGCGTTGCTATTGCTAGAGCCTTAGCTTTAAACCCAAAAATTTTACTTAGTGACGAAGCTACTTCGGCTCTTGATCCAAACACTACAAAAAATATTTTAGAGCTTATATCTAAAATCAATGCTGAATTTGGGATTACTGTTGTTTTAGTAACTCACGAAATGGATGTGGTAAAAGACATAGCTCAAAAAGCTTTATTACTTGAACATGGACAAATCATAGGAAGTGGAGCAATTGATGAGCTTTTTTTAAGGCCTAATGCCAAAATGAAAGAATTTTTAGGAGAAAGCGACTTCTTGCCTGAGCACGGACTTAATATCAAACTTTACTTTCCAAAAGAAGTTGCCCAAAATAGCGTCATCACTCATATGGCAAGAACTCTAAATATAGACTTTAACATAGTTTGGGGTAAAATAGAAAAACTGAATGGAAAAGCCTTGGGAAATTTAGTTATAAATATAAATGAAAAGGATAAAGACAAGGTTCTTGATTACATAGAAAAAAGTGGAGTATTATGGGAGGTGGCATCATGAATGAAGAAAACATCTCTATTGTCAGTGCTTTTTTTAGTAGAATTTCTCAATTTTTTAATGAATTTTCTTGGCAGGATATTAAAGAAGTGAGTTTAAGTTCTATCACGAGTTTCAATGAAAATTATGAAAACATTTTAAAACCTGCACTTAATGAAACAATTTATATGAGTTTAATGGCTGTACTATTTGGATTTTTATTGGCTATCATTCCTGGAATTTTACTTGCTATTTGGGATAAAAATGGAATTAAAGAAAATAAAATCGCTTATAGTATTTTAGATTTTATTACCAATATATTACGCGCCTTTCCATTTTTAATTCTTATAGTTGTTCTTTTACCACTTTCTAAAATCATAGTAGGCACAAGCATAGGTACAAATGCTGCCATAGTTCCTTTAGCTATCGGAATAGCTCCTTATTTGGCAAAGATGCTTGAAAGCGCTTTTAAAGAAATAGACAAAGGAATTATAGAAGCAGCAAAAAGTTATGGTGCTAGCAATATTCAAATTATCTTCAAGGTTATCTTTAGTGAAGCCCTTCCTGCTATAATTAGCGGAATTACCCTAACTTTGATCTTTACCATTGGTTTTTCTGCTCTTGCTGGAACTGTCGGTGGTGGAGGATTAGGAGATGTAGCTATTCGCTATGGTTATGAAAGATTTAACAAAGAAGTTATGATTCAAACTGTAGTTATTTTACTTATATTAGTTCAATTAGTTCAAATTCTAGGTAATTTATTTTATACTTGGGCTAAAAATAGTAAAACTACATATATCATTGCCACTCTATTGATTTTACTTGGAGTTAGTATAGTTATCAATATAAACAATGATGAAAATTTCTTTTGGCAAGTAATTGTTTTTATCTTATTTTTAGGAAGTTTGCTTTATAAAGGTTTCAAAAAATAAGGAGATTATATCTCCTTTTAAGATAAATATAAGTTTTTTTAAGTAAAATTTAAAAAAAATTAAAGGAATTAAAATGATGTATCAGATGCGTTAATCTGACTATCAACAAGTTTTTATATGCTTCTTCCTGATAGTCAGAGTGAATTTATTAAGATTAAAGCAAGCACAAAATGACTAAAAAGGAAAAAAATGAAAATCAAATCTTTATTTATAGCAAGTATTTTAACATTAAGTCTTAATGCAAATGCATTAGAAACCATCACAGTTGCAGCAACTCCCGTCCCTCATGCTGAAATCCTAGAACAAGTAAAACCTGATTTAGAAAAACAAGGCTATAAACTTGAAATCAAAGAATTTACGGATTATGTTTTGCCTAATCTAGCTGTTGATAACGGAGAAGCCGATGCAAATTTTTTCCAACATACTCCTTATTTGGAAGAATTTAATAAAAACAAAGGCACCAAACTTATCAAAGTAGCTGCCATACACATAGAACCTATGGCTGTTTACTCCAAAAAATACAAAAGTCTAGATGATATTAAAGAAGGGGTTAAAATCGCCATTCCAAATGATCCAACCAATGAAAGTAGAGCTTTAGATATTATTGCAAAAAAAGGTTTGGTAAAATTTAAAGATAAGGCTTTAAAAACACCTCTTGATATTATAGACAATCCTAAAAAAATTAAATTTGTAGAATTAAAGCCCGCACAACTTCCAAGAGCTTTGAATGATGTTGATTTTGCTGTAATTAATTCCAACTACGCTCTCTCTGCAAATCTAAATCCTGCAAAAGATAGCGTATTTATCGAAGATAAAGAAAGCCCGTATGCAAACATTCTTGTTGTAAGAGTGGGACATGAAAACGATCCAAAAATCAAAGCCTTAATCCAAGCTCTACAAAGTGATAAAATCAAACAATTTATCATAGAAAAATACAACGGATCTGTTTTACCTGCTTTTTAATTTTGTCCCTTACCTAGGGACTTTTTTCTTAAGTACAAAGGAGTTTTTATGAATTTATTTAAAATTATTATACTCGCTTGCATTCTAAATTTATCTAGCCTATTTGCACAAAACATTACTATAGGAGCCACTCCAAATCCTTTTGGTAGCTTACTAGAACTAATGAAAGATGATTTTAAAAACAAAGGGTATGATCTTAAAATAGTAGAATTTTCAGACTATATTTTGCCCAATCGTGCATTAGAGGAAAAAGAACTTGATGCAAATTTATATCAACACAAACCTTTTTTAGAAGAATACAACCTAAAAAAAGGTTCAAATTTAATTGCAACAACGCCTGTACTTATAGCTCCAGTAGGAGTTTATAGTAAAAAAATCAAAAATTTAGAAAATCTTAAAGAAGGTGCTAGAGTTGCTATACCTAATGATGCGACCAATGAAAGCAGAGCTTTAGAGCTTTTAGAGAAAGCAAAATTAATAGAGCTTAACAAAAATACTCTAAAAACCCCATTGGACATAAACAAAAATCCAAAAAAACTTAAATTTATAGAACTTAAAGCCGCACAACTTCCAAGAGCTTTAGATGATGTTGATATTGCTATAATTAATTCTAATTTCGCACTTGGAGCCGGTCTGAATCCAAGTAAAGATACTATTTTTAGGGAAGATAAAAATAGCCCTTATGTAAATTATGTTGTGGTACGCTCAGAAGGTAAAAATAGCGAAAAAACCAAAGTAATTGATGAAATTTTAAGAAGCGATAAATTTAAAGCCATCATTAATGAACATTATAAAGATATATTAATCCCAGCTTTTTAGGAGTATAATATGAATATTAAAAAAATATTTTTAAGTGTTTTATTTACAATTAGCCTTAGTTTTGGGGCAGATAAAACCATAATCATAGGTGCAACACCAACGCCTTATGCTGAAATTTTAAATTTCTCTAAACCCTTATTTCAAGAAAAAGGTTGGAAGTTAATAGTTAAGGAATTTAATGACTATAATATACCTAACATCGCTTTAAATGAAAAAGATTTAGATGCAAATTTATATCAGCATAAACCTTTTTTAGATGATTTTAATACCCACAAAGGAACAAAATTAAGTTCTTTAGGTGCTATTGTTTTAGTTCCTATGGCTATATATTCTAACTCCATAAAAGATATAAAAGACATTCCTAATGGTGCTAAAATCGCTATACCTAATGATGCTACCAATGAAAGCAGAGCTCTTGATTTACTAGCTAAAGCAAATTTAATAGAGTTTAAAAGTCAAAGCACCCTTAAAACCCCTATTGACATAAGTAAAAATCCAAAAAAACTTAAATTTATAGAGCTTAAAGCCGCACAACTTCCAAGAGCCCTAAATGATACTGATTTGGCTATTATTACCACAAACTATGCTCTTGGAGCAGGCTTAAACCCTTTAAAAGATGGTATTTTTATGGAAGATAAAGATAGTTTATATGCTATTGTTTTAGCTACAAGAAAAGGTGAAGAAACAAGTCAAAAAAGTCTTGTTATTAAAGAAATTTTAACAAGCGATAAAATTAAAAATTTTATCATAGAAAAATACAAAGGCTCTGTTATCCCTACTTTTTAACTCTATACAAAGCCTTCTAAAGGCTTTGTTAAACTTATAAAAGCTAAAATACTATTTATTGCATTATAATTCTTAGGATAAAAATGAAAATTATTTTTTTAACTTTTTTTATTGTGATAAATTATATCCAAGCAGCTAGTTTAGAAGAAATCAAAACAGCACTAGCTAAAGAATTTAGAAATAATTTTCCTAAAATTATAATTTCTCAAATTGATTTAAAAATAACATCATTGCCTAAAGATTTTGATCAATATGAATTTCTAAGAATCGCTAATGGGCGTTTTAATCAAGCACAAGGCTTTTTAAGGGCTGAATTTAAAACTCCGCAAAATATACAAAAAAATGTATTTTTTAGATATTTCATTCAAGCAAATTTAGAAGTTTTAAAAAGCGAACGCGCTATAAAAAGAGGAGATAAACTTGGAGCTTTTGACTATAAAAGCGTATTGATTGATTTTGATAAAGTTCCTTTAAATGCCTTAACCTTAGATGATGTAGATAATCTTGTAGCTAAAAGCAATATTAACAAAAACGCCATTTTAAGAGCAAATATGTTTAAAACCACAGCTTTAATACGCCGAAATGATCCTATAATCGGGGTTTTAAGCGAAGCAAATGTTGATGTTTTAATCGAACTTGTGGCTTTGCAAAGTGCAAATATGGGCGAAAGGATTCGTGCAAAAAACAAAGAAGGTAAAGTTATGCAAGGTATCGTAGTGGGTAAAAATAGGATGATTATACAATGAAAGTTTTATTGGGAATTTCTGGTTCAAGCAGTGTCAATTTAGGCTTAAAATTATTAAAAAATTTAGAAAATCAATGCGAACTTTATTGTATTTTAACCCAAGGTGCAAAACTTAACTTCAAAACTGAAAATCAAGCAAATTTAGAAGAAATTTGTCAAGAAAATTTTAAATACACTCATTTTTTAGATGATAAAAATTTAAGTCTAAGTGTAGCAAGTGGATCTTTTGGAATAGAAAAAACCATCATTGCTCCTTGTTCAATTTCAAGTTTAGCAAAAATTCACGCTGGTTTTGCAGACACTCTTTTAATGCGTGCTGCAGCAGTAGCCCTAAAAGAAAGAAAAAAACTCATCTTAGGGGTACGTGAAATGCCTTTTTCTACTTTAAATTTAGAACATATGTTAAAACTTAGCCAAATGGGAGTTATCATCGCCCCTCCTATTATCGCAAGCTATTCTAAAGCAAACAATCTAGAGCAAATGGAAAATTTTATCGCAGGTAAATGGTTAGATCTTTTAGAAATAAAACACAATTTATATGAAAAATGGCAAAATTTTTAGTTTAAATTTGTTATATTTTTAAAAAAAATTGGAGCAAAAATGACTTGTTTATATCCTGGGACTTTTGATCCTATTACCAACGGGCATTTAGATGTTATAAAACGGGCTTTAAAAATTTTTGATGAAGTCATCGTTGCCATAGCAAAAAGTGAACATAAAAAACCTTGCTATGATTTAGAAAAACGCAAAGAACTAGCCCTGCTCGCAACACAAAATTTAAAAAATGTTAAAATCATTGCTTTTGATAATTTACTTGTAGATTTAGCCAAAGAATTAAAAGTTAATACTATAATCCGTGGACTTAGAGCAGTGAGTGATTTTGAATACGAATTGCAAATTGGCTATGCAAATCACGCACTTTGGGAAGATATGGAAACCATTTATCTTATGCCAAGTCTAAAACATGCTTTTATTTCAAGTTCTATTGTGCGTTCTATAGTAGCACATGGGGGTGATGTAAGTTCTCTTGTTCCAAAAGAAATTCTACCTTTTTTAAAGGATCAATCTTGTATGTAGTTTTTGAAGGTATTGACTGCGTAGGAAAAAGTACGCAAATTTCACTTTTAAAAGAAATTTATAAAGACGCCATTTTCACACTCGAACCTGGCGGAACAGAACTTGGAAAACATTTAAGAGAAATTTTACTTAATAAAACTCATCCTATTAACAAAAGAGCTGAACTCTTGCTTTTTTTAGCTGATCGTGCTCAACATTTTGAAGAAATCTTAAAAACCAATCAAAACAAACTCATTATTAGCGATAGAAGTTTTATTTCAGGCATGGCTTATGCCAAAGATTTTGAAAACGATTTGCTTTTTGCTTTAAATAGTTTTGCTTTAGAAAATTTTTTTCCACAAAAAATTATCTTTTTAAAAGGAGATGCAAACCTTATCCAAGAACGCCTCAGTCAAAAAGAACTAGATAGTATAGAAAAACGTGGCATTGAGTATTTTTTAAGCGTGCAAGATAAACTCGAAAAAGTGCTTCATTTTTTAAAAGAAAAAATTTCTGTAGAAATTTTAACACTTGACGCAAAAGAAAGTAAAGAAAAATTACACCAACAAATAAAGGAATTTTTACAATGATTAACGCTTTAAAAGGAATGAAAGATTTATTAGATAAAGATGCATATTATTATGAAAAAGTGATTAAAATCTGCGAAGAAGTAGCTAAAAACTATGGCTTTACTTTTATCAATACACCGCATTTAGAACTTTGCACCCTTTTTAAAAGAAGCGTAGGAGAAAGTTCTGATATAGTAGGTAAAGAAATGTATGAATTTATCGATAAAGGCGAAAATCATGTTTGCATGCGTCCTGAAGGAACTGCTGGGGTGGTGCGTGCCTATATAGAAAAAAAACTCGATAAAAACACTAGTGTGAAAAGATGGTTTTATTATGGTTCTATGTTTCGTTATGAAAGACCTCAAAAGGGTCGCTTAAGAGAATTTCATCAATTTGGAGTTGAAAGCCTTGGCATACCTAATGTTTATGAAGATGCAAGCATTATTTTAATGCTAGTAGAAATTTTCTCACGCCTTGGTATTGATTTTAAACTTCAACTTAATTCTTTAGGCTGCTCACAATGCTTGCCAAAATACCGCGATAGGCTCGTTGAATTCTTAGATTCCAAAGAAGGTTTTTGTGAAGATTGTTTGCGTAGAAAAAATTTAAATCCTATTCGTGTCTTAGATTGTAAAAATGAGCATTGTCAAAATTTGCTTGAAAATGCTCCGCTTTTGATCAATAATTTATGCACCTCTTGCCAAAAAGACTTTGAAACACTGCAACAAATTTTAAAGGATAATGGAGTTAAATTTGAGTTAGATTCAAAACTTGTGAGGGGTTTGGATTATTATTCTAAAACGGCTTTTGAATTTATAAGCGATGAAATAGGAGCAAAGGCTGCTATCGCAGGTGGAGGACGCTACGATAGACTTATAGAGTATTTAGGTGGAAAAAGTGGCTATGGTATAGGTTTTGCCATGGGTATAGAAAGAATTATAACTATTTTAGAACAAAAAGAAGAAAAGATTCAAAGAGAAGGAATTTATCTTTGTGCTATGGATGAAATTTATATCCAAAAACTTTTGCATATCGCTACAAATTTAAGAAAAGAATATAAAGTACTTTTAAGCTATGAAGCAAGAAAACTAGCCAAACATCTTGAAAACGCGGATAAAAATAATACTGAAATTTTTCTTTGCATGGGAGAAAATGAAGCACAAAATGAAAGTTTGTTTTATAAAAATTTAGCAAAAAAAGAAGAAAAAATGATTAAAATTTCAGACTTAAAGAAGGTTTTATGATGGATTATGGTATTGATATTTGGGGAAATGAAAATTTCATTATCAAAAATGGTAAAGTTTGTATCAATTACGAGAAAAAACCTGCTATTATTGATATAGTTAAAGAATTAAGAGATGATGGATACAAGGGGCCTTTACTTTTAAGATTTCCTCATCTTATCCAAAAACAAATTGAAAATATTTACGGAAATTTCAATAAAGCAAGAAAGGAATTTGGCTATAAAGGAGGATTTAACGCTGTTTATCCTTTAAAGGTCAATCAATACCCTGGTTTTGTAAAAAATCTTGTAAAACTTGGAAAAGACTATAACTATGGACTTGAAGCAGGTTCTAAGGCAGAGCTTTTACTCGCTATGGCTTATAATAACGAAGGCGCACCTATTACCGTAAATGGCTTTAAAGATAGAGAACTTATCAACATAGGCTTTATTGCAGCTGAAATGGGACATAATATCACTTTAACCATAGAAGGACTTAATGAACTTGAAGCTATCATAGACATAGCTAAAGAACGCTTTAAACCTAAACCAAATATAGGCTTACGTGTACGTTTGCATTCTGCTGGAGTTGGAATTTGGGCAAAAAGCGGTGGGATTAATTCTAAATTTGGACTTACATCCACTGAACTCATAGAAGCGGTAAATTTACTCAAAGAAAACAAACTTTTAGAACAATTTACCATGATTCACTTTCATCTAGGCTCACAAATTACCGAAATTCACCCCTTGAAAAAAGCCTTAAATGAAGCAGGAAATATCTATACAGAACTTAGAAAAATGGGAGCTAAAAATCTAAAAGCTATTAATCTTGGTGGCGGTTTAGCTGTGGAATACTCACAATTTAAAAATGAAAAAAGTAGAAATTACACCCTAAGAGAATACGCTAACGATGTAGTTTTTATCCTAAAAAACATAGCCGAACAAAAAAAAGATTTAGAGCCTGATATTTTCATAGAAAGTGGACGTTTTGTAGCAGCTAATCACGCTGTTTTAATCGCTCCTGTATTAGAACTTTTTTCTCAAGAATACGCAGAAAACAAACTCATACTTAAAAAACAAAATCCAAAACTTATCAATGAGCTTTATGATCTTTATAAAAGTATAAAACCTTCCAATGCTTTAGAATACTTGCACGATAGCATAGATCATTTAGAGAGTATTTTAACTCTTTTTGATTTGGGCTATGTGGATTTACAAGATCGTTCCAATGCTGAAATTTTAACTCATTTGATTACAAAAAAAGCCATCTTGCTTTTAGGCGATAAGCAAAATCCTGCGGATTTACTTGCCATACAAGATGAAGTGCAAGAAAGGTATTTGGTAAATTTTTCGCTCTTTCAAAGCATGCCTGATTTTTGGGGTTTAGAACAGAATTTCCCCATCATGCCACTTGATCGCTTAGATGAAGAACCGACACGAAGTGCAAGTATTTGGGATATAACCTGCGATAGCGATGGAGAAATTTCATACTCTAAAGATAAACCTTTATTTTTGCACGATGTAGATGTAGAAAAAGAAAATTATTTTCTAGGGTTTTTTCTTGTAGGTGCCTATCAAGAAGTACTTGGAATGAAACACAATCTTTTTACTCATCCTACTGAAGCTATTATAAGCATCAATGAAAAAGGCTATGAAGTCGAGGGGATTATAGAAGCGCAATCCATACTTGATACCTTAGAAGATTTAGACTATGATATACACGCTATCATGGATATACTTAATGAACGCATAAGTAATTCTAAGCTTGTAAATGATAAGCAAAAAAAGCATATTTTAGGCGAACTTTATCTTTTCTTAAATGATAATGGTTATTTAAAAAGCATAGGAGTTTAGATGAATTTTTGGGGTATTATAAAAGAAGATTTTTCTCAGCCAAAGGCACAAGATCCAGCTTTTAATTCTTGTATAGAACTTTTTTTTAATTACCCTGGAGTATGGGCTGTAGTAAATTACCGCTTTGCACATTTTTTTTACATAAGAAATTTTAAACGCATTGCTAGAATGATTAGCGGAATTTCACAATTCTTAACTGGGGTAGATTTGCACCCTGGAGCAGAACTTGGAAGGCGTATTTTTATAGATCATGCCAATGGAGTGGTTATAGGTCAAACAGCAATTATAGAAGATGATGTTTTAATTTATCAAGGCGTTACTTTAGGTGGAACAAGCCTTGAAAAAGGTACTAAACGCCATCCAACTATAAAAAAAGGAGTGATCATAGGCTCAGGCGCAAAAGTACTTGGCAATATCACCATAGGAGAAAATGCCAAAATAGGCTCAAATGCTGTAGTGGTTAAAGATGTAGGTGCAAATTTAACTGCCGTTGGAATTCCTGCTTATATTATCGAAGAGCGTAAAAATAAAAATATTAGAGCCATAGATGCAAATTGCGATGACAAACTAGAAAAGTTAGAAAAGAAAATTTTAGAACTTGAAAATCTTATATTAAAACAACCTGAATCACAAAAATAATAATTTTTTATAATACATAAAATTATATGTATTATTATGCGTATTAATTTTTCCTAAAAATTAATACAAATTTTCACATTTATTGAAATTTATAACTCATTTTTAAATTAAATTTATTGTAAAAATGCAATTTTCTGCTAAAATTAAACAAAAATTATTAAGGATTGAAAAATGCTTACAAAAAGATCTCAAGTTTTAGAAGAATCTATCACTTTAGCTATCACTGCACTTGCCAATGAACTTAAAGCCAAAGGCGAGGATATCATTAGTTTTTCAGCGGGTGAACCTGATTTTGACACACCACAAACCATCAAAAATGCCGCTATAAGTGCTATTGAAAAAGGATGTGGAAAATACACTGCTGTTGCAGGAATTCCTGAAGTATTAAAAGCTATTCAAACCAAATTTAAAAAAGATAATAATCTTGATTATGAAACAAATGAAATCATCACCAATGTAGGCGCAAAACACTCTCTTTTTGAATGTATAGAATGCTTAGTAGAAAAAGATGATGAAGTGATTATCCCTAGTCCTTACTGGGTAAGCTATCCTGAAATGGTAAAATTTGCAGGTGGAAAACCTGTATTTATAGAAGGCTTAGAAGAAAATGGCTTTAAAATTACCGCTGAACAATTAAAAAAAGCTATCACAGCTAAAACCAAAGTTTTGATGCTAAATTCTCCTTCAAATCCTGTGGGATCGATTTATTCTAAAGAAGAATTAACTCAAATTGCTAAAGTTTTAGAAGGAACGCAAATTACTGTTTTAAGTGATGAAATGTATGAAAAACTTCGCTATGATGGTTTTGATTTTGTAGCTTTTGCAAGTGTAAGCGAAGATGCTTTAAAACGCACTGTGACCATTAACGGACTTAGCAAATGTGGAGCTATGCCAGGATGGCGTTTTGGCTATATGGCAAGCAAAAATAAAGCCCTAATTTCAGCCGTTAAAAGACTTCAAGGACAAAGCACTTCAAATATTTGCTCCATCACTCAACATGCAGCCATTCCTGCTTTAAATGGAGAATGTGATGAAGATATAGAAAAAATGCGTCAAGCTTTTGAAAAACGCCGTAACTTAGCCTTAGATATGCTTAAACAAATCCCAAAGATCAGTATTTATAAACCAGAAGGTGCTTTTTATCTTTTTGTAAATATACAAAAAATAGAAAAAGATTCTATGAAATTTTGCCAAAAATTACTTGAACAAGAAAAAGTTGCCGTTGTTCCAGGTATAGGTTTTGGAATGGATGGATACTTTAGACTTTCTTATGCTATAAGCGATGAATTTATCAAGAAAGGTTTAGAAAGAATAGCTTATTTCATTGCGAATTACAAATAGTTACCATGAAAAGACCTTTACCTTTTATACTTGCAGCCACAAATAATGGAACTATGATTATCAACCATCTAGATAGACATGATACACCCCAAGGAAGTTATGGAGTTGGTTTTCAATTTTTAAACTATGGTAGCTTTGATTCAGAGGAAATTGATCTGTGTGTTAATCTTTTAAAACTACGGAGAAAATACTACGAAGGCTATGTTTTTGCAATAGACTGCGGTGCAAATATTGGTGCTCATACTATTAAGTGGGCTATAGAAATGCATGACTGGGGGGGGGTATTAGCCTTTGAAGCACAAGAGAGACTTTTTTATGCTTTAGCAGGAAATATAGCAATAAACAATTGTTTTAATGCCAGAGCAATACATGCAGCCATTGGAAATCCTGAAAAAAATCAAAACGAACTTGAAATTTTAATCCCTGATTATACCCAAAAAGCTTCTTTTGGAAGTCTAGAATTAAAATCTCAAAACAATAATGAATTTATAGGACAAATACCTCAAAAAAAAGAAAAAGTTCCTTATTTAAAACTTGATAATTTCAATTTTAAAAGATTAGATCTTATTAAAATAGATGTAGAAGGTATGGAACAAGAAGTTATATTAGGATGTTTAAATCATATTAAAACTTTTAAACCCATTTTACAAATTGAAATTATCAAATCAAACATTCAAGATATTATCAATATATTAGAAAATTTAGAATATGAAATTTTTCAATCTGGAATCAATATCTTAGCTATTTACAAAGCAGATCCTGTAATTAATCATTTACGATCTTAACCCATAAGCCTTTAAACAAAAGGCTTATGACTAAGGCTTTTTAAGCACAGCATTTACCCTTTGAATACTATCTGATTTATTTAAACTCAATCTTATTATAGAATTTTCCAATCCACCTAAAGAATGCGCTACATTTGCCTCTAGGCTTATCATATCTAAAGCATTTAATTCAAATTTTTCCTTTTCCACTTCAAACCAAATTTTACCGCTTAAAACTTGAACATGTATAGCAAAAGGGGCTTTATGCTCTTTCATCACGCTATCTTTAGCTAATAAAATTTGAATTTCTTTACCTTTTTCATTATCAATTAAAACATTGATTTTCACTTCTTTTGGGCTAAATTCCGCTCCATTCCATTGAATGATTTTCACAAAATCTCCTTTTTTAGTTTTACAAAACTATAGCAAAAGCCAAAATATAAATTATAAACTTGTGTTAATTTATTCTTCTTTCCACCAAAAATCCTGTTTAAATTTAGCTCCTACTTCATAAGCCTCGCCCATTTTTGGTGTGATAAGGGGTAAATCTAAATTTTCATAAAGAAATTTTACCACCTCATTCCATGCATGAGTTCCTGCTAAAAATCTCCCCCAATGTATAGGCATGACAGCTTTTGTATTAAGATCTTTTGCTTCTTTTAAAATTTGCTCAGGAAAAGAGTGTGAATATGGCCAGGCGATATTAAATTGTCCGCTTTCAAGACAAGCTAAGTCAAAATCTCCAAAATACTCACCTATTTTTTTAAAATGTGTAAAATACCCTCCATCTGCGCTAAAAAACACTCTCTTATCTACACTTAAAAATTCCATCACAAAAGAAGCCCAAAGGGTTTTGTTTTTACCATCTCCCCTACTTGAACTGTGCTGTGCAGGTGTTGCAATGATTTTTAAATCACCAAATTCTATTCCACTCCACCAATCAAGCTCTATGATTTTTTTCTCGCTCACCCCATAGCTTTTTAGATAATTTCCCACTTTTAAAGGAGTGATAAAAAATTTAGCTTTATCTTTTAAAGCTTTTACACTCTTAGCATCTAAATGATCAAAATGCGAATGCGTGATAATCACAGCAAAAATTTCATTAAAATCATTTACATTATAAATAGGAACATTTTTAAAAGCCTTGTTAATAAAAGAAATAGGCGAAGCATGAGTGTTAAAAATAGGATCAATCAAAATTTTATACTCTTTAAAACTTATAAAAAGCGAAGAATGGCCAAGCCAAGTAATATGTGGGGTGCTAAAACCACTCAAATCAGGCTTGAAAAAAGGTAACTTAAAAGAAGGGATGGCATTTTTTGGATAAAGATAATAATACCTCAAAATTTCTTTAAAAGACACTTTAGGAGTTATAAGACTGTGCTCATTTTCATTAAGAAAAATTTCATATTTTTTACCCTGCACTTTTTTAGCTTTTGATCGTTGTGTATTGGAAATATCAAAGATTTTAAATGATAAATTCAAATTTTTCCTTTTATGTTTATTAAGATTATATCTAAAAAGTTTTTAGATTAATTTTATTTTATTGTTAATTTTTTAGTTTGCTTACACTAAAATGAATTGTCTGATTTAAATTAGAACTTCAAAAAGAATTGGTTAAAAAATCAATGAAAAATTAGGTAGCAAGCTAATAAAAGAATTATGTTTTACAGATTTTGTCATTTCTTTAAAATTTTAAAAAATTTTCAAGCCTTTTAAAAAGGCTTGAATAGAGATTTTAAGATTACTCAACTTCAGCGTCGATTACATCGTCATCTTTTTTCTTTTTATCATTTGCTGTGTTTGGCTCATCTTTTTTATACATATTTTCGGCTAACTTATGAGAAACTTCGCTTAAAGCTTTCATTTTGCTTTCAATCTCTTCTTTGCTTGCATTTTGATTTTTCAAAGTCTCACGCAAATCATCAAGAGCTTTTTGAATATTTTCTTTATCAGCAGCGGCAACTTTTTCACCCAACTCACTTAAAGATTTTTCTACTTGATGCGCCAAGCTATCAGCTGCATTTCTAGCATCTACAGCTTCTTTGCGTTTTTTGTCTTCTTCTTTGTGAAGTTCAGCATCTTTTACCATGTTATTAATCTCTTCCTCGCTAAGTCCGCTTGAACCTGTGATTTTGATCTCTTGAGCCTTACCTGTTGCTTTATCTTTTGCACTAACAGTTAAAATACCATTTGCATCGATATCAAAAGTAACTTCGATTTGTGGCATACCGCGTGGTGCTGGTGGAATTCCTTCAAGATTAAAATTTCCTAAAGATTTATTATCACGACTAAATTCTCTTTCCCCTTGTAAAACATTGATAGTTACAGCACTTTGATTATCTTCAGCGGTTGAGAAAACTTGTTCTTTTTTAGTTGGAATAGTTGTACCTTTTTCGATAATCTTAGTCATTACCCCGCCTAGAGTTTCTATACCCAAAGAGAGCGGAGTAACATCAAGTAAAAGCACATCTTTTACATCACCTTTTATAACCGCACCTTGAATCGCCGCACCGATAGCCACAACTTCATCAGGATTTACAGACTTATTAAGATCTTTATTAAAGGCTTTTTTCACTTCTTCTTGCACTAAAGGAACACGAGTAGAGCCCCCTACCATAACGATTTCTTTGATCTCATCTTTTTTAAGCCCTGCATCGCTTACTACTTCATTGATTTTAGTGATGGTTTCAGCCACTAAAGAATCAATCATACCTTCAAATTTAGCTCTAGTAAGTTTTTTAACCAAATGTTTTGGCCCACTTGCATCTGCTGTGATAAATGGTAAATTAATTTCAGTTTCATTAGCTGAGCTTAATTCTTTTTTAGCATTTTCTGCTGCTTCTTTCAAGCGTTGCAAAGCCATAACATCATTTTTAAGATCTATGCCTGTTTCATCTTTAAATTCATTAGCTAGAAAATCTATAAGTTTATTATCAAAATCATCACCACCTAAGAAAGCGTTACCACCTGTTGCTAAAACTTCTACTACATTATCGCCAGTTTCAAGCACAGTAACGTCAAAAGTTCCCCCACCTAGATCATAAACCACAATTTTTTCACTATCTTTTTTATCAAGTCCGTAAGCTAGAGCTGCTGAAGTAGGCTCATTGATAATTCTTAATACATTAAGTCCTGCGATAGTTCCCGCTTCTTTTGTCGCTTTTCTTTGTGCATCGTTAAAATACGCAGGCACAGTAATAACCGCATCTACAACACTCTCGCCCAAGAAAGCTTCAGCATCTTCTTTTAGTTTCATTAAAACTTTCGCTGAAATTTCTTGCGGAGTATAAATTTTCCCTGCAATTTCAATAGCACAAGCACCATTTCTTTCAGTAATATGATAAGGAAGTCTTGTTTTAGCTTCTTTAGCCGCGTCTTCATTGATCATCAAACCCATAATTCTTTTAATAGAATAAATAGTTTTTTCAGGGTTAGTTACCGCTTGGCGTTTTGCACTATCTCCTACTAAAACCTCGCCTTTATCTGTAAAAGCTACCACAGAAGGAGTTGTATTTTTACCTTCTTTATTTGGGATTACTTTGCTCTCGCCGCGTTCATACACAGCAACACAAGAATTGGTTGTTCCTAAATCTATACCTATAACTTTACTCATTTTTTATCCTTCTATTAAAATTTATTTTGCTACACTAACTTTGGTTGGGCGGATCACGCGATCGGCTATTTTACAACCTTTTTGAAGCACTTGAACCACTTCACCACTTTGATGGTTTTCACTATCTACATGAAACATTGCTTCGTGTAAATTAGGATCAAACTCTTTTTCATCTTTGATAAGAGTCACTCCATGTTTTTCAAGTTTCTTAAGAAATAAATCTAAAGTATTTTGCACTCCTTCTTTGATTTTTAAGCTAATTTCATCTTGGCATTCGACATTAACAGCTGCTTCTAAAGCATCTAAAACATCAAGCAAATCCTTTGCAAAGCTTTCATTTGCATAAGCCATAGCACTTAGCTTTTCTTTTTCCATTCTTTTTTTAATATTTTCAAATTCAGCGTTTGCACGCATATATTTGTCTTTTAATTCATCATAGTCTTTTTGCAATTTGTTTTGCTCAACATCTTCGATATTTTGCAAATTCTCATCTTGCAAATGTTCAGAATTTTCTGCGTTTTCGTTTTCAAATTCTTGCTTTTGCTCGCTCACGCCGCCTCCTTTATGTATTGTAATATCTTTTTATAATCCGTATAAACACTACCTGCTAAGATAATATTTACATCTTCGCCCAAAAACTGCGCATCCACCTTAAGCCCCATAAAACCTTCTTTAAATAAAGGTTCAAATTCAAGACTTTCTTTAAAATGACGGTGAATTTGACAATCTAAGAGCTTAACAAATTCATCATTTTGATAAATTTGATAAGCTCTTTCTTCATTGCTTCTATAGCAAATCAAATTTTGTCTTAAGCTAGCTATTTTTTCTACAAGATCTATAAAATGAACTCTCAAAGCTATTTTTTCTATACTAGAAAGATCAAGCCCTATAAGACTTTGTAAAAAATTCCACGCTTCTTTTTCGTATTTTAAAACCAGCTCTTCATCTTCAAAATCAAGCACTATAAATTTAGTATTAAGATCTAGTACTTCTTTAAGTACTAAACTTCTACCTCCATAAACAAGACAATAAATTTCAAATTCTTTACTTAACTCTTTCAAAAAGCTTTCGTTTTTGATATGGATATTTTTATCTTGTTCTTTTTCCCAAAAACTTTGCCAATAATTTTGCATCGTTAAAATAGTAGGAATTCTACCACTACTTATATGAAGCTGAGTGATCAAACCCTCATCGCTAAGTCTTTTAAGATAAACGCGTATAGTCGAAGCAGGTATACAAAGGTTTGAATTTAATTCATTAGAACCAATAGGTGCATTATCCAAAAGATAAGTTTGGATAATAGACTCTAAAATCAAATCCTTTTTATCTCGACTTTTCATCATGTTTTCCTTTAAAGCTAGCACTCTATTTTTTGATTGCTAGATATATTATACAACATTGAGTGTTATTTTGTCAAGTATAAATATAAAAAAATATACTTAATTTTATTTAGTCTATATAACTAAAGTTTTATTAGTTACTTTTTTATAAGGATAGGATATATTTCAAGATTGGTAAACAGGGTGATAATTAGATAAGAAATTTTAAATAGATTCGATAATTTAACTTTTTTAAAAGCACAAGATGCTATAAACAAAAAACCAAAGAAGCCTTTACAAGCTCTTTGGCTTTTCTATCAAAGCTTAAAAACTACCATTAATGGAAATATATATTCTTCTTCCTTCTTCTATGCGATTGTAAGTATTGACCCAAGTAGTAGTACCGCTATTTTGATAAGATTCCCAACCATCTGTAAAACTTTTGTTAAAAAGATTATAAATAGCTGCGTTGATACTCCATTGCTTATTGATATCATAACGCACACCCATAGAAGCTAAAAAGATATCCTTATAATATTCCCTATTGATATTAGTATCACCCATATAGCGATCTATTTGCCATTCGCCTTTTATCCAAGGGGTGAATTTATTGTAAAAGCTGTATTCAGTTTTTAACATGATATTGTGTTTTAAACTATCTTGTTCAGGTTTACCTATCACACTTTTATCTTGCGCTTCTTTAACCTCACTATCAAGATAAGTATAAGCAAAATTTACATTTAAATTATCAAGAGGGCTTATCCCTGCTCCAAGCTCTATGCCTTTATATTCGACCTTGCCATGGTTGATTGCCTTAAAACATCTATCAGCACCACAAGTACCAATTCCTGGAATCATATTGTCTTTATTATATCTTTGGGTTGAAATTTTATCTTTAAAATTTGTTAAAAAACCTGTCGCAGAAACATAAAACAAATCATTATTGTAAATAGCTGCTATTTCATAATTTAAAGATGTCTCTTCTTTTAAATCAGGATTTCCATATATAGGAAATCTACCTTGACCACTATAATTATAAGCTCCATTTATCAAACGATTTGCATAAGGAGTCCTAAAACCCGTAGATACACCGCCTTTTAAAGTAAGTTCATCAGTAGGATTATAAACTAGATAAGCTCTTGGCGAAATATTATTTCCAAAAATTTCATGATGATTGTATCTTGCTCCAAAAGTCAATCTTAAGTTATCTTTTATGCTGTACTCATCCTCTGCAAATATTGCCAATAAATACTGATCAAAATTGGTCGGATTAGCTATTTTATCTTGCATTTTTTCAAGCCTATATTCACCACCTGCGCTTAAAATATGACTTTGTCCCAAAGGAATGACAGACTTAGTATCTAAGATAATATCTTCTGCGACTATATCTCTATTTTCTCCCAAAAACGGCTGTGTAGCTTGCCCTACGACTTCACGGCCATCATTGCTTACCCTATTGTATTGCAAACCAGAAGTGATAGAAAAGTTTTCATAAACACCCTCATGGCTTAAATAAGTCACAAATTTATCAACTTCCATAATATCTGCATAACCACCCGTTAAGCTACCTGGCGCACTACCTGGGCTTGTGATGGTTCCTAATTGACCCTGTTTGTTATCGTAATGATTTCTTGAAAAATCTATATCAAATATAAAGGTATTATAATTATTAGCCAAATAACTGACTCTTGTTCCTATATTAAAATTATTTGCTTTTGTGGGACTTTGAGCTTGATCTCCTTGAACTCTTTGTCCACTTCCATTTGTAAATTCAACATTAGATTGCTGTCTGTAAAATTCTCTAAATCGAAGTGTTAGACCCAATTTGTCATTCATCAAAGGACCACTAGAATAAATACTCGTTCCATAAGTATTACCCCAATCTTTATTTTCATTTAAAAGAGCATCCAAACTTACAGAAGTTTCCCATTTATCACTTACTTTTTTGGTAATGATATTTACCACCCCGCCTAAAGCTTCAGAGCCATATAAAGTACTCATAGGACCTTTTATAACTTCTATCCTTTCTATACTAGAAATCGGAGGCAAGAAAGAATTTGAAATTTCATTAAAACCATTAGGGCCCACCTCTCCGCCAATACCCTGACGACGCCCATCAATCAAAACCAAAGTATATCCAGTAATACCCCTCATAGTGATATTATAAGAACCTGTTTTTCCCTTGCTAGCATATAAATCAACGCCTGGGATATCTGCGATAGCCTCTGCAACATCTCTATAAGGCTTACTTTGTAATTCTTTTTTACTGATAACATTGATAGTAGCAGGAGCTTCTTTAATATCTTGGGTAAAGCCAGAAGCACTAACGATTGAGCTATCTAGTTCTACATTTTGCGATATGGCATTGGAGCTTAAGAGACCAATGGCGCAAACTGATAGACATATTTTTTTCATTTTTCTCCTTTTGTCAAATATTGATTTAGAAATCAAAATATTATGATAATAATTATTAATTTAATATAAATTTTGTATCAATTGTGATAATTAGTATTAATTAAAAATTTATTTTTTCTTGCTATAATTCTTAAAAATATAAGTTTTTTTAGAGAAGTAAATAGCAAAAATTAAATATCTTTTAGATACAAGCTTGATTATTTGATTGTTATTTTTCTCTGTGAAATTTGTTTCAAAATTTATCTTTTTAAACAATTTACCATAGAATGTGTTTTAAGAAATAAAGATATTTAAATCAAAAAATAAAATCATAACGGAGTAAAAGATGAAAACATTTATAAGCAATCATAAAAACCAATCTTCTTTTATCACTTTATTTGTTTTTACACCTTTATTTTTTGTTTTTCTTTATTCTAAAGATTTTTTACACATACAACCCAATGAAATTATTAAAGAAAATAAATTTAATATGGCAATCAAACATTTTGTACAAAATTCCTCCGATATGAAACCGACACAACCCACACAAACTATACAAGAGCCTTCGAATGTGCAACCCAAAGAACCTGTGCAAGAAATAAAAAAAATAAAACCGAGAAAAGAAAAACCTATCGCTAAACCTAAAAAAATAATCCCTCCAGCAAATGCAAAGGCAATAAGTCAACCCAAAAAAGATACAAACATGCAGCAACCAATCATGCAGCAACAAACTCCACAAGCCAGCTCTTACCAAAGCGTATCTTTAACTAGTAATAGTGAGCTTTTAAAAGAAATAAAATCAGCAATCGATGAAGCCCTAATCTACCCTAGACAAGCTAGAAAAATGCGTATGAGTGGGGAGGTTCTTGTAGAATTTACCTGGACAAAAGAAAAGAAATTAGAAAATTTAAAAATACTTAAGCCTTCAAAATATGATTTTCTAAATAAAAGTGCTTTAGAAACTATACGCATAGCTTCTAAAAAATTTCCACAATATGAAAAAACTTTTCATATAAAAATACCATTGGTATATAAATTAAGCTAAATCTTTCACAATATACTCTATTTTTAATGCAAATCACTCCAGCTTTGCTAACGCTTAGAAGTAGAAGCTTCCTAGCTAAAGCTAACTAGTATTAGCTAATTCGAAAGGCTTTGAGTTTATAGTCCTCAAGGCTAATTCCTAACCCAAACGACTTTAATCCACGCTTTAAGATATTATTTGCAGCATTAATATCTCTATGTAAAGTGTTGCCACATTTTTCACAAAGATACACTCTATCTTTAAACATAAGATTTTTTTTGATATTTCCACATACACTACAAGTTTTGCTTGTATATTGTGGATTGACTTTTATAAAGAATTTGCCATTATGCTTTGCTTTATACTCTAGATATTGAGAGAATTGATAGAATGAAGTATTAAGAATAGATTTATTTAAACCACTTTTAGCTTTTATATTCTTTAATTTAGCTCTTTTACACATATTCTTAATTTGCAAATCTTCAACTGCTAGCAAGTCAAATTCTTGTATGAGTTTTGAAGTTATCTTGTGATAACTATCCTTTTTGATTTTGAACTTTTTTCATAGATTTTATTTAATTTTAATTGTGTTTTTTTGAAATTATGGCTTAACTTTGTTTTCTCCTTTTTTGTTTTTAATATTCTCCTGCTTTGTTTTCTTTGCAATCTTTTAATATTCAGCTCTACTAAGTAGCTTTGAGTTAGTAGCTATTAACTCTCCACTGCTTAAGGTAATCTCATTGATATTTAAATCAATGTCAACTGCTTTTTTAATATCAAAATCTTTGCTAGACATTAAAGAAACATTCGATTCATCATAAATGATACTAAAAGCTAAATAGTATTTATTGTGATTTTTGATAATAGTGATTTGATTAAACTTATAAGTATTTGGTAAATCTCTGTGATAACGCATTTTAAAAAATGTATTCATAAGTCTAAATATCTTAAACTTAGTAGTATCACTATCTTTGATTTTGTAGGCTTGATTATTCCAATTAAAGCTTTGCTTTGCAAATTTAGAGTTTTTAAATTTGAGAAAGCCTTTGTTTTTATCTCTAATTGCTTGCTCTAAGGCACGAGAAGATTAATCCTTGCTTGTTGGGTTACAACACTTTTATAGCTTAATTCTCTTGCTTTTATAAGGCTAGTTTTATTGATTATCTATCTTACTTGCCTTTAAATAACTCCTATCTTTTTTATCTAAATTCTTATTTTTATCCCACTCTCTTGCTGTAAATTTAAACAAATATTATAGGCTTGATATAGATGAAACATTGATGATTAATAAGCTTTTGTTGTTCTTTGTTTAGGTAGAATTCTATATTTAAAACCTTTGGTTATTTGCATTGCTTTGTTCCATTAGGGCTTTTTTTCTTTTTGGTTATATATTTTTTTAGGGTAATTATCTTCTATGCCTTGATTTTCTGCATATTTTTTAAGAGTTTCTAGCATTATTCCGCATAGGTATTCTATAAAAAATTACTGATTATGTCAAATACCTAACTAGAGCCGTACAACTAACACTGTAAGCAATTCATCTCCCACTTAAGAAGTGAGAGTTTTATTGAATAAAAAAAGATAAATTTAAAGCAAGTAATCTTTTTTTAGACAACACTAAACCCTTGCATGTATTTACAGCAATATTTATTTCATCATAAACAACCCCCAACCCATAAAACCTCAATAAACACTATAAAATAAAAGTATTTGTAAAGAACAAGCAAACAATAAATCTCAATCACCCAGACAAAAACAATCTCAACCGACCCATAAAGCAATAAATCAAGCAAGCATAATTAATTTAATTGATTAAACTAATAAATTTAATTTATAAGATTAACAATAAAAAACCATAAATTAACCAAGCTAATCCCACCCAAACCCAAACAAGCCATAAATTACACACACTTTTTTACAAACATCAATTAAATAGCAAGACTATCGATAATAAAAAATTTATCTCAAGTATAACATTCATTCTCGCCAACAAGAATAGACAATCATAGTCTATCCACCCTAACCCAACATTAACCCCTAACCCAACTAAGAAGTGTATAACAACACCAACCCATAAACCTCAATAAACACTATAAAATAAACTTGAGTGATTAAAAATCCAACCCAATTATTGAACAAACCCAACCTACATAATAAAATATAAACTAGACATATAAAGAACAATTGACACATAAAAATAGATTGAATAAATAAACCTATACAAGTAAACATAAAGATTAATTATTGATACAAAAGATTCAATAAATAAATAAAAAGAATAATTGAGATATAAAAACATATAAACTAAACAACTCAAACAACCATTAAATCAACCCAAGCTAATTAAACCTATAAACATAAAAAAATAATTAAATATAAAAACAACGATTGACGTATAAAAACTAAGATTTTAAATCTATAAGAATAAGATAAAGTAGAATTAACAAGTCCGCAATGAGCTACTTTCCCCCTGCCAGTAAGGCGTAGTATCATCACCCACGATGTGCTTAGCTTCTTGGTTCGGGATGGAGCAAGGCGTTTCCACATCTGTATAATCACGGACATTGTTATTTAAATATTCTTTGAAAGATTGAATTTAAGAATAAAACTTAATCTTTTATTCCTTTACTTTTTTCTTTATTCTCTTTCTTCTTTTCTTATCTTTTATCTTTGATAAGTTTTTATATAGAATACTTAAAAAACAATGTTAAGAGCAAGTTCTAATACAAACTCTACTTGAAAGATTTCTATTAAACTCTAAATATTATCTATATTCAAAGTCTTCTAAAAACCTTAACAAGGAAGTGATGCTTTATTAAAGATAAGCCAAACGCTCTATTAGTACTGGTCAGCTAAAGGACTTTCATCCATTACACACCCAGCCTATCAAACTAGTAGTCTTCTAGAGAGCTTAGAGAAGATTCATCTTAGAGTTGGCTTCACGCTTAGATGCTTTCAGCGTTTATCCTTTCCAAACTTAGCTACGCTGCGATGCTCTTGGCAGAACAACAGCTACACCAGTGGTTTGTTCAACCCGGTCCTCTCGTACTAGGGTCAAATCTCTTCAATCTTCTTACGCCCACGGCAGATAGGGACCGAACTGTCTCACGACGTTCTGAACCCAGCTCGCGTACCGCTTTAAATGGCGAACAGCCATACCCTTGGGACCTGCTCCAGCCCCAGGATGCGATGAGCCGACATCGAGGTGCCAAACCTCCCCGTCGATGTGAGCTCTTGGGGGAGATCAGCCTGTTATCCCCGGGGTACCTTTTATCCTTTGAGCGATGGCCCTTCCACACAGAACCACCGGATCACTAAGACCGACTTTCGTCTCTGCTTGACTTGTATGTCTTGCAGTTAAGCTGGCTTATACCTTTATACTCTACGAACGATTTCCAACCGTTCTGAGCCAACCTTTGTAAGCCTCCGTTATTATTTGGGAGGCGACCGCCCCAGTCAAACTACCCACCAGACATTGTCCCACTTGAGGATAACTCAAGCTGGTTAGCTACCCAAATAAGAAAGAGTGGTATCTCAACAATGGCTCATATACAACTGGCGTCATATACTCAAAGCCTCCCACCTATCCTGCACATTCTTATCCAAGTAGCAGTGTCAAGCTGTAGTAAAGGTCCACGGGGTCTTTCCGTCTTGCCGCGGGTAGGAGGAATTTTCACCTCCACTACAATTTCACTGGATCCCTCTTTGAGACAGCTCCCATCTCGTTACGCCATTCATGCAGGTCGGTATTTAACCGACAAGGAATTTCGCTACCTTAGGACCGTTATAGTTACGGCCGCCGTTTACTCGGGCTTCGATCAAGAGCTTCGCTAATGCTAACCCCATCAATTAACCTTCGAGCACCGGGCAGGCGTCACACCCTATACATCCTCTTACGAGTTAGCAGAGTGCTGTGTTTTTGGTAAACAGTCGGGAGGGACTCTTTGTTGTAAGTTTCCTTGCTTTCGGAGTAAATCCTAATACAAAGCTAACCACACCTTATACCGAAGATACGGTGCTATTTTGCAGAGTTCCTTAAAGAGAGTTCTTCCACGCGCCTTAGAATACTCATCCCACCCACCTGTGTCGGTTTACGGTACGGGCAACATTAGCTAAACTTAGAAACTTTTCTTGGCTCGACGGCATCAGGGGTTCTTCTATCCATCCGAAGACTTCAAAAAGCCTTTCAGTTCTCGGAGTATTGTTATACGGATTTGCCTGTATAACCTCCTACGACCTTAGACTAGCACTTCCATCCGCTAGCCCCCTTAGCCCTAAGCGTCCTTCCATCGCACACTAATGTTGGTATTGGAATATTAACCAATTTGCCATCGTCTACCCCTTTCGGACTCGACTTAGGACCCGACTAACCCTACGATGACGAGCATCGCGTAGGAAACCTTGGGTTTACGGCGTTAATGATTCTCACATTAATTATCGCTACTCATGCCTGCATGCTCACTTCTATTCGCTCCAGCACTCCTTACCGGTATACCTTCGACGCAAATAGAACGCTCTCCTACCACTTAGTAAACTAAGTCTACAGCTTCGGTACTTACTTTAGCCCCGTTATATTTTCCGCGCAAAATCACTAGACCAGTGAGCTATTACGCTTTCTTTAAAGGATGGCTGCTTCTAAGCCAACCTCCTGGTTGTTTAAGTAACTTCACATCGTTTTCCACTTAAGTAAGATTTAGGGACCTTAGCTGGTAGTCTGGGTTGTTTCCCTCTTGACGACGGATTTTATCACTCGCCGCCTGACTGCTGTGATTACATATAAGGTATTCGGAGTTTGATAGGGTTTGGTACATTGGTGTATGCCCTAGCCCATTCAGTGCTCTACCCCCTTATATTACGACACAACGCTATACCTAAATATATTTCGGAGAGAACCAGCTATCACGAAGTTTGATTGGCCTTTCACCCCTATCCACAAGTCATCCCGGGGCTTTTCAACGCCTATGGGTTCAGTCCTCCACTAGTTCTTACACTAGCTTCAACTTGCTCATGGATAGATCACTTCGTTTCGGGTCTGCAGCATCTGACTAAGCGCCCTATTCAGACTCGCTTTCGCTACGGCTTCGCGTTTGCTTAACCTTGCCAGACACCACAACTCGCAGGCTCATTATGCAAAAGGCAGTCCATCACCCTGTATTGCTACATAGGGCTCTGAATGATTGTAAGCAAATGGTTTCAGGTTCTATTTCACTCTGATCACCTCAGTTCTTTTCACCTTTCCCTCACGGTACTTGTGCACTATCGATCTGGTATTAGTATTTAGGGTTGGATCGTGGTCGACCCGGATTCAGACAGGATTCCTCGTGTCCCGCCCTACTCAGGATACTGCTAGCTAAGGTTTGTTTTTCGCATACGGGACTATCACCCTCTATGGTTATACTTTCCAGAATGTTCTGCTAAACTTACCTCTTGCACATTGCAGTCCTACAACCCCCAGTGCAAGCACTGGGTTTGCCCTCTTGCGCTTTCGCTCGCCGCTACTGACGCAATCTCTATTGATTTCTTTTCCTGAGGGTACTAAGATGTTTCAATTCCCCTCGTTCGCTCCTATATAGGTAATGCATATCTCTATACATTGGGTTGCCCCATTCGGAAATCTACGGATCAAAGCTTCTTGACAGCTCCCCGTAGCTTATCGCAGTCTAGTACGTCCTTCATCGCCTTTACCAGTCAAGGCATCCACCATTCGCTCTTAGTAGCTTACCTTTTTTACCTTTTATTATTGATTCTAAAACGCATCACTTCCTTGTTAAAGTTTTTATGATAAGACTTCTTTATCTTAAGACGGAAAGCATTCAAACACTTAATATAAAACTAAATGATTTAGTCTCAACTAAGCTGTGAGTTTGAAACTTGTCTTTAATTTATAATCCTTAAATCCAATATTCTCTTTATTCATAGAAATAAAGACAGCTAAAAGTTAAGTTAAACTAAAGAAAAGATAAATAGGTTTTATCCTTTAACAAGTCCTGTAAAATTGTTTTTATTAAAACTTGCTTGTGACTCTTAACAATGATAATTAAAAAGAACATTTAGGTTTAAAACCTAAAGGAAGTATATATATTAACATAATCATTATAAATATAAATGCATAATGTATATGCTACTTATATCTATTAAAGTATATTCTTTTATAGTTAAAGATAAAAAATAAATCTAAGTATAGAGTTTATATTTTATATTTAATCTATTTTATATACTTGCTTTAGATTTTAAAGCTTCTTTATTCAAATCTTTTTTATGGTGGGCCTAACAAGACTTGAACTTGTGACCTCACCCTTATCAGGGGTGCACTCTAACCAGCTGAGCTATAGGCCCTTAATAAATGGTGGAGAATAGCGGGATCGAACCGCTGACCTCCTGCGTGCAAAGCAGGCGCTCTCCCAGCTGAGCTAATTCCCCATAAACAATTAGCTTTATCATCAATCTTTGAAATCTAAACAAGAATCAATTGAGTTTATATATTGAAGTAATAGTTGTGAGACTTATTACTTTGTACTCTAGAAAGGAGGTGATCCAACCGCAGGTTCTCCTACGGTTACCTTGTTACGACTTCACCCCAGTCGCTGATTCCACTGTGGACGGTAACTAGTTTAGTATTCCGGCTTCGAGTGAAATCAACTCCCATGGTGTGACGGGCGGTGAGTACAAGACCCGGGAACGTATTCACCGTAGCATGGCTGATCTACGATTACTAGCGATTCCGGCTTCATGCTCTCGAGTTGCAGAGAACAATCCGAACTGGGACATATTTTATAGATTTGCTCCACCTCGCGGTATTGCGTCTCATTGTATATGCCATTGTAGCACGTGTGTCGCCCTGGGCATAAGGGCCATGATGACTTGACGTCGTCCACACCTTCCTCCTCCTTACGAAGGCAGTCTATTTAGAGTGCTCGGCCGAACCGTTAGCAACTAAATACGTGGGTTGCGCTCGTTGCGGGACTTAACCCAACATCTCACGACACGAGCTGACGACAGCCGTGCAGCACCTGTCTCTAAGTTCTAGCAAGCTAGCACCCTCTTATCTCTAAAAGGTTCTTAGGATATCAAGCCCAGGTAAGGTTCTTCGCGTATCTTCGAATTAAACCACATGCTCCACCGCTTGTGCGGGTCCCCGTCTATTCCTTTGAGTTTTAATCTTGCGACCGTACTCCCCAGGCGGTACACTTAATGCGTTAGCTGCATTACTGAGATGACTAGCACCCCAACAACTAGTGTACATCGTTTAGGGCGTGGACTACCAGGGTATCTAATCCTGTTTGCTCCCCACGCTTTCGCGCCTTAGCGTCAGTTGAGTTCCAGCAGATCGCCTTCGCAATGGGTATTCTTGGTGATATCTACGGATTTTACCCCTACACCACCAATTCCATCTGCCTCTCCCTCACTCTAGACTATCAGTTTCCCAAGCAGTTTAATGGTTAAGCCATTAGATTTCACAAGAGACTTGATAATCCGCCTACGCGCCCTTTACGCCCAGTGATTCCGAGTAACGCTTGCACCCTCCGTATTACCGCGGCTGCTGGCACGGAGTTAGCCGGTGCTTATTCCTTAGGTACCGTCAGAATTCTTCCCTAAGAAAAGGAGTTTACGCTCCGAAAAGTGTCATCCTCCACGCGGCGTTGCTGCGTCAGGGTTTCCCCCATTGCGCAATATTCCCTACTGCTGCCTCCCGTAGGAGTCTGGACCGTGTCTCAGTTCCAGTGTGACTGATCATCCTCTCAGACCAGTTAAGCGTCATAGCCTTGGTAAGCCATTACCTTACCAACTAGCTGATACTATATAGTCTCATCCTACACCGAAAAACTTTCCCTACTCAACTTGTGTTAAGCAGGAGTATAGAGTATTAGCAGTCGTTTCCAACTGTTGTCCTCTTGTGTAGGGCAGATTAACTATACCTTACTCACCCGTGCGCCACTAATCCACTTCTAGCAAGCTAGAAGCTTCATCGTTCGACTTGCATGTATTAGGCACGCCGCCAGCGTTCACTCTGAGCCAGGATCAAACTCTCCATAAAAAATTATAGATAGTTTAATCTTTTTCTTCAAAGAAAAAGTTATGAAAGATTAAAAGAAAAGTTTTTAATCTTTTTAATTATTAGATTGAATAGATTTTACATAATTGCTTATACCTAAATCTGTTCTGGCTCAATCGATCACTTATTTAGATTTCAAAGATTGACTAATAAGATTTGAATAACAATACTAATTTAAAAGAACAAAACAAAAAATCATTTTTAAAAGAAAAGTTTTTAAATTAAAAAACAAGATTTATAAAAAAGCTTTTAGTTTATAAGACAAAAACCAAAAGAGTTAATTTATAAAATCTACTAAGCTAGTGAAACTTTATAATTTAAAAGATTTTAAGTCCTTTTTTCAAAAAAGGAAATGAAAGTATAACCAATTAAACTTAAAAGTGTATTAAACAAAGGATTAAATAGTATAAATATTTGTGTAAGTATTTATATAAGTATTTGGTGGGTTGAAAAATGGGGGGGGGGGCGGGGTGTAGAAATTTCTCCAATCACCCCAAAGTTAAAAGTATTTTCCTAGGCTTACATAAACTCTTGCTCGATGTTCTCCATCGTGTTTAAACCGATGAACAGCTCTTGCAGCATCCATTTTTACATAAAAATTAGCACTTCTTGTATAGAGTATTTGCATACCCATTGCATCCATAAAATAATGATTTTTGCTTTGATATTCTTTATTTTCATACCAAGAATATCCTATATCATAAAAAGGAGTCAAGTAAAGCCCTTCTAAAGGTGTTTGAAATCTTATTCCTAAGGTGCCAGAAACAACATTATCCGCACTCCCCTCGCCTTCTAAATAAGCACGCACACCATAAGGTCCACCTAAAGACACGGATTCACTACCATCTAAAACAGCACCACCGATAACTTTTTGATAATTGAGTTGAAAAATGTGAGTTAAGCGTTCTTAGAATTGATATTTGTTGCTTAAATTTAAATTCATTTTTCCAAAATTCCCTAAATTTACTCCATTAAATCCAGACGAATCACCATCATTTTCAACATTGCCATATGTAAAATTTAAGGTATAACTTAGGACATTATTCTCCAAACCTTTATAGGTTCCTTCTATGCCTAAATTTACACTATTGCTCGCTTTTTCATTACTTACTAAACCATCAAGATAATAATCTTTAATCTTTTTATGAGTAAAACCCGAAACAAGATATAAAGAATACTCGGTATATAAAAACACAGGATAAGAAAAATTTACCCCAACATTCATAGAGTCCCCATAAAAACCAAGATTTCTATAAATTCCACCAAGAACATAATGTCCTTGAGTTGCAAATGGAGTAATTTTTAAATTTCCTATAAAAGTACTATAATTAATCCCATAATCTATTTGATTTTCATCGCTATCTTGAAGATAAAAATTTAAGTTATCCCCTTGTCTTGCTATATTGTTTAAACTTTGACTCATTCCTGCTCTAAAACGACCTGTTTCTTTAGCCCCATAGTTGTTAGAATATAAAGTTAAAGTTGCACTATCACCTTTGTTTACTTCTATAATAACATCGCTTTCTCCACAACCATCACCTGATTGTAAATTAGCATTGGTTTGGATTCCGTATATTTCATTGATTTTATAAATTTCATTTTCCACATTTTTAGTTGTGATAACTTTCCCTTTAAGATTTTTGTTCAATTTACTCTCTAAAGCATAATCTCTGACACCTGAGTTGTTTTTAATAATTACTTTTCCTAAAAGTTCCAAAAACTATGTTAATTTGCACTTTGTTAGAACTTAAATCTTGCGGTGGTATATAAGCAGTTGCCGAAGGATGGCCACTTAATTGACAATAATAAACTATAATGTTTGTTATATCTTTTAAATTTTGTAAGCTTAATTCTTGGTTGCGATATTCAGCTATTGCATCTTGAATTTATTTTTCGCTAATTCTTAATTTTTTAAATGTCAAATCTTTATTATCGATATGCAAAACATACTCTCTTACAAAAACCTTAGCTTCATTTTGATCAGTTTGTAAATTTGCAATATTTGTAGTATTTTGCTCTTTAAAATTTACAGGGCTTTTTTGATTTTTTAATGTATTTTTTAATTTTTATTTTGTGGTCCATTTGCTTCAGAAGAGCTTTCTATAAGCTCTCTTATTTTATTATTATTATTTAGCTCTTCAGCATGTGAAAATACTTACAATAAGATTAAAACAACTAAAATTTTTCTCATTTTTATTTCCTATTTTGCATTTACACAAATGTTCATTGTCTTAAAATTATCACTTACAATACAACGCAAACCACTACTTCTAGCATCTACTTCTCCTATGTCCACTTGATCATCATCTTCTTTTTTTGTGTCTACTTTAGTTTGAATTTTTATAGGAGCTTCTACAACCTTTTCAGGAATTTCAGGCGGCAATACAGAAGGTTTGTCTGGATCTTCACCCCCCCCCCTCTCCCTCTTTTTTTGTTTATCTGGCTCATAGATAGATATATTTGATTTTTCTGGCAATGAGGCTAATTTTCCTTCAAAATTATATTTTCCAGTGTACACTTTACCATCTACATCGCTTCCATTTATAGCAAAACCTTGAGAATTTAGAATCTCATTTTCAAGCTTATAGTGAAATCCTTCATTTCCACTAAGATCCGCAAACTGCTTTTCAAGAGCTTCTTTTTGTTCTAAAAGTTTTTCATGCATAACTTTAAGTGTTTCATCGCTAACTAAGCCTGATTCTTTGATTTTTTCATAGTTTTTATTTTCTTTGTCAAGTTGAGCTAAGGCTTCTTGGTATTTTTATAATTCTTCTTTAAAACTAGCGAAATAACCTTCGCCGGTTTTGATTTTATCCATAGCAGTTTTCTTTTGCGTCCATTTTTCATAAAGATTGGCGTAATTCTTATAACTTTGTTCTTGCGAACCTTGCCATAACTTTAAAAATTCTTGTTCTACTCCGGTATCTTTAAACGCATTTAAGAAATTTAAACTTTGAGTGATCTCACTGGCTTCATTTTCCCCTACCACACCCTTGCTATCTGCGTAAGTCCAAGTTTTGGTATCAAAATCATAAGTGTATTTTCCATTCATCAAATCATCTAAAATTCTTTGAAGCAATTTAGGATCAAAGTCGTCTTTGGATAATTTCACAGCATCTGTTACCTTGGTAAAAGAATCAGCAAAAGCATAAGAATTATTATCAAGATATTTTATATCGTTAAATTTCTTTCTTACAGCGCTATCAAAATCTTTTTTTCCTGTTACTTCATTATTATATTGCACAGACTTAAAAAAATTCTGTCCTTCATCAATGTAACCATTTTCTAAATTATGATAAACATAAATATTACTAAAATTATTATTTACACTAATTCCAGGATCACCAATAACTTTTCCAGCTTGTGTTTTATAGTTTCCAGCACTCAAAATTGCTCCATTTTTATAAAATAAGTAAGCATTATTAATCTTTAAATTTCCAACTTTTCCAGTAAATCCTCCTGTTTTACTATCATTCCCAGAAGTTATAAGTTTTTCTATGTCATTAACCACAACATTATTAAAATTACCACCATCAATTTGTCTGCCTATGCCACCCACATAAGAACCTTCTTTTGCTACTATACTTATATTATTAATAGCAACATTTGTAAAATTGATAGTGTTATTCCCTCCACTACCATTTCCCCAGCCTATTATTCCGCCAACTTTAGTATTTACAGCTGTATTAATAACGAGATCATGAACAGTCACATTTTCAAAACCCGTATAACTGTTTGCAATATTTTGCCCTACTATACCTCCAACATAAGCATCATAACCAGTTGAAGCAATTTTCAATCCTTGAATATTAAGGTTTCTTATATAGCTATTTTGAACAACTCCAAAAATTCCTACATATTGATTTGATGAATTAATATTAACATTTTTTAAAGCATAACCAGAACCATCGAAAGATTTAGCAAAAGCATTGCTTGTATTATCACCTACTATGTATGTTTTCACGCCACTAAAATCAATATCATCAATCAAACGAAAATGATCAAAAGCTGTTCTAAATTTTTCTTTATTTACATTCCAAAAATCAGCAAATTTATTCCATTCTGTTGCATCCGCAATACTTCCATATTTAGTCCAGTTTTTAACTTTACTACTATCATCAAAACTAAATTTACTACTAGAATTACCCAATAAAGCTCCATTTTCTTCAAAACTTGTTATGCTTTGTTGAATGATAGCTTCTTGCTCTGCTTTGGCTACGATATTTTTTGTATCTTTTACCACTCCAGCATCAACATAAACTTTATTACCTTCAAGTTTTAATACATCCAAAGTAATTTTTCCTTTATTGATTTCAACCTTATTTCCTATTAAAACAATATTATCTGCATTGATCTTTCCAAGATTTATAATATTTCCTTGCTTACTTACATCAAATACTGGAGAAAAATTCATCCCTTGAGAAATAAAATTTTGGACATCTGAATCTTTTAAAGGTGTTGTGCTAGCTACAAATTTTCCCGCAGTGATAGTTCCTGTTTTGCCAATCAAAACTCCCATGGAATTAACTAAAAAGATGTTATTGGTGCCGCCATCTAGTTTTCCATCTATCTTAGAAGCATCTTTTTGATAAGCAATGTTTAGGTAGTTTTGTTGATTTCCGTTAAATTTTACAGTTTCATTTTGTCCTATATTAAAACCACCACCCCATTGAATAACAGAGTTTTTATTGTTTCCTATGACATTCATCGTGCCATTGCTTGAACTTATACTTCCTGTTGAACCATGAGTGAATTTACCTCCTTGTGGCAAAGCATAAGCTTGAGAAAAGAGCAAAGAACTCACCGCAAATGATAAAACTATATGTTTACTCATCTTTTTCATGTTACTCTCCTTTAAAGTATGTTGATATAAATTATTTTTGCATCATCTGAAACTTCAAAGCTAAAATTTACATTTTTCAATGTACTTTTAGCCAACTTTTCTATCTTGTTGTAATTAAATTTATTTTTATTATTTTTCATTTTTTCTAACAAATTTTCTAATTCTTGTTGATTTAACAATCTATTGTCACCATCATAAATTCCAACATCACTTTGTATGAGAATATATTTTCCTTTTGTTGGTTTATTTTTAGTAAGAATTTCCATACTTCCATTTGAAGGAAGATTTATAAGTTTTTCTATAGTCAAGATAGGATTTTTTATTTTATTTGGTAAAATAAAAGTAAAATTTTCAAAGTTATTTACCACTTCTGATTTGACATCTTGAGTATCTATAATCAAACGATTATTTTTAGAAAAATCTTCTTGATGCGGTAGAATTTGAGTGATTATTTTGCCTTTTTTATTTACTTCATGAAAAACAGAACCAGAAAGCAAATCGATATTTACATCTTTAAAGAAATTTAACTCTCCACCTAAATATAAAGTATTGTTATAAGATTTAAAATTTGAAATATCCGAAGTTCCAGATGGAGCTAAAAATATAGCATCTTGATTTTTATACTCATCTATATTTAAATTAACAAGCTCCATGATATTATCATGAGAATTTGCAGACACTCCAGCTATCAACCCCACATAACCTTGTCTTTTATCTGAGGCAGTACTAAAAACTGTGTTGTTGATGATGATTTTATTAAAAGCACTTTCTTTATCTGCTTTTATGATGCACGAACTTTCCACGGCAGCCGAAGAACAATCTTTAAGCTTTATAAGATTGTTGTTTGCATTTTGAGTTGCTTTTAAAATAATTTTTGAGCCCTTTCCTAAAGAACTCGCTTCGGTTAAACTCTGAATGAGATTATAATTTATTTTATTATTTGAAACATTTTTAGCATTGATCATCAAACTTAAATTTTTAGATGATTTAATATTTTCAAAATTTACTTCATTATTGTTTGATTCATCAGCGATATAGTCTATACCATCTAGCGTAGTTTCACTTGTAATAAAAGCATATAAAGGCAATGAAATAACAGAATCTTTTATACTTAAGGTATTATTATTTGCTTTTCCGCTTAAAGTTCTTGCCGCATATACGGTAAATTTATCAGAATAATTTCGTGGAACTTTTTCATAGGTTAAATCATTTTGTATATCAATAATATTAAAATTCGCACCCTCTGTAGCAAAACCTCCGTAAAGATTGTAATAATTTTTTCCATAAAAATTATCACTGATTTTTAAAGGTTTTTTAAGGCGAAATACAATTTTATTTCCATTAGCTTCACCATCGTTAGAATACCCACCATAGAGGTTTAACGATGCATGTGTTTAATGTTTTTATTAAGATGATCTAATGAGTTAAAATGATAAACTTCTATAGAATTTTTCTCTGCATTACCCTGTAATGTTCTTTCACCGTAAATTTCTCCAAATAAAACAGCATCATAAAAAGTTATTTTATTTTGCGAATTTACCATTAAATCTAAATTTAAATTTTTAATTATTACGGAATTTTTACTTACATTGTATTTTTTAAGATTATTTACATCAGCTAAAGCACCTAAAATTTCAAAGGTCGAACGAGCTGTATACTCACCATCTGGCCCATGAAGGACGATATTGGCTGAATCGATAAGAACTTTATTGTTTTGTAAATTAGAATTTATGCCAAAAGCTCCCATTAAACGAGTAATTCTTTCATCATAAATATCCTTACCTTCTTCATCTGAAAAATACTGGGAATTATGAAGGTCAATTTTTGTATTTGACTCTAAGATTAATTTATTGTCTTTAGCTTCACTATCAAAAGCTACAGATCCTGAAATATAAGGAGCTCCATTTAAGGGCAAGGTGTAGATATTTTCTACACCCATTATTGATATAGGAGTTTTCTTTTAAAATGGTTTGATTGTTAAATCCCCCCCCCCCTTGTCAGTAAACGCCGCAGTAATTAAATACTTAAAACGATCGCCTTTTTGAGAATTATTAGGTACTCCACAATCCCCTATGCTTGGTTTGCAAAAATACACAGAAGTTAATTCTCCATTTTCTAATATAAGTTTATTATTTGTTGCATTTGTATTTTGAGCATAAGCTGTTACAATAAAAGGTATAAAAGAACTAGGAACGGCTTGAGTATCTGAAGATACGGTTCCTAAAGTGCTAAAAGCTGTTATGATCTCTTCTTTTGAAGTATCCGGAGTTAAAATTTCAAGCTTGGATAAATTTTTATTTCCAGATTTAGGGTTATTATAAATCATAGTTAAATTTGATATAGGGTATTTTGACTTAGAAGCATAGAAATTTTTTCCATTAATTTTTTTAAAAATTTCTGCTTGAGGATCATAAACTTGATTATCCTTAAAAGAATGTTCAGAAATATAAAAAATTTTTCCATCCTTGCTTGTAGCCTGAACCGCCGCAAAACAAACCGAAGAAGATAAAACCACACTACAAACGCCCAAGCCAAATTTTGCATTTGTCTTATTTGTAAAAATTTTAAAAATATTAAAATATTTTTTCATCTCATTTCTCACTAAAATAAAACCTTTTGATTTATCGCAAATTGATTATTTGCAACACTATCCCGTATGTCCTGAGTTGATTATAAAATATTAATTTGATATTTTATTTTTCAATATTTAAATTTAATGAAAATTTAACAAATTTTATATTAATATATTCTTAAATAAAATTTTATTTTAAATATTAAAAAAATACTTTTATAATTATTTAAATATTATCTAAAAGCACAACGTTAATATAACTTTTCTAAAAATTGATCCAGACTTAATTAAATATAAATTTAAAATAAGTATAATTTTAAAACATTTTATATCAAAGGAAAAAAATGAAAAAAATATTAAGCATTGCTCTAGTTGCTTTAGTTGGTTTATTTTTAGGTGCTTGTAGTGATTCTAAAAATAAAGAATCAAATGCAAGTGTAGAATTAAAGGTTGGAACTGCTCCAAATTATAAACCTTTTAATTATAAAGAAAACTCAAAACTTACAGGTTTTGATACTGATTTGGTTGAAGAGATTGCCAAAAAAAATGGTATTAAAATTGTTTGGGTTGAAACCAATTTCGATGGATTGATTCCTGCTTTAAAAGCTGGCAAAATCGATATGATTGCCTCAGCTATGAGCGCAACTGATGAAAGAAGACAAAGTGTTGATTTTACCAAACCTTACTATATGAGTAAAAATCTTTATCTTAAGCTAAAAAACAACGACTCTCTTCAAACGAAAAATGATTTAGAAGGTAAAAAAGTAGGAGTTCAACTAGGAACTTTACAAGAAAATACTGCAAAAGCTATCAAAAATGCACAAGTACAAAGCAATAAAGATTTAAACATAGCTGTTTTAGCACTAAAAAACAACAAAATCGATGCTATTGTAGCTGATCAAGATACTGCTAAAGGTTTTTTAGCTGAAAATCCACAATTGGTAAGTTTCTACCAAGAAACAGATGGAGGAGAAGGCTTTAGTTTTGCTTTTGATAAAAATAAACAAAAAGATATTATTGAAATATTTAACAAAGGCATAGATGAAGCAAAAACTGATGGATTTTATGATACTTTAATTAAAAAATATGAATTAGAATAAGCGTGAATTTTCACGCTTATAGCTTAAAAAGTTAAAATTTCATATTTTCTCTCTTTTGCAATTTTTAAAATTTTTTCATCGCCATTACATACAAAGGCTTTGCTAACAGACTCTAGTAAAGGTAAATCATTGATAGAATCACTAAAAAAATAAGAATCTTTCATCCATTTTTCATAATCTTTACCCAAATATTCCTTAAGTCTTAAAACCTTGCCTTCCTTAAAGCTATAAATCCCATAAGCTTTTCCACTAAATTTATCACCCACACGCTCGCATTTTATGGCTATGCTTTCTCTCACTCCCAAAAAAGAGGCGATTTTTCTAACTAAAAATTCAGCCGTAGCTGAAATTATAATACACCTTTGATCTTGATATTTGATTATAAGTTCTTTAGCTTTTTCATAAGGTTTTATATAAATTTTTATAAATTCATCTACTAAAGATGAAATTCTATCTTCATTTTTACCCTTAACACTTTGAAGAAAAAAAGTCATAAATTCATCCATATCAAGCTTTTTTTCTTGATATTGTTTTTGATAAAAAACGATTTTTTCTAAATATTCTTGAGGTAAAAAACCTTTTTCAACACAAAATTTAAGCCAAAGTTTAGCACTATCGCCTTGTATTAAAGTATCATCTAAATCAAATAAAACAAGTTTCATTTTAACTCTTTTGCTAAAGAAAGATTGAATTTTAAAGCGATTTTATCACCTGCTTCATAAGTACTATGAGTGCTAAAATTTAAAGTATCTACCTTAAATTCAATTTCTTGCACTCTAACCCTATAGCGTATGATATTACCTAGCAATGATTTTTCTTTGATCTTAGCCTCTAAGCCTTCGTTAGAAATTTCTATGGTTTCAGGACGCAAGGCTATATCTTTTTTAAAATCGTGTTTTAAACCCAAGCTATCAAGCTCTTTAGGGCTTAAAATATTGTAATTTCCTATAAAACTAGCCACAAAATGAGATTCTGGCAAAAGATAAAGATTGTTTGCGTTGGAATTTTGTATGATTTTACCCTCATTCATTAAAATAATCCTATCGGATAACTCTAAAGCTTCTTCTTGATCGTGCGTTACAAAAATAGTGGTGAGTTCAAGTTCTTTTTGAATTTCTTTAATTTGCACCCTTAAATGCTTACGAATTTTAGCATCAAGTGCCGATAAAGGCTCATCAAGTAAAAGTAAATCAGGTTTAGTCACCAAAGATCTTGCTAAAGCCACTCTTTGCATTTGTCCGCCTGAAAGCTTATGTGGATAAGTTTTAGCGTATTCTTCAAGCTCGACGAGTTTTAACATTTTTTTCACTCTTTTTTCTATGTCCTTTTTATCCATTTTTTTGATCTTTAAGCCAAAAGCTACATTTTCAAAAACATTAAGATTTGGAAAAAGAGCGTAATTTTGAAAAACCATGCCTATATTTCTTTTTTGAGGACTTAATTTGGTAAGATCTTTATCATTTAAAGAAATTTTTCCTCCATTAATTTGGCTAAGCCCTGCTATACACCTTAAAAGAGTGGATTTTCCACAGCCACTTGGGCCCAAAAGGGTTATAAACTCACCCTTTTTAGCACTAAAATTAATATCTTCAAAAATAATTTTATCCCCATAAGCTTTTTTAAAATTTTTAATCTTTAAATAAGCCATTTTTCACTCCTTAATCAAACTAGCTATAAAAGTTGTTATAAAAATTAATACAAAATAAACTATTACCAAAGCACTAGAATAATGCCCACTTTGATTTTTAATATTATAAAGATAAACTTGTAAAGTCTCATAAGCACTTCCTACAAGAATATTTGCGTATAAAAATTCGCCTATTAAAAAAGAAAAACTTAAAAAAACTGCCACCAAAATTCCATTTCTTAAATTAGGCAAGACAAGTTTAAAAATCGCTCCCATTAAAGAACCTCCAAGCATAGCATTAGATGCGATGAGTTCATTTAAATTGACATTAGATATAGCATTATCTAAAGCCCTATATATAAAAGGTAAAGCTATAGTAAAATAAGTAAAAATGAGTATCCAAGCGGTACCTCCTATATTGTCAGCATAAAGTTGCAAAAGCCCCACGCAGCTAACTATAGGAGGTACAGCAAAAGGCATGATAATAAGTATATTTACAAAGGCTTTTAATTTTAAAAAATAATAATTTAACACAAAAACCAAAGGAAAAACAAGAATCACAGAAAGTAAAATACTACCCACACAAACAAGCAAAGAATGCCAAAGAGCAAGTAAAAATCTTTCGTCATGAAAAAGTTCTTGATACCATTTAAGCGTAAGATCATCAGGCAAAACACTTACACCCCAAGAAGTGGAAATAGAATATAAAAAAGTAGCCATTAAAGGCAAAGCTAAAAATAAAAAAACCAAAAACAAAACTGCATAATGATAAATTTTAGCTTTTAAACTCAAATTTTCATTCATTTAAAGCACCTTAAAATTATATTTTTTAGAAAGGAAATTGGCTATAAAGGTAACAACAAGCATGATAATAGTTATAATGATGCTTAAAGCACTAGCCATATAAGGATCAAGATTGATATCGCCTGCGATTAAAGCAGCGATTCTTACAGGAGCGACATTAAAATTTCCCGAACTTAAAGCATAAATAGTCGCATAAGCTCCAAAAGCATTGGCAAATAAAATCACAAAAACACCAAACAAAGCAGGAGCGAGCAAAGGCAAAGCTATTTTTAACCAATATAAAAAATTGCCTCCACCTAACATTTTACAAGCATTTAAATGTGAATTTTCAAGACTTTTAAAAGCTGGAAGCAAAAGCAAGATTGCCAAAGGAATTTGAAAATACACATAAACAATATTTACCCCGAAATTAGCATAAACACTAACAAAAGGCTCTATGCCTAAATTTTTCAAAAACACATTAACTACACCATTGCTTCCAAGAACTATAATGAAAGCAAAAGCTAAAGGAACTCCTGAAAAATTACTTATCATAGTATTTAAAGAAAAGAGAAAATTACATATTTTTGATGGAGCTAAAACAAATAAAGAATAGCTCGCCAAAAGCCCTATTAAAAGTCCAAAAATACTAGAAATAAAACTGATTTGTAAAGAATTTATAATGCTTTGTAGATAGAATTTGGACTCAAAAATATGTATAAAATTGGCTAAAGAATAAATTTCATCCTCTTCTATATAAAAAGCATTAAAAACAATCCAAATCAAAGGTGCTATCATAAAAAAAGTAAAAACTATAAAAAAAGGTAAAATACTTAAAAAGGCTAGAAATTTTTCTTTCATTTTTTGGCCTTTAAAATTTCATCATTATATCTCTTATCGTGTTTAAGTCCTAAAATTTCACAGATACTGCCACAAATTTCATCCTGTTTTATCTTGGCTTTTTCATATGAAAAAGCACTACCAAAAGTGAAAAAAGGCACTAAAATTTCATCTTCGCTTAAGCCTCCATGACTTTTACCCTCCGTCATACCATGATCGCTTGTGATGATTACATTAATACCTTGTTCTAACCAAGTAGGCAAATACTCAGAAATCAAATTATCAACTTTTTTGGTTTTATTAGCATACTCGATAGAGTGTGAGCCAAATTTATGTCCTGCATCATCTATATTCATAGAATGTATAAGAATAAAATCTAAATTATATTTGTTTCTTAAATGCTCCCCATCTGCAAATAAATGAGAATCTAAATAATCATCTTCATAATAAAAATGTCCATAAGGCAAAGTTAAATTTTCATCTTCTATATGGCGATGTAAAGAAGGAATAAATTCTTTTTTATTATAAAGCTCAAAAACCCAATGATAAGCTGCGCCTCCAGCTTTTAAGCCTTGCTCTTTGCAAAGGTCAAAAATGCTTGTTTGTTTTGAAAAACTCAATTTATTATTAATTATCCCACTTAAAACAGGCTTTACGCCTGTTAATAAGCACTCGTATAAAGGACGAGACATACTAGGAAGTTCGCATTCTAAAGAATAAAATTTGCCTAAATTCTCTTTGCAAAGTGCATTTAAATATCCCATATTTATACTAGCGCTTTTACAGTTTAAGCCATCAAGCACAACTAAAATAACTTTGGACATCATTTACTCTTTAAAAAATCTTTTACTTCAAGTAAAATAAATTCATTATCATCAGTTTTATTAGGTTCTCTACTTGAAGAATAAGGAAAGTTATTGTCATTTTCTACAACTATATGAGAGTCATCTACTATATCCACACCTTCTATGGTTTCAAAAGGAAAAACAAATTTATCATTTACCAAAGGCTTTTTAGAAATTTTATTTCTATCCTTAATATTTAAAAGATCTATATAAGAAATTTTTTGAGCTTCATGGGTTTTATCATCTAATTTAACCTTGTAAATTCTTTTAAATTGAGCTACATTATTAAAACAATGCTTAGTATCTTCACCTTCTTTGCAAGCCTTATCTTTAGCGCCTTCTTTTTGATCTCTTTCTATGATGATGCCGTATTTATCATCTATCATATTAAAATCACCTATGGAATGGCTTTTATCTTCTAAGAAATATTTATAAGTTTTTCCGGTGAATTTTTTATTTTTTACATCAAATTCTATGATTCTTAGATATTCTTTACCTTTTTCATTCTCATAAGCGTTGTTATTATAAATGCTTCCTTCTAAAAGCAAATAAAGTTTAGAACCATCTTTAGAGCTTGCCATAGCTTCAAAGCCTTTAGAACGCTTGATATTAAATTTCTCATTTTCTCCATCAGGCTTATCGCTAAATTTTAAACTTGGATTATCAGGAGAAATAAGTTTTTTACCCTCCACATACACATCAAAAACTTCTTTTAAATTCCCATTCTTATCAAAATGAAGCAAATAAGGACCAAATTCATCACCTATATAAAATTCATCATTGATAACCTGTATACTCTCAGTATCAAAATTAGCCCCGCTTAAATACCTTTCTTTGGTTGTTTCGGTAGTGATAGGATAGGGATATTTTTTATCACTATCTTTAAAAAAAACTGTTTTTAAAAGTTCGTATTTTGAGTTTTTAAAATCAAATTTAAACTCGTGAGCATAAAGCATGGCATCATAAGAATTATACTTTTTACCCAAGCCATTATCGCTAATTACCCAAAAAACATCTTTTTTTGGAATATATTTTATCCCACTATGTCCTTGTATAGGTTGATTTTTAAAAGGTAAATAAAAATCTGTTTCCCTGTTTCCCTTAGATTTAAAAGTTCCAATTTTTTCTTCTCTAGCGATATTTGCAAATTTCCCATAAGTTTTAAAAAAATCAGGAGCATCCTTAGGAGGTTTTACTGTACTTTTAGAATCTATGATAATATGCCCTGCTAAATTGGCCTCATACTCTTGAACTCCAAATAAAACACTGCAAAGCATAGCACTTGTTAAAATAACCTTTTTCATCCAATCTCCTTTATTTCATATCCACTATAACTTTTTCTTGCCAAAGTTGTGGTAATTCTTTAGCGCTTTTTTCCCAAGCTTTTTGATCTTTGATTGCTCTTGCATTTTTGTATTGCTCACTTGGTAAAAGTTTGGCTTTTATATCATCTGGCAAGATAATATGATCAATTCTTATTGGCCTTGCATAACCTTTTGCTAGATTGATTTGTCCTTTATCAGAAAGTATAAACTCACGGGCTAATTTAGCCGTATTTGGATGTTTTGCGTATTTATTGATAATAGTTGTATAACCCGAAATAACACTACCATCAGCAGGGATTAAAACTTCATAACGATCTTTGCCCACTTTATCTCTATAGCCTAAACCATTAAAATCCCAAACTAAACCCACTTCAACTTCACCTTTTTCAAGATTGGCTATACTTACATCATTATTTACAAGTCTTCCTTGTTTGGCTAAAGTATTAAAAAAAGCTAAAGCAGGACTTAAATCTTTTTCATCCCCGCCTAAGGCATAATTAGCTGCTAAAACTGCACTCACAGCTTGAGCTGCTACACTTACATCACCCACGGTAATTTTATAATTTCCCTTAAGCAAATCTTGCCAAGTTTTAGGTATATCTTTTACTACATCTTTATTGACTATAAAAGCTATGGTTCCTGTATAAGCTAAAAGCCAATTTCCATCTTTATCTTTAGCCCAAGTTGGAATTTGATCCCAGTAGCTTGTCTTAAAAGGCTGAGCTACTCCTTGTTTAACTGCTATCTCTCCAAAAGAAGCTCCTACATCCCCTATATCACCGCTTGCATTTTTCTTTTCGGCTTTAAATTTAGCAATTTCTTGAGCTGAACTCATATCTGTATCGCTATGTTCTATGCCATAAAGATTTTTAAGATCTGCCCAAGTATCCTTCCAATTTGCCCAAGTATCAGGCATAGCTAAAGAATTTACCCTACCTTCTGCTTGCGCAGCTTTAATCAAATTCTCATCAATAGCTTGTGAATTTGAAAACAATAAGGCAACAAGACCTAAACTTAAGAAAAATTTCTTACTCATTTTTTTCCTTTCAAAAAATATTTTGAAAATTTAATGAGTTTTAGAAACATTTTAGAAACAAGTTAATTTTTAAGCAAACAAGGTTATAATTTTAAAGTCATAAACAAGGAGCGATCATGCTTTATATTTATATCAAAACTCAAAATGCTTTAGTTCAAAGAATCAATTTTAATCTCGATAGTCAAGAACTACCACAAAATATTTTATGGATTGATTTACTTCATCCAAGTGCAGCAGAAATTGCTTTTATATCAAGTGAATTTAATCTTGAGTTTCCTACAAAAGAAGAAAGGGAAGAAATAGAGCTTAGCGCAAAATATTGGGAAGATAATGCAACAATAACCATCAATGCTCATTTTTTAGTAAGAGATCTTAAAAGTGATGAAGAAGATAGAAATTTAATCAAGCTTCGCACAGAAATTGTTACTTTTGCTACCGCTAAAAATATCTTATTTACTATAAGATATAACGAATTTAGCACTTTTGAAGAAATTCAAGCAAGGATTTTAGCTAGTCCGAAGAATTTTGAAGATGGTTTTGATATTATTGATAAAATGTTTGAAGTACGCGTTGAAAAAGATGCGGATTTACTAGAATGGATAGATAAAGAAGCAAGACGCTTAAGAACAAGTGTTTTAGAAAAAAAAGATGAATATAGTTATGATGAAATGCTAAAGGATATTTCAAGTTTGCAAGAGCTTAATATGCGCGTAAGAGATTCTTTATTTGATAAGCGTCGCGCTATGACTTCTTTGTTAAAAAGCGATAAAATCGATAAAGACATAAAACAAAATCTCACTATAGTTTTAAAAGACTTAAATTCTTTGGTTGAATTTAGCGTTTCGCAACTTAATATCTTAGATAATATCCAAACCATTTTAGCCAGTCAAATCAACATAGAACAAAACAAAATCATTAAAATTTTCACCGTTGCAACTGTTGCCATGATGCCACCTACTTTAATAGGAACTGTTTATGGTATGAATTTTAAATTCATGCCCGAACTTGAACTTCACTATGCTTATCCCATAGTGCTTGGCGTGATGGTAATTTCTATCATTTTACCTTTGGTTGTTTTCAAGAAAAAAGGATGGTTATAAAAATTTATTAAGGAGAAACAATGGATACAATAAACATAGGAATTTTAACCCTAAGCGATAGAGCAAGTAGTGGTATATACGAAGATAAAGCCACTGCTGAAATTGAAAGAGTGTTAAATTCATATATAAAAAATGATATTATTTATCATAAAGAATTAATCCCTGATGATTATGATTTGATCATTAAAAAATTACTTTATCTAGCAGATGAAAAAAAATGCGATTTGATTGTTACAAGCGGAGGTACAGGTCCAGCACTTCGTGATGTAACCCCAGAAGCCACGGAAGCCGTGTGTGATAAAATGATGCCAGGTTTTGGAGAACTTATGCGCTTAGAAAGTTTAAAATATGTCCCAACAGCTATACTTTCAAGACAGAGTGCAGGAATTCGCAATAAATCTTTTATCATTAATTTACCAGGAAATCCTAAGGCTATAAAAGAATGCCTAGAGCCTGTTTTTCCGGCTATACCTTACTGTATCGATTTGATAGAAGGTGCTTATATAGAAGCAAATGATGAAGTTATTAAGGTTTTTCGCCCTAAGAAAAAATGTCAAAATTAAAATTTATTAGCTCTGATAAGTCTGCTTAATTGTCTAGCAAGCAGACTTGCCGAAGCTTCATCTTTGCTTATCTTTTGCACTTTATTTTTAAACTTACAAAGTCTGTCATCTAAAATCACATCATTGATTGGAATTTTAGGCTTTTCTTTTTGTTTTTGTGAAATCTTTTTCTTAAAAAACATTCTTTAATCCTTTTTTATAAATATATACCAACTTAGTTGAAAAGAATATTATTTTAGATTTTAAACTATTAACTTTATTTCATTATTTTAAGCTAGAATTCGCAAAAAACTAATCAAGGAAAAATAATGACTTTAATTGCAATTTTATGTCTTTACACAGCACTTTTATCTTGGATTTCCTATGCTCAAATTCGTTTCTTAGAAAGAGAAAAAGACAAACAAGCTCAAATTTTAAGCGAAAAAGACTATCAAAATGCAGCAGATATTGCCATCGAAAATGAAAAATTTAAACTATTTTCCAATTTTTATAATTTAATCATCAGTATTGCATGGATAGGTTTTGGATTTTTATACCTTAAAGAATTACTTATCTTAAACAACACTCGTTTTGAAAATACTTTATTTTTATTATCTTTTTTAATAATCACAAGTATTTTAAATCTACCTTTAAGTATTTATGAAAGTTTTATCAAAGATAAAGCCCATGGTTTTTCAAATATGACTGTAAAACTTTTTATCAAAGATACTATGAAAAGTCTTATTTTAACTTTAATATTTGGATTTTTAATCCTTTATACTTTGCTTTTTTGCTATGATTTTTTTGGAACTTTTTGGTGGATTGCGGCCTTTATTTTTGCCTTTTGTATTATAGTGATTATAAATCTCATCTACCCTACCTTAATAGCACCTATTTTTAATAAAATGAAAAAACTAGACGATGAAAATTTGCTGAAAAAAATCAGCTCTTTGATGAAACAATGTGGGTTTAGTGCAAATGGGGTTTATGTTATTGATGCAAGCAAAAGAGATAAGCGTTTAAATGCTTATTTTGGTGGACTTTTTAAAAGCAAAAGAGTGGTGCTTTTTGATACATTATTAAAAGCCTTAAATGAAAGAGAACTTTTAGCTGTTTTAGGACATGAGCTTGGACATTTTGTTCATAAGGATATTATCAAAGCTTTATTTAACGGCGCTATAACTATGTTTTTACTTTTTTTTGTTTTTGCAAATTTACCTGAATTTGTTTACTTAGAAAGTCATCTAGAAGGAGTAAATGGTGGCGTGTTTGCTCTTTTGTTTATCTTGGCGAATATTTTTAGCTTTTTAATCTCTCCTATGCTTAATGCCTTAAGTAGAAAAAATGAATTTGCAGCTGATCAACACGGAGCTAAAGTTACAAGCAAAGAAGATATGAAAAATGCATTGATAGCTCTAGCAAGAGAAAATAAAGCTTTTATCAAAACAAGTAAAATATATACATTTTTTTATCTCAGTCATCCAAGTATTAGTGATAGAATCAAGGCTCTTTCTTGACTATAAAAAATGCTCTTATGGAAGCTAAATCTAGCTTAAAAGGTTATGAAAATGAAGCGGTATTTATACTTTGCGAATATCTAAAAAAAGATAAAGCTTGGTTATTTTTAAACCAAGATATAAAAATAGATCATGAACCTTATTTTGAGCTTATAAAGCGTTTTAAATCTGGAGAACCTTTTGAATATATATTTGAAAAAGTGGATTTTTGGGGCTTAGAATTTAAGATAAAAAAAGGCATTCTAATCCCTCGCTACGATAGTGAAATTTTACTTTTTCAAATTTTAAATTTATGCAAAAAAAATACTTTTAATGGGATTTTAGAAATAGGATTTGGAAGCGGAATTTTAAGCATTGTTTTAGCCAAAGAACTTGGGTTAAAAATCACAGCCTGTGATATCAATCCCAAAGCCTTAGAATTAGCTTTAGAGAATGCCCAATTACACAAAGTCGATCACTTGATTGACTTTAAACTTTGTAATTTTAAGCAAATTAAAGAAAATTATGATTTTATTTTTTCAAATCCACCTTATATTAAAAATTCATATCCTATAGATATTTGGGTGCAAAAAGAACCCAAAGAGGCTTTATTTGGCGGAGAAAAAGGATATGAAATTCTAGAAGAAATCATACATTTTTCCCTTGATAAAAAAGTTAAATTTTTAGCTTGCGAATTTGGCTATGATCAAAAAGAAATTTTGGAAAAAATTTTATATCAAAATAATTTCATTGTTGATTTTTTCAAAGATGAACAAGGTTATAATCGTGCTTTTATAGCTAAATTTACAAATATGCGTTATGATAAAAAATAAAAGGAGAAACTCTTGAAAGCTGTTAATTTATTTTTACTTGCCTCCATCATAGGGGTTGAACTCATACTAGGAATAGTTGTTGCACCAACAATTTTTTTTCCTCAAAATCTTATAGGAGAAGGAGTGTTGAGCCATTTTCAAAGTGGCTTAATGATGACGCAAATTTTTATTAAGATGGGATATTTGCTGATTTTTGTTTCAGTGGTTAATTTTTTATATGAAATTTATTCTCTTATAAAAGATGAAATGAAATTTCAAATAAAATTTTCAAAATTTATGCTGAGTTTGCTTATTTTGATTTTAAGCTTAATATTTGTTTTTTATTTTACTAATACCATAATTGAACTCCAAAACTTAGGCGAAAACGCTACAAAAACTCAAGAATTTATCAGTATCCATAATGCAAGTGAAGTGGTGATTAAAATCATCTTGATAATGCAAGTTTTTTTATATTTCTTAAGCTTTAAAATAGCAAAAAAATGATAAAATATTAAATAAATCCAAAAGAGAAGGAGTAGGCCATGATGATCTCTGATGCAACTATGATGCAACAAAATTATTATTTAAATAATGCACAAAAAGCTAGCGATAAAGCTTTAGAAAATATTGCAGCTGTTCGCGCAATAAGTGGAGTTGATAGTGCTAATTTAGCTATTGCTGATTCTTTAAGATCTCAATCAAGCACTATAGATCAAGGTGTCGCAAATGCTTATGATGCTATAGGGGTTTTACAAATTGCAGATGCTAGCCTTACCAATATCTCTCAAAGCGCAGATAGACTTAATGAACTTTCAGTAAAAATGAACAATGCTGCACTTAATGATTCTCAAAAAGGAATGCTAAGAACAGAAGCAACACGCATACAAGAATCCATCAATGATTCTTTTAATAATGCAACTTATAATGGAAAAAATGTCTTTCAAACTATGAATTTTGTAGTAGGTAGCGGAACTGAAACTACAAATTTAAATCCATTAGCAACAGATGGATTAAGCATAGATAGTCAAGATAGTATTACAAATTTTATGGATCAACTTGGAAGTTTAAGAAGTGAAATAGGCTCAGGTATCAATGCCATCACATCAAATATTAATGCAAGTGTTCAAAATAGCATCAACTCAAAAGCAGCTGAAAATAATTTACTAAATAATGACATGGCAAAAAATGTCAATGATTTTAATGCCAATTATCTAAAAGAAAATGCTGCTGCTTTTGTTGCTGCGCAATCCAACATGCAGCTTCAAAGCAAAATTGCTAATTTATTACAATAAAATAAGCCCTAAATAGGGCTTATTTTTTATCAAAATGACTTTAGAGCAAATTTTAGAAAAAACCAAAAACGTTCGTCTTGTAGCCGCAAGCAAGTATGTCGATGCAAGTATAATTGAAAAGCTTTTTGATCAAGGTATAGTAGAATTTGGAGAAAATCAAGTCCAAGCTCTAGCACAAAAAAAAGAAAATCTTGATGAAAAAAAACTAGACATAAAGTGGCATTTTATAGGAACGCTACAAAGCAACAAAATCAATCTCTTAATCAAACAAAAACCTATATTATGGCACTCTTGCAATGGTATTAAAATAGCTAAAGCTATGGACAAAAGACTTGATTATAAATTAAATACTTTATTAGAAATCAATAGTGCAAATGAAAATAGCAAAAGCGGTCTAGATCCAAATCAAGCCGTAGAAGAATATTTACAAATACAAGAAGAATGCTCTAATTTAAATCTTTGTGGCGTAATGAGCATAGGATCACACAGCCAAGATAAAGAAAATATTATAAAAAGCTTTGAAACTACATTTAAAATTTATGAAATTCTTCAAAAACATGGGGCTAAGATTTGCTCTATGGGGATGAGTAATGATTTTGAAATTGCTATAAAATGCGGATCCAACTTGGTAAGACTCGGAAGCATTTTATTTAAAAATCTTAAGTAAAACAATCTTACTTAAGCATATTTATTAGAAATTTCCTCTACTATACTATCAGAGATAATAAAATCTGTATGATAAAGCAAGCAAGATCCCGCACTAATAACTTTTAAAACAAGTTTTTTATTATTTTTTTCATTAGGATTATGTGCATTTCTAGCAATTTCATGAATTTCATAGATTAATTCTCTATTCAATCTTGTCAAATCTAGCTCTATGATATTTTTTTCAAATTCCTTAGGTTCTGCGGTAAAATGATTTTCTTCTTTATTTTTAAAATCTTTTTTTGCTCCAAATTTTTTTATAGCTTTAATCTCGCCATCTTCAAGACTTTGCAAATCTTTAATTGCTTTTAAAAAAAAGCTAGGCTTCTCCCCTCCTTCAGCTTTAAATCCCAATACAAAACCATAGGCATTATTTTTTAAATTTTCATCTTTGATGATGTTTTCTATTTCTTCTACATTGCTTTCAAATACAGTAGCATCAAACGAAGAATAATAATCCAAAATTTCAATTCTACCATAACGCTTATTATTTTTACTCATCATGGATTTGAAATCTTCAATTTTACCTATACTTAAAATTTCTCCATTGTTTTTTAAACTTTCAAAATCTAAACTTTTAACATAATCTATGGCATTAATTTGTTCATAAAATCGATCTAAAGGATGGCCTGAAACATAAATTCCTAAAATTTCTTTTTCATATCCTAATTTTTCCATCACTTCAAATTCTTCATTTTTGGGAGTAAAATTTACTTGAACACCTGAAGTTAATTCCTCTTCACCAAAAAGAGAACTTGCAGCATTTTTTCTTACTTCAGCCATTTTACGCGATGCTTCGCTAAGATTTTCCATATTATCAAACAAAGCTTTTCTAGTAAAACCAAACTCATCAAAAGCCCCTGCCTTAATAAGACTTTCTAATGTTCTACGGTTTATTTTGGTGGGATCTATCTTACCTAAGAAATCATTAATATCCTTAAATTCTCCATCTTGTCTTGCTTCAAGTAAATTTTCAACTGCAGGAATACCCACACTTTTTATAGCCCCAAGTCCGTATATAATAGCATCCTTGCCATCTTGCTCTAAAGCACTAAATTCACGGATCGCTTTGTTAATCGATGGAGGTAAAAGTTTAATATTCATTTTTTTCATCTCATCAATATAAACAGCAATTTTATCCACATTGTTTTCTTCGCTTGTTAAAAGCGCTGCCATAAATTCACTAGGATAATAAGTTTTTAAATAAGCTGTTTGAAAAGTAATCAATGCATAAGCCGCAGAGTGAGATTTATTAAAACCATATCCTGCAAATTTTACGATAAGCTCCCATAAATCCTCAGCTTTTGCTCTATCATATCCTTGTTTTTCTGCTCCATCTGCAAAATCAGTTTTAAGCTTTTTCATCTTCTCAGGATCTTTTTTACCCATAGCACGACGCACTACATCAGCACCTCCTAAAGAAAAGCCACCTATAATTTGAACAATTTGCATAACCTGTTCTTGATAAACAATAACCCCATAAGTAGGCTCTAAAACCTTTTCTAAACTGTCAAAAGGATATTCTATACTTTTTAAACCATGCTTTCTGTCGATAAAATCATCAAGCATTCCTGATTCCATAGGGCCTGGACGATAAAGCGCAAGAACCGCAATGATATCTTCAAAACGCTCTGGTTTTAAGCGTGCATTTAAGCTTTGCATACCGCCTGATTCGATTTGAAAAATTCCCAAAGTATTTCCACTTTGTATGGTTTTATAAACTTTGCTATCATTTACATCTATAGTTTCCCAAATAATGTCTTTATTGTAACGCTTTTTAATAAGCTTGATCGCATTATTGATTACTGTTAAGGTTTTAAGACCTAAAAAGTCAAATTTTATCAAATCCACATCTTCTAAATGATCTTTAGAATACTGCGTTACCAAATGTCTTTCATCATTTTTACTTTGTCTAAAAAGCGGAGTTTTCTTCCATAAACTTTCATTAGAAATTACAACACCTGCTGCGTGCATACCCGCATTGCGATTTAATCCTTCTAAAGCTCTTGCATACTCCCAAACTTCAAGACCTTTAGGATGACGATCGATAAATTCTTTGATTTTAGGTTCTTTTTCATAAGCAGCATCAAGAGTGATTTTAAGCTCTTCAGGCACAAGTTTAGCAAGCTCATCAGCATCTTGAATACTCATATCACAAACTCTAGCCACATCACGAATCACCCCTTTAGCCAAAAGTTTACCAAAGGTAATCACCTGTGCAACCTTATCCGCTCCATATTTATCAATCACATAATCAATCACTTCAGCACGTCTGTCTTGACAAAAATCCACATCAATATCAGGCATGCTCACACGCTCAGGATTTAAAAAACGCTCAAAAAGTAGACTATAAGGAATAGGATCTAAATCCGTAATCCTTAAACAATAAGAAACCAAACTTCCTGCAGCTGATCCTCTTCCAGGGCCTACTGGAATACCTTTATCCTTAGCCACTTTAATAAAATCATGAACAATAAGCATATAACCTGAAAATTTCATATTTTTAATGATGTTAATTTCTACTTCAAGTCTTTGTTTGTATTCTTCATGCTTACTTTCATCGATAAATTTTAATCTCTCTTCAAGTCCCTTTTTGCAAAGTTCTTCAAAAACCATGTCATCATTATCAAAGCTAAATTCTTTTGTTTCTTCAGGTAAGATAATATTATGATCTTTAGCATATTCTCTTGTAAATTTAAAATTCGGTGGAGTGGGATTGCCAAGATTAAGCTCTAAATTACATTTTTGTGCGATTTCTTGTGTATTTTCTATAGCTTCTGGAATATCTGCAAAAAGCTCACTCATCTGCTCAGGACTTTTAACATAAAATTCATGCACACTATGACGCATTCTATCAGGATCGTTAAGTTTTTTTCCCATGGCTATACACATAAAAACCTCATGGGCAGCCGCTCTTTCTTTAAAAGTATAATGCGTATCATTTGTAGCAATGATTTTTATATTTAATTCTTTAGAAAGTCTGATAATATCATCATCTATCATTCTTTGATCGCCTATACCATGACGCATGATTTCAAAATAAAAATCATCTTTAAAAACTTTTTTATACCATAATGCCGCTTCTTTTGCTGCTTCATAGCCTTTTGCACCAAAACGCACATTTCTTTCACTATAAGTATTTAAGTGCCAATTTACTTCACCTTGCAAGCAAGCAGAAGAGCAAATAAGACCTTCGCTATAATCTTCCAAAAGCTTTTTATTGATACGCGGATAATAATACAAACCTTTAATATAACTTTGAGAACTTAAATACATTAAATTTTGATATCCAATCTCATTTTTTGCATACAAACAAAGGTGAAAACGCTGACGAGAACTTTTATCATCTAACTCATCATGATTATGCAAATACGCTTCTATACCAATGATAGGTTTTAAACCTTGTGCTTTCATTGTTTGATAAAAATCAATTGCCCCAAACATATTTCCATGATCTGTCATAGCCACACTTGTAGCACCCTGCTCTTTTAAAGTCAAAGCTAATTCTTTAAGCTTATTGGCTCCATCAAGCAAAGAATATTCTGTATGTAAATGCAAGTGTGTAAATTGACTCATTTTCTTCCTTTAGTTTTTTAAGGCTTATTTTAATTTTGATAAAAATTATAAATTTTTCTCGCTGAATTTGAAAGAAATTGACCCTAAATTTCAACTTAAATTTTACAAAAAGGCAAAAATTCAGCCAAAATAAACTATAATAAAATCTAAGATTTTAATCTTAATAAAAAGAACTTCTCAAAGGATGAAATGATGAAAGTAAAAATTGCTTATTGCAATCTTTGAAATTATCGCCCACAAGCTGCAAGGGTTGCAGAAGAACTACAAAGCGATTTCAAAGATGTTGAAGTAGAATTTGAAATTGGCGGCAGAGGTGATTTTATCGTTGAAGTAGACGGAAAAGTTATCTTCTCTAAAACACAACTTATTAATTGCGAAAGTGAAAGATTTCCATATCAAAATGAAATTAATCAATTAATAAAAAATAGAGTGTAATCAAACACTCTATCATAACATTTTCTCATATTCCTTACCAATATATATGTTTTGCTCATACTCGATAATAGGACGCTTAATACAACTTGGATTTTCCAATACAATTTTTTCAAGTTCTTTTTCATTTAAATTTTTAACTTTTTCTTTGTTTAAGCCAAGTTTTTTAGAAGTTAATCCAGCAGTATTGATAAGTTCTTCAAAAGATTTTTGTTTTAACCATGTGTATAAAATATCTTGATTAATCTTTTTAATATCCATAAAATCAAACACAATACCTTTTTGTGTTAAAGCATCCATAGTTTTCTTTACAGAATTGCAATTTTTAATACCATAAAGTTTCATTTTCTAGTCTTTTTTACCAAATCTGCGATTAAAAAAGCAAGTTCTAATGCTTGATCCGCATTAAGTCTTGGATCGCATTGAGTCTCATAACGATCTTCCAAGCTTTGAGCAGTAACATTGCTTGCACCACCTGTGCATTCTGTTACATCTTTCCCAGTCATTTCAAGATGCACTCCACCTGGATAAACCCCTTCGCTTATTGCAATCTCAAAAAAAGATCTCACTTCTTGCATAATTTTATCAAACTCACGTGTTTTAAAATTGCCTGCTTTTACCGTATTTCCATGCATAGGATCTATGCTATATACTAAATTTAAACCTTCACTTTTAAGTTTAGAGAAAATTTTTGGCAAATTATTGATAATTTTATCTGCACCCATGCGGATAATAATATTTAATCTTCCTTCTTCATTGTTTGGATTTAAAACATTTGCTAAAGCTATGATATCATCAGCACTTGCACTAGGTCCTATTTTAACCCCTAAAGGATTTTTTACTCCACTTAAAAAATGCACATGAGCTTCATCAAGCGCCCTTGTTCTTTCACCTATCCAAAGCATGTGAGCTGAACAATCGTAAATTTCTCCACTTAAACTATCCACTCTAGTTAAAGCTTCTTCATAAGGCAAAAGTAAAGCTTCATGTGAAGTATAAACACTAACTTCTCTTAGACTTGGAGTATTACTTGTATTAATTCCACAAGCTTCCATAAAAGCTAAAGCTTGTGAAATTTTTTCACTGATATCAGTATATTGCTTATGGAGTTCACTCTTTTTTAAAAAGCCCAAATTCCAACGATGTACTTCATGTAAATCTGCTAAACCACCCTTAGCAAATCCACGCAACAAATTTAGCGTTATTGCGCTTTGATAATAAGCTTCAAGCATTCTATGTGGATCAGGAATGCGTGCTTGTTCACTAAATTCAAAACCATTAATAATATCACCACGATAACTAGGAAGACTTATACCATCTAACTCTTCAAAATCACTACTTCTTGGCTTGGCAAACTGCCCTGCAATACGACCAATTTTTATAACAGGACATCCACCAGCAAATGTAAGTACTATAGCCATTTGAAGTAAAATTTTAAACATATCACGGATATTTACAGCGCCAAAATTTTCAAAACTTTCAGCGCAATCTCCACCTTGAAGTAAAAAAGCTTCTTTTTTACAAACTCTTGCTAAAGACTTTTGAAGATTTCTCACTTCTCCAGCAAAAACCAAAGGAGGAAGTTTCTCAAGTCTTGCTAAAACTCTATTCATTTCCTCTTGATCTGGATAAATAGGTTGCTGTTTTATAGGATAGTTTTTCCAAGAATTCTTAGCCCACATGGTTTTTTCTTTCGTTTTATTTATCAGCTTCCTCTATAAGTTGAATAACCAAAAGGAGAAAGGGTTATTGGAACATGATAATGTTTCTGATCTTTAGAAAGCTCAAAACTTACCTCTACAAAAGGATAAAAAGTATTTATTTTGTGTGATGTGTAATAGTCTTTTGTAAAAAATTTAAGCTTATAAATTCCAAAAGCCCTATTTTCAGCTTTTTCATATGGTAATAAATCTCCTATTCTACCATTTTCTTCGGTAAATTCTTCACTTACTTTTTTCCACTGTTGATTTGCTTCCAACTTATAAAGCTCAACTTTTACTTTAGGAGCAGGTTGTCCAGAAGTAATATCCAAGACATGAGTACTTAATTGATATTCAGTAGCACTCAAAAACATTGGCACGCTTGCTAGTATTAATAAAGTTTTTTTAATAGAAAACATTTTCTCTCCTTGTATAATATTTACAAGGAATATTATACAAGAGTATTATTAATAATTAAAATCAAATAAATAATAATTATAAATTAATTATAATTATTTAATTGTTAGACTTATAATAAAAATAATTATAAATTATTTTTTAAGCTCTTTAATACGCGCTGCTTTACCGCGTCTATCTCTTAAGTAGAATAATCTTGCACGGCGTACACGACCACGACGCAAAACAGTAATACTTTCTAAACTTTCACTATAAATAGGAAAAATTCTCTCAACGCCAACATTATTAGCGCCAATTTTACGCACGATAAAAGTTTCACTTACGCCATTACCTCTTCTAGCAATACAAATACCCTCAAAATTTTGGATTCTTGTTTTATCTCCTTCTTTGATGCGAATTGCAAGCTTTAAAGTATCACCAGCACGAAAATCTGGAACATTTTTACCTTCAATTTGTTTTGCTTCAAATTGTTCTATATATTTATTTTTCATAAAAAATCCCTTATTTTTTGCGTTCATGCTCTAAAAATAAATCTGGACGAAAAAATTTCGTTTTGCAAGACGCCAAAGTAGTTTTTAAACTTGCAATTCTAGCGTGATTACCCTTTAAAAACTCTGAAGGAGTATAAAATTTTTTATTTTTTTTCTCAAAAATAAAAGGTTTTGAAAAAGCAGGCGCTTCGAGTAAATTATTTTCAAAGCTTTCTTCTTCCAAACTTTCCATATTTCCTAAAACCCCGTTAACATTTCTTAAAATTGCATCACACATTACAAGCGCAGGTAATTCTCCTCCAGTTAAAATAAAATCCCCTATACTAAAAACTTCATTCGCAAAAATTTCAAGCACTCTTTCATCTATACCTTCATAGCGCCCACATACAAAAACTATATGTTCTTTTTTACTTAAGCGTTTGGCGTCTTTTTGATTAAAGGTTTTACCACTTGGATTTAAAAAAATAAAATAGGGATTTTCTTTTTTTTCTTGAATACTTCTTAGCACCTCATACATAGGTTCAGCTTGCATCAAAAGTCCAGCTCCACCACCTATTTTATAATCATCGACTTTATGATAAGAATTTTTAGAAAAATCTCTTGGATTATAAAAATTAAGTTTGAAAAGTTTTTTTTCTTTTGCTCTTGCAAGTATAGAATCTTGAAAGTAAAATTCCATAAGATTAGGGAACAAAGAAACGAAACTAAATTTCATGAATTTTCTAAAATTAAAAAAGCATCTTGCGTGCAAAAAATCTGTCGTTTTTCTATATCTATATTTTTAACAAATTTATCCAAATATGGAATAAAAAATATTTTAGGATATTTTTTTTCAACCCATTTTTCATCACTTTGAATTTCAAATAAATAAGAAGCTCCAGTTTCCAAGATATCAACCACTTTACCTAATCTTTTATCTTCTTCAAAAACTTCACACTCTAAAATATCAAAATAAAAAAACTCATCTTTTTTTAATTTACAAGTTTGTCTGCTTTTCTCGATACTCTGAAAAAGAATAAGATTAGTTAATTCTTTGGCCTTTTCTATATCTTCATAATTTTCAAATAAAACAGTAGAATTGTTTGCATTATAATGCTTAATCTTTAACATTTCTTTGGTGTTTTTTATAAAAAAAGTAGCATCTTTTTTAAATTGAGAAGAAAAGTCGCTCAGGTTATGCAATTTTACATAACCCTTAAGACCCACAGTTTTACCAAGTTTTGCAACTTGAACAAAATCTTTTTCACTCAAGTGCTTTTACCGTTACTCTATAAGAACTTGCATCCTTGCTCTTATAAGCAGAGATTACGGTTTTTATAGCATTGATCATTTTTCCATTTTTACCTATAAGCTTACCTGTATCAACCTTATGTGCAAAAAGAACAATCTCAAAAAAATTTTCACTTAATTCAATTTTTTGAGTATCAATCTGTTCAGGATAATCTGCAATTAATTTTGCGTATTCTCTAAGAAAATTCTCTACCATGATTATTTGCTAGTGATAGAAGCAACTTTATCGCTAAGTTTTGCACCAACACTTTTCCAATAAGCTAAACGCTCTGCATCAACTTTAATTACCTCAGGTTCTACCATAGGATTATAATACCCAATACTTTCTATCCAACCACCATCACGACGTTTTCTACTGTCTGTAACTACAATACGATAAAATGGTCTTTTGGTTCTACCCATTCTTGTAAGTCTAATAACTGTCATTTATACTCCTTAAAAATTAAAAATTTTATTTATAGATACTATAAAAAGTATTTATAAATAAAATTTAAAATTGCCTTCTAGCTTGACTCATCATCTGTGTTAAACTTTCCATTCCTTTTTTACCTGAAAATCTTTTTGCAAGTTTTGCTGCATTGCTAAATTGTTTTAAAAAACGATTGACTTCTACCTGAGAAAGACCTGCTCCCTCTGCTATACGACGCTTTCTAGCATTATTTAATAAATCAGGATTTTCTCTTTCTTTTGGAGTCATTGAAGAAATCATTGCTTTAATGCGTATGATTTCTTTAGAATTATCCAAATCTATATCTTTTACCACATTTGCCATTCCGCTAAGTCCTGGTATCATACCGATTAAAGACTTCATACTTCCTAATTTTTTAATACTTTCCATTTGATTAAGAAAATCATTAAAATTAAATTCACCTTTTTTAATTTTTTGATTGAGTTTTTTAGCCTCTTTTTCATCAATAATCGCAGCAGTTTTTTCAGCTAAAGTTGCCAAATCACCCTCACCCATAATACGACTTACTATACGATCTGGTATAAAAACTTCTAAATCTGCTACTTTTTCACCCACACCAATAAATCTTAAAGGAATACCGATTTGTTTTGCTATACCTAAGGCTACTCCACCTTTAGTATCTGCATCAAATTTTGATAAAATTACCCCACTGATACCTAAAACTTCATTAAAACTAGCAGCAGTCTTAACCCCATCTTGACCACTCATTGCATCAGCAACATAAAAAATCTCATCAGGATTTAAGACATCCTTAACTGCTCTTAACTCATCCATCAAAGCTTCATCTATAGCCAAACGTCCAGCAGTATCCACAAGCAAAACATCCACCATAGAACTTTCAGCCTTTTTTAAAGCCTCTTTAGCAACCCTAATAGGATCTTTTTCATTTTCTATGAAGAAAAGTTCAATTTCATTAGCTTCACAAAGTTGTCTTAGTTGCTCCACTGCTGCTAAACGCTGCAAATCACAAGCTGCAACTAAAACTTTTTTATTGCGTAATTTTAAATAATTTGCGAGTTTGATAGTGCTTGTAGTCTTACCGCCTCCTTGCAAACCTGCCATTAGAACTACTGTTGGGGGTTTAGAAGTAAAAACAAAACCTTGATTCTTACCATTGACACTTAAAATATTTTCTAAATTTATTTTAATGGCATTTAAAAATTGTTTTTGACCTATGCCATTTTGTTTTACATCTTCTTCTATTAAAGTCAAAAGCTCTTTAGTTACCTTATGATGAACATCTGCTTTTAAAAGAGCTTTTTTTAAGGTTTCTAAAGCGTTCTTAAGTGCTTTTTCATCATCAACAAAACGTAATTTATTAATCGCTGATTTAAAAGATTCGCTGACTAACTCAAACACTTTATCACCTTTCTATAAAATTTTTAAATTAGACCTTGCATTATACAAAATTTTTTCTTAAATGGCTTTAAAAATCTAAATTTTTTATATCAAAGCCAAATTTTGCAAAACCACTATCTAAATTAGCCCTAAAATGATAATTAAAAATTTTAATTTCATAGCTATGCAAATACATTCTATCGCTTGAAATTTTAGCATATTTTTCATCACCTACAACGCCATGTTTTATAAATTTAGCATGCACTCTGATTTGATGAGTTCTACCTGTTTGAATAACTATTTTTGCTAAGGTTTTTTTTGACTGCATCATGATAGGAGTAATGATACTTAAAGCACTTAAACCATCTTTTGAAACTTTACTTAACGCCCCGCCTTTTACTTTTATAGTAAAAATAGGTTCATTCACTTCAACCTCTTCAGCCAAAACCCCATCTAAAACCGCAATATAACTTTTATAAACCCTGTGTTTTTTAAATTCTTCTATACAAAGCTTTCTAAAATCTTCATCTTTACAAAGCAAAATCACACCACTTGTTTCTTTGTCTAAACGATTTAAAAGCTTGGCATTAAATTTTTTCTCTAAATCTTCACTCACATAAGCATAAGGTTTATTAATAGCAATAATCTTATCATCTTCAAAAATAATTTGAGGATTTTTAGCTTTTATCACATTAAATCTTGCCTTATCGCTCATCAAAGCTCTAGCAACCACAACTTTTTTTCCATGTGAAAAAACACAACCCTTATCAATCAAATCTTTAGCTTCACGATTTGAAATTTTTTCTTGCAAAGCTAAGAGTTTATAAGCTTTTTCTTGCATCAATTCCCTTTTGTATAGTTTGTATGATAAGATCTAAATTTTCTTTTTTGGAAATTTTAGCTTTTAAATTTAAATAATGAATTTTATCATTTAAATCTTTTAATTTTTCACAAAAATATACATTTTCCACTTCTTCAAACAAAACCTTTTGATTGTGAATAAATTTCCCGCTGATTAATACATTATCAAAATATGCCGCTTCTATAGGATTGTGTCCTCCTATGCCTTCTATGAAAGAACCTCCAAGCACAACAACATCAGAAATTGCATAAAAATTTACAAGCTCCCCTAAAGCATCTAAAAGCAAAATTTTTTTAGAAAATTTCTTATTTTCATCTTTTAAAGAACTAAATTTTTCAAATTCTAAACCTTTGTTTAAAAGCAAATTTTCAACTTCTTTAAAACGTTCAGGGTGTCGTGGGGCGATAATGAGTTTTTCATTTTCTTCTAGTTTAAAATAATCAAGCAAAAGCTCTTCTTCGTCCTTATGAGTACTGGCAAAAATGATAAGTTTTTCCTTAGGTTTGGCATAAATTTTATTATTTTTAATTTCTAAATTTGCCTTAATATTTTTAAAAATTTTAACATTTTTAGCTCCCAAACTTTCAAGTCTTGCTTTATCTAAATCGCTTTGAGCAAAAACTTCATCAATATAAGAAAAAATTTTTTTATAAAAAAAAGAAAATCTTTGATAAGAATGATAAGACTTATCAGATATTCTCGCATTAAGCAAAACAATCTTAGCCTTATAAATACGTGCCATAAAAACAAGCATAAGCCAATATTCTGCTTCAAAAATTACCAAAACCTTGCAAGGCTTAAGCCAAAAAGGCAAAAAATTTTCAAAAGCAAGATAATTTACCTTTTTACAAAATTCTTTTGCACATTCAAAACCTGTTTGAGTAATAGTAGTTATTCTTGAATCAAATTTCAAAACCAAAGTTTTAATACTTCTTACCTCCCCATAAGAACAAGCATGAAAATGTACATCAGCTTTTTCTTGATGTAAATTTTTATAAAGAAAAAATCGGGATTTTAAACTAGTTTTGTATTTGGATTTAAAAAAAGAAAACAAAAGAATAAAGACGGCACAAAATAAAAATGCCGTCCAAGTTAAAAAATAATAAAAAAAGATCAATTTTGTTCTTCTTGCTCTTTATAAAGAATTCTTCCACAATGGGGGCAAGTTACAATCTCTTCACCTTTTACAACAGACAGATAAGTCTTATCGTAAATTTTCATAAAACATCCATAGCATGCTTGTTTTTTAACAGGAACTACAGCAGTATTTTTCGCCCATTTACGAATTTTTTCATAAAAACTTAAAACTTTTTGATTCATCTCGCCCACAAGTTTGGTTTTTTTATCATAAACACTCATTCTATCTTTTTCAAGAACTTCCATTTCAGATTTAATGCTTACTCTAATCTCATTAATATTTTGCTCTTGTTTGATTTTTTCTTCTTCAAGTTCTTTTTTATAAGTTTCTTTATTGTCTAAAATTTTATCCAATCTTACAATCTCATCATTTGCAGCGTCTAATTGCTCTTTTGCAATATCTTCTTCAATTTTTAAAGCATTAGCTTCTTTTTCTGTTTTTACCGCACCACTTTTTTTAGAAAGCTCTTTAATTTTTGCTGAAAACTCGGAAATATGAGCATTATTTTGCACTTTTTGATTTTCTATATCTTTGATTTCTTCATCGATTTTTTCTAAATCTGTGTTGATTTTTCCTATTTTTAACTCAGCATCTTTTAAAGTCTTATTAATACTGTCTATTTTTGGTTCATAACTATCAATTTCTTGATCTATTTTTGATAAAAGCACTAATTGTTCGAGATATTTATTCATTTATTTTCCTTAAAAATATTGAAATGGATTTTTTGAAACTGTTATTATAACTTGTAGCGGCAAATTTTTCAAGTCTTTTGCTAAACATTGAGAAAAATATCTCTCACTTTCAAAATGACCTAAATCAATAAGACTGATTTGATTGCTAAGCGCCTCTAAAGCTTGATGATATTTAAAATCTCCACTTAAAAAACAATCTGCATCTACTTTAGAAATTAAATCCCCGCCACTTCCAGTACATATAGCAATACGCTTAATGTCTTTTTTACCACAATCGCTTACACGTAAAATTTGTAAATTTAACTTTTTTTTCACCCAGTCACACAAAGTTTCAAAAGACATAGAATTTTCTACATAAATTAAAAATTCGTCTTTAAAAAAAATTTTAAAACCTAAAATTTCTTCCGTAAAATAAGTATTTAAATGACTTAAATCATAATTTGTATGCATACTGATTAAAGAAATATTTTTACAAATCATTTCTTTAATAAAAGCCCTAGGATAAGTCTTGTCATATAAATCTTTTAAACCTTTAAATATCAAAGGATGGTGTGTGATAATTAAAGAATTTTCACTCGCTTCTTTAATAATATTTTCATCAATATCTAAGCTTAAATAAACAGTTGAAATTTCACTATCCTTATCTCCAAGCAAAATTCCACTATTATCCCATGATTCTTGGATATTAAAGGGACTTAATTGATCTAAAAAATTATAAATTTCACTCAGCTTCATTTAAATTTTTCTTATAAATTTCAGCACAATTTTTCGAAAGCTCACGAATTTTTAACATATAATCTTGTCTTTGTGCTACAGAAATTGCTCCTCTTGCATCTAAAAGATTAAAAGTATGTGCAGCAAGCATACAATAATCATAAGCAGGTAAAGCTAATCCTTGTTCTAAAATATTTTTACATTCTTTGTAAGAGTTTTCAAACTGCTCATTTAAGATTTTAATATCACTTACTTCAAAATTGTATTTACTAAATTCATATTCACTTTGCTTATGCACATCTGCGTATTTAATTTTTTCTCCATTAAATTCACTCCAAACTATATCATAAACATTATCAACATTTTGAAGATACATGGCTATTCTTTCAAGACCATAGGTAATTTCAGCACTTACTAAATCTACTGCTATACCACCAACTTGCTGAAAATAAGTAAATTGAGTGACTTCCATACCATCAAGCCATACTTCCCAGCCTAAACCCCAAGCACCCAAACTTGGACTCTCCCAATTATCTTCAACAAAACGAATATCATGACTTTTTAAATCAAAACCCAAATTTTCAAGACTTTTAAGATATAATTCTTGGATATTATCAGGACTAGGTTTAATCAAAACTTGAAATTGATAATAAGCACCTAAGCGATTAGGATTTTCACCATAACGTCCATCAGTAGGCCTTCTACTTGGAGCCACATAAGCAGCTGCCCAAGGTTTTTTTCCTAAACTTCTTAAAAAAGTTGCTGGATGAAAGGTTCCTGCACCTGCTGGCATATCATAAGGTTGCATAATCGCACAACCTTGCTCTTGCCAATAATTTTGCAAATTAAGTATCATTTGTGAAAAAGTCATTGTATCTCTCTTTATTGTTCCATATTTTCAATAGGTTTTTCTAAATTTTTATTCATTTCCAAATCAGGCTCTGTCTTAGCTCCAAAAATTTCTGCGGTTTTACTCCACATTAATTTATATTTACGCTTGAGAAATTCTATCTCTTCACGCGCATGTTTTAGCTCATTGTTTAAGGTTTCTATAGTTTTTCTATCTTCATCATAAAGTTCTTGCATAGAATAAAGGGCGTCTTTTAAAAATTTATTCTCATTTTTTAATGCTTCAAGTGTTTCATCTTTAGCATCTAAAACTTTTTCATGCAAATTTAAAATAGTTCCTATTGTTTTTTCAACAAAACTTTCTCCTGCTAAAGTCATTGAATTTACCATTGCAGTTTGAGATTTTGCAGAACCAGGTACTACACTAAAAGTACCTTGATGAGCTTCGATGTAAATTTTACCCTCTTCTTCTTTAAAATTTAAAGCCCCATTGGCCATCATACCCTTAACCACATCTTCATTTAAATGCACAAGTTTACAAAATTCTTCAAGTTCAAGATAGGTTTGCATTTTTATCCCTTATAATAAAACTTCTACTTCTTTTGAATCAGATACAAGTTTTTTTTCTTTTTCAAGACGATCTTCTTTAAGCTTTTGTGCTAAATCAACATCATAAATAGCTAAAATTTGCATAGCCAAATAAGCAGCATTGATTGCTCCAGCCTTACCAATAGCTAAAGTTCCTACAGGAATTCCACTAGGCATTTGCACCGTAGAAAACAAAGAATCCATACTTGCAAGATTGCTTCCTGACATAGGCACTCCCAAAACAGGTTTTGTTGTATAAGCTGCAACAGCTCCAGCTAAATGCGCTGCCATTCCAGCTGCTGCTATAAAAACTTTCACACCTTTTTTTTCAGCATTTGCAATATACTCTTTTGTTCTTTTTGGACTACGATGAGCTGATGAGATAATAAGTTCATACTTTACCCCAAAACTTTCTAAAGTTTTAGCAGCCTCTTTCATAGTCTCATAATCACTCTTGCTTCCCATTAAAATAGAAACAAAATTCATCTATATTTCCTTTCTTAAAAAACTTAATGCACTGATTTTATTTGGTAATTGGATTTCATGTTCATTGCCGCTATGAATTTCGCTAAATTCTTTATTGTTTTTAGCAATGAGTTTTTTAAACTCTATAAAATATTTATCCTCTTTTTGATAAATTTTACCTAGTTCATTATCGCAAGTTTGAATCACATCGCCTAAAGGGGCTAAAATTTCATAAGGCGTGTTTAAAACGATTTTCCCTTTACATTTAAAAAAGCTTCCATCTTCGCTTATAGCATGCACTTGATGAGAACCTTCTTCTATGCTTGTATTATGATTTTGCGTGTCGGTTTTTTCTAAAGGACGAGAAACAAGATAACCATCTGTAAAACCACGATTTTTAAGTGTAGTAATCTCTTTTTCATACTTACTTGACTCAAATTTACTCTCTAAAGCATCTTGTATGGCCATTTTATAAGTCCTTGTTGTAAGCGCAACATAATATTCGCTTTTAGTACGCCCTTCTATTTTAAAAGCACTGATACAATTTTCTTGCATGATTTTTTCTATATAAGAACAAAGATTTAAATCCTTAGAATTAAACACATGAGTACCATTTTCATCTTCTTCTAAGCGAAATAAAGTGCCATTTTCTGGATTTTTAGCATAAAGCTCATAATTAAATCTACAGTCATTTGCACAAGATCCACGATTGCTCATTCTTCCACTTTGCACAGAGCTTATTAAACAACGCCCTGAATAAGCAAAACACATAGAACCATGCACAAAAGCTTCTAATTCTATATCACAATTTTGCTTTAAATTTTTAGCATCCTTAAGCCCTAGTTCTCTCGCAATTACAACCCTTTTAGCACCCATATCCTTATAGACTTGAGCATCTAAATAATTTAAAATATTTGCCTGAGTAGAAACATGCAGGGAAATTTCAGGTGCAAGTTCTTTAACAAGACGCATAGCTCCAACAGAAGCTACAATAAAAGCATCGGGTTTCATCTCGCGTAATTTTAATATATGTCTTTTTAAGCCTTCAATTTGAGAGCTTAAATGAAAACCATTTAAAGTAACATAAATTTTCTTACCACGCTCATGAGTATATTTGATAGCTTCTTCAAAACTTTCATAATTAAATTCTCTTGCAGTGCGTGATCTTAAAGAAAAATTATTCACACCCGCATAAACCGCATCTGCGCCATAAGCTAAAGCAATTTTTAATTTTGTGAAATTTCCTGCAGGAGCTACTATTTCAGGAATGATCATTTTTGCCCTAAACTTGCAATTAAAGCTTCTATATCATCATTACTTACAACATCAGCAGTACTATCACCTTCAATATGCACTGCAGAACTTACACGTTTTTTATCATCAATTTTACCTTCAAATAAAGAACTCATATAACGGCTTAAAGCACGCATTACATTAATAACACGCTCGATTTTTTGACGATGTATATCTTGATACTGCATTGCATCCATTGCCATCATCACTTCATCTTGTCCGCTTTGAAGATTTCCGACAATCTCCTTAGAACTTTTTTTAGCTTGATTGTTTAATTCTAAAGCTTCACTGAAACTTTCCACATTAGGAAATTTTTCATTAAGTTTAGAAAAAATATCAATATTTTTTTCTATTGCTTTATTTATTTCTTTGAGTAAACTTTCAGAATCCGCAAAAAAATTATTAATACTTTCAAGCTTATCCATCATTTCCGTTGCTTTAAGCTCGCTATCTTTTGTAACATCATCTAACTGATGTACAACTTTATGCTCCTGATTTGGTGGGGGTGGTGGCCATACCACGCTAGGATTAGGTTTGTAATCAGCTATTTTGACATCTTCTAACATCAAAGCATCTTCTTCGGTATTCGATTCTTCGGTTTTTACCTCTGCTTCTGTCTCTGAATCAAGATCAACATCACCATTCATCAAAGCATCAAGCTCTTCTTGAGTCATTTTTTTCCCTTTTTTAAATCTAGATTTTCAATAATTGCTCAAAATTATAATCAATTTTATCTAAAACAAAAATATAAATTTTTATTTTTTAATCTTTTTAAATTAAATTTTTAAATTTATTAAAAAAAATATATTAATTAAATCTTAATTAAAAATTTTATGATATAATTTTATAAATTTAATTACATAAAGGAGTAAAAATATGGGAAAATTTGTTAATAATATAGATGATTTTTTCAAATTTTGCAAACAAAATGAAGTGCTTTTTGTTGATTTTCGTTTTACAGATATGATAGGAACTTGGCATCATATTACCTATAATCTTCATACAATCAATGAAGAAACATTTCAAACTGGCATTCCATTTGATGGAAGCTCAATTCATGGATGGCAACCTATAGAAAAATCAGATATGATTTTAAAACCTGATGCTCAAAGTGCTTTTTTAGATCCTTTTACAGCTGACCCTACTATCATAGTGTTTTGTGATGTGTATGATATTTACAAAGGACAAATGTATGAAAAATGTCCAAGAAGCATAGCAAAAAAAGCAATGGAATACCTTAAAAATAGTGGCATAGCTGATACTGCTTACTTTGGACCAGAAAATGAATTCTTTGTTTTTGATAGTGTAAAAATAGTTGATACTGCTCATTGTTCTAAGTATGAAGTTGATACCGAAGAAGGAGAGTGGAATGATGATAGAGAATTTACTGATAGCTACAATACTGGACACAGGCCAAGAAACAAAGGTGGATATTTTCCAGTTCAGCCAATTGATTCTTTAGTAGATATTCGTTCTGAAATGGTTCAAACTCTTGAAAAAGTAGGCCTTAAAACTTTTGTTCATCATCATGAAGTTGCACAAGGACAAGCTGAAATAGGAGTAAATTTTGGCACGCTTGTAGAAGCGGCTGACAATGTTCAAATTTATAAATATGTTGTAAAAATGGTAGCTCATTTAAATGGTAAAACTGCCACTTTTATGCCAAAACCTTTATACGGAGATAATGGCAATGGTATGCATGTTCATATGAGCTTATGGAAAGATGGGGTAAATTTATTTTACGATAAAGATGGATACAGTGGACTTAGTCAAACTGCTATAAATTATATAGGTGGAATTTTAAAAAATGCTAGAAGTGTCGCAGCTTTTACAAATCCAAGTTCCAACTCTTACAAAAGAATAGTTCCTGGCTTTGAAGCTCCTTGTATTTTAACTTATTCTTGTCAAAACAGATCAGCAAGTTGTCGCGTTCCTTATGGCATAGGTAAAAATTCAGCTCGTATAGAAATTCGCTTCCCTGATAGCACTGCTAATCCTTATTTAGCTTTTGTTAGTCTTTTAATGGCAGGTCTTGATGGAATCAAAAATAAAACCATTCCTGTGGGTCCTATGGATGAAAATTTATTTGATCTTACTTTGGATGAAATACGTGAAAAAGGGATAGAGCAATTACCGCATACTCTAAGAGGAAGTTTAGAAGCTTTAATCCGACATAATTCTTATTTAAAACCTGTAATGAGCGATATTTTTATTGATGACTATCAGCATTTAAAATTTGAAACACAAGTTTGGCCAGTAGAAGCTCGTCCAACTGCTTATGAATTTAAAACTTGCTACTCTTGCTAAAAATTTAATGGCGTTTAACACGCCATTAAACTAAAAAAGAATTAAAAATTATTTATTTTATATCAACTATCGCTTAAGCTGATTTACAATTCCTAGCATATCATCACTTGTTGTAATTGCCTTAGAACCCGCTTCATAAGCTCTTTGTCCTGTGATAAGATCTGTCATTTCTTCAACAAGCTGAACATTACTAAGTTCTATAAATCCATGTCTTATTGTTCCAAGCCCATCTTGTCCTGCTATACCCGCAACAGGTGCACCACTTGCTCCTGTTTCAAGATAAAGATTATCACCCATAGAATGAAGACCCGCTGGATTTATAAACTGAACTAGCTCCACTTGGCCAATTTGAGTTTCTTGTTGCTCCCCTGGCAACATTACAGAAACGGTTCCATCTGTAGCAACATTAATTGCTGTTGCGCCTTCAGGTATTGTCATTTCAGGTAAAAGTCTATAACCATCTGAATTTACAATATTACCTTCATTATCTTTTGTAAATTGCCCATTTCTAGTATATCCTATAGTGCCATCAGGAAGTTGTATTTGAAAAAACCCATTACCTGCAATAGCCATATCAAGACCATCAGTACTTGTTGATTTTAAATTTCCTTCAGTAAAAACTTTAGTTACCGCTGTTGGACGCACACCCACACCCACTTCTATACCCGAAGGAGAAAGAGTAGTAGCTGAAGTTGAAGTTCCTGCATACTTCATAACTTGATACATAAGATCAGCAAATTCTGCGCGACTTTTCTTAAAACCTGCTGTATTAACATTGGCGATGTTATTTGAGGTAACATCAATTTGTGTTTGCTGTGCTACCATTCCCGTAGCAGCAGTATGAAGTGATCTCATCATTTTTAATCCTTTTTTTTATTTTATTTTAAATTATTTAACAGATGCAAGCTTATTGATAGCTTCTTGATTTAAGTCATCCATATGAGCTGTCATAACTTTTTGATACATTTCTACCATTCTGTTTGCTTCAATCAGTCCTACCATTTCAGTAACTGGATTAACATTTGATCCCTGAGAAAAACCTTGGCGAATAGCATTGGAGTTTTCCAAATCTCTAATGCGGGTTAGATCATCTATTTTATAGACATTATCCCCATCTTTTTGCAAAGCTCTTATATCATCTACTTGTGCTACAAATAATCTTGCATTTTGAGCTCCATCAACCTCAATGCTTCCGTTTTTATCAACGCTAATTTGAACAGCACCATTAGGAATGCGTATGCCAGCATTCTGAGGATTATTAAAATAATCACTACTTAATACCTTGTATCCTTGCTTATTTACCAAATAACCCTCATCATCAAGTTGAAAATTTCCATCTTTAGTTAATCTTACTTCTCCATCTTTGGTTTGAACCAAATAAAAAGCATCTTCTCTAGTCATTGCCAAATCCAAAGGATTGTTTGTGGCCTTTAAAGAACCTAGGCTAAAATCCGTATATTCTTGAGAAACTTGTGGGATTCCATCTATTGTAGTATTTACAAAACGAGATGCATCTCTTGTGTGATTTTCTATAGGCAACTCATCCTGAGTTTCTTTAAAAATCCTTTTAAAATCTGCAATAACCACATCATCTCTTTTGTATCCGCTTGTATTAATATTGGCAAGATTATTAGTAATCACATCAAGTTTATTAAACTGAGTTACCATTCCGCCAGTTGCTTGATAATATCCATTTTGCATATTTTCACCTATAAAATTAAGATTTTATAGCTATAAAAGCAAAGAGTGTTCCAATTTTTAAAAACAAAGAAAAATAAATATTTGAAAGATTATTAGGAGAGAATTTTAAACTATAAAAAGCAAGATTTGACTCAATCTTGCTTTAAAAATCAATTTTAATCCATTTGACGACGCAAGAAAGTTGGTGTTTCAATTTGCGCCATTATCTCTTCATCATAACCACCGCTTACCTTTTTAAGACTTAAATAAGGATTTTTCTTAGAAGCTTGAGCTTCTTCGGTAGATTTTTTAGCTACTGTATCTTTATCTTCAAACCCTGTCGCAATAATAGTTACTTCAACTCTATCTTCCATGCTATCATCTGTAGTAGAACCAAAAATAATCTTAGCATTTTCATCAACAATTTCTTGTATACTATTTGCTGCTGCCGAAATTTCAAACAAAGAGCAATTAGAACTTGTTTTAAAATGCAAAATAACTCCCTTGGCACCTTTAATATCCATTCCATCAAGCAAAGGAGATTCTATAGCGTTTGAAAGAGCCTCTTCTATAGCATTTTCACCACTAGCGCTACCAACACCCATAAGCGCGAGTCCGCGATGACTCATGATGGTTCTTACATCCGCAAAGTCAACATTAATATCTCCATTATCAAGCAAGATAGACACCATACCTTTTACAGCACGAGCTAAAATATCATCAACCAATCTAAAAGCATCTTTAATGCCTGCTTTTTTATCAATAATGCTCAATAATTTTTCATTTTGAATTACAAGAATAGAATCACTTTCTTTTTTAAGCTCAAGGAGACCGCTTTCAGCAAGTTTTTTTCTTTGTTTTCCTTCGAATGCAAAAGGCATAGTTACAACAGAAACAGTTAAAGCTCCAATCTCTTTAGCTGCTTGTGCAATAACTGGAGTGGCACCCGTTCCAGTACCTCCACCAAAACCTGAAGCAATAAATACAATATCACTTTGACTAAGACTTGCTTTTATTTCTTCAAAACTTTCTCTAGCACTTTCTGCACCTACTTCAGGAAGCATACCAGCGCCTAAACCTTTAGTTTTTTTCTCGCCAAGTTGAATTTTAGTTTTTGCTAATGAAATTGAAATAGCTTGTGCATCAGTATTTGCTGCAATTAAATCAAGATCATTTAATCCCATTTTAACCATATGGTTGATCATATTACCGCCACCGCCACCGCAGCCTATAACCTTAATTTTTGCACCTTTATTATGTTGCATTTCTTCTACTAAAAATTCACTCATAAAAATTTCTCCTTGTTAAAATTGATTCATAATTTTATGCCAGATATTTGAAAAAACGCTAGGTTTTTTTTCTTTTGGCTCTTTAAAATCTAATTGTTCTTGTATTGCAATTGTATCATTTTCTTGCAAATTTTCATCAAAAAAATCAGATTTTATTTCACTTTCTGTATCTTTTTGCAAAACAATATCTTGTTTAATTTGACGATTAAAATTTTCAATTTCCCCTTTATATCTTAATTTTTCATTAGAATCAAGTTCATAAGGCGTAAAATACCCTGCTCCATATAAACAAAGTCCTATAGCACAAGTATTTTCAGGATCATTAAAAATTTCACTAAAACCAGTAATCAAATCTTTTCTTGCAGTAGCCAGTCTAACTGAGCGATTATCAAATGTTGCAGGAGCTAGCTCATCAATACCTGCTAACTTAGTCATTCCACCTGTTAAAACAACTCCACCGCCTATAGCATTGGCATAACGATTATCACTTAAGATTTTTGCCAAAATCATCAAAGTTTCTTCCGCTCTTGCATAAATTACGTTTGAAATAATATCCAAAGAAACTTCATTAACCTTTCTTTCATCACCCATTGAAGGAATTTGTATAAGGGTATTAGGCTGTTGCGAAAGAGCTGCATAATTAAGCTTGATTTTTTCTGCTTCTTTTAAAGGTGTATGCAATGCCATTGATAAATCTTGGGTGATATTAATCGAGCCAATTTGCAAACAATCATTATATCTAATTGAATTTCCAGTATGAACAACCATATCGCAAATCGCTCCACCCATATCAATCAAAACAGCACCTAATTCCTTTTCGCTATCATCTAAACAAGCTATAGCTGAAGCATATCCTGAAAGAACTATATTATCCACTCTTAAATCAGCTAATTCAACTGCTTTCTTAAGATTTTTAATATGAGATTCTTGTGAAATCACTATATGGGTTGAAACTTCTAAACGATTGCCACTCATTCCCAAAGGATCATCAACATGTTCAAGATCATTAACCTTAAAATTATAAGGCAAAACATGGATAATTTCATAACCACTTGGTAGATTGGCAGTATGCTTAGCTGTACTTACAGCACGATGAATTTCTTTAATGCCTATTTCATGATTTGGAATATTAACAACACCTATGCTATCAACGCTTTTAGTATAAGCACCTGATATAGATACCACAACCTTATCATAATGAACTCCGCTCATCATCTCAGCACTTCTAACAGCCTCTTCAATAGATTTAGAAGCAAGCTCTATATTGGTAATGGCACCTTTTTTAACCCCGTTGGTTTTCGACTTGGAAAAACCAATAATTTTTAATCCATCTTCATCTTTTTGAGCAATAATGGCACAAGTCTGGGTTGAGCCTAAGTCAATTCCTAATATATTCAAAATCAATTCCCTTTATAATAAATTTTTATCGGATATATCTTTTTAAGTTCATCAACAAGTTCTTGCTTAAGCTCATTTGCTTTTAAATTTTGCAAATTTTGTTCAAGCATAGTTTTGTATTGTTCAAATTTATCGGAGTTCATATCTAATTTTTGTTTATTTATTTTATATAATATTGCTTTATTGTCATTAATGACCACATAAGAACTATTTTGATCAGTATTAAATACATTCATTAAAAAATAAGCAAATTCAGAATCGTTTAATATTTTATCGCTAACCTTTACACTCTCGCGAGAACTATCTCGACTTACAAAGCCTATATCATCGCCTTTAAAATTTACTAAACTATTTTTAGCTTTTTCTTCTAAATTTTTTCTAGCTTGTTCGCTTAAATACATAGGTAAAACTTCTTCTCTAGCTTCTTCAAAAGTTTTATTTCTTATAGGATCTACTTTATTTAGTTTAACTATGATATATCCGTTATTATAAGGTGCTGGCCGTAAAACATCTCCATTTTTAGCTTTATTCAAAAGATCAATTGGATAATAAACATCAGATTCACTAATATTTTGATCTTTTTGAAAATTATCTTTCCCATTTTTTAAATCTAAAAATTTAGCATTAGCCACATTCTTTAGTTGCATTAAGGCGTAATCTTTAGTAACTTCATTTTTAGCAGACTGAAAATCCATCACTTTACCTGCAAAATCTTTATATTTTAGTTTATTTTCATCTTGATTATAAAATTTTTCTAATTCTTTGTCGTCAATTTTCTCATTGCTAACTGGCAAAAAATAAGTTGAAATTTCATATATTTTTTTAGTTTTATAATCTTCTTTATGTTCATTCCAAAGCTTTTTTAAATCCTCTTCGTTAATCTTAATATTTTTTTTGTCATAATCAATTTTTGCAATACTTAAAGCATCTTGCATAAAATAACTAGAAGCTAACATTTTTAATTCCTCATCTTTGCTAGGAATATTAAAAATTTGATTAAGTTTATCGGTAATTACTTCATTTGCAAGTTGTGTTTCATAATCTTTTGGAGTTAAATTATTGGCATTTAAAAGTTCATAATAAATTGTTTTGTTAAAATCCCCTGTAGGATCTTGAAATTCTCTAGTATTTGCAAGTTTTTGTAAAATTTCATTCTCGTTTACGCCAATACCCAAATCTTTGGCAAAATTTAACAAAAGCTTATCTTCAACAAGAGAGCTTAAAGCTATATTTTTAATGCCTAGTTGCTCAGCATTTTCTGGAGTTAAAGCACCATTGCTAATTTGATTATAATAACTTACAATTTGTCTATATCTAGTATCAAATTCACTAAAACCTATCTTTTCATTTCCTACAGTTGCAACACTCGAACTTCTATTGAGATTAAAATCATAAGCACCCCAACCTAAAAAGCCAGCGCCAACAAAAGCTATAGTACTAACCCATATAGTAACAACAAGATATTTTTTGTGATGTTGCATCCAAGTAAGCATATCATTCCTTGATTAAATTTAAACTAGATATTGTATCGTAGAAGTGTTTAAGTGGAGTTTAATTATAAAATTTTTACCAAAAAATATTTGTTCTTTAAATTTTATGATTTTTACAATGAAATTTAGTTATAATTATAGTTTATAAAAATTTATTAGGATTGATTTTGGAAATTCCTCATATCCCAGTTTTGCTTAATGAAGTTCAAGAGATTTTTAAAAATCTTAAAACAGGTTATTTTTTAGACTGCACTTTAGGATTTGGCGGACATAGTGAAGCTTTGCTTAAAAATCATCCTGATCTTAAATTCATTGCTTGTGATCAAGATCAACAAGCTTTAGAATTTTCTAAAAAACGCCTTAAAGATTTTCGCAATAGGATAACTTTTATGCAAAGTAATTTTAGTGAAGTTTTAGAAAAAATTTCACATAAAGAAGAATTAAGAGGTATTTTAGCAGACATTGGAGTTTCTTCATTTCAGCTTGATAATAACGAAAGAGGTTTTAGTGTAAATTCTGACTTTTTGGATATGAGAATGAATCAAAACTCCAAAATATCGGCTTATGAGATTATTAATACTTATACAAAAGAGCAATTAACTTCCATTTTTAAAGATTATGGAGAATTACATGATGCGCATTTTATTGCTGAAAAAATTTGCCTAGAAAGAAGTAAAAATCCAATCAAAAGTGCCAAAGAGCTTTATCAAATCATAGGAAAAGGTAAACAAAATCATAGAAAAATTTCCAAAGCTACTTTAGCATTTCAAGCCATTAGAATAGAAGTAAATCAAGAACTTAAAGTGCTTAAAGATTTTCTTGAACATTTAGAAAATTTAAAACCAAAAAATTGCATTTTAGCTATCATTAGCTTTCATTCTTTAGAAGATAGAATAGTAAAACAATTTTTCAAAAAATGGTCAAAAAACTGCATTTGCAATGAAAAAATAATGCGTTGCGAATGTGGAAATAACCATAGCCTAGGACAAATAATAACTAAAAAAGCTATAAGTGCGAGCAAGGAAGAACTTTTAAAAAATTCTCGCTCTAGTTGTGCTAAAATGCGGGCTTTTTATTTTAATAATTTGGACAATAAATAATGCTAGAAGATGATTTTATAAAAGAACGCCAAAACATACGCCAAAAAATGCTGAAATTTTCTCGCGCCATAAATCAAGGCAAACCGCTTGATGATGATTTAAGAGATGAAATTTCTAGCGATGATATTTTGAGACGTCGTTTTAAAAAAAAGACTCCTAATAAATTCTTAGAAGAACTCGATGAAGAGTATGAGTCAAAACATACTAAAAAATCAAATATATATTTAAAAGAAGATCTAATCAATGTTAAATTAGAAGAAAAGCAATCTCTTGCTAAAAAAATTTTTTCCAAAATGAAAGAAAGAAGAAAAGAAGAAAATAAAAAAACTAAAAAAAATTTTTTATTTAGCAGAAAAAAAGCAAACGAAATAAAAAATATCCAAACCAAAACACAAATTCAAACAAAAAGCAATCAAGCTACCACTCAAACAAAACAAGAAAAAAAGGGACTTACAAATTCTATAGAAAAAATTCAAAAAACAGAAACTAAAATACAAAAACCTCTAATTATAGAAAAAAAACTAGATGTTAAAAATCAACCTAATATCAAGAAAAGTTTAGAAAATTTACAAAAAAAAATAACACCACAAGAAAATAAACAAGAACTTCCAAAACCATCTAATCAAGCTCAAGAAAAACAACAAAATGATGAAGATGCTCAAAAGGCAAAAAATATTTTACTAGAAGGCTTCTCTAATGCTACCAAAGAAGATAGAAACCTAAACTTCAATCATCTTCTTTTTGCAGCTTTACTTGTTAGTTTTGCATTATTTTTATTTGCCCCACAAATTTATATTAGAAATCAAATTTATTATCTTAGTAGAGAGATTGCTACATTAAGAACAGAAGAAAGTGTTTTAAACGAGGAAAATAAAGACTTAAAAAGAAGACTTGAAAATATGCGATTCCAAAATCAAATTTTAGATTATTTAGAATGAATAATCTTATCTAAAACATACTGCTCTAAATTTGCTTTTGGAATTTCTTCTTTTAAAGCTTCTTTATAAAATTCACCCGCCATTGTAGAGTACTTTTCATAAGCAAAATAAGGAAAGTGTAAAGCCCAGGCTTTTTGTATTATTTTTTTTGAGATTATTTTGCGAGTATAAACTTTAAAAATATCATATCCTATAAATACACAAGCAGTAACCATAATAGCGCTCACTATGCTTATATGAAAGTCAAGCTTTGTTAAAAAATAATGAGTAATCAAAAGCAATGGCAATAAAATCACAGCGCAAAAAACACCAAAATAAATATAAGAATTTAGAATTTTGAAATTAAAATTTAGCTTAGAAGGATCTACAAGCATTCCATCGTTAAAAAGTGCATTTGCCTCTAATAAATCTCTTATAAGAACAGGTTGCTCTGATACTTTAAATAAAAAACGAAGGCTAAATTCTTTAAATTTTTTCATAATCCACGCTTTATTTTTTAATTAAAATTTTATCCAAAGAAAATTAATTCCAACTAAAAAATCATTTTCATAAATAAGCACAAGTCTTTAAAGTTTTTTAGATATAATTTAAAATGTCAAATTTTTAAAAATACTTTAGAAAGAAAGCCATGAATTACTATCAAGAACTTAAAAAATACCTCAACAATAATCTTTTTACAAGCTATTCTTTAGAAATTGACTTTCCTAAGATTTATAATTTCAACGCAAATCAAAAAGCCTTTAGAGATATTTTAACTAAAATTACAAAAATTTACGACAAAAATAAATTTATAAAACAAAACGAACATCAATTTGAAGATGAATTTATATCAAAAGTATTAGAAATTTTAGGGTGGTGCTTTGTAAGACAAGATGAAAAAATCATACAAGGAAAATTGGAAAAACCTGATTTTCTACTTTTTAGCAATGACAAATTAAAATCAAAATACGAAAATTTAGACAAAGAAACAAAAAAATCAAGCAATGATTTCACAATCATTTTAGAGTCAAAAGCTTATAATATAGAAATAGACAATAAAAAAGTAAAAGACAACCCTCACTTTCAAATTCTAAGATATCTAGGCAATCTTAAGAAAAATTATGGTTTTTTAACCAATGGTAGATTTTGGCGTTTTTATGATAATTCTATACTGAATTCAAACAAAGTTTTTTACGAAATCAATCTAGAAAAAATCATTGAAGATCAAAATATTGAAGCTTTTGCGTATTTTTATAGTGTATTTAGCGCTTTTAATTTCACAGAAAAAGAAGATCATTTAGAAATAACTCTACAAAACAATAAACTTTCAAAAATCAAAATAGAAGATGATTTAAAATCTATCATTTACGGAACCAATGGAAATGAATCTTTATTTGAATTCATAGGCTCTAGAATTTACAATAAAACAAAGGCGGATTTAAAACTAATCTATGAAAATTCTTTATATTTTATCTTTAGACTTTTATTTATTGCTTATTTTGAGGATAAATTTGAAATTATACTAGAAAAACATAAGTATTTTAAAAGTAAAATCAGTCTTAGAACCTTACTTGAAAATTTACAAGAGGATGAAAGCTCAAGTGGTGGTTTTGGAGAACTTGAAAATATTTTCAACATTTACAACAAAGGCAAAGGCAATTTTGATATGCCTGTTTTCAATGGTGGGTTGTTTGATGAGAGTAAAACCGCTCTTTTAAGCACACCAAAAATCTTTAATGATAAAGATTTAAAATTCATTTTAAACCAATTATTAAATTTTAAAGATAAAAATCTAAGCTTTAAAAGAGATTACAAAACTTTAAGTGTAGAACATTTAGGCACGATTTATGAAGGCTTGCTTTCTTATTTTTTTGAAATAGCAAATGAAGATATTTACTATGTAAGCTATAAAGAAAAATCAAAAGAAATAGAATGTTATTTTGATAATTATGATTTTAAAATTTTAGAAAAATCAAAAGAAGTAGAAAAATACACCTTTTACAAAAAAGGACAAATTTATCTTAAAAATTCTAGTAATTCAAGAAAATCAACAGCAAGCTTTTATACACCTCAATTCATAGCTAATTTTTTAATCCAAAGTGCTTTAAAAGACAAACTAAACAATGAAAACATTTTGAAATTTAAAATACTAGACAATGCTTGCGGTAGCGGGCATTTTTTAGTTGGAGTTTTAAATGCTATTACACACATTGTTTTATCAGATTTTGATCATTTTACAAATTTAAAAGAACTTTATGAAGAAGAAAAAGAAAATATTTTAAACTATATAAAAGATTTTGTGCAAGACTATGAAGTAGATGAGAGTGATATTTTAAAACGACTTTTACTAAAACGCATTATTTATGGGGTGGATTTAAACCCTTTTAGCATAGAGCTTACTAAACTTAGCCTTTGGATAGATAGTTTTATCTTTGGAACCCCACTTTCTTTTATAGAACACCACATAAAGTGCGGCAATGCTTTGATCAATTCTAACCTAAGTGATTTTAAAGATTTGATAAAACAAAACTCAAGCAACCTTTTTACAAATTCCATAACACAAGAATTTGAAATTTTACAAGAAGTATTTGAAAAACTTGATAATCTAAAAGATACCAACGAAGAACAAATCAAACAATCTAAACAAATCTATCAAAATGAAATCACACCAAAACTTGATAAGTTAAATTTATATCTAAACTATATCAACACGCTTCATTTTGTCAACAAAGAAGAATTACAAATTCTAAAAGCCCTAAGTCAAGATGATATACAAAATTTAAGCCAAAATGAACAAGCAAAAGCTATCATTAGCAAATATCAAAAAGAATTTAATTTCTTTAACTATGAGTTAGAATTTCCTGAAATCGTAGAAAATCAAGTCTTTAAAGGCTTTGATATCATCATAGGTAATCCACCTTGGGATAAAACTAAATTTAGTGATAGTGATTTCTTTCCGCAATATAAAAGCGATTATAGAAGCTTAATCGCTAGCAAGAAAAAAGAAATTCAAGATAATTTGCTAGCGAAAGATTATATAAAGCAAAATTACGAAAAACAAAAAGCATATATAAATGATTTAAGCGAGTATTATAAAAAAGCCTATCCTTTAAATAAAGGCAGTGGAGATGGAAATTTGTTTCGTCTTTTTGTAGAAAAAAATCTTTCTCTTTTAAAACAAGATGGAAATTTAGCTTATGTGCTTCCTAGTGCTTTGATGTTTGAAGATGGAAGCTTAACTTTAAGAAAAGAAATTTTAGAAAATAAAACTTTAGAGTATTTTTATAGTTTTGAAAATAGACAAGCTATATTTGCTGATGTGGATTCAAGGTATAAATTTGCTCTTATGCTTATAAAAAACACGCAAGCAAATCACACTCATAAAATCAAAATGATGTTTTATAAAACAGATATAAACTCATTAAAAAACAAAGATGAAATTTTAACTCTAAATTTAAAAGATATCAAAAAGCTAAGCCCAACTCACCTAGCCTTAATGGAGTTAAAAGACAAACAAGCTTTAGAAATTCTAAGAAAATCTTATAATGCTTTTCAAAACTTGTCTTTTGATTATATAGATTTTAGAAGAGAACTTGATATGACAAACGATAAAGATTTGTTTATAGAAGAGTTTAGGGAAGGACTTTTACCCTTATATGAAGGTAAAATGATACATCAATTTGATGCAAATTTTAGCCAAACTACTTATTTTTTAGAAAAGGCTAAATTTGACGAGCGATTAAAAAGTAAAGAACTTTATAGAGCTAAAAAAGCTACTGGGAAAGAATTAAATCCTAAATTGATAAAATACGATAGAGAATTTTTTAGACTTGGATATAGAAAAATTTCAAGAGATACCGATGAGAGAACTTTGATAGCTTCTTTATTGCCAAAAAATTGCGGTGGAGCTGATAGTACTTATAGTAACATTCCAAAACAATATGTTTTAAAAGATGATGTAATTTGCATGGATATAGTGCCTTATGAAAGAATTTTATTTGTTTTAGCTTTGTTTAATTCTTTAGTGGTTGATTTTATCATAAGAAATATGGTACAAATCAATGTAAGCAAATCTTATTTAGAAAGAATTCCCCTGCCTCAACCAAGTGATGAAGAAATTCAAAACAATGAAATTTATAAAACCCTCGCTAAAAATGCTTTGCTTTTACAGCTTTACAATGATCAAAATCATCATTTTGATGAGCTAAAACAAGAATTTAATATAAAAAATGAAGAAATTCCAAAAACTAAAAAAGCTTATGATATCTTAAGAGCAAAAAATGATTTATTGGTTAAAGAACTTTATGGTTTAAGTGATGATGAATTTTCTTACATGATAAGCACTTTTAAAGTTTTAAATGAAAAGCAAAGTGAATATATAACCTTGCTAAAAACTATATAAATGAAAGATTTATATAGTTTTTAAAATTTAATTTTTACCGATAAGTTCTTCTGTAATTCTAGCGATTTCTAATTCTTCATCTGTAGGAATAACAAGCACTTTAACTTTAGAATTTGCATGATTTATCATTCTTTCGCCCGAAATCCTTTGTTTGTTAAGTTCAAAATCTAACTCGATACCAAGATGAGCTAATCTCTCGCATACTTTTTGTCGAACCAAACTATCATTTTCTCCTATACCACCTGTAAAAATAATAGCATCGGTTTTTGGCAACACAGCAAAGTAGGATCCTATATATTTAACAAGACGATAACAAAACATATCAAGAGCCAAGCGTGCTTTATCATTACCTTGTTCTATCTCTCTTTCTATATCTCTAAAATCATTATAACCGCAAATTCCATATACTCCACTTTTTTTATTCATCAGTGTATCTATTTCTTCTATAGTTAAACCCTTAAGATGACTAACAAAAGGTAAAATAGCAGGGTCTAAATCTCCACAACGCGTTCCCATAATAAGTCCTTCAAGTGGAGTAAAGCCCATAGAAGTATCCATACTCTTACCTTTTTCTATAGCACATACACTTGCACCATTTCCAAGATGAGCAGAGATGACATTTAATTCATTTTGATCTTTTTGAAGAAATTTTGCCGCTCTAGAACTAACATAAGCATGAGAAGTCCCATGAAAACCATATCTTCTAATATTATGCTTATCATAAAAATCATAAGGCAAAGCATACATATAAGCAAAATCAGGCATAGTGCGATGAAAAGCTGTATCAAAAATAGCTGCATTAGCAACACTAGGTGCAGCTTTGATCATTGTTTTTATACCTGCTAAATGCGCAGGATTATGCAAAGGAGCAAAAATACTAACCCTATCTATCTCTTTAAGAACATAGTCATCTACTAAACAATGCTCGCTTAAATTTCTTCCCCCATGAACTATACGATGACCGCAGCCATCAAGTGCATTTAAATCTGCTAAAATTCCTGATTCTTTAAAAAGCTCATTAACTATACTAAGGCCTTCTTCGTGATTATTTATTGTTAATTCTCTTTCAAAACTTTCATTATTTAAAGTATTTTTTAATACAACCTTTGAATTTTGCTCTCCAATTTTTTCTACTAATCCACTGGCTTTAACGATTTTATTATCAAAAAATTTAAATTTAATCGATGAAGAACCTGAATTTAAAACCAAAATTTTCATTTATCATTCCTTTCTATTGAGCTTGTATTGCACTTAAAATTACGGTATCTACAATATCATCTACCAAACATCCACGACTTAAATCATTAACAGGTTTTTTAAGACCTTGCAAAATAGGACCGATTGCTAAAGCATTAGCAGTTCTTTGAACTGCTTTGTAACAAATATTTGCTGCGTTAAGATCAGGAAAAATATACACATTTGCATGACCTGCTATCTTAGAATTTGGCATTTTCTTTGCTGCAGTTTTTGGATCATAAGCGCAGTCAAACTGCATAGGACCATCTATATTCAACTCAGGATATTTTTCTTTAGCAATCTTTAATGCTTCTTTTACAAGATCTACGCTTTCTCCTTTACCGCTATCACCACTAGAATAAGAAAGCAAAGCTATTCTTGGTTCAAGTCCAAAAGATTTAGCAGTCATAGCACTTACATAGGCACTAGTTGCAAGTTGCTCAGCACTTGGGCTTGGATTTACAGCACAATCAGCAAAAGCTAAAACTTGATCTTCAAGTCCCATAAAGAAAATTCCTGAAACGGAACTAATACCTTCTTTAGTTTTAATAAGCTGTAATGCAGGGCGAATCGTTTCAGCCGTAGTAGTTGATGCTCCACTAACCATAGCATCAGCTTTTCCAGTGTGTATAAGTAAAGTTCCAAAATAAGTTTTATCTTGAACTAGCTTCCTAGCCTCTTCTAAACTCATACCTTTAGATTTTCTTGCTTCATAAAGAATAGAAGCAAATTCTTGATTATATTCTGATTTGAGTGGATTTATAATCCGTATAGTATTTAAATCAAGACTTAATTTAGCACTATCTTGCTTGATTTTTTCTTCATCACCCAATAAAATAAGATCAACAACTTTACTTTTCAATAAAATTTCAGCAGCTTTTAAAATTCTCTCATCATTACTTTCTGGCAAAACAACGGTTTTTTTATTTTTTATACTTTGTTTAATCAATTCATATTTAAAACGATGAGGAGTTATAAAATCATATTCTTTAAGTTTTTGCACTTCTTCAAAATTAAAATTTTCATTAATCAAAACATAATTACGACCATCTAGAGCATGATCGAAATATTTTTGAGCTATAAGTTTATCTTCATCATTGATAATAGCAGCAATAGGTGTATTAAGATTTTTAGCTAATTTTATACTAAGATCAAATCCATCAAGTATTCCAAATTCGCAAAAACTATTTACAAGCACAAAATCGTATTTGCGTTTTAACTCTTCGTATTCTTCTAAAATAACATTAAAAAAATTATGAGGATCTTTGCTAAATTCCTCCATTGCCTCTCTAAAGGTAAAACCATAGGCACTTTTTACGGTTTGATTGATATTAAATTCTTCCAACCAACCCTGCAAAACAGGGACGCGATGTATGTATATTACAGGGCAATAAATTGCGATATTTTTGTAAATTTTGCTATAATTTTTAAGCAAATTTGTACTAATAATAGTATTTAACTCATCACTTCTAGATCTCATCAAATAAAGATTTGCCATCATTTTCTCCTTGAATTTATAAATGTGGAACACTCTTTGCTTTTTCTAATTTTAACAAAGAAAAATAAAAATTCATATTTTAAAGGACGAAAATGAAAAAAGTTTTATTTTATGTGTTACCGTTTGCATTTTTTGGTTGTTCTGCAACGGTTGATCCGCAAATTTCAATGAAACCACCTGCTTATGTAGAAGAACTTGCACCAAAACAAAGTAATAATATAGAAAGTGCACCAGGATCGCTTTTTGGCAAAGGGGATAATCCTTTATTTTCAGATAAAAAAGCTATGAATGTAAATGATTTAGTTACAGTTGTTATACAAGAAAGTACCACTCAAAGCACACAAGCTAATAAAGCAACAAGTAGAACTAATACCTCAAAATTAGGCGGAGGTGCTTTAACAGGAAGTTCAGGAGTGGTAGCTAATGCTCTTAATAAAGTCAATGCTTATTCTAATATAGGCTTTCAAACCAATAGTTCAAACAACTACACAGGAACAGGCTCACAAAGCAGAAATGAAAGTTTCAAGACTACAATTTCAACGCGTGTAATTAAAATTTTATCAAATGGTAATTATTTTATCGAAGGCTCAAGAGAGCTTTTAATCAACGGAGAGAAACAAATCATACAATTAAGCGGTGTTATTCGTCCTTATGACATCGGTCAAGACAATACTATAGATAGTAAATATATAGCAGATGCTAAAATTCTTTATAAAACAGAAGGTGAAGTGGATAGAAGCACAAGAAAACCTTGGGGTAGCAAAGTTATAGAAGCGATATGGCCATTCTAAAAGCAAGGTTAAACCTTGCTTCTTGGCTTTTATTCTTTTACAGCCCTACTTTTAACCTCATCTTCAACTTCAGCTAAAAATCTATCTACAAGTTCACTTTCTTTCAGTTTAGCTACAACTTCACCATGTCTTATAACAAGTCCTTGATTTTTCCCAAAGGCTATAGCCACATCAGCGCCCTTAGCTTCACCTAAAGCATTTACCACACAACCCATAACACTGATATTTAAAGGTTCTTTTATATGCTTGGTTTTTTCCTCTACGATTTTAATCGCACTTAACAAATCACTTTGAATCCTACCGCAAGTTGGACAAGAGATGATATTTACTCCGCTTTTTTGCACTCCGCTATCTTGTAAAATCGCCCTTGCTACACGAATTTCTTCTTCAAGTTCGCCCGTCATAGAAACACGCATAGTATCGCCTATACCTTTAAGAAGTAAATTTCCTAAAGCTATAGAACTTTTTACAGTGCTATGAAATTTAGTTCCTGCTTCAGTTACCCCTAAGTGAAAAGGATAATCACAAAGCGGTCTTAATCTCTCATAAGCTTCTATAGTTTTTTGAGCATCTGAAGTCTTCATGGAAATTTTAATATCAAAAAAGTCTAAATCCTCTAAAAGCTTGATATTATACATCGCACTTTCTAGCATAGCATCGACACCATAGCCAAATTTATCGCTAAATTGTTTTTCTATGGAGCCGTGATTTACACCGATACGTATAGGGATACCCCGTTCTTTACATGCTTTTACCACTTCTTTGATATTTTCTTTAGAGCCTATATTGCCAGGATTTATACGCACGCCATCAATAAATTCAGCACAATATACAGCCAAATTATGATTAAAATGAATATCTACGATTAAAGGTAGAGGACTTTTAGCTTTAATCTCTTTTAAAGCCCTTGCATCAGCCATATCCAAGCACGCCAAACGCACTATGTTTGCTCCTGCAAAATAAAGACGATTGATTTGTTCTAAAGAACCTTCTATATCTCTTGTTTTAGTAAAAAGCATAGATTGAACTGAAATGGGTGCATCACCGCCTATTAAAACATTTCCTACTTTGATTTGTCTGGTTTTAAATCTTTTATACTCCATAACTTCACTCTTTGAAAAATTTTAATATCAAATTTTAACTTTTTATTGCTTTAATTAAAGTTTATTTTTGATAATATATTTAAATTTCATGACATTTAAATATTTATGAATTATATAAATTAAATACAATTAAAAGAGGTTATATGCAAAATCTTTTACTCTATATAAAAAATAACCTAACTCCAACCCTAGCTCAAATTCTTTTACAAGCTTTAAAAAATTCGAATAATGAAAAATTTTTTACCTTTGTTTTGGAAAATATTGAAACAATTTGCACTTGGCTCAATTCTAGCGAATTTAAGAATAGATATTTATCAATAAAACATCCTTATCCACCTTTAATCAATCCTAATTTTATAGAAATAGATGCTAGTCGACATTGTGCAGAATTAGCTTGGGATTTAAATTTACCCCTACCTAAACACTATAAATTTATCTATATTTCTCCACATGGCGTTGGAGCAGCAGCATTTTTAAGATACCTTAATCAATGTTGCGATGTAACTTGTTTTGCCTCCTGGGTTTTACCGCCTGATGCCAAAGAAAGATATTGTCTTAATTACATGTGTCTAAATGACAATACGATTACTCAATATGCTATTAATATATCAGAAATTAATCTACCTTATTTTGATAAATATCTATCTTTATTGGATTTTAACTCTAAAATTATTTGCGGAGTTCGCGATCCAATAGGAATTTTAAAGCATAACTGGGGAAGAGATTGGAGTAAAGTTTTAAGAAACTATCCCTCTGAATTTAATCTAACTTATGATTGGCGTTATTATATTGACTATCTTGCTCATCAAAATCATAAAATTAAAATCGATATAAACGAACTACAACAAGGAGTTTTTATCATCTCTTATTTATTAAAATATTTTAACAAAGACAATGTATACTATCTTGATATGGAAGAAATCCGCCAATCAAAGGCCTTCGATACTATGAATTTACTTGCTATAAATTTTAATTTTACCCCCCCCCCATAAAGATAAATTAGATTTATTTAAAATTAAAGAATTTAGAGGTTATATTCGCTATCTTTTTCCTATCACACTCTATGCAAATTCTAAAGATATTAATAACACCTTTTATCTTAATACTCCTAAAAATAATAAAAATTTCAATATTGATAAAACTTCTAGCATTCCCATAATTTTAGACAGAAAACATATCAATCATGAAAAAATAGACATAATACAAGAAATTATAAAAAACGATCTATGTAATGATATGGGTGTATATATTGATAAAAATGATTTTAAACAATTAGAACAAAACAATCTTTTATTTTCAACAATTAAACATTATTTGTATGATTTTTTATATCAAATTAAAATAACCATAGATGAAACAGAATCAAAAATGATGAAAGAAAAAGATGTAATAGATTATTTTATAAAAAATAAATCACTTGTTTACACTTTTTTTAATATTTTTGAAAATGATCTAAATCATTTAAAGCAAAAATTTCCCAATATAATTAACTCTTGGACATACTATAAAGAATTTGAAAAAATATATAAAGACAAATAATTATATCACTTACACAAAATCAATAGGGTCAATATCCGCACTTACATTTTTAAATTGCAAAATATAATTTTCAATTGCCACTAAAGCTTTGTGATTTTCACTTCTAAGCAATAAATAAAAACGATATTTTCCATGCAGCATTTCAACTCCACAAATTCCATAGCCTACTAATTCTACTTGTTTGATATTTTTAAATTGATAGGCAAGTTTTTCGCAGAGCTTTTGTGAGGATTGTTGATCTTTATCTTCTATAAGAATTCTTAAAAGGCGTTTAAATGGAGGGTAAAGATCTTTTCTATTTTCTAACTCATCTTTTAAAAAAGCATCATAATCCTCTATATACTTTTCAAAAAAAGCTCTATTTTTTGTTTGTAAAAGCACTCTTGCTTCACCTTTACGCCCTGCCCTACCAGCAACTTGCATAGCTAAAGCTAAAGTTTCTTCACTCGCTCTAAAACTAGGACGCAACAAATACTCATCAAGCCCTAAAATCACACTCAAATCCACGCTATGATAATCATGCCCTTTAGCAAGCATAGAGGTGCCAATAAGTATATCGATCTTATTTTCATTAAAGTCTTTTAAAATAGTATTAAGCTTTTTAACGCTTGTGATTTCATCGCTATCAAATTTTGCTATTTTTGCTAAAGGCAAAGCATTTTGCAAAAGCTCTAAAAGTTCAGCAGTCCCCATTTTTCTAGCTTCTAACATTTCTCCTTTGCAACTTGGACAATTTTGCTCTATCAAAGAAGTATAATTACAATAATGGCATTTTAAAACATTTTTCTTTTTATGCATACTCATAGCAATAGAACAAAAAGGACATTTTATCGTTTCCCCACAATCCTTGCAAATGATTTGCCTAAAATTAGCCCTTGTAGGTAAAAACACTATAGCTTGTTTTTGATGTTTTAAACTTTTTTCTAATTCGCTTAAAAGCATAGGTGTTATACTAAGCTCATTTTCATCATATAAAAAATGTTTTTTACTCTCAAAAAAAGTTCCTTTTAATCTAAAACTTTTTTGTTTGCAAAAACTCGTTAAAGATGGGGTTGCAGAACCTAAAACCACTTTAATATTATTTTTTTGACCCAAAAAAAGTGCTAAATCTCTTGCATTGATAAAAGGCTGATTGGAAGCCTTATAAGAATTATCATGTTCTTCATCTACTACAATAAGTCCTAAATTTCTAAAAGGCAAAAACAAAGCCGATCTTGCACCTGCTACTAAAAGTACTTCTCCCTTGCAAAAACGCTCTAAATATTCTTGCTTTTTTTTCTTTGAAATTTTAGAATGCCACAGGAAAAAATTATCCTTAAAATACACTTCTAAACGCTTTTGCATTTGTGGAGTAAGTGCGATTTCTGGCATCAAAAGCAAAGCTTGCTTACCCTGTTCTAAACACTCTTTTATCAAAGAAATATAAATTTCGGTCTTGCCACTACCCGTATCAGCAAAAAGCAAGGAATTATTTTCTTTTTGAAGAAAACTTAAGACATTTTGTTGTTGATTGCTTAGTTTAGGAGTATCTTTAAAAAACATTTTGTGACATTCATACTTAGGACTAGTTTCAAAAAAACCCAAAACAAAACCAAGTTTTGAAGCATAATAATAAACAATAAAATTTGCCAATTCAAACTGCAAAGGAGTTAGAAAATACTCTGTAATTTCTTTAATTTCTACGGTTTTAAAATCAGGTTTTTGACATTCTTTAAGCACGATAGCTTTAAGGTTTTTTTTAGTTTTTAAATCCACTAATACTTGTGTTAAAGGTTTGATTTCATCAAAACTATGAAAAGTTAAATTATCCAAATACAAACCACAAATTGCAAGTTCATAATATCTTATATCAGATCTTTGCATCTAGAACTTCCTATACACTTTAACAAACCTTCTTTAGAATCATAAATAAATTCAACCATCTCTTTAGCATTTAATGCAAATCTATAGTGATTTTTACCTATTTTTATCCAAGATTTAAAATCAGAATAAATAGGTGTATCAAGCAAAGAATAATCACAATCATTTAAACAATAAAAGAGTTTTTCTTTGGCTTGATTGTTTTGTGCATTATCTAAAATTTCTGGAAAATTTAAATTTTTAAGTCTCATTTGACTACGCATTAAAGCAAGAGCTGAGCTTAGCATTTCATAGTCCATTTTTAATTTTAAAATTTTAACCTCATCTTTTGTAGTATTGATAAAAGATAAAGATAAGCTTGATAAAATTCCCAAAATCAAAATCACAAAAACAAGCTCAAGCAGAGTAAAAGCTTTATTCATTTTGTCGGGAGTTCTTCATTGATTGCTTTTATTAGCTTCTTAAGTTCTCTTTCTAAAATATAATTTTCATAACTTTTTTTAACAAACGCATCTACAAAGCGTTTAAGTTCTATTTTTTTAGTACCGCCAGAAATCAAAGCGATATCATCTTCTAAAAAATTTGCAAATTCTTCACTGCACTTAACAATGAAATCTTTTGCATTAACATTAACAATGACTTGTTTTAGATTATCTGCCAAGAACAGCCTCTATTTTCTTATAAATATCTTCGCTTTCTATATTGCGAGATTTAAGTTCTTCTTCTAAACGCATGATTTGATTACTTTTTGCTTCATTTTGTGCTTTAACGCTTACAAGCTCATTTCTTAAAGCCTCATTGGCTTCGCAAACTTCGTTATATTTTTCAATGAGTTCATTTACTTTATCTGTCATAGTATTGATTATTTTTTCATCAAACATATTTTTGCCTTCTTAAAAAATTTGTAATTTATGGAAAATATTATTTGATATTGTAGCAGAAAAAAATTTAAATTTAGGTTTTTATTGTCAATTAATTTTTAATTAAAGCATTTTCTTTTAAAATTTTTTCAAAAATAAAAATAAAGTAGAAAAATGTTAGAACTTACCAGCGAATTTAAACCCAGTCCCGATCAACAAGAAGCCATAAAAGGCATAGTAAAAAGCATAAAAAAAGGCAACAAATATCAAACCTTACTAGGCGTTACAGGAAGTGGAAAAACCTTTACCATGGCAAATGTCATTAAAGAACTTAATATACCCACTCTTATCATGAGTCACAACAAAAGCCTTTGTGCACAACTTTATAGCGAATTTAAAGGCTTTTTTTCTAAAAATCATGTGGAATATTTTATATCTTATTATGATTATTATCAACCTGAAGCCTATATCCCACGCACTGATGTTTTCATAGAAAAAGATAGCTCTACTAATGAAGACTTAGAGCGTTTAAGACTGAGTGCTACTGCTTCTCTTTTAAGTTATGAAGATGTAGTTTGCATAGCTAGTGTTTCGGCAAATTATGGACTTGGTAATCCAAATGAATACATAGGCATGGTTTTAATCTTTGAACTAGGTATGCAAATTTCACAAAAAGAACTTTTAAAAAAACTTGTAGATATGGGTTATAAAAGAAATGATAATTTTTTTAATCGTGCAGATTTTAGAGTTCAAGGAGATATTATAGATATTTATCCAGCTTATTATGAAGATGAAGTAGTAAGACTTGAATTTTTTGGCGATGAGCTTGATGCTATGTATCATTACAATGTTTTAGAAAATAAAAAAGGTAAAGATTTAAAACGCTTCATACTCTATCCTACAAGCCAGTTTAGCGTGGGCGAAACAAGATTAAAACAAGCGATAAAAGACATAAAAGCAGAACTTAACGAACGCCTTGCTTATTTTGAACATGAAAATAAACTCGTAGAATATCAACGCCTTAAACAACGGGTTGAATTTGATCTTGAAATGCTTACAAGCACAGGAATGTGTAAAGGAGTTGAAAACTATGCAAGGCATTTAACAGGACTTAAAGAAGGTGATACTCCTTATACGCTTTTTGATTATTTTGCGATTAAAGATAGAAAATTTCTTGTTATAGTCGATGAAAGCCATGTATCTTTACCACAATTTAGAGGTATGTTTGCAGGAGATAGAAGCAGAAAACAAACCTTGGTGGATTATGGTTTTCGTTTGCCTTCAGCCTTGGATAACCGTCCTTTAATGTTTGATGAATTTATCCATAAAAATTGTCAATTTCTTTTTGTTTCAGCCACACCTGCACCTTTAGAACTTGAACTTAGCAAAGAAAACATCTTTCATCAAATCATGCGTCCTACGGGACTGCTTGATCCTTTGATAGAATTAAAAGATAGTGATAATCAGGTTGAAATTTTATTTGATGAGGCTAAAAAAGTCATACAAAGAAACGAACGGGTTTTAGTAACTGTACTGACTAAAAAACTCGCTGAAGAGCTTACAAGGTATTATTTAGAGCTTGGTATAAAAGTCAAATACATGCACTCAGATATCGATGCTATAGAACGCAATGAAATCATAAGAGGTTTAAGAAGCGGTGCTTTTGATATGCTAATTGGCATTAACTTACTTAGAGAAGGACTTGATTTGCCTGAAGTTTCACTCATTGCCATTATGGATGCAGATAAGGAAGGCTTTTTAAGAAGTACTACAAGTTTAATCCAAACCATGGGAAGAGCAGCTAGAAATGTCAATGGTAAGGTTTTGCTTTTTTGCAAAAAGATTACAAAATCTATGCAAGAAGCTATGGATACTACCAATGAACGCCGCAAACTTCAAATGGCTTATAATAAAAAATACAATATCACGCCAACTTCAGTCAAACGCCATATTGAAGAAAGTTTGAAAAATGAAGAGGATTTAGGCGAAATTTATCGCAAAGGTAAAAAACTAGAAAAAATGCCTGCTAGCGAAAGAGCAAAACTTGTCAAAGAATTAAGAAAACAAATGCTTGAAGCAGCTAAAGCACTTGAGTTTGAAAAAGCTGCTGCTATTAGAGATGAGATTAATAAATTAAGGGATTTATAATAAAAATATATCCCTTGTTCTAACTCCTGCCTCATTAAGTAAAGCACTTAAAATTTCATACTGAAAGTCTTGCAAGGGACGTTTTTCTTTTAAAACTATACCTATAACCCCTTTAGTTTTTTCCCATCTTCTATAGGTAAATACATAGCATTAGCATTAGGCAGGGTATTTGTACAAACACCTGCTCTTTCTTTATTTGTTGCAACCCATTGAGCAATAGCAATCTCATCAGCACTAAAACAATTTTTTAACATTTGCTTATCATCGTTAAAAAACAACAAAGGTTTCGATAAAATATTGTTTTTATTTATAGGATAAATAATAATAGGTAAATTTAATAATTTTAAAGCTTGATTTCCAAGTTGTTCCCAAAGCTCTTGTTTGCTTTTTACTCTTGCTAATTTTTCACTATTTTCAAGTAAAATAGCTGTTCTATAAGCTCTTTTAGTGAGTTCTTTAGATTGCAATTTTAATCTTCTAGTAAAAACAGCTGTTAAAAATCCAACTATAAACATAGTTGTAAAAGTAATAATATTTCCACTATCATGAACTTTAAGACTAAAAATAGGTTCTAAAAAGAAAAAATTATAAATCAAAACACTTACCAAAGAAGAATAAAAGGCGAAAATTTTATTATCAGAAATAAAAGAAGAAGCAAAAACTGCTAAAATAAAAATCATAACTATATTACTTGGCTGAGTATTAAATTTATGAAATACAAAAGCTATAAAAGTTGCTAAAAGCAAAACTCCTGTGATTTTTAAAAAACCTAAAAAATCAAAACTTTTTTTACTTCGTATTTTAGGAGTAGAAATTTGATTTTCATTGACAAGATATAAATCAATATCGGGTGCTTTTTTAGCGACAGCTTCAAAAATCTCTTCTTTAAACTTTTTTTATCTTTATTTTTGCCTAAAACAATTTTAGAGACATTGCTAAGGCTTGAATACTCTGCAATTTGTCTTGCTATATCATCATATACGCTAATGATTTCAGCATCAAAACTTTTAGCTAGTTCTATATTTTCTTCTAAGGCTTTTTCTTCTTTAATATTGGGATTTTTTATATAAAGCGCACTCAATTTAGCATGAAAAGCTAAAGCAAGTCTTGCAGCTGCACGAATAACCTTTGCATTTGAAGCATTAATACAAACTAAAATATGCTCTCCAGTATGATAAGCTAAATCATCATTAATAAGCCTTTGTTCACTTGCTCTTAAATTCACTCTTGAAGCAAGTCTTCTTAAGGCAATCTCACGCAAAGCTATAAGTCTTTCTTGGCGAAAGAAATTTTCAAGTGCTAGTTTAGCTTGTTTTTCCTTATAAATTTTACCATCTTGCATTCTTTTTAAAAGCTTATTAGGTTCAATATCAACAAGTTCAACCTGATCAGCCTCATCAAAAATACGATCAGGAATACGCTCTTTAACTTCTATCTTACTGATATTAGCGACTAAATCATTTAAACTTTCTAAATGTTGTATATTTAAACATCAATCCCTGCTTTTAGAAGTTCTTCTATATCTTGAAAACGCTTTTCATTACGCAAGCCTTTAGCATTAGTGTGTGCAAGCTCATCTACTAAAACCAAAGCAGGTTTTCTCTTAAGGGTAGCGTCTAAATCAAATTCTTTTAATACTATATTTTTATAAGGAATTTCAAGATTAGCTATACTTTCAAAACCTTGTGTTAAAGCCATTGTTTCAGGTCTATCGTGAGGCTCTATATAGCCTAAAACAACATCAACTCCATTATCCCTTAAAGTTCTGGCTTCACTTAACATAGCATAAGTTTTTCCAGAACCTGCAGCATAACCTAAGAAAATTTTTAATTTTACAAGTTTGTTTTTTTCTTCTTCCTTAGCTTTAACCTCAAGTTTTTTAAGAATTTGTTCAGGACTTTGTCTTTGCATGTTTATTCTTTTTTCATGGCTTTAGCAATAGCTATATTAACAGCTAAAACATTAACCTTTTCTTCCCCAAAAATCCCTAAAATTTAGACTCAGTATTTTCTTGAATGATTTTTTCTAGTTCTTCTTTGGTGATTTTTGAAGATTGACTTATCCTAGGAATTTGCACTAGGGCTGCTTGAAGACTGATATGAGGATCAAGACCTGATCCTGAAATCCAAAGGAATTTGTTCTTTTGTAATTTGCGGATTTTCATCTAAAAATTTTTGCAAATCTTTTTGCACACGCTCTTTTAAAGCAGGATTTGACATAGCATAATTAAATCCACCTGAACTTACACTGCTTTCATTTGTATCGCTTGTATTGTAATTTGACACAGATGTTCTTGAATGTAGAAAATAAGGTTTATTAAAATCTTGACCCAAAAGCTTTGAACCTACCGCTTTGCTTACATCCAAAGTCGGACGACCTTCTTTATCTACTAAACTTCCACTTGATTGATAAGGAAAAATAAATTTTGCAACTGTATTTAAAGCAAAAGGATAAACAAGAGTACACAATATTAGCATTACCACAAAAAAACTAAGCAAAGTTTCTAAGCATATCACACTCCTAAAATTCTAAGTATCCAAGCTGTAGGAATATCAATTATTTTTATCCCTATAAAAGGTGCTATCATACCACCTAAACCATAAATACTCAAATTTCTTAAAAGCAAATGCTCGCTTTTCATAGGCTTAAATTTAACTCCACGCATAGCAATAGGTATGAGCAAAGGTATAATAATAGCATTAAAAATAAGTGCTGATAAAATAGCGCTTTTCGGGGTAGCCAAATGCATAATATTTAAAATTTGCATTTGAGGTAAAACCACACTAAACATAGCAGGTAAAATAGCAAAATACTTAGCAATATCATTTGTCATACTAAAAGTTGTAAGACTACCTCTAGTAATAAGCAAACCTTTTCCTATTTCAACTACTTCTAAAATTTTAGTAGGATTAGAATCAAGATCTATCATATTGGCTGCTTCTTTGGCTGCTTGAGTTCCTGAGTTCATAGCTATACCTACATCAGCTTGTGTAAGAACTGGAGCATCATTGGTTCCATCTCCTGTCATGGCTACTATCTTACCTTGGGCTTGTTCTTTTTTAATGGCTTTTATTTTATCTTCAGGCTTGCATTCTGCTATAAATCCATCAAGCCCTGCTTCTTTAGCTATAGTAGCTGCTGTTAAAGGATTATCTCCGGTACACATTAAAGTTTTTATGCCCATTTTTCTAAGCTCATCAAAGCGCTCTTTAAGTCCTGGTTTTACTGTATCCTTTAGATAAATCACTCCTAAAATTTTTTCATTTTTACACACTACCAAAGGAGTGCCGCCAAGATTTGAAATTTCCATTACCTTAGTTTCTAAATCGCTAGGAATTTTTCCATTCATTTCGCTTATATAAGCTCTTATAGCATCAAAAGCACCTTTGCGAATTTTTGTATTATCTTGCAAATCCACACCACTCATTCTATTTTGAGCGCTAAATTCGATAAATTCTTTAATATCATTACCTTCTAATTCATAACCCATTTTTTGAGCCAATGCAACTATGCTTTTACCTTCTGGAGTTTCATCTTTTAAAGAGGATAAAACACAAGCTTTAATCATTTCTTCTTTACTTATACCTTGGACTTCATAAAATTCATTTGCCAAACGGTTTCCAAAAGTAATCGTTCCTGTTTTATCCAAAATCATAGTATCAACATCACCACAACTTTCAACAGCCTTGCCTGAAAGTGCGATCACATTAAAACGCGTTACCCTATCCATACCTGCTATTCCTATAGCTGATAAAAGTCCCCCTATAGTTGTAGGAATAAGACATACAAGCAATGCTACTAACCATGAAATAGGCAAACTCACGCCTAAAAATTGCATAAAAGGATATAAACTTACAACCACCATCAAAAAACTCAAACTAAGTACAATTAAAAGAGTATTAAGAGCAATTTCATTTGGAGTTTTTTGACGCGCAGCACCTTCTACAAGATTGATCATTTTATCTAAAAAACTTTCCCCAGCTCCAACTAAAATTTTAATCTTTAAAAAATCAGTTAAAACCGTAGTCCCACCTGTAACAGAAGAAAAATCACCGCCCGCTTCACGCATAACAGGTGCACTTTCACCTGTAATAGCTGATTCATCAACACTTGCAGTACCTTCTATAATTTCTCCATCATTAGGTATAAGTTCACCTGCTTTAACTAAAACTATATCACCTATTTTTAACTCGCTAGAATTAAGCATTTCTTCACTGCCATCACTTTTTATGTGTCTAGCTTTAGAATCCTTTTTGCTTTGTCTTAAGGTAGCTGCTTGGGCTTTACCCCTTCCTTCTGCAATACTTTCTGCAAAATTTGCAAAAAACAAGATTATAAATAAAATAAAAGTGATTAAGATGTTATAAATTCTTTCATCAGAATTTCCATTAAACAAAGTAGGAAAAATACTTAAAATCAAAGTAAGAATCGATCCAACTTCCACCATAAACATAACAGGATTTTTTACCATAAAGCGTGGATCAAATTTTAAAAATGCTCCTTTTATGGCATTATTTAAAATTTCTTTTGTAATGAGTTTATTTTGTTTTTTAGACATTGACTCTCCTTAATGCCATAAAGATAAATATTCTGCAACGCTTGATAAAGTAAGCACTGGAAAAAAGTAAGTGCAGCAAAAATATATATAATACAAACAAGCACAAACATAAAAGTTAAATTATCCGTTTTTAAAGAATTTGCAGTATTTTCTTGTGTATTTTTAGCCAAAAGCGATCCAGCTATAGCAAGCTGAGCTATTAAAACCAAATAACGCCCACAAAACATAGCAAAAGCTGTGCTTAAATTCCAAAATAAATTATCATCTTTTAAACCTTCAAGTCCTGAACCATTATTTGCTGCCGAAGAACTAAATTCATACAAAATTTGAGCCAAGCCATGAAAGCTAGGATTGCTTATACTATCTTTTGCAAAAACAACAGCTAATGCACTTAAAACAAGGATTAATAAAGGATGGATAAGAATTACCAAAGCTATAAGCTTCATTTGTGCGCTTTCTATTTTTTTACCCAAGAATTCTGGAGTTCTACCTATCATTAATGCACAAATAAACACGGTTAAGAGCACATAAATAATCATATTCATAAGCCCTACTCCTTCGCCACCGAAAGCTACATTTAGCATCATATTTAGCAAAGTAGCACTGATGCTTAAAGGATTTAAACTATCGTGCATATTATTGACGCTTCCTGTAGTAAAAGCAGTAGTTACAGCACTAAATAAACTCGAACCATCTGTGCCAAATCTTATTTCTTTACCTTCCAAATTTCCCAAATTTGCATTTAAACCCAAAGAATCCAAATTTGGATTTGACATTTTTTCGCTAAAATAAATTAAAAGCAAAGAAATGATAAAAATAATCCCCATTGCACCAAAAATAACCCCCCCCCCTTCTTCTTCTTCTTTTCCCATAAGAGCAAAACCTTGTATTTCTTTTCTATGATAAACCATCAATCCAAAAGCTACAACACAGGCACTAGGAATAAGCATCATGGATAAAATTTGCAAAAAATTTGTAAGTAAAGTAGGATTTTCAAAAGGCATGCTTGAATTAGTACCAAAAAAACCACCCCCATTTGTCCCTAAATGTTTTATAGACTCAAGAGCTGCAACAGGACCTGTGGCAATGCTTTGAAATTTATTTTCTAAAGTAAGCACGCTAAAATTTGCGTGATAATTTTACACCACGCCTTCAGAGATAAAAATTACAGCCAAAATAAAACTTAAAGGCAACATCAAACGCGTAATAATACGCGTAAAATCTTCATAAAAATTTCCCATTTGCATACTACATAAAGCACGACAAAAAGCCATACAAGCAGAATATCCACTCGCACTTGAAACAAACATAGCAAGCAAAATGCCTGTATTTTGCGAAAGCAAACTTAAAGCATTCTCTCCACTATAATGCTGAAGGTTTGTATTTGTAATAAAACTAATTACAGTATTTAAATTCAAATCCCCTTATTATAGAATTTATCGAATTGGGATTTAAAAAAGTTTATCTTGTAAATAAAAAATCACGAAAGAAAAAATAGCTACTAAGGCATTAAAAGCAATTAAATGCAAAGAATATTTTTGCCAAGTCATATTTTTTCTATCAATTGCACAAATTTTATAAATTAAGTTATCAATTGGATTAAAAATAAAATCAAAAATAGTTTTTTTACAGCTTGCAATTTTATAAAGATAATTTCCAAAAATTAAAGCCAATATAAAAGCTATAATCAGTGTTATTAAAATTTCTAGCATATTTTTCCTTTAAAATTTTTCAGGATATAATAGAGCATAAAATAAATAAAGAGCAAGTATTAAGCTTAAAACTAGTAAAAATATCATCCGCGTGTCCTTAGTTTGAATTTCACAAAAACGGATAAAAAAACATAAACTACCAAAAGCTAAAAGTAGAAGCAAAGCAAAGATAATATCCATAGGATAGCCTTTTCTCATTGATTCAAAATAGGATTTATTCTATCCTTGTTAAGCTTATATTTTGATTAATACTAATTTTATGATTTATTTATAATTTTTATCTATATTAAATAAAAAGACAAATGAAGAATTTAGCAGGAAAAATCCTGCTAAAAATTGTTAAAGATAACCTGCTGCCATAGCAATAAAATATCCTGCTATACAAGAAGTGATTACACCTATAAGACCTGGTAAAATAAAACTATGATTGATAACAAATTTACCGATGTGAGTAGTACCTGATCTATCAAATTGTATAGTAGCCAAATCGCTTGGATAAGTTGGTAAAATATAATACCCATAACAAGCAGCCGCAAAAGCAACAATTACACCAGGTTCAACACCAATTCCTAAAGCCAAAGGAACAAAAGCTGAAATAGCCGCTGCTTGAGAGTTTACAAATTTTGAAATTAAAAGAAGCATTACAGCATAAGTCCAAGGATGCTCTTTTACTATATCTCCAAGCGCTGCTTTCATCATAGGAGTGTGAACTGCAAACATAGTATCAGCCATCCAAGAAATTCCAAAAACCGCAACAAGTGCTATCATACCTGATTTAAAAATTTCATTAGAGCCGATTTTCTTTGCATCTGTTTTAGTAAAGATGATAATCAAAGAACCTGCTAAAAGCATAAACATCTGAATAACTGAAACCATGGATAAAACATCCATTTTAGGATTGCCTAAAGCATCTACTTGAGGAATGCCATTTTTTACAACTTGCCCCCAGTTTGGACGCAAGAAATCAAATACACCTAATAAAGCTACTAAAGCAATAGCTCCTAAGAAAATCCACATTGCAACCCAATTGCTTTTTGGAAGTTTAACGCCTAAAAGTGTTTTAGAATCCCCATAAACATATTTTTTAAATTCAGGATCTTTAAGTTTTTCTTGAAATACTTCATCTTTATCCAAATCTTTTCCTCTAAACCAAGAAAAAATTCCTATACACAATACACCAAATAATGTACTAGGTATGGTAATTTGAAGAAGATTAATATAACCATCAAAACCTGCTAATTTATGATTAGCATTTAAAAGCAAAGCAGTCAAACTCACAACAGCCACAGATACAGGAGATGCAATAATACCCATTTGTGATGATATAGAAGCTGCCGCCATTGGACGCTCAGGACGAATACCGTTTTTAATCGCTATATCATAAATAATAGGCATAATAGTATAAACCACATGTCCTGTTCCACAAAGTATAGTCAAAAAGCAGGTTACAAAAGGCGCTAATATTGTTAAAAACTTAGGATTGTGTCTTAAAATTCTTTCTGCTATTTGAAGCATAACATCCAAACCACCGCTTGCTTGCAAAGTTGCACTTGCAACCACTACCGCTAAAATTGTAAGCATAACATCTATGGCTGGTTTTCCAGGCTTTATATGAAAAGCAAATACAAGCATTAAAATACCTATACCACCAAGTAAACCAAGCGCTATGCCGCCTTTTTTTGCACCGTAAAAAAGACAAATTAAAACGATAATGATTTGGATTGCAAATTGCCCTCTCTCACTAAGGCTTGTTAAAAAGTCCATTTTAACTCCTTTGAAAATTGATATTTAAAAACAGTTATTATTGTATCACATTTTTAAATTAAAGAATAATATTTCTAAAAATAAAACAATAATTTTTATATTATTTAAATTAAATTTAAATATAAAACAAAAGTGTAATGGGTTTGATAGATTGATAGAATTTTATCCTTCAAGTTCATATAATTTTTTTCTATCTGTAGAGCTTGCTATATTAAGATGTTTGCGATATTTTGTAATAGTTCTTCGCCCTATATCAACTTTAAATTCTTCTTTGATTAATTCTAAAATTTTACTATCGCTTAAAGGTTTATTGCGATCTTCATTCTTTACTAAATTTGCCACAAATTCTTTAACACCTACATTTGAAGTCTCTCCCTCTTCATCAAGAGCAAAAGCAAAAAAATCACGCAAAGGGATAAGTCCTCTTTCACAACTTAAATATTTATTTGCCACAGCTCTTGATATAGTCGAAGCATTGCGTTCTAAATCAAGTGCTAAATCCTTAAAAGTCATAGGTTTTATCTCTTTTCCCATAAAAAAATCATATTGATATTCTACTATCATAAGCCCTATTTTATAAAGAGTAGCTTTTCTCATCGCTAGAGCATCGACTAAATTTTTTGCTTCTTTGATGTAATGACTTAAAAAATCATGCTCTAAACCATCAGTTTGGATTGAAATTTCAGGATAATAATCATCATTGATTTTTACTTTAATTTCACCATTTTCTTTATAAACAAAAATATCAGGAACAATTATACGAGAATCTTCAAAATATTCCAAAAAAGGAGGAGTGCTAAAGCACTTAAGTACAGCTAATGCTTCTTTATATAAAGGCTCTTTGGTATAGTTTTGTATATTTTCAAAATCCATAATCAACATTCTACAAAACTCATCAATATCTTCATCTAACTCCATATTTTCAAGAGCAAATAAAAATGCTTCTTTATAATCTTTAGCTCCCACTCCTACAGGATCTAAAAATTTAAATCTTGCTCTTACTCGCTCAATTTCTTCCAAAGAATACTCTTTTAAAAATTCTTCATCGTATTCAAAATATCCTTCCTCATTTAAGCATTCTATAATTTTTTTTGCAAGTTCTTGAGATTTGTTTGTAGGAAACAAAGGAGGAAGAATCTGTTCATTTAAAAGCTCATAAACACTTTTTTTGGCAAGTCCTTTACTATCCACAAAAGCCGAATTTACATTATGTTTATAAAATGAATCAAAATAATTCTTACCCTTATCATGAGTTTGTATCGAATCTTGAACATTTAAGAAAGGATTATCCTCAGCAAATTTATCTAAATTTTCTTTTAAATCCTCTATATTTGCTTGTAAAATCGGCAACCAAGAGCGTAAAGTTTGAGAAATTTTAGTCTTGGGTGCTTGGGTGATTTTTTGCTTTAACATCAATCAAGGAGTTTAAACTCCGCTCCTAAATAATACTTTTTCACGTCTTTATTGGTTGCAATTTCATCAGCATTCCCACTAGCAAGCAAAGAGCCCGATCTTATAACATAAGCTCTATCACAAATAGCTAAAGTCTCACGCACATTATGATCGGTAATTAAAACCCCAATCCCCAATCTTTTAAGCTCTTTAATTAAAGTTTGAATTTCAGCCACTGCTATAGGATCAACACCTGCAAAAGGCTCATCAAGAAGCAAAAACTTAGGTTCACACATCAAGCTTCTAGCGATCTCACAACGCCTTCTTTCACCTCCACTTAAACTTAAACCTTTCCTTAAACGAATAGGCTCTATACTTAAGAGTTCAAGCATTTGCTCAACTTTATCATGTAAAATTTTTTTATCTTTATAAAAAATCTGAGCCGCTAAAAGCAGGTTATCTTCTACACTTAAATCCTTAAAAATACTACTTTCTTGAGGTAAATAACCTATCCCTGATCTAGCTCTTTTATTTAAAGGATCTTTTGTCACATCTAAACCATCTAAAAGAACTTTTCCACTACTTGGAGAAATAAGTCCACATATCATATAAAAAGTTGTTGTTTTTCCTGCACCATTTGGCCCTAAAAGTCCTACAACTTCTCCGCTATTAACCTCCAAAGAAATTCCATGTATAATCTTAGTTTTTTTAATAATTTTTTCCAAATTTACAATTTCTAATTTACTCATAAATTTCATACTTTCTTTTGTCATCTTTAATGCTAATTTTAATCTGGATAGTAGAAATTCCAAATTTCATTAAAGTTTTTTTCAAATTTTCACCGCCCCATTCAACCAAATGCAAACCTTTTTCAAAAAAATTTTCAAATAAACCATTCGCTAAAAGTCCTTCTAAACCTTCTTGATAAATATCATAATGATAAATGCAAATATCATGATTTTCATATTTTTGCATAGTGGAAAAAGTTGGAGAATCTACCCTTGCATCAAGACCAAGAAATTTAACCCAAGCTTGCACCAAGCTTGTTTTTCCGCTAGCCAAATCTCCTTGAAGCAAAACAACACCTTCTTTAGGCATTATTTGAAGCATCGTTTTGATCTCATTTTTTGCTAAAATAAATTCTTTCATAATTTTACCACATATTCATTTTGTGCGTTTTTAGGAATGCTTTTCGTACTAGGTAGAGCTAGCACTTTATATTTTTGAGTGTATTCAGTAAAATGTAAAGTGATAATATCACCTACCTTAACCTCTTTACTCGCCTTAACAATAACACCATTAATCCCCACTACACCACTTTTACACATATCTTCAGAAATAGCTCTTCTTTTCGTGATATTAACTACATTTAAAAATTTATCTACTCTCATAAAAGCAATTTTAGCAAAAAAAATCAATTTTTGGAACAAAATTTGCTTACGCCTTTGCTTTATTTTTTTAAGAAAATAGCAAGTAAAAACTTTTCTTTAATGAAATTTGGATACAATTTTATAATTTTCAAACCTATTTTAACAAAGGATATCTTATGAAAAATGAAGTAAAAAAAGTAGTTTTAGCGTATTCTGGGGGGCTTGATACGAGCATTATTTTAAAATGGCTTCAAGATGAGTATAATTGTGAAGTTGTAACTTTTACAGCAGATATTGGTCAAGGCGAAGAACTCGAACCTGCGAGAAAAAAAGCCCTTTCTTTAGGCATAAAAGAAGAAAATATTTTCATTAAAGATTTAAGAGATGAATTTGTTAAAGATTATGTATTTCCTATGTTTAGAGCCAATGCAATTTATGAAGGAGAGTATCTTTTAGGAACAAGTATAGCAAGACCACTCATAGCAAAAACTCAAGCACAAATTGCCCTGCAAACAGGTGCTGATGCGGTAAGTCATGGCGCCACAGGCAAAGGAAATGATCAAGTGCGTTTTGAACTTGGTTATCTTGCTTTTAGTCCCGATTTAAAAATCATCGCTCCATGGCGTGAGTGGGATTTAAACAGTCGTGAAAAACTCCTTGCTTATGCGCAAAAACATGGCATTGATATTTCTAAGAAAAAAGGAAAATCCCCTTATTCTATGGACGCAAATTTACTTCATATTTCTTACGAAGGACTTGTTTTAGAAGATCCTGCACACGCACCTGAAGAAGATATGTGGAGATGGAGTAAAAGCCCAAAAGACGCTCCAAATGAAAGTGAAATTATAGAACTTGATTTCCAAAAAGGAGATTTAGTAGCGATAAATGGAGAAAAACTAAGTCCTGCAGGACTTTTAACCAAACTTAACGAACTAGGCTGCAAACACGGTATAGGACGCCTTGATATAGTAGAAAATCGCTATGTAGGCATGAAAAGCCGTGGTTGTTACGAAACTCCAGGCGGTACTATACTTTTAAAAGCACATAGAGCGCTTGAAAGCATCACGCTTGATAGAGAAGCAGCACACTTAAAAGATGAACTCATGCCAAAATACGCGAGTTTAATTTATAATGGCTATTGGTTCTCGCCTGAAAGAATGATGCTTCAAGCCTTAATCGATGAGTCTCAAATTCACGCCAATGGCAGAGTAAAACTCGAGCTTTATAAAGGCAATGTGATGGTTATAGGACGCGAAAGTGCGAACGATAGCTTGTTTAACGCAGCTTATTGTACTTTTGAAGAAGATGAAGTGTATAATCAAAAAGACGCAGCAGGCTTTATCAAGCTTAATGCTTTGCGTTTTATCATCGCAGGAAAAAATGGAAGAAAATTTTAATAAAGGAATAAAATGAAAGTATTATTAATCAAAGATGTAAAAGCACTTGGAAAAGCAGGAGAAATAAAAGAAGTAAAAGACGGCTATGGACAAAATTTCTTAATCGCTAAAGGCTTTGCTAAAGCAGCTACTAATGAAGTTTTAAGAAAATATGAAAGCGACAAGAAAAAAGAGGCTGAAAATTTACGCTTTGAAATCGCAAATTTAGAAAAACTCAAAGAAGAACTTAGCAAAATCACTCTTGAAATTTCAAAACCCGTAGGTGCAAATGGAAGTTTGTTTGGTGGCGTAACCAAAGATGAAATCGCTCACGCCCTAAAAGAACAAAGCCATATAGAAATCGATAAAAAAAGTTTAGAATGTGATACCTTAAAAAGCTTAGGAATCCACGAAGTAAGCGTAAAACTTGGACACGCAATCCATGCTAAATTTAACATAAATATAAAGGCAGAATAATGTTTCACGCAACAACGATTTTAGCTTACAAAGGTAAAAATAAATCCGTAATTGGCGGAGATGGACAAGTAAGCTTTGGAAATACGGTGCTAAAAGGCAATGCTGTAAAGATTAGAAAACTCAACAATGGCAAAGTTTTAGCAGGTTTTGCAGGATCAACAGCTGATGCTTTTAATCTTTTTGATATGTTTGAAAATCTCCTTCAAAGTTCTAAAGGCGATCTTTTAAAAGCAGCAATTGACTTTTCTAAAGAATGGAGAAAAGACAAATACCTAAGAAAACTTGAAGCCATGATGCTCGTACTTGATAGAAATCACATTTTTCTACTTTCTGGTACAGGCGATGTGGTCGAACCTGAAGATGGACAAATCGCAGCCATAGGAAGTGGTGGAAACTATGCGCTTTCAGCTGCTAGAGCCTTAGCAAAACATACCGATTTAGATGAAGAAGAACTTGTAAAATCAAGTCTTCAAATCGCAGGTGAAATTTGCATTTATACCAATACCAATATCAAAACTTATGTAATTGAGGATGAGAAATGAATCTAACTCCAAAAGAAATCGTTAAATTTTTAGATGATTATGTTATAGGACAAAAAAAAGCTAAAAAAATCATAGCTATAGCTTTAAGAAATCGCTACCGCAGAATGCAACTTAGCCCTGAGTTGCAAGATGATATAGTGCCAAAAAATATCTTGATGATAGGTTCTACAGGTGTAGGAAAAACAGAAATCGCTAGGCGTTTAGCTAAAATGATGGGCTTTCCTTTCATCAAAATCGAAGCAAGTAAATATACTGAAGTAGGTTTTGTAGGTCGTGATGTAGAAAGCATGGTAAGAGATCTTGCCAATGCGGCTTTAAATTTGGTAAAAAATGAGCAAAGAGAAAAAAACAAAGATAAAATCGATGAATTTATAGAAAATAAAATTTTAGAAAAACTTTTACCACCTTTACCAAAGGGTATCAGCGATGAAAAACAAGAAGAATATAAAAACAGTCTTGAAAAAATGAGAACTAAACTAAGAAATGGCGATCTTGATGAAAGCACCATAGAGATAGAAATTTCACAAAATATGTTTGATACCAATCCCAACCTACCTCCTGAAATGGGTGCAATGCAAGATATAGTTAAGGTTATAGGCGTTGGCAGTAAAAAAGTCAAAAAAGAAATGAAAATCAAAGACGCTAAAAATGCTTTAAAAAATGAAGCAGGAGAAAAAATCCTCGACCAAGAAAGCATCAAAAGCGAAGCCTTAAAAAGAGCGGAAAATGAAGGTATTATTTTTATTGATGAAATCGATAAAATCGCTGTTTCAAGCGGAAATTCAAACCGCCAAGATCCAAGTAAAGAAGGGGTGCAAAGAGACTTACTTCCTATAGTCGAGGGATCAAATGTACAAACAAAAATAGGTACTTTAAAAACCGATCATATTCTTTTTATCGCTGCAGGGGCTTTTCATCTTAGCAAACCAAGTGATCTTATCCCTGAACTGCAAGGACGCTTTCCTTTAAGAGTGGAATTAGATAGTCTTGATGATAAAGCTCTTTATGAAATTTTAACACGTCCTAAAAATTCACTTTTAAAACAATACTCTCAGCTTTTAAAAACTGAAAATTTAGAACTTGAATTTGATGATGAAGCCATTAAAGAAATAGCAAAAATAGCTTCAAGAGCCAATGAAGAAATGCAAGATATAGGTGCTAGACGCTTACATACTGTGATAGAAAAATTACTTGAAGATCTAAGTTTTGAAGCTGATGAGTATGCGGGTAAAAAATTCGTAGTGGATAAAAAAATGGTAGAAGAAAAACTCGGAGATATCATAGAAAATAAAGATCTTGCAAGGTATATTTTGTGAAAAGTGGCTTTGTTAGTATCATAGGGCGTACTAATGCAGGAAAAAGTACTTTAATCAATTCCTTATTAGAAGAAAAAATCGCCCTAGTTTCTCACAAACAAAACGCCACAAGGCGTAAAATCAAAGCCATAGTGATGCATGAAAAAAATCAAATCATTTTCATCGATACCCCAGGACTTCACGAAAGCGGTGCTACGCTTAATCAACTGCTTGTCCAAAGTGCTATTAAATCCATGGGGGATTGTGATGTGATTTTATTTGTGGCGAGTGTTTTTGATAGTACAAAAGACTATGAAAATTTTCTTAGTCTAAACCCACAAGTACCACATATCATCACTTTAAATAAAGTAGATTTAACCGACAATGCTACACTTTTAAAAAAACTTAGCGAATATGCAAAATTTAGCCAACATTTTAAGGCTATCATTCCTTATTCTTCTAAGAAAAAAAGCTATAAAAAAGGCTTGTTAGATGAGATAGTAAAATATCTTGACGAACATGAATATTTTTATGATCCTGAATTTTTAAGTGCGAGTAGCGAAAAAGAAATTTATAGAGATTTCATACTTGAAAGTATTTATGAAAATTTAAGCGATGAGCTTCCTTATAGTAGCGAAGTGCTTATCCATCGCACCAAAGACACACCTAATCTTTTAATCCTAGAAGCCAATATCATCACAGATACAAACTCTCACAAGGGTATGCTTATAGGAAAAGAAGGGGCAACTTTAAAAAGAATAGGCAAAGATGCACGCTTTAAAATTTCAAAACTTGCCCAAAAAAAGGTACTTTTAAAGCTTTTTGTAACAGTGAAAAAAAACTGGCAAAAAGATGAAGAATTTTTAAAAAAACTTCTAAATGATGAAAATTAATTCATTAAATAAAATAAATTTTATAAAATCTACAGATTTACTTTATGCTCAAAGAACGGGAATATCCAAAGAAGACGAACTTTTTAACAATTTAACTGCAGATTTTAAGCTAAGCAAACCCTTTGACTATCAAATAGCTTTTTTTAAACATAATGAAATTTATCATTGTTTTTTAGCACCTGTTTACAAATTGAAAAAAAGTCGTTTTTGCTTTCCCGAGCCTTTAATTTTTCAAGCTTTATTTGATGAAAGATTTATTGAGGAAAGTGATTATTGTGTTTTAAATTTATATGATCAAACTTTATATTTATATTTTTACCAAGAGGGAAAATTTATCAATCTTAAAAAAATCGAAAATTTCAACCCAAGCAATATGGATTTATTTTTTAAACAAAATCGATTTATAGAACTTTTAAAACACTATGAAAGCAAATTGCTACTTTATCAGGATTTGGATACAATCAAACATTACTTCTCATCTCAAATAAAATGTTTAAATCTAAATGATATTCTTGATAAAAATAGTTTATTGAAATTAAGTTCATATAGTATAAAAAATCTAGATCAAAATTGTAATTTTATCAAGCATAATAAAATAAAAATATCTATTTCTTTTAAAATTATATTAATATTTATTTTTAGCTTTAGTCTTAGCATGATGATTTTATTATTTAAAGATTTTATAGAGTACAAACAAAATAAGGAAATTCAAAATAAAAATTTTATCATACAAGAAGAAATTTCTAAACTAAAACAAGATAAGCAAAAATTATTAACAAACATACAAGATTTAAACTTTACTCTTTCCAATAAAATATCATCTACACAACAACAATTTCATATTTTATCCACCATAACAAAAGAAATCAATTTAGATAAAAATAAGGCAATCATTCTAAATCAAATCATATCATGGCTTAATTCCAATGAACTTAAAATCACAAATCTTGAATTTGAACAAACAAAAATCATTCTTTCTTTTATCGATGAAAACCACTTTAAAAGAGCATTAGAAAATCTAAATTCTACTTTTAAATTCCTTGATAAAAATGAAGAAACATTGAATATCATATTAGAAGTCATACATGAATAAAATAGAAGTATTTTTGCAAAATTTAAATCCTAGGGAAAAATTTCTTTTTATTTCTTTTATCTGCCTTTGTGCTTTGTTTTTAGCTTTTAAAATTCATGATCGCTTTTTGGAAGATATTTTTCAAAAAACATTAGTAGAACATAATTACCTTGCATTAAATGAAGCAAAAATAGAAAATTCACATCTTAAAGAAATAGAGACAAAGCTAACAAAACAGATAAAAACAGAGGAAGAAAAATTAAAATACTATAAAGAAAAATTGCATTTATTTTTTTATGATAAAGATTTTTTCAATAAAAAAATCAATAATTTATCCAAAAATTTAACCATTAATGAAATAAAATTTTCCCAAGAAAACAAAAATTTTATCCACTATAATTATGTTTTTCTAAGTTTAAATGGCAACTTTAAAGACTTACTCAATTTTATACAAAATTTAGAAAATCTTCCTATAGCTTTAAAAATTGATAAAATAAAACTATACAATACACAGGGTTTAAAATTAAAGCTTGATTTAATGTTTAAATTTGTTAATTTATAATAATATTAAAATATTATATTTTTAAATATTATTATAAAAAAAATATTTAAAAATATTGTAATTTAATTATTTTTCTATTACTATTAGTTAAAATATTTTAAGCATAAAAAAAAGAAAGGTATTGGGAAGTGACTAAACAAGAAATACAAAAACTCGATACAAATTTCCTAGGTCATCGCAAGCCCTTATTCTCTTTATCAATGGTAGAACTTTGGGAAAGATTTGCTTTTTATGGCATACGATCTTTACTTGTGCTTTTCATGGCAACAACCATAAGCAAAGGTAGACTTGGAATAAGCACTGAATACGCCTCGGCAATTTATGGCATTTTTGCAGGATGCTTGTATTTAGCAGCACTTCCTGGAGGCTGGATTACTGATAATTATTTAGGGCAAAAAAAGGCTTTATTTTTAGGTTCTTTTATTATAGCTTTAGGACATATTAGCATAGCCTTATCTATTTTAAGCACACCTATGTTTTTCCTAGGGCTTACTTTTATCGTTATTGGTACTGGATTTTTTAAAACTAACGCTTCTGTAACAGTTGGAATGTTGTATAAACAAAATGATACAAGATGCGATACTGGCTATACGATTTTTTATATAGGAATTAACATTGGAGCATTCATTGCTCCTCTTATATGTGGTTTTGTTCAAGCAAAATGGAATTATCATTTAGGATTTGTCATAGGAGGTTTAGGTATGCTAATCTCTTTGCTTATTTTATATTTTAAAGCTGCCCTTGAGCTTGAAGAATTTCATAAAAATTGAACCTTAAAGCAAAACTGGGAATAACCATTTAAAAAAGTAAAAAATTTAACTCTTATACTAAGTATAAGCTTGTTAAGTATTATTGGATTTTTTCTAATGTTTATTAATCTTGTAAATATTAATCCCATATAATACTATCAAAAAAACTTCTAATTGTAATTTTACTATGTTTGGTAATTTATTTCATATATCTTTTTGTTTTTAAAGCTTTAAATAAAAGAGAAAAACAGCAATTAACAATTTTAATTGTTTTATTCTTTGCAGCCACTTTTTTTTGGAGTGCTTTTGAACAAAAACCTACTGCTTATAATCTTTTTGCGCAAGATTTTACAAATAGAAATATTTTTGATTGGAAAATTCTAACAAACTGGTTTCAATCTTTTAATCCAATTTTTATCATCATACTTGCTCCTATAGCAAGTTATATTTGGATATTTTTAGAGAAAAAAAATATATATTTTTCTTCCATTGGAAAATTTACTTTAGGAATATTATTTGCCGGTATTGGTTTTATGATGATGACCTTTGCTTCACAAAATCTAATAAACAACAATGGTTTGCCAATATCCATGGCTTGGATTATCATAAGTATATTCTTTTTAACACTTGGGGAATTATGCGTGTCTCCTATTGGACTCTCTATAATGGCTAAGGTTGCCCCTGATTTAATCAAAAATCAAATCATGGGACTTTGGTTTGTAGCAAGTGCGCTTGGAAATTTTGTTGCAGGACTTATAGGAGGAAATGTCAATATTAAAAACATCGATCAACTTCCTAATATTTTTGGACAATGCATGTGGATGCTTTTTGTTGTAGCACTTTTGCTTTTTATTGCTAAAAAACCATCTTAACAAAAAAAATAAGCAATTATCTAACTAAACTTAAAATACAAAATACACCAAAGTTGAAAATTGATCTTAATATTTCTTTTTTTTATATTTGCAAAAAAGTAACATTATGATATAAATCATTTAAAAATATTACAAAGTTATACATATTTTTTAATTTCTTGTCTATAATTTATAAATAAAAATACACAAAGGATATAAATTGAGTAAAAATGTAAAAAATTTAGATACTTCATTTTTTGGACATCCAAAACCACTTTTATCTCTTTCACTTACTGAGCTTTGGGAAAGATTTTCTTTTTACGGAATTCGTCCCTTGCTTTACCTTTTTATGATAGCAAGTTTTGAAAAAAGTGGAATGAACTTAAAACCTGAAGAAGCAAGTGCAATTATGGGAATTTTTGCAAGTTGTTTATATCTTGCTGCTTTGCCAGGTGGATGGCTTGCGGACAATTACTTAGGACAAAAAAGAGCAATTTTACTAGGTGCTTTAACTATAGCATTTGGACATTTGTGCATAGCCTTTTCTTATTTTAACAATAAAATGATTTTTGTTGGTATGGTTTTTTTGGTTATAGGTACAGGACTTTTTAAAACTTGTGCTTCTGTAATGGTTGGAATGCTTTATAAAAAAAATGATGCAAGGCGTGACTCTGGTTTTACTCTTTTTTATATGTGCTTTAATTTTGGTGCTTTTGTAGCTCCTTTAATTTGCGGCTTTTTACAAAAAGAATACGGATGGCATTTTGGTTTTGGTGCAGGTGGGATTGGTATGCTTTTAGCGGTAATTATTTTCTACCTAAAAACTATGCCTGATTTAAAAGAATTTGATGAAAAAGTTGGCATAGACTCTACTTGGGATAGACCAAGCAAAAAAAGCAAAAACGCATTTTACATCATCATTGTATCAGGTATTGTTTTGCTTGGAGCAATATTTTTAATCCTTGGTGGTTTTATAAAATTAGATGCACAAGTTATTAATAAAAATATTATTCTAACTATCTTAGCTTGTGCTGGAATTTATTTTTTATATCTTTTCGCTTTTACTTCTTTAAAAATAGAAGAAAAAAGAAATTTAATTATTTTTATTGTTTTATTTTTAGCGGCTGCGTTATTTTGGTCAGTATATGAGCAACAATACACTTCTTTTAATTTTTTTGCAGAAAAATTAACAGATAAAACCATATTAAATTATGAAATTCCTACAATATGGTTTCAATCTCTTGGAGGTTTATTTGTTATACTTTTTGCACCTTTTAGTGCTTTTATATGGACTATATGTGCCAAAAATAATAAAGAAATTTCATCTATTATTAAATTTGCATTAGGACTTTTGGGTGCAGCTTTGGCATTTTTAATAATGGCTTTAGCTTCAAATCATGCAATTAGTTTAAATGGCGATGCTGATACATTAAGAGAAAATTTAGAAAATTCATCACAAATTATTTTAGTTTCACCTTGGTGGCTTGTCAGTAGCTTTTTGCTTATGGTTTTAGGAGAGCTTTGCCTTTCCCCTGTGGGACTTTCTATAATGACAAAAATTGCACCTAATTTAATTAAATCTCAAGTCATGGGACTTTGGTTTGTAGCAAGTGCATTAGGCAATGCTTTAGCTGGATTCATAGGTGGTAAAGCAAGTGAAGAAAATATAGCTTATTTGCCAAATTTATTTTACCAATGTATGTGGATATTACTTGGTGCTGTTATAATTTTACTTATACTCAAAAAACCTATCAATAAAATACTAAAAAATTAATATTAAGGAGAAAATATGAGTATTTACAAACAAAGAGTATTAGAACTTAGAAGATTAATGAAAGAAAATAATATTGACGCCTATCTCATCTTAAGTGCAGATCCGCATTTGAGCGAATATTTACCAGAATATTACAAAAACAGAGTCTTTATCAGTGGCTTTAAGGGTTCTGTTGGAACAGTTCTTATCACACAAGAAGAGGGCTTTTTGTGGGTAGATGGAAGATATTGGCTTCAAGCACAAAAGGAATTAGAAGGTAGTGGCATACTTTTACAAAAGCAAGATGCTAAAAATACTTTTACCAAATGGTTGGAAAAAAATTTAAGCGAAGATCAAATTTTAGGCATCGATTTTGCACTTTTACCTTTATCTTTGCAAAAAGATTTAAAGATTAATTGCAAGGCAAATTTAAAACATATAGATTTGATAAGTCCACTTTGGAAAGATCGTCCCACTTTACCACAAGAAAAAATTTATGAACACGAACTAGAATACTGCTCTTACTCAAGAAAAGAAAAATTAGCATTAGTGCGTCAAAAAATGAAAAATTTAAATGTTACCTCTCATTTAATCTCCAGCCTTGATGATATAGCTTGGCTTACAAATTTAAGAGGGAATGATGTAAATTATAATCCTGTATTTTTAAGTCATTTGCTAATCTTGGAAGACAAAGCCTTGCTTTTTGTTGATCAGAAAAAAGTAAATTCAGAACTTGAAAAAAAATTAAATTTAGATGGGTTTTGGCTTAAAAATTATGATGAAATCATCATGGAGCTTGAAAAACTTGCAAATACAAATTTGCTTATTGAACCTTCAAAAATGACCGCTTTACTCATAAATTCTTTAGATAAAAGCGTAAAAATCATTCAAGAAATTAATCCAAGCACTCACTTAAAAGCAGCTAAAAATACAAAAGAAATAGCGCATATACAAGATGCTATGATAGAAGATGGAGTGGCTTTATGTAAATTTTTTGCCTGGCTTGAAGAAGCGATAGAAAATAAAGAACTAATAAGCGAATTAGACATAGATGTTAAAGCAAGCGAATTTAGAGCACAAAGCAAGTACTACATAAGTGATAGTTTTGCCACTATAGCAGGCTTTAACGAAAATGCAGCATATCCACATTATAAAGCCACAAAAGAGAGTTTTGCTTATCTTAAAAAAGATGGGCTTTTACTTATTGATTCTGGTGGACAATATAAAAACGGCACAACAGATATTACACGCGTTGTACCAATAGGAAAGGCTAATGCAGAACAAATTCATGACTATACCTTGGTTTTAAAAGCACATATTACCATTTCCAGTGCAATTTTTCCAAAAGATATAGCTATGCCCTTACTTGATGCAATCACACGCGCACCTTTATGGAAAGAACAAATTGACTATATACACGGCACAGGACATGGCGTGGGATATTTTTTAAATGTCCATGAAGGTCCACAAGTTTTATCTTATCTATCCCCTGTGCTTGAAAAAACAAAAGCCAAAGAAGGTATGCTAACCTCCATAGAACCAGGTATTTATAAAGTAGGTAAATGGGGTATAAGACTTGAAAATTTAGTTATTCATACCAAAGTAGAAAATCCTAAAAATAAAGATTTTGGAGAGTTTTTATACTTTAAACCTGTTACTCTTTGTCCTTTTGAAATATCTTGTATTGATACAAAAATGTTAGATGAAAAAGAAAAAGAGTGGTTAAACAATTACCACAAAGAAGTATTTGAAAAACTTTCTCCTAAGCTAGGTGATTATCCAAAAGCTCTAGTTTGGCTTGAAAAAAGAACAAAAGCCATCTTTTAAGATACTTTTGTTAATATAGATAAATTTTCCTTGTATTAAACTTATAATTTATTTAATACAAGGTTTTTAAACCAATTGCTAAAAAAATTTTTTTGAAAAACTCAATTTACAACTAAAAATTATTTAAAATATCCAAGATCAATCATTTTTTGATAAATTTTAGCTACAGTTGCCCCTGAAGTAATATTTCTCCCACCATGCTCCAAAAGAACGGTAACTACATATTTTGGCTTAGAATAAGGAGCATAAGAAGTAAGCCACGCATGAGATCTAGTATAATACTCAAATTGTTTTTCATCGACCCTATTTTTATCTGTTTGTGAAAATCCCACAACCTGAGCGGTTCCTGTTTTTGCTGCAACTTTCACATCAAGATTATGCAAATAACGATAAGAGGTTCCTCCTTGCTCATTAGCAACAGCATACATTGCATCTCTTATATAAGGCAATTGACTCTTTTCAAATAAAGTAAAAATTTCTTTTTTATTTTCATCCATTTGATTTTCTATAGTTGTATTATTATTTTCTATGCTTTTTAAAAAATGAGGTATAACCTCTCCACCTTTTGCGATTTGAGCCGTATATCTAGCAATTTGCATAGGTGTTGCAAGAAAATTACCTTGACCTATAGCTGTATTTAAAGTATCACCTTGAAACCAAGATTGTCTATATCTTTGCATCTTCCATTCTTTGCTTGGTAAAGTTCCTACAAATTCACTAGGTAAATCTACCCCTGTTTTCACTCCAAAGCCAATGCGAGATAAAGTTTCACTTATTTGATCGATTCCAACTTGCAAACTGCCATTATAAAAATAAACATCACAACTATATTTTATCGCATGTTTTAAATCCACAGGTCCATGGCCTGATCGATTCCAACATCTAAAAAACCTGCCTCCAAGCTCAATGCTTCCATTGCAAACATATTGAGTTGATGGACTAATATTTTTAGAATTTAAAAAAGAAAGCCCTACTCCCATTTTTACAACAGAACCTGGAGGATAATATCCATTTATAAGTTTATTTGTAAAAGGATGATCAAGACTATTTGAAAGCTCATCCCAATCCTTAAAAGAAATCCCTGTTACAAAAGGATTAAGATCATATTCAGGGAAACTCCCTGCAGCTAAAATAGATCCATCATTTACATTCATAATTATAGCAGCCCCAGCATTTCCTTCAAACAATGAAGTTAAATAAGACTGAAGCTCTATATCTATCGTAAGTTCTATATCATTAGACTTAGCAGGAATGTAAGAAAGCTGTTCTACTTCTTGATTTAAGGCATTAACCTTATAAACTCTAGTTCCTTTTTCTCCTTGTAAAATATCATTATAATAGCGTTCTATACCGCTTTTTCCCGTATAGTTAGAAAGTTTTGCTATTTCATTTTCTTGAACATCTTGCAAATTTGCCTTACCTACATACCCAATAATATGCGAAGCTAATTTTCCAAAAGGATATTTTCTTTTTACAACAGGATCTATTTTTATTGTTTTATTAAGATTTAACTCTGAATAATGCGGAATAATCTCATCGTAGGGTATAAAATCTACAACTTTAATAAAATCTTGATTATAGTAAGAATCATTTCTCTTATAAATTTCTGCTAATTTACTAGCATTTAAATCGGGAAATAAATTTGTAAGTTCAGATAATTCTTTATCCAAAATTCCTTTATTTGACTTTTTAATACTTAAATAAGGTTTAATAGAAATACTAAAACCCAAATCATTAATAGCCAATAAAGTTCCATTTCTATCTGTAATTTGACCCCTAACAGGTGCTAAAAATTCGGTTTTTATGGCATTTTGTTTAGCAAGCTCTTCATAATATACATTTGATTTTATACTCAAATAATACACACGACTTAATAAAAATATAAAAAACAATAGTATAAATCCAACAACTAAACGCATTCTCATTTAAATTTTACCTTTAAAAAACACATAAGCTAAACAACATTCTATAAAAACTGAAACAATATATGCCCATCCTAAAATTTTAATTTTTTCATCTCCAATATAAGACAATATCATATCCAAAAACAAAATAATGCCGTAAGCACAAAGTACAAAAACAACAGGGATAAATTTACCAATTTTTAAATTTGTCTTAATCCAATCTGCACAAAGATAATAAAAAATAAAAAATGCCAACCAAGATGAAAAAATAAAAAAATTATAAGTTATATCAGTAAAAAATAAAAAAAATAAAGAAAAATACCATCTAAAATCAAGCTTTGAAAAAGTTCTTTCTCTCTCTTCTAGTAAGCAAAACATATAACAGAAAAAAATCCCATAAAGTAACGGAGTATATATAAAAGTCGAACCAAGAATCTGATAGATTAGAAAAAAAAATCCTAAAAAGACATAAGCTCCATTAAATTTTGCTTTATAAGCACTTAAATTTCTTCTCATTTATCAAGACCTAAAGTTTGATTGATAATAATATCTTCTAAAGAATCAAGGCCAAATTTATTCAAATTTGAAACTAAAATAGAGTCTTTAAATTCATTTTTTAACTTAGCTTTTTCACTTTGATTTAATTTATCGCATTTGGTAAAAACTTTTAAAATTTTTTGATCAGGTCGTAAAAATCTTTTCAAATAGTCATTTAAATTTACATCGATCTCTAAATGAGTATGTCTTGAGTCGATTAAATGTATAAATAACTTTATCGAGGTTCTTAATTTTAAAAATTCATCTAAGTTTTGATTCCATATTTCTTTTAAATTTTTAGAAACCTTTGCATAACCAAACCCTGGCAAATCGATAAAATTGATATTAAATTTTTCTTCATTTCTTTTGCAAATTACTTCGAAAAAATTTATAAGCTGAGTTTTTCCAGGAGTTGCCGAACTTTTGGCTAAATTTTTTTGTTTACACAAAGAATTGATTAAAGAACTTTTTCCGACATTAGAACGCCCCAAAAATGCTACTTCACTAAAATTTGAGCTCAAATTCTCATCAAATTTCACTAAAGAAGTGATAAATTTAGCACTAATTATCATTTGTCTTTAAGATCAAACACAAAACGAGCAGGTTTTTGATCCTTGCTCTCTACTCGATAAATATTAGCTTTTCTATCGACTATTATTTTATCACCAAAAAGTTTTTGATTGCTTCCAAGCTCATTTATATAAGCATGACCATTAATCTCGTAAGTATCTTTAATAACATTATAAATAAATTTATCTCCACTACCTTTATAAGTTTTACCTTTTAAAACAATCTTAAACCTAGCATTTTGCATTGCTTCATAACGAATAGGTTTGCGATTTTTATCCGTATAAATAATCAATTTTTCAGAATTTAAAATATCATCACCTCTAATTACTTCTACATTTCCACTAAGAATACTTTCACCCTTATTTTCATCTGAGTAAAAATTTAAAGCTTTTACTTCAATTTGAGTTGCCCAAGTTACACTTACACAAGCTAACAATAAAATTATTTGTCTTGCAACCACGCATTTACTCCTTGGATATTTAAAATTTTGTTTTTTACATCATAGTTTAAAGTATTTCCGTTAATAATACTTCCATTGATCAGAGCTTTAAAATTAGTATTTGTGTGTAAAATTTTATCCTTAGGTTGGTATTCTACCTCTTGAGAAATAATTTTGACATTATTAGAACCTATATAAGTAACATTTCCTTCAAACAAAACCTTGCTCATATCTTTATTGAAAAACTCTAAACGATTCGCACTAAGATTAAAATCTAAATTTAAAGTAATAAAATCATTAAATTTATCTCTATCTGCATATCTCACCCAAGAATTTGCCTTATAATATGCCTTAATTGTACTAGCATTACTCTCATAAGCTTTCAAATTTTTAGCCTCAATATTTTTAAAATTTAAAGCATTAGTTTGCAAATTCAAAGAATACGGATCTTGCAAACTTAAAATCGTAAAAGTAATTGTAAAAAGAGCAATTAAAATTCCAAAAATTTTTATAGCCAAAGCTTATTCCATTCTTCTTTTAGATGATTTTTTTCTACTAAAATTTCTATCATCTGTGCTACAGCAGCCTTACCACCTTTTTTGCTAAGCACTATGTCTACATTTAAATCTTTATGACCATCTTTTGGCTTAAAACTAAGTCCTACACTTTCAAGTAAAGCCTTATCATTAAAATAATCCCCAATAGCCGCACACTGAGAAAAATCTAAATTAAGTTTTTGTAAAATTTCTTTTGCACAAGCTAACTTATCTTTGATACCTTGATATAAAATTTCTATTTTTAAATCTTTAGCTCTTTTTTCAACACAAGGACAATTTCTACCTGTAATAATAGCAATTTTTTTACCAAGCTTTAGCCAAGCCTCGATAGCCGCTCCATCTTTTACATCAAATTCTTTAATAAATTCTCCATTAGAAGTATAAATAATTTTTCCATCAGTTAAACAGCCATCTACATCCAAAAAAATCAATTCTGTCATAATTTCTACTCTCTTACAACAAATGCACCTGCAAATGCACCACTTGCAGCAAAATCCCTTGCTTCATCTTCACTTCTAAAGCCTGTTAAGAAAACGCGATTTAACCCATCCACTGAGCTTGTGCGTATAGTAGAGCTATAAGTTCTGTAAGTTTTATATCTTGCTGCTATCGTTTGTGCTCCGGCTGGATTTTTAAAGGCTCCAATTTGAACCATGAAATTTCCACCTTCATAAATTTGTCCATTATTTGCAATCTCTCCACTATTTCCATAGTTTACATTAGAATGCACAATATTATTACCCGAATTACTTGATCCAAACCCTATAACCTCAAGCCTTACTGGAGCTGTTCCTGAAGCAATCATATCAATTTGACTGGCAGCTCCTTTTGATAAATCTATAATACGATTATTTACAAAAGGACCCCTATCATTCACACGAACGGTAACTTGACGATTATTATTTAGATTGGTTACTTTTAAGATGGTATTCATAGGTAAAGTTTTATGAGCCGCGGTTAAAGCATTTTGATTATAGGTTTCGCCATTAGAAGTTTTTTTACCGTGAAAGCCTGGCCCATACCAACTCGCAATACCATCAGCAGTTTCGCCTACTGCTACAACAGTAGGATAATAAGTTTTACCGTTGATAGTATAAGGCTTCATCGTTCCTTTAGTCCCTGAAGAACTAGGACTGCTTTTAAAATCATTTGAAGGATAATACACTTGAGCATTATCCAAGCTAGAAAAAAAACTAGTGCCTAAACAACCACTAAAAAATAAAGCCCCTAGACTAACGGCTGACAACTTTAGTGTAATTGTTTTTATTTGCATTTTTATTCTCCTTGATTGGTATAATTAATTTTTGATTAATACTAAGATGATTTTTTGCTATTTTATTGAATTCTCGAATTTCATCAACACTTATATTATAATTTTTTGCTATTTTATATAAAGAGTCACCAGACTTAACGGTATAAGTTCTTGTCATAGGTATAGTTGTATCAACCTTCGCAAGTTTTTCTGCTTTAAAATTTTTATCAAAAAATGCTACTTTATTAAGTGGTATATACATATAATACCCTTTACCAGGAGGCGTAAAATTATGTTTAAATTGTGGATTATATTTCTTAAAAGTTGCAAGATCCATATTTAAATTTTTAGCTATTTCTTTTAAAGATGCAGAAGAAGGCACATCAACTTTTGCAAATTCATTGCTTAAAGCATAATTCATTAAAGACGCATCTTTATCTAGTAAAAAATCCCTATCATTAGCTAAAAAAGCAAGCGTTAAAATCTTTCTTATAAAATTTCTAGTTTCTAAAGAAAGATATTTCTTATCAGGGTTCAATAAAACACTTAAATCATCACTTCCTGCTTGCTTGATAGCTTGTCTTAGCTTGCCATTTCCGCAATTATAAGCTAAAAGTGCCAAATACCATTTGCCAAATTCTTCTTTTAACTCTTTTAAATAATTTGTAGCGGCATAAGTTGACTTGACTGGATCACGCCTTTCATCAACATAAGCATCGATTCTTAAACCCAAATTTCTAGCTGTTGGTTGCATAAATTGCCAAACCCCTACAGCCTTGGCATTAGAAACGCTATGAGTTTTCAAGCCTGATTCAACCATAGCTAGATACAAAATCTCATCAGGAACTTCCTGCTGGGCTAAAATTTTTCTTATCATAGGAGTAACTTTTGAAAAATTTTGCATGCTATCTATTAAAGTTTGAGCATGTTTTGATTTTATATCTTGTTGAGTTTGCACAAAAATCAAATCACTGATAAAACTTGGATTAATATCTAAATTTCTTAAAACATTCATTTGTCTTTCATAAAATTCAGGAGTATTAATTTGTGCAAAAAGAAAATTAAAACATATTAAAAAACACAATAAAATTTTTTTCATTAAAAACCTTTAAAAAATAATTTTTCAGAATTATTAAAACAAATTTCTAGAAGTTCTTTTCTTGATAAATTCAATACTTCACACATTTTGTTTGCTACAAATTGAGTTAACAAAGGTTCATTTCTTTTACCACGATAAGGCTCTGGAGTAAGATATGGAGCATCAGTTTCAAGCAACAATCTATCTTTTGGAATTTTAGGTAAAATTTCAACTAATTTCTTAGCATTTTTAAAAGTTAAAACTCCCCCAATACCAAAATAAAATCCATCTTCAAAAAGAGTTAGTAAATGTTCGCTTGCATTAAAGCAGTGTAAAACTCCTCCTACAAGATCCTTAGAATACCCATGTAAAATCTCATAAGTATCATGATTTGCTTCTCTTGAGTGAATGATAACAGGTTTTTTAAATTCAATAGCAAGTTCAAGCTGTGCGATAAAAATCTTTTTTTGATTTTCTTTTTCTTTTTGAATTTCTTCAGCAAGATCACTTTTAAAACGGAAATAATCAAGCCCACATTCACCTACAGCTACACATTTTTCATCGCATAAATACTGCCTTAAAATTTTCTCATCATAATTATCAATTTCATAAGGATGCACTCCTGCTGCAAAAAAAATGTTTTTATATTTATGAGCAATTGTAGCTGCATCAGGTAAGTCTTTTATATCAGCACCAGGTATGATGATTTTCTCTATACCATTTTTAAAAGCACGATTTAAAGTTTCATCTAAATCATCTTTAAATGCTTCACTGTCTAGATGGCAATGCGTATCAACAATCCTTAAACCATCTTGAAAATCAAGATTTAAGAACATACTTCAACTCTATCCTTGCCATTATCTTTTGCTTGAGACAATATTTTACTTGCTTTATCAGCCAAAGAATCAATCTTATCTCCACTTTTTCCAAAAACCACGCCTATAGAAGCTGTAAAAAAGACTTCATCTAAATTAACTAAAACACCAGCCTTTTTTATATTTACTCGTATACGAGAAAAGATTTTAATCGCTCTTTCTTGGGATATATTTTTAAGCAAAATACAAATTTTTTCTGCACTATATCTACCTACAAGATCTCTTCCTTTAGTTTCATTGACTATTTCATTGGCGCAGATTTTAATTACTTCATCACCAACTTCACGGCCGTATTCATCGTTAATCATTTGAAGATTATCTATATCTAAGAAAGCAAAAGCAAATTCCTCGTCTTTTATTGCTATTTCGTTAAAATAATCATCTATTCCATCAATTAAAGCATTATAATTTTTAACCCCAGATACAGGATCTAAAACATTATAAGTGCTTAAAAATTTTTTATCATCCATGTAAGATAAACAACGATCTAAGCGACAATTAAAACTTTCCTTGCTTAAAGGCTTAAACAAATACTCATTAACTCCATTTTTAAAAGAATTCGCTTCAAATGAATCATTATGATCCCCCAAAAGAATCACACCTAATTCATCATCACTAAAACGTTCTCTTACTTGAGTCAAAAGCTCAAAACCGCTAATTACTGGCATATTGACATCTGCTATAATAAGCTTAACATCATTATTATCATTTAAATAACTCATTGCTTCTTCACCATGAGCCGCAGCTAAAACATTAAATTGTCTTTGAGTAAGTATTTTTTTAATTTCATTACGTTCAGGTAGCTTGCTCATAGCTACAATCACTTTAGTTTTTGCATATTGATTAAGTTTTACAATAGAACTAATAATCTCATCAATGCAAGTTTCACTTTCTTTAAAAATATAATCTAATATATCTTTATCCATAAATTTTTCTTTAGTAGCCTTATCACCACTAGCCGTAAGAACAATAGCAGGAATTTTCTTTTCTATAACATAATCCACAACTTCACCATTTGGGGCATCTGGCAAGCATAAATCCACAAAAGCTAAAAAATAATCATTATTCATTAACTCCTTAGCTTCAGCAAAACCAAAAGCAATATCTACCTCATAATCTAAAGTCATTTGAATTTTTTTAGCCAAAAGTTTGCCGAGCATTTTATTGTCATCAATAATTAAAATTTTCTTATTCATAGTGTGTAAAATACCTTTATATCTAAAATTTTTTATTATATTTGTTTTAAAAGAAAGGAAATTTTTATAGTTATATATTTTAACATAGCAAAATAAAAAATCCGCTTAATTCTTAAATAAGGTCTTAGCAAATTCGATCGCTTCATCACTAACAAGCTCTCCACTTACCATCCTAGCAAGTTCTTTAATTCTTTCTTCTTGATCAAGCTTTTTTACCTTACTTTCTTCACCATTTTTTTCAACTAAAAAATGATTATGTGCCTTAGAGGAAAGTTGAGGCAAATGAGAAATAGCAAAAATTTGATAAAACTTAGAAAGTTCCTCTAAAACCTTAGCTATACTCATAGCCTCTTTTCCGCTTAAATTTGCATCAATTTCATCTAAAAATAATATCCCTTTGCCTGTATTTAAAATATTACATTCTGTGGCTATAAAAGCAAGTCTTAAGCGATTTAATTCACCCGAACTTAAATTTTTTAAATGAGCTAAATTAATATCTAGCATTATCTCATCTTTGCCTAAAATTGAAATTTTTTCATTTTCTTTAAGCGTCAAACTTGCATCTTTCATATAAAGATCTTTAAGATAATTATTTAAACATTTTTCTAATTTTTTAAGGTTTTTCTTTCTTGTTTGAGTTAAAATTTGTGCTTTTTCTTCTAATTTTTGTTTTAATTCTTGAAATTTTTTTTCAAGTTCTTTTTTTTCAAAACTTAAATTTTCATAATGCTCTAGCTCATATTTTTTTTGTTTTAAAACTTCTAAAGCATTTTCTATGCTTTCATAACGCTTGATAAGATAGGATAAATTTTCAATGCGATCTAAAAGCGCCTCCACATCAAAATCCAAATCTTCCATTTTTTGATTTTCGCAAATCACACGCAATTCATTCAAACATTCACTAAAAAAACTCGCATCAACTTCGCTTAAATTTAAAGCTTCAATAACAACTTTTTCAAGCTCAAAAATACGCTCTGCCTTACTCCAAGCTTCTTCTAATTTATCTTTTTTAGAAAGCTTTTTTTTAAGTATTAAAAGCTCTTCATACTCACCTATTTTAGGATTAATGCTTGAAATTTTTTCAATTTGTGCTCTAGCTAGTTCTTTTAATTCTTCTACTTTTTTTTCTTCTTCTAAAATTGCATTAAGCTCATTAGAAATTTGACTATAAGCATTAAAATCTTTTTTAAAATCTTCTAAAAAGGAAACAAAATTTGTATTTTCTTGCATCTCCAAGGCATCTAAGAGATTTAAAAATTTTTCATTTCCAAATTCGTTATTTTCCTTTGCGCTTAAATACTTAATAAAAGTTTTACTTAAATTTTGCAAACTTTTTTTCGCTATGCTTTGATTGTTAATAAAATATTTTGTGTTTTTTTCTTTTAAAAGCTTAAAAACATTCTCCTCTTCACTTTCTATACCAAAACTTTCTAAATCCAACTTATCATCTAGTTCTATTTCGACAATTTTAGCCTCACTTTCACTCAAAGAAAATGCGGATAAAATTCCTTTAAACAAAACTGATTTTCCAGCTCCACTTAGCCCCGTAAAAACGGTAAGTCCTTTAGAAATTTCAAGCTCAGCCTTTTTAAAACCAAGATTTTCTTTCATAAAAATTCTATTTATCATCAATTTCCCCAGTGTAATTTTTCTTTTAAAATTTGAAAATAATCCCTATTTTTTGGGTGAATTAAAGCCACATTTTTATCACTTAAACCCACTTTTATACTTTTAAAATCATTCATTTTATAATTTTCTTGCCCATCAATGCAAAGTATACAATCCTTTGCCATAATCTCTATTTCAAAACCTTTTGGTAAGACAATAGGGCGTTGTGTTAAAGAATGAGAACAAACAGGAGTTAAGATAAAAGCTTGAGCTAAAGTATAAACTATGGGCCCATTTGCACTTAAATTATAAGCTGTTGAACCCGCAGGAGTTGCAACAATAAGCCCATCTCCAAAATATTCATTAAATTTCTTTTCTTTTCTAAAAACTTCTATATGAGCCATAGAAGCTTGATTGTTTTTACTGATGACCACATCGTTAAAAGCTAATTTTTCTAAAATTTTTCCTTGCTTATCTTCTAAAAAAACACTTAACAAATAAGGCTTTTCTATTCTAAATTCTCCTTGAAAAAAAGCTTGAAAAAAATTTTCAGCTTCATCAACTTTAAAATCTGTTAAAAAACCTAAATGTCCAGCATGAATTCCTAAAACTGCTTTATCATATTCACAAGCTTTACGACATAAAGAAATCAAAGTTCCATCTCCACCTAAAGAAATAACAAAATCAGATATTTTAAACAAATCATCCAATCCATACTTTGGCAAATCTAAAATTTCAGAACTTTCTTTAAACAATACAAGTTCAACTTTATATATAGATAAAATCGATTGAAGTTTTAAAATTTCCTTATCTAAACTCACATTGGGTCGTGTAACAAGTCCAATTTTTTTAATATTTTTATGATCTATTTTATTTTGCATAAAAAATTATATCAAATCTTAGCAAAGCAAAAGAATAAAAATACTATAATTTTGCTCATTATCTTAAAAAATCTTTTTTCAAGGAATAAATTTGCGAAGTCATTATAATACAAACTTGGGAATTTCCCATGTTGGTCAAAGCGTTAAACTTTGCGGTTGGGTAAATAGCTACCGCGATCATGGTGGAGTTATTTTTATAGATTTAAGAGATAGAAGTGGTATTATCCAACTTGTTTGTGATCCAAATGATAGCAAAGAAGCTCATGAAATCGCTTCCAATGCAAGAAATGAATTTGTACTTATTGCAGAAGGCACTATTCGTCCGCGTGGTGAAGGACTTGTAAATCCTAAATTAAAAACAGGAGAAATCGAAGTAGTTGTTTCTAAACTTACCATAGAAAATGAAAGTGCCGTACCTCCTTTTGCTATTGCTGATGAAAGTGTAAATGAAGAATTACGCTTAAAATATCGCTTTTTAGATTTAAGAAATCCTAAACTTTATGAAAATTTTGCCTTGCGTTCTAAAGCTTGTATAGCAGCTAGAAATTCTTTGGCAAATATGGGATTTTTAGAAGTTGAAACCCCTATTCTTACCAAAGCTACTCCCGAAGGCGCAAGAGATTATCTCGTGCCTTCTCGTGTGCATCAGGGTGAATTTTATGCTCTTCCACAAAGCCCTCAGCTTTTCAAACAACTTTTAATGTGTAGCGGTTTTGATCGTTATTTTCAAATTGCAAAATGTTTTAGAGATGAAGATTTAAGAGCTGATCGCCAACCTGAATTCACACAAATTGATGTTGAAATGAGCTTTTGCGAACAAAAAGATGTGATCAAGGTAGCTGAAACTTTTTTAAAAGATATTTTCAAAGCTTGCGGCAAAGAAATTCAAACCCCTTTTAGACAAATGCAATACAAAGACGCTATGGAAAATTATGGCTCTGATAAGCCGGATTTAAGATTTGATCTTAAATTTATTGATGTGATTGATATTTTCACTAAGTCAAATAATGAAATTTTTGCAAATATTGCCAAAGATACAAAGAAAAATCGCATCAAAGCCATACGCGTTCCAAAAGGCGATACTATTTTTTCAAAAAGACAAATGCAAAGATTTGAAGAATTTGTGCGTAAATTTGGCGCCCAAGGCTTAGCTTTCATACAAGTTAAAAAAGATGGGCTTAAAGGTCCACTTTGTAAATTCTTTAGCGAAGAAGATTTAAATGAGCTAAGCAAACGCTGTGAGCTTGAAGTAGGAGATGTGGTATTTTTCGGTGCAGGAGCTAAAAAAACCGTGCTTGATTATATGGGAAGATTTAGAATTTTCTTAGCCAACGAGTTAAAACTTATAGATCCAAATGCCTTGGAATTCTTATGGGTTGTTGATTTTCCTATGTTTGAGCAAAATGATGACGGAAGTTATTCTGCGATGCACCATCCTTTTACCATGCCAAAAAATATTGATGAGACTGATTTAGAAGAAATTTCATCTATTGCTTATGATGTAGTGTTAAATGGCGTTGAGCTAGGTGGAGGTAGTATAAGAATCCATAAAAACGATATTCAACAAAAAGTATTTAAACTTTTAAATATCGATGAAGAGCAACAAAAAGAAAAATTTGGCTTCTTACTTGATGCTTTAAATTTTGGTGCTCCACCACATGGAGGTATCGCTATAGGACTTGATAGACTCATCATGCTAGTTACAGGAGCAAACAGCATAAGAGAGGTTATAGCCTTTCCAAAAACCCAAAGAGCGCAATGCTTAATGACAGATGCACCATCGCCTGCTAGCAATGAAGCAATGAGAGAATTAGGAATCAAATTAAGGGAGAATATAAAATGAAAGAATTGTTTTTAATCATAGGTGCACCAGGTAGTGGAAAAACTACCGATGCTAGTTTAATCGCACAAGCAGATGCGACAAATATCACACACTATTCAACAGGAGATCTTTTAAGAGCTGAAGTAGCAAGTGGGAGCGAGCTTGGAAAAACTATAGATAGTTTTATCTCCAAAGGCAATCTTGTTCCTTTAGATGTTGTTATAAATACTATAGTTTGTGCTCTAAAAGCTGCTCCAACTAAAACTATCATCATCGATGGCTATCCAAGAAGCGTAGAGCAAATGATGGAATTTGATAAGGTTTTAAGTGAGCAAAATGAAATTTGTCTTAAAGGCGTCATAGAAGTAAGAGTAAGCGAAGAAGTTGCCAAAGAAAGAGTTTTAGGCAGAAATCGTGGCGCAGATGATAATGAAGAAGTGTTTTACAATAGAATGAAAGTTTATACAGAACCTTTAAATGAAATTTTAGATTTTTATCAAAAGAAAAAACTTCATTTTATTATCGATGGAGAGCGCGCTATCGAACCTATCGTTGCAGACATGAAAGAACTGATTAAAAAAATTCAAAGTATATAAGGAGAAAAAATGAATTTAAACAAAATCAAAATCGGAGATATTCCAAATAAAATCAATGCCGTAATTGAAATTCCATATGGCTCAAATATAAAATACGAAATCGATAAAGATAGCGGTGCTATCATGGTAGATCGCGTTATGGCTAGCGCGATGTTTTACCCAGCAAACTATGGTTTTATTGCTAATACTTTGGCTGATGATGGTGATCCTGTAGATATTTTAGTGCTTAATGAATATCCTATCCAAGCTGGAGCTGTGATTCCTTGCCGCTTAATCGGTGTTTTAATCATGGAAGATGAAAGTGGAATGGACGAAAAACTTCTTGCAGTTCCAAATTCAAAAATAGATGCGAGATATGATAATATAAAAACTTATACAGACTTACCACAGGCAACTTTGAATAAAATCAAAAACTTCTTTGAAACTTATAAAATTTTAGAACCAAATAAATGGGTTAAAGTGCAAGACTTCAAAGATGAAAAAGCCGCAATTGAAATTTTAGAAAAAGCAATCAAAAACTATAAATAATCTTAGCCCTTTCAAAGGGCTAAGATTAAGGAAAACTCGCAATGAAAAATATCATTTTAGGTGGTGGTTGTTTTTGGTGTATTGAAGCCGTATTTGAACGTCTAAAAGGTGTAATCAATACTGAAGTTGGATATAGCGGAGGAAAACCAAATCCTAGCTATGAAAGCGTGTGTAATGGTGATGGTAACATAGAAGTTGTCAAAATAAATTACGATGAAAAACAAATCTCTCTTCTTGAAATCCTAATACTCTTTTTTAAAATTCATGATCCAACAAGTATAGATAAACAAGGTGAAGATATTGGCATACAATATCGCTCAATAATATTTTACGAAAATGAAGAAGATAAAATTTTAGCTCAAAATTTCATTGAAGAACAGCAAAAAATATTTAGTAAAAAAATAGTTACTAAAATTTCAAGATTGCAAACTTACTATAAAGCTGAAAACTATCATCAACATTATTTTATAAATAATCCCGATCAAGGATATTGTCAAGCTGTAATAGCTCCAAAACTGCAAAAAATACAATCAGACTAATTTCATCTTTTTAAGGTTAAAAAAAATTCAACTTTATTCACAGCCTTTTCACGCTGTGATTTTCTTTTCAAAGTACTTAAAAATAGAACTTTAAGCTTTAAAATAAAGAAAAAATTATTTATTGTTTTTTAAGTTTTTTTATGAATTTGTATTTAAATGTGAATAATTTTATCAATTAACATAATTTCCTAAGTTTAGCTATGAAAAATCCATCATAGTCTAAGCTTGGTAAAATCCGTCTGCATTTTGAAATTTCAGCAAATTCTTCACTTTGCCCTGCTTTAGCCTCAACATTTTCCAAATCAATATCTAAAAGCTCTAATTTAAACTCACTTTTTAAAGCATTCTCTATCACTTCTTCATTTTCTTCTTTGGTAAAGGTGCAAGTACTATATACAAGCTCTCCACCTATTTTTAATGCCTTTAAAGCAGAATGTAGAAGTTTTTTTTGAGTTTTTGCAATATTTTTGATTTCTTTATAACTTTTTTCCAAATCAAAACCTATTTTAGCAAAAGTCGAACAAGGTGCATCAAGTAAGATTTTATCAAATTTTAAAGGACATAAATTGCCTATATTTTTACCATCTTTCATAAAAACTTTAGCATTCACGCCGTAATTTTTAAGATTTTTTTGCAAAATAAAAAATCTATCCCTACTCATCTCATTGCAAGCTAAATAACCTGTATTTTGCATAAAATTTGCAAGATTGATACTTTTACCACCCGGAGCTGCACACATATCAAGAACCCTTTGCCCTGCTTTGACTTCTAAATTTAAAGCACACAAATAAGAAGAATAATTTTGTATATAAAAGTGCGCCTCATTAAAAGCTTTCATAGAACTTAAGATAGCCTTATCTTTGGCATCAAACAAATAACAATAAGCATTGATCTTTTTAAATTTTAATTTTTGTTTTAAAAATTCTTTTTCTAATTCTTCAATGCTAATTTTTAAAGTATTTGCAAATACACAAACATTTTTTTCTTGAGTAAAAGAAGATAAAATATTTTGCATTTCATCTTTGGTATAAAGTTTTTCTATTCTAGAGAGCAAAATAATCCTTTATCATGATAAAAGCGGATAAGGAGTCTAATTTACCATCTTTTTTGCGTGTATTGGCTACGCCGTATCCTAAAGCTTCTTTGCTTGTTCCGCTTTCATCTACAAAGCAAATTTCTTTATCAAATTCAAGCAAAGAAACAAAATGCTTAATGCGTCTTGTCATTTCTTCTTCACTTGATCCACCCTTAGGAATGCCTACAATGAGTAAAGAAATCTCATGTATTTTAAGTAAATTTTTGATTTCATTAGCGGCTTGATTGCGATTTTTTCTTAAAACTGCATCTAAAGGCAAAGCGATCTTTTTATCTATGCAAAGCGCTACACCTATGCGTTTTAAACCTACATCTAAAGCCAAAGCTCTCATGCTAAAACCCTTATAAAAAGCCCTTCTATGGAAATTTTTCCCTCAAGTTCATATTCATAAACTTTTTGTCCATAAATTTTTAAAGCCTCATCAACACTCACACCTTTTTTACAAAACTCTAAAAACTCATCTTGATTTATATCTATACTTGCAAACTCACTTACAAATTCTTTAAAATCACAAATTAACTTTGCTTTATTTTCCTTTAAAAGAAAATTAGTTCCTGTGCTTTCTTCTAGTCTTTGTGGTAAAACATATAAAGGTTTATTGAGTTCTAAAGCAAGTTTTGCACTCTGCATAGAACCACTTTTTATATCTGCTTGTGCAACCACAACGGCCTTACTTAAAGCAATAACCAAACGATTTCTTAGTAAAAAATCATAATTTTTTGGCAAATAATCATCTTCGTATTCACTTAAAGCTAAAGCATTTTCATAAATTTGTTTAATGATTTTTTCATTAGTTCTTGGATAAATTTGATCTAAACCATTGGCAAAAATACCTATAGTATTTGGCATAGCTGCCATACTTGCGGTGATATCCACACCCAAAGCACCGCCACTTACCACGCAAAGATGAGCATTTTTAAGCATACTCGCTAAGGAAAAAACACAATTTTTCGTATAAACACTCATACGCCTTGAACCTATAATAGCGATTTTATCTTGTTTTAATAAAGATAAATTTCCTTTATAGTGTAATTTTTTAGGAGGCTTTTTTAAATCTTTAAAAAGTTCTAAAAATTCATCAGGCAAAATTTCACTTGCCATAAATTTCACTCAAATACACAAGATCAACGCCTTTTAACAAATCCTTACTTTGCTCTAAAGCTTTAAAAGTATTTTTCCTAGGATGTCCTATGGCTATAACAAAACCTTTTTTTTGTGCAAGTTTTACCGCACTTTCAAGTTGTTTTTTAACATAATTAACATCATCTTCATTATCCAAAAACACATCTCTTTGTATATAAGGCATACTGAGTTCTTTAGCGATTTTATTTGCCTTAGAATTTCCTATAGTTTTAGAATCTACAAAAAATATATTTTGATTTTTTAAAGCCTCGTAAAGCTTTCTCATAGCTTCTTCATTGCTTGTAAATAAACTTCCTGTGTGATTATTGATATATCTTAAATCCTTAAAATCTTTTTTAATTTGCTTGATTTTTTTAAAAATTCTTTCTTTGCTATCATTTGGATTTAAAGTATCAAGCTCGGGTTTATTGTAATTAATTGCTGCTAAAGGTAAATGCACCATATAAAAATCAAATTTTAAAGCAAGTTTTGGCGTTTCGCTATGGTTTTTATCTGGCGGAAAAAAAGAAGGATTTAACTTTAAATTTAAAGCTTTTAAACCTCTAACCTGACTTGCATTTGCCATATCATCGATAATAATGGCAAGTTTTGGTTTTTTAGAAATTTTATTTAAATGAATATCTTCATTAAAAGTTAAATTTTGATCTTGGGTTAAATTTGTATCTTTTAGAATAAAATTTTGTTCTAAACTCTGATTTTGCTCTAAACTTAAATTCTGCTCCACACTGCTTAAATTTTGCTCATTTAAACTTGTATTTAAATCATCAATTTCTTGAATTTTTTGCTCTAAAATACTTACAGATTTATTATTATCAAACTCATTCTCTTGAAAAATACCAATTTCATAATGATCTTTATTTAATGAAATTAAATCTTCTTGCTTATCAATAAAATAATCCGGCTTAACAGAAGAAACATCTTGGGAATTTTGATATTTTACTAAAATTCCCAAAGCTAAAGCTATGCAAAGTAAAAAAAGTATAGCTATGATTAAATAACGCTGAATTTGAACTAATTTTTTCTTTGACAATGTTTAGTTCTTATCTTTATCTACTAATTTTTTAGCACTGATCCAAGGCATCATAGCACGCAAATTGCGTCCTGTTTTTTCTATCAAAGAATCATTCATATTTTTGCGTTCTGCATGCATTCTAGCAAAACCTGCACGGCGTTCTAAGATAAAATCTTTTGCAAAAACACCATTTTGTATATCTTTTAAAACACCTTTCATCGCTTTTTTAGTCTCTTCAGTGATAATCTTTGGCCCTGTGATGTAATCGCCGTATTCTGCAGTATTTGAAATAGAATAACGCATATCTGCAATACCACCTTGATAAATCAAATCCACAATGAGTTTCATTTCATGCAAACACTCAAAATAAGCCATTTCAGGTTCATAACCTGCTTCAACCAAAGTTTCAAAACCTGCTTGAATCAAAGCACTAAGTCCACCACAAAGCACAGCTTGCTCACCAAAAAGATCTGTTTCTGTTTCGGCTTTAAAGGTTGTTTCTATAATACCTGTACGTCCACCCCCAATCGCGCTTGCATAACTTAAAGCTAAATTTTTAGCATTTTTACTTTCATCTTGATGAATAGCTATCAAGCAAGGAGTTCCACCACCTAAAGTAAATTCATTTCTTACTGTATGTCCTGGTGCTTTAGGTGCTATCATGATAACATCTACACCTTTTGGAACAACAATTTGACCATAGTGGATATTAAAACCGTGTGCAAAAGCTATAGCCTTACCTTCACTTAAATTTGGTTTTATTTCGACATTAAAAATATCTGCTTGAATTTCATCAGGAGCTAAAATCATAATCACATCCGCTATCTTAGAAGCTTCACTTACACTCATTACTTCAAAACCAGCATTTTTTGCTTTAACAGCACTTACACTACCTTCGCGAAGTCCGATAGTTACATTTACGCCATTATCCCTTAAATTCATCGCATGAGCGTGTCCTTGAGAGCCAAAACCTATAATTGCTACTTTTTTTGATTTGATTAAATTTAAATCACAATCTTTATCATAATATACTGTAATAGCCATATTCACTCCTTAAAAATTCAAAAATTAAAGGTATTATTATAGCAATTAAAGTATAAATTTCATATTTTTTTTATAAACTTTATGTAAGAATTTTACAAAAAATCATAAAGTATTAAAAGTGAAAGAATTTTTAAACAGTCTTAGTTATGGCATTAGCTCTCACGAAGTAAGCAATGAATTTAAACAAATTTTAAGAGAGCTTTTAGCCAATCATATCATTAAAGAACACAAAAACAAATACTATCTTAACAATGGTTTTGCCTTTGGGGTGCTTGATATTTCGAGCAAAGGTACAGGTTTTTTACAATGCTTTGATGAAAGTTTTAAAAAAGATCTTTTGATAGAAAACAAAAACCTAAAAGGTGCAAACTATAAAGATATAGTTGCAGTAAAACTTCTACCTTTAAAGAAAAAACGCCCCAGTGCAAAGGTGATTTTGGTTCTAAAAAGAGCCAATGAAACCTCTTTAGTGATCACCAAAAGGTATGGCGAAGCCGTACTTGGAATGAATATCAAAACAGGATTAAGCACCGCCTTAAAAGCTTCTCAAAAATCCTTAAAAGCACTACCTTTAGGAACAGTTTTAAAAATAGAAAATGAAAATAACAATATCATAGAAGTTTTAGGGCATATTGATGATGAAAGTATAGATGAAAAAATCTCTTTAGCCCTTTTCAATAAAAACAACGAATTTAGCGACGCTTGTATCAAAGAAGCCCTAGCAAACGGCGATAGTGTTGATGCGAGTATGTATGAAAATCGCATGGATTTAAGAGCCTTGCCTTTTTGCACTATAGATCCTATACATGCAAAAGATTTTGATGATGCGATTTATTTTGACACTCAAAAACGAGAAATTTATGTAGCTATTGCTGATGTTAGCGAATATGTTTATGCTTATAGTGCTATAGATAAAGAAGCAAGAAATCGTGGATTTTCTATTTATTTTCCGCACATTGCTATACCTATGTTACCGCATCCTTTAAGTGAAAATATCTGTTCTTTAAAACCTCATTTAGATCGCTTAGCGTATTGTTTTAAAATCACACTCGATCATGAAAATAAAGTCATCAAAGAAGAACTTTTTGAAGGTATTATCAACTCAAAACGCCGTTTTAATTACGATGAAGTTGATGAAATTTTGGTACAAAAACCTGATTTAAAAGAACTTTCATGGCTTTATGAGCTTTTTGAAATCACAAAAAATTTACGCAAAATGCGTCTTAAAAATGCCTTTGAATTTCGCACCGAAGAATTAAGAATGAATTTAGATGAAAATTTAAGTCTAAAAAGCACAGTTTTTGAAAAAGACACGCCTTCGCATAATTTGATCGAAGATTGTATGCTTTTAGCCAATAAAGCCGCAGCAAAACTCATAGATATAGGCGTTTTTAGAAATCACTTAAGTGCTGATACAAGAAAAATCGATAAGCTTTTAAATGAATTACGCGAACTCGGAATCGATGTAAATTTTAAACCCAATCTTCCTGAGCTCATACGCGACATACAAGCTTTAGCTGATGAATTAAATTTAAGAGCAGAAGTAGATAAACTCATCATCAAAGCACAAAAAAAAGCGGAATATTCTAGCGTAAATGCGGGGCATTTTGGCTTAGGTTTTGATAAATACTCACATTTTACAAGCCCTATAAGAAGGTATTCTGATCTTATTTTACACAGACTTTTAAAAGCCAAACAAAAAAACGATGAAAAACTTTTTAATTACCTACTTTTAAATATACAAAGCACTTGCGAAAACCTTAGCGTGCTTGAAAGAGAGGCTGATAAAGTCGCTTATGATTTTATGGATAGAAAATTTGCGAGATGGGCAGCTAAAAATATAGGCAAAAAATTTAAAGCTTTAGTTGTGCAAAATGACGGAGTTTGCATAGCTAAACTAGATGATGAAATCAAAGGAGCGGATATAATCCTTTATGATACGCATGCGAATTTACTAGAAAATGTTGAAGTGCAAATCATGGAAGCGGATATAGTTATGGCAAAAATTTATGCTAAAATCACCCAAAGACTTATAAAGGAAGAAAATGTATAGAAAAGAGCTCCAAACCCTGCTTTCTAAAGATTCAATACCTAATTTTTTCTTTCTTTATGGAGCAGATAATTTTCAAAGCGAACTTTATGCTGAATTTATAAAAGAAAAATATAAGCCCGATGAAACTTTAAAACTTTTTTTTGAAGAATACAACTTCACTCATGCAAGTGATTTTTTAAGCACAGGATCGCTTTTTAGCGAAAAAAAATTACTCGAAATTAAAACTTCTAAAAAAATTCCAATAAAAGATCTTAAAATTTTAGTCGAACTTTGTAAAAACAATGCGGACAATTTCTTTCTTTTAGAGCTTTATGATGAAAGTTCTAAACAAAGCGACATAGAAAAAATTTTCTCTCCTCATTTTGTAAGATTTTTTAAAGCTAACGGAGCTAAAGAAGGCGTGGAGCTTTTAAGCATAAAAGCAAAACAACTAAGGGTTGAAATCACTCAAAATGCTTTATTTACTCTTTTTACAAGTTTTGATGAAAACTTGTATCTTGCTGCGAGTGAGCTTAATAAATTTAGTGGTTTAAGAGTAGATGAAAAAACCATAGAACAATACTGCTATAGTTTAAATACAGGAAGTTTTGAAAGCTTTTTTGATAAAATTTTAAAAAAACAAGACTTTAAAAGCGAACTTGAAAAAATTTTAGATAATTTTAATGAAATTGCTTTAATCAACTCTTTATATAACTCTTTTTATCGTTTATTTAAAATTGCACTTTATGCTAAAATCAATGGTAAAATTGATTTTAAAGAGCTTTTAGGCTACACTCCACCCCCTCAAGTGGGACAAAATTTAAGCTCTCAAGCCTTTAGTTTAAAAATCGAACAATATAAAGAAATTTTCACTCTTTTGCTTAAAAGCGAATACGAACTTAAAACCAATCCTAAACTCGTAAAAAAAGAATTTTTGATTTCAAATTTACTTAAACTTGCAAGGATTTTAAAAAATTAATTTTTACTCTTCAATCCTCTTCACTTCTTTTTAATCGTATTAAAATAATTTAAAATGATTGTATTATTATAATCTTTGTTGAGTTTTTAAAATACTTTAAAAGAATGATTGCAATCTAAAAAGAGTTTAATAACCTTAAAAACATCCATCCTAATAATTTTAAAATTATCAGGATGAAATTTTTAACAAGTAGGAGAGTAAACTAATTAAACTAAGTATTATCTTTTATAAGATTACCAAAAATAATTAAACTGAGCAAATCCTGTATGGGTATTGCCATCTTTATCAAACATTCCATTATAGCTTAAACTAAAATAGAAAGCTTCATTAACAGGAACGATAAAAGAAGTGCTTACAAATTTTTGTACTCTTGGTAAATCAAACTCATCACTTACTTTTATATTACCAAATCTAGCCTCAGCTTCTACTTTAGGATTGATATTAAACTTAGCTCCAAGTTCTACTGAAGTTTTTAAATTAGGCAACCAATCTCTAAACCAAGTAAGACTTGTTTTAGTAGAGAAAAGATTTAAATAGTTTGCATAGGTTCTTTCTCCACCTTTAACTGTTGCTTGTCCTATGGTGTCTTTCATAGAAAAAGCTTCAGTATAACCTCCTTCATAAGCAAGACCTATTTCAGGAGAGAATATATCTTTATTAGAAATAAAATTCATACCTAAGGCTGTATTGACTCCATAAGCATAAGAATTAGGTTCAGCTTTAGCTTCATTATTTCCTATTTTTTCAGTTAAATCATTTTTAATCAAAGCAGCTTTACCTTGAGCTTTGATATAAACTTCTTGACCTTTTTCTGTAGTAAATAAGGTATTAAAGTATTTTAAACCTGCATAATAGGTTCTATTATTAATATCAAAATAAGTTGAACCCATTTTTGTATCTTCATAACCTGCATACACACCATATATTCCACTGTCTTTTAAAGTAGAATAACCTATAATGGTTCCTTTAGTGTGTCCTTTACTTTCTTCATTTAAAGAAAGTTCAACATTCTGTGAAGAAGTATAAGGAAGGATGAATAAAGAATGTTCTTTATTAGAACCATAGCTTCCATTATTTAAATCACTCTTTATATAATCACTTGCATCTGCATATAAATTACCCTTTTCAGACATAGCGATGCTTTGAGATTTACTTGAAGAAGCTAAAGCAAAGCTTTGCATAGAATTACCCATAACATTATCTATAAAGGTTGATCTTCTTGAAGTAGTAGAGATTAAAGATCTAAAGGTTGCACCTGATATGGAAGCATTAAGATTAAAATCTGTAGTAAGCTTTCCTGTTATTGGATCATAGCTTAAAGATATTTCTCCACTTCCATTGGTTCCTATATTGCCAATATTGTTTTGATTAACACCTGAGATGATGTTGTTTATATCGTTTAGCTCTTCAAGATCAACATTGCTTTGATCTACGGTGATGTTTTCTACTTTTACATTAAAAGCTCTACTTCCACCTATAACCACAGTGTTTAATTTACCTGTGTTTTTATCTGTAGAAACAAGCCAATCTTTGATTCCAACACTACCACTACCATTGTTAGTTACTGTATTACCATTTTCATCTTTACCTACTGAGCCTTGATTGGAGATTTCAACTTGTGCTGATCCTAAAACAGTGATGCCGTTATTTATGGTTGAGCCTTGTGAATTGGAAATACTAGTGCTTCCACTTCCTGAAGAACTAATACCGCCACTAATAGTTCCACCATTACTATTGCTAATCACCATATCAGCACTACCTGTACTTTCAATCTTACCACCGATATTACCTGAATTAGAAATTTCAAGTTTATTATCACTATTGTTAGTAATAGAACCACTTATACCTGTAGATGATGTAGAAGTGTTAGTGATAGAATCAAGTTTACTATCTTTATCTACAGTAATTGAACCAGAAATAGCTCCATTACCCTCATTGGTGATGGAATCAATACTACCACCACCACTTACTTGAACACTTCCTGAGATACTTCCATTACCTTGATTAACAAGACCACCTTCTACCTTAGCTCCACCTTCTATCTTGATATCACTACCTATAGAAGCATTACCTGTATTGATTATATTTCCTTGAAGTTTAGTGTTTTTCCCACTAACAGTAATACCACCTGTTATACTTCCTGAGCGATAGTTAGCTATGGCGTGATTCGAAGTAGCCGTAACAGTTGCTCCATCTTTTATGGTTATAGAGCCTTCTATTTTTCCACTTCGATTCAATATACCAGCACCACTTCCACCTTCTACCCTAGAACCTTCGCCAGATAAAATCATTTCTCCACTTAAAGAGGCACCATTATCCAATCTTATACCATGGATCTTACCTTTTATAATGCCACCATTTTTAAGTTCTATTTTTTGAGTTCGTGAGTTAGCATCTAATGCAATTCCATTTTCTTCTCCATAAATTTTACTTGAACTTCCATCTATGTATAAATCTCCTAGAGTTTGCGATTGACCCACTCCTATTGCCGAGTATTTTCCATAAACCATACCTCCATCTTTTATGGTAAGTGTTCCAAATTTACCACCAGTTACAGATATTCCAAAAGCATTAGAACGGATAGATCCTGTGTTGATGATATTTTCTATGGTACTGTTATTTTGGAGTTTTATACCAGCAGCCCAAGTTGCCGAATTGTTTTGATTAATGGTACCGCTATTTATAAGAGTTTTAACAAGACCTCCGCTCATGTAAATACCAATACTTTCACCCTTCATAGTGCCTTCATTGATCAATGTTTCTATAGTTCCACCTGATGATTTTATAGGTGCACTAAATCCTTGTATGGTTCCCGTATTTTTTAATGTTTTTACATTAGCATTTATCCCTATTCCATCGCTCCAATGCACGCCCTTTACAGTTGTAGTAATTAAACCGCTATTGACGAAGGTATTTATTGTTGAATTAACTCGTACACCCACCTTCTTGCCTTCAATAGTTCCGCTATTGTTAAAATTCCCTATACTTGTTCCTTGAGATATATTTACTCCTGCGCCTTGTTTACTCTTAATAGTCCCACTATTAACAAAACTTGATATATTGGCGTTACCAAAATAAATACTTTCACCAGCATTAGAGTGAATAGTTCCACTATTACTAAAATTATTGATTATAGATTTAGAGTTATCTTTACCCCCCCCCCCCAAAAAAACTGTTACTCCAAATTTAGAAGAACCATTGCCTATGATACCTTGATTATCAAAGGTTTCTATGTTAACACCGTTATTTCCATTTGCTCCTAGTTGAACACTAGCAGTATTATTTCCACCTATAAGAGTTCCTTTATTTAAAAAGGTAGAAGTTGAAGAATTTGGTTGAAAGTTTACTGCTTGTTGCCCACCATTAGAAATAGTAATAGTTCCACTACTTTCTATAACTAGAGTATTGCCGGTGCCACTTATAGTTTTAGTTGAAGTTTGTAAATTATTTATAGTCTCATTATTCGAATTTCTAGATTGAAGACCTGACCTAGCTTTAGCATGTCTATTTGTCTCTTCGTAAGTTTTTATTTCAGGAGTAAGTGTAGCATGAGTACAACTTGCCAAAAAAGAAATAGTAGCTAAAGATAAAACTATCTTTTTAGAATTTAAACAGGAATTTTGTATATCTTTTGTGTATGTTTTAGTTAATGCAGTTTTATTCATAAATATTCCCTTTCCTTTTATATTTATATTTTCTTGTTTATATTTAAAAATAATATAAAACTATAATAAGAAAATAGTAAAGACTATATAATAATTATACTTAAATTATTATTAAAATTTTGGTTTAAATTTTTAGTTTAAATTAAAATATCTTAATAAGAATAAATTTGTATGAAATATTATCAATATTTTTATAATATTTTTAAATTTTATTTAAAATAAATTTAAAAATATATTTTTTTAGTTTTTGCATTTTTAGATAAAATTTCAAAATTTATGATTTTTTAGCTTGGTTGTTAAATATTAAAATAATAATATCGATAAAATATTTACTATTGTAACAAAAACGCCAAATATATTATTTCATCACAAGTCGCATAAGATGTAAGTCCTCACCTTGTATGATTTTATATTCTATACTTTGACATTTAGGACACTTAAAAACATTTTCTTCTAAAATACTTGTTTGATCACATTTTAAGCATAAAATTTCAAGCGGAGCAAGCTCTATAAAAAGTTTAGCATTTTTGCAAATATTTGAGTTTTCTTTAAAAGTTTCAAAACAACGCTTAAAAAGATCCACTTCTATACCGCTTAAACGCCCGATTTTTACATAAATTTCTTGCACATTACAAGCCTTATTGTTTAAGGCATTTTCTTCGCAAAGTTCGATTAAAGATTCTACTATACTTAATTCGTGCATTAGCAAATTCTTGGTAAAAGTTCGCCTTTAGGACTTTCTAAAAAGCGTTTTGCTCCATAAGCGTTTTGTAAGATCACGCGTGCTTTTTTCTCTTCTAAAACTTCTCCTATAATACTCGCATTTACATTGTATTTTTTTAGAATTTCCAAGGCTTTTAACTCATCTTCTTTTTCCACACAAAGTATAAAAGTGCCTTCATTTGCAAGCTCATACGCTTCGTAACCAAAAAGCTCGCAAAGTCCTAAAACCTCATCTTGAACGATGATTTTTTCTTCAAAGATCAAAAGATCATTTCCACTTTGCTTTGCCCACTCATTTAAAACCGCACTAAGCCCCCCGCGAGTAGCATCTCTCATGGCCACAACCTTTATATCTTTTTCTAAAAGCTCTAAAACCTCTTTATTCAAAGCCTTGCAATCACTTTTAATATCAGCTTCTAGCTCATTTCTTTTGATTAAAACACTAGCTCCATGCCTTCCTATATCGCCTGAAAGAAGTATGCTAAGCCCTGCTTTGATATTTTTACTTTCTTTTTTAGAAATAATTTCACCTAAGGCTGTAGTGTTGATATAAATTTCATCTGCTTTACCCTTAGGAACAACTTTAGTATCGCCACAAACTAACATAACTCCACATTTTTCACATTCTTCTTTAATGCTTTTTAAAATACGTTCTAATTTTTCTAGCTCAAAACCTTCTTCTAAGATAAGCCCTAAACTTAGATATTTTGGCTTAGCACCTACCATCAAAACATCATTAATAGAACCACAAACACAAAGTTTACCTATATTAACCTCTTCATCTAAAAAAATCGGACTTAAAACAAAAGAATCCGTGCTTAAAGCCAAATTTCCCAAAATCGCTGCATCATTATTTGCGTTTAAAATTTCATTATCAAAGATCTTAAAAAGCTTAGTTAAAAGCTCATTCATCTCTTCTCCACCGCCTCCGTGGGCTAAGGAAATATTTTTCATGCATTCACCTTTGAGTATTTATAATACGCCGCACAAGCACCCTCGCCAGAAACCATACAACTTCCTATAGGACTTCTTGGCGTACAAGCCTTGCCAAAAACTTTACAATCATAAGGCTTGGCCAAACCTCTTAAAATTTGCCCACAAATACAGGCTTTGCTTTCATTTTTACTTTGAACCGTACAATCAAATTTTTTACTCGCATCGTAAGCGCTAAATTCTTCTTTTAACTCCAAGCCTCCATCTTTAATAAGTCCTAAGCCACGGAATTCAAAATCACACACCCTAAAGTATTTTTTTACTAAATTTTGTGCTTTAACATTGCCTTCTTTGCTTACGGCTCTTTTGTATTGATTATACACTTTAAAAGTGCCTTCATTGCTTTGTTTTATGATATTTAACACACTTTCTAAAATATCAACTGGCTCAAAACCACTCACCGCTATAGGGGTTTTAAATTTTGCTGCTAAAGGCTCATAAATACCATAACCTGTTATCACACTCACATGAGAAGGACCTAAAAAAGCATTGATTTTTACATTTTCATCATTCATGATCGCTTCTACAGGTGCTGGAACTGTGATATGATTGATATGAAAAAAGACATTATTTATTTTTTCTTCTATAACCTTTTGAAGAAGTAAAGCACTCATAGGCGTAGTAGTTTCAAAACCTATAGCAAAAAAGATGATATTTTTGTTTAAATTTTGCTTAGCAATTTCCAAAACCTCAAGCGGAGAATAAAGCGCTCTAACATCAGCCCCTTTAGCTCTTAAATCCAGTAAAGAAATTTCACTTCCAGGCACCCTTAAAAGATCCCCTAAAGTACAAAAAATCGTATCTTTCATGGAGGCTAACTTGATAGCTGTATCAATGCGAACTCTTGGCATAACACAAACAGGACATCCTGGCCCATGGATAAAGTTAATTTCCTTTGGCAAAATAGAAGGCAAAGCATATTTCATGATACTATGCGTATGCCCACCGCAAATTTCCATGATATTAATAGGATTTTTAAGTTCTTGTTCTATGAGTTTTTTTAAAGCTAAAATGCTTTCTTTATCTCTAAATTCATCGATGAAATTCATTTAAACCCAAATCTCCTTCATCACTTTTTATCTCTCCACTATTCATTTTTTCTACTATTTCTTGATAGGTTTTAATGCTTTCTAGTGCAGCTTCTTTGTCGATTTTTTCCATAGCAACGCCTACATGGATTAATACATAATCGCCTTGTTTTAAAGGTTCATCAATCAAATCCAAATTAACTTTTCTTTTCACGCCTAAAGTTTGTACTAAAGCATTGTTTAACTCATCGATTTCTAAAATTTCAGAAGGTATAGACAAACACATTAAAAAAGCTCCTTTTTAAGTTTAAGCACCTTATACCAAAGCTCCATATTGGTGCCATTTTTTGCATCAAGGGTGATAATATCTGCTCTAGGATTTAATTCTTTAATCAACCTAGTCGCCTCTTTAATATCGAAATCAAAATGATGAGCTAAATCTGCCTTTGTGATTAAAACTATATCAGCCTTTTTAAACATCACAGGATATTTTTGCGGTTTATCACTTCCTTCAGTTATCGAAAGCAAAACCACATTTAAATGCTCTCCTAAATCATAACTTGCAGGACAAACCAAATTTCCAACATTTTCTATAAAAAGCAAATCCACATCATCAATGGCTAAATGATGCAAAGCCTCATGCACCATAAAAGCGTCCAAATGACAGCTTTGTCCTGTAGTGATTTGATACGCCAAAGCTCCGGCATTTTTTACCCTTAGAGCATCATTATTGGTTTCTAAATCCCCTTCAATCACAGCAATTTTAAGTTCATTTTTCAAAGCCTTAATCGTGCTTTCTAAAAGCGTGGTTTTTCCACTACCTGGAGAACTCATTAAATTGATACAAAGCGTGTTAGCTTCATTAAAATGCGCTCTATTGTGCTTAGCTTCTTCATCATTTTTGCTTAAAATTTTAGAAATCACTTCTATGGTTTTACCCTCTTTTAAGCTTGGATTTTCATGATGGTGGTCGTGATGATGACCATGCGTATGGCTTGAATTTATAGAGCAGCCGCAATCTTTACACATTTTCTTTCCTTATATATTTTTTGTTTCATTTTAACCTTAAAAGCATTAAAAAATTATGAGTTTTTAGAATATTTGCTTTATTTTTCTAAATTTAAAAAATGCACCATTTGTCCTAAGGCTATGGAGCTATCATTACAAGGGTACTTTAAAGGTATAAAAAAATCAAAATTTTTAGCTTTTAAAATTTCAAGCAAGGTTTTGTTTTGAAAAACCCCTCCGCTTAAAAGCACTTTTAAATCATAATCTTTGCTAAAATCTATGATAAAATTTGCCAAGGCATTAAACATACCTGTAATCGCCTTAGTTTTTTCATCTTGCAAAGCCCCTAGGATTAAATTTTTAAAATTAACCTGCCCTTTTTCTACAAAAAGCTTATAAGAAAAATCAAGATTTTTATCATAAAAAGCTTCACACATTAAGCCAACTTGAGCTTCATAAGAACTTTTTTCTAAGTTAAAAACAATACTTCCAAAAGCATCGATAATGCGTCCTAAAGAACTTGTTTGTAAGTTAGAATGAGAATAAATTTTTTTAAGATTTTTAAGTTTAATTTTTGGAATTTTTGCTAAAAAATCCTTAGCCTTATCTTCTAAATCATAATGAAAAATAAGACTTAAGGCTAAATTTTGTATATTTTTAATATCACTATTTATAAGAGTGAAATTTTCAAAATGTGCAATTCTTTCATATTCTTTTAAATTTCCTACAAAAACTTCTCCACCCCAAATTTTACCATCTTCGCCATAACCTGTTCCATCACAAATAAAAGCTAAAGCCTTTTCATCTTTTGCAAAATTTTCTTCGTATTCAAAATAAGCCGCACAAAAATGCGCATAATGATGAGAAATTTTAATCCTTTCTTCAAATTCTTTTGCATAGCTAAAATGCGGGTGTTTATCGCACAAAATCGCATCAAATTTCAAATCATAATTTTGTTTAAAAAATTCTAAAAGTTTAAAAAATCTCTCATGCACATCAAGACTTTTCAAATCCCCTATATAAGGAGAAATTAAAAGTTTATTTTCATAAAAAATCACAAATTCATTTTTAAGTTCCGCACCCAAAGCTAAAAAAGTGCCTTTTTTATTAAAATTTCTTTCCAAATAAAAAGGATTTAAACCCCTTGAAGTACGCAAAAACATAGTTTCACCATTTACCACTTGAGCTATGCTGTCATCACTTGCATTGATAATTTCCCTATCATAATCCAAATAAAAATCAAAAACTTTATCAAGTTTTTTACACAAATTAAACTCATCTTTAATAATACTTTCTCCGCTTAAATTTGCACTCGTTGCTACAAGGCTTCCTTTAAAATACTCAAAAAGCAAAAGATGTAAAGGTGTATAAGCTAACATAATACCGATTTTATCAACATCAGGAGCGATTAAAGAAAAGGCTTTTTTTGCCTTTAAAATCACAATAGGAGCTAAAACCCCACCAAGCAAAGCTTCTTCTTTTTCATCTATAAAGGCAAGTTCTTTAGCACTTTGTAAATCTTTACACATCAAAGCAAAAGGTTTTTTAGGGCGATTTTTTCTAAGTCTTAGAGTTTTTAAAGCTTCTTCATTAAAAGCATCGCACATGAGATGAAAACCACCTATGCCTTTTATGGCTAAAATTTTACCTTCCTTTAAAAACTTCGCACTTTGCATAAAAGCTTCTTGATCTTTAGCTAAAATTTCACCCTTTGGATTTTTAAGAAAAACATTGATTTTACACTTAGGACAACTGATGGGCTGGGCATGAAAACGCCTATTTTTAGGATCTTCGTATTCGCTTTTACAAAACTCACACATCAGTAATTCTTGCATGGAAGTATGGGCTCTATCATAAGGAAGACTTTTTATAATACTAAAGCGTGGCCCACAATGTGTGCAAGTGATAAAGGGATACAAAAAGCGTGGATTTTTTTCATCAAAAAATTCTTTTTTACACTCCTTACAAAACGCAAAATCGCTTAACATAGGCGTGCTTTTTGTATTTTCTAAAGAAGGAGTAATGCTAAAATTCTCATAGTTTGAAATAGAAATTTGCGTGATTATAAGCTGATCTATTCTTGCTAAAGATGGAAGATGATTTTTTAAATTTTCTATGAAATTTTCACATTCTTTTTGAGTGCAAGCAAGAATAATTTCTACCCCAAAACCATCATTTCTTACTTCTCCAAAAAGCTTTGATTTCAAAGCTAGTTCATAAACTAAGGGGCGAAAACCCACCCCTTGAACTAGACCTGAAATTTTGATCTTATATCCTAAGTGGCACATCGCTTAACTGACAATTTTTAAGATGTTTTAAAGTATTTTTAAGTAAAGATTTATGTTCAAACAAAGAGCCACTTATAAGCGCTAAGTCACTTTGCTTTTTCTCTCTTAATTCATCATAAGTATCACGCAAGAAATAAGCCAAACTCTCAACCGCTCCATAAGCGATATTAGCACTATCTACACCTGCTAACATAAAACTCATAGCAGATCTTAAAGTTCTTGTATAATCAAAACTTTTATCTTCTTTCAAACGATAATCAATCTTTACTCCACGAGGCATTTTTGACTCATCAGCGATTTTTAAAAGCTCACTAGCACTCTCTTGTAAATTTCTACCCAAATTTAGCACTCTACCCAGCAAGCCAAGCAAGGAATAAAAATTGTTTTGAAGCTCAAAATTTTCATCTAAAAGAGGAAATTCCTTGTTAAAATTTTCTAAAAGCCTTGCACCAATTTCATCTTTTTTAATCTCTTCATAAAGTTCTTTGCTGTGTTTTGGTAAGCAAAGTTTAAGTAAATTAAGCTCTTTATTGATAAGCAAAATATCTTCATAATCCTTACTTAGCTCTAAAATAAAAGCTTTTTCTTTATAACGGCTTACAAGATAAGAAATTCTTGCCATATTTTTATCTTCTTTAGAAAAAATAAGCTCTCTTGCCTTAGCATTGATAAATTCAAAACCCTCTAAAACCACCACTTGCTCATCTAAAGCACTGATATAAAAATCTTTTTGATACTCTTCTATCTTTTTTACGCTTAAAAATTTATACTCATTTTCAAAAAGTTTCAAACCTAAAGCAAAACAAAACAAATCTCTAGCAAGTCTGATTTTAAAATCACTAAAATCAAGATTGTGATTTTTTCTAAACATAGCATTAAGCCTTAGCTTCATCAAAGGTTTTTCTAAACTTGCAAGAAGTTTTAAATTTTCATTTGAACAAACAAAAACTGAATTTATAGCCTTAATATCACAAGGAAGTAAAAAATCTCCTATAAATTCGTTCTTAAACAAAGAAAATTCATAAATGCCATTTTTATCTTTTAAATAAATCTTTTTTTCTTGACTTAACAAATCAAAGGCAAGATTTAAAAAAGTATTGAAATTTTCTTCATTGATTTTTTCAAATTCTGATAAATTGCTTGAAAATTCACACTCACAAAACACGCCCCATTCGTTTTTGTTTAAAAGTTTTTTTTCTTGATAAGCATTAGAATTTAAATGAGTAATATAAGAAAATCTTGAAAATTCTTTATCTTCTGGTATACAAGGGTTAAAACCCTGCCCCGCTTTTACATCAAATTTTTTCAAAAAAACGCTATGACTCATGAAATTCAAAGAATCACAAAAAGTCTTTAAATTTTCTTCATCTGCATCGATAGAAAAATGATAAGTATTTTCTTCTTTACTAAGGATATAATTGTAATTTTTCGCATAAAAACGCAATAAATATTCAAAAATATCATTATCTGCATTATAAATAAAATCAAAATCCAAAGTCATATTATGCCTTTTTTGAAAAATAAACTATAAATATAACATTTTTAACTTAAAAATTCTTTCTCTCTTTGCCTAAAATCACTCATAAAATGCTCTATAAAAGTATAAAATTCTTTGCTATGATTGGGAAATTTTAAATGGCTGATTTCATGCAAAATCACATATTCAATAGCTCTTAAACTCTTTTGAATGAGTTTTAAATTTAAATTAACATAAGCTTTATTGTGATTACATGAACCCCAACGCGTTTTCATATTTTTAATGCTTAAATGCGTGTAAAATAAACCTGTTTTTTGACTCCATTTTTTAAGATAAAAAGTAAAAATCTTTTTAGCATTTTGTCTTAAAAATAAATCTAATTTTGCTTTATTTTGACAAATTATTTTATCTTTATCAAAATAAGTTTTTTTGGTATTTTCATCAAAAATAATTTTATATTTTTTAGCTAAAAAGATTAACTCATCATCTTTTAAGGCTTTTTTTTCAAATCTTTTTTTTGCCTCATTCATCCAAGAACTTGATTTATCTAAAAACTCATAAACGCTTTTAAAGGTGCAAAAATAAGGAATACTAAGAACAAATTCACCCTTTTCATTGAGCCTTAATCTTAAAGTTTTTATGCATTTTTTAGAATAAAAATAGCACTCATCTTTATAAATAAATGATTTTAAACTAGAGCTTTGCCTTGCCATTTTTTACTTTTCCATCTGTATGAATTTACCATTCCACGCAAAAACTCATCTGCACAAAATCCTATCCAAACCCCTAAAATTCCAAGATTAAAATGAAAACAAAGCACATAACCCACAGGCAAAGATACCCCCATCATAAAAACAAGTCCGCTAAAAAATGGAAACTTAGCATCGCCACTTGCGCGCAAGGAATTAACCATAACTATATTAAAAGTGCGTGAAATTTCAAGAAAGATTGAAAGGGCAAATAAAGGTATCATTAAATTTTTTAGCTCTTCTTTAAGCCCTAAAATTTGCATAGTAAAATCTTGACAAAGATAGTTTAAAAACGCCACTAAAGCACTCGCTATTACACTAAAATATAAAGCACGCCAAGCATGTTTGTAAGCGATATTTTCATATCTAGCACCGATTAATTTACCTACTATGATTTCATTAGCTATGCTTATAGCTTGTCCTATAAGCATGATAAGCATTGAAATTTGAAAATAAATCGTTTGCACACTCAAACTCGCCTCGCCTAAACTTGCTACAAAAGCAAAAGCTATAGTGTATTGGACTATCCACAAAAGATTTTCCCCTGCTGAAAATCCACCTATATTTAAAACCTTTTTTAAAACTTCTTTTTCAAGTTTTATCATTTCTTTGATTTTAAGATGAATTTTAAGTTTATAAAAAAGTATCGCAAACAAAGCAACTATAGCAACAATGCGAGCAAAAATATTGCTAAGCCCTACTCCAAAAAGTTCTGACTTTGTATAATGCAAAACATAATAATTTCCACAAATCACCACTATATCCATCAAAAAACCTATAAACATGACCCAATAAGCCATATTATAAACCCTTACAATAGCAGCTAAAACAATACCTATGGCATCAAAAAACAAACAAATTGCAAGCATATGTAAGTAAATTTCGCTATCTTTGAGCAATTCTTGTGGAATTTTTAAAAGATAAAGCAAATACTCCCCATGCCATAAAATAAGCACACCGCATACAAAGCCTAAAAGTGCATTTAAGAACAAACTTTGATGAATCACTTTTCTTGCTAAAACATGATCTTTTGCACCAATTGCTTGTGCGATCAGCACACTACAACCCACACTTAAAAATGAAAAAATAGTGATAAAAAGATCTAAAATTTGATTTCCAGCGCCCATAGCACCGACAAGAAAATTAGAATAATGCGACACCATAGCGGTATTGATAATCACAGTTAAATACTTAGAAAGCAAATCCCAAAATATAGGAAAACTAAGTCTTGTTAAGGAGAGTTGTTTTTTTGCCATGATATTATCTTATCTCTTTTTTTAAATATTTCTTTTAAAAAACAATTCTACTTAAAAATTACTTTTTTAAATATAAATATTTAATATACTCAATTTGTTATATTTAAAATAATTTGATGATTTTCTTCTTTGAAAGTATACACTAGCTCATCACATTTATATGAGACTTCCTTCTTGCAAATTTTATCTTGCAAAGGTTCTTTTAATATTTGCAATAAATGTTTTTTAAAAAATAATTTTGTGCTCAATCCCATTCCATGATTTAAATTTTTAATAAACTTATTATCAACTTGTGAAATAGCAAAAAATTCTACTTTAAAATTTAATTCTTTTAAAATATGTACAAAATTTTCCTTATTTTTAAAAGGAGATCTTTCATCAAAAATACTATGATATAAAATATATTTTGGATTTGGGTATAAGCTTTGTATTATTAGATGTTCTTTGTTTAATGGTTCTCTTATGATTTTTCTAGCATTTGAAAAATAATTTTTTGAAAATTTATTATTATTCCAATAAGTTTTATCACTTAAATATAAAAATATATTTTTAAATAAAGTATCATCATATGTTCCATGATATCTAGTAAAATCGATTTCTTTTCCAAAACCTATAAGTCTAAAAATATTTCCAAACAAATTAACAAAAGAAGAATTATCTAATATAAAATCAATACTCCAAGGAGCTATTTTTGCACATAAATTTGCTAAATATCCGCCATATGAATTTCCAAACAAAATCGTTCTAATACCCCCCCCCTCATTAGTTTAAATGGAGAATTTTCTTTTATATAAAAAATAGCATTTAAAATATCCATAGCTTGCATTATACCAAAATTTTGATATTCATTTTTAAATGGTAAAAAACTTACATGTGTTTTTAACTTATAGTTTTGATGTAATTGTTGATTTAATTTTAATTTTTGAATTTCTTGATCTATTCTTATAAAAGCATTATTTAGATTTTCATAAGAATTTATACCATAAACATTTATACATTTTAAATTTATAGCCTTTAAACTAGTATCTAAAATGAATTTATCTATATCATCCAAATAAAAACTAGAACCCAAATGAGGTCTATTTCCTATACAATGATAGTTAATATTAATAACAGCAACTTTATAATTTCTAGTCAAATAATCATCAATATAAATATAACTATTCATATCTTCAGCACCACCTGGAATAATACAAACAATAGCTTCTATTTCTTTATTATCATCATAAGTCAATCTAAATTCTAATTTACTTCCCCTTTTGATATTTAATTCTACATCATCACAAGAATCTATAGAATAAATTTGGTTTATAATCATATTAAACCTTTTTTTGGAAATTTTTAATTAATTATATCATCAAATTTCCAAAAAATAAATCTCACCCAAAAGCACCGCTTAAGTAAGCCTTGGTTTTTTCTTGTTTTGGATTTTCAAAAAATTCCTTGCTTTCTCCAAATTCTATAAGCTCACCTAGGTGAAAAAATGCTGTATAATCAGCTACGCGTTTGCCTTGTTGCATATTATGCGTAACCATGATCATAGAAAGATTATGGCTTAATTCTTTCAAAAGCTCTTCAATCACGCCTGAACTTATAGGATCAAGTGCAGAAGTTGGCTCATCTAAAAGCAAAAGTTTAGGTTTGATCGCTAAAGCTCTTGCGATACAAAGACGTTGTTGTTGTCCGCCTGAAAGAGCTAGGGCATTTTGCTTTAATTTATCTTTAACCTCTTCAAAAAGCCCCACTTTTTGCAAGCAATCCACCACCAAAGCTTCTTCTTCATCTTTGTTTTTAATCATACCATGAAGTTTTGGTGCATAAGAGATGTTTTCATAAATGCTTTTTACAAAAACATTAGGTTGTTGAAAAACCATGCCTACATTTTTACGCAAGGCTACTACATCTTGATTTTTAACATCTTTTCCTTCAATTTCCACTAAACCATCGATTTTTGCAATTTTATCATTCATTCTATTAAAACAGCGCAAAAAAGTGGATTTACCACATCCTGAAGCACCGATGAGTGCAGTAATTTTGTTTTGTTCTATTTGCATATTGATATCAAATAAAGCTTGTTTTTTTCCATAAAATAAATTTAAATTTGTTGTTTTTGCTATCACTTTAATTTTCCTTGAAAATATTTTCTTAATAATATTGCACTAAGATTTAATAAGACTAAAAGTCCTAAAAGCACAATAATACCCGCTGCGGTTCTTTCTAAAAATGCACGCTCTGGCATAGCCGACCATGAGTAAATTTGAGCAGGCAAAACGCTAGTTGAATCAAAAATCGAACTAGCTACATCAGGGATAAAGGCTATCATACCGATAATCATCAAAGGTGCAGTCTCGCCTATAGCCCCTGCTAAAGTCAAAATAGAACCTGTTAAAATCATAGGCATAGCTAAAGGTAGCATAATGCCTTTTACCATTTGAACCTTAGTCATACCTAAGGCATAAGCGGCATTTTTCATGTTAATGTCCACACTTTTTAAAGCTGCCTTAGTTGAAACAATGATAATAGGTAAACTCATGATCGCCAAAGTAAGCCCACCCACTAAAGCACTTGAGCGAGGCATTCCAAAAAGATTGATAAACACTCCAAGTCCTAAAAGTCCAAACAAGATACTTGGAATACTTGCAAGGTTGTTAATACACACTTCTATAAAATGTGTAAGGATATTTTGTGGCGCAAATTCTTCTAAGTAAATTGCCGCTGCAACGCCTATAGGAACACTCACAACCATACAAACAAGCATAACAAGCAAAGTCCCTACAACTGAAGATAAAATTCCTGAATTTTCAGGAGATTTTGAGTCCCCATTTAAAAAGAAATTGCTATTAAATTTAAGCTCTATCTCGCCTTTTTGCATAAGATCATCGACTAAAGTTCTTTGTTTTTCACTAAGGCGATTATATTTTTGCTTCATATATTGATCTACTTCTGAATTTGCCAAAAGCCAAGATTTTTCAGCGATTTGTCCTGTTCTTATTTTTCTTTGTTCTGCGCGAGATAAAAGATCATAAGAAGGAGAATTTCTATTAGCCTCTACAAAAATATAGGTTTGCTTAAAAGCAGGAAATCCAAGATAAGCCACACTTCCTAAAAAGATACAAAGAAAAATTAAATTAATATAAAGCCCCATTTTACAAAGTCTTTTAAAAGACTTTGAAGCTTTTTGTCTTTTTTTAAAAAGTTTTTTCATAAATTTTTCCTTTTGTGAAAGCGATTGATAAGATAAACGCTAAACATATTGATGATTAAAGTGATGACAAAAAGCACCAAACCTAAAGAAAAAGCACTTAAAGCCAAAGAACTATCAAAAGCTTGATCTCCACTTAAAGCTTCTACGATTTTTACCGTTACCGTTGTCATATCTTCTAAAAAATTTAAAGTTAAATTTGGACGCAAAGAAGCTGCCATCACCACTATCATAGTTTCGCCTAAGGCTCTTGAAAGTCCTAAAAGACAAGCTGCAACTATACCAGGAATAGCCTCAGGTAAAATCACGGCAAAAACCACTTCTTTTTTTGTCATACCTAAAGCATAAGCGCCATTAATCCTTTTCTCGCTTACTGCTTCAATGCAATCTTGAGATAAAGAAGCCACTATAGGTACTATCATGATCCCCATAATAAAACCTGCGCCTAAAGCACTTTGAAAGCTTGCTTGTATGCCAAATAAAGAAAAAAACCACACTATAAAAGGCGCTACAACTATAGCCGCAAAAAATCCAAAAACAACAGTAGGAATCCCTGCAATGATTTCTAAAATAGGTTTTAAGTAATTTTTAGATTTTTTGCCAGCAAAAACACCTAAATATATAGCACACATAACCCCTAAAGGTAAAGCCGTTAGCATAGCAATCAATGAAATATAAAAAGTTCCCCAAAAAAGCGATAGCGCCCCAAAAACACCTTGTTTACTCGTGCCATCTGCATTCATAAAAGCTGCATCAGCTGCCCACTGACTTGAGAATAAAAAGGTAACAACGCTTTCTTTTTGAAAGAATTTTAAAGCTTCAATTAAAATTGTAAGCATGATAGCAAAACTTACTATCACGCTTACAAAAGCACATAAAAAAAGTGCAAATTTGATTATTTTTTCTTTTAACAAAGTTTTTCCTTAAAAAACTTTTCCAGCTTTTACAAGCTCATCATTTAAAATTTTTCTATCTTCTACGTGTTTTTGAGAAGCTTTTAATTTATCATCACTTAAAGGAACAAGTCCTATTTTTTCAAGCTCTCCACCACTTTTTGCCAAATCATCACTCATATAAATTTTTGCAAATTCAAAGGCTTCTTTTGGATTTTTCTTAGCATTGATATAAATAAACAAACTTCTTGCAAGTTCGTATTTTTCATCTGCGATGCTTTCTTCGCTTGGCGTAACACCATCGATATTAGCAGCATTGATTTTGTCTGAATTGCTCACTAAAAAGCTATAACCAAAAATTCCAAAAGCATCTTTATCAATAGTAAGTTTGGAAACGATTAGATTATCATTTTCACCACTTGGGATATAAGCACCATCTTGGCGTATGGTTTTATACTCGCCTTTATACTCAGGAATTTTTTTAGACACATCACTCATTACAAGCTCTTCTATAGTATCTCTTGTTCCTGAACTTGATGGTGGACCATAAACACTAATTTTACGATTTGGTAAATTTTTATTGATTTGATTCCAGTTTGTATAAGGATTTGGTATAAGTTTTCCATTTTGTGGAATTTCTTTTGCCAATGCTAAGAAAAGTTCTTTTTTTGTGATATTTAATGGAGCATTGGTTTTATTTTGAGCTAAAACTATACCATCATAACCTATCATCATCCCTACTATATCAGTTACCCCTGCTTTTTTGCAAGTTTCAAATTCGCTTAATTTCATAGGTCTTGAAGCATTAGAAATATCAGTAGTTCCTTCACAAAATACCTTAAATCCACCCCCTGTTCCCAAGCTCTCTACTATAGGAGTTTTTGTATTTTTGATCGAAGCATATTCTTCAGCTACAAAAGAAGTAAAAGGATACACAGTCGATGAACCTGCGATTTTTAAATCTACTGCATTTAAAGCACCACAAAGTGCAAGACTTGCCACACTTAAAGATAGAATTTTTTTCATTTTTTCTCCTTAACTTTAAAAAAGTAATGGAAGTTTAAAAAAACTTGGAAACATTTTGGAAACATTTTTTATTTTGTATTTTTCTTAAATATAATTTTTAACTATCAAAAAATTTAGCTTGTTTTTAAAAAAATAATATATCATTATAAAACATTTTAAATTTTAATAAGGAGATAAGAATGCTTTCTAAAGAAGTTGTAAAATTACTCAATGAACAAATAAACAAAGAAATGTATGCAGCAAACTTATATCTTAGTATGAGTTCTTGGTGCTATGAAAACAGTCTTGATGGAGCTGGAGCCTTCTTGTTTGCACATGCAAGCGAAGAAAGCGATCATGCTAAAAAGCTTATCACTTATCTTAATGAAACAGATTCTCATGTAGAGCTTCAAGAAGTAAAACAGCCTGAACAAAATTTCAAATCTTTACTTGATGTTTTTGAAAAAACCTATGAACATGAGCAATTTATCACAAAATCAATCAATACTTTAGTTGAACACATGCTAACACATAAAGACTATTCTACTTTTAATTTCTTACAATGGTATGTAAGCGAACAACACGAAGAAGAAGCACTTTTCCGCGGTATAGTTGACAAGATTAAGTTAATCGGAGAACACGGAAATGGACTTTATTTAGCTGATCAATACATCAAAAATATTGCATTAAGTAGAAAAAAATAATCTTTGCCCTATTATGGGCAAATCTCGCTTTGGATTGAAGGTATGACTTATTTTTCTCTAGAATTTAGTATTTTAATGATAGCTTTTTTTGCTATTTATTGGACTTTTAAAAATAATTATAAAATACAAAATATTTTAATTTTAATTTTCTCTTATATTATTTATATTTTAATCAATCCTTATTTCGCCTTGGTTTTATTTATATATACCTTTTTTATACACTATTTTGCCTTGCTAATTTTTGTGCGTCGCAAGCGTTATATTTTCGCTACTTGCATGGCTTTTATTATTTTAAATTTATGTTTTTTTAAATACTTTCCTAGTATCAAAGGAAGTGTTGATGAGATATTAAATTTTTTCGGTTTAGAATTTTTAAATATTGATTTAGTATTACCAATAGGAATTAGTTTTTATACCTTTACTTCTATCACTTATCTTGTAGAAGTTTATCAAAAACGCCGTTTAGAAAGTTTTTTAAATTTAGCAACCTTCTTATCATTTTTTCCAACACTACTTTCAGGGCCCATTATGCGAAGTTCTTTTTTCTTTGAACAGGCCTATCAAAAACGCGAATTTAAACATGCAAATTTAATCATCATCTTGCTTGTTTTTGGTATAGTTAAAAAAGTTTTAATAGCCAATTACCTTGGAATTTATGCTAAAAGTATTTTAGACTTTCCACAATCTTATAATTTCATACAACTTTTAAGCGCAATTTACGCCTATGCAATTCAAATATACTGCGATTTTAGCGGATATGTTGATTTAGTTTGTGCTTTTGCTTTAATGTTAGGTTTTACCCTTCCGCCTAACTTTAACATGCCTTATCTTGCAAAAAACCTAAAAGATTTTTGGGCTAGATGGCATATCAGTCTTTCAACCTTTATAAGAGATTATATCTATATACCTTTAGGGGGCAATAGAAAAGGAATACCACGCACTGTAGCTAATATACTCATCGCTTTTATACTTTCAGGTATGTGGCATGGCAATACACTTGCTTTTATTGTTTGGGGTTTATTGCATGGTATTGGCATAGTTTTTATACATTTGCTAACTTTAAGCAAATTTAGTTTACAAAAAATTCCAGCTTTAGGAAGATTTTTAACCTTTCAATTTGTATGTTTTACTTGGATTTTCTTTTATTATAGCAAAAATCTAGAAGATGCAATAGAATATTTTAAAGCTTGTTATTATAATTTCTTCCAAATTCCATCCTATAATGATATTTATATGTTGGTTGCTTTTGGGGTTCTTTTTATGATCTATCCTTTATTTATTAATTTTAAAGAATATTGCATTAAGATTTTAAATCTTACTCCATTTTTACTAAAACCTTTTATCATAGCTTTTATTTTACTTTTGGTTTTTGCTTTTATGCCAGATGGAATTCCTGATTTTATTTATTCGAGTTTTTAGATGAGTGTAGTTAGATTTTTCTTTATTTTGATTATAGTGCTTGGCTTGGTTGTCGTAGTTATGAATCAGAGTATTAGCTCTTATATAGAACAAAAATATCACTTTGCATTCTATCCTCATAATGATCTTTTAAAAGAAGCCAATGGCTTCAAAATTAAATTAGAACAAATTCGTGCAATTTTAAGCAACGAACCCTTGCCTCAAACTAATGAAGAAACTACAAATCAAGAAAATAAATCAATAGATGAAAACTTAAGTAAAATAGATAAAGTTCTAAACACTTTAGAAAATGATGAAAACACTTCTCATAAAGAAACAAATCTAACCTTAATCCAAGATGCAAATATTAGTTTTATCGACAATACCAAATTAGAGCTACAAAATGGAGATGAGTTTTTATTTATCGGAGATTCTTTAATGCAAGGTGTTGCAATAGCCTTAAATAGAGATTTAAGAAATTTAAATCTTAAGGTAACCGATCTTAGTAAACAAAATACAGGCCTTTCTTATAAATCCTATTTTGACTGGTCAAAAGCCACCAATGAAGCTTTTATTAAAAACTCAAATATTAAATATCTTGTTGTTCTTCTTGGCGCTAATGATCCTTGGGATATTAAAAAAGGAGGAAATTACCATCGTTTTGGCTCCCCTTCTTGGATAGATATTTACACAAGTCGTGTAGATGAAATCATTAAAATCGCTAAAAAACATAAAGCCAAAGTTTTTTGGTTTGAAATCCCTCCTGTAAAAAAAGAAGATTTGAACAAAAAAATACAAGTGCTCAATAAAATTTACGGCGATGAAATTCTTAAAAATAAAGAAATTTTTATCAACACTAAGCTATTTTTTAGTGTCAATGATGAATACTCAGCTTATATAAAAGATGAAAACAATAGAAGTATAAAAGTAAGAACAGATGATGGGGTTCATTTTACTCCAAGTGGCGCAAGAGAAATGTCTAAACTTTTATTAGAACACATAAAACTTAAGGAAGAAAATGCTAGTAAATAAATTTAAAATTATCTTATTGTTTTTTATTATTTTTACTAGCTCTTATGCACAAAATTTAAATACAAATGACACAATAGATTCCATACTCAATCAAAACAAAAATCACTCTGCTTTAACAAGTTATGTATTAAAAAAAGATCTTAAAAATCTAGAAAAAAAATTAGAAAAAAATCAAAACATAGGAATTAGAATTTATGGAGATTCTCATATGGCGGCTGATTTCTTTCCGCGTGTCATAAGAGGATATTTAATCCGCTCTAACTCTATAGGTTTTGCCTATCCTTTACAGCCTAAATATCAACAAAATCTTAATCTTGTTTATTCTTATAAAAACTTTGAAATTTTAAACTCAAGAAATCCTGCTAATGCTGGACATAATTTTCCATTAGGTGGGATAATAGCCAAAGCAAAAACTAAAGGCGCAAAAATCAACCTTGATACAACCCTAGATAAAAAAAATTTCAAAATAGGATTTTTATTTAAAGCCAAGCAAAATACCAATGCTTTTAGCATCAAAGATGCAAAAAACCAAAGCTATGAGTTAAGAACTACACAAATTAACAAATGGTCTTATAAAGAACTAGAACTTGATCTTCCTTTGCAAATTTCAGCCTTACAAAAAGATGCTGAGCTAGGAGGATATTTCATCACAAATAAAGATAATAATGTTTTCTTAGATACCATTGCAATCAATGGTGCCAAAAGTGATTTATGGCTCTCTTGGAATCAAACAGTTGTAAAAAAAGAACTAGGACTTTTACACAATGATTTAATTATTCTTGCCTATGGTTCTAATGATGCACTCTTTAAAGGGTTTGAAAAACAAAAATTCAAAAATAATTTAAAAAAATGGATTAGTATTTTAAAAACTTACAATAAAAACGCTGTTATCATGCTAATCTCTCCACCAACTGTAGTTCAAAAACAAGGTAAAAACTACAAGCTTGCTCCTGATTTTTTTACCATACGCAAAGCATTATATGAAGTTGCTAAAGAAGAAAAAACTCTTATTTTTGATATGCATCAGTTTATGCAAGATAGTGGGGGAAAAAACAAATGGATAGAACAAAAGCTTTCGCTCAATGATGTACATCTTACTATAAAAGGCTATGAGCTGATGGCTAAAAAGTTACTCGAGGATTTAAAAAATATCATTGATTATTAAATTTAATACTTAAGAAATTCTAAGTTTTCATCATTAAAACTTAAAGCTGTGATTTGATAGTAAGAATTAATGGTTTTTAAAAGATTAAATCTAGCTCTTAAAAATTCTTGCTGGGTAGAATTTAAAGTATTGTTTGCATCCAAATAATCTTTTAATTCACTTTTTCCTAAAATATATTTTTCATAATACGCCTTAGTGATAAGCTCTTGTTTAATGTTAATATTTTGCAAATTTTGTAAAAGCAAGGTGTCGCTTTGATAATCTTTATAATTTAACGCAAATTCATTCATCGCGCTTTGCAAAGTTTGCTCATAAGAAATTAAAAGTTGCTCATAGGTAAATTGTGAAATTTTGATATTTTGCTTTACTCTGCCATAATCTAAGAAAGGTAAAGAAATCTTAACATTGCCACTTAAAATTTCAAATTTAAAACTATCATCGATTTTTTTATCACTTCCGCTTAATGCTCCACCTAAAGAAATACTAGGCAAAATAGATTTTTGCATGGAAGAATAATCCTTAAAAGCTGATTTTAAGCTATTGAGTTTAGATCTCACATCTGCACGGTACGCTAAAGCTTTTAAAGGTATATTAAAATCAGGACTTAAGGTTTTAAAATCATTTAAAGATAAAGTTTTAAAATACTCTATGTAAGCAAAACCTTCTTGCCTTGCCAATAAATCTTGTAAATTTTTTATGAGTAAATTACGATTTTGATCATTGCTTAATAAATTTTGTTTAGCTCTTAATAAGCTTTGTTCTATGTTTAAAAGATCTAATTCTTCTATTTTTCCAAGCTTGTATTTATAGTTATAAAGCTCTTTCATTTGTTCTAAATTTGAAAGATAAGCTCGAAGTAATTTATCTACATCGTTAAAATAAGCCAGCTCAAACACATCATTTAAAGCTGTATTGATCATACTTATTTTTAAATTTTCAAGATCATAAGCACTTGCTTTTGCACTAAATTCACTCGCACTTGCACTATCTCTTAATTTGCCATAAATATCAAGCTCATAGCTTAAATTTAAAGAATTATTGAAATTTTTACTTTGTTTGCCTGAATTTAAATCTTTATCCGCACCAAAACCCAAATTTCCACTTAAAGTCGGATATAAATCATAATCAATCAAATCAGCTCTAGCCAAAGCCGAAAGCAAAGTTTTTCTAGCAATATTAATATCACTATTATTCAATAAAACAAAATTTAGAAATTCATTTAATTTTGCATTATCATAAGATCTATACCAATCATAAGTAAGATTTAAATCTTTCATTTGTTCTTGAGTTAAATCAACTTCTTTAGGCAAGCTAAGTTTTACACCACAAGCGCTCAAGAAAAATGCTAAAAAAATGCTAAGTATTATTTTCATTTTATTCCTTTGATAATGCACTAATAGGATTTAAATTTGCTGCATTTCTTGCAGGGAAAAAACCAAAAACCACACCGATAAACATAGAACTTAAAAGTCCCAAAAGCACAGAATAGGCATTTAAAATCATAGGAAAATCCGTACTTAAAGTATTAAAAGCAAAAATAACAAAAATCGATAAAATCACACCTAAAATCGCCCCTATAGTACAAATCATAACCGCTTCGATTAAAAACTGCATCATAATATCTTCTCTTCTAGCCCCTATAGCCATGCGTATGCCTATTTCTCTTGTTCTTTCACTTACAGAAACAAGCATGATATTCATCACTCCTATACCCCCAACAATCAAAGCAATCACAGCCACACAAGCGGTAAGTATCGTTGTAGTGCGTTTATTTGCTGTAATAGCTTGCTTAAAGGTGTCAGAATTAAAAGTAAAAAAATCCTTTTGTCCGCGTTTAATTTCTAAAATTCTTATAATAGCATTTTCAGCCAAAGTTGAACTCACATCATCTTTAACCTTAACTATGATTTCACGCAAATTTCTATCTCCTGTAAGCTTATTCATCAGCGTTGTATAGGGTATATAAAGACGCACTACATTATCTTCTATAGGTTTGTCTGTATCTTTTTGCAAAACTCCTATAATCTTAAAAGGTTGAGAATTAAAAAGCACCACACGACCTAAAATATTTTCACTTTTTTCATCAGGAAAAAGATTTTTTTTAGCATTAAAATCCAACACAGCAACATTGGTACTATTTTTTACATCATCATTATTTAAAATTCTTCCCGCATCTATCCTTAAACCTTCTATAGCAAAATTATTTACCCCCACTCCTTCAGCTCTTGCGCTTAAAGAAATATTGGTATAAGTTGCCACACCTGAAGTATTTGAATGAGCATCAACTGCTTCTAAATATTCTAGGGATCTTAGCGTTTCTAAATCACTAAAATTAAGCCTTGTTTTACCTGAACGCAAATCTCCAAAACCCCTTCCAGGGCGAATTTCAATAGTATTTGTTCCAAGCCTTGCAATGGACTCAAGCACCTTAGCTTGGGAGCCCAATCCTAAAGCCACAACACAAACTACAGAAGCAATACCTATGATGATTCCAAGCATAGTTAAAATAGAACGAAGTTTGTGTGCAAGTATGGAAGAATAAGCTATCTTAAAACACTCAAAGGCTTGATTTTTAAGCAAAGTAAGTGTTTTTTTCTCTTTAGACATTGTTTTTAAAGTGAGTTTTTCTTGAGCTTTTTCCTTTTTAGTATCGCTTAAAATTTCTCCATCTTTAATCTCTATAACCCTTTTAGCCTGTGCTGCAATTTTTGGATCGTGAGTTACTAAGACTATAGTATGGCCTTGTGCGTTAAGTTTTTGTAAAATTTCAAGCACCATAATGCCGCTTTTACTATCCAAAGCCCCCGTTGGCTCATCAGCTAAAATAAGCTCTCCACCATTCATCAAAGCTCTTGCTATAGAAACGCGTTGTTGCTGTCCTCCGCTTAATTCGTTTGGTTTAGAATCTAACTTATGAGCTAATTTTAAATCATTTAAAAGTTTTTTAGCGTTTTGACTTCTTTCTTGTAATTTTTTTCCCGCATAAACTGCAGGTAAAGAAACATTTTCTTTAGCACTCAGCAAGCTTAAAAGATTATATCTTTGAAATATAAAGCCTATTTTTTCACGCCTTAATCTTGCTTTTTCATCGTTATTAAGTTTAGTGACTTCATACTCATCAAAAACATAAGTTCCACTACTCGGTGTATCTAATGTTCCTATGATATTCAAAAGTGAAGTTTTACCACTTCCACTTTGTCCTATAATAGCAACAAATTCACCTTTTTCTATACTTAAACTTACATTTTTTAAAATGGCATTTTCACCTATATTTTTGCAAATATTTTTAAGAAAAATCATTAAAATCTCAACTTCATTTTAGGAGCTAAACCATCAGCACTTGAGCTTACTATCAATTCTTCATTTTCATTTACACCTTCTAAAATTTGAGTATTGATAGAATCTTTAATGCCAAGTTTGACATATTTTTTAACAGCTTTTTGATTTTCCAAAATTTCAACATAATAGCCTTTTGGATCACTTTTAATTGCATAAGTTGGCACTGCTAAAACAGCCTTTGCACTTGCTACGACAATTTCATTTTGTATACTCATACCAATACGCAAAAAATCATCTTTATTAGGTACATAAAATTTTGCGTAATAATAAATAGCATTTGATGAGCTTGAGCTTGAAGAACTCGAACTTGATGAGCTTGAGCTTGTACTAGAATCACTCACTTCAGTATCAGCTGGATCTATACTTGCAATCTTAGCATGATAAGTTTTTTGAGGGTCATTAAGCAAAGAAAAATCAAGCTCTGTTCCTACTTTTATCTTACTCACATCAGCCTCTGCTATTTCCATTCTTACTTCCATTTCGTCTAAATTAGCTATACGGACTATAGTAGGAGTGTTTTGATTAGCATTAACTGTTTGTCCTTCATCTACAGCTACATTAATCACAACACCATCCATAGGAGCAGTAATGGTTGTATAACCTAAATCTTTTTGTGCATTTTTAAGAGTGATTTCAAGTTGAACTACTTGAGCATTAAGCTCTGCAATATTAGCTTTTAAAGTATAATAATTATTTTTTTGAGTTTCTAAATTTTCAAGAGAACTTGCTTTAGCTGCATAAAGTTTTTGCTCTCTTTGATATTGCTTATTCGCAATCTCAAGGGCAACTTTTTTACTCTCTAAATTAGCCTTAGCGCTTTCAAGCTGAGCTTTTGTAATATCTAAATCGTTTTGTTGTTTATCTTTGTCAATTTGAGCGATCAAATCACCTTGCTTTACATGAGTTCCCACATCCACATAAAGTTTTATAATTTGTCCGCTAACTTGAGCACCTACATCAACTTGATCTTTGGCATATACCTTTCCTACTGCCTCTATGGTTTGAGATATATCTTTTTTTTGTATTTTTTGAGTTAAATAGCTGATTTTTTCATCATTATTAAAAAAAATAAAATAAGCCCCAACACTTCCAAGTATTGCAATTAAAATGATTAAAATAACCTTCTTTTTCATAATAACAAATCCTAAAGAAAAATCAAGATTAAATTTTACTCATTTTTTGTGAATTTTTTGTGAATTTTTAATTCTATTTTATAAATTTAAAAATTCTAAAGCCATCATCACATCACCCTGCATTAAGACTTTTAAATTTTCATCATCCCAACAAAAAGTAGAACTATGATGCAAAGCTGGATGATTTAAATCCTTTGAAATTCCAACAAATACATAAGCTCCCATTCTTTCTCGTGTTAAAAAAGCAAAATCTTCAGCCCCCATGTCAGGTTTAGAAGAAACAATGATATTTTCTTCTCCTAAGACCTTTGCAAAAGCTTTTCTTGCTATTAAAACAGCTTTTTCATCATTAATCAATGGAGGAAATTCTTTAGTATATTTAAGCTTATAATCTCCGCCATTGGATTTTGCTGTAGCAGCAGCCACTTCTTCTAAAGAACTTTTTAAAATATCTTGCGTTTTATCATTTAAAAAGCGCACAGTTCCTTTTAAATAAGCATTTGTAGGAATAACATTATAAGTAGTTCCTGCACAAATTTGACCTACGGTAATCACCCCTGCTTCATAAGGGGCTAAACGTCTAGAAATAACACTTTGTATATTATTTACAAATTGCGTTGTCATAATTATAGGATCTATACAAGTGTGCGGATGAGCTCCATGCCCTCCTCTGCCAATAAATTCCAAATCAAAAATATCCGTTCCAGCCATCATTTCACCACTTACAATTTGAGCAGTATTTTCAAGCAAAGGCCCCCATAAATGACAACCAAAAACTGCATCAACATAAGGATTTTCCAATACACCTGATTCTATCATAGGTTTAGCTCCACCGCTTCCCTCTTCTGCGGGCTGAAACATAAATTTAATCGTGCCACAAAATTCATCTTTAAGCTCATTTAATATCAAAGCAGCTCCCAAAAGCCCTGCTGTATGTCCATCATGTCCACATGCATGCATCTTACCATCAATTTTTGAAGCATAGCTTAGATTAGTTTTTTCTTGCACAGGTAAAGCATCCATATCCGCTCTTAAAAGAACACATTTTGGTTTTTTCTGACTCTTCTTTTTTCCTTCTATAATAGCTAAAATTCCTGTTTTTGCAATATTTTTTTGATATTTAATGCCAAACTCATCTAAAATTTTACACACTAAATGGGCTGTATTTTCTTCTTCAAATTCAAGCTCAGGATGCATATGAATTTGATGTCTTAAATCAACTACTTTATCATAGTACTTTAGTGCTAAATTTTCAACCAGCTTTTGCATTCTTTTCCTTAATCTAAATCTTTTATTTTCTCATCTGCTTTTTTACTGTCAAGTTTTTCCAAATTCGCCTCCATTTTTCGTATTTCTTCTTCTCCACTACGCACTAATTTTGCATCAATTTTGGAAAAATCTCCAGTTTTTTATTTGGATATTCTACCTTAGAAAGTATAAAACGCAATAAATTTAATCTTGCTTTTTTCTTATCATCAGAAGAAATAATAGTCCAAGGACAAGTTGGAGTATTAGATGCTAAAAGCATAGAGTATTTAGCTAAAGTATATTTATCCCATAATTCTTGCGATTTTTGATCCACAGGAGATAATTTATATTGTTTAAGTGGATCGCTTCGGCGTTTTTCAAAACGTTTTTTTGCTCGTCTTTTGATACTGAAAAATAAAATTTAAAAAAATAATATCACTATTTGAAATCATATTTTCAAACAAAGGCACTTCTCTTAAAAAATCTTTATGTTGTTGCGGTGTACAAAAACCCATAAACCGGTTCTACTCCTGCACGATTATACCAAGATCTGTCAAAAATCACAATCTCACCGGCTGAGGGCAAATGTGCTATATAACGCTGAAAATACCACTGTGTTTTTTCCACATCACTAGGTTTTTCAAGAGCCACAACGCGGCAACCACGCGGATTTAAATGCTCAATCAAACGTTTAATCGCCCCACCTTTTCCAGCCGCATCACGCCCCTTCTATAAGTATAAGAACCTTTAAACCCTTGGCTTTAACATGATTTTGAAATTTCAAAAGCTCAATTTGCAAATTCTTTAAATCTTTTTCATATTCTATTGTACTTTTCTTTCTTTTAACAGAAACATAAATTTCATTCTTTTTAACAGTCGCTTGCGCTTTTGGAGAATTGTTTTCTTGCATTTTCAAACCTTTATAGAGTATTTAAAGTAAATTTACCATAATAAATTATAATTGAAGCTAAAAATAAAGGAAAAAATAAGTTTTTAGGAAATTTATGCGTATTTTTGGTATTATTTTATTAAGTTTTTGTTTATGTTTTGCTTCTATATTATCTTTAAATGAAGCTTTTAATGTAAAATCAAACTCTTATAATAACTCTATCTCAATTGATATTGAACTTGGAAAAGATATTTATCTTTATTCTAATAAACTTAAATTATATATAAACGAAAAAGATATAAGTTCTTTGATTAATCTACCTCAAAGTTCTACAAGAGGTAATGAAAATGTTTATTATCAAAAATTAAATTTAGCTTTGCCAAATTTATTACTAGAGCGCTTTGCAAAAAATACCACAAATTTAATCAAACTCGAATTTCAAGGCTGTTCTGAACAAGGCTTGTGTTATAATCCTCAAACTTGGTACTTTGATCTCATTTCTAAAAAAGATGCTTTTGAAATTTCAAAACCTTACAAAGCTCAAAAAACAGATAAAAAAACTAAAATTGAATCTGAAGAAAGCTCTATAGCAAATTTTTTAGCAACAGATAACTTTTTTTGGATTTTGCTAAGTTTTTTTGGCTATGGACTTTTACTCTCCTTAACACCTTGTATTTTACCTATGATTCCGATTTTATCTTCTCTTATCGTAGCAAAAAGTAATGCTAAATTTTCAAAAAAATATAGTTTTTTTCTCTCTTTTATCTATGTTTTTTTCATGTCTTTAGCCTATGCTATTGCTGGAGTTATAGCAAGTTTTCTAGGAGCAAGTATTCAAGGAATTTTACAAAAACCTATTATTTTAATTCTTTTTGCTCTAATTTTCATAGCTTTTGCTTTTGCTATGTTTGGAGCTTTTCGTTTTGAATTGCCATTAAGATTTCAAACCTTTATACATAAAAAAAGCGAAAAAGGGAAAGGAGTTTTAGGTATAGCCATCATGGGATTTTTATCTGCTTTAATAGTAGGTCCTTGCGTAGCAGCTCCTTTAGCAGGTGCTTTAATTTATATAGCCAATACAGGCAATGCTTTATTAGGTGGTAGTGCGCTTTTTATCATGAGTTTTGGCATGGGTATACCTTTGCTTTTCATAGGCTTAGGATTAGGTTTTATTAAACCTGGTTTTTGGATGGAAAAAGTAAAAATTTTCTTTGGTTTTGTTATGTTGGCTATGGCTATTTGGATACTTTCTAGAATTATTGAAGAAAATTACATTTTAATTGCCTATGGAATTTTAGGTGTATTTTTTAGTGTTTTTATGGGAATTTTTGAAAAAAGTTTTACAATAATTTCTAAAATTAAAAAAAGTATTTTAATTCTTATTTTAGCTTATTCTCTAAGTATTTTCCTAGGAGGACTTTTTGGGGCTAAAAATTTCTTAAATCCTTTAAATTTCAATACTATATCTGCCTCAAAACATGCTTTAAGCTATGATTATATCAACAATTTTGAACAATTAAAGCAAGAAATACAAACAAATACAAAGCCCATAATGCTTGATTTTACTGCATCTTGGTGTGAAAATTGCAAACTTTTAGATGAATTAACCTTTAGCGATGAAAGAATCATACAAAAAATGCAAAATTACAAACTTATCAAAGTTGATGTAAGCGAAAATAATAATGAACAAATTAAAACCATGAAAGAATTTAATGTTTTTGGCCCACCTGTTTTAATTTTCTTTGAAAATGGAAAAGAAAAATTAAAAATCACGGGTTTTATCAGTGCTGATGATTTATTAAAAAAAATAGAACCATGAAAATTCAAAGTTTGCAAATAGGGAAAATTAAAAACTATAAAAATTTCCAAAGCGCATTTATTAAAGATACTTACCTAGAAGAAACACAAATTGATTTTCTAGGTGTTTTAGATGATCAAATAGCTGATAAAATTCATCATGGAGGCTACCATAAGGCTATTTTTGCCAACTCTTGTCAAAACTATCCCATATGGGAAAGATTTCTTAATAAAAAGCTAAATTTTGGCTCAATGGGTGAAAATTTGAGCATCGATGGGCTTTGCGAACAAAATGTTTGCATAGGTGATGTACATCAAATTTCAAATGCAATACTGCAAGTAAGCGAACCTAGAAAACCTTGTGTAAAAATTTCTAGAATTCACAATAATTCAAATTTTACACATGAAATTTTTAAAACGGGCTTGAGTGGATGGTATTATAAAGTTTTACAAGTTGGACAAATACGAAAGCATGAAAACATTAAAATTTTAGAAAAAAATTCTACTTCACTTAGTGTATTTGAACTCAATCAACTTTTTTACTCCCCGCATCAAATTCTTAAGCAAAATCCGAATTTATTAAATAAATTAGAAAAATTAAACTCTCTCATATCTCAAAATTGGCACGAAACTATACACAAACGCTTAAAAAATACTTACGATATAAGCTATATGGATAGCTTATAAGTTTTTAAAGTTATTTTTAGGTAAAATAATTCTTTTTCGAAAGGATAATCATGCAAAGACAAACATGGAGTAGCACACTAACTTATATTCTAACAGTTGCTGGAGCAACCATAGGATTTGGAGCAACTTGGCGTTTTCCCTATCTTGTAGGAGAAAATGGTGGCGGTGCTTATGTATTAGTTTTTTGTATAGCTATGATTATCATAGGCATTCCTGTTATTTTAGTTGAAAATGTCATAGGCAGAAAAGCGATGACAAATAGCGTAGATGCTTTCAAACAAAAATGGCAAAGTATTGGATATATGGGACTTTTAGGAAGCTTTGGCATAATGGCTTACTACATGGTACTTGGAGGATGGGTTTTAGTTTATATTTGGGAATTAACCCTAGGGAATTTTAGCCTTGCCAATGTAGTAAGCAAAGAATTTACTCATCAGTTTTTTAACGACAAAATAGCCTTCAATCCTTTAGGAGTTGGTATTTTTACCACTGTTTTTGTAATTATTAATTATATTATTTTAAAAAGAGGCATTATAGATGGTATAGAAAAATCCGTAAAATTTTTAATGCCTTTATTATTTATCTGTCTTATTATTGTTGTAGGACGCAATTTAACCCTTGATGGAGCTATGGCTGGAGTTAAATTTTATCTTGAACCTGATTTTAGTAAAATTTTATCACCAAAACTTTTAATCGATGTTTTAGGACAAGTCTTTTTTGCTTTATCCCTAGGTTTTGGGGTAATGATAACACTTTCATCTCATCTTAATAAAAATGAAAATATGGCAAAAACCGCTATTTATACAGGAGTTTTAAATACTATCATAGCTGTTTTGGCTGGTTTTATGATTTTTCCAGCACTTTTCTCAGCGGGACTTGCTCCAGATAGCGGGCCTTCTTTGGTTTTTGAAACTTTACCTATAGCATTTTCTCATATCCATTTTGGCACCATTGTGTGTATTTTATTTTTTGTCTTACTCTTGATTGCAGCTTTAACCACAAGCTTGCCAATTTATCAAGTTATTATTAGCGTATTAGAAGAAAAATTTAAATATTCTAAAAATCTTTCTATTAACCTAACTCTAGGGTTTATCTTCATACTTGGCAATCTTCCTTGTATTCTAACTTATGGGCCTTGGCGTGATATTGTTATCATCAAAGGAAAAAACATTTTTGATAGTTTTGATTTCATTAGTGGAAATATTTTGTTTGTTTTAACTGCATTTTTTTGCTGTATTTATGTAGGTTGGATTTTAGGCAAACAAGAAAGTCTAAAAGAACTTAGCAATAACAATACACTTAAAAGTTCATGGTTTGGAATTTGGTTTTATTATGTAAAATATATAGTACCTTTGATTATTTTAATCATTTTTATCTATGGAATTTTAAACTGATTTTTTAAATTTATATCTCTCTAACATAGTGGAATTTCCTAAAATTCCACCTTGATGTATATAAAGCAATGGTTTTTTCCACTCTTGTTTTAATGCTATACTTAATCCTAAAATATCATACAACAAGTCAAATTCTATATTGCACTTTAACTTTAAATCCATATAAAGCTCATAAAATTCTTTATACGGCTTAGCAAAGTGATATTTTTTATCACTTGTTAAAAATTCTAAATTTGAAAAATCATAGCTTGGATCTAATGTTAAAATTTGTTTTTTAAGATATTTAATATCACCTACACAAGCGCAAGTAAATACTTTAAATTTAGAATACTTTGCCAAAAAAGCTGCCGAAGTGCCTGTGCCCGAAGGTAAAAAAATATCAAAATCAAGCTTTAAACTTTGACTTTGCATTTGAATTTCTTGAGCAAGTTCCATATAGCCATATTGAGCTTCTAAATTAGCTATGCCTTGTTCTATAAAAACATCATCTTTTTTACACAAAGACAAAGCAAATTGCTTTAAGGATAAAGAATGGATATTTTCTACAAAATCAACACCATTTTCTAAAGCTAAAGCATAGTTTCCACAAGGATTATTCTTAAGAAAAGTAGAAATTTTTTCACAAGCAAAAACAAGCTTATATGATCTTTGTTTAGCAAAAATACTTAATGCCGCCAAAGCATTACTTTGGCTTCCTCCATAACTTACAAAAGATTGATTTTTAGGATATCTTTGATGGATATAAAAAGCAAGTTTCCTAGCTTTATTTCCATTAATTTCCCCTAATAAATCATCTCTTTTAATATAAAATTCAAATCCGTTAAAATTGATTTTTTGTATAGGACTAATTGTTTTAATGAAATTCAAAGAATTTTTCTACATCCTTTAAAGCATTATCATTTTTAATGCTAAATTTTATTTCTATGCGACGACTCTTATCCTTATCTTCAACTCCGTTGACAAACACAGGATCTGAAAAAGAACGTCCACTTGCCATTAAAAGCTTTTGAAGCTTATCACTCTTATAAAAAGTATAGATAAAATTCATCACCTCATAAGCTCTTTTTTGCGACAAATCTAAATTATAAATATAAGATCCATCACTATCAGTATGTCCTTCAATAATGATATTTTCAATGTTAGAAAAAATTTTTGGATCTTCAAGAATAGCATCAAAATATTCGCTTAAGATTTTTCTCAAACTTGCCTTTGCCTCATTTTTTAACACATAAGAATCTTTATCAAAAAGTACTTCAGCAGGCAAAGAAATAGATCCTGTCTTTTCATCTATAGTGATATTATTATCAAGCTTACTTTGTAATTCCTTGCTTAAATTTTCACGAATCAAACCAAGATTTTGCACCTTTTCTTTAGCTTTTTGAAAATCTTCTTGTAAATTTTTAAGCTCTTCATCTTTTTTCTCTAGTTGACCTAGTAAAATCAAAATTTGCTTATCTTTATTATCTAAAGTTGAGTTTAAATCTTTACTTAACTGCTTGTAATTTGTAATATTAGCCTCTAATTCTGCTTTTTGAGAATTAGCAAGATTTAAAGCACTAGAAGCATTGTTTAAATCAGAACTTAGTTTAAACACTATGGCTTCTTTATTTCTAAGCTCTTCTTTACTCTCCTCTAAGCGTGCCTCTTGTTTATTGAGATTATCTTTGATTTCTTTTAAATCACTTTGAGTTAAAACATATTTTACAACAATAGCACCTATTAGCAAAATAAAAACAAACAGCAATCCTGCCATTAAATCAGCATAAGCTATCCAAAAATTGCTATCTTCTTTTGACTCATTTTTCATTTATTTTCTTTATCTTCATTTTTTAGCTCATCATTGCTTTCTTGCTTAGATATTTCTGCTTGAATTTCATCTTGATTTTCTTCAGTCTTAGACTCTGAAAAATCTTCTATTTGTTTGGTTTCATTTTCTTTATTCTGATTTTCATCCCCAGAAAGCTTGCTCATCATTTGACTTGTTTCTTCATCAAGTGCTTTCATTTCTTTTTTAAGCTCATCCATCATTTTGATTTTAGCATCAATACTTTTTTCTTCTTCATATACTTCTTTAAATTTATGCATACCTTCAAACAAGCTTGCTTTAAATCCCTCAAAAACCTTTTCTTGACTTTCCAACATTGCTTTTTCATAAAGTTCAAAATTTTTACCAAAACGCTCTATTTTTTCATCGAATGCACTTAGTGTCTTATCAAGATGATGAATTTTATCACTACTGATATCAAGCAAGCGATTATATTGTTCTGACATTCTTGTATTGATTTCTTTTAAATTTTGATTGAGCAAACCTATACCATTTAACATTTCACTATAAAGCTTTCCAAGATCGCGTTGATCTCTTTGTGCTTTACTAAGCTCACCCATGGTTTGTTTGATATGTTCACTACTTAATCTAATAGCCTTTTCTTCTACATTTAGCATATCTTGGAAAATACCAAACTTTCTATCAATAGCATGATCAAGCTCTGCAAAAAAATCATCATTACTAACTTGTTTAAAAATTGCTCCAATTTTTTCAAAATGTTGCAAACTTTCAGTTAAATATCTTTGATCAAGCTCTTCTTTTGTCCAAAAAAATCCACTTGTAGCGTTTTTTTGACGATTTAGCAAACGATCTATTTTGCTTTTACCATATTTTTCAAAAAACATCCACCATAATGCAAGAAAAATTCCATAAATTGAAACATAAAAAGCAGTTCCCACTCCACTTAACAAATCTGCAATTTCTTGTTCTAAAGCGGCTGTATCACTAGAACTAAAATTTGGCATTGAAAAAGCTATACTGATAAAAGTTCCTAAAATTCCCATCATTGGAAAAATTGCCGAACCTATACTAGCAAAATTCTCATTTCTTGCACCCTTAATATATGTATAAGCAAAGTCATCAAAATTGGCATTTGATTTCGTGTCTTTCCCTATGGCAAGAAAATGCCTCATAATATGTCTTTTTAAAGCCTGTTTAAATTCATCTTTTTGTTGTTCAAAAATACTATACGCATACTCAGCACTATGTCTAGCAAAAATCAATGCTGTAAAAAAAATCACACCTGTCATAATAACCGTATGTAATTCGACCTTAAAGTCAATTACATTAAAATAACCCAATAAAATCAAAATATAAAGAAAAGCTGGAATAAAAATAATTTTAAAATAAACCAAAGAACCTCTTGCATCTTTGCCTTCAGGCAAAACAAGTTCTGAAATTTCATCTGATTTAATATCCATGAAACCAATACCTCATTAAAAATTTTATTTTAAAGATTGCTACTTAATTTGATAAAAATTTTTAAAACAAAATAAAACTAAGCTTTTAAAATGCTTAGTTTTTGTTTATACAGTTTAAATCTTCAAAAGCGATTTCAAGACGTTTTATCATGCTTTCTTCACCGCTTCTTAACCAAACACGCGGATCATAGTATTTTTTATTTGGCTTGTCATCACCTTCTGGATTTCCAATTTGTCCTTGCAAATAAGCCCTATTTTTAAGTTCATATTCACGCACCCCATCCCAAAAAGCCCATTGAGTATCTGTGTCAATATTCATCTTAATTACGCCATAGCTTACCGCATTTTTAATATCTTTTAGCTCACTACCGCTACCGCCATGAAATACAAAATTTATAGGCTTATCGCTATTTAAAGCAAATTTATCTTTTACAAATTTTTGCGAATTTTTTAAAATTTCAGGTTGTAAGCTAACATTTCCTGGCTTGTAAACTCCATGTACATTTCCAAAGCTTGCTGCGATTGAAAATTTATCACTAATTTTTCCAAGTCTTTCATATGCAAGAGCTACATCTTCTGGTTGGGTATAAAGCTTGGAATTATCAATACCTGTATTATCCACTCCATCTTCTTCGCCACCTGTACAACCTAATTCTATTTCAAGCGCGACACCTAAAGCATCAAGTTTTTGAAGATAAACTTCACAAGTGCTAAGATTTTCTTCTAAACTTTCTTCGCTAAGATCAAGCATATGAGAACTAAATAAAGCTTGTCCATGGGTTTTTTTATATTGTGCATTTGCCTCAATAAGCCCATCAATCCAAGGCAAAAGTTTTCTTGCAGCATGATCAGTGTGTAAAATCACAGGTACACCATAAGCTTTAGCAAGTAAATGCACATGTTTAGCCCCACTAATTGCACCTAAAACTTCTCCATTAGGACAATTTTTTCCTGCATAAAATTTTGCCCCACCATTTGAAAACTGGATAATAACTGGAGAATTAACTTTTTTTGCAGCTTCTAAAACTGCATTAATAGAATCAGTTCCTACAACATTAACAGCAGGGATAGCAAAACCCTCTGCTTTAGCATAGTCATAAACTTTATTAAGCTCATCTCCGCTAATCACCCCTGCTTTTACAATGTCTAAAACACCCATTATTTATATTCCACTTTAGCACTATTTAAGAGATCTTGGCCTTTTTGATTGATAACTTTTTTAAATTCTTCAAATTTAAGTCCGTTTTCAATACCTTGTTTTACTTCATCAAATTTGATTTGACCTTTAGCCTGCGAATTTTCTTTTAAGATTACATGATAACCAAAATTCGTTTTTACTGGAGTTGTAGTAATAGTACCATTTTTAAGTGCGAAAGCAGCATCTGTAAAAGGCTTTACCATAGTTGATTGATCAAACCAACCAAGCTCACCACCTTGGTTTTTTGAACCTGGATCAATTGATTTTTCTTTAGCAAGCTCGCTAAATTTAGCATCTAGTTCTTTACCTTTTAAACCTTTAAGTTCGTTAATAATATCCTTAGCTTCTTTTTCTGTCGCTACTAAGATATGTTTTGCTTGCACTCTCGCAGGTTTTACATATTTGTCTTTATTTTGATCATAAAAAGCTTTAACTTTAGCCGCATCAATTTTAATAGTATTTAAAATTTTCTCTTGATAAACATTAACAAGTATTGCATCTTTTGCACGATCAAGTTCTTTTGTGTATAAAGGATCTTTTTCTAAATTTTGTTTTTTAGCATCTTGCAAAATTAAATTTTGCATAATATATTGCTGAATAAGAGCTTTTTTTTGATTATCTGGCAAAGTTTTAAAATCCTGTCCTCTAAGCATAGGGGCAAAAAATTCACTTACTTCTGTATCGCTAATGCTCTTGCCATTAACAGTAGCTACTGTAGCTGCATTTACATTTAAAACTACACCTGCAATCAAAGTTGCTGCGACTAAAGAAAATTTTTTCATTAGGTTTCCTTTTTAATAAAATGTATATAAAATCAATTATATCTAAACTTGGTTTAAAGCTAATTAACTAAAATTAAAAAATGAAAAGAAATTTAGAAATCAAAGAACTTTTTTTAAAACATTTTGACAAGCCTGTAACAGAGCTTAAATTTTCAAATTTATATGAGCTTTTAGTCTGCGTAATGCTTTCAGCCCAATGCACTGATAAAAGAGTTAATCTCATCACTCCTGATCTTTTTAAAGCTTATCCTGATATCAAATCCCTTGCAAATGCAAATTTATCAAGTCTTAAAACCTATATACAAACTTGTTCATTTTTTAATAATAAAGCACAAAATCTTATAAAAATGGCAAAAGCAGTTTGTGAAAATTTTGACGGAGAAATTCCCCTTGATGAACAAAATTTAAAATCCTTAGCAGGCGTAGGACAAAAAACCGCTCATGTAGTTTTAATAGAATGGTGCGGAGCAAATTTCATGGCTGTAGATACTCATGTTTTTAGAGTTTCTCACCGCTTAGGACTTAGCAAAGCAAAAACTCCAGAAGCTACAGAAGAAGATTTAACACGCACATTTAAAGATAATCTTAACTATCTTCATCAAGCCATGGTTCTTTTTGGACGTTACACCTGTAAAGCTAAAAAACCTTTATGTAAAGAATGTTTTTTAAATCATCTTTGCAAAAGTAAAGATAAGGAACTTAAATGAAAATTTTCATCTTTTTACTCACTATATCTCTTAATATTTTTGCCTTAGAACCTTACAAGCCTAGTGCTGATTTTTCTTCTTATTTTAACAATATAAATTGCTCGCAAATCTTAGATAAGTTTTTTTATCTAAATTGCTATGATTATAAATTCAAAGGCACAAAAGCCGTTGCTTATAAAGTAGAGGCTTCAAATTTGAAAGATAAACAAATCAAAAAACGCCCTCGCTTTGAAGATGATACAAATATACCTAAAAAATACCGCACTACTTGGAGTGATTATAAAAACAGTGGTTACACACGAGGACACACTGCGCCTAATGCTTCTTTTAGCTTTAGTAAAGCTGCTCAAAATTCAGTATTTTTAATGAGCAATATTACCCCACAAATTGCACAAATAAATAATAAAATTTGGAATGAAATCGAGCAAAGAGAAAGAAATTTGGCTTTCAAATTTCAAAGTATCGAAGTTTTAAATTTAGTACTTTACGATAAAGAACCACAATACATTAAAAACCGTATTGCTATACCAAGTTTTTATGTAAAAATTATTAAAACTCCGAAATTTAAAGAATGCTATCAAGTACCAAACCATGAAGTAAATGATGAAAATATTAAACAGTATCAAATAAATTGTGATAAATTTTAAGGTATAAATTATGGAGATAAATGCTCTTACGATAACCACTCTTTATATCATAGGTATTTCCGCAGAAGGAATGACAGGGGCTTTAGCTGCAGGACGCCACAAAATGGATCTTTTTGGAGTTATTTTTATTGCTCTCGTAACAGCAATTGGAGGCGGAAGCATAAGAGATGTGCTTTTAGGACATTATCCTTTAACTTGGGTTAAACATCCTGAATATATTATTTTAATCTGTTTTTGCGCCCTTGTAGCCACAAAAATTCCGCGCGTAGTAACCAAACTTGAAACTTTATTTCTAACTCTTGATGCTATAGGACTTGTTGTTTTTAGCATACTTGGAGCTCAAATAGCCATAGATCAAAACCATGGCTTTATCATAGCCGTTGCTGCTGCTGTAATTACCGGTGTTTTTGGTGGAATTTTAAGAGATATTTTATGTATGAGAATCCCCTTGGTGTTTCAAAAAGAAATTTATGCAGGAATTGCCATAATTGCAGGAGTAATCTATTATTCTCTAATAATTTGGCTTGAGCTTAATGCCCTAGTTTGCACACTTTTAACTCTTTTTATAGGAGTTTTTGCAAGGCTTTTAGCTATCAAATATCAATGGTCTTTACCTATTTTTTCTTACAATGAAGAAAAATAATTTATCGTTGCTTTATACAAGTTTGCTAAGATATTAAAAATTTTAGGAGATTAATAAATGCGAAGACTAAGTATTTTACTTGCAATTTTAATAGTTATTAATATAACAGCTTGTGATAGTAAAACAGAAAATTACTACAAAAATCTTCCTAGCGAAGCAAAAGAAAAAGTGAAAGAATGCAAAGAAAGCGGAACTCTTAGCGAAGATTGTATTAATGCATTAAAAGTTGGTGTTAAACCAACAAATGAAGAGGGTAAATACAGTCCAAACACACCGAAAAAATCTGATAATCAAATATTAGAAGCTTTAAAACAAAATGATTTAAAAAAAGAAAAAACCACAAAAGATATTAACCAAAGTTCAGAAAATAATGAAAGTATTATAATACCACCTATAGCAGAAACACCTTCTGAAATTTATCCTTCCAAAACAACAGAAAACAATCAAAGTTCTATCTTTAGCGATGATGTTAATATGACACAGGAAAAATGACCATGAAAATAACTCTTTTTTTAAGCCTTATTGGTATATTTTTTGCAGCATGCGAACAAACCAAAAGTGTAGAATATTATCAAAATCACCCCGAGGAAGCAAAAAAAAGAAGTTTAGAATGCAGACACAAAGCTATCATTAGTCAAGATTGTGTTAATGCATATAAGATAGGTTTTCCAAAAGATGAATGGGAAGATGAAAATATTTCTAATCCTTAAAAGCTATGAAAGTTTCAAAATTTGCCCATTTAAAAATACTTTCTATTTTCTTAAAACCTGCCTTTTCTAGCATATTTAAATTTTCTTTTTGACTATAAGGAATTAAAACATTTTCTAAAGCCTCTCTTTTAGCTGCAATTTCAAATTTAGAATAACCTTGTTTTTCTTTATAATCTGCATAAAGTTCTATGATATTTTTAGACAAAAAAGCATCTTCATAAAGGATTTTTTCACTCATAATCAAAATGCCTTTAGAGTTTAAATTTTTATAAATTTTATCAAGCAATTCTTGTCTTTTAGGAGGGCGAATAAACTGCATGGTATAATTTGCTACAAAAACATCGCAAGTAAAAAAATCAAATTCACATAAATTAGCTTCAAAAAAACTTATATCAAGTCCATAAGCTTTAGCTTTTGACTTTGCAACTTCAAGCATAGAAGCAGAATTATCCACGCCAAAAAGTTTAAAATCCTTTCTTAGATTTGCCAAAAAAATCAAAAAATTAGCACTTGAGCAGCCCAAATCACAAACACTTGCATTTGTAGGTAAAATTTTAGCCAATAAATTGCCACAAAGTTCTAAATTTTCTCCATAAAATGGCACAGAACGATTGATCATATCGTCAAAAACACTAGCCACGCTTTTATCAAATTCAAATTGTTTTTTAGGGTTTTGTTTAAAAAGTTCATCTTTCATCATTTTTCCTTAATAATTCTATAGCTTGCTCTATGTCTTTAGCAATTTGATTTTTAAGTTTTTTTAGATCTTGAAATTTTTGATTCTCTCTTAGAAAAGATATAAACTCGAGTTCAAAAAACTCTCCTTGCGTGAAATTTTCACCCAATTCTTCTAAAATATGACTTTCTATAGCAAAATTTTCATCGCTTGATCTTACACCTAAAAAACTCACACTTTTATAAGTTTTTCTTTGACTTTTTAACAAAGTAACATAAACACCATTTTGAGGTAAAAAATAACCTTCACAATCTAAATTTATAGTCGCAAAAAGTTCTTTAGAGCCCAAACCTTGTCCTTTAATCATCTTCCCTTTGATACTATAATCTCTTCCTAAAAATTCTTTTGCTTTTTGCAAATTTGCTTTTGATAAAAAATCCTTAATTAAACTTGCATGAACACCTATTCCGTCTATGCTAAATTCATCAACTATTATAGTTTTTATCCCACTTAAAGACTCAATATCTTTAGCATTATAAGCTCTATTTTTCCCAAAAGAAAAATCATATCCCACCACTATAAATTTTAAATTGACAAATTCTTTTTTCAAAAAGCTTAAAAAATCTCTACCATCTAAAGATTTTATACTTTCAAAATCCACTTCTATAACTTTTTTTCCTGAAATTTCTTCTTTTTGACGATTTGAACAAAGAAATTGACCCTTAAATTTATTAATAACTAATAAAGCCCCATTCTCATCTAAACATTTTACAAGTTTTAGATGTCCTAAATGCATACCATCAAAACAACCTATGGCTAAAGAGGTAATATTAATTTTTGATATAGTAGTAAAAATATTCAACATTACCTTCCTTTCCTTTAATGCTTGATTTTTGCGTATTTTTTAAAAGCCAACCCAATTTAGCACATGCTTTTTCAAAATCCATTCTTGCCTTTAAGATTGCCTTATCATCTTTTAAAACACCTTTTTTATCTCTTTTGATATTTTTTCCCACTTCAAACTGAGGTTTAAAAAGTAAAATAATTTCCTTTAAAGCTAAATTATCAATATAATAAAGTAAATTAATAAGAGAAATAAAACTCACATCACAAGTAACAAGTTCAAATTTTTCTTCACTTTTAAAGGCTCTAAGATCTGTATTTTCATGCAAGATAATTTTTTCATTTACTCTTAAACTTGGATGGAGTTGATTACTACCCACATCAAGAGCAGTGATTTTTAAAGCCTGATTTTCAAGTAAAATTTGAACAAAACCGCCCGTACTAGATCCTATATCAAGACAATTTTTATGTTTTATTTCAATATCATTTTCTTCTAAAAATTTTTTTAATTTCAAAGCTGCTCTTGAAACATAAATTTCACTTAAAAGATCCAATTTTAACTCATTGGCTAAAAGTATATCTTCAGGATTTAAATCTTGCGTTTTTTTTAAATTTTCTAAAAAATTTTTCACATCAAAAGAAGCTTTAAAACTCTTACCATTAAGTAAAATCTCTTCATTTTCTATAAGCTCTAAGGCTTTATTTCTACTGATATTTAAACGCTTTGAAACAAAAAAATCAAATCTCATTTTAAACTCTCATTTATTCTTTTTTCTAAGTCTTCTTTTTCTTTAGAAAACCACCAAATACCTATTTCAAAAGCATTTTTTTTAAAAATTTCTCTAAGATCTTTAAGATCTTTTTCAAAAAGATCTTTTTCTTTTTGAATTAAACTTAAGTTATTATCTTTTAAAAAATTAAAATTATTCATCCATAAAAGTATTTGCTCTTGTTCGGATTTTAAGGCATTATTTCTTTGCTCTTTTAAAAAATAATTTCCTAAAACCATGATAAAACATAAAAATAAAACAATTATTTTTATCTTTATTTTCAAAACAAAATTAAAAACAAAAGCCAAAAGAGAACAAAACATAAAAAAATTAAAAAAATCAAAAATAAAATTTAAAGCCCTAAACCCCAAATATCCAAAATAAGAAAAAATAAAAAATTTTAAATTTGAAACAAAATGTAAAAATTCAGATAAAAAATCAAAATAAACAAAAGAAGCACTCTTATAGGCAATGATTTTCCTAGAAAAAAGTTCTAAATTTAAAAGTTCATTGTAAGTAAAAAAAAGCCCATAAAATGCATAAAATAAAGCAGTAAAAAAACTAGCGATAACAACTATTCTAAAATCATTATAAGCATTATCTACAAATTGCAAATGCAATTCTTTTTTTAAAAATATCATCAATAAAGGTAAAATTATAAATATAAAAACAAAATCAATTTTTTCAAGATTTAAAAAATTTAAAAATAAAGAAACAAGTCCAAAAATCGCCAAGAAAAAACTAAAAATATAAAGATAAAAATCCCCCATACTAACACGATAAAACAAACTTCCCTTAATCAAAGTAGCTTCTTTTATAATATTTTTTCTAAGCTTTAAAAATAAAAAGAATTCCCAAAAAAGTGTTAAAAAAATAGAAATTAAAAAAAATAAAGAAAAAGCACTCCTTTGCCAAGTTAGCAAAAAGCCAAAAAGGCTTAAAAGCGTTAAAATATAAGAACTATTCTTTAACAAGCTCATTAAAAGCACTTTCATCTATACATTTTACTTCAAGCTCTTTAGCCTTACTAAGCTTAGAACCTGCCTCTTCTCCAAAAAGCACATAGTCAGTCTTTTTAGAAACCGAGCCGCTTACCTTACCCCCAAGCTTTTCTATCAAAGCCTTAAACTCATCTCTTGGGCGTGAAAGAGTGCCTGTAATCACAAAAGTTTTACCAAAAATCACACCATCGCTTTTGATTTCAAGTTTTTCTATTTTCAAATTTAAAAGCTTGTAAAACTCATCAATTCTTGTGCGATTAACACGCGTAAATTCGCAAAGACTTAAAGCCATTTGCTCTCCAAAACCTTCTAAATTGGCATAAGCTTCAAAGCTTTGCTTGTACCACTCTTTACCAAAACTTAAACTTAATTTTTTAGCCGCAACCTCGCCAATATGCTCTATTCCTAAAGCTGTGATAAAACGAAAAAGCTCACATTCTCTTGCTTGTTCTATGGCATTTAAAAGATTGTTAATTTTCTTTTCTTTAAAGCCTTCCAAACCTTCAAAATCATTAAATTTTAAATGAAAAATACTCTCAAGCGTAGTGATTTTTTTGTGCTTGTATAAAAGTTCTACTATATTTTCTCCAAGTCCGTCGATATTAAGACATTTTTTAGAAACAAAATGAATGATAGAATTTACAAGTCTATCTTCACAATCTATATTTTGACATTTTATTAAAGTTCCTTCATCCAAAAGCTCACTTTGGCAAGTAGGACAAAGCTTAGGGCGTGAAATTTCCATCTCTAAACCTTCTCTACGCTCTTTAAAAACCTTAGTGATTTTAGGGATAACATCGCCACTTCTTATCACGCTTACAAAATCATTGATTTTAACATCAAGTCTTGCAATTTCATCAAAATTATGAAGGGTGGCTGATTTTACTACAACCCCATCTAAATTTACAGGTTCTAAAACTGCCACAGGAGTGATCACTCCACTTCTTCCTACTTGTAAATTTACCCCTATTAAACGCGTGGTTTTTTCAAGCGCAGGAAATTTAAAAGCTGCCATAAATTTTGGAAATTTTACCGTATAGCCTAATTCTTCACAAAGTGCAAGATCATCAACTCTTACCACCATTCCATCCATCATCATAGGTTTTTTTTCTCTTAGAGCTAAAAGCTCATCATAAGCTTTTAAAACTTCGTCTAAATTAGCGCAAAGTCTTACAAAATCATCCTTTAAAAAACCAAGCTCTCTGATAAATTGCATCACCTCGCTGTGTTTGGTGAAATTTAAGGTATTTTCCCCTACTCCCCAAGGATAAAATTTCAAATTTCTTTCTTTAGTGATGCTTGTATCAAGCTGCCTTAAACTCCCACTTGCAGCATTGCGTGGATTGGCAAATAAACTTTGATTTAAAAGGGCTCTTTTTTCGTTGATTTTCTCAAAATCATCTTTTAAAATCACCACTTCTCCACGAATTTCTATCCTTTCTTTATAGGCTATATTTTTAGGTATATTTTCTATCTCAAAAACATTAAGCGTTATATCCTCACCCACTTCGCCATCGCCCCTAGTGGCGCCGCTTACTAATTTACCATTTTCATAAAGCAAATTTAAACTCGCTCCATCAAATTTAGGCTCTATAAAAAAGTTTTTTTCACATTTTGCGCGTTTTGCCCAAGCTCTAAGCTCACTCTCATCAAACACATCTTCCATCGACCACATACGCTTTAAATGAGCTATTTTTTTAAACTCACTTTGTATAGTAGGAGCTATTTTTTGCGTTGGAGAGTCTTTTGAAATTTCATCTTTATTTTGTTCTTCAAAAACTCTTAATTCTCTGATTAAAGCATCGTATTCTTCATCGCTAGCCAAGGGTTCATCTTTTTCATAATATGCCCTCATCCACAAATTAGCTAAAGCAACTTTTTCTAAATACTCTTCTTTTTTCATCTAAACTCCTATATTATCCATTGCCTGCGCTAAAGCAAAAAGTTGTTTATGCTCATATAAATCATGCACTCTTATAATACTAGCACCATTTTCAAAAGCCTTTAAATGCAAATATAAAGTTCCCGCTAAACGATCTTTAATCTCGCTTTGAAAATACGCATTAATCACACTTTTACGACTCGCACCTATAAGTAAAGGTTTATTAAATTGCAAAAAATGTTCTAAGTGTTTGATTAAAATCATATTATGCCCCGCACTCTTTCCAAAACCAATACCTACATCTAAAATACTTTCTTTTACTCCAAAACTTTCTAAAAGCTCAAGTTTTTCTTTAAAAAACAAAGTCATCTCATCAAGCAAATCTTCATAAAAAGGATTATCTTGCATGTTATTTGGATTGTTTTGCATGTGCATTAAGCAATATTTTGCCCCATATTTACTTGCAAGTTTGGCTAGATTAAGATTTCTTAAACTTGTAATATCATTAATGAGTTTAAAACCCTTATTTAAAGCATATTCTAGACAATATTCATCAAAACTATCTAAACTAAAAATTGCTTGTTCGTAATAATTTTTCTCATAAATTAAGTCAAGTACTTTTTTCAGTCTTTTAAATTCCTCTTCCTTGCCACAATACTCACTCCCAGGTCTTGAACTTACCGCACCTATATCGATATATTCAGGCTTTAAAGCAAGAAAGTCATTAAGCCTTTTTTCAAAGTCTTCTTCACTCACACGACTTTTTGCATTAAAACTGTCTTCATTGACATTAATCACTGCCATAAGCTCGGCTTTTTTCGGTTTTAAAAAATCTTTTTGCAAAAAAAGAGCCAAATTTTTAAGTCCAAAATCTTGAAGTTTTTCTTTGACAACAAGCTTTTGAATTTGCTCTTTACTTGCCATTAAAAGCGCATTTGAATGAGTGATTTTTGCAGTAATTACTTCTTTATGAGTAATAAGTTCAGCTCCTACTCTTAAAGCATCTTGTTTTAAAATATTTGCCGCAGGAGTAGAAATATCTTTGATAAAAATAAAATGAATTTTTGTTTTTTCACTCATGATCTTTTGTCCCATTTTATGAGGGTTTATGAAAGAACAAAGCAAATTAAAATCGGTGTTTGGATTGATTTTAAAAAATTTCATTTTATTTCTTTGTATAGTAATTTAATAAAAGAGTAGCTAAAAGCACCCCGCTTTTAGAATTTAATTTTGCAAGCTCATAACTTTCATAAAAAAACTCTAATTCTTCAGCGTTAAAATCTTTATATTTCACACATTCTTTAGCAAGCAATGCGATTTGATCCATAAGTTCATTTTTATCCAAATTTTCATTTTTTTGCAAAAAATCAAAAAGCATTCTTAAATCCATTCTTTTAAGATCTAAATCAAGTTTTTTAACTTCCTTTTCAACTTTTCTTTTTTCACAAATAAGACGTGATTTTATAGTAGGTAAAAGTAAATTTTTAGAAGGTATCACAATAAGAAATTTAATATTTTTTGGAGGTTCTTCAAGGAGTTTAAGTAAAAAATTTTGCGCTTCTATCCTATAAGAATCCGCCATTAAAACAATAATTTTTTCTTCAGTTTCTGCGATATAGCTTTCTTTTTCAACCGCTCTTGCATCATCAAGTAAAAATTCATTTTGTGGTATAAAAAATCTTAATTTTTTAATACCAAAATTATTAATCATTTCTTCCTTAATACCTAAAAAATCTTCACTGATAATAATCTTACTAATAAACAAAATATTTATCCTAATTGCACCTTGGAAAATAATATTGCATCCAAACTTACATCAAAAAGTTGATATAAACTAATAAGCTTGATATCCAAGTCTTTATCTTTAGAATTTAAATAAAAACTATCTTGTAACTGCTCATCAAAAAGCCACAATAAACTATCATCTCTTGATTTAGCGATTAAAGATTTATTATCAGAAGCACTTCCTATATAAAAATATACATAACCATTAGGAAAAGAAATGTCAAGCAAGTCATTAAGTAAAGCTATATCTTCTGAACTTTGTACTTTCTTCTTACATAAAGAATTTAACGACACAAAAGGGAGCATGGGACGAGTGGCTTTTGAATTTATATTTTTTAAAAAATACTCTTCATACCAAGATCTTTGTTCATCACACATTAATACAAAAGTGCGTCCTTCTAAAAGATATTTAAGTCTTGCAGCCATCAAAGGAGCCCATTCTAAACGACGCGACTCCAACCATGCCATAAAAGCTCCGCCATTGCGAATATTTTCAAGAGTAAAACTTAAAAAATCACTCATTTATTTATCAAGTCCGTAGCACTCATGTAGTGCTCTAACTGCAAGTTCTCCGTATTTTTCATGAACTATCATTGAAATTTTTATTTCACTAGTAGAAATCATACCGATATTAATCCCCTCATCAGCTAAAGCTTTAAAAGCTTTACTTGCCACTCCTGAATGTGATTTCATACCTACGCCGACTATAGAAACTTTTACTACAGCACTATCACTTTCTATAGTTGTTTTTGAGCTTAAAATTTTTTGCATAGCATTTTTGGCTAATTCAAGTTCATTTTGAGGAACCGTAAAACCCAAATTTGTAGCACCATCAACTCCAACATTTTGTATAATCATATCTACATTAATATTTTCATTTGCTAAAACAGAAAAAATTTCAGCTGCGATTCCAGGCTTATCTTCTATATTTCTTAAAGTCACTCTTGCTTGATTTTTATCCAAAGCAATACCACTTACTAAAGCTTGTTCCATTCCATCTTCCTTTGTTATCATTGTTCCTTCGTTATTGTTAAAACTACTTCTAGTTACTAAATTAACATTTAATTTTTTTGCAAGTTCTACAGAGCGATTTTGCAAAACTTTTGCACCTAAACTTGCAAGTTCAAGCATTTCTTCATAAGAAATTTTATCCAATTTCTTTGCCTTTGGTTCAATTCTTGGATCTGTTGTATAAACCCCATCAACATCAGTATAAATTTCACACAAATCCGCATTTAAAGCACCTGCTACCGCCACAGCACTTAAATCGCTTCCACCACGCCCTAAGGTAGTTACATTACCTTCCTCATCTACACCTTGAAAACCTGCTATAACGACTATTTTACCATTTTGAAGTTCTGATTTTATCGCTTTTGTATCAATATGATGAATTCTTGCCTTTGTAAAAACACTATCTGTAATAATTCCTGCTTTTCTCCCAGAAAATGATATAGCAGGACAACCCTTTTCATTTAAAGCGATAGAAAGTAAAGCGCTTGTTACACGCTCTCCGCTGCTTAAAAGCATATCCATATCTTTACCATTAGGAGTTTTACTAAAATATTCAGCTTGCTCAATAAGAGTATTTGTCACCCCACTCATTGCAGATACTACAACAACAAGTTGATTACCCTGTTGCGCACTTTGGATAACCCTATTGGCTACTGCTTCGATACGCTCAAGTGTTCCAACGCTTGTTCCACCATATTTTTGAACTATAAGCATTTTAGATATAACCTTTCTTTTCAAAATATTTGATCACTTTAACATAAATATTTTTTTTGAAATGATTAATCATTTCAAAAATTTGTTTAACACTCACAAATTGATAATCATCAAATTCGGGATGCTTGGTATTAATATTGATTGTAACACCGTGTTTTAAACGCACTAAAAAATATTTTTGAATCTGCCCATCATAAGGATACATTTTTTTAACAATTTTACTCGGAAAATCATAACTCAACCATTCTGGATACTCGGCAATGATTTCAACCTCATCAGTGCCTATTTCTTCTTTTAGTTCTCTAAATAAAGCGTTTTTGACACTTTCACCTTTATCAATACCTCCTTGTGGAAATTGCCAAATATTATCCATATCACTTCTTCTAGCTATAAAAATCTTACACTCAAAAGGATAAGAACTTGATAAAACAATAGCTGCAACATTTGGTCTATAATTTTTCTCGTTTTCCACAATATTGTTCCTTAAATCTCAAGGATATAATTTTAACCTAAATCAAATCAAATTTTTATTAAAATACATTAAAAATTTAATAAAATATTTTAGGGTTTTTATGCATTTTTATATCCATATTCCATTTTGTGAAAGCAAATGTAATTATTGCGCTTTTACAAGTTTGAAAAAAAATGATTATGAAAAAGCCTATTTTAAGGCTTTAAAAGAAGATATTGTTTTTCAATTAAAACAATTTAACATTCAATCAAATCAAATTAAAACCTTATTCATAGGCGGAGGAACACCAAGTTGTGTTAATGCGTATAATTATGAAGATATTTTTAAAATTTTATATCCCTTACTAGATAAAAATGTAGAAATTTCATGCGAAGCTAATCCCAACTCAGCAACATTAAATTGGCTTAAAAATATGAAAAATCTAGGAGTTAATCGCATTTCTTTTGGAGTTCAAAGTTTTCATCCTAAAAAACTTCACTTTCTTGGAAGAATTCACAATCAAGAAATGATTATCAAAACATTAGAAAACGCAAATAAAGTAGGTTTTAAAAATATCAATTTAGATCTTATTTATGATACGAAATTAGACAATAAAAAAATGCTTGAATTTGAACTCTTACACTTAAAACAAATCAAGGATTTAATCACACACCTTAGTGCTTATAATTTAACCATAGAATCAAACACAGCCTTTGCTAAAAAAGAACATTTCAAAAAAAATGCTCCTAATTTAATGAAATTTTTCATCAAACAACTTCTAGAGCTTGACTTTTTTCAATATGAAATCAGTAATTTTTCAAAAACCAAAGCCCAAATTTGCAAACATAATCTTGCTTATTGGCAAGGAAAAAACTACCTAGCTTGTGGATTAAGTGCAGTAGGATTTTATGAAAATAAGCGTTTTTATACAGCAAAAAATTTAAAAAATTACATAGAAAATCCTACTTTTAGATCTATAGAGCAACTAAGTTCCAAAGACTTGAATTTAGAGCACCTATTTTTAGGACTTAGAAGTATAGTAGGGATTGATGAAACAAAACTCAATCAATGGCAAAAAAACAAAATAAATATATTATTAAAAGAAAAAAAACTTTTTTACAAAAATAAAAGATATTTTAATCCTAATTTTCTCATTAGCGATGAACTTGCTTTATATCTCTCATCTTAAATTTAAGTTTTTTAAGTAAAATATTTATTAAAATATCAAATCAAAGAGTAATGATTAATGAGTTTTGGTGAAATTATAGTTATTTTAGTTATAGCGATTTTAGTCTTAGGACCTGATAAACTTCCAGAAGCTATAGTACAAATAGCAAAAATTCTAAAGGCTGTAAAACGCAACATAGATGATGCAAAATCAAGCATAGAAAAAGAAATACGCATCAATGACTTAAAAGAAGAAGCTAAGAAATACAAAGATGAATTTTCAAGCACTAATGAAAATATACGCAAAAAACTCAGCTTTGAAGAATTTGATGACCTTAAGAGAGATATTTTAGATAAAACAAAGGTAGATTTAACCTTTGATAGCAGAGATGATAAAGTAAAAAATAACCTTAGCGGACAAAATTTAAATACAGAAGAAAAACCAAATCTTAGCAAATTAGAAACACAAGATAAAAACGGAAAAATAAATGTTTGAAGAATTAAAACCTCATTTAATAGAACTTAGAAAACGCCTTTTTATAAGCGTTGCTTGCATTGTAGTTATGTTTATTGTATGTTTTGCTCTACGAAGCTATATCTTAGATATTTTAAAAGCTCCACTTATAGCTGTTTTACCCGAAGTAGCCAAACATGTGAATGTAATTGAAGTACAAGAAGCCTTATTTACCGCAATGAAGGTTAGTTTTTTTGCAGCCTTTATCTTTTCTCTACCTGTAATTTTTTGGCAATTTTGGAAATTTGTAGCTCCAGGACTTTATGATAATGAAAAACGCCTTGTGGTGCCTTTTGTTAGCTTTGCAAGCATTATGTTTGCCTTGGGGGCTTGTTTTTGCTATTTTGTTGTAGTGCCTTTGGCTTTTAAATTTTTAATTAATTTTGGTTTAAATGAAGATTTTAATCCTGTGATTACCATAGGAACTTATGTAGATTTTTTTACGAAAGTTGTTGTGGCTTTTGGCTTAGCTTTTGAAATGCCTGTAATTGCCTTTTTCTTTGCTAAAATCGGACTTATAGATGATAGTTTTTTAAAACGCCATTTTCGCATAGCTGTTTTAGTTATTTTTGTTTTTTCAGCCTTTATGACTCCACCTGATGTTTTATCTCAATTTTTAATGGCAGGACCACTTTGCGGACTTTATGGACTTTCTATTTTAATTGTTCAAAAGGTAAATCCTGCCCCAAAAGATAAAGAAAGTGATGAATAAAGACTTACTTCTTTCAAGCTATAATTACACTCTAGCTAATGAACTCATAGCCAACTATCCTACAAATCCAAAAGAAGATGCTAGGCTTTTGGTTTTTGATCGCAAAAACAAAGAAATTTTTCATACTACTTTTAAAAATTTACAAGACTTTTTACCCAACTGCGCGATTTTTTTCAATGATACCAAAGTTATTAAAGCAAGAATTTATGGTAATAAAGCAAGTGGAGGAAAAATAGAGCTTTTCTTACATCAACCTTTTTTAAATTCTCACAATCCACTTTTTCTAGCTCAAATTAAAGGGCGTGTTAAAAAAGATGAAATCTTATATTTTAAAGAGGATTTAAAAGCGCGCGTTGTAGAACTTTTAAATGATGGTCTTCGAAAAGTTCAATTTTTTCAAAATGATAAAACCTTAGACACCTCAAATCTTTACAACCTACTTGACAAAATAGGACATATACCCTTGCCTCCTTATATTAAAAGAGAGGATGAAAAAAGCGATTTAAAAGATTATCAAAGTATCTTTGCAAAAAATTTAGGCGCAGTGGCTGCTCCGACTGCAAGTTTACATTTTAGTGAGACTATGCTTGAAAATTTAAGAAAAAAACACGAAATTTATCATTTAACCTTACATGTAGGAGCTGGAACCTTTAAAAGCGTGGAATGCGAAAATATACAAGAGCATAAAATGCATAGCGAATTTTTTAATATTCCTAAGAGAGCATGTGAAATTATAGATTCTAAACAAGCTATTTTAGGCGTAGGAACAACGGTAACAAGAACCATAGAATATTATGCAAGAACTAAAACAAAAAATGGTTTTTGTGATCTTTTTTTACACCCGCAAAATCCACCTATAAGACAAAATCATCTTTTAACCAATTTTCATTTACCAAAATCTACTCTTATCATGCTAGTTTCAGCTTTTATCGGTAGAGAACAGTGTTTAAAACTTTATGAACTCGCCATAAAAGAAAAATATCGCTTTTACTCTTATGGCGATGCGATGCTGATTTTATAAATGTCAGCTCCCCGCCAAAAAATACCACCTTTTTAACTTTAACTCTCTTTTTCAACTCTAGCTTTTTAGATTTAAAAACCCTTCTAATTTTATTTTTTTTGATATAATCACTCTTTTATTTTATATTTTAAGGATTTAAATATGAAAAATATCATTTTGCTTGGTGGAAGCAATTCTCTCATTCACATTGGCTTACAAAAAGGCTTAAAAGATGGCATTGAAAAATGGGGGGGGGGGATTAGAATTTCATAATCTTGCCCTAGGTGGCTGTGATGGACTTCAAAAACTTTACGAACTCACTCATCCTAAAAATCAAGAACTTTTCAAAAATGCCGAAGCTATTCTTATAGAAACTAATATCAATGAATACGATATGTTCGCTAGAAGTGGGCTTTGTTTTCAAATCTTGGCTAGAAATTTCGAGCTTTTATGTAAGGCTCTGGCTAATTTAAATACAAAAGTAATTTTTCTCATCCTACCCTTAGAGCCTAGTGAAAACACGGCTAAACACATAAAAATCATTGATAATTTTAATAGAGAAAAAATCAAGCAATATAATTTTAATTGCATTGACATGCAAAGATATTATAATGAAAAAGGACTTAATCCCTTTTTTGTTACCACAGACTGTTTTCATCAACTTTCTTCTATAATGAGAATTACTGGCGAAAAAATCATAGCCAATCTTCATATCTTCAAAAAACATCTACAAACCCATTTTAAAATGCCCCATTTTCTTGTAAAATCCCCTAAAGAACTTTTTAATCAAAATTTATCCTGCAAGGAACTTAAAAATTCTTTACTAAACGAACAAATATACAAACTGGATGAAAAAAATGTTTTAAAATTCCAAAATTCTTACTCAGGATATGGTATTTTAGGAATTTATATTTGTAATTTTTTTGAAGTTAAACCCTATAATATCGCAAGCTTTATTCTAAAAAATACAAAGCAAAAAATCATCAAAGGTATAGCTTCAAACTTCTATCATTTGCATACTTTAGAGGAATTTTTCATTATTGATGAAGAAAGTTTTTTATATTTTAATAAGACCAATGAAGCACTTAGTGAAGGTAGCATATGGCTACACAAAAATGTTGAAATTTTAAACAATATCAGCCATATAGGTTTGGCTCATTTTTTCTTAGTCAAGCCTGATGAGAATTTTTACGAAAAAAACATAGACTTGCAAAGTTTGGAAACTAAAGAAAATATTGATATTACTTATGATTTTACCTACATACTTCCACCTTTTGAGCTTTATAAAGAATTGATTGAAGAGTATTGTCAAAGAATGGATAGTGTCAAACAAAAACCTTTGCAAGAGCAAATTACACATCTTCATACCAAGATTAACACACTAAATAAGCAAAACGAAACTTTACAAAATACTCTCAATACTCATCATTTCAAAAAAGAAAAACTCGAACTTGAAAATTTAGAACAAGAGCTTATTTCAAAAAAATTAAGCAATGAAATTTTAGCTAAAAAATTAGGCAAAAAACTTGATTTTTTTATGCCAAAAATCACCCTTATAGAAGCTAATTCAGCCAAGGCCAGGATGCACAATCACCTTGCCTATAAACTTGGCTCTTGCATGATAAAAAATTCAAAAAGTCTTTTAGGCTATATTAAAATGCCTTTTCTCCTCATAGCCCTTACAATCGCCCATAAAGAATATCCTAAAATCCAACTTCCTAAGCTTGAAGATTACCCAGATTATAAAGAAGCATTAAAAGAAAAACAAAGCCTCACTTATAAATTAGGACTAGCTTTTATGCAAGCAAATAAAGCTTGGTATAAGGGAGGCTATATACAATTTTATTTTGAAGTAAGAAGACTAAAAAAAGAATTTAAAGCTAGTCCTTCTTAAACTTCATAGCAATCTTAGCTTGAAGTTTTAGCCAATCTTTTTGAAGCATGATAGGAAAACCACCATAAACACGCCCACCTTCTAAATTTTTACTCACACCGCCTCTTGCAGCTATGGTGCTAAAATCACCTATTTTTAAATGTCCACTCGTTGCACTTTGACCACCCATAATAACATTGCGTCCTAACTCACTTGAACCTGAAATTCCAGTTTGTGCCACAATGATACAATTTTGACCTATATTGCAATTATGTCCGATTTGAACCAGATTATCTACCTTAGTACCTGCTTTGATAATAGTACTATCAAAAACTGCTCTATCTATAGTTGTACAAGCCCCCACTTCTACAAAATCTTCTAAAATCACATTGCCATTATGATAAATTTTATAATGTTCGCCGTTTTTATTGTGCGCATAACCAAAGCCATCGCTTCCTATTACACAATTAGCAAGCAAATGACATTTTTTACCGATTTTAGTGTCATTATAAATCACTACATTAGGATGGATAATACTCTCATCACCAATGCTGACATTATCGCCTATATAAGCTCCTGCCATAATGATTACATTTTCACCGATATTTACATTATCACCTATATAAACATTAGGCATGATTCTTGCGCTTTTTGCGATATTTTGTACTTTTTCTTTAGCTGTGCTTATCAAAGGTTTAGCAAAAAGCTTGCTTAAAAAAGCAAAACTCAAATGTGGACTTTGAGTAATCAAAGCTTTAGTATCTTTAGGTACTAAATTTTCATATTCTTTAGATACTAAAATAGCAGCAGCTCCTGTGTGAGGTATATCTTTGGTATTTTTCTCACCCTCACAATAAGTAAGCTCTGTAAAATTTGCTTTCAATAAAGAATTTAAAGCACTGATTTCTATATCCTCTCCTTTATATTCCAAGCTTAAAAATTCTGCTATTTCACTTAATTTCATTTAATCTCCATCAAAACAGATCCACTGCGAACTATATCACTAGGATTGTATTTTTTAATTGTTTTTAAAAAATTATCAATGCGATTTGCATCATCAGCAACCATTAAAAACAAAAAATTCTCATTGCTATTCGCAATAGTACCATTATAAGCTTTCAAAACGGCATCAAGTCCACCTAAATTTTCATTTAAAGGAATTTTCACCAAAGCCATTTCTTTGTCAATAAATTCTTCACTTTCTATCACTTTATAAGTAGGAATGAGCTTATGAAGTTGTTTGACTATCTGCTCAAAAGTTCTTTCATTTCCTGAAGTGACTATATTAATACGAGAAAATTCTTTATTTTCCAAAGGTGCTACTGTAAGCGAGTCAATATTATAACCTCTTCCTGAAAAAAGTCCTACTATACGAGATAAAACCCCATGCTCATTTAAAACAATTACCGATAAAACCCTTCTCATTGTCTATCCTTTGCCTTTGGTAAAATCATATTATAAATCGCACCTCCTGCAGGCACCATAGGTAAAACATCTTCAAAGCGATCAATTTTTACATTTAAAAGAGAGGTTTTATCACTTTTTAAAGCTTGGCTAAAAGCTTGAATGAATTCTTCTTTGCTTGAAATTTCATAACCTTCACAGCCAAAACCTTGAGCAATTTTGATAAAATCAGGCTGAGTGCTTAAATCAGTTTGTGAAAAATGCTCTTTATAAAACATACTTTGCCATTGTCTTACCATACCTAAAAAGGCATTATTTAAAATAATATTTATAGCTTTTATACCATACTCATAAGCAGTCATAAGCTCTTGGATATTCATTAAAACCGATCCATCACCTACGAAATTAATCACCACTTCTTCACCCACAGCAAGCTTTGCACCCAAAGCAGCAGGTAAAGAATATCCCATAGTTCCTTGCCCTCCACTTGTTGCAAGTTGTCTTGGATAATTAAAAGGATAAAACTGCGCTACCCACATTTGATGCTGACCCACATCGGTAATAATCCTTGCATCTGGAGCCATTTTCGCACATTCTTCAATCACCCATTGCGGTTTTAAAATCTCATTGCTATCTTCATAAGAAAGCGGATAAAGTTCATTATAACGCTTTAAAGTTTCATGCCATTCTTTAAAAGTTGTGTTGAAATTTTCCTTTTTAAGCTCTTCTAAAAGCTCTTTAAGAACTTCTTTAATATCTCCTACTATAGGATAATGCGCATTGATAATCTTTGAAATAGAACTAGGATCAATATCAACATGAACTATAGTCGCATGTTTAGCAAATTCACTTGTTTTTCCTGTAATCCTATCATCAAATCTCGCTCCTACACTCACAAGCAAATCACACTCACTTAAAGCCATATTAGCAGCATAGCTTCCATGCATGCCTGCCATTTTAAGATTAAAAACATCATCACTTCTTAAAGTTCCAAGCGCCATCAAAGTTTCAACTGCTGGAATTTTTGTAAATTTTATAAGCTCTCTGATTTGCTCGCTTGCATTAGAACTGATGCAACCTCCACCTAAGTAAAACAAAGGTCTTTTTGCTTCTTTTAAAAGCTCTGCAAATTTTTTAATTTGCTTTGAGTTACCCTTATAAACGGGCTTATAAGTCTTCATGGAAATTTCTTTAGAGTATTCCCAAAGTCCCAAAGTTGCACTTACGTCTTTTGGCACATCTATATGCACAGGCCCAGGTCTACCACTTCTTGCTATATAAAAAGCCTCTTTTAAAATGCGTGGAAACTCTTCTATACAAGTAACTAAATAATTATGCTTTACACAAGGTCTTGAAATGCCTACTGCATCAATTTCTTGAAAAGCATCTGTACCAATAAGAGAATTTGCCACCTGCCCTGAAATCAACACCAAAGGGATAGAATCGCTATAAGCCGTAGCTAGACCTGTAATAGTATTTGTAAAACCTGGTCCGCTTGTAACTATAGCTACGCCCACTTCTCCGCTCATTCTTGCGTAAGCATCAGCAGCATGCAAAGCCGCTTGTTCATGACGCACTAAAATATGTTTAAAATACTTTTGATTGTAAATTTCATCATAAATATTAAGCGCAGCGCCTCCAGGATAACCAAAAACAATTTTAACATTTTCTTCTTTTAAAGCCTCGCAAATCATTGCCGAACCGCTTAACTCTTTCATAATAACACTCCAAAAAATTATTGTAAAAGCTCTTTAAGTGCTAAATTAAGTCTTTTGCCATCAACACTCGCACCTAATTTTATTTTAGCTTCTTTCATTACCAAACCTTGTTCTTTTAGTGAACTTACGCCCAATTCTTCTATAAGTTGTTTTAAGGCTAAAGTTAACTCCTCATCACTTAGTTGTTTAGGCAGATAAATTTCAAAAAGACTTATTTCATTTTGTTCTTTTTGTGCTAAATCTTCACGATTTGCCTTAAGATAAAGTTCGATTGCGTCTTTGCGTTTTTTGATTTCACTTGCAATGATTTTATAAATTCTTTCATTATCCAACTCTATTCTTTCATCCACTTCTATTTGCTTAAAAGCTGCATTTAGAGTTCTTAAACTATCTCTTTTAAAATCATCTTTTTGTTTCATTGCCTCTTTGATATCGTTTAAAATTTGTTCTTTTAAAGTCATTTTTTTCCTTTTTAGTTAAAATTACAAGCTTTAAGATTTAAACCAAAACCTTCTAAACCTATATAGTCTTTATCACAACTTTGAGATAAAAGTTTAATTTCTTCTATACCAAAATATCTTAAAATCTGTGCTCCTATACCATAGTTTTTGTATTGAGTAGTACTGGATTTTTCTCCTTGCATGAAAACTATAACGCCACCATTTTCACTAAGAAATTTGATTTGCTCTAAAAGTTTTGAAAATTTATCTGAAGTTAAAAGCTCAAAATCACTACCACTGATATGAAATTTAACATTTTCACATTTTTTGATATCTTTAAAGCAAAAAGCTATGTGTTGGGTTTGATTATGATCACTAAAGATAAATTTTTCTGCTTTAAAGCCTGCTAAAACACTTTGACTTTTTTCTTCAAGCTTAATAAGGCTTTCATGTTTTAGGCGATATTCTATAAGATCGCTTACGGCTATCATATTTAAATCATGTTTTTGGCAAAAAATTTCTAGATCTTCTCTTCTTGCCATATCTCCATTATCTTTTACAATTTCACAAATCACACAAGCACCTTTTAATCCTGCTAATTTACAAAGATCAACCGTGCCTTCTGTATGACCTGTGCGTTCTAAAACCCCACCTTTTTTTGCGATTAAAGGATTGATATGTCCTGGTCTTACAAAATCACTCGCTTTAGCATTATCATCGGCAAAAATTTGTATAGTCATATTTCTTTCATAGGCGCTAACTCCCGTTGTAGCATCTTTTGCATCTACGGTTATAGTAAAAGCAGTTTCGTGGTTTGAAGTATTTTTAGGCACCATTAAAGGAAGTTCAAATTTTTTTGCCAAAGTTTCATCTAAGGCTACACAAACCACACCACGAGCTTCTTTTATCATGAAATTTACTTTTTCTTGAGTGCTAAATTGCGCAGGAAAGATTAAATCGCCTTCATTTTCTCTATCTTCTGCATCTACCATAACAAGCATTTTTCCTGCTTGTAAATCCTTAATCGCTTGTTCTACGCTAACAAATTTCATTTTTATTTCCTTAAAATTTTTAAAATTATAACTTAAATTGCTTGACAAATAAATTAAAATTCATTATAATCACACTTTTAAAAAATATTTATTGGGGTATCGCCAAGCGGTAAGGCAACAGGTTTTGGTCCTGTCATTCAGGGGTTCGAATCCCTTTACCCCATCCACTTCTTAATTTTATATTTCAAAGATCTTATATGCCGCGAAGTAGAGCAGTGGTTAGCTCGTCGGGCTCATAACCCGAAGGTCGGGAGTTCAAATCTCCCCTTCGCAACCAGTTAAGGATTTAAAATAAATTTTATTTAGATAGATTGTTTAAATAACTTTTTAAAATATCTTCTAGCCGTATTTTCAGTTCTATAGGAGCTAGAATTTTTATATAAGGAATCCACTGTTTAACCAAATGTAAAATTTCATCTTCATAGGAAACTTGAGTGCTTAAAGTATAGCTTGTTTCATCTTTATCAATGATTTGATAATTGCTTAGTATTTCTTTTCTAAAAAAATATTCCTTAGCATTTTTATCAAGCTTTAAAATCACTTCTTTGCTTTCTCCAAGCCAGATATTAGGATCATTTTGGATTTGTTCCTCAAGTTTTTCATCGGGGATAAAATTTTCATTTTTAGTGTGAAGTTTTGAAATTTTATCTAAATTAAAATGTTTTAATTTATCGTTTTCATCTCCTAAAAGATACCAAATTCCCTTGTAATTTACGAGTTTGTAAGGTTTGATTTGGCGTTCTTTGTCCTTATAGAAAAAATTTAATACATTGTGTTTGAGTATAGCCACACTAAGATCTTTAAAAAGCTCATAATCCACCTTTTGAAAACCTTCATTTTTTACCATCAAAACTTTATTTACCCTATGGCTTAAAAGATCAACTATAAAGCCTTGATCGAGTTTTGGATAAAGCTCAGCAATGCCACTTAAGGTGGCGAAATTTTGTATATCTTTAAAGCTTAATTTTCCCAAAGCAAAGCTTTCTAAAACATATCTTCCATTTTCTTTTTTAATAGGCATAAAAGCAAGTCTTTCGTTAAGATCCCTTTGTATGGTTCTTGTATCGACATTAAACTCTTGTGCAAGCTCTTGGGCGCTTAGACTTTCTCCATTGTTAAATTTTGATAAAATCTGCACCAAGCGTATACTTAATTTGTCGTATTCTTTCATGAAATTTCCTTGTGAGTTAAAATGCTTTTTAACAAACTTACGCCTTCTATGCCTAAAATTTCATTTCTAAGTTTTTTGACTTCATTTAAACTTGGGGCTTTCGCATGAACGGCTTCATTACGGATTTCTTGAATGATAGTAAGACTTTTTGAAAAAGGATAATTGATAAATTGAGTTAAACTTTTTCCTAAATGACATTGGATATTTTCATGTCTGAGTAGAAATTTAATACTTCCAAGATTGGGTTTTTGGGTAAAAAAATCTTTAAGTATAAAAGATTTGCCTTGGACATTATAAGCTAAATCATAAAGGCTAGGATCTTTCATACAAGCTTTTAAAAGAACTTTTTTGGCAAAAGCGTAAATTTCATATTCTAAGGTTTTAGAGTATTTGACTATAATACTTGTAAAATCATTTAAAAGATCGTTTTCGCTTTGCAAAAGCTCTAATTCTGCATGAATGATATTGCTTATGCTATCAGAGTGTAAGAGATAAAAAATCCTTTTGCCAAAAACAAAGCGTATGAAATTTTCTTACATGGCTAGGTATTCTTTGCTTTTATACACACTTAGATAATGCTTTTCATCTCCTAAAAAATAAGAACACTCTTCTTTTAATCTCACAGGCAAAGGATAGGTGTAATTATTGCCATAGATAGCATAGGTGTGATCGTTTGGTGTGATGAAATTGGCTAAAAATTTATCTCTTAAACGACTAAAATCTTCCCTGACCAATTCTCTTAAATCACTAATAATAAAAAAGTCTTCCACTTCTAAATTTTTTTCTTTATAATAACTAGGAATCAAACTTTCATCAACATTTTTAGAAATTTTTACCACCTTAGCGACAAATAAATTAGCATAATCGCTTAAAAAGAGTTGCAAGAAATTTTCTTCATTTGTACTTTGGTAAATTTCTTCTAAGGAACTTTGCTTTTCTTGATCGTTGAGTTTTGATTTGATTTTGCCAAAGGCAACTTGGGATTTTTCTTGTAAAATGCTTAAATGTTGCTTGATGACATCTTCTTGATAGTAGGGATTATAAAGGATTAAAAGGTGGTTCATGCTTTGCCTTATTTTAGGATTTCTTTAAAAAGCTTAGATTTATTATGAGCTTCAATTAATAAAATTTTACAAGTGTCATCTAGATATTTTTCTAATTTTTTATTATCTATTTTTCCATTATTATATAATATATAAATTTCTTTAAGAATTAAAGTGCTAAATCTTATAACATTAATTAAATTGATTTCAGAAAGGAAAACTACCGGATTTGTTATAGGATTTTTACTTTTTATCCATGCACCACCAGTATCAATTAATAAAAAAGTACCAGATCCTATTAAAAGCATTTTATTTAATTCAGGTATGTCATCTTTTGGTATACATTCTTTCCATTCTTTTTTGTGGTAAAATTTAGCTTTTATTATATACATAAAACGAATTAGCATTTCATTAATCATAACAGGAATAGACATAGTAACTCCATGCCTAAGATCATATCCTTGTTCAAAAACTTGGGTTGCAATTTGTGCTAGTGTTTGTCTATGTTGTCCAAAATTTCCAAAATCACAAAGTAAAAATAAATTATAAAAAGGCATAGGAATGCCTGCACCTCTTTCCTTGCCTCCACTAGATCCACACCAATCAGATGCTAAATGTCCAAACCAATTAAAAAATCCACAAAATATTTTAGCAATAAAATTTCCCCCTTGTAATTCAAAAGTATTTGTATCTATGGTTATGATTTTTCCGTTGCTGACAAAAGTTGAAGTATTGGTAAATTGATTTACTATAGATACAAATAACCCGAAAATATCTGGAGAGTGACCTATGCTTTTTAAATGATGATTTTTCATACTTAAATTATCTACTTTTCCATTTGTTCCATTTCTTCCATTTGTAGTAGTTTGATCATAATTAATTTTAAATTTGTTTTCCAAAAACGCTATAGCACTTTTAGTTAAATCTTTGTTTTTGTCTAATGCTTTTTGCTTATCCCAACCACATAATTGTGCAAATTTTTGAGTCATTTTTTCTACCGTCTTATCTACCTTTTTTCCTAGATAGCTATCTTTAGGATTTCCAACTAAAAAAATGTCCATAATGCCAGCTATTGCTCCACATGTTATTGCTATTAAATAATCATACTTATCGCACTCTACATTTCTATGGGTAAATTCATCTTCAATTCTTTTTTTAACATCTGATAAATTTGAATAAGTGATCAAAAATTTTAAAGAATCTTCATTTGAGTTTATTTTTTTCAGTTTAAATATTTTTCAATTTTTTGACAATATGTTTCCCAATTGCTATAAGTGTTAAAAAAATTTTCCAATGAATCGATTGATTGATTTTCCTTATATTCTATATTGCTCAAATTTTGATTTTTTTCTGTGATACTATTTTGAATCTGTTCTATGGTTAAACATTATTCTTTGATATTTTTTTCAATTTCGGATAATTTATTTTGTATTAAAAAGATTTGTTGTTTTTCGGCTAATATAGCCTTTTCTATTTTGGTGTTTTCTTGTATTTTATCCATAAAATTATCCTTATAGATTTTTTAATTTAAAAAAATTTGAAAGTTTTTCTAAATCCGACGAAGAAAGATTGTCATTGCGCTCATACTCATGAGTATTTTGATTATAGGTATAGTATTGTTCTATAAATTGAATATCATCTTCTTTTAGATGATTATTTATTGTTATCAATGAAAGCATTTCTGGGCAATATAAAAGTTTTTCCCTTTCTTTAAAAGTTTCATTATTTTTTGAAGCCAATTTTAATAATTTTATTAATTCTTGTAAATTTTGTGTATTTGTATTACATTGCTCAATTAAATTATTGATGATATCAATAATTTGGGTAATTGTTTTTTGATTTTCTTTGAGAATTTCTTGAATAATAAAAAGACGTAATTGTTGTTTGTTTTTATTGTGATATTTTTTTGAAGAATCGATTAGTGGTAATTTTATTAATTCCCCAAATCCTAGTAACTCCATAATTGATACAGACATGCCAATTGTCATTCCTGAAAGATATAAACCGTTTAATGATATATTATTTTTTGTAGCTGTTTCGGATATAAAGTTAAAAATTTGCTGAATTTCTTTATTATCGTCTAATATTATTTGATATTCTTTTTTAATGATTTCTTTTATCTAATAGATTTCTTTAAGGTCTTTGATTTTAAAAATGTCTTTGTTTTCATACAAAAAATTATAAATTTTATTATCTTCAAAATCTATATCAATTAAGTCTTTTATTAGTGAAATTAAAATATATTTGAATTGCATAAATCTAGATTCTTGTTTTATGATGTTTAGCAAATCTTCAAAACTAGAATGTTTATTATGTAAAAAATCTTGTATTTTATACCTTGTTTCTGAAGCAACATTAATTTTATTCATTAGAGCAAAAATTTTAATTGATCTTTTTTCATCTAAAAAACCGTATTGATCTAATATTATTTTAATGATAACTTTTATATAGTTTTCTTTAATACTTTCGTTTGTTTTTTCTAAGGCTTGTGGAAACATACTTTCATTTTTAAAACTTTCTATGTTATTTTTTGAAGTTAAGATGTGTAAAAAATTTATTATAAGCTCATCATTTTCTTCTATGTAGTTTTTCTTTTTGAAATCATCAAATGAAAGATAAGATGTTCCAAGATTATGAAAAGATATGGGAAATTTGATGTCTTGAAGAGTTGTTGTTTTTTCAGGTAAGGATTTATTTGCCTCTTTGAAATCTTCATAGTTGATTTTCATTAAAACTTCATCTTCTTTTCTTTTAAAGATAACTTCTTTGCCAGTAAAACATATTCCGGTAGTTTTGCTAAAATAATTAAAGGATGTTGAGGTATCATAAAAAGCAATAATGTGTTCCGAAGATACCTTAAATATCTTCGAAATTGTTGTAATTTCTTGCTCTTGCATATTGAAAACAAGTTTTATTTTTTTTGTATTTAATGAATTTTTATCAATATTTTCTATGATAAATTGGCAAATATTTTCCATTAATGCATTTCCTTGTGTTTAGTTTTTTGTATTGTGTTTTAGTCTTAAAATTATAATTTGAAGTACTGCTGGTATAGTAACCCTATAGGCTGGGCTAGCTAAATCCAATGCAGTCCATGTGGTCATAATTGTCCAACCTACCGGACCAGAAAAAAGACTTAAAGCTCTTGTAAGTGTTGCATTTGCCACAAGAGATAAACCTCTTCCTAGTAAAACTTCATAACTTGATTTGCAACTATTACTGCAATTTGATAGCTTTTAAATCCACCTATTTTAATAAGAGATTGCAATCCCATTACAACTGTTTGTTTATTAATATTAGAAATGCCAAGTTCGAAAATATTTACAAGTTCTCTTAATGTATTTTCATCTTGAGAATTTTTTAACTCTTCTTCTATTAATTTGCATAAAAGTGATGTTTCTATGGAGTTTGTGCTTTCATTTTCATCAAATTTTACATCAAATTTTTTTGCAACATCGCGTAGAATTTCATTATATAAAACTCCACCACCTCGAAATATATTAAGAATACTATTTCCTCCAAATTTTTGAAATTCTTCTAAAATGAGTTCGATATATTCTTTATGATCTGGATAATGTTTTTTATAAAGATCATTATTGGTTAACTCTTCAGTAAAACGAACTTTCCCGTCTTTATCATGGGTTAAAATTTTTACAAGCTCATCGAGTTCTGGACTGCTTAATTCTTTTAAGAATTCTAAATCTTTATCATATCTGTAGGCCATATTTTCTCCTTGTTTTTAAAATTTTTAACTTTGTATTTTATCAAATCCCTCCCCCCAGTCAAGGGAGAAGTGAAATTTTTAAGTTTTACGCCATAGCACTAGCGCTAAAATTGTGATTAAATATATAGCACAAAATATTATATTATAAGGATAAGGTTGCATAGAAAGAAAAATAAGTATCGCTATGCCAACAAAAACCATAAACGCTATAAAATACAAACTACACATCAACACTATGGCAACAAAGCCAGCTATAAGGCTTAAAATTCCAAGCATTATTCCCATTGTTTATTCCACATAGGAGAACTCCACACAGAAGGAAAAATATACTGAGGAAAAGTTTGAAATTTTGTTTGCAGATAAAATCTCTGTGTTTTTCTCTCCATGCTTTCGCTTATCATTTTTACAACCGCTAAGTCATTTTTTTCGCTTTGTGTTTCCAAAAAAGCACTTAAGCATTCAAATTTTTTAGCATGGTCGATCACTTTTATCATTTGATCTTTATAAGACGACAAAAGAAATTCTGTTTTATGATTATTTTTAGAGGTAAAATTTTGCTCAAATTCTAAAAATTCCTTAGAATTAAAATATTTTGAAAAGCCGCTATAACACTCCATGCATTCGCAAAGAAATTCTTGAATTTGATTTTTCTTTTGTTCGATTTCAAGCTCTCTTTTGAGTTTGTATTCTTCGGTATTGATTACATCCTTACAGCTTGGAACAATAGCATGTGTATCAAATTTTCTTTCTGGCTTGGATAATTTTTCGTATAATTTTTTTATGCCATATCCTGTAGCTGTAAGAGCTATACTACCAAATGCGATTTGTTTAACATTTTCTCTCCTTGTTTTAAAATAACAAAGAAAGTATAAAACACCCTTGCGACAGGTTGTGTCGTAAAAAATAACTTTAAAATATTAAAAACTTATTTTATTAAAGCTAGCCTGTAAATTCAGTAGTTTCATAGCCTATAGGTTTATCTACAAAACAAGATTTTTCTTTTAAAAATACAACTTCTATAGTTCCAACAGGTCCATTTCTATTTTTTCCAACAATAATTTCAGCATTTTCTTGCATAGGATTTGGTATAAAAAGCCTTTGATAAGCTTTGCCTTCAGCTTTAGCTTTATTCTCTCTTTCTTTTTCTTCTTGTTCTCTATAAACCTCATCGCGATATACAAACAAAATAGCATCCGCATCTTGCTCTATAGCTCCACTTTCTCGCAAATCACTCATCAAAGGACGCTTATTTGCCCTTTGCTCTAAGCCACGATTAAGTTGTGAAAGTGCGATAATAGGCATATCAAGCTCCCTAGCCAAAAGCTTAAGTCCTCTTGAAATTTCACTAACTTGCAAATGTCTATCATTAAAATTTGAATTACTCATCATAAGCCCTATATAGTCAATCACACAAAGTCCTATACTTTCATCTTGAGATTTTAAACGCCTTAAAATAGCCCTTACATCAGCAATAGTTGCATAACCACTATCGTAAATATATAATTTCTTTTGACTATAATCATTACAAGCATCTCCTAAACGCTCCCATTCATCATCATTTAAATCTGCAGTTAAAATTTTTTGCAAAGGAATAGAAGTTTTAGAAGATAGCATTCTTTGCATGATTTGAGTTGCAGGCATTTCAAGAGAAAACAAAGCCACGCCTTTTTTTTGTCTTAAAATCTTGTCAATGAAATTTAAACAAAGAGTTGTCTTTCCCATACCTGGACGCGCGGCGATTATTATAAGTTCACCCCCTTTAAAGCCTTTTGTCATTTTATTTAGACCTTCAAAACCTGTATCAAGCCCTATAATACCTTTATTTTCTAAAGTTTTTTGCTTTTTAAATTCTTCAAAAAGTTCTGATATTACCATATCAACATCTTTAATATCTCTAGAATTCACACGATTTGTAATGCTAAAAATTTCTTTACCAATTTCATCTGCGATTTCACTTACAGCACGATCTTCATTGATACGAGTTGGCAAAAGATGCGCAAAACTCAAGAGCTGTCTTTTTACAGACTTTTCGCGAAGTTCATTTACATAAGCAGGCAAATCTATCATAGAAGGAGTGGCAAGAATTTCTGCTAAAATTTGCTCATCTATTTTTTTATGTTTTCTTAAAAAACTTACAGAAATAGGCTCTTTGTTATTGCTACAAGCTATAACCGCTTTAAAAATATCTTGGTGAGCTTTAAGACTAAAATCTTTTGGGCTAATATCGCCTGCTATACTAGCATAAGCTTCTTCACTCATGATACAACTGCTTAAAATAGCTCGTTCTAAATCCAAGTCATAATACTCTTGCTGCACTAAATTTCCTTATAAATATAAATTAATTCTAAAAATTCTATCTAAAAAAACTTAAATTATAAAACTTAATTTTTTTATAAATATTTAATGTAATATTAGTTACAATTATAAATGTAATTTAATTACAAACAACAAACATTTCAAGGAGAACATTTGAAAAAATATTTATTTTCCTGTGTTTTAGCCTCCATTTTAACCCAATCAGCTACGGCTGTAGAATTTCAAGAAGGTTTTAGTGGAAATTTAAGCATAGGTGTGGGTGCAAGGGATATTAAAAGTAATATTTCAACCTTGGCAAACAGTGATTATCTAAGCAGTCACAATGCTGATAATTCAGACTCCTCTTTCATTCCTTTTATCGGTGCAGAACTTTACTATGGTAATCTTATAGATAATGATAGAATTTTTATTAAAAACTACAATGGAAGAGATATCAGCGGTATAGCTTTAGGCTACGAAAGAGCTTATTTAGAGCGTTTTAGCACTTCTTTTTCTGTGATTTCCTCTTTAAGAGAAAAAGCTTATGCAAATCCTTATGCAATAGGAAATAGAGAAGAAACTGATGTTGATAGATATGGTTTTAAAATCTCTCAACTTTATGAAAGTGATTTTGGGAAATTTACCACTTCATATTTATTTAGCAAAAACAAATATGATAAAGACACTATCGCACAAAGCTCTTTAAAAAGGGAGGGGTATTATCACGAATTTGAATTAAACTATAATTATAGCTTATTAAACCTAGGGTTAAATTATGATTACAATGATGCAGACGGAAAAGCTCAAAGCTATTCAAGATATGGTTTTAGCATAGGGACAAATTTGGCTTTTGCTAATGATTACATCTTCACTCCAAATTTAAATCTTAGTAAATATGAAGCAGTAGGAACTGATCCTATCTTCCACAAAAAACAAGATGGTAATATAGTTAAGCTTAATCTAAAAGTTGTTAAAAATCAATTTTTGGGTTATAACGGACTTTATGGTTTTGCAAATTATGGCATAGAAAAAAGAAATAGTGATATAGGATTTTATGATGAAACCTATCAAATTGTCCTAACTGGTATAGGATATAAATTCTAAAAATTATAAAAAAGCTCCTTTGATAAAATTTAAAAAAGATCTATCTCCTATAAAGATAGATCTTTAAAAATTCTTTTAAGAAAAATCCAAGCTAAAATCAAAACACAAAATTCAGCAAAAAATGGACTTAGCCATACTCCATTTAAACCTATAAAATAAGATAAAAGCAAAAGAAAAAACAAAGGTATAAATAAATTTTGCGCCAAACTTAAAACCAAGGAAAAGCTTGCCTTATTAAAGGCTGTCAAAAAAGAACCACTTAGAACATTAAACCATGCAAAAAAATAATTAAAAGCAAAAAGCATCAAAGCTGTATAAGCAAAAGTTTTAAATTCTTGATTGTTTTCTTTTGTAAAAAGCGTGATTAAATTTTCTCCAAATATCAATATTAATACTATAGAAAATAAAGATAAAAATCCCCCAGCAAAAAATACCACTTTTACAATAGCTTTGATTCTTGAAAAATCTTTTTTAGCATAGTTGTAACTAAGCGCAGGCTGCATTGCATCACCCATAGCAATAATAAGCAGTATAATAAAACTATCAATATATAAAACTATAGAAAAGGCTGCCACGGCTTGAGTATCAGAAATTTTTAATAAAACAAAATTTGCAAAAATACTATATAAAGATCCTGAAATATTGCCAAAAAATTCACTGCTTCCGTTATAAAGAATATTTTTAAAAATTTTTAAATTCATATATAGGCTCGAAATTTTAAGCTCTAAATTTTGAAACAAGAAAGGAAAAATTCCAAAAATACCACCTAAAACAAGTCCCAAACAAGTTGCAAGAGCAGCTGAAAATAAGCCCCAACCCAACTCGACTATAAAAATATAATCAAGCACTATATTGCTTAATGCTATAATCACATTCATTACCATACTATAAGCAGTTTTTCCGCAAATTCTTAAATAATTATCCAAAGCAAAAGAAAGCATAGTAAAGGGTGCAAACAAAGCAAAAACAAACATACATTCTTTAGCCATCGTTTTAATCTCATCGCTAACATTTAAACAATCAATCAAAACAGGTCCTAAAAAATACTCCAAAATTCCGATAAAACAAGAGATTATAAAGATAATCAACATACTTGAGCTAAATATCTTTCTAGCTAAATTCTTCTTGCCTAAACCTAAATGCATAGAAATTTGCACTGCTGATCCTATGGCTATCATATCAGCCAAAGCAAAAGACATCATGATAAAGGGAATAATCAAGGCTAGTGCCGCTAAAGCATCGCTTCCTAGATATTTTCCAACAAAAATTCCATCAACTATATAATAAAAAGAAATAAAAGCCATACTTATAACATTTGGCACGGCACATTTTACAAAAAGCCTAAAAGGGCTTAAGGTGCTAAAAATACTTGACATAATAATCCTTAAAATATTTAAAATTAAAAATATTTTAAACCGCTAATATAATGCCAAAAGTCCTAGTATGTAAGAATTTAAATAAAGTAATTTCGCAATAAGTTTATTAATATTTATTTTATTTTGCATATGAATTTTCTAGATTAAACTAAAATAAAAATTTAGCCCAAAGGCTAAATTTTAAAGCACAGAAAGAATTTTCACAGCGTCATTTAACCCTGTAACTATACTTGCTCCATTTTTAGTAGCAATATCTCCTGCTACAAAGATGCCTTTAACATTGCTTTGTTTGTTTTCATCCATTAAAGGCACGCCTTTATCATCAACATTAATCCCACATTTTTGTAAAAAATCAAGTGGAGTAGAACCACCAATAGCATAAATGATTCTATCATAAATATCGCTTGTACCATCGGTAAAATTTACTTTAGCTTTGCCATTATCATCTTCTACTTCATTAATGTCAATTCCTAGTTTTAACTCTACCTTACCCGAATTTCCAGCTTCATGAATATCTTTAAGATTTATATCATTTAATCTTGTAAATTCTTTTTTACGATAACAAAGGCTAACTTGATTTGAATTTGCCAAATCCACAGCGTATTCTGCTGCTGAATTTCCGCCACCTACAACAAGAATTTTTTCATTTCCCAAAACTGAATTGGCATTAAAATTAATGATTTTTGTTAAAGTCATAGGAAGTTTGTAATCAGGTTTATTAGGCTTACCCATTCTACCTATAGCAACAATAATGTTTTTACACTCATAAACACCTTTAGCTGTACTTACTAAAAAAACTCCATTTTCATTTTTAACGCTCTCAACTTCAGAACCAAATTCAACTTCTATATTGTGCTCTTTTAAAGCGTTTTGAAAAGTTTCTATAGTGCTTTCTTTGGTGCCATCTTCAAAAGGAACATGTCCGTGATTGGTTCCTTCGCATCCCTTATAAGCTTTATCTACTCTTTTGCCATCCTTATAAAATTGCATTAAAGTTTGACAAATGTTATTTGATTTTTCTAGTATCAAAACTTCTTTGTTTTTAAGCTTGGCTTCAACTGCACAGCCTATCCCTGTTGGACCTGCACCTACTACAATTAAATCTATTTTTTTCATTTATATTTACCTTTCAATTCTAAATTTTTTTGTATAATTTATCAAGTTTTTTGTAAATAAAGGATTAAAAATGCGAAATTTGCTTGAAAATATTAAGAAAAATTCTCAAAAACTACTTAACTTAACACCCAAAGATAAAGAAAAAATTATTCTAAAATTAGCTCAAATTTTAAGAGAAAATTTCAAAATTATCCTAGAAGCAAATAAAAAAGATATGGCAAATTTCACAAAAAGCGGAGCAATGAAAGATAGGCTTTTGTTAGATGAAAAACGTATTTTAGCTCTTTGCGAAGGCCTAGAAAAAATCGCTTACATCGAAGATCCTATAGGCAAAATTTCTAAAGGCTGGAAAAATTATGCGGGTTTGAGCATACAAAAGATGAGTATTCCTTTAGGACTCATTTGTGTTATTTATGAAGCAAGGCCTAGTCTTAGTGCTGAAATCATAGCTTTAATGATAAAAAGTTCTAATGCTTGTGTATTTAAAGGTGGAAGTGAAGCAAAATTTACAAATGAGGCTATATTTACTCTTGTTAATAAAGTACTTAAGGAATTTGATTTGCAAGATTGTTTTGCTATGTTTACCCAAAGAGATGAGATCTTGCAAATTCTAGCTTTTGATGATTTAATCGATGTGATCATACCTCGCGGAAGTTCAAACATGATACAAGAAATTGCAAACAATACTAAAATTCCTCTCATTAAGCAAGATAAAGGCTTGTGCCATGCTTTTGTAGATCAAAGTGCTAACTTAGATATGGCTTTAAAAATAATCCTTAATGCAAAGTGTCAAAGAGTAAGTGTTTGCAACGCTTTAGAAACGCTTTTAATCCATGAAAAAATTGCTAAAAATTTTATAAGTCTTTTAATCCCTGAATTTGAAAAATTTAAGGTAAAAATTCACGCCCATGAAAATGCTTTGGCTTATTTTAACAACTCAAATTTAGAAGTTTTTAAAGCAAATGAAAATACCTTTGATACAGAATGGCTTGATTTTGCTTTAAGTGTAAAATTAGTAAAAGATTGCAATGAAGCTATAGAACATATCAATAAACACAGCTCCTTGCATTCTGAAACCATTATCTCAAATAATGCTTCAAATATCGCTAAATTTCAACGCCTTATAAACTCATCTTGTATTTATGGTAATGCTTCAACGCGTTTTAGCGATGGAGGAGAATTTGGCTTTGGTGGAGAAGTTGGAATTTCAACCAGCAAATTGCATGCAAGAGGTCCTATGGGGATTGAAGATATTTGCACTTATAAATATATAATCAGTGGGGAAGGACAAATTCGAGAGTGAATAAAATAGAAATACTAAAGCAACACTTTAAAGAAATTGCTAAACTAAATTCAAGCGAACAAGTTTGGCAAATGCCTTTTTTTGCGGCTTTAGGTGTGGGTATAGTTTTAGGGCTTAGTGTATTTTTTGGAAAATTAAACTATGGACTCATTGCCATGATAGGAGCTTTATCTTTTTTATATGTTCCAAACACTCCTTTATATCATAGAATGGCTGTTGTGATGTGCTGTTCTTTTGGCATAGTTTCTAGTTTTTTCTTAGGAATTTTAACCCATTTTTTGCCTGCAATTTTTGCCTTCATCCCTATAGGAATTATGGCCATGGGAAGTTCTATTTTAATTAGATATTATAACATTGGTGCACCTGGATATTTTTTCTTTGTATTTTCTTGTGTTTTAGGAGCTTATTCTCCTTTTGAAGCTAAGGATTTTATCTTTTTAGTGGGTCTTGTTTTTCTTGGGGCAATGGTAGCCAATTTAATGGCTTTGTTATATTCTATCGTTGTGATTTATGGATTTAAAAATGCTTTACCTAGCGAAATTCCACCTAGAGAATACATAGGTTTTGATGCAGTTTTTGTGGATTCTTTGATCATGGGTTCTTTTGTGGCTTTTTCTATATTTATAGGAACTTTTTTAGAACTTGAAAGAAGTTATTGGATAGCCATTTCTTGCACAGCTATTATGCAAGGCGTAACTTTAAACTCTATATGGATTAAACAAATTCAACGCATCATAGGAACGGCCTTAGGAGTATGTTTTGCATGGTGGCTTTTATCTAAACAATTTCACAATATAGAGCTTGTTTTACTTATGATGTCTTTGTTTTTTATAGGACAATTTTTAGTCAATCGAAATTATGCTTTAGCTATGATTTTCTTTACTCCTTATGCTACTTATCTTTCAGAAGCAGCTAATTTTATAAGTGAAAATGCAGATACATTGATACTCGCTCGTTTAATTGATGTCGTAATAGGAAGCATTTTAGGACTTTTAGGTGGTTTTGTAATTTACAAACCTTATCTAAGAGTACATTTTGAACGCATTGCAAAATACATCTTTAGAATAAAACAAAAAGCTTAAAAGTCAAATAAAGCACAAGCATTATCCCCTAAAATTTGCTCTTGTTCTTTTTTAGATACGACAACTTCATTAAAAGCTACTAGAGCCGATGAAAAATTAACATTTGATTCAAAATTTGTATGTGGCCAATCGCTTCCAAAAACAAAATTGCTAAGTGGAAAATGTTCTTTTAAAATTTCATATATTTTCTTTGCAAATTTTACAGCTTGTTCATTATTAGCATAGTCTATTTTTGCTCTATAAAAACCGCTAATTTTAAAAAATATTCTAGAGTTTTTTAAGCAAATTAAATCCTCTAAATTTGTTAAGTTTGCATTAGCTCTTGCTAAATGATCGATAACAATATTACAACCATAAGGAATTAAATTTTCAACAATATCAACAAGATTATTATCTAAATCTCTTTGAATTTCTATTTGCATTTTAAGCTTACTTAAATTTTCAAAAAATTGAGTCCAAACCATACTTTTAAAATTTGGTAATTCTTTGCCAATTAAATTTAATCTAACTCCACAAGCTTTTCTTTCTTTTAGTTTTTTAAGCTCATCAAATTTAATATTTTCATCAACCACAACTATAGCTTTTATATTTTCATCTTTTTCTATACTCTGAAGCAAAAATTCATTATCAATACCTAAAAAACTTGGCTGAACTAAAACCCCTTTATTAAAATCATAATGATCTAAATTTGCTTTATAATCTTTAAAACTAGCGTCATAATCAGGCTTATATCTTGCATTTGCAACCGTATTTAACTTTTTCAAAAATATATGTGCGTGAGTATCAATCTTCATTAAATTATCCTTATAAAATAAAACTCATTATAATAGTAGCTAAAATCGCCGCTATAAATCCTATAGGCACAGCTTTAATAAGTAAATCTTTAAATAATTTTTCCTTATATTTATCAGGGCAAGATCCTAAAATTAGACTTCCTCCAGAAGAAAAAGGAGAAATAGCAGAAGCTTGAGCCCCTACAACAATACAAGAAAAAAGCAATGCCTCGCTTAATCCACTACTTGCAGCAATGCTTGGAACTATAGGAAAAAGCGCTGGAGTAACCACACCCAAAGTACTTGAAAAAAGCGACATAAAAGCTGCAATAGCACACATTATTAACGGAATAAAAATCACATTGATCTCATTTTCTACAAGATCTGAAAATAATTTTATAGCTCCTGCTTCAACCGCTATGCTAATTAACATCCCTACTCCACAAATCGTTATCAAGGTTCCCCAAGGAATTAAAGCAACAACTTGTTTCTCATCGGCCAATTTTAAAAATAAAGCAATGGCAACAAAAATCATGGCTATCATAGCTATATCTATTTTTTTATTAAAATAACTAATTGTCTCATTATGTGGAAAAATAATATTTAGCACAGGAAAGATTAAAACAACAACAATCATCATAAACATAAGAATTAAAGTAGTTTTTTGTTTATAATCAAATGAATCAGGTTTTAAAATAACACTGATTTTTATATTATTTTTAAAAGCATTAAACACAAAAAAAGATAATACCACAATAGGCAAAATTATAGTAAAAGCAAAAATAATACTAGAATTTACAAAAGCTTCATTTGCTTCAATGCCTGAATTTTCCATCAATCCTCGAAAAATAATCCCACTTTGAGAAGTCATAAAATTTGCTCCTCCCAAAGCACCATAGTTTATAGCCATAGCTCCAGCAATTTTGCTTAAACCGATTTTATCGCAAAGTAAAAAAGTAAGTGGTGCCATAAAAGCTAAAACCGTATAAAAACCTGCTCCTAAAGCAGCTATAATAGCACTAACCACAAAAATAACAAAAGGAAGCAAATAAGGATGATTAGCAAAACGATACATCAAATGTCCAGCTAATTTTTCAAGAGTTCCATTTACGGTTGCAAAATTATAAAACAATGAAACAGCAAAAATAACAAAAAATATAGAAATAGGCCAAAAAGCTATGATTTTTTTAGGAGCTAAATCCATAAAAAAAGCTCCTATAATATAAGCAAAAATCATAGCAAAAATTCCAACATTATGTCTAGTAATATAGCCCAAAATAATAGCCACTATAATACTAGAGATGATTAAAAAAACCATTATCATCCTTTAAAATATTATAGGGCTTATAATATCAAAAAATATATTTTTCAAAGCATAAAAACAAAATCTAAATTTAAAAAATATCTATTTAGTAACAAATTTACCCATCTTATGAAATTTTTTATAAAATATCCACATCCATAGCAAGCAAAGCAAAGCTTCCTAGCCAATGCGACCCAAGATAATCATCTTCTATATGAGCTATGGCTTTATCAAAATGCTCTGTAGCATTGTTTCTTAAAAGAATTTTTAAATTTTCATCGCAAAAATTTGAAAGTATTTTAAAACACCAAGCACGACTTAAATTTAGCCCATCTAGATGTGCTATTTTACCATCGCTCCTATCACTCACACTCACAGGGGTAAATAAAGTTGCAGGCTCTTTTGCTTCTAAATTTGGCAAATATGCTTTAAAAAATTTTACAAAATCATTTTTATGTAAAACAGCACTTAAAAGCACCGCTTCCATCAAAACAGGAGATAAAAACTCATCTCCACAAGGCTCTAAAGCTTGCATATTTTTATCATTTAAAAACCACTTTTTAGCACTTTGGATGATGCAATACTCCAATTCTTGATCTTTTTTAAATCTTGCATATTCTAAAGCAAAATACAAAGCAAAAGAGCTATTAAAATGGGTTCCAACTCGTATAGGATAATCCATCTTAGGTAAAAACTCCTTAAATTCTTTAACAAAGAAATCAGCTATGCCTTCTAAATTTTTAGCCCAAATTTCAGCTTTGTCATTTTCTTTAGCAAGTAAATTTATCTCCAAAGTCAGTTTTAAAAACCATCCCCATCCATAAGGTCTTTCAAAACCTTTGTGTGCAGGGTTTTGAAGATATTTAAGCTCTCCTTCTGCTTTTTCTTTGCTAAATTGAGAATCTAGAGCTTTGATGATTTCATCCTTTGGAGCAAAATGAGAAAAATCTTTTAAAATTTTCACCAAAAGCCAGTGAGAATGCACGCTAGAATGCCAATCATAAGAACCATAAAATATAGGATACATAAGTTTTGGTGGTTTAATATCATTGATATCATTAAAAGAATGTGTAATTTTATTTGGCAATTCTCTAAAAATATTTTCTAGTGCAATAAAGCTAAATTGTTTTATAAATTTTTCCATTGTTTCTCCTTAAAATCTAAAAGCTAAAAAATACATTAAAAAGATATTAGCCACAAGCAAAACAAGTCCTGACATAAACTGGGCTTTAATTACGCCATTTTTATCATCCAAATTTAAAAGTGCCGCAGGAACTATATTAAAATTTGCAGCCATAGGCGTCATTAAAGTTCCGCAAAATCCACTAAGCATTCCAATCGCACCTATAATAGCAGGATTTGCATGCATTTGTATAATTAAAATCGGCAAAGCAATAGCAGCAGTAATCACAGGAAAAGCTGCAAAAGCATTGCCCATTACTATAGTAAAAAGCGCCATAGCGATACAATACACAGCTACTGCAATAAAAGCATTATCTAAACTAATATAACTAGATAAAAGTTTAGATACTTGATCGCCCATTCCTGTAGAAACAAAAACTACCCCAAGTGTAGCCAAAATTTGCGGTAAAAGCGCTGCCCAACTAATGTGATCCATAGTATGTGCTGCATCTTTAACAGCTCTTTTAGGAGAAGCCTTAAACATAAAACAAACAACTACTGAAGAAATAATTATACCTATAATCAAAGCCATCAATGTAGCATTTTTATTTTCAAAAAAACTCAAATAGGGAAATAAAAAAGTCCCAATAAGTGTAATCAAAGGAACCATTAAAGCAGGAATAAAAAGTTTATTTTTATAAATATTTGCATGTTTTATCTCGTATTCTTTTTCTTCTTTGCTAACTTCGATCTTTGCTGGTTTTAATAAATTAAATCCTGCTATAAGTGCTAGTAAAATCACTATACAACCCATCACAAAATGAGGCAAAACTCCTGCTAGTAAAAAAGTAAAACTATAACTTATCCAGAATACCCCGCCGCTTATTCTTGATTTTATATCTTTAGCTTGATTAGAAAAACTTAAAATTCCAAAAACTAAAAATAAAATTCCTACAATATAATAAAGCAAATCAAGACTTATCATCACTCAACCCTTTATAAGTTTTTTCTAATCTTTTATCAAATAAATAAAGTCTAGAACAATGGATAATTAAAGCCAAAATTCCAGTTGGTATAGCCCAAACTGATAAATGCAATGGCTCAACAATAATACCATTGCTCTCATAAAAAGCTTTAATAAATAAAATAGAATGCACGGCTATAAAAATATCCTCTCCAAAAAATACAGCAACATTATCCGTTCCCGCAGAAAAAGCTTTGATTTTTTGACTATCTTTATGTGTTAAGTTTTTAAATTTAAGCTTAGCTGCAGCTTCTGCCATAGGGGCTATTAAAGGTCTTATCATCTGTGCATGTCCGCCTAAAGATAAAAGCCCTAAAGCTGCAGTAACTTGTCTAAAAACAAAATAACACATTAAAATTCGTCCTGTACTGGCAACTTTTATTTTGGATATTAAATTTTTAGCCTGCTCTCTTAAGCCTTTGCGTTCCAAAACAGCAAGTAAAGGTAAAATAAGCCAAATTATAGCAACATAGCGATTATCTACAAAAGATTTTCCTATATCACTAACAACCTTAACAAAATCAAAACCTGAAACAAGTCCAGCATAAATTCCAACTGAAGTTACCACTAAAAAGGGGTTAATCTTTAAAGCAAAACCTAAAACAATCAAAGGTATAGAAGCAAGAAGTAACCATTCCATCAACCATCTCCACAATATGAATTAGAAATATTATAGAAATTTTAAATTGAAGAAAAGTTTAAAAAAATATTTTTAAGAATGGAATGAGAAATTAAGTAACAAAATAAATTTTATATAAATTTAAAAAAGCCTTGGAATAGTCCAAAAGCTTTTTTTGTATTATTTGTTCGCTCTTTCTATATACTCACCACGCACAGTATCAACGCGTATAACTTCACCTTCTAACACATGAAAAGGAATTTGCACTACTGCGCCTGTTTCCAATGTAGCCGGTTTTTTATTTGATCCTTGAGTATCACCCTTAAAATTTGGAGCTGTTTCGATGATTTTGAGTTCAACAACTTGTGGAACTTCTACGCCGATAGCTTTACCATTATGGAAAAGCACATCTACCATCATACCATCAAGCATCCATTTTTTCGCCTCACCTACATCATCATCACTAATAGCTACTTGTTCATATGTTTGCGTATCCATAAATTGGCAATTTTCACCATCATCATAAAGATACTGCATAGTTTTATCTTCTAAATTTGGAGCTTCACATTTATCACCTGCATGGAAAGTTTTTTCAAGTACTTTACCATCAATAAAAGATTTGATTTTAATACGCACAAAAGCAGGACCTTTGCCTGGTTTTACATGCTGATACTCAACTATTTTAAAAGGAATTCCATCGATTTCTATTTTAAGTCCCTTTTTTAAATCACCCATTGAATAAGATGCCATAAATTTCCTTTGTTAAAAAATAAAAAACAATTTTATCAAATTTTGATTGATATCACAATAAAATTATTTTATTTGATGAAAAAATAAGTAAAATTACGTTAAAATCCAAATTTAAAGCATAGTAAATGCTCGCTTCTTTTTAGGAGAGGAAAGTCCGAGCTGCTAAAGACAAACATTCCATCTAACAGATGGCTAGGGTAACCTAAGGGATAGTGCAACAGAAAGAAAACTACCACGCAAGTGGAAAAGGTGAAACGGCGGGGTAAAAGCCCACCAGCGATTTTGGTAACAATTTCGGCTATGTAAACCCAATGTGCAGCAAGAAGGGATGGTTAGCGTCTTTGTTTTAACCCTTCGCTTGATTTTGTTTGCAAAAACAAAACTAGATAAATGAGCATTCAAGACAGAACTCGGCTTATCGCTATGCTTTTTTAAGATTTAAAATATGTCAACGCTTTTTGAAATTTTTGAATTTCAACAGCTTTTGTTTTTTTCTTTTGTTCAATCAGTATAACAGCTTCTTGCAAAAGAGCTTGAACTTGATAAAATACATCATTTGCATTTTCTTTTAAAAAATCTTCTGAAGGCGATTCTTTGGCTAAATTTTTAATAAAAGCTTTCATATCAAGTTCATCAAGTAAATTTTCAAGTTTATTGACATCTTCTTGGATTAATGCAAGTTTAAAATCACTGAGCCACTGTTTCATTGTTATGCACTTCTCTCCAAGCTTCTAGCAAACCTTTGGTTACATTTATAACTTCATTGATTCTATCTTCGTTATTTTCTAAATTTGCCAAAGATAAAAGTTGAATTTCTCTTGTGTAAAGCCCGCTTAAATAATGTGCCACTTCTCCGCCTTTTTCATAGTTTAAAGTATTAATAAGCTCTATAAAAATAGCCGTGGTTCTTTTTACAAAATACACTCTTTGTTCTATATCTTCATTTCTTATGGCTACTTTAGCTCTTGCACAAAAACGCAAAATTCCCTCATAAAGCATTTCAATAAGTTTTTGCGGGGACTCTATCCCCACTTGATTTTGAGAATAAGCATTATAGGCTAAATTATTTTGCATCTTTTTTATCCTTAATTATTAGAATTGTTTGCCGCATTAATCATATTAGTCACAGTATTTAGCTGTTGATTGAGTTTATTTAAAATACTCTCATATTGCAACCATTGATTCGCCATTGTATCATATCTTGTATCAATCATAGCCTGAGTCGAGTCTTTAGAGGTATTTAATGATTTAATATCATTTGTCAAACTCTCATCATATTTTGTAATTGAACCATCTTTTCCAGTCATCTCTTGCAACGTGGCTTTTAATTTTGAAAAAATACCTTTACCTTCTATAGGCTTAGAGGTTATATTTACGTCAGACAAACCTAATTCCTTGAGAATGTTAGCATCTCCTTTGATTGAAAAATCCGAGCTACCATCTCCACTAAAATTCAACCTAAACCCTGTAACATTGTTTTGATTATAGGATTCAACCTTAACTTTTAAGCCTTCAATACCTTTACTGTTTATATGATTAGCTAAATTTTGAAGCAATTCTTCCTCTGTTTTCCCTGTTAATTTAAAATTAGTACCATCAGAATTTTTAGATAAATCATATGTTTGATTATTAAAAACTATAGTAAAATCTCCTGGTTTAAATTCTAAACCATTAGTATTACCTCCATTGGAATTAAGATATTTACTTAAACTTCCTGTCTTAATTACCTCTCCTGTGTGATTAATGTCTTCGTATTTAGTAATATTTGAAAAAAAACTTTCAGTAGAGTCTGGATCTTCTTTAACTTTTTGTTCAAATTTAGAAGAATCAAAACTCAAAGTGCCTGCATCATTTAAACTTAAGCCAAAATCCTGCATAGAAAGCATAACCTTAGTGTTTACTTTATTACCATTTGCATCTTCAGTAGTTCCATCAACAACTTGAGAATCAAACAAATCAGCAAGAATGCTTGAGCGTATTGAATTTACTTCACTGATGCCTTGTAAAGTTCCTTTTGTTCCGGTTTCACTATTATAGTCAGTTGCAGCATTAAGATTGGTTACTAAATCATTATAAGCATCCACCAAATCTTGCATGGCTTTTGTCACACCTTCAAAATCTTGCTGTACATCAAAATTAATTTCACCTGTTTTATTTAAAGTTAAAGTCATTCCTACACCAAGATCGGTAACAGTATTACTTGATCTAAACATCTTAATACCATCAAGTGTGAATTCTGCATTTTGCGCAGTTTGGATATGCAAAGAAGCATCCTTAATACCATAACCTTTTTTATCCTTAGCTGGATCAATAGAACTCGTTGTATCTAATTCCCATCCAAGACTTTTGAATATTTTTTCTGCCTCTGAATCACTTTTATACTGACCCTGCGCATCTTTTTTTCCTGCATAGAAACTTATCGCACTGTCTTCGCCTGTTTCTTTACTGGTTAAAGTTAAGCGGTAAGGAGTACCTTTCTCTCCTGTGTTTACAATCTTAGCGACAATCTCTCCTCCACTAGCTTCATTAATTTTATCAGCTAAATCTCTATAGGTTGTGTTTTTATCTACCGTAACAGTATATTCTTTGCCATTTGAAAAAAAAGTAAGATCGGCAGTTCCATTTAATTTTGCATTAACAAAACCACCATCATTTGCCAATCCTTGACTTTGATATACATCTTTTTGTGCAAGTTGAGTAACATTGATATTCATGCTTTGTAAAGCAACACCCGAATTAACTGTAAGACTTGCTGGAGGATTATCGCTAATACTTCCTACAACTTTTCTTTTCGCAAAAACCGTAGCATCGGCTAATGATGAAACAGCCGTCTGAAAACTTAGTAATTTAGTTTTGATTTCTGTTAAATCTTTTTGTTTGGTTGTATTTTCTTCAATTTTTTTAGTATAAGGATCAATACGAGCTTTTTGCTCTGCTTCTTTTAATTTATCTATAGTATCTTGAGTTAAAACCCCAGAACCAAATCCTAAACTAGATAGACTACCAAATGCCATTTTTAACTCTCCTTATCAAATATCATTCCTATCACATCCCTAAAATACTCAGCTAATCTCATAGCTTCTTCACTAGGAATTTGACGGATTTCCCTTCCAGTGCTTTTTTCAGTCACGCTAATATACATAGAACCGATTTTATCACTATAACCAAAACGAACATTGGTATCTAGAGAATCCATTTGCTCATTTAACTTTTTTGTAATATCAGCCAACTTTTCACTCACACCTCGTTGCTGTCCATCATCGCCTTCTTGGCCTTGACTTCTATCGGTTTGAATGTTTAAACTAGCCTGTGTCTCACTTGTTCTTTGGCTAATGTTTGCCAAAGCTGTATCCATTTGCCCATTTGCCTTCGATATTTCCATTTTAAAATCCTTTTTAAAATTTCCTATTGCTAGTTAAAAGCTTATATCGACAAATTTATAAATTTATGAACACCTATAAAGAAAATTTTATTTTTCAATAATAAAAAAATAATAAGCAAAAACTGTGCCAAAATTTTAAAATAAATCTCAATTATCTTAAAAAATTTCAAATTTATTAAAAAGATCTGGATTATTTTCTAAAATATTACGCAAGATCAAATCTTCTATCACGCTTTTAGTGCAATCTGTTTGCTTAGGCCAAGCTCTTAAATAACCCTCAGCTTCACCTTTAGCACTTGCATCTACTCCAAGTCTTTCTTCTTTGATAAAAATATCTCTTTTAGCATCTATATTATTTACCACACGCCAAACAAGCATATAAGAATTTTCAAGCTTATTTTCAGCATCTAAAAACACTAAAATCCTAAAATGTTTTTTAAATTCTAAAAGTTTGTCAAAACTTTGTTCGATTTTTTCTTTTTTATCAAGCAAAATACAAACTATAGGACTTTTACTTTCTTTATAAAATTGCTTTAAATTTAAAAGTTCTACCTTAGTTTTAAAAAGTTCTAGTAATTTTTCATCTTCTAAAATTTCAAGCTCTTCAACTTGTATTTCTTCACAAGCATCAAGTCCTGCTTTACCCCCAAAACAAGAATTAGGTGAAGCATGATCTAATTGATCACAAATTCCTTCTGAAATTAAAATTTTCTTTGTATTAAAACGATCTAACATATAAGGAATTAAAGCATCATAATCTTTCAAAGAAGGTGCATTTTTATCCACAAAAATTGCATGCTTAACAAAACTCATTTGCCCTACTCCCCAAAATGCATGCATAATTTGTTGCGCATGAGCGGGATATTTTGCATCGATTTTTGCTAAGATAAGATTATGAAAGACCCCATTTTCAGGCATATTATAATCAATTAAATCAGGTACTGAAGTTTGAAGCAAGGGTAAAAAAATTCTTTCAGTACCAAGCCCCATGATCTTATCTTCTAAAGGAGGCTTTCCTACAACCGTTGCTTGATAGATCGCATCTTTTTTAGCATAAATTTTTTCTACTTTCATCACAGGAAAAAGTTCAGCAGGAGTGTAAAAACCCGTATGATCTCCAAAAGGACCTTCGATTTTAAACTCTTCTAAATCCACATAACCTTCAATAACTACATCACTATCATAAGGCACAAAAATACCATTTTCACAAGGAGTAAGTTTTACAGGAGTTTTTTTAATAAAACCATAAAGTAAAAGTTCAAAAATTCCCTTAGGTAAAGGTGCTTGAGAACACCAAATATAAAGCGGATCTCCACCTATGGCTATACTTACAGGCATTTTTTTTAAACCAGCATTTTTGTATTCGTGATAAAAATTTGCCCCATCTTTATGAATTTGCCAATGCATTAAAAGTTCATTTTTATCACTCATTTGCAAACGATACATTCCAAGATTATTTTGAGTTTTATCTAAATTTTGTGTATAAACTTGCCCCATGGTAATAAATTTACCCGCATCATCTTCCCAAGTTTTTAGTATGGGAAGTTCTTCAAGTGAGTTTAAAATTTCATAATCATACAAGGCTTTATTTTTTTTCAGTCTTTTAGGAGGAATATTTTTAAAACTTAACAAATTCATAAAAAAATCCATTTTTGCTTTAAAACTCGTAGGAATATGAAGCTTGATGAGTTTTGAAATTTCTTCAGCCACCTCTTCATAATCACGTCCAAAAGCTAAATTTAAAGCCTTTTCATTGCAAAAAGTATTCATCAAAACAGGAAATTTATATTGTTTATTTAATTTTTTATCTATAGGATTTTTAAATAATAAAGCCTTCCCTTTTTCTCCTTTTTTAGCTTCTATATAGGCTAAATGAGCGATTTCAAGATCTACATCTACAGGTTCTTCAATTACCCTTAAAAGATCATTTTCTTTTAAAATTTGAATAAATTCTTTCATATCATACTCTCAGCTTTTTTTAAAAGTTCTTTAGCACCTTTAGCAATAAACTCCTTAGCCAAACTCTCTCCAAAACCTTTAAAATCATTCTTTTTAATCATTCTCTTATCTTTTAAAATTTCACTTCCATCGGGTAGTCCAAGTACCGCACGCACACAAATTTCATCTCCTAAGAGTTCTGCGTTAATACCTATAGGAACTTGACAACCTCCTTCTAAAGTAGCAATAAATTCTCTTTCAATGCTTGTTTCAATCAAAGCATTTTCATCATTTAAACATTTTAAAAGTTCTAAAATTTTTTCATCATTTATGCTTTCTATACCTAAAGCTCCTTGAGAAGCCGCAGGAATAAGCTCATCTTTGCTAAATTCATAAACAAAATTCACTTGCTTATCTAAGTTTAAGCGTTTAATTCCCGCCATTGCCAAAATAATCGCATCAAAATCATTATTTTTTAATTTCTCTATACGAGAATTGACATTACCACGCAAAGAAATAATCTCTAAATCAGGTCTTAATAATAAAAGCTGCATCTTGCGTCTAAGACTAGTAGTGCCTATTTTTGCACCTTTTGGTAAAGAAAGAAAATCTTTATAATTTTGACTTAGCATAGCATCATTGCTTTGCTCTCTTTTGCTTACCGCTGCCAAAACTAAACCTTGAGGAAAAAAACTAGGCACATCTTTTAAACTATGCACTGCTAAATGTGCTTCTTTTCTTAACATACTTTCTTCAAGTTCTTTTGTAAAAAGTCCTTTACCACCAATTTTTGCCAAAGGAGAATCAAGCAAAACATCGCCTTTTGTTTTAAAACCTTCTAAAAGCACTTCAATTTGATGTGTATTTTTTAAAATTTGGGCTACATGTTCACTTTGCCAAAGAGCTAATTGACTTTTTCTTGTTGCAATAATAAGCTTCATTTTCTATCCTCTATAATTTCAACATCAATAATTTCTTCATTAGAATTTTGATACTCTTGCTTGGTGTATTGATATTTTGATTTAGTTATTAATTTCAAAGCAATACCAAAGAAAAATACAAAAATTCCAAAAACACTTGTAATAATCCCTGGAAAAATAAGCAAAAACCCTGCGATAACAAAAGAAAATTGTGTTAACATATCCTTTAAGCCACCCATTTGAAATTCAAGCATATTTTTCCAAAAAATTCCCAATAAAACCGCACCAAAAATCATACTCAAAAGTATGAAAAATAAAAAATTACCAAAACCAAAAAAAACTATAAAAAGTACACTTGCAATAATTTCAAGTACAAATAAAGGGCTTAAACTTAATTTATAATTCATAACACTTTCTTTTTAAGAATTTCCATAAGTTCATCAGTTTTTATAAGTTCTTTTACCAAACCTTCTCTTTGGATAAGCTCTATTTCATTATTTTCTAATCCTTTACCAATAACTAACGCATAAGGAAAGCCCATAAGTTCAAAATCATTCATTTTAACCCCAAAACGCTCATTTCTATCATCAAGCAATACTTCTAATCCAAGATTAGTTAAATCCCTATAAAGCTTATTAGCAAATTCTAAAGCCTTTTCATCTTTGAGATTTGAAACAATAATTTCAAGCACAAAAGGAGCTAAAGTTTTATTCCAAATACATCCTTTTTCATCATGATTTGCTTCAATAGCTACAGCCAACAAGCGTGAAACACCTATGCCGTAACATCCCATATAAAAAGGCTGGCTTTTGCCATTTTCATCTAAGAAATTTGCATTCATCGCTTTGGAATATTTTTGTCCTAGCTTAAAAATATGCCCTACTTCTATACCTTTACTTTGTTTTAATTTTGCTCCACATTTAACACAGCAATCCCCTTCTTTAACTTCAATCAAATCTTTAAAACGATCTTTATTTAAATTTACAACATCAATACCGATTAAATGATAATCTTTTTCATTCGCACCCATAATCATTTGCTTTTCGTTTTCAAGCTCAAAATCTATATAAAAATCTATATCTTTTAATCCCACAAAACCTATAAAACCAGCTACTAAGCCAGCTTTTTCCAATTCTTCTTCGCTCGCATCGACTAGTTCAAGGGCACTGCAAGTATTTTGAGCCTTAACCTCTTGCAAATCATCACTTCCTCTTATAAAAAACACAACTAATTTGCTTTCATTTTCATAAATAGCTTTTTTTACCACTGCTTTAATCGTATAAAAAGCATTGATTTTAAAAAATTGTGCTAAAGAATCTATAGTTTTAATATTTGGAGTGTGAAATTTACTTGCATAATTTGCTTCAGGACGCTCATCTTGACAAGTTTTTTTAGCTCTTTTTGCAGCTTCAACATTAGCCGCATAATCACAATTTTCACAAATTAAAATATCATCTTCCCCATTTTTTGCTAAAACCATAAATTCCTTAGAGCCACTTCCACCAATAGCCCCACTATCAGCTTCAACTGCTCTAAAATCAAGCCCCATTCTTTGTAAAATTTGAGAATAAGTTTTATACATAAGCTCAAACTCACGCCCTAAATCTTCTTCATTAGCATGAAAACTATATCCATCTTTCATTAGAAATTCACGACATCTTAAAAGCCCAAATCTAGGCCTTGCTTCATCACGAAATTTAAGTCCAATTTGATATAAATGCAAAGGAAGTTGTTTATAGCTTGTGATTTTGTTTTTTACCAAAGAAAGCATAGCTTCTTCATGTGTTGGACCTAAAACAAATTCATTTTCTTTTCTGTCTTTAAAACGCAAAAGTTCTTTTCCAAAAACATTGTAACGCCCACTTTCTTGCCACAAACTTGCAGGAGTGATAAAACTAAGATTTACTTCTTGTGCTCCAGCCTTATCCATTTCTTCTTTAACTATATTTTTAATCTTGTCTAAAACTCTTTTTCCCAAAGGCAAGAAATTATAAAGTCCGCTACCAATTTGTTCTACAAAACCCGCACGCGTTAAAAAAATATGACTAGGTAAACTCGCATCTTTTGGCGCTTCTTTTAAACTTGGTGCATAAAATTTAGTAAATCTCATCATTATTCTCCATATCAAATTCACATTTATATTGATTTAAACCTTCAAGATTATTTTGCAAATCAAAAACATAACGCATAGCATTAATCACTGTATCGCTTTGCATTTTACCTTGTAAATGTTTCAAATTTACAGTAGGCGTGTGTAAAAAAGCCTTAAAAACTTGATGAATCAACTTTCTAGCCTCTTCTTTATCAGATTTTTTCAAATATCCTTTTTTTAACGCAATTTCAAGTTGTTTATCTGCATATTCTTTAGCTTGCAAGCGTATAGCTTTGATAATAGGCATCAAAGCCAAATCGTTTAAATACCTAAAAAATTCACTTGTTTCACGACCTATTATCCCATAAGCCATACGAGCTTCTTGTTCTCTTAGTGCTAAATTTTTTTGAACCACAATTTCAAGATCATCTACAGCAAAAACAGATATATTATCATTTTCATTGATATCAATATCCCTTGGAACTGCAATATCAAAAAAATACCTTTTATAAGAAAGTTCTTCTATTAAAGAATTTGTAACAATAGCATTTGGTGCATTGGTAGCTGAGAAAAAAAACTCGTATTGATTTAAATATTTTTTTAAATTTTCTAAACTATCATATTCGCTTAAAACACCAAGTCTCTCACACAAATCTTTAGCTTTTTGTAAATCACGATTTAAAATAATCACCTTAGCACCCGCAGCAATTAAATGTTTTGCTGCAAGTTCTCCCATCTCTCCAGCTCCAATAACAACAGCTTTTTTTTGCGTTAAATCTGCAAGTTCTTTTGCTTTTGCCACGGCAACGCTAGCTACAGAAATAGAATTTTTAGAAATTTGAGTTTCATTGCGTACCTTAGCAGCACATTTAAAAGCACTATGTACTGCTCTTGAAAGGTGTACTCCACAAAAATTATTTTTTACAGCAAAAGCAAAGGCATCTTTTAATTGTCCTGCTATCTGAGTTTCTCCAACCACCAAACTATCCAAAGAACTTGCTACAGAAAAAAGATGGTGGATTGCTCCACTATCTTCAAAAATATCAGCTTTTTCAAGTAAAATATCTTTATCAACATCACAAAGTAAAGCCAAAGATTTAACAATAAACTCCGCACAGGCCATTTTTACAAAAGCAACAATTTCAACACGATTGCAAGTGCTTATAACCAAACATTCTTCAATATTTTCATGAGTGCTAATGATTTTTAAAAACTCACCTTTTTTAGCTTCATTGGAAAAGCTTAACTTTTCCCTTAAGGCAATATCTGTATTTTTATGAGTAAAAGATATACAATAATACATTAAAATTCCCTATCTATCATAGCTTTAATAATATCATTAAGCTTGTTATTATCATATTTTTCAATTGCTTTTCTAGCCTTTTTTGCATAAGTTTTAGCTTCTAAAATAGCTTTTTCTAAAGCTTTTTGTTCTTCAAATTTAGTTTTTAGCCATTCTTTTTCATTTTCATTTAAATCTTTTTTAAATAAAGTCTGCAAATATATCCTATCTTGTTCTTGTAAATTTTCATAAAGATAAATATAAGGCAAGGTAGTTTTACCCTCTTTAAAATCATTCATAGCAGGTTTTCCAAGAATTTTTTCATCACTCTTAATATCTAAAATATCATCAATCATCTGAAAAGCAAGTCCTAAATTTTTACCATATTCTGCAAAATCTTTTTCATATAATCCAGCCAAAATAGCTCCGCATCTAGCACTTGCTTCAATCAAAACAGCTGTTTTATTATAGATCATTTTCAAATAAGCTTCTTTATTGATATTAAATTTCTCTCCCAAATCAACATCCATAAGTTCGCCTATAGCAAGCTTTACAACAGCATCTGAAATAATACTTGCAAATCTAGCATCCATTTTGCTTAATTCATAAAAGGCTTTTGAATACAAAATATCGCCCAACATAAGAGCATTTTTTGTACCAAATTCAGCATTAACAGATCTTGCTCCACGCCTTAATTCACTCTCATCGATAATATCATCATGTAATAAACTAGCAAGATGTATCAATTCTATAGCCGCACAAATTTTAAAAGCAATCTCACTCTCATCTGCGATAGCTAATAATAATTTAGAGCGTAATTTCTTTCCTGATTTTACATTTGAAAGCATATTTAAAATAGGTTCATAGCCAAGCTCTTGTAAAAACTGTTTTATTAATTCATCTATTTTTTGCACTATCTTTTCCTTGTTAATTGCTATTATTATTTTCTTTGCTTGTTAATGGTTTTACCTGAGGTTCGTTAAAATTAATCATAGGAACAACCTGATTATTTTGCGGTGGATTTTGTAAAGCTTTTTTTCTCGGATCTAAAAATTCTACCATTAAGCGAGATTCCTTATCTTCTATATAAACCGTAAAAGTTGCCAAACCTTTATTATAACCACTAAATTCTAAAATAAGTCTTGCTCTATCAATATGTGGATTAGTATAGTCAGGTATTAAAGTTTGAGTTACCCAATCTAAATTTCTTCTTAAACTCATCACAAATTGACGCGGATATTTGCGAAATTTCGAATGTACGATGATATTAGTATTATCAAACAAAGTCCAATAAAAATCAAAATTTTGCACCTTATCTTCATAGCCTATTTCTTTAATCTGCACACTAGCTCTCTCATCTTTTTTAAGTATAAATTTATAAGTATAATCAAAAGTTGGTTCAGATGCTAAAACATTACTAAAAATAAAAAAAATACAAATTAAACAAGGGCTTATTTTAAACAATTTTAGCCTTCGTGTCCTAAAATTTTTGCGCCCAATTCTATATAAATATCATTTTGCCTTTCTTCTATAAAATCACCATTTTCTAATATGAAATTTTTTACATCCATTTCTGTTAAACCTTGTTTTTCCAAAAGTTCCACCATGGCAATATGATCAGCAAAAAATTCCTCAAAAACTTTTTCTAAGGCTCCTAAATTTCCATTTTGTATAATTTCTATAAATTTTTCTTTTGGAGTTTTATTAAACATTTCATCAAAAAAATCCATTAATTTTCCTTGAAAATATAAGTTTTTGATTATAAAATTTTAATCGTTAAAAGTAGCTAAATTAAAATAATTAAAATTTAAATTTTATTTGCAATGTGTAAAATTTTAGAAGTTAAATTCCGCATGATGCGGAATTTATTATGAATATGGTTTTGCTTGAGTGGCGTATTTTACACCCAGATCAAAAGCTTTAGCATTTGCATCACGAGTTTTTGCAGGAACCATATGAAGCATAGTTTCTTTTAAAACATCTAAATCTATACATTTGCTCATATAAGCAGCAATTGCAAGTGCAACAACTGATTGAGTAGCTACATTTCCTACCTCATCTTTAGCTATGGTGATAATAGGGATTTCAAAAATTTGCCATTTTTTATAATCTTCACTTTCAGGATGTACTAAATTTGGCTCTACAACTATAATACCTCCTTCTTTTACACCCCCACGAAAACCTTTATAACCCTTATCTGCAGTCGAAAGCATAAAATCTACTTCCCCTTCTACAGCATAAGGAAATAAAATTTCTTTATCATCAATGATAATATCCACCTTAGTAGGGCCACCACGCACTTGTGAAGTGTAAGTAGAAGCCTTAAAAGCTTGACGACCTTCTTTAATGGCTGCTTCTGCTAAAATTTCTCCTGCGGTGATAACACCTTGTCCGCCTTCACCGCCAAATCTTAATTGATATTTCATTTTAAAGCTCCTAAATCCACCATTCTTTTTTCTTTGGCTGCACGACGTACTTCTTCATAAGCGTGGCAGTATTCTGGCTGAGAATTATCTTCATGTAAAATTCCTGTTGGAAATTGATCTTTTCTTTCTTCAAAATCCATGCTTTCAAATTTAGCTTTATCCACAACGCGATTTTTAATCCAATCAAGCATAGCTACAGCTTCGCCCATTTTGTTTTTTCTGCCTAGATTGATATGACAATTTGAAAAAACATCTACAAAACTATAACCCTTATGCGCTAAAGCCTTATAAATTAAATTTTCAAGCTTATTAGCTTCGATCACATTACCCCTTGCCACAAAAGAAGCTCCTGCAGCTTTAGTTAATTCACACGCATCAAAATTAGGGTCAATATTTCCAAATTGAGCTGTTACTGTATAAAAACCTTTTGGAGTGGTTGGGCTTGTTTGGGAATTCGTAAGTCCATAGATGAAATTATTGATTACAATATGTGTTAAATCAATATTTCTGCGACAACCATGTATAGTATGATTTCCACCAATTGCCAAAGTATCCCCATCTCCACTTACTACAATAACATGTTTACTAGGATTGGCTAGTTTAATGCCTGTTGCATAAGCTATTGCTCTACCATGAGTAGTATGAACTGTATTGCAATTTACATAAGAACTCATTCTGCCACTACAACCTATACCCGAAACAAGACAAACATCATCCATATTCCAACCAAGTTTTTCTATCGCGCGGATAATACATTTTAAAACAACACCATCGCCACATCCCCAACACCATTGAGTAGGCATTTTATCTACTCTTAGATATTCATCATAATTAAAAGCCATTTATATATTCTCCTTTACCTTAGCAATAATTTCACTTGGAGTGATAGGACGACCATTTGCACGGTGCAAACTAATAAAATCGCGACGCGAAGTTACTCTTTCAATCTCTTCAAGATATTGTCCCATATTAAGCTCGCTTACCATGACTTTTTTAAATTTGCTTACAACCTCAGCAATTTTTTTCTCAGCCACTGGATAAAGAGTAATTGGACGGAAAAGTCCCACTTTAATCCCTTGCTCTCTTAATCTTTGTATAGCTTCTTTTGCTGAACGACTCACGCTTCCATAAGCAATGATTAAAAATTCAGCATCATCAAGCATATACTCTTCATAAGTACAAATATCTTCTTGATTGTTTTTTATTTTACCTATGAGTCTTTCCATATTTTTTTTCACTATAACTCCATCTTCAGTTGGAAAACCTATATCTCCATGATGAAGTCCTGTAACATGATAACGATAACCTGTAAAGAAAGGATTTAAAGTTGCAGGCTCATTTTCTCCTGCTGCATAAGGTTTATAATCCTTTTTATCGCCTTCAAATTTTTTACGGTTATATACTTTAATATCTTTTAAATCAGGTAAAACCGCTTTACCATTCATGTGCCCTACAGTTTCATCCATAAGTAAAAATACTGGAGTCATATATTTTTCAGCTAAATTAAACGCTCTAATGGTTTCTGTATAAGCTTCTTCAAGACTTGCAGGAGCAATAGCAATACTTGCAAAATCCCCATGAGTTGGTGCTTTAGCTTGAAACAAATCTCCTTGTGCTACACGAGTTGGAAGACCTGTTGAAGGACCACCTCTCATAACATTTACAATCACAAGTGGAATTTCAGCAATAAATGCAAGTCCTATTTGCTCTGCTTTTAAAGAAATTCCAGGACCGCTACTTGCAGTCATGGATTTTACCCCACTCATTGCCGCACCAATAGCCACGCTAATACCTGAAATTTCATCTTCCATTTGTATAAAAGTTCCATCATTTGCAGGAAGCATATGGCTTAATTCATGAGCTATCTCACTACTAGGAGTAATAGGATAACCTCCAAAAAATTTACATCCACAATCAATCGCAGCTTTGGCGATTAAAACATTACCTGTTGCTATAACTTCTCTCATTATTTTTCCTATGCTAATTTTTTGTATTTGTTATTTTTTACGGCTACAGCTCTATCTTTAGCCTCAGCAGTAAGTTTGGCAAATTTAAATTCATCTCTTTTTGCCACCATAATAGCAAAATCAGGGCAATGTATCTCACACTCGGTACAGCCTATACAGGATTCAGGGTGTACCACCTCTATCATTTGTCCTAAAACCGCATGCACATCATCGCGCATAGCTAAAACCCCAGCGGGGCAATAGCTAACACAAATATTACATGCTTTACATCTATGCTCATCTACCCAAACAGGGGTATCTTTTGGAGCTGTCATACTCATGTTTTTTTCCTTTATTAACCTAATATTTTTTGAATTTCTTCACCAATTAAAGCCGGAGAATCCACCACATGAATTCCATAGCTTTTTAAAGCTTCTTTTTTAGCTGCAGCACTTTCATCAGCACTTCCTACTATGGCACCTGCATGCCCCATTCTTTTGCCTTTAGGAGCAGTTGCACCTGCAATGAATGCTACCACAGGTTTGCTAATATTTTCTTTAATAAATTTAGCCGCTTCCACTTCCAAACTACCACCAATTTCACCTATCATTACAATAGCTTTAGTTTCATCATCTTTTTGGAATTCACTTAAAAGTTCTTTATAAGCAAGACCTATGATAGGATCACCACCAATTCCTACTGCAGTAGAAATTCCATAACCACCTTGAACTACCTGATTAGCAGCTTCATAAGTTAAAGTTCCACTTTTTGAAATAAGCCCCACGCAACCTTTTTTAAAAATAAAACCTGGCATAATACCTAACTTACATTCTTCAGAAGTGATAATACCTGGACAATTTGGTCCAATGATTTTCATACCCTTTTTATTAGCATATTGCTTAGCAAACATCATATCCTTTACAGGCGTATGCTCGGTGATTACAACTGCAAGCTTAATACCCGCATCAGCTGCTTCAATCACGCTATCACCTACAGCAAAAGCAGGTACAAAGATCAAGCTCACGTCAGCCTTTGTTGCTTTAACCGCATCTGCAACGGTATCAAAAACTGGTTTACCTAAATGAGTTTGTCCACCTTTATGAGGAGTGATGCCTCCGACTATATTTGTACCATAAGCCATGCATTGCTCGGCATGAAAAGTTGCTTCTTTACCTGTAAAACCTTGAACTATTACTTTTGTATTTTTATTAACCAATATACTCATTTTCTATCCTTATCCTACTAAACTTTTTACAAGCTCTGCACCGTTTTTAAGATTGGTTGCTGCTTTGATATTTTTAAGATTTGAATTATCCAAAATTGCCTTTGCTTCCGCTGCGTTAGTGCCATCTAGACGCACTACAATTGGAATATTTACCTCAACATTCTTAGTAGCTTCTAAAATTCCGTTTGCTATCCTATCACAACGAACAATACCACCAAAGATATTGATAAATATAACTTTTACATTTTTATCTCTTAAAATGATTTCAAAAGCCTTTGCAACAGTTTCAGGTGAAGCTCCTCCACCTACATCTAAGAAGTTTGCAGGTTTTGCACCGCTATAATTAATAATATCCATAGTTGCCATTGCTAGACCCGCGCCATTTACCATACAAGCTACATCTCCATCTAATTTCACATAGCTTAAGCCAAATTCAGCCGCTTCTCTTTCAGCAGGATTTTCTTCGGTAATATCTCTAAGTTCAGCAATTTCAGGATGACGATAAAGCGCACTATCATCAAAACTGCATTTTGCATCAAGGGCATAAAAATCCCCTTCTGCAGTTTTAATCAAAGGATTGATTTCAAGCATATTCATATCTTTATCCATATAAAGCTTATAAAGTTTAGCTATCATGGAAATGAGTTTTTTACCTTCATCTTTATCAAGTCCTAAAACTCTCGCTACTTCAAGTCCATGAAACATTTTAAAACCGATTTGTGGATCAATGCCTACTTTTGCAATTTTCTCAGGACTTTCTTTGGCTACTTTTTCTATATCCATCCCTCCTTCACTTGAAGCGATAAGGGTAATTTGCTCTGCCATTCTATTAAATAAAATAGCCAAATAATACTCTTTTACTATATTAGCACCACTTTCTATATAAAGTTTTTGCACGAGCTTGCCTTCAGGTCCTGTTTGATGAGTTACTAAATTCATTCCTAAAATTTTACTCGCGTAATCTTTTACCTCATCTAAATTCTTAGCGATTTTAACACCACCACCAAGACCACGACCTCCTGCGTGAATTTGAGCTTTAACCGCCCAAACACTACCACCTAATTCTTTAGCATTAGACACAGCTTCATCTACGCTAAATGCGACTTTTCCCTTTAAAGTAAGGATGCCATTGTCCGCAAAAATTGCTTTTGCTTGATACTCATGTATGTTCATTTATTCTCCTTTATATTGATACTTGATTAAAGATTTTTCCAATTTGTCTTTTTCTTGTGAACTAAGATCCATTTTCATGATTTCAATCACACCTTCAAGTCCTAATCTTGCCATCACTCCTAAGGCTTTGTTTTGCACCCCAAATTCTCCATGTAAAATCACACTCATAGGTAAAAACTCGCCACTTCTTATAGACTCAATCATTCTTATGCAAGCACTAGCAGGAGCTAAATAAGCTGAAGTTTTAAGATGTTTGATTACTTTAGCTCCACCTGTTTTAACTTCATTTTCCAAATCATCAAATTCTTCTTCATTTAAAAATTCGCTTATATTTTTATTTTTAACACTCGCATAAGATTTTACCAAAACCATATCATCATTATGAAAACCAATAAGTCTTGTATCTACACTTGACATTTTGACATTAAGTTTTTTGGCAAGCTCGTATTTAAATCTTGCATTATCTAAAACTCCTGCCATGGCTATAATTTTCTTTGATGAAAAAATCCCGCTTTCATAAAGAGTATTAAGTAGAAAATCCACAGGATTAGTTAAAATAATAAAAAGCGGATCTTCTGTAAAATCTTTGATTTTCTTAGCACAATCAAGCATAATGCTTGTATTTAACTGAAGCAATTCTTCTCTACTTTGCCCATCTTTTCTAGCAAAACCTGCACTAAAAAGCACTATATCTGAATTTTTGGTATGAGTATAATCTTTAGTGCAAAGTAAATCTATATTTAAATTTAAAGCAGCTATGCTTTGAGTAAGCTCTAGTTCTTTTGCGTAAAGCAAATCCTCGTTAATATCTACTAAAACAATTTCATTTGCTATTTCTCTTAAAATCAAAGCATAAGCTACGCTTGAACCTACATTGCCAGCCCCTATAACAGTGATTTTCATCTTTGTCCTATTTTTTCTAAAATAGCGTTAAAAGTTGCACTTGGACGCATGATTTTATTTGCTTTTTCATCATCAAATTTATAATACCCACCCAAATCCACTTTCACACCTTGTGCATCGTTAAATTCGGCTCTGATTTTTTCTTCATTAGAAGAAAGCTCTAGGGCAATATCTTTAAAAAAGCTTTGAAGCTCCATATCACTTGCCTGTCTTGCTAAATGATTTGCAAAATACATTGCTAAATAAAAATGACTTGTTCTATTATCATCTTCTTTGACTTTTCTTGATGGAGCTTTATTATTTTCAAGCCATTCGCCTATAGCCTCATCAAGACATTCTGCTAAAACCTTAGCTTTATGATTGCCACACTTATTTGCATAAAATTCCAAACTTGCTTGCAAAGCCAAAAATTCACCCAAACTATCCCAACGCAGATGATTTTCTTCGACTAATTGTTCTACTTGTTTAGGTGCTGAACCCCCTGCTCCTGTTTCAAACATAGCTCCACCATTTAACATAGGCACAACAGAAAGCATTTTTGCACTTGTTCCAAGCTCTAAAATAGGAAAAAGATCGGTTAAATAATCCCTTAAAACATTACCCGTGATAGAAATAACATCTTTACCTTCTCGGATTAACTCTAAACTTCTTAAACAAGCTTCTTTTGGAGTTAAAATGGCTACATTTTTACCCTTTTCTTTTAAACGATTTTGTACCAAAGTTATCATGATTTTATTACTAGCTCTTTTGCTATCTAACCAAAAAATAGCTTCGGCTCCACTAAGTTCTGATCTTTCTATACCTAAATCAATCCAATTTAACACTGCATCAAATTTAGCCTGATTAGCTCTATAAATATCACCTTTTCTAACCTTATGTTCTAATAAAACTTTACCGTTAGAAACTATTTTAAAAGTTCCTTCTTCTTTAGCCACAAAGGTTTTATCGTGCGATCCATATTCTTGAGCTTTTTTAGCCATTAAACCTACATTAGATACACTGCCAAGTTTTGAAGGATTTAAAGTACCATTTTTATGCAAATCTTCAATAACCGCCTCATAAATAGTTGCATAAGTTTGATCAGGAATTACGGCATTTGTGTCCTTTTCCTTACCTTCCTTATCCCACAATCTTGCGCCATTTTTAAGCATTGCAGGCATAGAAGCATCAACGATAACATCGCTTGGAACATGAAGATTTGTAATGCCTTTATCTGAATTTACCATAGAAATATCTGCAGATTTAGCTAAAATTTCACTGTATTTTTTTAAAATTTCATCTTTTTTGCTTGAATTTTCGATCTTACTTAAAAGCTCACTTAAACCATTATTTGGATTAATGCCTAATTTTTCAAATTCATCTTGAAATTCGATAAATAATTCTTTAAAAAATACTTTTACCGCATAACCAAAAAGTATAGGATCACTTACTTTCATCATTGTAGCTTTTAAATGCAAAGAAAAAAGCACATCATCATCTTTGCTTGCTTTAATTTCTTTTGCATAAAATTCCTGAAGTTTTTGCACATCCATAAAAGTAGCGTCTAAAATTTCATTTTTTTCAAGTTTTAAGCCCTCTTTTAAAATTTCTTTTTTACCATCAACGCTTGTAAATTCTATATTAGCCACACAATCTTGATCGATTAAAACCGCTTTTTCATTAGAGAAAAAATCCCCTTCTTTCATGTAAGAAACACGAGTTTTTGAGTTTGGATTAAACTCAACCACACGATAAGGATTGTTTTTTGCATAGTCTTTTACCGCTTTTGTTGAACGACGATCTGAATTTCCTTGTCTTAATACAGGATTAACCGCTGAACCTAAAACTTTTTGATATTTTGTTTTAATTTGCAATTCTTCATCATTTTTTGGCTCATCTGGGTAATTTGGTAACATATAACCCTTATCTTGCAATTCTTTAATCGCCGCCTTAAGCTGAGGAATAGAAGCTGAAATATTTGGGGTTTTAATAAGATTTGCATCCGATCTTTTGACAAGCTCGCCTAAAAGCTCTAAAGCATCTTCACATCTTTGTTCCTCTTTTAAATACTCACTAAAAGTAGCTAAAATCCTTCCAGACAAAGAAATATCCGAGGTTTTTACTCCTATATGTGCCCTACTTAAAAAAGCTTTCACTATAGGCAAAAACGAATAAGTCGCAAGAGCTGGCGACTCATCTGTTAAGGTATAAGTAATTTGCATTTTTAGTCCTTTAAAATACTTATTTTTATTTTCATTTTTAAGTATATTACAAATAAAAAAAAATGCAAGAGTAAGTTTAAAGTTTGTTTTAGTTTTCAAACAAACTTTAAATATTTTTAATTAAGTAAATTAGCAGGAAGTTGTATGATATTTTTAATAAGATTAAAAGGGGTTTTTAGGGTATCTGTTAAAATTTCGGTATGAAATTTAGGGTCATCTATGCTTCCATCTATTTTTAAGTTTGTGCTAATTTCTTGATTTTTACCTAAAATTACATAATTTAAAATTGGAACCTTGGATATAGCTTCTGAAGCTGATTTTAAAGTTTTAAGCTCTAAACTAAAATCCACTGTATTTAATCTTAAATTTGCTGATCCTAAACCATATATATCTACACTATCACCATTTAAATTAATAGCCGAAACACTTAAAAGATCTTTTTTTCTATTAAAAATAATCTTTCCATCATGTAAGCTTAAACCTTTTTGATTAAAAGTTGGAGATTTAAACATCAATAAACTTGGTACAGTATCGATAAAGGAAATAAGCTGATTTATACCTTTTAAATCCTTCACATAAGTATTTTTAAAATCGATCTGTCCATCAAAATACTCCAATCCACTTCCTTTTATACTTAAGTTAAACACTCCATCTTGAACAGCTTGTTTTTGTAAAAACTCATTTAAATAATTATCATCAATATTGCTAACGTTTAAATTTAAATCATTAGAAGAATAATAAAGATCAAATTTTGCATTTCCTCTAGAACCTTTAAGATCTAAAGCATTGCCTTTTAAATCAGCTTCTACTCTATCAAAAGCCAAAGTTTTATTAGAATCTGCCAAAATTAAAGCTACATTTGCTCCACCAAAACTAATATTTTGGGTATTAGTAGCAATATCAAATGTTGAATTTGAAGAGTTGGAATGTTTTCTATAAATATAACTTAAATTTTTTAAATGAATTTCTTTATTATCAGAACTTATTTTAGCACTTGCTGTATCACTTTGAGTATGAATTTCCATAATGCCCTTATTTTTTACAATATCAAAGCTATCATTTTCATAAGGAGTTTGACCGTTGATAAGTAAATTATTTTTAAAATAAGCATCATTAACACTTGCATTAAAATCTTCAAAATTTAAAGTTTTATAATAAACATTTTTAGCATTGATAAACCCAAGCTTTTTAAGTAATGGAGAAAATGAAAATAAAATCTTAGGATTATTAAGATTAGCCTCAAGTCCATCTTTAAAATTTAAAATCAAATTCCACTGAGGAATGCTAATGTTAACATTTTGCGAATAATCTAATTTTACTTCTACATTTTGATTTTTTAAATCTAAAAGCTCTGCATTGTCAAAATAAAGCCTTGAAATCTGAGTATTGAAATTTCCTTGCTGTTTTTGTAAGTCAAATTTAGCATTAAAATCAGCTTCTAAAAAGCCATTTTTAACACTGGCATTTTCTATATTTAAATCATTTTGATTTAATTTTACAAATGCTTTTGTAATATTAAAATCAGCCAAAGAAATACTAGCATTCTCTAAAGCTAAAATACCACTATAAGAAATTTCACCCTTATCATGAAAATCAATTTTAAGCTCCAAATCACTTTTAATTTTTCCGCTTTTTTGATAAAAAGGTAGTGAAAAATGATAATCCTCTAAAGCTTTAGCAAGTTTTTCGTCAAATTTTAGATTATCAGACTTAATGCGCAAATAAATCCCAACTTTTTTTTCATCAAACAAATCATATAGATAAACCTTACTAGAACTTAAATCAGCACCATTATAGAAAGCTTTATTAAAGACAAAATCGAGCTTTTGTTTGTTTAAATTTAAATCGAGTTTTGGAATTTCAATAGCATTCATTTTATCATCCAAGCGAACTTTGACATTATTAACATAACCTGATGCACTAATATTGTCTAAATAATAATTATCTTTAGTAAAATCTATAAAGCCCTGCAAATAATCTAAATGATAAAATTCTCCCTTAGCCCTATATGCTACCCAAAGATTTAAACTCTGCGGAAGTTCTATTCTTTTATTAACTCTTTTAAAAATTTCCGTAATATTTCTAATGTTTAAATCTTCTATTTTATAAGCTAAATTTTTATCTTTGTAAGAGATGCTTGCGTTAAAGTCAAGCAATTCTCCACTTGCTCTACCTTGAAAATAATAAAACTCGCTCTTAGTATTGATACTTAAATTTCCATCAATACTTAAATCATAATCTTTTAATAAAAGTTTTTTAATATCAGCTATAAGTTCTTTATTTTGACGCTGTAATGTTAATTTTAAAAACAATAAATCATTATCTATAAAAAATTCATTATCTTTAAATAAAATACGCACATGATTATCTTTTATATTTAAATTTTGTATATCAATCTCTTTAACAAAAGTATATAGATATTTTAAATTTTTTGTTATTTTTAAAATCTCTGTTGAAGCATTATCAGAAGAGTGGGTTTGTGATGAAATTTCGGAATTTTGAGTCTCATTTATAGTGATATTTTTTGCTCGTACAATTAATTTTTTATCTAATTTAATATATAATTGTTCCAATTTTAAAAAATCAAATTGGATACTAGAGATGACAATTCCATTTTTAAGCACTATAAACAAAGCTAATATAAGCACAACAAAAAATACAACAATATATAAAATTTTCTTTTTCATACGCAACTTCTTTTTGATATTTATTTTGGGGATTTTTTATTATCTAACTCAGCCTTTAAAAAGCAATTCTGTGGTATTTATTCCCCAAGGTTCAATTTCTCAAATTATAACATATTTAAAGCAAAATAAATATCAGATGAGTAATATTGATAAATATATTTTATTTTTTTTAGGACACCCTCAATCAGGCTGGATCAACATAGGTACAAAAGATTTAAATAGAGCTGAATTTCTACATAAACTCACTATTGCTAAAGCAGCACTTCAAACCATTACTCTTATCCCAGGAGAAACAAGCGTAATCTTTCTAGAACAAGCAGCCAAACAACTTGGACTTGATAAAGATATACTTTTAAAAGAATTTCAAGCTCAAGCTCCTTATGATGAAGGAGTTTTTTTACCAGAAACTTATAAAATCCCGAAAGGCATTACAGAAAATCTACTCATTCAAATGCTTTTAAACCATGCTGAAATTTCCAATAAAAAAACTTCTGAGAAAATTTTTGGTGATTATAATCCAAAAAAATGGCACCAATATATCATCATCGCTTCTGTAATACAAAAAGAAGCTGCTAATGACAATGAAATGCCTATAGTTGCAAGCGTAATTTACAATCGACTTAAAAAAGGTATGAAACTTCAAATGGATGGAACTTTAAATTATGGAATTTATTCCCATGTAAAAGTTACCCCACAAAGAATAAGACAAGATAATAGCTCTTATAATACCTATAAATTTACAGGATTGCCTAAAGAAGCGGTTTGTAATGTTTCTTTAGCTGCTATTCGTGCAGCTATTTTTCCTTTAAAGACAGATTATTTATATTTTGTGCGTGATAAAAATACTGGAGTTCATATTTTTAGCACAAATATAGATGATCACAATAAAGCCATAAATTTACAAAAAGGAAAATAATTTTTGATATTTTTATACAAAATAGTTAAATTGGAACAGTATTTGCTTGTTAATATTAAAAATTATAAAAAGGATAAAAAATGATTAACCCATTTAAATCAAAAGAACTGGTCACTGGTGCTTTAGCGGGTAGAAATCTAAGAAATCAACTCATCAATGCCAATCTTGCAAATGTTGATACTCCTTTTTATAAAGCAAGAGATATTGAATTTGAAACAGCTTTGGTAAATCGTGCAAATGAAATTTTCAAAAAAAATGATAATAAAGAATTGCAATTAGCCGTAACTGAAGAAGAGCATCAAAAACCTTGGAAATTCCCTGATCCTAGTAAATCTACTATTTACTTAAGAGATGGTCATTTAGCAAGAAATGATGCAAATACTGTTGATCTAGATGTAGAAACCACAGAAATGAGTAAAAATACAGTTATGATAACAGCTCTTGATGGAGTTTTAAGAAGACAAAGCAATATCTTTAGTTCTATACTTGATGCAAGCTCTAAATTAAGTTAAAGGTAAATTATGGCATACTTAAGTGATTTTGATATTAGTGGTTATGGTTTAAGTGCTCAGCGTTTTAGAATGAATGTTATTAGCTCTAATATAGCTAATGCAAACACTACAAGAACAGCTGAAGGTGGGCCTTATAGAAGACGCGAAGTGATCTTTAAAGCAACAGATTTTGATAAGCTTTTAAATGAGCAAATTAACAAAGATAATAATTTTTTAAAATATGAAAATCCTTTAAATGATCCAAGTTCGCCAGAAGAAGCTAAACCTGCTATTCAAAGTGTTGTAGTGGATAAAGTGGTCAGAGATGACAAAGATTTTCGTATGAAGTATGATCCAAGCCATCCTGATGCAAATGCTGAAGGTTATGTAGCGTATCCAAATGTAAACCCTGTCATTGAAATGGCAGATTTGATTGAAGCTACAAGAGCTTATCAAGCCAATGTAAGCGCTTTTACAAGTGCAAAAACTATAGCTCAAAGTGCGATTGATTTATTAAGAGGATAATAAAAAATGAACAATATTAATGATTTAAGATTAAATAATAATATTTCAAATACCAACAAAAGTCAAAATTCCACAGGAATTGGTGATGAATTTGCCAAGATGCTTAAAAATGAAATCGATGATTTAAATAAAGCACAAGAAAGTGGAGAAGCTGCAATGACAGACATTGCCACAGGACAAGTAAAAGATTTACATCAAGCAGCTATAGCTATCACTAAAGCTGAAAGCAGCATGAAATTTATGCTAGAAGTAAGAAATAAAGCGATCAGTGCTTATAAAGAAATCACAAGAACTCAAATTTAAACCCTAATGCAAGAATATAAAAAAAATAGGGTTTCAAAAGTTGCCTTTGCCTACTGCATGGCACTTTTGTTTATGATTATTTTTATCAGCTCTACTTTTTTTCTTACATCGAAACGTCATATACCTAACACTGAAAAAGATCAATACGCTCTTGCTCTAAGAGGATCGATTATAACCAAAGATAATTTTACTATCACAAGTTCTAAACAAATTTATCGCGCTGAAATTGATCTTAGAAGTATTAACAAAGATAAATTTGATCTATTTTTAAAGCTTTTTCAAATTTATAGTGGAATAAGTAACGATCAAGTAGCAGATATTAAAAAAAGAATGCAAAATCAAAAAAAACGCTCTTATAATTTTGTTCTTTTGCAAAACTTAGATTCCAAGCAAGCAAGCTATCTTAAAGACCTTGCTAAAAAACTTTATATACAAGGTTTTTTCAAAGCTTTTACAAACAACTCTGGAAGAGTTGAAACAAGAGGATTAAATATCATCGAACATGAAGAAGATAGAATTTACATGTCAAAAGATTCTTTTACTCCTATTATCGGTTATACCAAAATGATATTAGATCCAGAAAGTGGAATTTTAAAAAATATAGGAGTTAAAGGTTTAGAAAAATACTACGATGAATGTCTAAACCCTGTTCAAAATGAAAAAATTCAAGGACTTAAAGATATAGGTGGAAATATTATTTTAAATCTAAATTCACTACAGCAAAAAAAGATCAATGGTTGTGATTTATATTTAAATCTTTCTTTAAAACTGCAAAAAAGTATAGAGAAAGCTATAGATCAAAGAAATGAGGATTTAAAAGCCAATGAAATCATCGTTGGGGTAATGGAAAGCAAAACAGGAAGAATTTTAGCTCTAGCAAGCTCAAGGCGTTATGACCCACAAAATCGCGGAAAGGATCTATCAGTTCTTAATGCAAGCGCTATAGAATACGGCTATGAAGCAGGTTCTGTTATCAAACCTTTTATCTTTACAACAGCCTTAAGACTTGGTAAAATAAAAATGGATGAAGTGATTAATACTTATGGCGGTTCTTACAAGCTAGGACGTTTCACCATCAAAGATGATCACAAAATGGACAAAATGACTATGGAGGAAGTTATAAGATATTCTTCAAATATAGGCATGATACAAATTGCTAAAAGGCTTAACAATATAGAAATCGTATCAGGACTTAAAATATTTAAATTTGGTGAAAAAAGTGGTATTGATCTACCCTATGAACAAAAAGGAGAAATTCCAAATCCTAAGCGCTTAAGAGATATAGAAAAATCTGTTTTAAGTTATGGTTATGGACTTAAAACAACCTTTATACAACTCCTTGCAGCTTATAATGTTTTCAACAATGATGGATTTTATATCACACCACGTTTAGCTGAAAAATTCTATCAAAATGGACGCTTTACAAATCTTGATGATGATGTAAAAAAAGAAAAAATTCTTTCTAGCGAAGCCGCTAAAACGATGCAAAATGTTCTTATAAATGTTATAGAAAAAGGAACAGGAAAAAAGGCAATTACACAAGGTATTATTGCAGGAGGTAAAACAGGAACGGCAAGAATAGCCGAAAGACAAGGTTACACCTCAAATCGCTACAATGCATCCTTTTTTGGTTTTGCAAATGATTTAAATCACGCCTATACCATAGGAGTTCTCGTAAGACATCCTACTAAACCTTATAGTTATTATGCTGCACAAAGTGCTTTGCCTATGTTTAAAGATGTTGTTGATATTTTAATCAATGAAGAATTTCTAACGCCTATACAAGACAATAACCAAACTAGCACAAACAACTAGTTTGATATATCTTTAGAAAATATCACCTCAACAGCACCTATAAGTTCTTCAGCAATCTTAGCAGCAAAAGTTGTATCATTAAGTATTGAAATTCCTTCAGCTGTTGTGATTTTTCTTACTGAAATAAGATGTTCAACATTGCTCAAGGTTAAAGTATCGATTTCTTTTAAAATTTCTTTTCCTTTTTGAAGATTTTTAATAATCAAATAAAGCTTTTCACGATCTTCAACAACTCTAAGCTCTTCGATACTTCTTAAAAGCTCTCCTAAATTCGATCTAATTTTATTGTACTCTAAAGCCAAAAATTCATTAGAAGAACTAGAATATTTCTTAATATTTGCTTGGATAATTTTTAAATTTTTAGTTGTTTCGGCTAAATTTTTAGCTGCCATCTTAAAGGTAAAAATTTTATGATTCTTTGTTTCATCGTTAATATAAACTTGTGCTTTAGTTGAAAAATCGATAATAGCTTCAAAAAGAACCTTTATCCTAGTTTGATACAAATAGTCCAAATCCACATTTTTACTAAACCACTTTTTATTTTCTAAAATTTCTTTAAAACTTTTATCACTTTGTATATCTTTACGACTAAAACCTATAGCATGAGCAACAATTACATAGGTATTGTTATAAAGATGCTCGCTTTCTTTCCTTAAAGCTTCGATGGCTGTGTCACTAAACTTAACCAAACTACCATCAAGATATAAAGGCTTGTCTTTATTCTTATCTTTAGGAGCTTTTACTATCTTATTTAAAAAAAGAACAATTTGAGGAGTAAAGAATGAAAAAAGCGCAACGCCAATTAAATTAAACAAAGTGTGAAATAATGCTACTTTCAAAGCTATATCTTCTATGTTTAATACAATGGATAAAAAATTAAGAAAATGTATAAAATAAGGAAAAATAAGCACTATTAAAAAAGCTATACCAAAATTAAAAATACAATTTGCAAACGCTAATTTCTTTCCTTCAATATTGGTACTTAAAGAAGCTAAAACAGCCGTTACAACTCCTCCAACACTAGTGCCTAAAGTTGCTGCTAAGGAATTTTCCAAACTGATTTGTCCTGCAAGTAAAGCAGCAACAATCATAGCCATTGTAGCTGTGCTTGATTGTATAACTCCTGTAAGCAAAGCACCTAATCCTAAAAAAACAAAAACTCCTTTAAACCCAGTAAAATCAAAACGAGAAAGATCAATTATATATTTAAAATTTTCAAAACCACTTTTAATATAATCCACACCCAAAAAGAAAAATCCTATACCAATAAAAATATTACCTAAACCTTTTAAAACACTATCTTTTTGAAAGAAAAATAATACTCCGATAATCAAAAGTGGGATAGCCAACATTGAAATTTTAATATTTGTCAAACCAACAATCAGCCAAGAACTTGCCGTATTTCCTAAATTTGCTCCAAAAATAATCCCTATGCCCGCACCCAAAGAAATAAGCCCTGCACTCAAAAAAGAAATCGTAATAATAGAAACTAAAGTTGAAGATTGCATAATTAAAGTACTTAAAGTACCAAAAAGTATACTTTTTATCTTTGTATCGGTTGACTTCGCTAAAATTTTTTCAAGCAAACCACCACTAAAAGCTTTAAAACCTATACCTAAATTAGTCATTCCAATAAGAAGTATTGCCACTCCTGCTAAAAGATTGGCAAGCTCGTCATAACGAATTAAAATAAAAATCAGAACTAAAGTAAAAATACTCCATGAAATAAATTTAAAATATTTTAAAGAATTTCTTTCCTCTTGCAATACCTAACCTTTTAGTTTTTCAAATTCATTCATCAGAAATTCTCTTAAATTTTCAGCTTCTTCTTCGCCTTTTTCTAGATACTCAAGCAATAAATTTTCTAATTCCTTTAAAAAAGAAAAAAGTTCATTTTGCCAGATACTATCGTTTTTATTGCTTAAATTCATGGTTTGTATGAAAGTCAACTCTCTGCTTAAATCCCCAAGTTTTTCTAAAAATTCATCTTTTTGATCAGAATTTTTTAATGCTAAATTAGCATTTTGGATATTTTCTTTAAATTCTCTGATTTTTTCATCGATTAAATCACAAAATTTTGGATAAATATCCATTTTAATAGGCTCTAAAAGGGTTCGCTCATCTATATTTAAAGTAAGCTTTTTAACAGCAAAATAAAGAGCTAAAAAAGACAAAGCTGCTATGAGTAAATAAATTCCTAGCATTAACAACCCTTAAGGGCTAGCATTCCGCCATCTAAATTGATGCTTTCAAGTCCCAATTTTTCAGCTATAAATTCAGCTGCAACCATGCTTCTATGGCCACTACGACAAATAAAAGCAAGTTTTTTACTTTCATCTCTTTTGCTTTGAAATTCATCTAAAAATTTAGCATTTAAAAGCCCTTGATTATCATATAAAGCCACACATTGCGCATTAGGTAAAATACCTTCTTCCCATTCTAAAGGAGTACGCACATCAAAAATTTGATATGCGTTTAAATCTTGCTTTGTCCAAAGACTTGCAGAGATATTTTCTATCATGAAAAAGCCTTGTTGATGATTTTTGTAAGGCTTGCATTAAATTCAGCAGGATTATCCACTCCCATACCTTCGCTTAATTTTGCCATATTTAAAACTAAGGTTGCTATATCTGCACTAAAGCTTTCGTTGTTTTTAAGACCTGTAAAAATAGCGTGTTTTGGATTGATTTCTAAAATAGGTTTGAAATTTTGTTCTTGACCCATTTGTTTTAAGAGTTGTTGCATAGCAAAATCAGGTTTATTTTTATCATAAACTATACAACTTGGACTATCTTTCAAACGACTGGTTAGTCTTACATCTTCAACTTGATCTTTTAGAAGTTCTTTAAATTTAGCTACAAGTGGAGCAAAAGTATTTTTTTCTTCGTCGCTTAGTTCATTTTTATCTTCTACTTGATTAATGGATACAAATTTTAAACCTTCAAATTCTAGCATAGGAGTTACTAAAGAATCAATCTCATCGTCCATGAGTAAAACTTCTATATTTTTTTGTTTATACTCTTCAAGTAAAGGGGAGGTTCTTAATAAACTTTCATTATTTCCTGCTATATAAAAAATTTCCTTTTGTTCGCCTTGAAGGTCATTTTTATACTCCTCTAAAGAGCGTAAATTTTCACCTTTAGTGCTTTTATAAAGCATGAGTTTTAAAAGACTATCTTTTTCTCCGCCAAAACCATAAAGTCCTTCTTTTAATACCTTACCAAAGGTTTTAAAGAAAGATAAGTATTTTTCTTTATCATTGTTTTTGAGTTTTTCAAGTTCACCTAAAATCTTTTTAACGCTAGCTTCTTTGATACCTTTTAAAATTTGATTTTCTTGTAAAATTTCACGACTTACATTAAGTGGTAAATCTTCTACATCGATAATCCCCCGCACAAAACGCAAATAAGTTGGTAAAAGTTCTTTATCGTCATCGCTGATAAATACGCGTTTTACATAAAGTTTTAAGCCACTTTGATAATCCACACGGAATAAATCAAAAGGTGCATTTTGTGGTATGAAAAATAAAGAATTGTATTCTAATTTTCCTTCACTTTTAGTGTGAAGATAAAGTAAAGGTTTGTTTGAATCATGAAAATTTTGCTCATAAAATCTTTCATAATCTTCTGCTTTAAGGCTTGATTTTTGCATTCTCCATAAAGCATTGGCTTTATTGATTTGAGAAATTTTAAGTTCAGTTTTCCCTTCTTCTTCGCCTTCTTTAGCAGGAGTAAATTCTTCTTTTTCCATGAAAATTGGAAATTGAATGTGATTAGAGTATTTTTCTATAATGCTTTCGATTTTATAAGCATTAGCAAACTCATCATCTTTTAAATATAAAGTAATGCTTGTTCCTTGTTCTTCTTTGTTTGCGTCATCAATCTCATAACCATTTGCATCAGAACTCCAAAGATAAGCTTTATCATCTAAAGCTTTTTTACTTAAAACTTCGATTTTACTAGCCACCATAAAAGCAGAATAAAAACCTACTCCAAATTGTCCTATGAGTTGAGAATCTTTTTTAGCATCACCGCTTAAATTTTCTAAAAAGCTTTTAGTACCGCTTTTTGCTATGGTTCCAAGGTTGTTGATAAGATCATCTTTATCCATACCTATGCCATTATCACTAATACTTAAAGTTTTTTTATCTTTATCAATTTTGATTTCAATTTTAGGTTCGAATTTTAAGCTTTTATATTTATCATCACTTACGCTTAAAAAATTAAGCTTATCTAAAGCATCGCTTGCGTTTGAAATAAGTTCTCTTAAAAAAATTTCTTTATTAGAATATAAAGAGTGTATCATAAGCTGTAAAAGCTGATTAACTTCGGTTTGAAATTGCATTTTGATTCCTTTGTAATTTTTTAAAGTGGTATTTTAGCAAAAAATACAAATTCTAAAGTAAATTTAAAGATTTATTTGAAAATTAAAAAGCCAAGCCATGCGGCAAATAAGCAAAGAAAGACATTTAAGATAATATTTAACGCAAAATGAAGATAATTTCCACTTTGCAAAAGAAGTAAATTTTGATAAGAAAAAGTAGAAAAAGTTGTAAAAGCTCCTAAAAAACCTGTACTTATAAAGCTTTTAAGTAAAGGAGATAAACCTTTATTTTGTGCATAAGAAAACAAAAGTCCTATGATAAAAGAACCCAAAACATTTACAAAAAGAGCTCCAAAGCTGATAGAATAAGGAAAAAATTTATTCACTAAATTTATAGAAAGCATTCTTAATATTGCTCCTATAAATCCCCCAAAACCAACTACTAAAAGAGTGTTTAACAAAGCTTAGCTCTTTCTTGATCGAGTAATTCTTGCATTTTTTTTCTGGTGTTTTCAAGCCATTTTTCATCATTTGTATCGACTAAATCCATACAAATGATTTTAAGTACTCCGCTGCTTGCACTAAAACTTTTTGTGTCTAAAATTTTTGCAGAATCCACAATTAAAATAGGTTGAACTTTAAGATTTAATTTTTCACTTAAAATTTTTGCTCCACTTTGAAATTTAAGCATTTTTTCATTTTTAGATCTAGTTCCTTCTGGAAAAATAGCCAAAACCCTATCTTCACTAATTCTTTCTTTTGCTTCTTTTAAAACTCGCACCAAATCACGCGGATTTTTTCTATCTATACAAAGAAGTTTTGGTTTTTTCATAGCAACTTTGAAAATAGGAATTTCTCCTAATTCTTTTTTGGCAATCCAGCATAAATTTTTAGGATATAATTCTTCTAAAGCGATGATATCTAAAGCACTTTGATGATTCATTAAAATCATCTGAGCTTGTGGATTAAAAGTACCAATGATTTCTTGTTTATAAGAGATAGTATATCTTTGAAATTTAGCCCAAATTTTGCGAATTTTCCAAAGTGTGTTTTGAGATTTTGTAAAGCAAAAACAAAAAATCACCAAAGCAACACTTAAAACAAAAAAAATCCAAAAATAAAGAGCTTTAATTTTTTTGTAAATCATCTTTATTAACCCAACCTATTTTTCCATCAGAAAACAATACTTTAATATAATTTTGTCTTTTGCCCAAAACTTCTACTTTTTCATCTGCATTTGCCGTATAAAAATAAGTTGAAGGCTCTGTAGGTAAAATTTTAGCCCTAGAACCAGCCTTGATAATTGCATTTTGAGTATTGGTATCTACAAGAAAACTAAGTGCAAAACAAACAACTGCCAAAGCCAGAATAATGTAATTTTTTCTCCATACAAATAAAACTCCAAATAAAACCGCTAAAAACCACAAAGCATATTGTTTATAAATATTTAAGTCTTTATTTACAGGATTTAAATCACTCTGAGTACTAATCTCATCGTCACTAATTTTTAATTTTAAATTTATATTTTCAAGCTTTTTACTGTCCTTATTGAAATACGAAAATTCAAAATTTGTTTTACTTAATGGCAAAATAGCATAATAAAAAGCGCTAGAAGCATTAAAATCCCCTTTTAAATTTTCAATACCTTGCTTTTGAATTCCTTCTATAAAAAAGCTTTTAAGATTTGTATTGGTTGCGTTTAGTTCTACCATCATAATGATATTAGCATCATCAAAATAACTCGCTTTAACTTTTTTAATTTCCAAAGAACTTGCCACAAGGTGTGAAAAATCTTTATTGAATAAAGTATTTTCAAATTTGATAGGATTAAGATTGATATCAGCCTCTTGAAAAGCTTCATTATTTCTAAGAAGTTTGATAGAAATTTTACTCAAACTAGCATTTGAATTTTTGGCTTCAAACCATAAAGTTGTTTTATATTCATTGTTGATAAATTCCCATTTTGCATCTGGATTCAAAAAAGATAAGTTAGTTTTTTCTACGCTTATGTTAAAATCAAATTTTATATTTTCCGTAGTGCGAGCATAGATCGTAATAGGAAAAACTTCTCCAACATATACTCTACTTGGATATTCATCATTTGTAAGAACCAAACTCCCTTTGGCTACAAAAGGATCATCTACATTGCTTTCAAAGTCATTGTTTTCATCACTTGGCGGAATATTTTGATAAATTTTTTGTTCTTCTTGGGGTAATTTTTGTAATTCTTTTTGCATATTTTCATCTTGGCCGCTAAATACAGAAATTTCACCCCTGCCAAACAATACAACAATGCTAAAAATTAAAGTTAATAAAATTTTCAAGATAAAAAGCCTTTAAGCATTTTTAAACCTACATCATTACCTAGAACTTTTTCACAAGCACGCTCAGGATGGGGCATGAGTCCAAAGATTTTTTTGTTTTCATCACAAATTCCTGCGATATCAAATACAGAACCATTTGGATTTGGCTCGTATTTTAGAATAATAAGATCTTTATCTTGCAATTCTTTTAAAGTAGTCTCATCAGCGTAATAATTTCCCTCTCCATGGGCAATTGGTAAACTAATAATTTCATCTTTTTTGAAATTTTTCAAAAAGGCATTATCATTAGAAACCACTCTTAAACTTTGGTTTTTTGAGATAAAGCTAAGATTGTTGTTATGCTTCATTGCACCTTTTAAAAGACCGCTTTCAAGTAAAATTTGAAAACCATTACAAATACCTAAGATATATCCTCCTTTTTTTGCATGATTAAAAACACCTTGCATAGCAGGAGCAAGTTTTGCAATAGCTGCGCATCTTAGATAATCTCCATAAGAAAATCCTCCTGGTAAAACAACTAAATCTGCATCAAATTCTTTTTCTTCATGCCAAACAATCTGCGTCTTTACTCCAAGTTTTTCAAAGGCATAAGTTGTATCAAATTCACAATTTGTCCCTGGAAATCTAATAATAGCAACTTTCATTTTATTCTTTCTCAATTATAAGCTCATAATCTTCAATGACGCTATTTACCAACAACTCTTCACACATTTTTTTTACTTGTTCTTTGGCTAATTTTTCATCTTTCTCATCAAGAGAAATTTTGATTTGTTTTGCTATTTTTACTTCTTTAACACTATTAAAATTTAAAGAATGCAAAGCTTTTTCCACCGCTTTGCCTTGTGGATCTAAAACCCCATTTTTTAAAGAAATATTTACAATAACTTCCATATTTTTCCTTAATTTAATATTCTTTTTAAAACTTCTTCATAAGCCATTTTTACATTACCTAGATCTTGACGAAATCTATCTTTATCTAATTTTTCATTACTAAATTTATCCCAGAATCTACAACTATCAGGGCTTATTTCATCAGCTAAAACAAGCTCATTATCTTTAGTTAAACCCAGTTCGATTTTAAAGTCAATCAACCTTAAATTCTTATTGTCAAAAAATGGAGTTAAAATAGAGTTGATTTTCCTAGCCATATTTTTAATTTCACTAATTTGAGCTTCATTTTGCACTAAATTTAAAATCAAACAATGCTCATCATTGATAAAAGGATCGCCTAAGGCATCATCTTTAAGACAAAATTCCACCAAAGCAAAAGGTAGCACAGTGCCATCTTTAATGCCCAGTCTTTTTGTAAGAGAACCTGTTGCAACATTGCGTACTATAACTTCAATAGGAACAATTTTACATTTTTTAACCACTTGTTCTGTATCGCTTATAATTTCTACCAAATGGGTTTTAATCCCATTTTTTTCAAGCAAATGAAAAATTTCAGTACTGATTTTACAGTTTAATGCACCTTTTCCACTTTCATTGCCTCTTTTTTCTGCATTAAAAGCAGTTAAATCATCTTTAAACTCACTAATTAGTAAATTTTCATCATCAGTTTTGAAAAGTTTTTTACCTTTTCCTTCATAAAGCATTTCTTTTTTTGTCATTTTATTGTCCTTGTTTGATATTTAAAATTTTAATAGTATCAATAGCTGATTTTAACTGTGCGTCATCATTGATTTGTTTTTGACTGATTAGATTTTTATTGTCTTTATTTTCTTGTTTATCTTCTTTTTTATTTTTATCTATTTTTTCAAGCTCACTTTCTAAATGTTGTTTTAAGTCGCTTTCTTTTATAGAAAAACCATCTTCTTGAGTATTTACTTTACCTGGAAAAACTTCAATATCAGGTTTTACACCCACTGCTTGAATAGTACGCCCGCTTGGAAGATAATATCTTGCAATAGTAAGCCTTAAAGCTTCAGTTTTATTAATAGGTATGATTTGCTGAACACTACCTTTTCCAAAAGTATTTTCACCCACAATAACACCGCGTTTAAGATCTTGTAAAGCTCCGCTTACGATTTCACTTGCACTAGCACTTCCACCATTTACAAGCACAACCAAAGAAGCATTAGAAATTTTGTTTTTAGGATCGGCTTTATATTCTTGATTTTCACTTGCGATGCGTCCTTTTTGAGAAACAATAACACCTTTATCTACAAATAAATTTACAAGTCCTATGGCTTGATTTAAAAGTCCACCAGGATTATTTCTAAGATCTAAAATAACTCCTTTAACATTAGGATATTTTTTAAGTTCTTTACTTGCCATATCTACAACATTTTTATCAAAATTTGTAACCCTAAGATAAAGAATGTTTTCATTTTCTATCATTTTTGCATAAACACTTTCTATCTTAATAATTTCTCTTGTAAGTGTAACATCAAAAGGTTTTGTTGCACCTTTTCTAAAAATAGTTAAAGTGATTTGAGTTTTTGGCTTACCACGCATTTTATCTACAGCATCATTGAGATTAATTCCTAAAGTGGCCTCATCATTAATTTTTAAAATAATATCTCCTGATTTTATCCCTGCTTTATCTGCTGGTGTTCCTTCTATAGGAGAAACAACTGTTAAAGCACCATCTTTCATACCTACGGTTATACCAAGGCCACCAAATTCGCCATTGGTTTGAATTTTCATATCATTAAAATCTTTTTCATTTAAAAAAGAAGAATGCGCATCAAGATTGCTTAAAAGTCCTGATAAAGATTTATCCACCAAATCGCTGATATTTTGATCATCCACATAGTATTGCTCTACTATGGCAAGAGTTTTTGTAAGCTTATCTAAAGCTTCTAGGCGTTTTTGAACCTGCTCTTCTTTTTGATCAACTTTAGCTTGTAAATGACTTGTTAAAAATAGACATAAAATGAAAGTAGTGGCAAAGCCTGCAAGACCCGCAAAAAATCGTTTTGTTTTCAAAATAAGCTCCATCATTGAGTTTTAGTTTAAAGAGTAAATTTTAATAAAAATTGCTTAAAAATTCGTAAATAAATTTAAATTCTTAAAAATATGTTAAAATAGACTAAAAATTTCAAAAAGAAAGTTAATACAATGTGCCAAGAAAAACATACTCATACACATTCTCAAAAACATCTTAAAGCAGTTTGCAATCGTCTAAGTAGAACCATAGGACATTTAAGCGCTATTAAAAGAATGGTTGAAAATGACAAAGACTGTAGTGAAATTTTAATCCAGCTTGCTGCCGTAAAAGCCGAAGTTAACAATACTGCAAAAGTAGTTTTAAAAGAACATTTAGCTCATTGTATGGTACACGCCGTAGAAGAAAATGATATTCAAAGTATAGAAGAATTAAACAAGGCTATAGATATGTTTATGAAATAATCTAAAATTAGTCATTTGTCCTATTATTTAAAAAATTTTACTCAATTAACTTGACATTATATGACTAAAGTTATATAATAGCAAGTCTATAAACTAAATAAAGGATAAAACATGGCAAATATACAAGATTTTTTAACTGATAATATGCTTTCAAACCTTGAAAGTGCAGCATCTTTAGCTATACATTCTAAAAATAATGAAGTTGTACCTTTACATCTTTTATGGGCTTTAAGCGTAGATAGTACAAGTATTTTAAATCAAATTTTAAATAAATTAAATATTTCTAAAGAAGCCTTAGAGCTTGAAATTAAAAGCAGAATTTCAAAACTTGCAACGAGTTCAAATGTAAACCGTGAAAATATACGCTTTTCCAATGAACTTATAAATTCATTAGAAAATGCTAAAGGATTAATGAGTGCTAATGGAGATAGTTATTTAAGTGTGGATACTTGGCTTATAAGTGAAAGTCAAAAAAGTCCTATTAAAGAAATTTTGGCGCAATTTTTAGATTTAAGAGAATTTCAAAAAGAGCTTGAAAGTCTAAGAGCGGGACGAAAAATGGATAGCAAAACAAGCGATGAAACTTTAGATAGCTTAAATAAATTTGGTATAGATTTAACCTTAAAAGCAAGCGAGGGTAAACTTGATCCTGTTATAGGCAGAGAAGAAGAAATCGAACGTTTGATGCAAATTTTAATACGTAAAACCAAAAATAACCCTATACTTTTAGGTGAACCAGGCGTAGGAAAAACAGCTATAGTAGAAGCTTTAGCACAAAGAATTATTAAAAAAGATGTTCCAAAATCTTTGCAAAATAAAAAAGTCATCGCTCTTGATATGAGTGCTTTAATTGCAGGTGCAAAATACAGAGGAGAATTTGAAGATAGATTAAAAGCTGTGGTTAATGAAGTGATAAAAAGTGAAAATATCATTCTTTTTATCGATGAAATTCACACTATAGTAGGAGCTGGAGCGAGTGAAGGCAGCATGGATGCGGCAAATATTTTAAAACCTGCTCTTGCAAGAGGTGAACTCCATACCATAGGCGCAACTACTTTAAAAGAATATCGTAAATATTTTGAAAAAGATGCAGCCTTGCAACGCCGTTTTCAACCTGTAAATGTAGGTGAGCCAAGTGTTAATGAGGCTTTGGCTATGTTAAGGGGTATAAAAGAAAAGCTTGAAATTCATCATAATGTAACCATAAATGATAGTGCTTTAGTAGCCGCAGCTAAACTTTCAAAGCGTTATATAGCAGATCGTTTTTTACCTGATAAGGCCATTGATTTAATCGATGAAGCTGCAGCTGAACTGAAAATGCAAATTGAAAGCGAACCAAGTTCTTTAAGAAAAGTACGCAAAGATATAGAAACTTTAGAAGTTGAAAATGAAGCTTTAAAAATGGAAAATGATGAAAAAAATCAAAAAAGACTCGATGAAATCGCAAAAGAACTAGCTAATTTAAAAGAAAAACAAAATGCCCTAAATTCACAGTTTGAAAATGAAAAAAGTGTTTTTGATGGCATAAGTGCTAAGAAAAAAGAAATTGATCTGCTTAAAAATGAAGCTTCTTTGGCTAAAGCTAGAGGTGAATTTCAAAAAGCAGCCGAGCTAGAGTATGGAAAAATTCCAAGTCTTGAAAAAGAAGTAGAAATTTTAGAAGATAAATGGAAAAAAATGAGTGAAAATGGAGTTTTACTTAAAAATCAAGTAGATGAGGATTTGGTTGCTGGAATTTTAAGCAAATGGACGGGTATTAGCGTGCAAAAAATGTTAACTTCTGAAAAACAAAAATTCTTAGAAGTGGAAAAACATTTAAAAGAAAGTGTCATAGGACAAGATAAGGCCTTAAGTGCTTTAGCTAGAGCCATTAAACGTAACAAAGCAGGGCTTAATGCGGACAATAAACCTATAGGAAGCTTTTTATTTTTAGGGCCAACAGGGGTAGGAAAAACACAATCGGCTAAAGCTTTGGCAAAATTTTTATTTGATGATGAAAAAGCAATGATTCGCTTTGATATGAGTGAATTTATGGAAAAACATAGTGTTTCAAGACTCTTAGGTGCGCCTCCAGGATATATAGGACATGAAGAAGGTGGAGAGCTTACTGAAGCCGTACGAAGAAAACCTTATAGCGTGCTTTTGTTTGATGAAGTTGAAAAAGCACATAAAGATGTATTTAATGTGCTTTTAGGGATTTTAGATGATGGTAGAGCAACCGATAGCAAAGGTGTAACAGTGGATTTTAAAAATACCATTATCATTCTAACTTCTAATATCGCCTCAAACGCTATTATGAATTTAAGCGGAAAAGAACAAGAAGATGCGGTAAAAAATGAGTTAAAAAATTTCTTTAAACCTGAGTTTTTAAACCGTTTAGATGATATTATCACCTTTAATCCACTTGGAAAAGATGAAGCTTATGAAATAGTCAAGCTTTTATTTAAAGATTTACAAATGAGCTTAGAAAACAAGGGAATAAAAGCAAGTTTAAGCGAAAATGCAGCCCTTTTAATCGCTAAAGATGGTTTTGACCCTGATTTTGGTGCTAGACCTTTAAGAAGAGCTATTTATGATCTTATAGAAGATAAATTAAGCGATATGATACTTGCTGATGAACTTCATGAAAATGATAGTATTATCATTGATGCAAAAGATGATGAAATAATCATCAAAAAAGCTTAATCATTTTGAAAGTAGATCTTTCTACTTTCAAAATATAATCTCGCTTTCATTAAATTTCATATTTGCTTTTGGTAATGGTGATTTGGTGGTATAATAAGCACTTTCTCCTTTATAATTTCCACGATAAACTCCATTAGGAATGCTAAATTTTCTAGTTGTATCAGGGAATTTTTCTATATATTGAGTTAAAAATTCTCTAAACACAGGAGCAGCTGTTCTAGCCCCACCTTCTGTATAACGCATAGGCTTGTTGTTATCATTTCCATACCAAATGATTGCTTCTATTTCAGGCGTAAGTCCACAAAACCAAGCATCAACACTTTTATTCGTTGTTCCTGTTTTTCCCGCTATTTCTATATCTTTTACTCTTGCATTACGCCCTGTGCCTTTTTCAACAACATTTCTCATCATATCTAAAACCAGAAAACTTTGCGCTTCATCGCTGACTTTACGCTCATTTGAGTTAAATTCCATGATGGTTTTACCAGTTTTATCCTGAACTTGTCTGATAATTTGAGGATCTTTAATCGTACCATAGTTCCCAAACATGGTATAAAATTTCGAATACTCCAAAGGAGAAATACCAAAACTTCCCAATACGATTGATAAATTAGGCGGTATATCTTTAAATCCAAATTCCATTAGTTTAGAGTAAAGAACATCAAGCCCCATATCAAGTGCGAGATTAATGGTAGCTAAATTTCTTGATCTTGTTAAAGCTTCTTTTAAGGTAATTAAACCTAAAAATTTACCCCCTTCATTTTTAGGTTTCCAATCCTCATTATTACCCGCTCCACCTTCAAAAATTCTAGAAATATCAGCAATTTCACTCATAGGCGAATATCCTAAATTAATCGCCACTTGATACACAAAAGGTTTAAAAGAGCTTCCAGGTTGACGCATACTTTGAGTAGCGCGGTTATAATTACTTTTTTCATAATCAACTCCACCTACCAAAGCTAAAACATCACCACTTTGATGATTTACCACGACCATAGCTCCGTTTAAAGTGCTTAAATTTGCATCTTTATCGCGTTTTACTATCTCATCATAACCAAATTTTAAAGCATTCTGTGCCATATTTTGAACATCTAAGTCTATATTTAAAATGATTTTATATCCACCTGTTTTTAAGTCTTTGATATTAGGGCTTAATTGTTTAATCACTTCATCTACGACATAAGGAGCAGCATTTTGAGTAAGCGTATCATCATAAACTTGCGGAATTTCTTTAATGGCTGTATCATAATCTGCTTTTGAAATCCAACCTAGATTATACATTCTTGAAATAACATTATTTGCTCTTGAGATGGAAAGATCTAAATGCTTTGTAGGATCATAACTGCTAGGTGCTTTTGGCATACCTACTAGCATAGCAATCTCTTTAAGGCTTAGTTCATTTAAATTTTTATGAAAATACCCCAAAGCTGCGGTTTTTACTCCATAATACCCATGTCCAAAAAAGATAAAATTTAAATACCTTTCTAAAATTTGTTCCTTAGTTAAAATGGTTTCCATTTTATAAGCAAGCAAAGCTTCTCGAATTTTACGCGCAATAGTTCTTTCTGGGGTTAATTCCGTGTTTTTAATAAATTGCTGAGTAAGAGTGGAAGCTCCTTCCATGGTTTTTCCACCACTTTTTATAATTTTTACGGCAGCTCTAAAAATGGCGTCGATATTAACTCCATTATGTTCAAAAAAGCTTGTATCTTCTATAGCAACCAAAGCTTCTATAAGGCGTGGAGGAAGCTCTTCATAAGGAGCGTAAAAACGATGTTGTTCAAAAATATTAGCCACAAGCTTGCCATTTCTATCGTAAATTTGTGTTGTAAGAGGAGGTTTGTATTCTTTAAAAGTATAACCCTCAGTATCAGCACTTGTGAAAAGATAAGCCACATAAATAAATCCAGCTATAAACAAAAGAGTAAAAAATGAAAAAATATATTTTAATATTTTCATAAATAAGCCTTTAAAGTTTGGATATCAAGCCCTAAAGCAGTGCTTAGATTTCCTACTTGTTGGGTGATGAAATTTTGATGAAAACCCTCACACATAATACAACCCGCCTTGCCTTTATAAAGATCATTTTCTACATAATCTCTTAAAGCATTTTCATCAAAATTTTTAAAATAAAGTGTAGTTTTTGAAAGAGAAAAAACTCTTTTTTCAGGTTTTACAAGCAAAAAAGCCGATAAAATACTTGCATACTTTCCATTTTGCAAGGCAAGCATTTCATAAGCTTCTTTTTTATCCTTTACTTTGGTAAGAATTTTTTCATCTATACAAACTATACTATCTGCAAAAAGCAAATTTTGGTTTTGAAAATCTTTGCCTAAAGTACTTAAAAATTGTCTTTCTTTTTCAAGAACTATTTTTTGAACATATAAAAAAGGTGAAATATTTTTATTTAAATTTTCATCATAATCAAAACTAACTTGCCTAAAATCAATCTTTGCGGTTTTAAGCAAGTTAGCTCTTGAAATGGAACTTGAAGCAAGAATTAACATTAAAGTGCTTTTTCTATCGTTTCTAAGCTTTGTTTTAAAGCTTCATTGATTTTGCTTAAATCTTTTCCACCTGCAGTAGCAAAATCATCTCTTCCGCCACCATTTCCACCTAAAATTTGCGCCGCTTCTTTAACCAAAGCTCCTGCTTTTAAAGGCACATCTTTAACGCCAGCTGCTAAAGTGATTTTTTCATCTTTTACTTGGATAAGTAAAATCACCGCTTTAGCAAATTTGTTTTTAAAATCATCAATCATAGCTTTAATATCGCCATTATCTATACGTTTTACGCAAATTTCAACACCTTGGATATTTTTAGAATCAAGCTCGGTTTTACTTGAATTTTTAAGCTCATTTTTTAAACTTAAAATTTCATTTTTAAGCTTTTTAATCCCGCTTAAAATATCATTATTTTTAAGTTCATCTTTTACTTTAGAAAGTTCTTCGAGTTGATTTTTTACAAATTCTAAAGCCGCTTTAGAAACCACAGCTTCAATACGTCTAACTCCAGCACTCACACCACTTTCTTTAACTATGTAAAAACTTCCTATTTGAGCAGTATTTTTAACATGAGTTCCCCCGCAAAGTTCTTTGCTTTCACCTAGAGTTAAAACACGCACATTGCCTTGGTATTTTTCATTAAACAATGCTATAGCACCGCTTTTTTTAGCTTCTTCTAAAGGCATATTTTCTAAGATAGCTTCGCTTGAGTTTATAATCATTTTATTGACTCTTTTTTCAATGCTTTCTAGCTCTTCTTTGTTTAAAGCTTTATGATGAGTAAAATCAAATCTTAGTTTATTGCTTTCAACCAAAGATCCTGCTTGGCTTACATGAGAACCTAAAATTTCTCTTAAAGCATGATGTAAAAGATGAGTGGCTGAGTGGTGGCGTGCGATTTGCTCTCTTTTTTCTGTATCGATTCTTGCATGAACTATATCGTTAACTTTTAGTTCTTCGCCTGCTTTTATAAAGCTAAGATTGAGATTAAAAAACTTTTGCGTATCTAAAACTTCACGCTTAGCTATAAATCCACTATCAGCACTTTGCCCCCCACTTGTTGCATAAAAAGGTGTGTTTTCAAGCATCACCCAACCCGCATCTTTAAGGGTGGAAACTTCTTTAAAATCTTCATCTAAAAGGGCTAAAATTTTACTTTCGCATTCTGCTTTTTCATAACCTACGAAATGATTTTCTCCAAATTTTTCAAGTAAGTTTTTAAAATCTCCGCTTGCAGTTTTATCTCCACTTCCTTTCCAAGAAGCCTTAGCGCGTGCTTTTTGCTCATTCATGAAAAGTTCAAATTTTTCTTCATCAACTTTAAGATTTTTTTCTCTTAGCATATCAGCCGTTAAATCAAGCGGAAAACCATAAGTATCATAAAGCTTAAAGGCTACTTCTCCGCTAAAAATTTCTTTAGTGTTTTTAAGCTCTTCATTAAAAATTTCAATCCCATTTTCTATAGTGCTTAAAAATCTTTCTTCTTCAAGGCGAATTTGTTCTTTTATAAAGTCTTTTTTCTCATTAAGATAGGTATAATGTCCGCCCATTAAATCGCACACAACATCAACTAGTTTATACATAAAAGCTTGTTTAAAACCTAGCAAATATCCATGCCTTAAAGCACGACGCAAAATACGACGCAAAACATAACCCCTACCTTCTTTATCAAAACTTACCCCTTGTGCAAGCAAAAATACACTTGATCTTATATGATCAGCTATGACTCTAAAACTTGCTCCGCTTTCATAAACATAAGTTTTATTACAAAGTTTTGAAATTTCATTGATGATTGGCATAAAAAGCGAGCTATCAAAATTGCTAAATTTACCTTCTTTAATCGCTGTTACCCTTTCAAGCCCCATTCCTGTATCAATGCTTGGCTTTGGCAGTGGGCTAAGCACTCCATCAGCACTTCTTTCGTATTGCATAAAAACAAGATTCCAGATTTCTAAAAATCTATCTCCATCTCCGCCCATATAATCTTCGCTTGAGTTAAAATGCTCTTGTCCTTGGTCATAAAAAATCTCACTACAAGGACCACAAGGACCAGTATCGCCCATTTGCCAGAAGTTATCTTTATCGCCAAATTTGTAAATTCTTTCTTTTTGAATGTGTTTTTGCCATAGATTAAAAGCTTCATCATCGTTTTCATGCACGGTTACATAAAGTTTATCTTTAGGTAGTTTTAAAACTTCAGTTACAAATTCCCAAGCATAAGCTATGGCTTGTTCTTTAAAATAATCTCCAAAACTAAAATTCCCAAGCATTTCAAAAAAAGTATGATGGCGTGCGGTATAGCCAACATTATCTAAGTCATTGTGCTTTCCACCTGCTCTTATACAAGTTTGACAGCTTGTTTTGCGTGGAGGGTTTGGGCGTGGAATTTCTCCTGTAAATATACTTTTAAAAGGCACCATGCCCGCATTGGTAAAAAGTAAAGTTGCATCATCAGGAACTAAAGGACTTGACGGGGTTATCTCATGTCCTTTTGATGCAAAAAAATCCAAATAAGCTTTTCTAATATCCATGAATTTTCCTAAAGAAATTTTTATAAAAACATATCATACCAAAATTACTTTAAATTAAGTAAAACTAAAATACAATAAACATTTTTATTTAATTTTATTTCTCTAAGGTTTTTTATGAATTTTATCAATCTTCAAGCCCAATATCTCGCATACAAAGATGAAATCAATGCTGAAATTGAAAGCGTTTTATCAAGCTCTTCTTTCATAGGCGGTGCAAAGCTTAACGAATTTGAGCAAAATTTAGCTCATTTCTTAGGTGTTAAACACGCTATAGGTTGCTCAAGTGGAACTAGTGCTTTATACCTTGCCTTAAGAGTCTTAGATATTGGTAAAGATGATGAAGTTATAGTGCCTAGTTTTACTTTCATAGCAACAGCTGAAGTTGTGGCCTTGGTAGGTGCAAAACCTGTTTTTGTAGATATAAATTTATCAAATTACAATCTTGATTTTAAAGCAGTGCAAAAAGCAATAACTCCAAAAACTAAAGCTGTTATAGCAGTGAGTATGTTTGGACAAATGAGTGATTTAAGGGCTTTAGAAGAAATTTTAAAAGATAAAAATATCACTTTGATCGAAGATGGTGCACAAAGTTTTGGCGCAAGTTTCAAAGGAGAAAAATCCTGCTCTATAGCTAAAATTTCATGCACAAGCTTTTTTCCTTCGAAGCCTTTGGGAGCTTATGGCGATGGCGGGGCTATTTTTTGCCATGATGATGAAATTGCTAAAAAAATAAGAATTTTACTCAATCACGGACAAACTCAGCGTTATAAACATGAATTTATAGGTATAAATGGACGCCTTGACACCTTACAAGCAGCGATTTTAAATGTTAAGTTAAAATACCTAGAAAAAGAATTAGACAAAAGACAAAAATTAGCACAAATTTATAATGCAAATTTAAAAAACTGCCAAATTCCACAAATTAATCCAAATGCTTTTAGTGCTTATGCACAATACAGCGTTTTAGTTGAAGATAGAGCTAGTGTATTGCAAAAATTTGAAAAAGCTAATATACCTTATGCTATACACTATCCAACCCCTTTGCATAAACAACCTTGCTTTAGTGAGTTTTCAAATTTAGAACTTAAAAATTCAGAATACGCAAGCGAACACATCTTATCTTTGCCTTTTTCACCTTTTTTAAGTGAAGAAGAGCAAGAGCAAGTTATTTGTATTTTTAAAGATTGATTCCATGAAAATAGGTATCATAGGCCTTGGAAAAATGGGGCAAAACCACTTAAATGAACTTAGTAAAAATTCTCATTTTAAACTTAATGCACTTTTTGATCTTTGCAAAAATCCAAACCTAAATATTTTTGATGATATTTTTTATGATATTTTTTATGATGATTTGGATAAATTTTTAAATCAAAATAATGATATTATCATCATAGCAACACCTACAAATTCACATTTAACAATAGCAAAAAAAGTTTTTAAACAATGCAAATGCGTTTTAATCGAAAAGCCTTTAGCTCTAAATTTAAAAGAAATAGACGAAATTTCAAATTTAGCTAAAGAATACAGCATAAAAGTAGGTGTAGGTTTTTGCGAAAGATTTAATCCTGCGGTTTTAGCCCTAAAAAAAGAGCTTGAAAATGAAGAAATTATCAGCATTAACATACAAAGATTTTCACCCTACCCACAAAGAATCAGCGATGTAGGGATTTTGCAAGATTTGGCTGTGCATGATCTTGATTTGCTTTGTTTTTTAAGCAAACAAGAAATAACAAAAACCAATTTGCTTAAAAAATACACCCAAGATCAAACAAGAGAAAGTGAAAGCATTATTCTATGTGAGCTTGAAAAATGTATTGCTAGCATACATCAAAGTTGGAATAGCACACAAAAACTAAGAAAAATTCATCTTATTACTAAAAATCATTTTTATGAAGCCAATTTAAATGACTTTTCTTTATTAAAAGATGGAAATTTTATAGAACTTACTCAACAAAGTCCACTTTTTTCAGAACACGAAGCTTTGTTAAAACTTATCGATAATCAACCCAATCATTTAGCCAGCACGAGCGATGCTTACAAAGTTCAAGAAATTTTAGAAAGGTTTGCGTGAAATTAGTTTTATTTTTAAATATGGGCGGAGCTACGAATTTACAAGATTGTGAAGTTTTTTTAAAAAATATGTTTAATGATCCTTATATTTTAGGAATCAAAAATCGATTTTTAAGAAAATTTGTAGCATGGATCATAACAAAGGCTCGCGTTAAAGCCATGCAAGAAAACTATAAAAAAATGGGCGGAAAATCCCCTTTAAACGAACTTACTCAAAGCCTGTGTGACAAGCTTAATTTAAAACAAGATGAATTTAAATTTGATTTTGTAAATCTTTATGTTCCTCCTTTTGCCACAGAAATTTTGCAAAAATACACTTTAAATGCAAGTGATGAAATCATTCTTTTTCCACTTTATCCGCACCATTCTTGCACCACAGTAACTTCATCTTTAGAAGTTCTGCAAAATGAAATTTCAAAGCAAAAAATTCAAGCAAAAGTAAAAACTATAGATATTTTTTACAAAAATGAGCTTTATAACGAGATGATAGTTTCGCACATTTTGGCTAAAAAAAGTAAATTTGATGCCAAAATTTTGATTTTTTCAGCGCATTCTTTACCACAAAGCATTATTGATAAAGGTGATTTATATGAAAAGCATGTAAATGATCATGTAGAAATTTTAAAAGAAAAGCTAAAAGATCATTTTGATGAATTTATTTTAGCTTATCAGTCTAAACTAGGCCCTGTAAAATGGCTTGAACCAAATACAAGCGATGTTTTGGCAAATTTAAACGATAAAGCTCTGATTTACCCTATTTCTTTTTGCATTGATTGTTCTGAAACGATTTTTGAGCTAGGTATGGAGTATAAACATTTAGCAAAGTGCGATTATGATTTAATCACTTGCCCAAATGATAGTGATGAATTTATCCACTTTATTTTAAAGTATTTGTCTGATTTTAATTAAGAATGATTTTGAAGTCCTTGTTTATGATTACAAGGACTTTTTAGTAAAAATTTAGCCAACTAAGCTAAAGTATAAGCTTTTTCTCCGTGCAAACTCACATCTAAGCCTTTTTGCTCTACTTCTTCTTTTACTCTTAAGTCTGTAAAACAAGAGATAATCTTAAAAATAACAAAGCTTATAAGAGCTGACAAAACCACACAAATCACAATAGCAAAAATTTGCTCTTTTAAAAGTTCCAAACTTCCGCTGATAAAAAATCCCTCGCCAAGTGCATTTTGGGCAATCACATTAGGATTTACTTTAGCACTTGCAAAAAGCCCTGTGGCAATTCCTCCCCAAATACCTCCGATTCCATGTAAAGAAAAGGCATCTAAAGAATCATCCCATTTGAGTTTGTATTTAATAAAACTTAAACCAAAATAACAAAACACAGAAGACAAAGTCCCTATAACAAGAGAAGCATAAATATCTACATAACCGCAAGCTGGAGTAATTCCCACAAGCCCTGCTACAAGCCCACTAAGTCCACCTAAAATAGTCGGTTTTTTATGGATGAGCCACTCAAGTACCACCCAAGATAAAAAGCCGCAAGCTGCTGATATAATACTTACTATAAAAGCATTGATAGCAATATCATTCATTTCGCCAGCACTTCCAGCATTAAAACCTAACCATCCTATAAAAAGCAAAATCGCACCTAAGAAAGCATAAGGAATAGAATGCGCGTTTTTATCCTCATCATCACTTTTTCTAGCGCCTACCATCAAAGCTCCTACAAGTCCAGCAACCCCAGAGCTAATATGCACAACACCGCCCCCAGCAAAATCAAGACTTCCTCTTTTAAGCAAAAATCCCTCACTGCTCCAAATCATATGTGCTAACACATCATAAACTAAAGTACTCCAAAAAAGTAGAAATATCACCAAAACACCCAGTTTAATTCTTCCCACCAAAGAGCCTGTTATGATGGCAGATGCAATAAGTGCAAACATCATTTGAAAAATCACAAAAAGAATATTTGGAACGCCTGAAGCGTTGTATCCGCTAATACCCTCTAAGAGGAAATTCTCGAAATTTCCTACAAGCCCAAGTCCTTCATCTTTACCAAAAGAAAGACTAAATCCAAGCACTACCCATTGTAAAGTAATAACACCAAAAACAATAAAGCAATTCATTATAGTATTAAGAGTATTTTTACTTCTTACCATACCTGAATAAAACATTGCCAAAGCTGGAGTCATAAGCAAAACTAGCAAAGTACACAACACAATAAAACTTGAATTTATCGCATTCATTTACCTGTCCTTTCTTACAAAAATTTAATTGCGAGATAATTATATTTAAAATGATTTAAAAAAATATAAATTTAAGAAATATTTTATATATTTTTTTTATCAAAATTTATTTTTTTATCTTAAATTACTATAAATAGGTATTTTAAAAAATATTTTACTTCTCTATAATTCAAAATTACTAGCATTAAAATAAAAATTTGAGCCAAGTTAAAAAACAACAAAGATAAAAAGGATTATTACAAGATAATGAAGAAAAAATTTGATTATTTAATAAAATTATCTGATATTAAAAAAGTAATTGTGCTTTAAAATGATCTAAAAGCTCTTCTTTAGCTTTTAAAATATCATCAGTATTTAACTCAAGATCAATCTTATCTGGTTTTTTATAAGTTTTATCATAATACTCCAAAAGCATAACAATAAGCTTTTGCCATTCTTTTCTCTCATAACTTTGAAGCAAATCTTGGCGTAAATTTAAGCTGATATAAGGACTGATTTTTTGCACACATTGTTGAAATTTCAAAGGAGTCATTTTTTCTTGATAAATTTTTTGTATTCTTCTAACGCGATTTTCCAAAGAACAAAAACAATAAATTTTAAAAGCCTTTTGCATTTTTTCATAAAATTTCAAAGGTAAGATAATATCCCCTATTTTGCGACTTTCGCTTTCTATGAAAGCAAAATTTTCTAAATTTTGAATATTGTGAAAAAGTTCTGCTTCAAAAGCTTTTTGCGTAGGTTGTTTTCCTAAAATATCACCAAAAGACGAGCCTAAATGATTTGCCATTTTTTCTAAATTTATAGCTTGTGGGAGTTGTTCTAAAAGCTCTGTTTTTCCACAACCTGTATTACCACAAAGAGCAAAAAAATCAAAATTTATTTCATTTTCGAAATAATGCGTTACAAAAGTTCTATAAGCTTTAAACCCACCTTTTAAACGCACCACCCTAAAGCCAAGCTCACTTAAAATCACTGCGATAGACTTTGAACGCAAACCCCCACGAGAACAATAAATCCCCACCTTTTCTCCTATGCGAAAATTTTGAGTGATTTCTAATATATGCTTAGCGGTATTTTGACAAATATAACTCGCACCCATAGCCTTAGCTAAAGCTTGATTTTTCTTATAAATTGTTCCTATTTCTTGATATTCTTCATCATTGAGTGCATAAAAATTTAAAGCTCCTATCAAGTGAGAATGCAAAAATTCTCTAGGGCTTCTTGCATCGATTAAAAAAGAGAAATTTTCTTTTTGAAACTCTACAAATTCAACTTCACTGAGCATTTTTAAAAGCCAAAACAAGTTTTTGATAAACTTGCTCTATATTAGTGCCACAAACCCTAGTTTCTCCTATGGTTGTGATAAAATTTGTATCTCCTGACCAGCGTGGCACTAGATGATAATGACAATGAAAAGCTATGCCAGCTCCTGCATCCTTGCTTAAATTCATACCGATATTCACTCCATTTGCATGAATTTGCTCTTTTAAAATTTTTACCCCCAAACGCACAAAATAACTCATTTCTTGCCAAATTTCATCACTTAAATTTTCTATATGCTCTTCATGTATATAAGGAATCACCATAAAATGCCCTGCAGAATAAGGATAGCGGTTCATCACTCCAAAACAATGCTTTGCTCTAAAAATCACGCCTAATTCTTCATCGCTTTTGATCTTATTAGCACAATCACAAAATGGACAAATGCTTTTTACTTTTTCAAAATACTCACTCCGCCATGGTGCATACAAATACTGCATTTTCCCTCCTTAAAGCAAAGCTTTTAAAGCCTTTCCTTCATCTTTTTCGCGCATAAAATATTCGCCGATTAAAAAAGCATCAACGCCTAAATTTTGCAAATGCTCTAAAAATTCTTTATTTTCTAAACCACTTTCTGCGATGATGATTTTTGAATTTGGGATTTGTGGGATAAGTTTTTCGCACAAACTCATATCCATAGTAAAATCCTCTAAATTACGATGATTGATACCGATAATATCCGCTCCAGCAAAAATAGCCTTACTCAAATCCTCTTTATCATGGATTTCAACCAAAGCCTCAAGACCTAAATGTCTTGCAAACTCAAGCAGTTTTTTAAGCTCTTTCATGCTTAGCATTTTAGCGATTAATAATACAAAATCCGCCCCATAAACCAAAGCTTCTAAAATTTGATACTCATCAAAGATAAAATCTTTTCTAAGTAAAGGAATTTGCGTATAACGGCGTATAAGACTTAAGTATTCTAAAGAACCTTTAAAAAAATGCGGCTCAGTTAAAACAGAAATCGCCGCAGCTTTGTTCTTCTCATAATTTAAAGCGATACTCAAAGGATCAAAGTCTTCTCTAATGACTCCCTTGCTAGGGCTTGCTTTTTTTACTTCTGCTATGATTTTAACTTCTTTTTCTACTCTTTTTAAAGCCTTAATCACATCTTTTGGAAAGAAAGGATTTGAAGCTAAAGAACGCCCTAACATATCATAAGGAAGTTTTAGTTTGCGTTCTTTTAAATCTTCTTTTGTTTTTTCAAAAATTTTATCCAATATCATGGTTTTATACACGCCTTTATCGCTTTTATATGAGCTTTGCTCTCATCAGAATTTGCAAATTCTTTATCATCTAATGTTTGTTTTAAAATTTCCCATGCTTGCTTACAATCGCCTAGTTTATAATACCCCCAAGCTAAAGAATCTAAATAATACAAATTCTGTGGATCTTTTTCTAAGGCAAGTTTCACAAGCTCTATACCTTTTTTAACATCTAAATCATAATCTATAAGCAAATATCCATAGTAGTTTAAATACAAAGCATTGCTATCTTTATCGATAGCCTGTTCGAATTTTTCTTTTACAGAATCAATTACTTTTGGAGTGATTTTTTTAGCTTCATTTGCAGCTTCAAATTCAAAAACTGCCGCTCGTAGAAGATATTCTTTATTTTTTGTTTTATGATAAAGAGCTAAACTCATTTTTTTAGCATCATCAAAGCGTTTTAAATTCTGATACAAAGCGAGTTTAATGTCATCATCTAAATCATACTGCAAAGAAATTTTTAAAGCTTCTTCTGTTTTGCCTTGAGAATTTAAAAGCTCAACTAAAGCCAATACAAAACTTTTATTTTTGGTAAGTTGATAAAGCTCTTTATATATACTTTTTAAAGCTTCGATATTTTTTTCATCAAAATAAATTTTAGCAAGCAAGACGCAAGTTTTGAGAGTGCAACCATTGGTTTTTCTTGAAAATTCTAAAACATTTTTAATATTTAAAGTATCATTCAAAATCGCATAAATTCCTATGAGTTTAAATAAAATTTCTTCATTTTGCACTTGATTATAAGCAGATCTATAGTATTTTGTAGCATTTTTTAAATCATTTTTTTTAACCAAAATATCTCCGTAAAGCTCTAAATTTCTAGGATCACTATCCTTTTTTGTTAAAAGCTCTTTCATAAGTTTTTGAGCATTGTTGATATCATTTGAATTTAAAGCATAAAGAGCACTAAGTCGCTTAAGATTGTCATTTTGATTTAAATAAGGCTTTGCTAGATTATCTAACTCTGCTTGCTTGTCAAGATTGTTTGCTAAAGAAAGTAAAAATGCATTTTCTAAAAAATTAGTATTATTATAATCTTGATAAAGACTTAAAAATTCATCTCTGGCTTCTTTGTATTGTTTATAATACTCATAATTATAAGCCTTCATAACCCTTAAATCAAAATCATTGCTTTTATATTTTGTATAATCAGGATAAACAACATTGATTTTTGAACTTCCACAAGCTGCCAAAAAAAAGGCTGCTAAGACAAATAACAAATACCTATACATTCTTTTTCTAATTCCTTTTGATGTGTTTTAAAATATTCCCAAAATGGAAAAGTTCTGCATTGTTTTGGACGAAAATCGTAGATACTACAATTTCTTTTTTGAGTATCAAAAAAAATGCAAGCAAAGCCATCTTCACATTCGACCTCCTTAAAACTCATTTTAAAGCCCACTTTTCTCAAGTATTTTTCAGCAAATTCTTTGCTTTCTAAATTTAAATGCTTTCTTAATGCTTCTAATTCTTCCTTGCTCGCAAAAATATTGCCACTTTCTCCAGTGCAACACTTTCCACCGCATTTCTCACAAGCATTTTCATCAAAAGCATAAGAAAAATTTTTATCAAATATCATAACTTTTTAACCTAAATCTTAAGTGAATTTCTTGCATTTGTTTGCTTAAAATTTCATTTTCATATACAAAAAAAGGAGGTAAAATCTCACAAGGCGATTTTGAACCTTTTTTTACCTGTATCAAAACAAGTCTTGCTTTTTTGTTTTGATGTGTATGTACAAAGCAAAGCTTTGTTATTTTCATTTTCATATCTTTTAAAATAAAACAAATTTCATCTAAAGCTAAAGCTTCATAGCAAAAATACAAAGTACCATTTGGCTTAAGCATAGAATTTGTTTTAGCTAAAAAGCTATGCAAGGGTAAAAATTCCTGAAATTTACTTATAGCTTTATGCTGATCTTCACTCTTGTAAGCTCCTTGTCTATAAAATGGAGGATTGCAGACTATGAAGTCAAATTTTTTTATGATTTGAAATTGATTAAAATCATCATGAAAAATATCGCCTTGTATTTTGTTGGATTTTAAATTTTTTTCAATCAATTTTATATTTTCTTTTTGAATATCAATCAAAGATAAACTTAAATTTGCAATATTTTTTTTAAGTAAAATACCTATGATACCACAGCCCGCACCTACATCAAAAACAGCGCCTTTAATTCCTTGTTTTAAAATAAAATCAGCTAAAATTAAAGAATCACTATTGTAACGATACCCTTGTGATAATTGTGCTAGCGTAATCAGATCTGACATATATTTTAATGCGTTGGAATTTTAATGCGTTTTGGAGATTGTTCTTTAAATATATTTCGTTCTTTTGTTATATTATTATCTTCTTTAAAATTTACTGGGCTTTGTGCTGCCAAAAAAGAAATTACAAAAGTTATAAAAAAAGCAATTTTTATCATAATAACACCCCATAAAATGGTGTCCACGGCGAGATTCGAACTCACGGCCTCAAAATTAGGAATTTTGCGCTCTATCCTGCTGAGCTACGAGGACAGAAAGCGGGAAAAATCCCGCTAAAAATTTAACCGTTTCTTTTTTTGATGATTTCATCCGCAACATTTTTAGGAACTTCATCATAGTGATCAAATTCCATAGAATAAGTCGCACGACCTTGAGTTTGACTTCTAAGATCAGTAGAATAACCAAACATTTCAGCCAAAGGACAAAATGCTGTGATGATTTTATTTCCACCACGCTCATCCATGCTATTTACTTGACCACGGCGTTTGTTAAGATCTCCAATAACATCACCCATGTAATCTTCAGGAGTTTCTACTTCAACTTTCATCATAGGCTCTAAGATCACAGCACCTGCTTTTCTAGCACCTTCTTTAAAGCCCATAGAAGCAGCAAGTTTAAACGCCATCTCAGATGAATCCACCTCGTGATAACTTCCATCATAAACAGTTACTTTAACATCTTCCACAGGATAACCTGCTAAAACACCATTTTGTAATGCTTCTTGAACACCTTTATCAACTGCAGGAATGTATTCTTTTGGAATTACTCCACCTTTGATATCATTAACAAATTCATATCCACTACCTGGCTCAAGTGGTTCAAGGCGTAAGAATACATGTCCATACTGACCACGACCACCTGATTGTTTAGCGTATTTGTATTCTTGTTCAACAGTTTTTCTAATAGTTTCGCGATAAGCAACTTGTGGTTGACCTACTTCAGCTTCAACTTTAAATTCACGAAGCATTCTATCAACGATAATTTCAAGGTGTAACTCACCCATACCTGAAATGATAGTTTGGCCACTTTCTTCATCTGTAGAAACTCTAAAACTTGGATCTTCTTGTGCTAATTTATTTAAAGCAATAGACATTTTTTCTTGATCTGCTTTAGTTTTTGGCTCAACTGCAACAGAAATAACTGGATCTGGAAAATCCATTCTTTCAAGGATTACCTTATCTTTTTCACTTACAAGAGTATCCCCTGTTAAAGTATCTTTAAGTCCTACAACAGCACCAATTTCGCCTGCGTAAAGCACTTTAATCTCTTCTCTTTTGTTAGAGTGCATTTTTAACAAACGACCAATTCTTTCTTTTTTATCTTTAGTTGAGTTATAAGCATAAGAACCACTTTCTAAACAACCGCGATAAACACGCACGAAAGTAAGTTGTCCTACAAATGGATCTGTCATAATTTTAAATGCAAGTCCTGCAAACTCGCCATCATCAGTTGATTTTACAGAAACTTCTGTGCCATCTTCATATTCACCCTTGATATTTGCCACTTCATCAGGAGCTGGTAAATAAGCCACAACAGCATCAAGTAAAGGTTGAACCCCTTTATTTTTAAACGCTGTACCGCAAAGCATAGGAACGATAGAAAGACTTAAACATCCTGCTTTAATCCCTGTTTTAATCTCTTCAAGGCTTAATTCTTCTCCGCCTAAATATTTTTCCATCAACTCATCTGAAGTTTCAGAAACTGCTTCTATCATTTTTGTGCGATATTCTTCTGCCTTTTCTTTAAGTTCAGCTGGAATTTCTTTTTCTACATAATCCGTTGGCTTAGTATCATCTTCCCAAACTAAAGCTTTCATAGTTACAAGATCGATTACGCCTTTAAAATTATCCTCAGCACCGATTGGAATTTGAAGTGGAACTGGATTAGCTTTTAAACGGTTGCGAATTTGATCTTCTACATTGTAGAAATTTGCACCGATTCTATCCATTTTGTTTACAAATACTATTCTTGGAACACCATATTTATTTGCTTGTCTCCAAACTGTTTCACTTTGAGGCTGCACCCCACCCACTGAACAAAATACCGCAACAGCACCATCAAGAACACGCATAGATCTTTCAACTTCAATTGTAAAATCCACGTGGCCTGGAGTGTCAATAAGATTGATTTGATGATCTTTCCAAAAACAAGTTGTAGCCGCAGAAGTGATAGTAATCCCGCGCTCTTTCTCTTGTTCCATCCAGTCCATAGTTGCAGCACCATCATGAACTTCACCGATTTTATGACTCATACCTGTAAAGAAAAGAATTCTTTCAGATGTAGTCGTTTTACCCGCATCAATGTGAGCAGCAATACCGATATTTCTAACTTTTTTTAAAGGAGTACTTCTTGACATACACACTCCTTCTTACCAACGATAGTGGGCAAATGCTTTATTTGCTTCAGCCATTTTATAAGTATCTTCTTTCTTCTTAAATGAAGCACCTTTGCTATTTGCTGCATCTAAAAGCTCAGCTGCAAGTTTATCAATCATAGTTCTTTCACTTCTTTTTCTTGCAAAAGAAATAATCCAACGAATCGCCAAAGCTTGTTGTCTAGCAGGACGAACTTCAACTGGAACTTGATAAGTTGCACCACCTACACGACGAGATTTTACTTCTAATAAAGGCTTAATATTTTCAATCGCATCATTAAAAATATCAATACCTTTTTTCTCGCCACCTTTTTTATCAATAGCTTCCAAAGCACCATACATAATTGTTGTAGCTGTGCTTTTTTTACCATCATACATTAAAGAATTAATAAATTTTGTGATTACTTTATTACCATAAATCGGATCAGGCAAGACTTCTCTTACCGGAGCTTTTCTTCTTCTCATTATTTTTCCTTCAAATTTTAAATTTTACTCAAACAAAATCAAATCTAACGGATTTGTCTGTATGAATGATTATTTTGCAGCGCCTGCTTTAGGACGTTTAGCACCATATTTAGAACGAGAAACTGTTCTTTTTGCAACACCTGCTGTATCAAGAGCACCACGAACGATGTGATATTTAACCCCTGGTAAGTCTTTTACCCTACCACCACGCACTAAAACAATGCTGTGTTCTTGCAAGTTATGACCTTCACCGCCGATATAGCTGATCACTTCAAAGCCACTAGTAAGTCTTACTTTGGCAACTTTTCTTAACGCTGAGTTTGGTTTTTTAGGTGTTGTAGTATAAACCCTAGTGCAAACTCCCCTTCTTTGTGGACAATTTTTAAGCGCTGGAGATTTAGATTTTTCTAAAACTTTTTTGCGCTCTTTTCTAACCAATTGATTTATGGTAGGCACAATAATTCCTTTCTTTAAAAATGTAATAAACTTTGGATGATATCTAAAATTTACTTACAAAAATATAAACTAGAAATAATTTAAATGCTTTTAAAAATTTTTATAAAATAAACCTACATAATTTACATTAATATTTATAAAACATAAACTAATTTTTAATTATTGTTTTACTTATAAAAATAATCTTACTCATTTTAGACAAAATGAAAAATTCCAAAATTGATTTTAAGAAATTACTAAAAAAGTGTTTAATCCATAGTTATAAAGCATCATACTTGATTCCAAGATTATAATAACTCCTATCTAAAAATTTAGATAGGATAAAAATCATTGTTTATTAGTATTATACTGCAAATATACCACATGGGTAGCTAAATATTCTTCAAGACCATGTTTTCCATCAGCTCCGCCTATGCCACTTTTTCTAAAGCCTGCATGAAAACCTTGCATAGCCTCAAAATTTTCACGATTAATATAAGTTTCACCAAATTTAATTTCTCTGCTAGCTCTCATTGCTATATCTAAATTTTGTGTATAAATAGAACTTGTAAGACCATATTCACAATCATTTGCCATATCAATAGCTTCATCAAGTGTATCAAATTTAGCAATAGGCAAAATGGGAGCAAAAATTTCTTTTTGCATGATCTCATCTTCGTGTTTAACATTAGTAAGAACACTTGCAGGAAAATAATACCCACTTGTATCAGTGATTTTTCCACCGCATTCCACAACTGCTCCTTTAGCTGTAGCTCTTTGAAGCATTGCTAAAGCATTATCAACCCCTGCTTGATTGACCAATGGTCCCATATCAAAATCACCTTTTAAGGTATTTCCAACACTTACCTTACTCATGGCTTTTACAAATTTATCTACAAATTCATCATAAATGCTTGTATGCACATAAGCTCTTTCGGCACAATTACAAACCTGTCCATTATTGCAAATTCGACTTGCCTTAATCGCTTCTACTGCCAAATCAATATCCGCATCTTTACACACTATAGCAGGAGCTTTTCCGCCAAGTTCTAAAGAAACCTTTATGATATTTTTAGCTGCAGCTTCCATTACTCTAGCCCCTGCTTCAACACTTCCTGTAAGACTTACCATGCCTATATTTTCATTGCTTGATAATTCATATCCTACTACACTACCTTTACCTGCAACCAAATTAAACACACCTTTTGGTAAAGAACTTTGCGAAACAAGTTTTACAAATTCAAAAGCATTGTTTGGAGTTTCACTACTTGGCTTTATCACTATGGTATTTCCTGTTAGTAAAGCAGGTGCCATCTTCCTTGCGATTAAGAAAAATGGAAAATTCCAAGGTAAAATTCCACCAATTACCCCAATAGCACTTTTATATAAATATATATGCTCATTAGCTCTATCGCTTTGTATGATTTCACCTTCATATCTTCTAGCCCATTCGGCCGTATAATCCATATAATCTGCTGTAAAATTAACCTCCACGCTGGCTAAAGCTCTAGTTTTTCCTTGCTCTTGCATTAAAATTTCTGTTAAGAAATTAGCATTTTTGCGTATTAAACTAGCTATTTCTCTTAAATGATTTGCTCTCTCAATTGCTGACTTAGTCTCCCAGGATTTTTGTGCTTTTTTGGCTGCTTCAATCGCTCTTTTGGCATCTTCTAAAGAAGCACTCGCTACTTTTGAAATTACTTCTTTAGTAGCTGGATTTAAAACTTCGATAAAATCCCCATTATGTGGGATAAATTCTCCATCAATATAATTTAAATAAGTTGTCATTTTTTCTCCTTTTTTAGTCTAAGTGAAACACTTCTTCCATATTTAGCCACTTTTGTCCTGCATAACCTAAAGATATTTGACAAGGATCTGTTACTTTCCACCATTTTTGCGTGTTTTCATCTCTTGCCATCTTAGCCATATCCGCTTCAAAATCAGCACCCACATATTCAAAATATGCAAATAAATATTCTCCAAACAAATAAATGGAATAATTTTGTATATTACATTCTTTAATCATCTCACAAACCCCTTCATAAGGCTTTGCATGAAGATTTTTATATTTTTGTATCTTCTCTTTTTTTATCTTTATGATTTGACCGTATCTTTGCATTCATTCTCCTTTATAAATTGATAAAGCATTTTTATAAAATATCAAGTCCAAATCTTTAAAAACCTTACTTTGCATAATCAACTCAATCCATTGCTTTGGAGACAAATTAGACACTGGATAATTACTGCCAAATATAAATTTATTCTCACTAAAATTTTCTTTTAAAAAAGCAAAAAGCTCAAAAATAAATTCCTTAGGAGTTTCTTGCGAAAAACCATCAGGAATAGAAAGCTTGATATATAAATTTGGAAATTTTTTCAAAAGATTTAAATCTTTTTTGTATTCATTTAAACGATTTATTTTTGGACTTCCTAGATGATTTAAAACTACTTTTAAATTTGAATTTTTATTTAAAAAATTTTCCAAAAAACTGAGTTCTTCATTTTTCATACAAGCTTCAAAAGGTATATTGAAAGTTTTTAAAATTTCTATTTTTTCTTCAAAGTCTGCTTCAAATAGTCTTTTAGCTCCTTTTTTGCTCGTGTGCATTACTTCCCTAAAAGAACTAAGCTCTTCTTTATGCTTAAAATCCGCTAAACAAAACAAAAGATTATGAAGCTTTTTTTGCTCCAAAGCAAACAAAGCTTCCTTTTCTAAATCATCACTATTAACCTCAACATACATAGCACCTATAAATTCAAATTCTTTATATTCTTGTTTCATCCTAAAAAAATCATAATTTTGCTCTAATTTTTCATCGTCTTTTATCCATGAAATAGGTATTTTTTCCAAATCCCAAAGGTGTAGATGAGCATCAAAAATCTTTTGCATTTTTTCTCACTTTTGAGCCTATAAAGCCATACCAAGCCACATATAAAAACAAAGGTGCCATTGCTAAATACCCAGCGCCTGTACCATAATGATCATTAATAAAACCTATAATTATAGGCATAATTGCTCCACCTACTATGCTCATCACAAGCAAAGAACCGCCTAGTTTTACTTGATTTAAAGGTAAATTTTTTGTTGCTACCGCAAAAATAGTAGGAAAAGAAATAGACATAAAGAAAAATAAAGCTATTAAAAGCACTATGCTAAAAAACCCGCTAGCAAAATACAAGCTAAAGCATATAAGCACATTGATTAGAGAATAAAATCCTAAAATTTTTTCACCTTTGATTATCTTCATCAAAGGAGTAGAAACAATGCGCCCTAGCATAAATGCAATCAAAGCTATAGAAAAATAATAAGCACCTTGCGCATCTTTTAAACCTTCATTATGTTCTACAACATAATTGATAAAAAAAGCTCCTGCTGCAACTTGATTGGCTATATACAAAAACTGCGCTAAAAGCCCTAAGTTAAAATGTCTGTGTTTAAAAACATATATGGGCTTAGAATCATCTTTTTGCTTATAATCATCACTTACCGCACTTCCTTCTGGAAGCTTATTTGCAACAAAAGCAATTAAAATCAAAATAACAATGACAGCAATTCCTATATAAACAAGCTGGACATTTCCCATATTAGCTACCAATGCAGCCTCGATTTGCTCTTTACTCGCACCCTCTTCTTGTTTAGTAATAGATAAAAATAAAGCTCCGCCTATAATAGGTCCTACAAATTGCCCCAAACCATTAAAACTTTGCGCAGCATTGATTCTAAAACTCGCATTTTTTTCATCACCAAGCTTTGTCATGTAGGGATTTGCACTAGTTTCTAAAGAACCAATACCACAAGCTAAAATAAAAAACGCAAACAAAAACAAATGAAAAGAAGCCAAATTTGTAGCAGGTATAATAAGCAAAGCTCCTATGGCATAAAGAGCTAAGCCAAAAATGATTCCCATTTTATAAGAAAATCTATTGGCTATATAACCTGCGGGTAAGGCTATGATAAAATAAGCACCAAAATAAGCAAACTGTAAAAAACCACTTTCATGCTGGCTAATATGAAGATGATTTTGAAAATTTTTATTCATCACATCAATAAGTCCATAGCTTACTCCCCATAAAAAGAAAAGAGAAGTTACCAAAACAATAGCTATTTTTATATTTTTAGAATCAGTCATTTTTTACTCCTTAGTTTTCATCCCAATTTAATGCTCTATCTAAATGCACATAACCTCCATCTGGCATTAAAATTTGCCCTGTAGTATGTGAAGCAAGGGGACTAAGTGTAAAAACCGCTGTATTTGCAATTTCCTCTATGGTAGTAAAACGATGGCCTAAAGGTATAGCTTTTGCGATTTTTTCATATTGCTCTTTAGGATTAGGAAAATTTTGCAGCCATTTTTCATAAAGAGGAGTCATAACTTCAGCAGGAGCTATAGCATTTACCCTAACATTATCCTTAGCAAAAGCACAAGCCCATTCTCTAGTAAAACCCATTTGAGCCGCTTTGGCCGAAGCATAAGCTGAAGTTCTTCCTTGTCCTGTGATGCCTGTTTTACTCACTATATTTAAAATACTGCCTTGTTCTTTTTTAATGTAAGGCAAACATTCTTTGGTCATAGTATAATAATGAAAAAGATTATTTTCATAAGATTTTATCAAATCTTGAGTACTTGTATTTTCAATATGTAAATTATCATTTGTACCTGCATTATTTACAAGAGCATAGATTCCACCATGTTTGATAGCAACTTTTTTTACAAGCTTTTCAATTTGCTCATAATTTTTTAAATCAATTTCATAAAATTCATACTCACTAGATAATTTTTTTAATTCTTTATCGTGCTCTTTAGGCATAGATCTTGAAAAAATTACAGGAATTCCGCCTTCGCTTGCCCATAATTTAGCAATACCATACCCAATACCTTTAGCTCCTCCTGTAATAATACAAACCTTATTTTTAATTTTTAAATCCATTTATTCTCCTTTATCTAAATTTAAAGTTATTTTTAAATGTATTAATACCAATACACCTAAAATTGCTATCAATGCTAACACTATAAGTCCAAACTCAACTCCAAAATGATTTTCTATATATGTTTTTAAAGTAGGAGCTACAAAACCTCCTAAATTTCCCAAGGATCCTATAAGAGCAATAGCAGCCGCGGCTCCTTTTCCTTTTAAAACTTGAGTTGGCAAATTCCAAAATATAGGCTGAATGACTATAAAACCTATAGCAGCCAAGCTAATAAAAAATAAAAATGCCGCCAAATTTGTAACAAAAGTTGAAGCTATCATGCTCAAACTTGCTAGCAGTAAAAATAAAATCGCATGTAAATTCCAAGAATGTTTTTTATCAGCCAATGAGGTAAATATTGGCAAGGCGATAAAAACAAAAATCCAAGGTATGGCATTTAAAAGTCCAACTTCAAAACCTACATTTATTTGCAATATTTGGGCAATTTTACTTGGTAAATAAAAAAGCACTCCATAAACACTTAATTGAATACAAAAATAAACAAATACAAATTTCCACACCAAAATACTTTTAAAAATATCTTTTATAGAATAATCCTTAGCTTTAGTATTGGAAATTTCAATATGTTTTAGCAAAATATCTTTTTCTTTTATATCTAACCATTTTGCATCTTTTGGATGTGAATCAAGATAAAATAAACAAAAAATACCTACTAAAACGGTAATACCTCCTTCTATTAAAAACATCCATTGCCAATTTTTAAAATATATATTTGGTGTATAATCAAGTATAAAACCGCTAATTAAAGAACCAAAAACAAAAGCAATTGGAACTCCCATTTGATAAATTCCATAAGCCTTAGATCGATATATAGCTGGGAAAAAATAACCAAGGTATAAAATAATGCCTGGACTAAAACCTGCTTCAGTTAAACCCAATAAAAATCTTAATACATAAAAACTTATTTCTCCTTGTATAAAAATCATTGCCATAGTTACAAGACCCCAAGTGATCATTATACGGCTCAACCAAATTTTTGCTCCTAATTTATGCAAAAATAAATTTGAAGGCACTTCAAAAATGGCATAACCTATAAAAAATATTCCAGCACCCAAAGCATAAGCAGCCTCACCGATGCCTGCATCAATTTCTATATGAGATTTCACAAAGCTAATATTTGTCCTATCAAGCATAGAAAGACAAAACATCAAAACAATCAAAGGCAAAATACGCCAAGATATTTTTTTACATACTAACTCTAACTTTATTGAATTTGCATGTTTCATCACTTTACCCTTTAACAAGTTGTAGCAAGTCTCCAAACTGAAAAATCATTTTGCTCGTTAAGCTCGGCTTTTACCAATTCTCCATCTGAAATTCGCACGATTAATTCTATAAGCTCATCACGCACTTCTTCTTTTGTTTTTACCCCATCTATAATGCTTCCTGCGTTAATATCAATAGCATCATTCATATTTTCATAACAAAAAGTATTAGAACTCATTTTGATAGTAGGCACGATAGCAGAACCCGTTGGAGTGCCACGACCTGTAGTAAAAACACAAATATTTGCTCCACCTGCAACCATAGCACTAAGTTGTTCTATATCATTGCCTGGTGTATTCATAAAAGTTAAACCTTTAGAAACTACAGGCTTAGCATAATCAATCACATCCATTAAGGTTTTAGTTCCTGCCTTATAAACACAGCCTAAAGATTTTTCCTCTATAGTACTAAGCCCGCCTGCCATATTTCCTGGGCTAGGATTTGCTCCTCGAATATCAGCATGAAAAGATTTGACTAAATTCTCATAAGCTAAAATCTTATCATATACCTTTTTAGCTATTTCATCGTTTTTTGCTCTCTTAGCTAGTATGGCTTCACAACCTATAAGTTCTGTAGTTTCTGCTAAAATTACCGCACCACCCTCATCGATTACAAAATCACTCAAACTTCCTAAAGCAGGATTAGCACTAAGTCCGCTATAGCTATCACTTCCACCGCATTCTGTGCCTAAAATCAAATCACTGAAATCTCCTTCACTTTTTTGTAATTTTGCAGCACTTTCAAGCATTTCATTGACTATTTTGATACCATTTTCAATGGTATTTTTACTACCACCACATTCTTGTATCACTAAATATTCAACCTTTTTATAAGGCGTTGCTTCTTTGATTTTTTCTGCTACTGCTTTGGCTTGTATTACCTCACAACCAAGCCCTATAATTAAAACACCAAAAACATTGGCATTGCTCCCATGACCTATTAAAACATCTCTAGTTTGTAAAGCATCAAATTCAAGCTGGGAGCAACCATGCTGATGGTTGATATAAACTGCCCCATTACATTTTCTAGCTATATTTTCACACACTTTATTAGCACAATGTACACTTGGTATGATAATGACTTTATTTCTTAAGCCAAATTTTCCATCTTCCCTTCTATAACCCATTATCTTTTTCATTTTCATTCCTTATCTCCACGACCTCTAATTCCCGCAGTATTATGGATATGCACCCATTCCCCTGTACTAATATCGCAACTTGCACTAGCTATAGCTTCTGCGTATTTGATAATAATTTCATCTTTTTTTATATCCTTTAGTGCAAATTTATGTCCGCTTGCAATATCATTTAAAAGCTCAATATTTGCCACTTTTTCGCCTTTTTTAAAGTCACGCAAAGCTGTGGCAACATTGTCTTTTTCATTGACTATAATATATCCTTTCATAGTTTTATACCTGTTTCTTTTTCTATAGTTTTAATAAGCTCTTTTGCTTCATCAAAGCGAGTGTTTAATTCTTCTTTTGTAGCAGGTGATAAAGGATGAATACTAGCATTTACAAATTCAAATCCTCTGGCCTTTAAAAGCAAAGCAAAACCCATAGGAAAAGCTATGCTCATACCAAATCTTATGGCCTTTAATAAACTTTTTTGTATTAGCAAAGCTCTGCCTATATTTTTTTCATTGATTGATTTGTAAATTTCGCTCATAAGTTCTGGAAAAACTCCACCTATGCTAGTCATAGAACCTTTTACACCTGCTAATAATGCACCTACATAAAATTCTTCTCTTCCTACAAAAACATCAAAATTACTAGGTACTACATCTAAAATATGATTTAAAAGCAAAGCATCTCCGCTACTATCTTTTATACCCACAACATTATCAAGCTTTGAAACCTTTTCTATAAATTTTAAGCTTAGTGCTGGTGCAAAAAGAGGTATATTATAAACATATAAGGGAAGTTTCACTTCAGAAGCTAAATATTTTACATATTCAAAAAGTGCATCTTCACTCAATTTATAATAATAAGGCATAGCAAGTAATAAGGCATCAAGACCTAATTCATAAGCTTTTTGCGCCAAAATAAAAGTGTTTTCATAAATTGTCGAGGTAATACCCGTGATGATAGGTATATTATTTTTTGTAGCCTTTTTGGTGAGTTTCATTAACTTAACTTGCTCTTCCACGCTCAAAGCTTGAGAATCCCCTGCACTTCCATTACAAAACAATCCGTTCAAGCCTTTAGAAATACCAAATTCACAATAGCGAATAAATTCTTTTTCATTGATACTTCCATCATCTTTATATGGAGTAAGTAAAGCCGGTAAAGTTCCTTTTAAAATTCCCATTTTTTTCCTTTTGTATATACAAAAATATATTTATATACAAAAAATATAACAAAATATTTGTAAAAAAATCAAGCTGTTAACTTGGTAAAAATTCGTATTTTATTCTTATTAACTGCCAATTTTTACAAAAAAAATATTAAAATTAATAAATAATAAAAATTATGATTTTATGTTACTAAAAGTAAAAAATATGCTAAAATTTATAAAAATAAAACAAGGATAAAGACAATATGCATCAGCCCACTCTTAGAGTGTTAAATATTCTAGAATTACTTGCAAAAGAAAAGCTTACCTTAAGTGCTATAGCTAAAAAATTAAACATTCCTGCTGGAACTCTTTGGCCTATTTTACAAACTCTTCAAGAAAAAAAATATATCAAATGTGATTTAAAAAATAAAAGTTATTATTTGGATTTTAAGATTATAGAATTAGGATGTAATATAAAAAATGAAAATAATATTTTTGAAATAATCAAAAAGCATATGAAAAATATAAGAAATTTAACCAATCAAACTTGTCAAATGGGAATTTTAAAAGATGGAAATGTGCTTTATTTAGAAAAAATTGATGCCAATAATACAGTACAATTAAAATCTTTTATAGGCACTTCGTATCCTGCTTATGCAACATCTTTAGGCAAAGCCTTACTATCAAATAAAAATAAAAAGGAATTAGAAAAACTTTATCCTAAAAATTTTGATAAAATTACAGAAAACACCTTAAATAATATAAATGAACTCTATCAACAAATCAAGCAAATTAAAAAAGAAAAAATTGTCATAGAAATTGGAGAAATGAATCCTCAAATTGAATGTATGGCTATAGGCATAGAACATAAAAATAAAATAATTGCTGCCATTAGTATATCTTATCTAATTTATTGCTCTAATAAAGCTTTTAGAGAAAAAAATAAAAAAATACTTCTAGAAGAAAAAAATAAAATAGAAAAAGTTTTAAAAATTTATTTTAATGATTTAGATACACTGTATTAATATAGCCCCGAAGGGCTATAAAATAGAGTTTTATTCTTGTTCTTTAAGTTTTAAATTTTGTTCGCCATAAAGCCCTGTTCCAACAGGAATCATTCTACCTAGAATAACATTTTCTTTTAAATCTTCTAAGTAGTCAAATTTACCTGCTATACTTGCTTCAGTTAAAACTTTGGTAGTTTCTTGGAATGAAGCCGCAGAAATCACACTATCACTTCCAATCGCTGCTCTTGTTACACCTAAAAGCACAGGCTCGGCAATAGCTGGTTCTCCACCCATTCTAATGATTCTTTCATTTTCTTCACGGAATTTACGTCTTGAAACCAAATCACCTTCAATAAATTTCGTATGTCCACTATCTACAACTTTTACTTGTCTTAGCATTTGAGAAACGATAACTTCTATATGTTTATCAGAAATCACAACACCTTGTCCGCGATAAACTTGCTGAATTTCAGAAATCAAATAATAATGCAAGGCTTTTTCACCTAAAATTTTAAGCACATCATGACTCGAAACAACTCCATCTGTAAGTTTTTCACCTGCATGAATAAACTCTCCATCTCTTACTTGAATATGTTTTGATTTGTCGATTAAATACTCAGCACTTGTTCCATCTTCTGCTTGGATAATAATTCTTTCTTTAGAACGCAAAGGCTTATCAAAACGAACAACACCATCAATTTCTGCAATCACAGCCGCATTTTTTGGTTTTCTTGCTTCAAAAAGTTCAGAAACTCTTGGAAGACCTCCTGTAATATCCTTTGATTTAGCTGCTGCTTTTGGAGTTTTTGCTAAAATATCTGCTTGAGCAATTTTATCGCCATCATGAACAAAAATAACGGTTTTTGGTTCAAGGTGATAACGCACAGCTTTATCACCTTTTCCTGCAATTACCAAAGTTGGTCTAACTCCGCTAGGTAAATACTCATTAATTACTAAAGAACGCTTACCTGTAGCTTCATCAATTTGCTCATCGGCACTATAACCTGCTTCAATATCCTCAAAGCTTACAACACCATCAATTTCTGCAATGATAGTATTATTATAAGCATCCCATTCTGCAATCACTTTTCTTTCTTTTTTAGGAGCACTTGCAATGATAGTATTTGCGTCATCGATTTTTTCACTATCGTTAAATTCTATCTTAGATTCTCTTGGGATATAGTGTCTTTTTGCTTCTCTATCATTTTCATCAGCAATCACTACAAAGAATCCTTTTTCTTTAACAATATCACCTTTTTTAACATTTTTTACTCTATCTAAACCATCGCCTTTAAGGATGTAAAATTTGAGTGTTCCTTTTTCGCCTGCTTTGATATTTTGAACTACAGGCTCGCCATCTTCTACTAAAATTTCACTCGCAAAAGGAATACGATTTGGTACATTCCAACCCTCTTTAATCACTTCTACGATACTTTCATTTTCTTCTACTTGCATGCCGCTTTGATATGGCAAATAAAGTTTTCCATCTATACTGCCACTTACACCTGCTAATTCATTTGGTTTAGCAAGATCGTATTTTCTTAATATGTATTTTACTTCTTGTTTTTTATCTTTAATAGAAACAATCACATCTTCATGAATATTTTCTATATTAATCACACCTTTAAATGGAGTTTTGATTTTTGGCTCCACAAGTAAAACCGCCGCATTTCTACGATTTGCTACGATATTTTTACCTTCTTTGTTTTTATAAGTTTTAAGATTATAAAATCTTATAAAACCTTCTTTTTGTGCGCTTACTTGTCTATCTTGTAAATCCGTACTTGCAGTTCCCCCGCTATGGAAAGTTCTTAGAGTTAGCTGCGTTCCTGGTTCACCGATAGATTGAGCGGAAATAATTCCCACTGCTTCGCCTGGTTTTACTAATTTACCTTCACCAAGATTGATACCATAACATTTTGCACAAATTCCTTTTTTAGCTTTGCAGGTAATAGGAGTGCGGATATTGACACTTTTTATACCGCTTTCGCCAAGAATTTTTGCTTTTTCCTCATCCATTAAAGTACCTTCCGCAAAAAGCACAGAATTTGTAATAGGATCAATCACATCCTCAGCTAAAACCCTGCCTAAAATTCTTTCTTCTAAAGTTTCTATAATAGAACTATCTGCGGTAATTTCATTGATTTCAACACCCTCATGTGTTCCACAATCTTCAATGGTAATTTTTACATTTTGTGCAACATCGATGAGTTTTCTTGTCAAATAACCCGCATTTGCTGTTTTAAGAGCGGTATCTGCAAGACCTTTTCTAGCACCGTGAGTTGAAATAAAGTATTCAAGAACATTTAGCCCTTCACGGAAATTTGAAATAATAGGCGTTTCGATAATAGAACCATCAGGTTTGGTCATAAGTCCTCTCATCGCAGCAAGCTGAGAAATTTGAGCTGCACTACCCCTAGCACCAGAATCTGCCATCATATAAATAGAGTTAAAACCTTCTTTATCTTTTTCTACAAGCTTCATCATTTCTTTTGAAAGAACATTGTTTGTACTTTTCCAAATATCAATGATTTTATTGTATCTTTCCCCTGAAGTAATCAAACCGAGATTATAAGAATTTTGAATTTCTCTTACTTGTTTTTTTGCTTCATCGATAGCTTTTTGTTTATCATTAGGAACAATAATATCTGCAATCGAAATTGAAATACCTGCTTTAGTTGCATATTCAAAACCTAAATTTTTAAGTCTATCTAAGAAACTTGCTGTAATCTCTAAACCACCTTGTTTATAAACATAATCTACAAGCGCAGCAATGTCTTTTTTCTTTAAGACTTTATTCCAACTATTTTCAGGCACAAAATCAGGCAAGATGGATTTAACAATCAATCTTCCTGCTGTAGTGGTAATCTTTCTACCATCTACCATAGTTTGTATGCTCGCATGAATATCCAAACACTTGCTTTCAAGTGCCATCATCACTTCATCAATGCCTGTACAAATTTTATGCGAACCTTTAGCACCTGCTTTTTCCAACGAAAGATAATAAATTCCTAAAACCATATCTTGCGATGGAACGGTTACAGACTTACCGCTTGCTGGTAAAAGAATATTCATTGATGAAAGCATAAGCACTTTACATTCTGCAATAGCCTCTTGAGAAAGCGGTACATGCACTGCCATTTGATCCCCATCAAAGTCTGCGTTAAATGCTGCACAAACCAAAGGATGAAGTTGTATAGCCTTACCTTCCACTAAAACAGGATGAAAAGCTTGGATAGAAAGCTTATGCAAAGTAGGTGCACGGTTTAGCATAACAGGATGTCCCTTTACTACCTCTTCTAAACATTCCCAAACTTCATTGGTTTTATTTTCTATCATTTTTTTAGCTTGTTTTACTGTGGTTGCATAACCTTTTTCTTCAAGCTTAGCTAAAAGATGTGGCTTAAAAAGCTCTAAAGCCATTTTTTTAGGTAAACCGCATTGATCCATTCTAAGTTTTGGACCTACAACAATAACGCTACGACCTGAGAAATCCACCCTTTTACCTAGTAGATTTTGTCTAAAACGTCCTTGTTTCCCTTTGATGATTTCACTTAAAGATTTCAATGGGCGTTTATTTGCTCCTTTTACAGCATTAGCACGACGACCGTTGTCAAAAAGCGCATCAACAGCCTCTTGAAGCATTCTTTTTTCATTTCTGATAATGATTTCAGGTGCATCAAGTTCCATAAGTTTTTTAAGACGTGTATTTCTATTGATAACACGACGATATAAGTCATTCACATCAGAAACTGCAAATTTCCCACCATCTAAAGCCACTAAAGGACGCAAATCTGGCGGTAAAACTGGAAGATTTGTAATCATCATCCATTCAGGACGATTTGGTACAGCTTCGTCGCTATTGGTATTGGCGTTTAAATTTGAATTTAAGAAATTTTCTACAACTTTTAAGCGTTTAATGATAGTTTTTTTCTTAGCCTCTGAATTTGTAGCCCCCATTTCTTCTTTAAGCTGATTTAAAAGCGCTACAAGATCTAAATTTGCAAGTAAATCACGAACAACTTCTCCACCCATTCTTGCTTTAAAGCCGCTATTTTCATAGCGTTGCATTAAATTTTGATATTGCTCTTCGTTCAAAACATCGCAATATTCCACTTTTTTAGTACTTTCATTATCATAGAAAGCATCACCTGGGTTTTCAACAATATAAGCTTCATAATAAAGCACGCGCTCAAGATCTTTCATCTTAACACCCAAAAGCGTTCCTATACGGCTTGGAAGAGAATTAACATACCAAATATGAGCCACAGGAGTTACAAGCTCGATATGCCCCATTCTAGAACGACGCACTTTTGAATTTGCTACTTCAACACCACATTTTTCACACTTAACGCCTTTAAAACGCATTTTTTTGTATTTACCACAAAGACACTCATAATCTCTTATAGGTCCAAAAATCTTTGCACAAAAAAGCCCATCTCTTTCAGGCTTTAAGGTTCTATAATTAATAGTTTCTGGTTTTTTTACTTCTCCATAAGACCATGATTTGATTTTTTCAGGACTTGCAAGTCTTAGTTGAAATGCTTCAAAATCTCTAGGTCTTGCATCTTCTTTAATTTCTATTACTTTAAATTTACTCATTATCTTCATCCTTATCAAAAATCTCAACATCTAAAGCAAGAGATTTAAGCTCATTGGTTAATACAAAAAATGTTTCAGGAATTCCTGTTGCTGGAACATTTTCACCTTTTGTCAATGCTTTATAGGCACTAAATCTACCTTCTACATCATCTGATTTTATGGTTAACATTTCTCTTAAAGTGTGAGCCGCTCCATAAGCTTCAAGTGCCCAAACTTCCATTTCTCCAAATCTTTGTCCCCCAAAGAGTGCTTTACCACCCACAGGTTGTTGGGTAACCAAGCTATAAGGTCCTGTACTTCTTGCATGAACTTTTTCATCAACCAAGTGATGGAGTTTTAGCATATACATACATCCTACATGAACACGCTCTGCAATTTTTTCCCCCGTGCGTCCATCATAAAGTTCTGTTTTGCCATCCATATCTATCTTAGCCATTTTAAAAAGCTTGCTAAATTCTTCTATATTTACACCTTCAAAAACAGGAGTAGAAAATTTAACTCCTTTACTCCAGTCTCTAGCATAGTTTAAAAGCTCTTCATCGCTTAAGCTTTTAATAAATTCTTTTTCGTTTGCAAGTCTTGGAATAGAACAAATTTCAAGTATTTTCGCTCTTAATTCTTTAAGAAAATCTTTTTGCTTTCTATCAAAAATTTCTTGAATTTGATCCCCAAGTCTAAGTCCAACTAAACCTAAATGACTTTCTAAAATTTGACCTATATTCATACGACTTGGAACGCCAAGTGGATTAAGCGCAATATCCACGCTCTTACCATTTGGCAAATAAGGCATATCTACTTCAGGAACTATAGTTGAAACTATACCTTTATTTCCATGACGTCCTGCCATTTTATCACCGACTTTAAGCTTTCTTTTTGTAGCAATATAAACTTTAACAAGCTTAATTACCCCACTTGGTAAAATATCATCTTTTTCTAAAATTTCAAGCTTTTCATCGTGTTCTGCTTTTAATTTTTTCTTCTCATTTTGGAAATGATTTTTTAAATCATCGTATTCTTTTTGAATCTCTTTAGAATAAGCTTTAATCAAAGTTGTTAAAGTAAAACGATTGATTTTTTCAAGTTCGCTAATATCTGCAGTTTGTCCTTTTTTATAATTTTTATCTCCAATTTTTTGATCGCTATTTAAAGAGGCTTTGGAAAGAAGAGCACAAACACGAAGCATTTCTTCTCTATCCATCATCAAAAGTCTATCATGATGCTCTTTTTCTAAAGCCATTTTTTCTTTATCATAAGATTTTATTGCGCGATCATCTTTTTCATAGCCTTTTTTAGTGAAAATTTTAACATCCACAACAACACCCTCTAAAGAAGCGGTTGCATAAAGGGATTTATTCACAACATGTCCTGCTTTTTCTCCAAAAATCGCTCTTAAAAGTCTTTCTTCAGGAGTTGGTTTAACCTCACCTTTTGGAGAAACCTTACCCACCAAAATCATACCTGGTTTGATATGGGTACCAATTTTTGCAATACCGCTCTCATCAAGATGCGCAACATCTTCTTCTTTTACATTTGGAATATCTTTGGTAATTTCTTCTATACCGTCTTTTAGTTCTCTTGCTTCAATTTCTTTTTCATAAATGTGCACGCTTGTAAAAGTATCTTCACGAATAATTCTCTCACTTACAACTATAGCATCCTCATAGTTATAACCATTCCAAGGCATAAAAGCGATTAAAGCATTTTTACCTATAGCAAGTTCGCCTTGATCCATAGAAGGACCATCTGCGATAATTTGTCCTGCTTTTACTATATCACCTTTTTTAACAATAGGGTGTTGAATATAATTTGTATTTTGATTGGTTCTTAAATTTTTCTCCATAGTGTAATGGTCAATAAATGGACCTTTATCATCTTCACCTAAAATGAAAATGCTTTTATTATCCACTTTCTCAACCACACCGCCACGCTTTGCTTTAACAGCTTCCCAAGCATCACGCGCAATAATTTGTTCCATACCTGTTCCTACTATCGGAGCTGAAGCAGTAAGAAGTGGCACAGCTTGACGTTGCATGTTTGAACCCATTAGCGCTCTGTTTGCATCATCGTGCTCTAAAAACGGAATCAAAGAAGCTGCAACTCCAACAACCATACCTGAGCAAAGATCGATTAATTGCACTTCTTCGCGTCTTGCAAGTATAGTTTCACCATCTTGCCTAGCCTCAACAAATTCTTCTACTATATTGCCTTTAGCATCAACCTTAGTTGAAGCTGGTGCGATAAACAAGCCTTCTTCTTGTGTCGCTGTAAGATAAACAACTTCATTAGTCACTTTACCATTTACAACTTTTCTATATGGCGCTTCAACAAAGCCAAGTTCATTTACTTTTGCATAAGTAGAAAGAGTGTTAATCAAACCAATATTTTGACCTTCAGGTGTTTCAACTGGACAAATTCTACCATAATGTGTCGCGTGAACATCACGCACTTCAAAACCTGCTCTTTCTTTTACAAGTCCACCTTCACCAAGCGCTGACAAACGACGCTTATGAGTAACCTCGCTTAAAGGGTTGGTTTGATCCATAAATTGCGAAAGCTGACCTCCTGTAAAAAATTCAATGATAGTTGTAGTAATCATTTTAGGATTGATTAAATCATAAGGCATTACTTTATCAAGATCCGCATTTAAAGAAGTAAATTTATCTCTGATCGCCTTTTGCATTTTTGCAAGACCTAAATGAAGTTCATTGGCTAAAAGTTCACCTATAGAACGGATACGACGATTTCCTAAATGATCTCTATCATCAATATGTCCTTTACCATTTTTTACTTTAATTAAATATTTTGCAGTTTTAATAATATCTTCATTAGTCAAAACAGTAACATACTCAGGTACTTCAAGACCTAATTTATGGTTCATTTTCATACGACCTACCTTGGTAAGATCGTATCTTTCAGGATTGAAGAATAAATCATTTACAAAAGCCTTCGCTGCATCTTTTACCACAGGTTCACCTGGGCGCATAACTTTGTAAATTCTAATCGCAGCTAAATCATTTTCATCATCGATATTTTCACTTTGTTTAAGAAGTTTTAGAGTTTCTCCATCTTGGGCAAAGGAGTTAATAATCGCTGCATCAACGCCATTAGCCAAGTCATTTGCTATATCAAAACTTTTTTGCTCTTTAATCTTAGCAAGCTTACTCTCATCTAACAAAGTTAAAGAATCAAATAAAACCTCTCCACTTTCTTTATCAATAATAGGATTTGCTAAATAACGATTAAGTAAAATTTCTACAGGATATTCTATCCATTTTAAACCGTCTTTAATAAGCTGTTCTGCTTTTTTCTTTGTAAGTCTTTTTCCAGCTTGATGAACGATTTTTCCTTTTTCATCTTTAATATCATATTCTATTCTATCCATAAAATCATTTGGATTAAATTCTGTTAAAAATTTATCTTTTTTCACATGTATAGTCTGAATAGGATAAAACAACTTAATAATATCTTGTTTTTTATACCCTAAAGCTCTAAAAAGCATAGTTACAGGAACTTTTCTACGCTTATTGATTCTTACATACAAAACATCTTTGGCATCGTATTCAAAATAAAGCCACGAACCACGATCAGGAATAATTTGTGCTGTATAAACAAGCTTATTTGCAACCGTTGAACTTTCTTCTTCTTTAAAAATAACACCAGGGCTTCTATGTAATTGATTTACAACCACTCTCTCAACCCCGTTAATGATAAAAGATACACGATCTGTCATTAAAGGAATTTCGCGGATATAAATTTCTTGTTCTTTAATATCTTTTACGCCAACTTTTTCCCCTGTTTTTTCATCTTTTTCATGCAGAGTAAGACGGATTTTCATTTTTAAATTTACAGAATAAGTCAAACCTCTTTCCATGCATTCGCGAATGGTATATTTTGGCTTGCCTATTTCACTACTAACATATTCAAGACTCAATCTATTTTGCGGATCATGAATAGGAAAAATTGATTTAAAAACTTTTTCTATACCACTTTCACCATTATCAAGATTTAAAAAATAATCAAAACTCTTTTTTTGTAATTGTAGAAGATTTGGGATTTCTATTTGTTTTGAAATGTTTGAGAAGTCTACTCTTAAACGATTTCCTAATTTATTATCTAACATATCGCACATACCTCATGGTAAATTTTGTAAATTTAAAAAAGAAGACCTAAAAATTAGGTAAAAATAAAAAAAGAAGACTTGCCTTGGCAAATCTTCTTCTAACTTTAAAGCTTAAAATTACTTAAGTTCTACTTTAGCACCAGCTTCTTCAAGTTGTTTTTTAGCTTCCTCAGCTTCAGCTTTAGCCACACCCTCTTTTAGAGTTGAAGGAGTTTGCTCAACTGCATCTTTTGCTTCTTTAAGACCAAGGCCTGTAAGAGCACGAACGATTTTAATAACTTCAATCTTTTTAGCACCGCCATCAGTTAAAACGATATCAAATTCAGTTTTTTCTTCAGCAGCAGCTACAGCACCACCAGCTACAGCACCACCAGCTACCATTACAGGAGCAGCAGACACACCAAATTTTTCTTCAAATTCCTTTACAAGTTCTGATAACTCAAGAACACTTAAATTTGAAATATATTCTAATACATCTTCTTTAGAGATTGCCATTTTTTATCCTTTTATTTAATTTATTCAGATTCTTTTTTATTTTTAAGCGCATTTAAACCTATTGTGAAATTGGTAATTGGCGCATTCCAAACTTGCAAAAGCATAGCAAGCAACTCATTGCGTGAAGGCATTTTAGCAAGAGCTTTAACCTTAGCAACATCTGCAACTTCGCCTTCAATATGAGCTGTTTTGATTTCAAATTTATCGTTATTTTCTTCAAATTTAGCAGCTACTTTTGAAACACTTAGCTGATCTTCGCCCCAAAGATAAATATTTGTATCTTTAAGAACTAGACCTGTTTTACCGGAATTGTTAAGAGCAATGTTAGCCAAAGTATTTTTAACAATTTGAACTTTTACATTGTTTTCTCTTGCATTATTTCTAAGCTCTTCTAGTTTTTTTGTGCTAAGACCTCTGTAATTACAAACTACAATAGCTTCACTAGCTTTAAAACCTTCTTCAAGTTTAGCAATAATCTCAACTTTTTCGCTTCTAGTCACATTTTCTCCTTTCCGATTGAGATTTCAAGTAGAGTGGAAATCCAATTAAGCTTACGCCTCGACTATCTTCAATCTAAAATAAACATTTCAAAAAATCAAAAATTTTTTCAAATGTTTATTTTAAAACAAAAGAGTTGCAAAAAAGCAACTCTTATTTCATATCAAGCAATTCTTGTGTTTCAAGCTTTACAGAAGGGCTCATTGTCAAAGATAAAGCCGCATTTTTAATATATCTACCTTTAGCTGCAGCAGGTTTATGTTTGTTAATTGCCTTTACAAAAGTGCTAACATTATCCCATAATTGTTCTTTGGAAAAACTTACTTTACCAAGACCTGCATGGATATTTCCTTGCTTATCAACACGGAAATTTACCTGACCACTTTTTGCATTATTAACTGCTTGAGCAACATCCATAGTCACTGTTCCAGTTTTAGGATTTGGCATTAAACCTTTTGGCCCTAAAATTCTACCAACTTTACCAACAAGTCCCATTAAATTTGGAGTAGCAATCAAAACATCAAAATTCATATTACCTTTTTGAATTTCTTCTACTAAATCATCGCTACCCACAATATCTGCACCAGCATTTTTCGCTTCATCAGCTTTTGCGTCTTTTGCAATTACAGCAACACGAACTTTTTTACCCGTTCCAGCAGGTAAAACAACAGATCCTCTTACCATTTGATCTGCATGTCTTGGATCAACATTAAGTTTTAAAGCAATTTCTACAGTCTCATCAAATTTAGCAGACTTTAAAGTCTTTATTGTATCAATTGCATCGCTTAAAGCATACTCTTTATTTGAATCAATTTTTTGTGATAATTCTTTTAATCTTTTTGCTATCTTAGCCATTTATTTTCTCCGCATTTTAAAGTGCTACCGCCTTTTACTTTGGCGGTGAAAGGATTAATCTACGATTTCAACACCCATAGAACGAGCTGAACCTGCAATAATTTTAGCAGCTTGATCTCTATCTTTAGTATTTAAATCTGCAATTTTCTTATCTACTATTTCTAAAACTTGAGCACGAGTTAACTTACCCACCTTATTTTTAAGTGGATTATCCGTACCTTTAGAAATTCCAGCTGCTTTTTTGATCAAATCCGTAGCTGGCGGTTGTTTTGTAATAAAAGTAAAACTTTTATCTGCATAAACAGTGATAACAACAGGGATATTAAAACCTGCCATATCTTTTGTTCTTTCATTAAAAGCCTTACAAAACTCCATAATATTAACACCTTGCTGACCCAAAGCAGGACCAACAGGTGGTGATGGGTTTGCTTTTGTGGCAGCAATTTGCAATTTAATTTCGCCTACGACTTTTTTAGCCATAACAAATCTCCTTACTTGATATAAATTAAATTATTTTCTCAACTTGAGAATATAAGATCTCCACTGGAGTTGAACGTCCAAAAATAGAAACATTTAATTTTAATAAACCACGAACCATATCATACTCTTCTACAATTGCAGTAAAGTTTGCAAATGGCCCTTCTGTGATTCTCACATTTTCCCCTTCTTCAAAAGAAATCTTTGGTTTAGGCGCTGCACGATTGTGAACTTTTTCCAAAATCAAATTAATATCTTTTTCTGTTAAAGGGGTTGGCTTTTTGGATTCTCCAATAAAACGACCAACCTTTGGAAGAGATTGAATGCGATGCCAAAGCTCTGTATTTAAATCAAGAAGTGCAAAAACGTATCCTGAATACAAACTTCTTTCGCTAATCTTCTCCTTTCCATTCTTAAATTCAATAACATCTTCAGTTGGAACAACAATTTCTTTAAGTTGTTCTTCAATTCCGTTATCTTTTACTAAATTTTCAATGGCTCTTTTAACTGCCATTTCACTGCCAGCATAAGTTTGAATTGCATACCATTTATGAGTACTCATTTACTCTCCTTATACGATCGCAGAAACAATAGAGGACATAAGCCAATCCACTAACGCCAAAAACAAAGAAATCACCGCAACAACCACAAAAACTGTAATATAGGCATTTCTTACCTGTTCTTTTAAAGGAAAAATTACTTTCCTTAATTCGGCTTTTGATAATTTAAAATAAGTTATTAATTTTTCCATTTATTTAAACCTTAATTATGGCAGGGCAAGAGGGATTCGAACCCCCAACCATCGGATTTGGAATCCGGCGCTCTACCGTTGGAGCTATTGCCCTAAGGGCGCAAGCTTAACTTTTTAGCTTAACTTCTTTGTGAAGTGTATGTTTTTTTAATCTTGGGCAATATTTTTTTAATTCTAATTTTTCAGTAGTATTTTTACTATTTTTATAGGTGCTATAATTAATATCACCACATTCTTCACACTTTAAACCAACTTTAATTCTCATTTCAATTTTCCTTAAAAAATTAAAGCCAAGCTTTTAACTTGGCTTTATTAAATTATTTAATAATTTTAGAAACAACACCTGAACCAACAGTTTTACCACCTTCACGAATAGCAAAACGAGTTCCTTCTTCAAGTGCTACTGGAGCGATCAAGCTTACAGTAATTCTCACATTTTCACCTGGCATAACCATTTCAACACCATCAGCTAATTTAATCGAACCTGTAACATCAGTTGTTCTTACATAAAACTGTGGTCTATAGTTGTTAAAGAATGGAGTATGTCTACCACCTTCATCTTTATTTAAGATATAAACTTCAGCTTCGAAGTCAGTGTGTGGAGTAATTGATTTTGGTTTAGCAAGAACCATACCACGGATAACTTCTTCTTTTTTAGTACCACGAAGAAGAACACCTACGTTATCTCCTGCTTCGCCTTGATCCATTTCTTTTCTGAACATTTCAACACCTGTTACAGTTGTTGTTTGAGTATCTTTAATACCAACGATTTCGATAGTATCACCTACTTTTACAACACCTTTTTCAATTCTACCTGTAACAACAGTACCACGACCTGAAATTGAGAAAACATCTTCAATTGGCATCAAGAAGTCTTTTTCAGTATCACGAGTTGGAGTTGGAATATAGCTATCAACTGCAGCCATAAGATCCATAATTTTTGCTGACCATTCACCATCTTGTCCAGCTTTAGCTTCTTCAAGAGCTTTTAAAGCAGAACCAGAAATAATAGGTGTATCATCGCCTGGGAAATCATAAGAGCTTAATAATTCTCTAATTTCCATTTCAACTAACTCTAAAAGTTCAGCATCATCAACCATATCTGCTTTATTCATAAAAACAACAATATATGGAACGCCTACTTGACGAGAAAGAAGAATGTGCTCTCTAGTTTGTGGCATAGGGCCATCTGCAGCAGAAACAACCAAGATCGCTCCATCCATTTGTGCAGCACCTGTAATCATGTTTTTAACATAATCTGCGTGACCTGGGCAGTCAACGTGTGCATAGTGACGATTGTCTGTTTCATATTCAATATGAGAAGTAGCAATAGTAATACCACGCTCTTTTTCTTCTGGAGCATTATCGATATTATCATAATCTTTAAGCTCTGCTAAACCTCTTCTAGAAAGAACAGCAGAAATAGCAGCTGTTAAAGTAGTTTTACCATGGTCAACATGACCAATAGTACCAATATTTACGTGTGGCTTATTACGTGAAAATTTTTCTTTAGCCATTTTTTTCCTCCGTATAAAAAATAAATTGAGCAAAGCAAGTCTTATATCTATATAATTTTTTCAATTCATGGAGCTCATAGCGGGAATTGAACCCGCGACCTCTCCCTTACCAAGGGAGTGCTCTACCTCTGAGCCATACGAGCGCTCAGAAAAATTATACACAATAACAGACAACAAAAACTCTTAAATGGGATATATACTGTAAGTTAAAGGTTTTAAAATACAGCTCCCAGTTCTTTTAAATTATTGGAGCGGGAAACGGGACTCGAACCCGCGACCCTCAGCTTGGAAGGCTGATGCTCTAGCCAACTGAGCTACTCCCGCAAAGCATGGTGGTGAGTCGTGGATTCGAACCACGGAAGGCGAAAGCCAGCAGATTTACAGTCTGCCCTCGTTGGCCACTTGAGTAACTCACCATAAAAATATTGCTTTTTCAATATTCTGGTCAAACACTGCTAAAATAAATGGAGCTGGTTAAGGGACTTGAACCCCCGACCTGCTGCTTACAAGGCAGCTGCTCTACCAACTGAGCTAAACCAGCAAAAATAAAAGTAAGATTATAACTCAAAAAAAAAATTTTGTCAAGACTTTTTTAGTTTTTCTATAAAATTTTAGTCTTGTAAATTTTATTATCATAAACCAATATTATTTTTATCTATATTATGATAATCAAATAAATTTAAAAATTTCTTTGCTCTTTCGCTTTTTGGATTTTTAAAAAAACTTTTAGGATCATTTTCTTCGATGATTTTTCCTTCATCCATAAAAATAATTTTATCTGCTACAGCTTTAGCAAAACCCATTTCATGAGTAACAATAAGCATAGTCATACCCTCTTTTGCAAGATTTAACATCACTTCTAAAACTTCTCTGACAATCTCAGGATCCAGCGCTGCTGTAACCTCATCAAAAAGCATTAACTCAGGATTCATGCATAAACTTCTTACTATGGCAATTCTTTGCTTTTGTCCTCCGCTAAGTTCTCTTGGATAAGCATGAATTTTATGCAAAAGCCCCACCTTTTCAAGCCAAATTTTAGCCTCTTTTAAAACCTCATCTTTCTTTCTTTTTTGCACTTTCATAGGCCCTAGAAGTATATTTTCTTCAACACTTAAATGCTCAAAAAGCTCATAAGATTGAAAAACCATACCAACTTTTTGACGCATTCTTGGCCATTCTTTAAAATCTTTATCTATTTTCTCATTATCAATATAAATATTACCACTTGCAATCTCTTCAAGCCCATTAATACAACGCAAAAGCGTAGATTTTCCACATCCGCTAGGACCTAAAATCACCACAACTTCTTTAGCCTTAACTTCTAAATTAATATCTTTTAAAGCATGATGCGAACCATAATACTTTTGTAAATTTTCTATTTTTAGTATACTCATTTTAGCTCCATTTTTTCTCTAATTTTCTTGAATATAAAGTGATAGGATAACAAAGTATAAAAAAGATAAAAAAAATCAAACCATAAATAATAAAAGGTGCAAAATCATTTCTATTATGAAATTCTATAATTTGTTGCCCTACTTTTACAAGCTCTACCGCGCCGATTAAATAAGCAAAGGTTGTACTTTTAATCATACGAGTAAGTAAATTCATGCTCATAGGAGTTAAACGACGCATAGCTTGTGGAATAATAACATAAGCAAAACTTTGCACCGTATTTAAACCTAAAGATGATGCACTTTCATACTGATGTTTTGGAATACTCTGCAAGGAAACACGCACCAAATCCATCATCTCAAAACAACCCCAAATGCTAAAAACAATAATAGCTGCACTTACAGAACTCAAATCCCACCCAAACCATCTAGGAAAACCAAAATACACCACAAAAAGCCATACTAAAAGTGGCATAACACGCACAAATTCTAAACCCAAACGACAAAAAGCATAGATATAGGTATTTTTAAAACTCATTAAAATTCCTAAAAATAACCCACCTATCGAAGTAATAATAATGCTGATAAATGAAATTTCAAGAGTGACAAAAAGCCCTTGCCAGAGTCTTAAAAGCGTATCGGTATTTAAAAGTTCAAGCATGAAGCAACCTTTTTTCAAACTTTAGCAAAATAAAAGACAAAGGCAAAATAATGCATAAATATCCCATAAACAACAAAAACAATAGCTCATCTGTCTTATAGGTTAAGGAATTTAAACTCTTCATTAAATTCACCAAATCTGGCAAGGCAATAATACTAACGACTGAAGTTTCTTTGATTAAAAATATAATATTAGCACTAATACTTGGCATAGAAATAGCCAAAGCTTGCGGCAAAATCACATAACGCAAATTTCCAAATTTTGAAAAACCCAAAGAAAGTCCCGCTTCAAACTGCTGTTTTCTTATGGCTTCAAATCCCGCTCTTAAACTTTCAGCCATATAAGAACCTCCTAAAAAACTAAGTCCTACTATAGCACAAGCAAAAGAAGGCCTTAAAGTTTCTTCTACGCTTAAGCAAATCAAATCAAGCGGTGGAATTTGCTCTAAATGTATATTAAATTTAGGTAAAGCATAATATAAGAAAAAAAGTTGAATTAATAAAGGCGTATTTCTTGAAAACTCTATATAAAGCTTGCAAATATTTTCTAAAATTTTTATTTTAAAATAACTCATTAAAATACAAAACAAACCTATTATCAAAGAAAAAATAATTCCAAAAAAGCTTAGTTTTATCGTAAGCCAAGCAGCCGTTAAAAAAGCAGGAGCTTGAGCTAATATAAAATCAAAATCCATTCTCTACCTTAAATTTTACCAAAGTTCTTTCATGATCATATCTTTATTTAAAATTTCAATTCTACCTTTTTTTGTATCAATAAGTTCTGAAATTTTAAGTTCTTTTAACACTCGAGATAAAGATTGCGCTCTAACATTTAAATCAATTGCAATTTGTTTTTGTGAAATTGTATCTAAATTTTTTTCATTTTCCAAAAGATACTTTAATAATCTCGTCCTTAAATCTAATGCATTTTGAGATAATTTCTTTTCTAAAATTTTAATTTTATCAAAAAGTGAACTGATAAGTAAAAAATTGAATTCTTTATTTTCACTGCATAAATTTTGAAAATTAATAAAATCAATTTCCAAAATTTCTCCATCCTCTTCAAAAACAGCATTAGCAGGATAATTTAATTTTTTAAAAGCAGGCATTTCTGCTATAAAATTTGGAGGATTAAAATAATGCAAAGTAATTTCTTTATCACTTGCTGTACTTTTATAAATGCGTATTTTTCCCTTGAGTAAAATAAAAAATTTTTTAGCCTCTTCGCCTTCATAAAATAAAATACTATTTTTTTGAAATTTTTTTAATTTTCCTACACTAGATAAAAGTTCTAAATAATCTTTCATTATATAATATTTCCATTCTTAACTTATGTTAAATTTAATTTATCTTATTTTTGCTATATTAACGCCATAAAATTAACATTTAAGAAAGGCTTATATGAAATTTGAAACAATTAATCAAGAAAGCATAGCAAAACTCATGGAAATATTTTATGAAAAAGTTAGAAAAGATAAGGATTTAGGTCCTATTTTTAACAATGCTATTGGAACAAGCGATGAAGAATGGAAAGAACATAAAGCAAAAATAGGAAATTTTTGGGCAGGCATGCTTTTAGGCGAAGGTGATTATAATGGGCAACCCTTAAAAAAGCACTTAGATCTACCTCCTTTTCCTCAAGAGTTTTTTGAAATTTGGCTAAAACTTTTTGAAGAAAGTTTAAATATAGTTTATAATGAAGAAATGAAAAATGTCATTTTACAGCGTGCACAAATGATAGCTTCACATTTTCAAAATATGCTTTACAAGTACGGCGGACATTAATTTGGCAATTTTTTTGCCAAATCTTTTTTTACCTTTTCTAAAATCTCCTCATCCTTGGAAAAATCAAAAAATTTAAACTCATTTCCATGTTGCATAAAACCATCGAGCAAATCTCCACTCAAACGATTTTTAAGATCAAGCTCTGCTATTTTAAACCCATCTAAAGTGCTAGCAAATTCTTTTAAACGACTCGGAATTTCTTTAAGCTTAGTATAAAGATAGCAAGCACTTTTAAGCCCTACACGACCTACACGGCCACGAAGTTGATGTAAAGTAGCAAGTCCTAAACGTTCCGCTCCTACAATCACTATCATACTCAATCTTGGCAAAGAAATACCTACTTCCACCACTGTAGTGCTTAGTAAAATATTTCCCTCGTCTCTAAAACGCTCTAAAATTTCATCTTTTTGTTTATCTTTTCCATGAGTTACAAAAACTTTTTCATAATGACTCTGCCAATATTCTTTGGCCTGCTCTAAAGAAAGATAAGGAATCTTATCACTAGCACTCAATAAGGGATAAATAATGATAATTTGATGATTTTTAGCGATTTCTTCTTTGATCTTCTCGCTAAGCTTAGAAAAACCTTCATTTTGTATGCAATAAGTTGTAATATCTTTTTTAAAAGGCATTTGTTTAATAAAGCTAAAATTTAAAAGTTCAGATTGTATCATGCTTAAAGTTCTTGGAATAGGCGTAGCTGAAAACTGTATAAAATGAGGGGCAAATTCTTGTTTATTTAAAGAATGAATTTTCTCACGCTGAGCTGATCCAAAACGATGTTGTTCGTCTATCATTACAAGTACGGCATTATGGCTTTCTAAATGAATTAGAGCATGAGTGCCTATAACAAGATTTGCTTTTTGGATATTTTGTTCTAAATCTTTTTCTTTTTTACCCCCTTTAATAAACAAAATATTCATAAAATCAGGTAAAAATTTCTTAGCCTCTTCATAAAGCTGATACGCTAAAATACTAGTAGGTGCCATTAAAATAGCTTGCTTAGGATAAACCATCAAAGCCGCACCAAGTAAAACCAAGGTTTTACCACACCCCACATCACCCATAATCACACGCCTTTTGGCTTCTTTTGAGTGTAAATCTTTTTCTATGTCTTTTAAGGCATTAAGCTGATCTTTAGTAAGAGAAAAAGGCAAATCTTTAAGCCAATTGGCTATATTAAAAACATTGATTTGATGAGCTTTAAAATGCGTTTTTTTAGCTTTTAAACGCTTTAAAAAATTATATATTTCTATATATTTTAAATCTTTGCTAAAATTTTGCAAATTTTCAAACATAAAAAAACTTTTTTCATCATAAGCATGCAAATTTAAAAGAAAATGTATATATTTATCCTCTATGCCACTTTCTTTTAAATTTTCATAATTAAGATATTTATGTATAAAAGCAGCAATTTTTGTATCTTTTAAACCTAAAATTTGATACTTTGGACTAAAACCCTCAAAAGAAGTTAAAATTTTAGGATTGTTAAATTGCCAAGTGTGATTAAAATGCGAGAGTTTAGCATTAAAAATAAGCTCTTTTCCTACCTTACAAATACCAAAATGCCAAGCTCTAGGATGAAAAAACACAAAAGAAATATTTTCTTGCCATTCCTCACAAAAACCTAAACCAAAAAGTTGATTTTTTCTTGAACTAACGCTTTTTATAGTGATTTTTTGGGTACAAATTTCATTTTCTTTAGGATTTTTACTTGGATTTAAATTTTCAATTTTTTTAGGTAAAAGAAGCGCTAAATCAATAGCACTTCTAATTTTTAATTTTTTAAAAAATTCAAAATCACTTTCTTTAATTTTCATTTTGTATGCTTGCAAAACTTATATTTAAAAGCTCTTGATGTTTTTTAATATAAGCATTTATGGTTTCAAGTTTAACCTTTTCCATAAGTTTTAACTCTTCTTTATAATATCCCAAATTTAAACCTTGATAAAATTCGTTAAAAGACATAGATAAACGCTTGCTTAAGCTTTCATAACGCAAAGGAGTTGATCCTATGAGAAAATTTTTAGCTTGATCAAGTTCATTTTGAGTCATGCCATTTTTTATAAAATCTTCAAAAAGCTCTTTTACGATTTTTTTAGCTTCTTTAGCGCTTTCATTTTTAGTTTGTAAATATCCAAAAACTCTAGAAAAAGACATATTCATATCAAGCATAGCATAAGCTGAGTATGCAAGACCTCTTTTAACACGAATTTCTTCCATAATCCTTGAACCAAATCCTCCTTGCCCTAGCACAAATAAGGCAATTTTTGCAAGATATAAATCCTTATCTTTAAAATCAGCAAAAAAAGGCGTAGCAAAATAAATATAAGCTTGTTCACTTTCTGGGCGTACCAAAATTTCATCTTTGATGTTTTTGCCTAACTCATATTTTTTTGGAGTATTTTTTTTGCCTATTTGAAGTTTTGATAAGAGTTTTAAAAGATCTTCCTTGGCTTGTTTTTCTTCTAAATCTCCTCCTAAAATCACAACCAAATCACTAAGATGGATAAAATTTTTATAAAAATTTTGCAAATCTTTTAAAGACAAAGTTTCTATACTTTTTTCATCTCCATCATTTGGACTTTGAAATTCTTTACATTTAAAAATTTGAGCATTGAGTAAATTTTTTGCTAAATAATCAAAATCACTATTTTTACTCGCGAGCTCACCTAAGGCATTGATTTTTAATTTTTGCAAAGTTTTTTCTTCTATTCTTGGTTTTAAAAGCAATTTTTCTAAACTCTTTAAAGCAAAATCAAAATTTTCTTTCAAGCAAGAAAGATTGATTTCCAAACTTTCAAAACCACTACTTGCCTCTAAATTTATCGCTCTAAATTCTAAATCCTTAAAAAATTTATCATCCACGCCTTCATTTAAAATACGTGAAAACATCTTAGCTAAGCCTGCTATTTCATCATAACTTCTAGCACAATTTCTAAAAACAAGCTTTAAAACAACAATAGGAAAATCAGAATTTTTTTCAAAAATAAAAGGGATTTTAATACCCCTACTCTCTAAATACTGCATTAAAACCTTTCTAAAATTTCATAAGCGGTATTGCGTTTAGCTGGATTTTCGCCTAAACTTCTAATCAGCCTTATCATCTCATCTTGATTCATTCTATAACTTGCTCCTGCAGCACTTACTACATTTTCTTCCATCATAGTTGAGCCTAAATCATTGGCCCCAAATTTTAAAGCAAGCTGGCCTATAAGTGAGCCTTGAGTTACCCAAGAACTTTGTAAATTTTTAAAATTATCTAAATAAAGTCTTGCTAAAGCTAAAAGTCTTAAATATTTGTTAGAACTTTGTTTCATAATCTCTGGATGTTTTTGGATTAAAGCAGTATTATCACTTTGAAAGCTCCATAAAATAAAAGCTCTAAATCCCCCTGTTTCATCTTGTAATTTTCTCAAATGCTCAAAATGATCGATGATTTCTTCATCATTTTCAACCGTTCCAAACATCATAGTAGCTGTACTTTTCATACCAATTTTATGAGCTTGGCGATGTACTTCTAACCAAGTAGCTGTATCACATTTATTTGGTGCGATAATATCACGCACCCTATCGCTTAGCACCTCAGCACCTGCTCCTGGTATAGAAAATAAACCTTTAGCTTGCAATCTTTTTAACACTTCAGTGATTGAAATTTTAGATGCTTTTGCAATATAAGCGATCTCAACTGCTGAAAAACCATGCACAGTGATATTTGGATAATGTTCTTTTATCCAAGAAACTAATTCTTCATACCATTCTATTTTTAATTTTGGATGCACCCCGCCTTGAAAAAGAATTTGTGTTCCCCCGATAGCTTCAAGCTCTTCTATCTTTTTGCCTATCTCTTCAAAGCTTAAAATATAAGCATCATCTTCTTTATGATGGCGATAAAAAGCGCAAAAAGAACAATCAATACAACAAACATTGGTATAATTAATATTTCTATCCACAACAAAAGTGGTGATTTTTTCAGGATGAAGTTCTAATTTTCTTTTATAAGCCATTTCTCCAAGTTCTGTTAAACTTGCATGGTGTAATAAATCTAAAGCTTCTTTTTTATCCAGTCTTTTCAAAATTTTTCCTTGTTTTTTACATAATTAAAATAATTATAGCATTTAAAATATAAATTATGCTATAGTTTCGCTTATGAATTACATTGAACTATTAAAAAATAATAAAAATATCAGAATATTAGCTTCGGTTCAGTTTATAGTATATTTTGGAGCATGGTTTTCTCAAACGGGAGTTTTTACCCTTTTAGTCGAACTTAATGCTCCTACTTGGGCAACAGCTACAAGTGCTATGCTTGCTTTTTTACCTGGAGTTTTACTTGCTCCTATTAATGGCGTCATAGTAGAGAAAAATAAACCTAAAAAACTTTTACTCAGTATGATTAGCATAGAATTAATTTCTATTTTTTGTCTTATTTTTGTCACAAGTCTTAGTATGCTTTGGCTTTTATTTATTTTAATTTTCATAAGACTTTGTGTTGCTTCGATTTATTTTCAAGCTGAAATGAGTTTATTGGCCAAAATTTTAACTCCTCAAGAACTTAAACTCGCTAATGAAATGCACAGTGTCATTTGGGCGATTTCTTATACAGCAGGTATGGCAAGTGCGGGAATTTTTATTTATTTTCTAGGAGTTAAAACCGCTTTTCTATTTGACTGTATACTTATACTCATAGGCATTTCTTTTTTAGTAAGATTAAGCATTCCTGATTTTCATCAAAAAACACAAAGTCGCTTTTTTACCATGATAAAAGAAGGATTTTTCTATGTTTTAAACAATAAGATAATTTTTCATCTTATCTTGCTTCACGCTTTTATAGGTTTAACTGCTTATGAAACCTTGGTTACGCTTTTAGCGCAACATCAATATAAAGAAGTTTTATCTGCTGCTTTAGTAATAGGGTTTTTAAATGCAGTACGTGCTTGTTCTTTAGCTATAGGACCTATGGTTTTAAGCAAATTTATTAATGATAAAAATTTATTTTACATGTATCTTGGTCAAGGCTTGGGTATTATACTTTGGGCTTTAACTCAATTTAATTTTTATATTTCTTTTTTAGGTTTAATCGGTGCAGGTTTTTTTACCTCAGCGCTTTGGGCTTACACCTACACTATGATACAAAAAAATGCCGACAAAGAATATCATGGTAGAGTGATCGCTTATACAGATATGATTTATCTTAGTTTTAGCGCTATTATTTCAATGCTTATGGGCTTTTTATTTGAAATAGGCTTGAGTTTAGAACTAATTACAGGCTTATTGGGTATGATTTTTATCTTTGCGGCATTTTATTGGAAGTGGTTTTATAAAAAATATTTGTGAAAATTCACAAATATTTTAAATTTTAAACAAATCTTGAAGATTTTTCATTGCTTCTTCATTGCTGATGGCATTATTTAGCTGCGATGAGCTTAATTCATTGAGCTCTATTTCATAACCACTTAACATAGAAGCAAGGCGAATATTAATACCATTTTTTCCTATAGCTTTGCTTTTTTGTTCGCTATTTAAACTTACAATAGCTTTTTTATCTTCAATTTTTACAGAATTTACAATAGCAGGAGCCAAGGCACGAGAAATTAAAATTTCACTCTCATTTGTAAATTCTATACAATCAATATTTTCATTATGAAGCTCTTTGCTTACCGCATTAATTCTTACACCTTTAACACCTACTGTAGCTCCTACAGGATCGATATTTGTTCCATTGGCCTGAAGAATGATTTTTGCTCTTTCACCTGGAATTCTAGCACATCCTATAATATTGACATAACCATCTTTGATTTCTGGAACCTCAGCTTCAAGTAAACATTCTAAAAATTTAGGACTTGTACGACTAAGCTCGATTTTAATACCCTTATCTGTATAAACACGGCGTATCACAGCTTTTACCACATCACCTATTTTAAACTTTTCCCCTTTAATGCGATTTTTTCTCGGTAAAAAAGCTCTTAATTCATCTATTTCAATAAAAGTATTTTCTTCATTATCCACTCTAACAACTGTACCAAAAACCATTTGCCCTACTTTGTTTTTATACTTTTCAAAAATAGTTTGTTCTAATAATTTTTGTATATGATATTCAAGTTCTTTATGCAAGGTATTTACCGCAGTTCTTCCTAAATTTTCCAAAGAACATTCATAGGTTAATTCATCTCCTATTTCAACATCTGGAGCTTCTGATTTTGCCTTACTTAACGCGATAAAACTCTCACTTTTATTTTGCAATCTCTCGTCATTATCTGCTACTATGGTAATTTTTTGATAAAGATTTAAATTTTTAGGATCCACAAAAAACTCATATTCTTGTCCATAAATTCTTTTTGCAGTATTGATTAAAGCGGTAGCTACCTTTTCTCTTACATTCTCTAAGTTTAAATTTTTTTCATTAGCAATAGATTCGATAATATCTGCTATCTTTTCCATATTTTATAAAACCTTTTTTGTGGGAAATTTAAATAATGTAGATAAAAATTATATCCTTAATAAGTTTAATTAAAAGTAAAATTTGCTAAAATTATAGATTAAAATGAAAATTCTTAAGGATTTAGCTATGGAATTAAAATTGGCAAGAACTTTGATTAATGAAAAACCTAAAAATATTAGCCTAGAAAAAATCGAAGAGGCTATAGAAAAAGAAGGACAAAAGTTTTTTTATTTTGATAAAGATAATACACACAAACAACTCATTGCCCTTGTAAATCATTTTGAAAAAAAAGGAGTAAGCATTTATCATAGAACCGTAAAATACGGACTTGATGATAATGATTTTATGTATGAGGTACATATTCTTTGAGTGCTAAAAAACTTTTTATCCAAACTTTAGGTTGTGCGATGAATGTCAGAGATTCTGAGCATATGATCGCAGAATTAACACAAAAAGAAAATTACGCACTAACAGAAGATATCAAAGAAGCAGATCTTATTCTTATTAATACCTGTTCAGTGCGTGAAAAACCTGTGCATAAACTTTTCTCAGAAGTGGGTGGCTTTGAAAAAGTTAAAAAAGAAGGTGCTAAAATAGGAGTTTGTGGATGCACTGCATCACATTTGGGAAATGAAATTTTCAAACGTGCTCCTTATGTGGATTTTGTTCTAGGGGCAAGAAATATTTCCAAAATCACTCAAGCTATAAAAACTCCAAAATTTATGGGCGTGGATATAGACTATGATGAAAGTGAATTTGCTTTTGCAGATTTTAGAAATAGTATTTATAAATCCTATATTAATATCTCCATAGGTTGTGATAAACACTGCACTTATTGTATAGTGCCACATACTAGAGGAGATGAAATTTCCATACCTTTTAACATCATCTACAAAGAAGCTCAAAAAGCTATTGAAAAAGGCGCTAAAGAGATTTTCTTGCTAGGACAAAATGTCAATAACTATGGCAAAAGATTTAGAAACGAACATAAAAAAATGGACTTTTCAGATCTTTTAGAAGAACTTAGCACTATAGAAGGTTTGGAACGCATTCGCTTTACAAGTCCACATCCTTTGCACATGGATGATAAATTTTTAGAAGTTTTTGCCAATAATCCAAAAGTTTGCAAATCCATGCATATGCCTTTACAAAGCGGCTCAAGTGAAATTTTAAAAGCTATGAAGCGTGGCTATACTAAAGAATGGTATTTAAATAGAGCTTTAAAACTTAGAGAACTTTGTCCAAATGTTAGCATTTCTACAGACATTATTGTAGCTTTTCCAGGGGAAAGTGAAAAAGATTTTGAAGAGACTGTAGATGTTTTGGAAAAAGTGCGTTTTGAACAAATTTTTTCTTTTAAATACTCCAAACGCCCTTTAACAAAAGCCGCAACCATGCCTAATCAAATCGATGAAGAAATAGCTTCAAGAAGACTTAGCACCTTACAAAATCGTCATAGTGAAATTTTAGATAAAATTGTAAAAAAACAAGAAAATAAAACTTTTAAAGTTTTATTTGAAGAATTAAGAGCAGGCAATAGCATTGCTGGAAGAACAGATAATAACTTTTTAGTTCAAGTTGAAGGTAGCGAAGAACTTTTAGGGCAATTTAAAGAAGTAAAAATAACTAATGCAAAGCGTATGGTTTTATATGGGGAAATCGTTTAAAATCCATTGCTTAACATATATAATTTTCATCTTGCAATGGCTTATTTTTTTAAGCTGTAAAAAGCACTATAAAGGTGAAAAAGTTGACCGTAAAGCTGGTGTGATACTTTTTTGGCATGGAAAATTAGCACTTATGCCTTTTGCGTTTAGACATTATAGGCAAAAAAATAAAAAAGCCTATGTCATGATCTCTCACCATAAAGATGGAGAGCAAATTGCAAAAATCATCAAGCTTTTCGGTCTTGATACTGTAAGAGGAAGCACTTCAAGGGGTGCTAGCAGTGCACTTAGAGCTGCATTTAAAGTTTTAGAACAAAATGACGATATAGTTATCACGCCCGATGGTCCACGAGGGCCTTATCATAGTATTTCAGATGGGTCTATCATTTTGGCTCAAAAAAAAGAACTAAAGATAAGAATTTTAAACTATGAAGCAAATCGTTTTTGGGAATTTAAAAGTTGGGATAAGATGATCATGCCAAAACCTTTTAGTAGGATTACTTATAGTCTAAGTGAACCTTTGGATATTTTATCTTTAGATAAAGAAAAAGCTAAAGAATTTCTAATGGAACAATTTGATAAAATTAGCTTAGCTGATCAATTTAAGGAATGAAATGTTATTTTTACTTAAAAAAATATTTCCACAACTTTTTATTAGTATTATTTTAGAAGATAAAAAAAATATTGTAAAAGCTTCTATTTATAGAGGAAATAAACTAATCAGTAGCAATGAAAAAACTTTTGATAAAAGCGAAAATTTATTAGAATACGTAAAAAATTTAAGCAAGCATTTCTTATTTTACCACACTGCTTTATTTTTAGATGCCAAAGAACAAGGATTAATACCTAGTACAAATATTCAAGATTGTGAGCACTTTAATATAGGAAAAATCAGCTTACAGCATATTTTGTTTAATAATGCCCTTGTTTATACGGCTACCGAACATGTAGAATATTATAGCGAGCTTTTTGAAGAATATAGAGGTTTAGATTTTTTATATTCCCCTTTTGCTCTTCTTTACTACAATATGCAAAAAGAAAAACAGCCTGATGATCAAATTTTACTTTATGGATTTAAGCAAGGACATCTTTTGGCAATTATTGTTGCTAAAGGCAATACTATTTTATACGGTGATTTTAAAATATTTGAGCAAGAATTAGGTTTAGAGCTTGAACTTCCATCGGAAGATAATCAAGAAATTGAAAACAACAACGATGATACTGAAGTTACCTTAGATAACTTCAATGAAGCCTTAAATAATAAATTTGATCTACTTGATCAAGAAAATAATCTTGAAACTTTGGATAATAATGATAATTTTAATCTTGATGAATTAAATCAATTTAGCAATGATATGGAACTTTGCCGTTATATTATTACGAGCATTGAAAAATTTTATAATGATGATAAATATGCTGGGGTATTTATCAATGGTATTTTATTATATAGCGAATCAGATATTAACATAAGTGCTATTGATTTTTTAGAAAGTGAAACTTTTTTAGAGATAAAAACCAAACAAATCAACACCTTAGATCTTATGATAGAATTGATGCAAAAGGAGCTTAAATGACTTATAGCTTCATACAACCAAGAAAAAAGCCTATTTTCACACTCTTTGATAAAATTTGGCTAGGACTTTTTGGTTTTAGTATATCATTTATCTTGCTAGTATATTTTACATATACAATAAAAATTGCATTAATCAATAGCTCTATCAATAATGAAAAACAACAAGTTATAGTGCTTCAAAATCAAACTAAGCAAAATGAAATGCTTTATGAAATTTTATTTGATCAAAGCCAAATAGCGAAAAATTTTAACACTCAAAATCAAATTGTTAAAGAAAGCTTAAGAAATCTATTTGATATTATTGTAAAAACTGATAACATTACTCTTGAAAGTGTTGAACAAGACGAATATTCCTTAAAGCTTATCGGAGTCACTCCTACAAGAGAAATGTTTACTCTACTTTTAGAAACCCCTTTAAAAAGCATCTTTGATCAAAGCTATACAACCTATTATCGCTTAGATAATGGGTGGTATCGTTTTGTTAGTATTAGTAAACAAATTCCAGGAGTTGCAGATGAAAGATAAAAGTCTAGAAGAAATTGATTTATTAAAGCTTATCATTTGCGCGTTAAGTTTTATAAGCGTTTGCACAGCCTTGATCTTATTTTTACTTTTACCGACATTAAAAAATTATAAACAAGCAAATCTTAGAGAAAACTCACAACTTGCTATCTTAAAGGCCGCTAAATTAAAATTTGACTTTAGTGAAGATAAAATATCAACTCTAAGAAGCGAAAACAACAAAAGTTTAGAGCAATTTGAGCAAAATTTTAATATAGGAAATTTTGATATTTTTTTACAAAAATATTTTCAAAATGTAAAAATTCAAGAAACTAAGCCCGAAAAACAAGAAAAATATCTAAAAAACCGCTTAGCCATTAAAGCGACAATGAACAATCCTAGAAGGCTTTATGATTTTATTGATGCTCTAAAAAACTATAATAACTTAATCAAGCTTGATTATCCACTTAATCTTAAAGCAGGAGAGCAAGGTATCTCTATAGATCTTACTCTCAAAGTTTATTCAAGCTAAACTCACATCTTCGCCTTTTAAAATTTGATTCATAGTATTCATTGCACACATTTTTCCACACATAGAACATGAGTTTAAATCATCAGGACGACGCTCATTAAACATTTTTTTGGCCTTTTCTCCATCAATAGCAAGTTTAAACATTTTCTCCCAATCTATCTCTTGCCTAGCCTTACTCATCTCATCATCTCTTGCTCTTTCTTTTGGAAGTTTAGCTATATCTCCTGCATGAGCTGCAATTTTAGTCGCAACTATACCCTCTCTAACATCTTCTAAATTTGGAAGTCTTAAGTGTTCAGCAGGTGTTACATAACACAGCATATCAGCACCGCTAGCTGCAGCCACAGCTCCTCCAATAGCACCACTAATATGATCATACCCTGCGCCAATATCTATTACCAAAGGTCCTAAGACATAAAAAGGCGCTCCTTTACATAAACGCTTTTCTAATTGCATATTTGCCTCTATTTCATTAATAGCCATATGCCCTGGACCTTCTATCATTACTTGAATCCCAACATCCCAAGCCCTTTGAGTAAGGAGTGATAATTCTATAAGTTCTGAAATTTGTGCCCCATCACTTGCATCGTGAGTAGAGCCAGGACGCAAAGCATCGCCCAAAGATAAAGTTACATCATATTTTAAACAAATGTCAAGCAAATCATCATAATACTCAAAAAAAGGATTTTCAGCATCTTTCATCATCATCCAAGCATAAAGTACAGAGCCTCCTCTTGAAACTATATTTGTAAGTCTTTTACTTTGTTTAAAAATATGCGCTGCGCGAGAATTAATACCTGCATGAATTGTCATAAAATCAACCCCACTTTTAGCATGATGATATACAACATCTAAAAAGTCTTTGGCATTAATTTGCTTTAAATCTTTTTCTAAAAATCCTACCGCATCATATACAGGAACTGTTCCTATCATAGCTTTTGAAACATTAACAAGCTCGTCTCTAAAACGACTTGTTTTGCCATAATTGCTTAAGTCCATAATCGCTTCTATGCCAAATTTATGAGCAAGCTCTACTTTTTTCATTTCCTCGCTATAATCAACGCAATCATTTGAAACTCCTAAATTTACATTAACCTTAGTACGCAGTCCAAAACCTATACCATTTGGATCAAGACTTTTATGATTAATATTTGCAGGGATAATAATTTTACCGCAAGCAATATTTTCAAGCAAAAAATCTTTACTTAAATTTTCTTTTTGCGCAACAATCTGCATTTCTTTAGTAAAAATACCTTCTTTGGCATAATTCATTTGAGTTTTCATAAATTTATCCTTTAAAAAATTTGGATAAATGAAGGGTGAGTATAAATTTTTAAAGTATTGAAATTTATAAATCTTCCCGACGCTGGTATTATCCAGATCCGGTTCGGTCTAAGCTTTTAGCTTACTCTCAGCCTGTTACACAAGCTCCCGTCATTTATGTTTTAATTATACACTTTAAATATTTATTTTTGCTTTATACGTGCAGTTTTTGTAAAATTTATAAGTTCTTCTGTAGTTTTTATATGATAAGGAAGTTTTCCAAGGCAATATTTAAAAATTTCAGCAGCTGCCAAAGCATCATCTAAGGCTCTATGATGCATATTTTCCACGCCAAGAAATTCTTTCAAAACCTCTAGTTTATATTTTGGACTTTCTATACAACATTGTGCAAATTCTATAGTGCAAATACGACGATTAAGCAAAATGCCAAAACTACACTCATTTAAAGCCTTAGAAATAAAACTATAATCAAAACGCACATTATGCGCTACAAAAATACTGTCTTTTAAAAAAAGCCTAAAATCACTTAAAACCTTTGCTAAACTTGAAGCATTTTCCACCATCTCATAAGTAATACCCGTAAGTTCAGTTATATTTTTTGGAATTTCTTTTACTTTAACAAAACTTTGAAAGCGTCCAATTTCTTTAGAATTTTGAATTTTTACCGCTCCAATTTCTAAAATTTCCCCCTTGCTCACCCCACCAGTACTTTCTATATCCACTATGCAAAAAATTTCATCTTTAATTTTTGTTGTGCGTGTTTTAAGAGTAAAAATATTATCTTTATTTAAAGTTAAACCTAACCCCAAAAGCTCAAAAGTTTCTAAATCTAAATCAAAATTTTTTAATTCTTCAACTTTGGCAAACTCTTGCATCACCCAATCATAAGGCTTGCTTTGCTTATTTAATATAGAAATAATCTGATCAATTTGCTGTAAACTCAAAATTCAAGCTTTAAAGATGAAATTGCAGTTTTATAATCATTGGAAGAAAAAATATAACTTCCAGCCACCAAAATATCAGCTCCAGATTCTTCTAAATCACTAGCATTTAAACCATTAACACCACCATCAACCTCTATAAAAACTTTAGCATTTTTTTTATCAATCATTTGGCGCAATTCTTTGATTTTTTCATGTATCAAAGGTAAAAATTTTTGCCCACCAAATCCAGGATTAACACTCATTAAAAGCACCATATCTACAAATTCTAGCATGTGTTTAATAGAATCAATAGGAGTATGTGGATTTAAAACAATAGCAGGATGGATTCCTTGACTTCTTATATATTCACAAAGCCTTATAGGATGAACTTCGCTTTCCATATGAAAAGAGATAAATTTCGGTTTTAAAGAGATAAAAAGATCTACAAATTTACTTACATCTTTAACCATTAAATGCACATCTAATGGCAACTTACTAATAGTTGAAATTTTTTCGATCACGCAAGGTCCGAAAGTCAAATTTGGAACAAAGTGTCCATCCATTACATCAATGTGTAAAAGATCCGCACCTGCAGCTTCAATAGCTTTAACTTCTTCTTCTAATTTCAAAAAATTTGCAGACAATAAACTTGGAGCTACATACATGATCAAAACCTTAAACTATATATAAATGTGATAAATAATATTTTATCGACTTATATATTAAAAAAACTATAAATTATGGAATATTTTAAGCTTAATTTTGATAAAATCTCCATTTAAAAATTTTCATAAGGACAAAAAAATGGCAAGAGTATGTCAAATCACAGGCAAGGGTCCAATGGTGGGTAATAATGTCAGCCATGCTAACAATAAAACAAAAAGACGCTTTTTACCTAATCTCAGAACAGTTCGTGTAACTTTAGAAGATGGCACCACGAGAAAAATGAGAATTGCAGCTTCTACTCTAAGAACTCTAAAAAAACAAAATTCTAAATAATTTTGAGGATTTATTCCTCAATTTTAAAATTTCCAATTTAAAAATAAACTTTAACAAATCACTTATATAACACACATTTAAAAATTATTATTAATTTTATTATTTTTTAAGCTAAAAATATCTTTTAATAGTGTAAAATACCTTGTTAAATGAATTTTAAATTTCACTAATACAAGGAGAGTTTATGCTACATGAATATAGAGAATTAATGTCAGAGCTAAAAGGTAAAGATGCTCATTTTGATAAACTATTTGATCGTCATAATGAACTTGATGACATGATTAAAGATGCAGAAGAAGGTAGAACTTCTCTTAGCAGCATGGAAATTTCAACTTTAAAAAAAGAAAAGCTTCATGTAAAAGATGAACTTAGCCAATATCTAGCAAATTATAAAAAATAAGGCAAAACAATGTTTGGAAGTAAAATAAACCATTCTGATCTTCAAAAACTTGAAGAAGAAAATAAAAATCTTACACATAAAATTGAAAAATTTCAATCGGAAAATTTAGAATTAAAAAATAAAATTACATCATTAGAACAAGCGGCTTTAGAGTCTAAACTTAAAACAGATCTTTTAAATGTTTTATTAACTGGGGTTTTAAAAAATATTACTATTATTCAAGGCGATATGTTAGAAAATGTAAATAAGGCAGAAGTTATCTCTAGCTATTCTAAAACTTCTCTTGCTGAAATGGATGAACTTAACCATATTGCTAATTCTATCAATGCCTCTTTGGGAAATATTACAGAATCAGCCAATAAAACAAGAGATGTTGCAGGAACATTGCATAGAAGTGTAGATGAAATTACTAATGTAATTAATCTAATTAAAGATGTTTCCGATCAAACCAATCTTTTAGCTCTTAACGCTGCCATAGAAGCTGCACGCGCAGGTGAACATGGGCGTGGTTTTGCTGTTGTTGCCGATGAAGTAAGAAAACTAGCTGAAAAAACACAAAAAGCAACCACAGAAGTTGAAATGAACATCAACCTTCTAAAGCAAAATGCAAATGAAATGTATACTCAAAGTGAGCAAGTTGAAAAAATTTCTATAGATTCTAATGCTCATATTATGAGTTTTTCCGAAAAATTTACTCACTTAGTAAATGAAGCGCATTCTACTAATTCAAATGCAGTTGGTATCGCTTCAGAAGCTTTCGTATCTTTAGCAAAACTAGATCATATAGCTTTTAAATTAAATGGTTATAAAGAAATTTTTTCCAAATCAGGAAAGCAATTAGCCGATCATACATCTTGTCGCTTAGGAAAATGGCTTGCTAGCACAGGAAAAGAAAGATTTGGGCAAAATAAAAGCTTCTTAAAAATTAACGAGCCACATGAAAAAGTTCATGAAAATATGAATAATGCTATAACAATAGCAAATACAGAAGATATTAGCAAAGATATTACTCAACACAGCATAATTAATAAATGCGAAGTTGCTGAAAATGCATCGCTTGATCTTTTCAATGTATTTAAAGAAATGCTTGATGAGTCAGATCATTAAAATCCTAGGTTGAACCTTTTTAAGGTTTAACCTAAATAATCTTTAATTTTCCCCACTTTTCCTTTAAAAACCACATATAAGCAAAATCAAGCAAAGGCGTTCTTATCATATTTTTACATTTTTTTTCAAAATCCTGCACCTTAACATAAACAGCTTCAATCTCTTCATCATCAACTCCACCTCCAGAAGAAATTTTATCTTTTTCATCAACTTCTACGAAATAAAAGCTTTGCTTGCTTACACCTGAACCAAACCCTGTATAAAAATCTCCTATTTTTTCTAAATTTTTAGGAGCATATCCTAGTTCTTCTATACATTCTTCTTTTGCTATTTCCTCTAAAGATAATTTTTTATCCACAAGCCCAGAACAAAGCTCTATAGTATAGCCCATATCATCATCTTTTACATAATCTTTATCATGCATTTGATGATACCAAAGTGGTATACGAAATTGGCGTACAAAAATAAAACTTTCTAATTCTTTATGATACAAAAGCACTGAAACACTATCTTTAGATTCTATAAAATCCCAAGTGCAAAGCCTACCATTACTTTCATAAGCAAATCTCTTAGGCTTAATATAATTTGATTTTTCAAAAGAAAGTTCTTTTAAATTTTTAAACGCCATAATAAAACCTTTTATTTATTTTTCACATTGTACTTTATTTTTGCTTTTTTGAAAATATAAAGGTGATTAAAGCCTTAAAAAATTAAAAATCATATTTATAACTTAACCAAAAACTTCTTCCTTCTGTATAATCTTGATAGCGATTTGCATATCCAGCAGGATTAGCCCCATCCCATCTTGTAACTTGCGGATCAAAGAAATTTTTATCAAAAAGATTTTGCACTGCAAAACTTAAGCTAGATTGCTTATTGATTTTATAATTTATCCCTAAATCTACTATATAAAAAGGCTTATATTTTTGCCATGGCAAACTACCATTACCACCAACTCTTGCTTTAGCTATAGTATCGAGTCTTGCTCGTGTTTTTATATAGGAATTAAATTTACCTCGCTCATAGTTTAATTTTAACATTGCTATATGCCTTGGTAAATTTTCTATTCTATCACCACCAAACCAATTTTTTTGACTATCTTTATAGCGATTATCCATAAAAGTATAACTTGAATTTAGGCTAAAACCATTGTAAGTTTTGGTATTAAATGCAAATTCTATACCTTTAGTCTGTGTTTTTCCAAGATTAATAGGACGCTTACAAACAGTGCCATTGCTACAATTAATACCATTTTGCATACCTGTTAAATATTCACTACTGATTTGATTTGTAAAATCAGTAATAAATCCTGTGATAGAATAATGTGCAAAATCAAATACCCTAAAATCAGCACCCAATTCATAATTTATACTTTCTTCTGGTTTTAAGTCAGGGTTTCCAAAAAGAGCATTGCCATTGGCATAATTATAATATCCATTTGTCAACTGCTTGGCAGAAGGAGTTTTATAGCCTTTTGAAACACCTCCTTTAAAGGCTATATTATCATTTAAGTGATAAACCAAATAAATCCTAGGGGTAAATTCAGAATCAAACAAATTGCTATAAATATAACGCAAACCTGTAGTAAAAATCAAATCATCGGTTATAAAATACTCATTTTCCCCATAAAGCGCAACCATGGTTTGATCAAGATTTTTACCTCTTATTTAACTACCTGCGCTTGCTTGATCATTTTTTAACATCTCATAATCAATCCTTGCACCAAAGGTATTTACTAAATTACCGTATTGACCTAAATTCCAAGGTAAAACAACCTTACCTTCTCCTACCCAAATTTGACTATGTAATTCCTTATCCTTAGTGCTACCATATTGTAAATATGAGTTAGTTGAACCAAAATCATAGTTACCATCATGATTTAAAACAATATTATCCTTAAAAAGTTGTTTTTCACTTTTAATAGCCCTACTACTTATAGAATTCACTGAAATTTCATTAATATATCGCTCTATATCAAAATATATATTATTTTTATCATCTACTGTCCAATTAAGCCTAGAACCAAAACCTAAGCTAGTAAAAGCACCTGGACTATGAATAGCAATTTGGTAATTATCAGGTTTTTGATTGTTATTATTCCAAACCGGTGTAGGCCATTTTAAATCAGAAGCTGCCTTATCATAATACTTCAACCTTGCAGAAATTGATAATGTATCTTCAATCAAAGGAGTTGCTACATAAGCATTAAAACCGCCCGCATTGCCATAGTGATTAGAGTGCTGTTGCAAAAGAGTATTAAATTGTATATTTGCTTCGATTTTATCAGGATTTTTCTTGGTGATAATATTTATCACACCGCCTACAGCATCACTGCCATAAAGTGTAGAAGCTGGACCACGTATAACCTCGATACGCTCTATCATAGATAAAGGCGGCAGATATCCTGACTCACTGCCTTTAAAAACATTAGTATAAAACCCATTTGCAACACTTTGACGTTTTCCATCAATTAAAACTAGAGTATAAGAACTACCAAAACCTCGTATGCTAAAATCATAAGTGCCTGTTTTATCCATAGTCACATCTACACCTGGAATATCTCCTATAGCCTCCCCTATATCCTTAATTGGCTTTTTTCAAGCTCTTCTTTTGTAATGATAGAAATACTAGCAGGCGCATCAACCAAATCTTGTTCAAAACCACTAGCGCTAACCACAACATCATTAAGTTGATATGTTTCTTCTGCTTTTAACAAAGCTCCAGATAAAATTAAAAAACACAGTAAACTTTTTTTAAATTTCATATTTTTGATTTGAGTCAAATTAATTCCTTTAAAAAAAATTATTTTGATATTTAAAATCATTTTTGGAGTATAAAAAAAGAATACTTTTAATTAACTTAATTTTGATAACAATTATAAATAATAAAATTATTTAAAAAAGCGAAGTAAAAGCCTAAGCCTCTTGATAGGCTCCAAGCTTTAAAATTTTCTGCATACGATTTGCAGAAAGTTCTCGTACATCAATATTTTCAAGTTCATTTAGGGATTTTTTTACATAATCAGCAATAGCTACTGCTGCAGCTTCTTTATTGCGATGTGCACCATTTGTAGGTTCGTCTATCACATCATCAATTAAACCTTGAGATTTTAAATCATCAGCTGTTACTTTCATAGCTTTGGTTGCAGCTTCACTTTTTGCAGGATCATTCCAAAGTATTGCAGCGCAACCTTCAGGAGAAATTACTGAAAAAACAGAATTTTTCATCATTGCAAGTTTATCTGCAACCCCTATAGCTAACGCCCCGCCACTACCGCCTTCTCCGATAACTATAGCAATGGTCGGTATTTTCAAATCACTTAATTCATATAAATTTCTAGCGATAGCTTCACTTTGTCCTCTTTCTTCAGCACCTATTCCAGGATAAGCACCTGGAGTATCTATCAAAAATAAAATAGGAATTTGAAATTTCTCTGCAAGTCCTGCTACTCTTAAGGCTTTGCGATATCCTTCAGGATGTGGCATCCCAAAATTTCTAGCGATTTTATCTTTTGTTCCACGTCCTTTTTGCTCACCAATTACAATTATTTTTTTCTCTCCTAAATAACCCATAAAACAAACAATAGCAGGATCATCTCTAAAGGCACGATCACCATGTATTTCGTGAGCGTCATTTAAAATAAGTTCAATATAGTCAAGAGCATAAGGGCGATCTGGATGACGCGCTAATTGCAAACGCTGAAAATCACTTAAATTCTTATAAGTTTTAGAAATTTCTTTTTCAAGATTTTTCTTTAAAATTGATACAGCTTCAGTATCTCCTTTAATCTGAGCATTGATAATGTCCTCGTCAATTTGCTGAATATTTTTTTCAAAATCTAAATAAGAAGCCATATTAATCTACTTTTTTAAATACAACACAGCCATTTGTGCCACCAAAACCAAAAGAATTACTCATCACCACTTTTAAATCTACTTTTCTTGATATATTTGGAATATAATCAAGATCACATTCATCATCTTTTACAAGCTGATTGATTGTAGGTGGAACTACCCCATCTCTTAAAACCATAACACTAACAACTGCTTCAATTGCACCTGCAGCACCCAAGCAATGACCTGTTTGTCCTTTGGTGGAACTTATAAGCGGGATATTATTGCCAAAAAGCTCTTTAATTGCTGCTGTTTCATTTTTGTCATTTACAGGGGTTGAAGTTCCATGTGCATTGATATAATCTACCTTTGGATTCCCTGCCATATTTAAAGCTTTTTTCATAGCCCTTAAAGGCCCATCTAAAGTTGGTGAAGTAATATGATGCGCATCTGCACTTTCTCCAAATCCAATTAATTCAGCATAAATCGTAGCACCGCGTTTTTTAGCCTCTTCATATTCCTCAAAAACTAAAGCTCCAGCACCTTCTCCCATGACAAAACCATCTCTTTCTTTGTCAAATGGTCTTGAAGCATGCTGTGGATCTTCATTTCTAGTTGATAAAGCTTTCATTGAAGCAAAACCACCTATACCCACAGGACAAATCGCAGCTTCTGCACCTATGACTAACATCTTTTTAGCATTTCCCAAAGCTATACTTTTATAAGCTTCTCCTATAGCATGAGTTCCTGCTGCACAAGCTGTAACACAAGAAATATTTGGCCCTTTAAGTCCATGCTCTATAGAAATCAAACCTCCTAACATATTTACAAGTGCTGAAGGTATGAAAAAAGGGGAAATTTTACGCGGACCTCGCTCGGAACAAATAATGGAATTTTTTTCTATGTTAGGCAAACCTCCAATACCAGAAGCCGAAACAATGCCAAATTCTTCTTTATCTAATTCTTCACTAAATCCAGCATCCTGCATTGCTTCTCTTGCTGCTTTAATTCCAAGTTGTATGAAACGGTCAATTTTTTTTACTTCTTTGCCATCAACAACCTCTAATGGATCAAAATTTTTAACTTCAGCTGCAATTTGAACAGGAAAGTCCGTAGCATCAAAAAGAGTAATTTTATTTACTCCGCTTTCTCCATTGCAAATTGCTTTAAATGAACTTTCTTTATCTAAACCAAGGGCATTGATCATACCAATACCTGTAACTACAACTCTTTTCAAGAATAAGCTCCTTGCAAGAAAAAAAATTATTTTTTTAGATTGTCAATATAATTTACAACATCTTCAATTTTAATTAATTTTTCAGCATCACTATCTGGAATTTCTACTTCAAATTTTTCTTCTAAAGCCATAATAAGCTCTACAACATCTAAAGAATCAGCACCTAAATCTTCAATAATTTTTGATTCCATTTTAACTGCATCTGCATCAATACTTAATTGCTCTACTACTACTGCTTTTACATCATCAAATGTTGCCATTTGTTCTCCTTTAAAAAATTAAAATAAAGCGTATTTTACTATAAAAAGCTTAAAATATTTATAGTTTTTCATTATACTTGAAAATAAAATATTAAAACATAAAGGAAAAATGATGCTTTTCTCTAATTTAATCAAAGAAAATCAAAAAATTTGGAATGCTTATCTACATCATGATTTTGTTAAAAAATTGGAAGATAAAAGCCTAAAGCAAGAAAATTTTCTTTTTTATCTCAAGCAAGATTATATTTATTTGCTTAATTACGCAAAATGTTATGCAAGATTAGCACTTAACTCAAATACTGCAAAAGAACTTCGTTTTGCTATGAAATTTCAAAATTATATAGTTGAAGGAGAAATGGAACTTCATCGTGCAATTTTATCTCTTGGCATTAATGCAGATGAACTCGATATAAAAGATGAAAGTTTAGTCAATATAGCCTATTCGCGTTATATGTTAAGCGTAGGTGAAAATGGAGATTTTTTAGATATGTTAGTTGCTCTTAGTGCTTGCGCTATAGGCTATGCAAAAATAGGTGCTGAAATTATAAATCGTTTAAAAAATGAAAATTTAAAAGATCATCCTTACAAGGAATGGATTTTGACCTATGGAAGTGAAAATTTTCAAAATGAAGCTAAAGAATTTGAAGATTTTGTTAATTCTTATACTTCAAGTGTTAGTGCACAAAAATTCCAAAAACTCAGCGAAATTTTTCATACTGTAACACGCTTGGAAGTGGCTTTTTGGGAGCATTCTTTAAGAATGGAATTAAATCTTTAAACATGGGCTTTTTGCCCATGTTTTTATGCAATTTTACTTACATCAATAATATTATAATCTAAACCAACCGTTTCTTTAGAAAGTCCTAATGCAAGTCCTACTAATTGCGATAAATGAATAATAGGCAATCTTGCTTTAGAATTAGTATAATCTTGAAATCTTTCTTGATAGATATCAAGCTGCATTTGACAAAGTGGACAAGGTGTTACAACACAATCAGCTTGATTTTCACTTGCATTATTGACAATTTGACTAGACATTTTTTTCACAGATTTTTCTGCAGGATAAGAAGCATGAAAACCACAACAATCAAGGCGTTTTTCAAAAGGAACTATTTTAGCCCCTAAAACTTCTACTACACTTTCAAAACTTTTTGGATTGGTTGAACTTTCTTTTTTACCGAAAATATCTTCAGGTCTTAAACTATGGCAACCATAAAATAAAGCTACTTTTAAATTTGAAAGCGGCTTTTTCACCTTGCTTTTTAAATTATCCAAATCCTCATAAAGCTCCCACAAAAGACTTGTAATAGGCGTTGAACCTTGATATTTCATTCCACCTTTTGCTAAAAAAGTATTGATGCGTTCTTTTGCACCCTTATCAAGAGTATTTTTTGCTTTAGTTAAAGTTAGCATACAAGTACTACAAGTTGTAAGCATTGGCATTTTCATCTCTTCTGCTAAAGCAATATTTCTTGCATTAGCTACCAAAGTCGCAATAGGATCAACACACTGCGCTTGAGAAGCCCCACAACAACTCCACCCCTTAATTTCATTCAACTTCCAACCCAAAATAGGTGCAATAGCTTCAAGTGAAATTTTAGATTCTTTTGCAGCTTGAGATAAAACACAACCTGGAAAAAAAGCGTATTCTTTTTGCATATTTTACTCCTTAACAGCAGCTTCTTGTGCCGCCTTTATCATTTTAACCAAATCTTTATGCCCTTCTATTTCATCCTCGCCAAAAACATGCATAGGATTCATTTTTCCTGCACGCATAAGTTTAAAAGCTATATCTGTTTTACCCATAGAACCTATAGCACCCTCAGAACGCAAAGCAAGATAAATTTCATTCAAGCGTCCTGAACCTTCAACTAAATCTTTATAAAAAGCTTCAGCATGATCAGGCCCTAAGCCTTCATTTAAACCTTTTTTAATCGCCATCACTCTTAAATTTGCTATATCACTTACTGAACTTATACCCTTTGGACAACGATCAGCGCACTCTTGACAATGAACACAAAGCCAAAGTCCATTCATTACGCTGGGTTTTACATGCAACATAGGATCCTTACCTCGAGAGTCTGCCGCTGCACGCCAAGCATGAGTAAAAACAAAAGGTTGCATATAATCGCTACTATCTGCTTCTAATTTATTACACTCTGAAGCACAGCTACCACATAAAATACAATCCCATTGCTTGCTAATACGATCAAATTCTTCTTGACTTTGTTTACAGCCCTTTTCCGCTGAAAATTCATTTTTTGCCACCATGGCAGGACGAATTTTTCTTAAATTTTCTATAGAAGGTTCCCAATCCACAATTAAATCAGAAATTACTCTAAAATTTCCAAGCGGAGAAATGCGTATACTTGAAGGATTATCATATTCTTTTAACAAATCTTGCATTTTAGTATCACAAGCAAGATAAGAATGCCCATTCACACGAACTGCACAAGCCCCACAAATTGCAGATTGACAAGAGGCGGTAAAATTTAAAGTAATATCTTTTGTTTTTTTGATAAAAAGCAAAAGAGAGAGCAGAGTTTTTCCTTGTATATCCTTATCATCAATATCATAACTTTGTTCATATTTTTCCTTGCCATTAAAACGATCTATGATAATTTTCATTGTACTCTCCTTCCATCAAGTGAAAACTCAGTTACCACGACATCTTTATAACTAAGTTTTAATTCATCATTTTCTAAATTTACAATGCTATGTTTTAAGAAATTTTTATCATCTCGCTTTGGATAATCTTCTCTAGTATGAGCCCCACGGCTTTCAAGTCTATTTCTAGCTGCTAAACAAGCACAGCGAGAAAGTAAAATCAAATTACCAAGCTCTACATAATCTGTAAAAGCAGTATTCATCACTTCATTAGGATTTGGAATACGAATTTTTTCATATCTTGCTTGTATATCTTCTAATTTTTTTGCTAGAAGATCGAGTTTTTCTTGAGTTCTAAAAATCCCCATATTATCCCAATTTTGACTTCCTAGCTCTTCTCGCAATTCATACATTTCTTGACCATTTCCGCCATTATTTGTAATTTCTTTAAATCTAACCTGCCATTTTTGAGCAAGTTCATGAGTTTTTGCCCCTTTTTCAAAACTTGCATCTTTAGCATAATTTGTCGCACCAATGCCTGCTAAATGCCCTGTTACAACTGCATCGGCTAAAGAATTTCCCCCTAGTCTATTAGCTCCATGTATAGAAATGCAAGAAGCTTCTCCACCTACATAAATTCCAGCAATTTTAGTACTCATATCTTCAAATTTAGCCACTTCAATTCCACCCATAGAATAATGCGCCGTTGGACGGATAGGTACAGGAGTATCTACTAAATCAATATTTTCAAAAAGCATTGCAGTGTGACGAATTTTTGGTAAATCTTTTAAAATTTTTTCTTTTCCTAAGTGGCGTACATCGCACAAAACATAAGCTCCAAGTCCCTCGCCATAACCTCTACCTTCACGAATTTCTGTTTCTATAGCACGCGCAACCACATCTCGCGGTGCAAGCTCCATTTTTTCATGGTAATTTTTCATAAAACGCTCACCACGATTATTTAAAAGATATCCCCCTTCACCGCGCGCCGCTTCTGTAATAAGAGTTCCACCATTTGCAACTCCTGTTGGGTGAAATTGTATCATCTCAGGATCTTCAAAACCAAGTCCTGCTCTAAGAGCAGCTGCCACACCATCTCCTGTGGCAATAAAAGGAGTTGAAGTTCTATTATAAAATATCCTTGTGTATCCCCCTGTAGCAATCACCAAAGCTTTGCATAACACAGGATAAATTCCACCGCTTTGTATATCTCTTAAAACGACACCCTCGCATTTTCCATCCACAACACCTATATCCAAAAGTTCATGATCCATTAAAAATTTCACACCACTACTAATAGCATCATCTAAACAAGAATGCATTAAAATATGACCTGTTTTATCTGCAGAATAGTTACAGCGTTTCTTAGAAGCTCCTCCCATTAAACGCTGAGCTACTCCACCTTGCTCATTTCTTGAAAACAAGGTTCCTATAAAATCCATATTAAAAATAGCCTTTCCAGCTAATTCGCAAAATTTTAAAGCCGCGTCTTGATCTACCAAATAAGCTCCGCCTTTAATAGTATCATAAGCATGTAATTTATAGGAATCTCCATTAGAAAAATCAGTAACTCCATTAATTCCACCCTCTGCCATACAAGTTGCGTTACGCGATGGCATCATCTTTGTAGCTACTACAACGCTTAATTTTGGATTTTCTTTTCTCACTGCGGCTGCAGCACGCAAACCTGCTCCACCTGATCCAATTACCAAAACATCGCAAGAAGGTAAATTTATATCTTTATCCATCTTAGATGAATCATCTAAAGCATAAACTCCACTTGAACTTGCAGCTAAAGCTCCTACACTAATACAGGCTGTTTTTATAAAATCTCTTCTAGAAAATTCACCCATATCATTCTCCTTATTTAAAAAAATTAATAATAATTTTTAATGTAAGTCAATCTTACATAACCGCATGCCAAAAATCCAAAAACAAACTCTCCTTTCAATATAAAATGGATTAAAAACAAATTTATAATTTAATAAATATAAAAAAGCATAAGATAAGTAATCAAAGAAGATAGATGAATATAATAAAATAAATATTAAAAAATTTTTGCAATATATCATAATCTATTCCTTGCAAATTAAACGGAATGATTATACCTTAAAAAAATAACAAAAAGTTAATATTAATTAAGATAATATTTATCTTAATTAATATATAGTTAATAAAATTATCAAATCATTAAGCCTTAAAAAGCTTAAATTCTCCATTCATAAATTGCATTCTAGCGCTTAAATGATCAAGATAAAAAACTTCAAATTTTGGATTTTGCGGAGTTTCATAAAGATTTACAAGATAAGGATATTTTTTAAACATCATTTTTTTAACTTCTAAATTTGGTTCAAAAACCGCATTAGCTCTAAGTCTTAAAAAAGTCCCATCTTTTGCACAAGAACAAAATTCAATACCATTATAATTTTTTATATGCTTAAAAAGTCCTTTTGTATTTGCTGTGCAAAAATAAATTTTATCTCCCACAAGCAATGGACTTTGTATAGGACGCACTCTAGGATTTCCACAAGTTCCTAAAGTGGCTAAAAATGCTGGTGCATTATCATCTAAAAATTGTGCTATTTCTTTTAAATCCATCATTTTTCCTTACATATATAAACCACCATTGATCTTAAGCACATCGCCTGTCACATAAGAGGCATAATCACTAAGTAAAAACGCTACACAATTAGCCACTTCTTCAGGTTCTGCAAAGCGTTTTAAAGGGATATTGTCTTGATAGGTTTGTTTGATTTCATCACTTAAAACTTCAGTCATATCGCTTTTTATGAAACCTGGAGTCACACAGTTAAAGCGTAAATTTCTACTTGCTCCTTCTTTAGCAAAAGATTTAGTCATAGCTATCATTCCACCCTTACTAGCAGAATAATTTACTTGTCCAGCATTGCCCATTTCTCCGACAATAGAAGCGATATTTACAACAGCACCAAAACGTTTTTTACTCATGGTTTTTAAAGCTTCTCTACAACCTAAAAAAGCTGAGCTTAAATTTGTATCTACAACGCTACTAAAGTCCTCTAATTTCATTCTTAAAGCAAGTTTATCATTTGTAACGCCTGCATTATTTACAAGATAACTTAATTCTCCATCACTCTCAACTATAGTTTTTACACCGTTTTCAAACTCATCTTCTTTGCTTGCATCAAATTTAATCACAGCAGCAACGCCACCACTTGCAATAATTTCATCTTTTAAAGCATCTGCAAGTTCAGGTTTTGAACGATAATTGATCCAAACTTTAAGTCCAAAACCCGCCAAAGTTTTTGCGATAGAAGCACCTATTCCCTTACTTGCTCCAGTAATTAAAACATTTTTTCCACTAAATTTCATTATCTATCCTTAATAAGTTTAATTTTAAAAATTGCAATCTTAACAAATTTCTTATAAAAAAGGCAAACAAACTAAAATAAAGCCTCATTCATTTCTTTTGGAATTTCTAAGTCTAAAATTTTAAGCACGCTTGCAGCGATATTGCTAAGCCCCATATTATCTTTAATCTTTGAAACTCCCTTTGCTTGCACAAAAACAAAAACATCAAAAGTGGTGTGATTGGTAAGCAAATTTCCTTTTTCATCTTGCATAGCCTCGCAATTTCCATGATCACTTGTAATGATAAAAGCATAATCATGCTTTTTTGCACATTCTATAATCTCGCCCAAACAAGTATCCACCGCTTCGACAGCCTTTATAGCAGCATTAAAATCACCTGTATGTCCAACCATATCTCCATTTGCAAAATTTACCACTATAAAATCCTCACCCTTTTCTATGCCTTTTTTCACTGCATCACACACTTCAAAAGCACTCATTTGGGGTTTTTCATCATAAGTTTTTACCTTGGGGCTTGGGATTAAAACCCTTGTTTCATTTTCTAAAAGCTCTTCTTTTCCGCCATTAAAAAAGAAAGTTACATGGGCGTATTTTTCGGTTTCTGCGGTATGAAGCTGACTAAGCCCTGCTTTAGAAATCACTTGCGCTAAAGTATTTTCAATTTTTTCTTTTTCAAAAAGCACAGGGAGTTTAAATTTATCATCATAAACACTCATAGTAAGTAAATTTTCAAAGATTTTTTCGCGTTCAAACTCTTTAAAATCCTTAGAATTTAACACTTCAACAAGTTGTTTCATTCTATCATTTCTAAAGTTGATAAAGATAATGCCATCTTCTTCTCTCATGCCCTTGTAATTCTCATTTTGAGCTGCTTTGATAAACTCATCAGTAACATTTTCATCGTAAGATTTTTGTAGGTATTCTAATAAATTTGGCACTTTATAAGCCTTGCCTAATAAGCACTCATAATACTCTTTTACCCTATCCCAACGCTTATCTCTATCCATAGCATAAAAACGCCCACAAAGCGTAGCAAAATGCACGCCTAAGTTTTCACAAAATTCTTTTAAATCTTTTATGAAATTTAAGCCACTTTTTGGACTTACATCACGCCCATCAGTGATTGCGTGAGCAAAAACTTCATTGCCATTTTTCGCACAAATTTCAAGCATGGCTTTAAAATGCGTATCCATAGAATGCACCCCGCCATCACTATAAAGTCCTATAATATGCACTCTTTTACATTTTGCTAAAAGTTTTTGTAAATTCTCATTTTTTTCAAGTTCTTTGTTTTCAATGGCTTTATTAATACGCACTAAATTTTGATAAATAATACGCCCACTTCCTATACACATATGCCCTACTTCACTATTTCCCATCTGCCCTTCTGGCAAACCTACAGCTAAACCACTCGTTTTTAGTAAAGAATTTGGGATTTCCTTAAAAAGCTTTTCATAACTTGGTTTTTTAGCTGCTTCAAAAGCATTAAACTTACTATTCTTATTATACCCTATTCCATCTGTAATAATTAAAACGCATTTTTGCTTCATTTTTCTCTCTTTTATAAGAATTTTTTTGGTTAGATTTTACTAAAATTAAACTTTTAAAAACCAAAAAGAAGGCTAGGTTTTGTATTATCTTTCAGATTTAAGTCATTATGCTTTTTTTACTTATATTAGTGTGCGTGCAGGATTTGCATTTTTTATCGCTTTATGTTTGTCTTTATTTTTAATGCCTAAATTTATTACTTGGGCAAAAGCTAAAAATGCTAGTCAACCTATTTACGAATACGCCCCAGAAACTCATAAAACCAAATGCCATACTCCAACCATGGGTGGGCTTATTTTCATTAGTTCTGCAGTAATCGCAAGTTTATTTTGTATCAAATTTGATAATATTTTTGCTATAAGTGCTTTACTTTGTTTGATACTTTTTTGTTTGATAGGTCTCATAGATGATTTAGGCAAAGTTCTAAAAAAAGATAATCATTCAGGACTTAGTCCAAGAATGAAGCTTTTAGCACAAATCATCGCTGGACTTATTTGCATCTTACCTTTATATTTTAGTTCAGAGCTTAGCACGGAACTTTTTATACCTTTTTACAAACACCCTCTTTTTGATATGGAAATTTTTGCCATTGCTTTTTGGATTTTGGTTTTAATTTCTAGCTCTAATGCTGTAAATTTAACCGATGGACTTGATGGCTTAGCTACAGTTCCAAGTATTTTTTCTTTATCTACTTTAGGGATATTCTTATATTTGAGCGGAAATTTAAATTATAGTGAATATTTACTTTTGCCAAAAATTCAAGGACTTGGTGAAGTAGTGATTATTTGTGCTGCATTAATCGGTGCTTTAATGGGATTTTTATGGTACAACTGTTATCCTGCGCAGGTTTTTATGGGGGATAGCGGGAGTTTAGCTTTAGGTGGATTCATAGGATTTTTAGCTATCATTAGCAAAAATGAAATTTTACTTTTACTGATAGGTTTTGTTTTTGTTCTTGAAACTGTTTCTGTAATTTTACAAGTTGGAAGTTTTAAAATTTTTAATAAAAGAGTATTTAAAATGGCACCTATTCATCATCATTTTGAAAAAGTTGGCTGGGTAGAAAATAAAATTATAGTGCGTTTTTGGATGATAGCCTTACTTTCAAATTTACTTGCACTTGCATCAATAAAGCTAAGATAATGAAAATTTCACTTTTTGGATACGGAAAAACCACACGCGCTATTGCTGAAAATTTGGTAGATAAATTTGGGTCTTTTGATATCTATGATGATCATTTTACAGAAACAAAAAAAGATACACTAGGAAATTTACTTTTAAATCCTAATGATTTTGATGATAATTTAAGCGATATTGAAATTCCTAGTCCAGGTTTTCCACCAAAGCACAAACTCATTCAAAAAGCAAAAAATTTACAAAGCGAATATGACTTTTTTTATGATATCATGCCAAAATCCGTTTGGATAAGCGGAACCAATGGCAAAACCACCACCACACAAATGGCTACACATTTATTATCACACATTGGTGCTGTTATGGGTGGAAATGTTGGAACTCCTTTAGCAGAGCTTAATCCTTATGCAAAACTTTGGATACTTGAAACTTCATCTTTTACCCTACACTACACTCATAAAGCTAAACCTGAAATTTATGCACTTTTACCTATAAGTCCTGATCATCTTTCTTGGCATGGAAGTTTTGATAATTATGTTCAAGATAAGCTAAGCGTTTTAAAAAGAATGAATGAATGTGATGTAGTAATACTGCCTAAAATTTATGCAAATACTCCAACAAAAGCTCATAAAATAAGCTATGAAGATGAAAAAGATCTAGCTGTTAAATTTGGCATTGATACGGAAAAAATTTCCTTTAAAAGTCCTTTTTTACTCGATGCTATCATGGCTTTAGCTATAGAAAAAATTCTACTTGATACTTTAAGCTATGAGCTTTTAAATAGCTTTGTAATGGAAAAAAATAAACTCGAAGAGCTTAAAGACAGTCAAAATAGGCTTTGGGTAAATGACACTAAAGCTACAAATGAAAGTGCTGTAATGGCTGCACTTAGTCGCTATAAAGATAAAAAAATCCATCTTATCATAGGGGGAGATGATAAGGGTGTAGATCTTAGCAATTTATTTGATTTTATGAAAGGATTTGATATAGAACTCTATGCTATAGGTATTAGTACTGAAAAAATGCTTGATTATGCAAAAAAAGCGAATTTGAAAGCCTATAAATGTGAAGTTTTATCTAAGGCTGTAAATGAAATTTCAAATCACTTAAGAGTCAATGAAGTGGCTCTTTTAAGTCCTGCTTGTGCAAGTTTAGATCAGTTCAACTCTTACGCAGAGCGTGGAAAAGTCTTTAAAGAATGTGTGAATAAAATTTAATTTATTTTACAATCCATACAAATATATTAAACTTTCCAAACCCCTAAAAACACCCTATTCTCTCTAAAAACCCTAACCAGCAACAAACTCTTTTTTAAACACGATTCTAAGCACCATCTAAAACAACAATAAAAATAAACATAGGATTTATATATAAAGTAAGTAATGAAGACATTTAACAAGTCCGCAATGAGCTACTTTCCCCCTGCCAGTAAGGCGTAGTATCATCACCCACGATGTGCTTAGCTTCTTGGTTCGGGATGGAGCAAGGCGTTTCCACATCTGTATAATCACGGACATTGTTATTTAAATATTCTTTGAAAGATTGAATTTAAGAATAAAACTTAATCTTTTATTCCTTTACTTTTTTCTTTATTCTCTTTCTTCTTTTCTTATCTTTTATCTTTGATAAGTTTTTATATAGAATACTTAAAAAACAATGTTAAGAGCAAGTTCTAATACAAACTCTACTTGAAAGATTTCTATTAAACTCTAAATATTATCTATATTCAAAGTCTTCTAAAAACCTTAACAAGGAAGTGATGCTTTATTAAAGATAAGCCAAACGCTCTATTAGTACTGGTCAGCTAAAGGACTTTCATCCATTACACACCCAGCCTATCAAACTAGTAGTCTTCTAGAGAGCTTAGAGAAGATTCATCTTAGAGTTGGCTTCACGCTTAGATGCTTTCAGCGTTTATCCTTTCCAAACTTAGCTACGCTGCGATGCTCTTGGCAGAACAACAGCTACACCAGTGGTTTGTTCAACCCGGTCCTCTCGTACTAGGGTCAAATCTCTTCAATCTTCTTACGCCCACGGCAGATAGGGACCGAACTGTCTCACGACGTTCTGAACCCAGCTCGCGTACCGCTTTAAATGGCGAACAGCCATACCCTTGGGACCTGCTCCAGCCCCAGGATGCGATGAGCCGACATCGAGGTGCCAAACCTCCCCGTCGATGTGAGCTCTTGGGGGAGATCAGCCTGTTATCCCCGGGGTACCTTTTATCCTTTGAGCGATGGCCCTTCCACACAGAACCACCGGATCACTAAGACCGACTTTCGTCTCTGCTTGACTTGTATGTCTTGCAGTTAAGCTGGCTTATACCTTTATACTCTACGAACGATTTCCAACCGTTCTGAGCCAACCTTTGTAAGCCTCCGTTATTATTTGGGAGGCGACCGCCCCAGTCAAACTACCCACCAGACATTGTCCCACTTGAGGATAACTCAAGCTGGTTAGCTACCCAAATAAGAAAGAGTGGTATCTCAACAATGGCTCATATACAACTGGCGTCATATACTCAAAGCCTCCCACCTATCCTGCACATTCTTATCCAAGTAGCAGTGTCAAGCTGTAGTAAAGGTCCACGGGGTCTTTCCGTCTTGCCGCGGGTAGGAGGAATTTTCACCTCCACTACAATTTCACTGGATCCCTCTTTGAGACAGCTCCCATCTCGTTACGCCATTCATGCAGGTCGGTATTTAACCGACAAGGAATTTCGCTACCTTAGGACCGTTATAGTTACGGCCGCCGTTTACTCGGGCTTCGATCAAGAGCTTCGCTAATGCTAACCCCATCAATTAACCTTCGAGCACCGGGCAGGCGTCACACCCTATACATCCTCTTACGAGTTAGCAGAGTGCTGTGTTTTTGGTAAACAGTCGGGAGGGACTCTTTGTTGTAAGTTTCCTTGCTTTCGGAGTAAATCCTAATACAAAGCTAACCACACCTTATACCGAAGATACGGTGCTATTTTGCAGAGTTCCTTAAAGAGAGTTCTTCCACGCGCCTTAGAATACTCATCCCACCCACCTGTGTCGGTTTACGGTACGGGCAACATTAGCTAAACTTAGAAACTTTTCTTGGCTCGACGGCATCAGGGGTTCTTCTATCCATCCGAAGACTTCAAAAAGCCTTTCAGTTCTCGGAGTATTGTTATACGGATTTGCCTGTATAACCTCCTACGACCTTAGACTAGCACTTCCATCCGCTAGCCCCCTTAGCCCTAAGCGTCCTTCCATCGCACACTAATGTTGGTATTGGAATATTAACCAATTTGCCATCGTCTACCCCTTTCGGACTCGACTTAGGACCCGACTAACCCTACGATGACGAGCATCGCGTAGGAAACCTTGGGTTTACGGCGTTAATGATTCTCACATTAATTATCGCTACTCATGCCTGCATGCTCACTTCTATTCGCTCCAGCACTCCTTACCGGTATACCTTCGACGCAAATAGAACGCTCTCCTACCACTTAGTAAACTAAGTCTACAGCTTCGGTACTTACTTTAGCCCCGTTATATTTTCCGCGCAAAATCACTAGACCAGTGAGCTATTACGCTTTCTTTAAAGGATGGCTGCTTCTAAGCCAACCTCCTGGTTGTTTAAGTAACTTCACATCGTTTTCCACTTAAGTAAGATTTAGGGACCTTAGCTGGTAGTCTGGGTTGTTTCCCTCTTGACGACGGATTTTATCACTCGCCGCCTGACTGCTGTGATTACATATAAGGTATTCGGAGTTTGATAGGGTTTGGTACATTGGTGTATGCCCTAGCCCATTCAGTGCTCTACCCCCTTATATTACGACACAACGCTATACCTAAATATATTTCGGAGAGAACCAGCTATCACGAAGTTTGATTGGCCTTTCACCCCTATCCACAAGTCATCCCGGGGCTTTTCAACGCCTATGGGTTCAGTCCTCCACTAGTTCTTACACTAGCTTCAACTTGCTCATGGATAGATCACTTCGTTTCGGGTCTGCAGCATCTGACTAAGCGCCCTATTCAGACTCGCTTTCGCTACGGCTTCGCGTTTGCTTAACCTTGCCAGACACCACAACTCGCAGGCTCATTATGCAAAAGGCAGTCCATCACCCTGTATTGCTACATAGGGCTCTGAATGATTGTAAGCAAATGGTTTCAGGTTCTATTTCACTCTGATCACCTCAGTTCTTTTCACCTTTCCCTCACGGTACTTGTGCACTATCGATCTGGTATTAGTATTTAGGGTTGGATCGTGGTCGACCCGGATTCAGACAGGATTCCTCGTGTCCCGCCCTACTCAGGATACTGCTAGCTAAGGTTTGTTTTTCGCATACGGGACTATCACCCTCTATGGTTATACTTTCCAGAATGTTCTGCTAAACTTACCTCTTGCACATTGCAGTCCTACAACCCCCAGTGCAAGCACTGGGTTTGCCCTCTTGCGCTTTCGCTCGCCGCTACTGACGCAATCTCTATTGATTTCTTTTCCTGAGGGTACTAAGATGTTTCAATTCCCCTCGTTCGCTCCTATATAGGTAATGCATATCTCTATACATTGGGTTGCCCCATTCGGAAATCTACGGATCAAAGCTTCTTGACAGCTCCCCGTAGCTTATCGCAGTCTAGTACGTCCTTCATCGCCTTTACCAGTCAAGGCATCCACCATTCGCTCTTAGTAGCTTACCTTTTTTACCTTTTATTATTGATTCTAAAACGCATCACTTCCTTGTTAAAGTTTTTATGATAAGACTTCTTTATCTTAAGACGGAAAGCATTCAAACACTTAATATAAAACTAAATGATTTAGTCTCAACTAAGCTGTGAGTTTGAAACTTGTCTTTAATTTATAATCCTTAAATCCAATATTCTCTTTATTCATAGAAATAAAGACAGCTAAAAGTTAAGTTAAACTAAAGAAAAGATAAATAGGTTTTATCCTTTAACAAGTCCTGTAAAATTGTTTTTATTAAAACTTGCTTGTGACTCTTAACAATGATAATTAAAAAGAACATTTAGGTTTAAAACCTAAAGGAAGTATATATATTAACATAATCATTATAAATATAAATGCATAATGTATATGCTACTTATATCTATTAAAGTATATTCTTTTATAGTTAAAGATAAAAAATAAATCTAAGTATAGAGTTTATATTTTATATTTAATCTATTTTATATACTTGCTTTAGATTTTAAAGCTTCTTTATTCAAATCTTTTTTATGGTGGGCCTAACAAGACTTGAACTTGTGACCTCACCCTTATCAGGGGTGCACTCTAACCAGCTGAGCTATAGGCCCTTAATAAATGGTGGAGAATAGCGGGATCGAACCGCTGACCTCCTGCGTGCAAAGCAGGCGCTCTCCCAGCTGAGCTAATTCCCCATAAACAATTAGCTTTATCATCAATCTTTGAAATCTAAACAAGAATCAATTGAGTTTATATATTGAAGTAATAGTTGTGAGACTTATTACTTTGTACTCTAGAAAGGAGGTGATCCAACCGCAGGTTCTCCTACGGTTACCTTGTTACGACTTCACCCCAGTCGCTGATTCCACTGTGGACGGTAACTAGTTTAGTATTCCGGCTTCGAGTGAAATCAACTCCCATGGTGTGACGGGCGGTGAGTACAAGACCCGGGAACGTATTCACCGTAGCATGGCTGATCTACGATTACTAGCGATTCCGGCTTCATGCTCTCGAGTTGCAGAGAACAATCCGAACTGGGACATATTTTATAGATTTGCTCCACCTCGCGGTATTGCGTCTCATTGTATATGCCATTGTAGCACGTGTGTCGCCCTGGGCATAAGGGCCATGATGACTTGACGTCGTCCACACCTTCCTCCTCCTTACGAAGGCAGTCTATTTAGAGTGCTCGGCCGAACCGTTAGCAACTAAATACGTGGGTTGCGCTCGTTGCGGGACTTAACCCAACATCTCACGACACGAGCTGACGACAGCCGTGCAGCACCTGTCTCTAAGTTCTAGCAAGCTAGCACCCTCTTATCTCTAAAAGGTTCTTAGGATATCAAGCCCAGGTAAGGTTCTTCGCGTATCTTCGAATTAAACCACATGCTCCACCGCTTGTGCGGGTCCCCGTCTATTCCTTTGAGTTTTAATCTTGCGACCGTACTCCCCAGGCGGTACACTTAATGCGTTAGCTGCATTACTGAGATGACTAGCACCCCAACAACTAGTGTACATCGTTTAGGGCGTGGACTACCAGGGTATCTAATCCTGTTTGCTCCCCACGCTTTCGCGCCTTAGCGTCAGTTGAGTTCCAGCAGATCGCCTTCGCAATGGGTATTCTTGGTGATATCTACGGATTTTACCCCTACACCACCAATTCCATCTGCCTCTCCCTCACTCTAGACTATCAGTTTCCCAAGCAGTTTAATGGTTAAGCCATTAGATTTCACAAGAGACTTGATAATCCGCCTACGCGCCCTTTACGCCCAGTGATTCCGAGTAACGCTTGCACCCTCCGTATTACCGCGGCTGCTGGCACGGAGTTAGCCGGTGCTTATTCCTTAGGTACCGTCAGAATTCTTCCCTAAGAAAAGGAGTTTACGCTCCGAAAAGTGTCATCCTCCACGCGGCGTTGCTGCGTCAGGGTTTCCCCCATTGCGCAATATTCCCTACTGCTGCCTCCCGTAGGAGTCTGGACCGTGTCTCAGTTCCAGTGTGACTGATCATCCTCTCAGACCAGTTAAGCGTCATAGCCTTGGTAAGCCATTACCTTACCAACTAGCTGATACTATATAGTCTCATCCTACACCGAAAAACTTTCCCTACTCAACTTGTGTTAAGCAGGAGTATAGAGTATTAGCAGTCGTTTCCAACTGTTGTCCTCTTGTGTAGGGCAGATTAACTATACCTTACTCACCCGTGCGCCACTAATCCACTTCTAGCAAGCTAGAAGCTTCATCGTTCGACTTGCATGTATTAGGCACGCCGCCAGCGTTCACTCTGAGCCAGGATCAAACTCTCCATAAAAAATTATAGATAGTTTAATCTTTTTCTTCAAAGAAAAAGTTATGAAAGATTAAAAGAAAAGTTTTTAATCTTTTTAATTATTAGATTGAATAGATTTTACATAATTGCTTATACCTAAATCTGTTCTGGCTCAATCGATCACTTATTTAGATTTCAAAGATTGACTAATAAGATTTGAATAACAATACTAATTTAAAAGAACAAAACAAAAAATCATTTTTAAAAGAAAAGTTTTTAAATTAAAAAACAAGATTTATAAAAAAGCTTTTAGTTTATAAGACAAAAACCAAAAGAGTTAATTTATAAAATCTACTAAGCTAGTGAAACTTTATAATTTAAAAGATTTTAAGTCCTTTTTTCAAAAAAGGAAATGAAAGTATAACCAATTAAACTTAAAAGTGTATTAAACAAAGGATTAAATAGTATAAATATTTGTGTAAGTATTTATATAAGTATAATGGGGGCTATATTTTAGAGCACTCGTAATTTTTATTTTTTATATTAACAAATTGACTTTTAAGTGTTTTAAAATCTGGAATATAAACATAACCGCTAAGCGTATCTATAACGATACAAAGAGCATGCTTTTTTGATAACAAACGTATAATGCAATCTGAATTATTCTTTGCTAAAGTTTTTTCATAGGCATAATTGGCATTTTTTAACGGAGAATACACTCTGCCCATTTCATCAAATACTAATCTAGTAAATCCTGAACAAGATCCTTTGAATTCAACCTTTTCTATTCCGAATCTTTTTGTAAGATTAAATCTTTGTGTAGTTTTTTCATCATCTTTACTAATAACTCCACTTTGACCTGAATTCATTAATTTGTTATGATTGATTACATCAACAGCAATTTCTCTATCTATATTGATTTCAGTTTTACCTAAATTAGCATTTCCATCGCCATTTTTATCCAAGAAAATAGTATATGTTTGATCATAACCTGTGGCAGCTGATTTTATAAAATAAATCTGCCATTTACTTTTAAACCACTCTCTTTTTGCAATAGTCAACTCATCAACTCTTATACCTTCTTGCATCATGGCTAAACTTTGGGTATATTGGATATCATTAAGAATTTGTATCGCACCTTCTAGTAGATTGTCTTTTTTTAAGTAAAGACTGCCTAAATTAAAAACTATACCTAAAATGAGAATTATAAACACAAATTCCAACAAACTGAAAGCTTTAATCATAGTTTAAAATCTGATATACTTTTTCATATTTTCCAAGTTTTACTTTAACAATTTTTTTGTCCATATCATGCTTATCGGCTTGTTTTAAAGCTTTTAAATAAAACTTATTGCTATTTTTTATTCCATAAAATCGCAATCTTTTTTGCAAACTTGGGGCTGTTGCAAGCTCTAAAACATCTTGTTTTTTTAATTCTAGTGCCAATTCTTTAGCAAAATGATAATTATTGGCAAAATGACGATTTGGATTGTTTATAAAATAATACAATAATTGATTAGCGACGATTAAAAAGTAACAAAATATCAAAAAAATTATAGAACATTCTATAAAGATTTTATACCTTAATCGAAAAACTGGTAATCTCACCCTATAACTTTGCATTAAAGTTTTTATAAGCAAAGGAGTGCAAATAACACAAAAAGGCAAAAAATCATCTAAAAAAAGTTTTTGTCTTAAAGAAAGCAACAAACAAAATACAAATGTTACGCTCATTAAAAACCATAATAAATTTTTATATTTTTGAAAAGTCAAACGATAAATAGTATAAAAAAAATACACAAAAACCAAAGGAGAAAAACATGCAGCAAAAATTCCTAAGGTATCTAAAAAATAACCTCTTGGACGACCACCTGTATCAAAACCATAAAAACTGATACTCGCTCCAAACAAAACAAGAGATAAGGTAAATAAAATAGCATTTCTTTTATAAATCCCAAAAAAGAAAAAAGTTAAAAATAAAATATTAAAAGATTTATCAACAAATAATACTATAATCAATAATATATAAAAAAGCCATTTTTTTTCATATTCGCAAGCACATAATATAGCAAGGGTTAAAAAAATCACCAAAGATGCGGCATTAACCAGTAAAGCACTTGCAACAGTACCCGGCAATAAAACAAATAACAATAAAGAAAAAAAAGCATCAATTTTAGTTTTAGTATATTTTAAAGCTAGCAAATACAAAAGCAAACAACTTAAAAAATGAAAAAATAAAAAAGGAAGCCTTAAACCAAAATCATTTTGCCCAAAAATAAAAGTTCCAAAATGAGATATATAATAAAGCAAACTATGAGAAAAAATAAGTGATTTACCCTGCTCACCAAAATAAATATCAGCTTCATCAGCACTAATACTCAGTGTTGAAGTTCCATAAAGCAAAGCCAACAAATCAAGACTAAGTAAAATGATGATAAGTTTATAATTTTTGATTTTTTCCATAATGAAAATTTTACAAAATTAAACTTAAAATATCAATGCAAATCATACAAATATCAAATATCTTAAAAATTAACATCAAATTGATTTTAGTTTTTATAAGTATAATTTTAAATAAAAGAAGGCAAAAATGCAAACTATTGATCAAATTTTTCAAACACAAATCGATATTAAAAAATCTACTTTCTTATCTTTTCTTTGCCCTTTTAAAGATTTTAAATTTTTAATAGAAACACTAAAAAAAGAACATCCAAAAGCCGTTCATTTTGTCTATGCTTATCGTGTTTTAAATGATTTCAATCAAATTGTAGAAGATAAAAGTGATGATGGAGAGCCTAAAGGAACTTCTGGAATGCCAACTTTAAATGTTCTAAGGGGCTATGATCTTATCAATGCGGCTTTAATCACTGTAAGATATTTTGGCGGTATAAAACTTGGTACAGGGGGACTTGTAAGAGCTTATAGCGATGCAGCAAATGCTGTGATAAATAATTCTTCTTTACTTTCATTCGAATTGAAAAAAAATACAACCATTGCTATTGATTTAAAAAATTTAAATCGTTTTGAACATTTTTTAAAAACTTATTCTTTTAATTTCACAAAAGATTTTAAGGATTGCAAAGCTATATTACATATCAAATTAAATGAAAAAGAGGAGCAAGAATTTGAAATTTTTTGTAAAAATTTTGCACCTTTTGAAATAGAGAAATTATAAATTCTTGCAAGTAAATATAAAAGCTCCAAAATGGAGCTTTTGATTAAATTGCGTTCAATAAATCATTTAACAAAGTATTATTCTTACTTTGTTCATTTGCACCTTGTTGTGTAAGATCATTATGAACGCTAGCACTTTGAGCTCTCATAGACAGCTCGCCTTCATTTTGTCTAAAACGATAAGCGTAAACATTTGACATTTGAGCATAATTACTTAAATTTGAATTTGAGTTTTGCGCATTGCTTTGAAAACTACTGCTAGAATTTAAAGCATCTCCGCTTGACTTCTCATCCGCCTTATTTAACATATCCATAAAATCAGAATCTCCAGATGAAGAATAATCTTCAATCTGTTTATCCACCTGTTTATACTGACCACTAATAGCATCGTATTCATACGAGCTAATCGTTCTATAATTTACCTGCATAGTTTTCTCCTTTCAAAATATGCAAAAACTATACAAGCAAAAAGCGTTCCTTTTTATGTAAAAATTAATGTTTTTTAATCATGGTGAGTAGGCAAATGCTCCACATCAAGCTCATTGTTGGCTATAAATTCCTCCTTGGCTTTTTTACAGTTTTCATCACGCATTTTGCGGTATTCATTGCGAATGGTGATTTCTTTATCGCTTAGAGGTCTATCTTCTAAAAAACTGATATGAAAATAAGTATCATCGCTCTTTGAATAAGTTTTATAAAAATCTATATAGTCAAAATAATCCTTGCCATTATCAAACTCTACGACCTCTTCTATATAAATCGTAGGTCCAAAACCCTTGTGATTTTGCGTATAGTGCCCAAAACCTGCGCTGTATTGAATTCTAAATTTAGCCATCATTTTCTCCTAAAAATTCTTGATAAGTTCCACGAAAATCCGTAAGCTTACCATTTTCTAAATGCCAAATTCTATTAGCAAAAGCAGAAACTAACTCCCTATCGTGGCTGATACAAAGCACTACACCTTTGAAATTATACAAAGCTTCACCTAGTGCAATAATACTTTCAAGATCTAAATGGTTATCAGGCTCATCTAAAAGCAAGAAATTTGGACGCTCTAGCATTAAACGAGAAAGCATTAAACGGTGTTTTTCACCCCCACTTAAACTTGCTGCCATCTTTTCTTGATCACTGCCACTAAAAAGCATTCTACCTAAACACTTACGGATTTCATCTAGATCTTTAAATTTTTCACTCATCAACCATTCATAAAGTTTCAAATTTTCACAAATTAAATTACTTGTATCTTGAGGAAAATATCCAAGCTCTATAGTTGCCCCAAGATGTATAGATCCACTATCTGGACTTATAGCATGGGCGATGATTTTTGCCAAAGTACTTTTGCCCACACCATTTGCCCCAATCAAAGCGATTTTATCATTTTTTTCTATTTTTAGCTCCAAATTTGAAAACAATTGTTTATCATAAGCCTTGCCTATACCTTTAATTTCTAAAACTTCATTACCTATTTCACGATTAGTTCTAAATACTATACTAGGATCTCTACGGCTTGAAATTTTAATCTCTTCAAGCTCTAGTTTTTCAAGCGCCTTAGCACGGCTTGTGGCTTGTTTTGCTTTAGAAGCATTTGCACTAAAACGGCGAATGAAATTTTCTAATTCTTCTCTTTCTTTTAAGGTTTTATCGCGTTTAAGCTCAGCTTGTTTTGCCAAAAGCGTTGAAGCCATATACCAATCATCATAATTTCCCGCAAAATCACGAATTTGTTTAAAATCCACATCCAAAATCCTTGTGCAAATTTTATTTAAAAAATGCCTATCATGAGAGATGACAACCAAAGTTCCTTCATGTCTTAAAAGTTCATTTTCAAGCCAAGAAATCGCCTCTAAATCAAGGTTATTTGTAGGCTCATCTAAAAAAAGCGCATCGGCACCTAAAAACAAAACTTGAGCTAACAAAACTTTAAATTTATCCGCACTTTGTAAGGTGCTCATTAAAGCATCGAAATCTTTAATCTTTAAAGAACTTAAAATTTTTTCACAACGTGTTTCACAATCATAATTTGGATCTTCTTCAGCCGTTATTATCTCAAGCTCACCTAAACGCTCATTGATCTCATCAGTAAATTCCTCGCTCATATAAAGCTTTTCTTTTTCTTTTAAGGCCTCATATAAACGCTTATTTGCACACATCACTGCATCTTTGATGGTGTAGTTTTCAAAAGCAAATTGATCCTGTCCTAAAACTGCGATTTTCAAGCCTTCATCAAATACTATTTCACCACTACTTGACTCAATTTCTCCTGAAAGAATTTTCAAAAAAGTCGATTTTCCCGCACCATTAGCACCGATAAGTCCGTATCTTTGTCCTCGAACAAGTTTTAAATTAACATTTTCAAATAAAAGCTGATTTGCAAAACGCATAGTAAGATTTTTTACTTCAACCATGATTTTCCTTAAATTTTTTACTTATAAAAATTTTTAAGAAATTGTATCAAAAAAAGACTTGAAATTAATTGAGTATAAAATATTAGTAAGTCATGAAATTAATTCTATTGACTTACTTTAATAAAAATATTATTGGAAATCTCCATTGATATAAGTTATATCTGTAATTTTCACTTGATTTATGTTAGAAACCTTATAAACAACACTCCAAAGACCTTTTCTCTGTTCCCCTTTTAATGCAGCATTAATCGTAGCCATACAAGAATCAAAATTAAGATCAAAATTTGAAATGGAATTAATTTCGATCATATCAGTGTAATTTACCATTCCATCATGCTTGGCTATTTCCTTGAGGCCTTTTGCATAATCTTCATAATCAATCCCTTGGGCTTTAAGTCCGGATAATTCATAAAGATTTTTAAAAATTTCACTAGGAATTTTTTCTTTAAGATTTGAAACAACTGCCGTATTATCACATTTGTCTAATGAGTTGGCCTGAAGCAAGGCAAACCCCATTAAGAAAAATAAAATTACTTTTTTAAACATATCTAAACTCCTCTAATTTTTAGGTTTTGCTACTAAAATACCATTTTTATATTCTTCTTCTCTTACAATCTCCCCTTTTTTATATTCTCTAAAGACTCCATTTTTAAGTCCATTTTTATAATTTTCTTCGTCTTCTAAGGCGCCATTTTCATCATAACGCTTTTGTACTCCATCAAATTTACCTTTATTATCAAAATTATAATCACACATTAAAGTTCCATTTTCATAATATTCCTTGTAATTACCTTCAAATTCTGGCATACCATCTTCATTATAGCCAAGTAGTTTTCCCTTTGCTCTCATATTTCCATTCTCATAATAGCTTGCAAAATCACCATATCCGCGATTATCTTTAAAATGCACCTCCTCAAGTAATTGCCCATTTCTAGAATATTCCCTGCTAATTCCATCTTTTTTTCCATTTTTATAATTTTCTTCAGCTCTTAGCTGACCATTGTCATAAAAAGCTCTTTTTAACCCATGTATTCTTGAATCTTTATTATAGGGAATTTCTTCTTTTAAATTTCCATTTGGATATTTGTTTTGCTGAACTCTAGCCACATCGCTAGGTTGTCCAGGAAAATCACTTCCACAACCACTTAACAACATCGCAATTAAACTACAAATGCTTAAAAATTTTGTCATTTTTTCTCCTATTTCTCATTTTTTTCTTTAATAATAATAGTTTGCTTAAAACTTCCCGTAAAAGACCATATTAAACAAACAAGCCAAACAATAATAGTCCAACCAAAAAACAAATTTAGCAAAGAAATTATCAGCCAATTAGAATGCTTTCTGCTCAAACCAATAATAGCGGGCAACATGTATAATACAAACAATAATATTGTTACAAAAATAGACCCGCCACTTGCACCTTCCATGTAATTCTCCTTAAATAAAAATTTTATAAAAACTATTATTCCATACTATAACTTAATTAATATTGAAATATTAAATATATTTTATATAAAAGATTGAATATTTCAAGTGTTTTTAATAAAGAAATTTTAATGTAAAATTTTTTAAAGGCTAAATTTTTAAGGTAAAAAATGACAAAAAAGAGCAAGCGTGATATGGCATATGAACTAGACATTGATGTTAGCACTTTATATAATTGGAGAAAATATAAACCCAATTTATATCGTATTGTTATGCTTGGCTTTAAATTTGATGAACTTTTAGATAATAGCAAAAAAACTCATGAAGAATTACTCCATATAGAACAAACCATACAAGATGAAATTGCTAAATTTAAATAAAATCCGCTTTTAAGCTTTTTTCTATACAATTATCACTTTTATTAAAATCAAGGATTTGATAATGTTTTTATTAGATTTTTTAATATCATTGAGTTTTATTTTTGAAATTTCAGCACTTGTATTATCCTTTTACTTTAAAAATTCAAAAATTTTCTTTTTAACTTTAGTGCTATTAGGAGCCAAGTTGCCTTATTTTTATACAAGTTTTTTTCAAGCTAATTTATTTGTAGCTTTATTTTTACCTATGATTTTTACTCTATTTTGCGTTGGAAAACATCATGTTTTAATTTTAAATAAAAAAAATATCGCTTCAATTACAACCCTTATTTTTATAGGCATTTTAAGTATCATTTTACCTAGAAATACTACTTTTAATAGTGCTGGTTTAGAATTTCATTTTATTGCATTAGATTTTTTTAAACCTGTGAGTGAATTAGGATTTTTATTTTTTTTAGTCGGCTTAATACTCATTTTTATCAAAACCTTTAAAACTAAAGAATATTATCTTCTTATCGCATTTTTTACTGCGTATTTTCAATTTTTATTCCAAGAAGGAGCAGGAATAAGATATTTTGAATTTGCAAGTTTGGTTTTTTGTTTTTATCTTTTAAATCACGCTTATAGGTTAGCTTTTTTTGACACCTTAACAAAGCTACCCAATGAAAAAAGCCTTACACGCTTTACAAAAGGAAAAAACAACTATATCATTGCCTTGCTTCATTTTAATGAACTAAAAGATACCAAAGAAAGCTATACCAAACTCATTTTAAAACAAATTGCAAAAATTTTAAAACGCTTTAGAGCAAAAATTTTTATCGTAGAAAATGATTTTATTTTAATTTTTAATGATAAAAATCAAGCTTTAAATCATCTTGCTTTTTTAGAATCCACCTTGAAAAACACGGAATTTAATTTAGAAAATGAAAATTTTAAACCGGATTTTAAATTGATTTGGCAAGAAAGTGAAGAAAATTTGGATAAAAATTTACAAAGTCTAAGAGCAAGACTCTTAGACTAAAAAATTATTTTTCGTTCGCTTCAACTTCGATATTTAAATTAATATCATCACTTAAAGTAATAGTTGAAGTACTTGTTGCAAATTTAAAATCAGAGCGTTTGATTTTTCCATTTAAAGAAAATCCTATTTTTTCTTTTCCATCTTTGCCTTTAGCTACACCGCCGATTTCAGCATCTAAAACGATATCTTTAGAAACTCCAGCTATAGTTAAAGTTCCTGTCATTTTGCCTTTTTCATTATCGATTTTTTCATATTTTTTCATTGTAAAAGTCATATCAGGATATTTTTTTGCTTTGAAAAAATCATCTTGTTGTAAGTGATTATCTCTTGTTTGATTTTCTGTATTTACAGATGCGATTTTTATAGTTACATCAAGCTTTTTAAATTCAGCACTCGCAGGATCAAAATCAATCACCGCAGAATAATCTTTGAAATTTCCTTTTACATTGCTAATTTGTAAATGTTTGATTTTAAAACCTACATCTGTATGTGCTTTATCTAAAGTATATTCTTTAGCAAACAAACCTGTGCTTAACAAAGACACCGCAACCAATGAACTCAATAAAACTTTTTTCATTTTTTTCCTTTTTTATAGTAATTTTCAATATAAAAATTTTATTAGATAAAACATAACAAATCATTAATAAAAATCAAAAAATTTTACTATTTAAAAATTTTACAAATTCTTCAAATTTAGGCAAATCAAGCTTTATTGTTTCTCTTTGCTGTTTTCCCCACATACACTCTGGAAAAAACGCATCTTCTTTAAATCTTGCCATAACATGAAAATGCACCCTTGGCACATAATTTGCAAAAGAGGCGATATTGATTTTTTCAGGTTTGTAAAATTCTATCATAGCCTTTTCACAAAATAAAATTTTTTCAAAAAGTTCCTTTTGCAACTCTAAAGGACAATCGCTAAATTCTTTATAAATTTCTTTAGTAAAAATTTTAAGCCAAGGCACTTGAGCCTCCTCTTTCTCTATATAAATCAAATCATTTTCATAAATCATTACATTCCTTTGAAATTGTATTTATGATTATTTTACAAAATTTATCAAATTTTTAAGTCAAAATGCGTTAAAATTCCTAAAAATTTAAAAAACAAAAAGGAGGATAAATGCAAATTAGTTCAAGTTATAACTCTTATGATTACTACTCTAGCAAACCTTCTTTTGATAAAACAAATCAATCTGATTCCACTCAAAAAGATGAAAAAAATCTTAGTGAAAATAAAGATGATAAAGAAAAAAATGGCGAACAAACCCAAATGGTTAATGGCGTAGAGCTAAGCCAAAAAGAAGTAGCTCAAGTTCGCGAACTCCAAAGTATCGATAGAAATGTAAAGGCTCATGAAGCTGCGCATCAAGCAGCGGGCGGCGGCTTAGCAGGTGCTGCAAGTTTTACTTATACAAGAGGCCCTGATAATCAAATGTATGCTACAGCGGGTGAAGTTCCTATCAGCATGCAAAAAGGAAACACACCAGAAGAAACTATAGCCAATGCAAGACAAATCGCAGCAGCAGCTATGGCTCCTGCTGATCCTAGCCCACAAGACTATAAAGTTGCAGCAAATGCTGCAAAAATGGAATTTGAAGCAAGAGCTGAAGCAATGAAGCTTAAAGCCGAAGAAGCCAAAGAAAAAGAAGAAGAAAATAAAGAAAAAGATGACAAAAATTCAGAAAATAGCTTAGAAAAAACAGATAAAGATTCAAAAAACAACGATAAAAATTCAAATTTTGATAAAGACTTTAAAAATTTTGTTGCTAGAACTTATCAACAAAACTCACAAAATAACGACATTAAATTCAATATCGCATCTTAAAATTCTTAATTTAAATAAAAAATTTACTCCAATCTTCCTTATAAATAAAGCTTTGTTTTAAAATTAAACAGATATATCTAAAAAATTTATCTTTTTTATTATCTGCTTTATCCACATTTGTAGTATTACTTTGTTTCTCTTCTTTTTTGGCTTCTAATTTTTTTGTATATTCTTGCTGTTCCATAAGCTTTAAAGTATCATATATTTGATGAACTTCCTTGGGTATACATTTATGGAAAACGATGGCTTGAATTTGCATGTAAAATATTTAACATTTTTTATCCTTTTATAATTTAAATTTTTGCATTTTCAAGCTTTTATATCTATACTTTTTGGTGTAGAATTTAAAGAAAGGATTTTATTAAATTCTCCTGCATCATCATCACTAAATTTCATACCAAAAAGAATTTCTAATTCTTTACTAGTGCTAAATTTACCTTCTAACAGTTTTTTTACAAGTTCGTTTCTTGTGCTATCATCTTTGTAAGTTTCTTTGTTTTTACTTTCTGCTTGTATAGGTTTAAAAGCTTCTTCTTTGTTTTCTTCTGAATTTTTTTGCGATGAATTAATATTTCTAAAATCGACTAAATATTTTTGTTGAAGCTCAAGATATTTTGTTTTAAATTCGTCTATATTTTTACTTGTATGAAAAACTTTAATATAAGCTTCATCATAACTCACCCCATCAACTTCCATCCAATGGGGTGATTTTGTATTTTCATCTATCCATTTAAATAAGCTTTTAACCTCAGATTCTGAAAATTCATTTTTCCTAAGTTTATCTTCTATTGATCCTTCAACCAATTCTACTTTATCGCTTAGTTTCACATAATCCTTGTACATATTTATAAAACTATTACCAAGTTTTTCTCTTGCTTCTTTTGTAAGCTCAGGATTTCCATTTTCAATACTTTCATCTTTAATTTTAGTAAGTGTCTGCAGAGGATTATTTCCAAAATATCTATTAAAAGAACTTAAAGTAATCATCTTGCATACCACCCTCCAAGAGCAGACTACATTTGCCTTTTTGTATAATTGTAGTTTGAATAAGAATTTATACCATTAATCATTTTTGCCTTCCTTGATATTATATACTATATCGGAAGAAAATTAAAAATTTATAATCTTGAGAGTTTTCAAAAACTCTCAAGTTATTATCAAGCTAAGCTTTTTCCACTTTTATGATATTTTAAAATACCTTCAGCACAGCGATAAGCCAAAGCTCCCACAGTATCAGTTGGATTATATCCACTATTATGTTGGAAATTTCCTGCTCCTACAACAAAAAGATTATCCGCATCCCAGTGTTGTAAATAAGTATTAACCACACTAGTTTCTCTATCTGCGCCCATGGTTGTTCCACCTGTGTTATGAGTAGATTGATAAGGCACAACGCTATAATCCTTAAGATAAGCACCTTTTTTGATTGATTTTACTCCTTGCATTCTTTTTGCTACCTCAGCTGTTTTATCTGTGATAAATTTATGCAAAGCTCTATCTTGATCAGTGAAATTATAAGTTAAGCGTAAAAGTGGCATACCAAAAGCATCTTTATAAGTTGGATCAAGACTTAAATAATTATTCTTATGAGGCAAAGAAGCACCTTGCCCTCCTACGGTAATAGCTCTTGTGAAATTATAGTTTAATGCTTTTTTAAATTCGGCACCCCAAGTTGGAGCTCCTGCTGGAAGTGGGGCTGATTGTATAGGGCGAGTTCCAAGCTGAACGCTATAAATCATAGCTCCATGAAGGAATTTTTCCTTAGAATGATCAAAATTATCTCCGTTAAAATCATCACTCGTAGTTCCTAAAGCACCTGAACCCATAAAGGTGTTAAATTGCTCATCAAAGAAAGCTGTTGTGCCCATATTCATTTGGTAACAATAATTTCTACCTAAAGTTCCTTTACCTGTTTTTGGATCGTATTGCTCACCTATGTTGCTTACCATTAAAAGCTTAGCATTGTTAAACATATAACTTGTAAGTACAACTATATCAGCAGGCTGGATATACTCTTTCATCGTTCTAGTATCGACAAATTTTACCCCCGTTACTTTTCCGTCTTTTTTAAGAATTTGCGTTACATTACTATAAGTGCGTATGGTGTATTTACCTGTGCTCATAGCCTTTGGAATTACTGTGTTTAAAGGACTTGCTTTTGCACCATACTCACAACCAAAACGCTCACAATACGCACAGTATTGACAAGGAGCTAAATCTTGACCATCAGGGTTTGTATAGCCACCTTTAGAATTTGAAGCTGGCAAACGATAAGTGTGTAAATTTGAACTTTTTGCTGCACTTTCAAATCGTTTAAGCATTTTAGTATTTTCAAGAGGTTCTTGTGGATAAGGACTGGATCTAAAAGCTCCCATTTTTTCCGCTAAAGGATTTGGTTCACCTGATACCCCACAGGTTTTTTCAAATCTATCATAATAAGGCTCCATATCCTTATAAGTCACGCCCCAATCTTGCAAGGTATAATCATTACCTAATTTATTACCATATCTTTGTTTGCTTAGGGTTTGAATTTCAAAGTCATAAGGCATAAACCTAAAAGTCCAACCATTCCAATGCACCCCTGCACCGCCAACATTATTACCCAATAAAAACGAACCCATTTTACGATAAGGTAAGGCTAAACCACTAAGATCATGGCGAAAAGTCACAGTGTCTTTTGAGCAATCTTGCATCAAACCATAATTAATCCCATATCTCCACTCATCATGGATATAATTAAAATTTTCAGTACTTTGCATATGTCCGCGTTCTAAACTAAGTACATTCAAACCTGCTTTAGTAAGCTCTGCAGCCACTATACCTCCAGTCCATCCTGCTCCAACTGTTACTATATCTACTTTTTTTAATACTTCAGCCATTTTAACTCTCCATATCTGCTAAACCCATAGGTTCAATGTTAAAAAATTCATCACTTGCAATTTTATCCACATAGCTCATTTGTGCGCCTGGATATTGCATCATTCTCCAACCATTTTTATTATCATTTCCGCCATAAATTGGATCAGCTAAAACTCCAGCTACTGTCATATCTCTTAAAAGTGTGAAAAAATAAGAAGATTTAAAACCTGTAGTTTGAATTTTTCCTTTTTCAAAATCGCTTAAAATTTTATCCTGATCTCCACCTTTAAGCAAAGAAAAAGATTTTTTATAACGCTTTTGAGCATTTTCTTCAAGAGCATGCACGCCTTCTAAAAAAATATCTTTGCGTTGCATAGGAGTTTGATAGCCTTGTTCGGCTTTGCCCTCCATGAAAGGCCCTTGCATATATTCTCTATCATTATAACCATAAGCACTAGCTAGCTGATTATCGATAAAATAAGGCACGCCTAAACCTATAGCTCCTTCTCCTTGCTCATCTTTAGGATAAATTCTTTCACAGGCTGCACTTAAGGTATCAAATTCAGTTTGAGTTTGAAAAAACATTCTACCTCTAATTTTATTTGATTTTCCTTGTGAAGCTTGATGCGAATGCGTAAGTTCTGCTGCCTTTAAAACAGCACCGCCACCTATAGTGCTAGCTGCTACTACAGAACCACCTAGAAGCCCTAGTTTAAAAAAGCTTCTGCGATCAATAATATTGTCTTGCATTACTTCTCCTTGATAATAATTTAAACAAGACTATATTAGTCCTATTAATATAAATTTAACTTTAAAAAGCGATAAATCTTGTGTTATTCTTAATTTTATTTAAGTATATCTTTGAAAGTAATGAAAATAGAACTTTTAATAAAGCTCTATATCTTTAGAATTAAGTTCTTTATAAGCTGCACAAGCTTCTTGATGTTTTTGATCACAAGCCATACCAAAATATCTTTTTGCCTTTGTTAGATCTTGTTTTTCTAGTTGATTATAGCGTCCTAGCAAATAACAAGCCTCACCAAAACCTAAAGTGCAAGATTTAGAATAAAAAGCAAGAGCAGATTTTACACTTGCTTTAACAAGCTCTCCTTTATCATATAAAGATCCTAACTGATAACAAGCTCTTGCATTTTTTAAATCACAAGATCTTTTATAAAAACTTGAGGCCATTTGTCCATCTTTTTCTTTTTCATAAAATAAAGCTATATTATTACAACTTAATGATTCTCCTAAAGTGCAAGCTTTATTAAAAGCCAAAAGAGCTTCATTTTCATAACCTTGATTTTGCAAAAGCAAAGCCATATTAGAACACGCATTTGCTAAACCCAATTTACAAGCTTTATCATAAAATTTATAAGCTTGATTTAAATCCTTACTCACACCCCTAGCACTTTCATGCATAAAAGCTAAAGAAAAACAAGCTTTAGAAATATCTTTTTCACAAAGACTTTTAAAAATTTCATAAGCTTTATCAAATTTATTTGCCTCGTAAAGTTTTAAACCCTCTTCTAGTTCACTTAATGCAAATAATGAATTAAAAAATAAAAATAAAGTTAAAAATATTCTCATTAATCTTCCTTTATACTTTCTCTAACATTTAAAATCTGTGCTCTTCTTTTTTGAAGCTCTGCTTTTTTAAGATCTAAAAATTTATTTTTTTCTTGGATTAAATTTTGACTTTGTTCTAAAAAATTTTTTGCAATTTTTGTCAAAATAGGCTTATTAATAAGCAAAGTTTCAAACTCATAAACATTTAATTCATTTAAAACTCTTTCATAAATTTCACTTTTTTTAGGATAAAAAAGTACAAATTCAGAACTATCAAGCTCATAAAGAACACGACTTTCATTGATTTTACGACTAAAAAATGCAAGGCTTAGTTTCGTAGCATTTTCATAATTTGTAAAAGCCTTAAGATTTAATTTTTCAAAAAATAAATCAAGCTCTAAAATACTTTTAAATAAAAGCTCCTTAAAATCTTTCAAAAAGTACTCATCACTTGCATTGCAAAAAGCTCTTAATTCACTAAAATTTTTATCACTTTGGAAAATGTGATCTTTTTGTATGTTTGAAAATTCTGCTTTAAAAAGCAAAATTTCTCTTTCAAGTATGTTTATAAAATCTTTTAATTTCATCTTGATTTCTTCAAAAGATTTATAAAGTTCATTTTTGATTTTTTTAAACTCTTTACTCATCACATCACTATTATAAAACATCGCCAAAAAAGCATCGTCGCTTGAAATATAAGGCGCTTTATAATCATATCTTGTGTATAAATCTTTCTTTAAAAATCCTTTGCTTTCTTTGTAAAAATAAGCATCTTTTTCCTTAACACTTGCAAAAATTTCACTAGAAATTCTTTCGCTAATGCTTTTAAGCTGTTCTAAAATCTGATGATTTAAAATTTCAATCTCTTTTAAAAAATTTTCATACGCTAAAAGTAAATGCTTTTCATAACTTTGAAATTGATTTAATAAACGATCAAAAATACCTACAAAAAGTTGGTTTTCATCTTCTAAAATTTCGCATAAATTTAAAATTTTTCTTTTAACAAATTTTTCTTTTAAAACTGTTGTATCTAGCTGAGTTAAAAAATCAAGCAAAGATTGAAAATTAGATTTTTCATAGCTTTGCTCATCTTTAGCTTCTTTGCAAGAAATAGCAATAAGCTCATTAAAATATTTTAAAAACACACTTTTTGCATAATTTAAAACATTATCTAGCTCTTCTGCGCTTAATTTATCTTTTTGATTTAATACACAAATGCTATTTTCTCCTAAAAGTTCTAAATTTGCTTTTATGGCATCTTCTTCACTTTTTTTACCTGCATTATCAATTAAACTTAACCAAATCGCCCCATGAATATTTTTAAGTTCATCAAGAGTTGTTAAAGTATCATTTTCATTTGCATTTAAACCTGGAGTATCTACAAGAGTGATTTTTTCAAGTAAAGGAATGGGTGCAAAAATATGCAAACTTTTTGCTTGTTTTACTTCATTTCTTTGATCCGTATAAAAGGCTAATTTTTCTATATTTGTGATAATATCACTTCCATCTTCAAATTCTACTCTTAAAAAATATTCTTTTGCATAGCGTAAAAAAGTAGGTTTAAAAGTAACAGGAACAACACCCGTAGGCAAACAATCACGCCCTAAGATCAAATTTAGCAAACTTGATTTACCACTTGAAAACTGCCCTATAATAGCGATATTAACATTCTTATCCAAAGAAAACACAAGCTCTTTTAATTCATTTTCTAAAGCATAACTTGCGTGCATAAAAGGCTCGTTAAGTTCCTTGCAAAGCTCTTGAATACGCCCTTTAAAACTATCATCAAAACTCACGCTATAGGTATTTTCATAGGCTTTTATAAAATCATTTAAAAGATTAATCTGCATTTAAAAGCCCCATTTCAAGTTGTTTTAATTTTTCAATTTTTTCTAAATTTTCTTCAAAAGAATTTAAAATATTAGCATCTTGATTTTTCAGACTCTGTAAAACTTTTTCAAGACTTTCTAATTTTGATTTTTGATTTTTTTCATAATGTTTTAATTTATCATTTAAAAACTCAAAAAATGCTCCATTGATATTTAAAGAGTTTAAAATTTCGCTCATTTTAAATTCTTTAAAAGTATCAAAAATAACCGTATCTAAATTCGTTTCAAGCTCATATAAATCTGATTTTAGATTGCTTAATTTTTCAATTTTCAATCTTAAAAGTGCAAATTTTTCGCTTTGAAAAATACTATCTATATTTTTTGAAATTCCATCTTTAAAACCTTCAAAACCATTATCAAAATCATCTTTTAAAAAATCATATTTTAAAGATAAATTTGTTTTAAGCTCCTCGATTTTTTTAATATTTTCAAATTTAATTTCTCTTAAAATATCATTAATCCCATCTTTTGTGGTAATATCAACTATATTTAAAATACGAGAAAGATTAAGCTTTTGTGCATTATTTTTCAAATATTTAAACTCATCTATCAAGCGTTCTTTTAATTTTTTAGCCAAAAGTAAAACAAGATTATCTATGCCACTATCTATATTTTTAAGTTTTGCAATGGAATTTGAAATTTCATCTTGTGCTTCTTTTAATAAGGTGTTTTGCTTTTGAAGTTCAAGTAAAAGCTTTTGATTTTCTTCACTTACACCTTGTTTATTCTCCTTAATAAGACGATTTTGCATTTCATATTCGCTTAGAATATTTTTAAGCTCTAAATGCAATTCTTTTTTGTAAGCTCTTAAGGCAATCTTACTTTTTTCTCCTGCATAAAGCTCGTTAAAAAGATAGTTTTCAAATTCTTGCATACCACTTTTTTGCAAGCTTTCCTTGGACGCTAAACCTTTATAAAAATCACTTGCCATTTTAGCGCTCACACATAAAAAATCAATCTTTTCCACTAAATTTTCATCTAAATCCACAAGTCTTGATTTTAAGCTTTCCTTGGTATAAACAATGACTTCTTCTAAATCCTTTTTGCTTAACAAATCCGCTTTAGTTAAAACAATTAAAAACTTACTCAGCCTTGAATTTAAAAGACAATGCACCAAAAAGTCTGCATCTTTTTGAGTCAAGCTTTGAGAAGCATTCATTAAATGAATTAAAAAATCACTTTCTCTAAGATACTCATTTGTAACAATTTCTCTTTGAACTACAACATCATCAAGCCCTGGAGTATCAACTATAGAAATATTATTTTTTAAAAATTCTAAATGACTTTTAATTTCTATTTTTTTAATTAAAGCTGAAATTTTATTTTTAGCAGAACTGAAATTTTTAAGCTCACAAAGTGCGATATTTTGTATCAAAGGTTTATCTTTAATAAAATCTTCTATATTTACACTCTTATCCAGCTTATCAATAAATTCTTTTAAATCTGCATTAAAGTGCAAACTTTCAAGTATATTTTGCCATTCTTTTTTATCCCAAAAATATATCTTTGCTTCTTCACTCTTACCATAGCTTAATACTGTTAAATTAGCTGTTTCAGGTATGTTTGAAACCCCTAAAAAATCTTCTTTTAAAAGAGCATTTAAAAGACTTGATTTTCCTGCATTCATCACGCCAGTGATGGCTATATTAAACTCTAAATTTTGAAATTTTTCCAAAGTTTTTTGAAGTCTTGATTTTAAATTTTCATCAAAACTTAGCTTTTGAAGCTCTAAATTAATGGTGTTTAATTCTTTAAAATCATTTTGAAATAAAGCTTTTTGATCTATACTTTGAACTTTTTCTTGTAAAATAAAATCAAATATTTCGGTATTTTTCGAAATTTTTTCTAAAATTTTTAGAGCCTTAAGTAAATCTTGCTTTGAAATAAAACCTGATTTAAAAAGATTTAAAATACAAATTTGAGCATTTTGCATACTAAAAATATCCACTCTTAAATCAATTTTTTTGCAAAGCTCTTGAAATTCTTTTAAGAGAAAATATCTTTCATAATTGTCTTTATTGACACTTAAAATAATCGCACACTCGGCTGTATCAAGTTTGCTTTTATCTTGAAATTTAGCATCAAAATTTAAAAATTGGAGTTCATTTTGCCAAATTTTTTGGAATAATTCTTTCACAATCTTCCCCTTAAAAAGGGGAAAGATTTATTTATTTCTTTGAGCGACAAGTTGTCTTCTCATATAAGCGATTTTACTTTGTAAAGGTAATTCTTTAGGGCAATTATCTTCACAAGCAAGCAATGACATACAACCAAAAACACCATCATCATCGCCTACTAATTCATAAAAATCTTCCACACTTCTATGGTCATGCGGATCTTGTAAATATCTAGCTGTTCTTAAAAGCCCTGTAGCAGCTATGAAATTTGGGCGCATAAGTTTAGTTGCACAAGAAGCTACACAAATTCCACACTCTATACAACGATCAAGTTCAAAAGTTTCATCCGCAACTTCTGGCTCAATGCGTTCTTCAAGTTTAGAAATATCAGTTTCTTTTTCATTATGCACCCAGCTTTCAACACGCTTACACATGTCTTCAAACCACTCGCCTGTATTCACGCTTAAATCTTTAATATGCCTAAATGCAGGCATAGGCATAAGCTCTATCACTCCATCAGGATAATCTTTAGTCAAAGTTTTACAAGCAAGTTTTGGCACTCCATTAATCATCATTGCACAAGATCCGCAAATCCCTGCACGACAAACAAAGTCAAAACTCAGATCTGCATCCATTTTTTCACGGATCAAAGTCAAACATACAAAAACCGTCATAAAAGGAGTTTCTTCAAGCTCATAAGTCACAAAATGTGGTTTAGAAATTTTGCTTAAAGGATTGTATTTAAATGCCTTTATTGTCAATTTTCTACTCATAATCAACTCCTATTCTTTGGTTTGGTGCTTTATATTTAGCTTGCAATTCATAAGGCATTAAGGCGTTTTGAATTTCATAACGACCTTTGCCTTCAGCTTCCATTTTTTCACGGATAGCATCCACTTCAGCTTGGCGTTTTTCACTTAAAGGATTTTCTATAATATTTCCTTTAGCACCGTATCCACGGAATGCTGGTGGAATTTCCATTTTCATAATATCAAGCTCTTCGTATTCTATGCGTGGTAAGGTTTCGCCTTCTACCCAAAAAGTATTGGTTCTTTTCATCCAATTTAAATCATCTCTTTTTGGATAATCTTCCCTATAATGCGCCCCACGACTTTCTGTTCTTAAAAGCGCTCCATAAGCTACGCAAAGTGCTATTTTTAACATTCTTGGCACTCTATACGCTTCTTCAAGCTCTGGATTTGCACAATCAAGTTCTTTACAATGTACTTTAACGTCTTGAGAATCTTTATAAAGTTTTTCAAGTTCATCTACTGCTTCTTTCAAACCTTCACCTGTTCTAAAGATGGCCACCTTATCCCACATGATTTCTTTCATTCTGTTTTTGATTTCAAAAACATTATGTTTACCTTCTTTATCTACTAAAGATTTTAAATATTGATACTCTTTAGTTAAGAAGTCTTTTACTACATTTGTGTCAATTACTTCACCATTATTTTTACAATAATCTGCAAAATAATCTCCCACTATCATACCTGCTACAACAGTTTCAGCACATGAATTTCCACCTAAACGATTAAATCCGTGCATATCCCAGCAAGCTGCTTCTCCACAAGCAAAAAGTCCGTTTAACCATTGACTTTCACCCGTTGGTTTAGTTCTAATTCCACCCATAGAATAATGCTGCATTGGAAGAACTGGCGCCCAACCTTTTGGACCCTCATCTGCTGGATCAATACCATTAAAAGTTTTACAAATATCTTGTACATCGCGGAGATTTTTTTCCACATGAGCTCTTCCAAGTATAGAAATATCAAGCCATAAATGATCCCCATAAGGGCTTTTTACACCTTTGCCTTTACGAATATGTTCCATCATTCTACGACTTACCACATCACGGCTTGCAAGTTCTTTTTTCTCTGGTTCATAATCAGGCATAAAACGATATCCATCCACATCGCGTAAAATTCCACCATCACCACGACAGCCCTCAGTAAGCAAAATACCGCTTGGCACAATAGGAGTTGGATGAAATTGCACTGCTTCCATATTTGAAAGTCTGCAAAGCCCTGTTTCAAGAGCGATGGCTGCACCTGTTCCTTCACAAATTACCGCATTTGTAGTTTGTTTATAAATTCTACCATAGCCCCCTGTTGCTATCATGGTTCCTCTTGCAATATAAGCAATGAGTTGTCCATTAGTTAAATCTCTAGCGATCACACCTAAGCATTTTTTACCATCATGGATAATTCTTACTGCTTCCATTCTATCAATAATTTTTACTTGATGTTTAATAGCTTCATTTGCTACACCATAAAGCATACAATGCCCTGTTGCATCTGCGATATAGCAAGTTCTCCATTTTTTAGTTCCACCAAAATCTCTAGCATTAATAAGCCCGTGCGCTTCTTCTTTTTCTTCAATCACAGTTTTTTGTGCATTGATTACAACAGTTCTTGGACCTTTAGTAACTCTAGTCCAAGGCACACCCCAAGCCGCAAGCTCACGCACTGCTTTTGGCGCAGTTTGAGCAAACATTCTTGCTACTTCTTGATCACAGCCCCAATCACTTCCTTTTACTGTATCTGCAAAGTGAAGATCTTCATTATCACCCTCACCTTTTGCCCCATTTGCTAAACTTGCCTGCATACCTCCTTGCACCGCTGCAGAGTGAGAACGCTTCACTGGACAAATACTTAAAAGTGTTACACTTTGGCCACTCTTTGCTACTTCAATAGCCGCTCTAAGACCTGCTAATCCTCCGCCTATTACTAAAGCATCACTATATTGTATATTCATAATTTGCTCCATTGTAGTTTTTTATCATCGCAGTAGTTTGGGTTTGATTTTGGTAGTTTTCATAACCTATTTTTATAAATGCTGCAAGACTTAACACACCTAAAACTAGGAAGAAAATACTGATTATCCATTTAGCAGTTTTAAGCTTTTTGCGACTTTCTTTTACATTTTTTCCTTCAAACCAACCCCATTTAACACAAAGTCTATAAAGCCCTATACTTCCATGAAGTTCAACACAGACTAAAAGAACAGCATAAAAAAGCCACATAAAATGACTTACAACCCTATCTCCTGACATATCGCCGCTGATTTTATCTGCATTGGTTACAATAAAAATAAGATGAGCAGAACCTAAGAAAAACATAATAAAACCTGTAAAAGCTTGAACCCACCATAACGAAGTATCGCTGTGATTCATTTTTTTACTGTGTGTTCTTAGTATTTGATACTGACGGTAATTAATAGGAAATTTTCTCATTGCAAGTAAAGCATGAACGAAAAAAACCACTAAAACACAGGCGGCTAAAAATGAAGTAAGATAACTCATAACAGGATTATCGTAAACAAATTTTAATTCTAAAAAATGCACTACAGAATTAAAAAAATCCTCACTGACTAAAATTGTAGAAACAAAAAGCATATGCACCCACATAAAAAGACCTAAAAAAAGCCCTGAAGCACTTTGGATAAAGTCTAATTTCGCAGGCATTTTACTTTTTTTGCCCTCAATGCTCTTACCCAAATAACCTTCGATAAGCTCACGCATCTTTACTCCTTTGTAAAAAGAAATTAAAAAAAATCCATTTCATTATATTACAAAAGTCTTTAAGATAGATTAAATATTTACTTTTTTAAACTTTATACAAATATAAACTAACAAAGCTGTTATAAACATTATAAAACTTAAAATTTGCCCCATACTCATACCCCATAAAACAAAACCTATATCAAAATCAGGCTCGCGATAAAATTCACATATAAATCTTGCCAATGAATAAGCACCAGCATACACAAGAATCAATTCCCCTTGAAAGCTTTGCTTAAATCTTGCTAAATAAACTATAATAAAAACAACAATACCTTCTAAAAATGCTTCATAAAGTTGCGATGGATGGCGCAATACTCCATCAACATAAATTCCCCAAGGCACATTTGTAATGCGACCAAAAAGCTCTTGATTTAAAAAATTTCCTATACGACCAAAAACATAAGCCAATGGAACACTTAAAGCAACCAAATCAAGAAAAATCCAAGGATTTGTTTTATATTTTTTACAAAACAATAAAGTAGCTATCAAAAATCCTATAATTGCTCCATGATAACTCATACCTCGAATACCTACAAATTCACCATTAATATAAGGATTAAAAATTTGCCAAGGATGAGTAATATAATACATAGTATTTGCATCATAAATCAAAATATATCCAAGTCTTGCACCTAAAATAACCCCTATTTCAACCCATATAAAATAACTATCCAAATGTTTTTCATTAATGTCTAGTTGAAATTTTCTTACAAAAAATTTAGCCAAAAGCAAAGCCAAAAGCAAAGCTATAACATACATAATGCCATACCAATGCACCTTTAAACCAAAGATGCTAAAAGCTATAACATTAAAATTTGAATAAATATGCTGCCAAAATTCCATATATCTTTCCTAATTTTCCTTTATAAAAATATAACAAAAAAACTTTAACTTGCTATAATTAACACAAACACATTAAATAAAGGTAAAAAATGAAAAAATATATTTTACTTGCTAGTAGTATGTTAATTTTAGCAGCTTGTGGGGGTACAAGTAGTAATTTTGTCAATGTTTCTATGCCAAATTTTAAACCCCAAGTTCCAACAAAGGTTGAACCTATTAATTCTGGAGTAAGCATTGCTCTTGAGCCTATTAATATAGAACAAAATAACAATTATTCTGATTATTTTGAAAATTCAGTGCTTAAAATTCGCATAGAAAAAGAAATTGATCTTTTAAAACAAAATTTAGAAGAGCAGATCAAAACCATCGCTCAACTAAAAGGCTATAAAATAGTTACTACTAATCCAGACTACACTCTTAAAAGTTCAATCAGTATTTATACGGAAGAAAAAAATGCACAAAAAACAAGCAATTTTATGAGTGGAGATTATGTAAAATCCAATTTAGGTATAAATTTTAAAGGTAAAATAGATTTTATAGATGCACACAATCCACAAAATTCAACCAATCTTTCAAGTAGTACTAAACTAGATTCTTTAGTTGCACTTAACTATCCTATTAAAAATGATGATGGGGTTAATATGTTTAAAACTACTATCTCCACTGTACCAACTCAACTCAATAAAGGTTTAGAGCAACCTGCTTTTGAAATTGATAAAAGTTTTTTAGCTTTTTATAAAAATACATTAAATACACTTTATAACAATCTACCAAAAGCAACAGACATAGGCAAAACTATACCTAATACAAATAGTGGTTTTAATAGTTTTGATGGCGATGCTACCTTTGAAGAAAGCTTACCTCAAACAAATTCTAATCAAAATAATACAATTGAAAACACGCCTACACAAAATATTCCTACAAATCCATCTTCAACAAATCAAAATAATCAAAGTAAAAATCAAGATGGGGTAGAAATATTTGAATGATAAAACTTGTGAGAAAATTAAACTTTCTCACACAAAAAATAAGATTTTCTTATACAAAAAAATAACTATCATTCTACTTTAAAATCAATGCCTGTTGCATTGCATTTTTTATCATCTCTCTTTTATCTCGTATTTCAAAAAAAAGCTCAAAAGCAAAAACCCCTTGCCATAAAAGCATATCAAGCCCATCTTTAATTTTTAAATGATACTCTTTACACAATCTATAAAAAGGTGTTTCTCTGCCATAAATTACCTCAAAAGCAAATTTAGCTTTAGGTAAAATTCCATCTAAAAGCTCTCTATCACAAGGTAAATTTTCATCTTTTAATCCAGCAGAAGTTGAATTTACAACCAAATCAAAGTCAAAATCTTGCAAGTTTTTATAAAGATAAGTTGGATAAGCTAAGAAATCTTTAAATCTTTCTTTACTACGATTAGCTATATACACTTCTACGCCTTTTTGTTTTAATGCATAAGCAAGCGCCAAAGCTGTACCTCCAGCACCCAAAATCAAAGCTTTTTTTATATTATCAAAATCCTTAATAGCTTCTAAAAAACCTAAAGCATCAGTATTATAAGCGTAAATTTTATCTTCTTTTAAGCATAAAGTATTTGCAGAGCCAATATTTCTAGCAAAATCATCCTTCACATCAGCAATATCTAAAGCTTTTTCCTTAAAAGGCAAAGTAATATTAGCTCCACTAAGTCCTAATTTAAAAAAATCTTCTCTTAAACAGTTAGCATTTCTTAAATGATAGCGTGTATAAATGCTATCAAGTCCTAAGGCTTTGATAGCATTATTATGCATTCTAGGCGATTTAGAGTGAGAAATAGGATCGCCTATAACTGCTAAAAATTTCATTTTAAAGTAAAAGAAAAAGCATCTTTTGCAATATCCTTACGGATTTTAGCAAGTTCTGCTGCAATATCTGCCTTTTCAAATGGTCCTATTAAAACCTTGGTAATTTCTTTACCTCCAACTGTAGTTTTATAAAGTTTATAATCATAACCTTTTTGTTTTACAGAAGCAAGTTCTTTTGATTTTTGATCCAAATTACTTACTGAGAAAATTTGCACATAAATACCCGATGCTAAACCACTTGGATGTACAGGTTTAGCATCAACATTTTTAAATAAATCATTTGTATTTTGTTCTTTTTTAGGGATTTGTTTTGTACTTTCTTTTTCTTTTTTTACAGCTGTTTGTTTTTTTGCTTCTTCTTTAGGTTTTGCAGTTTGTGTTACTTCTTGTTTAGGAGTACTTGCTTGTGGAGTGGTATTTTCTGAAGTAGTTGCTGTGGGTTCTGCTGGAACTTCTTGATCAGGCATAGCAAAATTTGTAGTATCATTGTTATTTGAACTAGAGGTTGTTGTATTTTGAGTTGTATTTTGTTCATCTTGAAATTGTTTTCTTAATGCCTCAAATTGATCTTCTGCTGAAGTATTATCTGTAATTGGCATACTTTCAAAAGAAGTATCATTGTTATTGTCTTGAGTTGCTATAGGTTCACTTGGCAATACACTTTGATTTTGCGTATTTTCATCACCACTACCATTAATAAGCTTCATAACTATCATGATAGCTAAAAACAAAATAACTAAAGCAATAACTCGTAAAAGAATTTTTTTTACTTTTTCACTTTTATTACTTTTTTCTAAAATAATATCATCAAATTCATTTTTTTGATTTTCCATAATTTGTCCTTTCTTACATATGCTTAGACCAAGAACTTCCTCGTTCTTTTTGATAAACCTCATAAGGCAATATTAAAATATTAAATTCCCTAGGTACATCCATACTAGGAAACACCTTCCATTCTACTGGCATTTTACTTGCAAACATCATTGAAAGTTTAGACGCTAAAGAATAACCTTCGTTTAACGCCGTGTGTCCTTTGTGAATATAAAGATGTAAATGTCCTGGAGTTTTAGTCTTATAGGCTGTGAAATTTATAAAACCTTCTTCTCTTAAAATAAGTTGTGCACGGTGATAAAATCTTTCAGCATTAAAACCATTATAATCAAAGACAATATTTTCTACTTTATTATCTTTTGTTATTAAATCATGAGCGACAACAATTTTTTTAGCAGCGTGTTCTCTCATGACATTTAAATTTAAAGGAGCATCAACTCTTTCAAATTTATCAAAAAATAAGCGACCTCTATGTGTAATTTTATTTACAATTTTATCGCGTCTTATATAATAATGATCGCCAATTATTTTAATTAGCGACATATCCATTGGTGAAATCAAAACATAGCCCTTTCATAAATAATAAAATTACTTGCAAGTTTTTTTAATTCTTGTTTAATATTCTCTTGTAATTTTTCATTATTAATATCATCTAAAATATCTGCAATATAATTTGACACAATTTCCATTTCTTTTTCTTTAAAACCTCTGGCAGTAAGCGCTGGAGTTCCAAGTCTTAATCCACTTGTGATAAAAGGACTTCTAATCTCTCCTGGAACGGTATTTTTATTTGCAGTAATACCTGCATTTCCAAGAGCTAAATCTGCATCTTTTCCACTAAATTCACGATCTAAAAAACTCATTAAAACAAGGTGATTATCCGTTCCATCGCTAACAAGTTTAAATTTTCTATCCATTAAAACATTAGCTAAAACTTGAGCATTGGTTCTTACTTGTTTTGCATAAACTTTCCACTCATCGCTAAGATTAAATTTAAATCCTACTGCTTTTGCAGCAATTACATGCATCAAAGGACCACCTTGAATACCTGGAAAAATGGCAGAATTAATTTTTTTAGCAAGCTCTTCATCATTTGTCATAATAATACCACCTCTTGGACCACGCAAAGTTTTATGTGTGGTTGAGCTTACTACATGAGCGTGCGGAAAAGGACTTGGATGCTCGCCTGCCACAACAAGACCTGCAATATGTGCTATATCAGCAAAAAGATAGGCACCTATTTCATCAGCAATTTCTCTAAATTTAGCAAAATCAATCACTCTTGCATAAGCACTAGCTCCACAAACTATTAATTTTGGCTTTTCTTTCTTAGCGATTTCTCTTACTTTTTCATAATCAATTCTTCCATCAAGTTCTACGCCGTAAAAACAACTTTCGTACATTTTACCCGAAGAACTTACTTTTGCACCATGAGTTAAATGTCCACCATGACTTAAATCCATTCCTAAAATTTTATCACCTGGATTAATCAAAGCCGCATAAACACCTTGATTAGCTTGAGAACCTGAATTAGGCTGAACATTAGCAAATTTACAATTAAAAAGTTTTTTACATCTTTCAATAGCTAGAGTTTCAATCTCATCAACAAATTCACAACCACCATAATATCTTTTACCTGGATAACCTTCTGCGTATTTGTTCGTCAAGATACTTCCCATAACTTCCATTACTTCAGGTAAAGTGAAATTTTCACTCGCTATCATTTCAAGACCTTCGCATTGACGCTCTAACTCTTTGTTTGTTAAATCAAAAATTTCTTTATCAAACATTTCTAAACTCATTCTTTCTCCTTTAGTTCTGATTTTAATGGACGCATTGCAGGAAACAATATCACATCTCGAATAGATTTTTTATTTGTCAAAAGCATAACAAGTCTATCTATACCTATACCCTGCCCTGCCGTTGGAGGCATTCCATAACCCAAAGCATTTACAAAATCTTCATCCATTTCGCAAGCCTCTTCATCGCCTGCATTTTTAGCTTCAATTTGTTTTAAAAATCTCTCATATTGATCAAGAGGATCATTAAGCTCATTAAAACCATTTGCCAATTCTCTTCCACAAATAAACAACTCAAATCTCTCAGCAATCTGAGAATCCTCATCGCTACGTCTTGATAAAGGACTTATGGAAATAGGAAAATCAATCACAAAAGTAGGATTGATCAATTTTTCTTCCACATAATTATCAAAAAGTTCAGCTTGTAAATGTCCAAGTTCAAGCTTTTCATTCGCTTCAAAACCATCTACTTTTAATTTAGTAAGAATTTTTTCCTTATCTTCAATTAAATCCCTATCCAAACCACCATATTTACAAAGTGCATCTTTGTAAGTAATTCTTTCAAAAGGTTTAGAAAAATCTATCATTTTTCCATCAAATTCTATTGTTTTTCCCAAATTAAGTTTATCTAAAAGTAAAGCAAAAAGTTCTTCAGTTAAATCCATTAAATCTTTATAATTATGATAAGCCCAATAAAATTCTATAGTTGTAAATTCAGGATTATGGGTTAAATCCATACCTTCGTTTCTAAAACAACGATTGATTTCAAAAACTGCCTCAAAACCACCCACTACAAGTCTTTTAAGATAAAGTTCTGGAGCAATTCTTAAAAATCTTTCTACGCCTAAAGAATTGTGAAAAGTTACAAAAGGCTTAGCGTTTGCTCCACCTGCAATCGGATGCATCATAGGAGTTTCTACTTCTAAAAAGCCTTTATTTTCAAAAAAATGACGAATCAAACTCACCACTTTAGAACGCACTAAAAAATCTTTTCTAACTTCTGTATTCATTATCATATCAACATAACGTTTACGATATCTTTGCTCAATATCTGTTAATCCATGATATTTTTCAGGTAAAGGAACAATAGCTTTTGTAGCGAGTTTTACTTCACTTGCATGCAAACTAAACTCACCTGTTTTAGTTACAAAAGGAAAACCTTTAACCAAAACAATATCACCTACTTCTAAATTCTTTTTCAAAATCGCATAAAGTTCTTCACCTACACTATCTTTATTAAAATAAATTTGCAAATTTGTATCTTCATCTTCAATGTTTGCAAAAATCGATTTCCCAGCTATACGCAAAAGTTTCAAACGTCCTGCAACAACAGCATTGACACTTTCATCTCTTTTTTCAACTTGCTCTAAAATATAAGAAAATTTATCCTTAAAAGTCTTTAAAGACATTTCTTTTTCTAAAAAATGAGGATAAGGATTGATCCCTAAATTTTTTAATTCCTTGGCTTTTTCTATTCTTTGCTGCTCTAAAATATTATCAAACATTTATATTTTTACCTTTGCTTTTTGATTATTACAATCACCACAAACACCATAAAGCTGCATCAAATGCCCTGTAAGTTTAAAACCATGTTCTTTTGCAATCAAGGCTTGCTGTCTTTCTATAATAGGATTTTCAAACTCTATAATTTTTCCGCAATTTTTACATATCATATGATCATGGTGAGGTTTATTGGCAAGCTCGTATTTTTTACCTGCTGAACCAAAAGAAATGGAAGTTACCATTTCTGCTTCTTCAAGCAAATTTAAAGTACGATAAACAGTTGCAATTCCTACATTTAAATCGGGTTCAGCTTGTTTGATTTCCATATATAAACTTTCGGGTGTGTAATGAGTATCACTGTGATAAAGAGTTTTTAAAAGTACTTCTCTTTGCTTGGTATATTTAAGTCCGCCTTGTCTTAATATTTTTTTAAATCTCTCAAGTAAAACATCATATTCCACATTTTCTATCAGCATATCACTCCCCTTTTTGAGTATTGTTTAAATCACTTACAATATCTTGCAACTTTTCATTAGCATGATCTAGACTATTTTCTGTTAAAGGTTGATTCATAATAAAAGATCCAGTTTCTTTAAGCAAATTCAAAGTATAGCTATTTTTAGCAAAATTATCTAATTTATCATTTAAAAAATCGATTCTTGCTACACAAAAAACTAAAATTGCAAAAATTAAAAAGATTTTTGCCCCACCAAATATAAAGCCACCAATACGATCTAAAAAACCTAGGCCACTTAATTTGATCAACTTAGAAAGAAAATTACCTGCCAACAAACAAACTATCCAAAAAATAATTAATATGGCCAAAAATCCAGCAAATCCAGCTAAGCTTTGATTTTCTATCTTATAAAAAGTACTTTGTATAAATTCAGCCGCTTGAGTTGCGTATTTTGAAGCAATAAAAACACCACCAATAATACCCAAAAGTCCAAAAATTTCTTTTATCAAACCATTGATAATACCCTTAAGCCCTAAAAGCAAGGTAAATCCTAAAATAAAAGCATCAAACCAATAAAAATTCATTTCAATCACTCTCTGATTTTTTTTGTTTTAAATTTATTCTACAAATAAGCACTAAATGCTAAGTTAATCATTCTATGATTTTAGGAACAACAAAAAAATGTTCTTGTTTTTTTGGAGCACAATCTAAAACCTCATCAATAACATTGCTATTTCTTATCTCATCAATCCTCAAAGGAGCTCCACCTTTTATAGTACTCACAGTAATCTCTTGGGAATCTAGATCAAGTTCGTTTAATTTTTCAACAAAATTCACAATTTCACTTAACTGTACAATGGTTTCATTTCTGTTTTTTGTTATTTGTAAAGCACTTAATTTTTCAAGCTTGCTTAATAATTTCTCATCTATTTGCATTTCTTAAACCTTAATAAAAAAGTTAAAATTTTGAAAATTATATCATAAAAAGCTTTAAATTGTTTAGGATATTTTGCAATTTATATGATACAATACCATAATTTTTCTATACAAAAATAAAAATATTTTTTCAAGGATAAATTTTGGGACTAAAAGATAATTTAAAAGCTGTTAAAAATGAACTTAACACAGAAGAACAATTTATAGAAAATTTTATCAAAGGAGAGAGATTTATACGCAAGTATAAATTTTATATATCTGCTGTTGTGATAATTTTAGTTGCTTGGTTTGCTGGAAATTTTATAATCTCAAAAATAAACGATTATAAAACAAAAGAAGCAAATGAAATTTATGCCAATCTAATACAAGATCCTAGCAATAAAAATCTTTTAGAACAACTTAAAAATAAAAATACCAATCTTTACGCTATCTTTTTACTAAAAGAAAATATTAATGATTTTAATAATACAGCTCTCCAAAATGAACTAAAACAAATTTATAATAATGCTCAAACAAACACTTTACTTAAAAATATTATCGCATTATCTTTAAGGGATAAATCGATATTTTTAAAAAATTATGATAAATTATTAGAAGCTTACAAACTTTTAGAGCAAAATAAAATCGAAGAAGCTAATGTTTTACTTTCTCAGATAAAAGAAAATTCAAGTTTAAATCAAATAGCTAAAAACCTCAAACATTATCAAGGCATTACACAATGAAAAAAATATTTTTAACACTATTTTGTTTAATATTTCTATGTGCTTGTGGCACCAAAAGACAATATTTTGAACCAAAACAAACCGATGGAGATTTAAGTCATAATAGCAATTTAAAAAGTAAAATCGTTGATTGGAATCTAGTTTCTGCAAAACTTAGCAATAATACAGCTATCTTAAAAAATAATATCTCCATAGACAAGTTTAAACTTCCTAAAAATTATATGCTTCTAGCTTATCAAGATGGGGAATATTTTACTGCAGATAATAATGGAAATTTAAAAATTTTTGACAATTCTTATAATGAAATTTATAATTTTCAATTTGACGCTAGTGTTGTAGGAGTAGCTTCTAATGGAGATGATTTAGCCCTTGTACTTGCAAACAATACTATAGTTCTTGCAAATCGTTCTTTGGGTATTAAATTTAGTCAAACCCTAACCTCAGCTCCAGCTCAAGACAGTCGTACCGCTAATCCTATATTTTTAGACAATATCATCGTATATCCAACGCTAGATGGCAAAATTTTAATTCTTTCAAGAAGCAATCTTCAAGTCATTAAAGATGTGGTTATTTCAGCAGAAAATTTTTTCAACAATGTAATCCATCTAAGTGTAATCGGAGATAAACTTATAGCAGCAACAGCTAAAAAAATCATTGTTGTAAGCCCTGCTAGAACTCTTTATCTTGACGCTGACATAAAAGATGTTGCACTTAGTGATGATGGTATTTTTATACTAGAAAAAGATGGCACTATTATTAAAACTGATTATAACTTAAGAAAAATTGCAGAAAAAAAATTTGAATTTGCTATTTTTGTAAAAAGCAATATATACAATAATTATTTATATATTTTTGAAAAAACAGGCTATCTTATCAAAATGAATCTAAATTTAGATAATACACAAGTATTTAAACTTTCAGAAGCTGTTGATAAAATTTCTTTCATGGGGAATGGTAAATTTTACTACGGAGATAAAATTTTAGATTTGCTATGATAAAAATTTTAGAACAAACAATAAAGTCTTTAAAATTAAATTTAAAGCCCTATGACTTAAGTATGTTGACTAGAAAAAAAAGTTATATTTGTGCTAAAGATCAAAATAACATTCTTTTTATGTATACAGGAAAAACAAAATTTTTAATGAAAGATGCCTTATTTTTAGAAAATCTAGCACAGCAAATTAACATAAATAACAAATATTTTTTTAGTATGGCTTCTCTTTGCTCTAAAGCAAAAAATCATCTAGAAATGAAAGGATTTAATATCTATGTTGCTCTGTGATATTGGGAATTCAAATGCTAATTTCCTAGATGATAACAAATATTTTACTCTTAGTATAGATCAGTTTTTAGAATTTAAAAATGAACAAAAAATTTTTTATATCAATGTCAATGAACATCTCAAAGAACATTTAAAAAATCAAAAAAATTTTATCAATCTTGAACCTTATTTTTTATTTGATACAATTTATCAAGGATTAGGAATCGATCGCATAGCAGCTTGTTATACTATTGAAGATGGGGTTGTTGTAGATGCAGGTAGTGCTATTACAATTGATATTATTTCTAATTCTATACATCTTGGTGGTTTTATCTTGCCAGGTATTGCAAATTATAAAAAAATTTATAGCCATATTTCACCGCGATTAAAAAGTGAATTTAATACTCAAGTTAGTCTTGATGCATTCCCGCAAAAAACCATGGATGCTTTAAGTTATGGTGTTTTTAAAGGAATTTACCTACTGATAAAAGATGCCGCTCAAAATAAAAAGCTTTATTTCACTGGTGGAGATGGGCAATTTTTAGCAAATTATTTCGATCACGCAATTTATGATAAACTTTTAATCTTTCGAGGAATGAAAAAGATTATAAAAGAAAATCCCAATTTACTTTATTAAAAATGTTACAAAAATTCTCATTGATATCAAACCTTAATGAAATTTAACTTTTTGTAAAACAAATTCAATTAAACTTCTATTTAGAAAAAAGTTTATTAAAATAAAAAAAGGAAAAACAATGAGCCAACAAGAATTTGATGTGCTTGTCATCGGAGCTGGAATTTCAGGAGCAGCATTATTTTACGAGCTTGCAAGATATACAAATATTAAAAATATTGCTTTGATAGAAAAATATAATACAGCTGCAACATTAAATTCTAAGGGAACGAGTAATTCTCAAACCATTCATTGTGGAGATATTGAAACCAATTATACTTTAGAAAAAGCGCGAAAAGTAAAAAGAACAGCTGATATGATAGTTAAATATGGACTCATGCAAAATGCGCAAAATAATTTCATGTTTTCTCATCAAAAAATGGCTCTAGCTGTTGGAGATATAGAATGTGATTATATGAAAAAACGCTATGAAGAATTTAAAGAACTTTATCCTTATATAAAATTTTTCAATAAAACAAAAATCAAACAAATTGAACCCAAAGTTGTTTTAGGAGAAGATTGCAATCAAGATAGACCTGAAAATATCTGCGCCATGGGTGTTGAAAGTGGCGAGGTTTTTACAACTGTAGATTTTGGGAAAATGAGCATAAATCTAATAGAACAAGCACAAAAACAAAATAAAAATACTTTCGTTGCCTTTAATCAAGAAATTATTCACATAGAAAAAAAAGATGATATTTTTATATTAAAAACCTCAAATCATCAAGAATACCATGCCAAAAGCGTAGTTGTCAATGCTGGGGCGCACTCTTTATATTTAGCACATAAAATGAACTTAGGTATGGATAAGTCTTGTTGGCCTGTTGCAGGAAGTTTTTATTTAACCAAACAAAAACTTTTAAATGGCAAGGTTTATATGGTGCAAAATCCTAAACTTCCATTTGCAGCTCTTCATGGAGATCCTGATTTGCTTGCTGATATGAACACTCGCTTTGGACCTACTGCACTTGTTATTCCAAAACTAGAACGTTATCATGGTCTAAAATCAGTTCCAGAATTTTTTGAAGCACTAAAACTTGATAAAACTGTTTTAAAAGTAACTTTTAATATGTTTAAAGATGCAACAATTAGAAATTACATCTTTTATAATTATCTTTTTGAACTACCTTTTATTGATAAAAGCTTATTTGTTAAAGATGCCAAAAAAATAGTCCCAAGTCTTAAAGCAAGCGATATTTATTATGCAAAAGGTTTTGGAGGCGTAAGACCGCAAGTTATTGATAAAACTAAAGGAGAATTAATGCTAGGTGAAGCAAGCATCACAGAAACCCCTGGTATTATTTTCAATATGACTCCAAGCCCTGGAGCAACAAGTTGTTTAGGAAATGCTGAAAGAGATGCAAAGCTTGTATGTAATTATCTAGGAATGGAATTTAACGAAGATAAATTTTCTTCAGAATTATTGTAATCATTTTGTTTCTATTTTTAGCTACAATAATTTCAAAAGGAGTTTACCATGCTTAAAAAAACAAAAATTGTAGCCACAGTAGGTCCAGCAAGTGAAAAGGAAGAAATTCTACGCCAAATGATTATCAATGGTGTAAATGTTTTCCGTTTAAACTTTTCTCATGGAACACATGAGTATCATAAAAAAAACTTAGATACCATAAGAAAAGTAGCTAAAGAATTGCATATTCGTATTGGAATTTTACAAGACATTAGTGGTCCTAAAATTCGTACAGGTGAACTTAAAGAACCATTTGAATTAAAAAAGGGTGATAGACTTGATTTTTATCGTGAAACAATTTTAGGGGAGAAGATTGCTCAAAATCATTATAAAATCAGTATTAATCAAAAATCTATTTTAGATATGTTAAAAATTGATGAATATATTTATCTATATGATGGATCAATTCGTGCTAAAGTAGTAAACATAGATGATCAAAAAATTGAAACCATTATAGAAAATGATGGTTTTTTAAACTCAAATAAAGGTATTAATTTTCCGAATACTAAAATCAATATTGATGTTATTACACAAAAAGATAAAAATGATTTACTTTGGGGTATAAAAAATGAAGTAGATTTTTTAGCAATATCTTTCGTACAAAATGCGCACGATATTGATGAAGTTCGTGAAATTTTAGCACAAAATAACGCAAAAATATCTATTTTTGCAAAAATTGAAAAATTTGATGCAGTAGAAAATATTGATGAAATTATTAAATCTAGCGATGGTATAATGGTTGCAAGAGGAGATTTAGGTATTGAGGTGCCTTATTATAAAGTTCCTAATATCCAAAAAGAAATCATACAAAAAGCAAACAATGCCTCTAAGCCTGTTATTACTGCGACTCAGATGCTTTTTTCATTAGCCAAAAGCAAAACCGCCACAAGGGCTGAAATTTCAGATGTTGCAAATGCTGTTTTAGATGGAACAGATGCAGTAATGCTAAGTGAAGAAAGTGCCGTTGGTATAGATCCTGCAAACGCTGTTGGTATAATGTGCCAAACTATAATAGAAACAGAAAAACGCTATCCATATAACAAATTTAATGATTTTAATGATTTAGACAATACAGATAAAATCATGCGTTCTTCAGCTCATCTTGCAACAGATCTTAACGCTGATGCTATTTTTTCTTTAACAAGTAGCGGAAAATCTGCTATTAAGATTGCGAGATATCGTCCAAATATAGAAATCATAGCAGTAGGGCATTCTGAAAAAACCTTAAACTCTTTAAGTATAGTTTGGGGAGTTAATCCTGCAATCTTGGTTAATAAAAGTAATGAACTTACAGAATTATTAAAAGACTCTGTAAGATCAAGTGTTGAAAAAGGTTTTATGGATGAAGATAAATGCTATCTTCTAACTGCAGGCTTTCCAACAGGAGTAGAAGGTACTAGCAATCTTATCCGCATTCTCAATAAAGAGCAAATTGCTTATTATCTACAATAAAACATTAAATTCCTTTGAAAATAAGGAATTTAATGTCCTTATAAATTTTTTAAGTCAAAAGTCGATATAAATCAAAGCCTCACACAAAGGAGCAAATATGCAAGTGAATACTTTTTCAAATATCGCTAGCATGGCACAAACACAAGTTAGCAATAAGAAGGCAGATGATGCTAAGGAAAACACAAAAGACAAAAATGTTCAAAGTGCTAATTCTAGCAAGGATGTAGATAAAAATACCCTTGAAAAATTAAATGCACTTGGTGGAAAGGGCATTACACAAATTTACCTAGTTCAGTTTCAACAGCAAACAATGAATGCTGTAATAGGTTCGAGCAATGCCCAAACTGGACTAGATAGTCTTTTAAATGGTGCCAATTTAGATACTGCGAAATCTATACTTACAAATATTGATTTTGCATCCTTAGGCTACAGTGGCAAAAATCCACTTGATATGAATACAGATGAACTTCAACAACTTGTAAGTGAAGATGGTTTTTTTGGAGTGGAAAATACAGCCAATCGCATCGCGGATTTTGTTATTAAAGGCGGTGGCGACGATGTTGAAAAATTGAAAAAAGGTCTTGAAGGTATGAAAAAAGGATTTGAGCAAGCAGAAAAAATGTGGGGTGGAGAACTTCCTCAAATCAGTCAAAATACAATAGATGCGGCACTTAAAAAAGTTAGCGATCGCATTGATGAACTAGGCGGAAAAACTCTAGATCTTCAAGCTTAACTAAAAATGCTTAGAAATTTCTAAGCATTTTTAGTTGTTATTAATATCAAAAGTAAAAAATTCACTCTTAAAATTATTAGGTAAAGTTTTATACTGAGATATTGCAGCTTCATAGTTCTTTACTTCTTGATACAACATACCAAGAGCTGCTTTACTTTCTTTGTTATTTTTATCTGTAAGTTTAGAAAGCTGCAAAAGCGCTATAGCTGAATTTGGATTATTTGCACCTATGGCTGCTACGGCTGCTAAAAATAAAGTTTTAGTATCTTTAGCTCCATAATCATCAATCAAAGAATTATAAAGCGCATAAGCCTCCTCGTATTGCTGTGCAAAAATATCCAAATAAGCTAAAGTTTGTAAAATACCCTCATCTTTTGCTCCTGAAACATTAATCAACTCTTTAATTTTCTGTCTTTCTAAATTTAAAAGCCCTGCAATATGCATTAAATTAACATAAAATTCCCTAGCTATATTTGGCCCACCAAAAACACTACGATAATCAAGTTTTAAATTTTTAAAATGAATTTGAGCATTTTGAGCATATTCTTTAATATTTAAATTTGAATTTAAAGAATTAAAATACAAAATATTTGCCAAAATATCTTCAGGCAACTCTGAACGCAATTTAGCAATTTTCACATCTACTTGATTATTAAGGTTATTATTTTTAGCAACAATAGCTTCAAAAATCAAACTCAAAGGCGTGTCTTTTTTTGTTTCATCTAAATAAGGAAGCATAGAAATATAATTATTATTAACTAAAAACAACATACTTTTTTGCATATTAGCTTTAAAATTAGAATCAGCAGCTATATTATCAAGAATTTCATTGTAAAGTTTAGTTGTATCAATATCAATTAATTTTGCACAAAACATAGCAAAAGCACCTGCTAAGTAATTTTTAGGATTAAGATGATATGAACTTGAAAAATGCTTATAAGCAAGTTCATAATTTTGCATTTGGGCATAAGTTAAAGCCAAATTATAATGTAAAATACTATGTTCTGGATAATCCTTGATAAGTTTTTGAAATTCTTGGTTAGCAAGGCGTAACTTCTGATTTAATGCATAGTTAATAATATTGGCAATTTTTACATTGGTAGATGAAAGAGCCTTGCTTGTATTAAGATAAACTCCCGCATCAGCACTATCATCAACGAAATCTGTAACATTAGCTTTTTTAATATATAAAGCAGCCTGCTTACTATCAAAAACTTGATAAGGCGCAAAATAAAAAAGCAAATCGAATTGATCTTTTTGTTTTTTTAACAAATCTTTTGAAAAAGAATTTTGAGCAACTGCTATATTAAAAAGATCCTTATTTAAACGAACTTGAATTTTATAAGCATCTAAAATCTTATATCTATCTTTATCATTATCATAAGAATTTTGTAAGCGCGCTAACATATCTTGATAATTTCCTGTTTTAATATCAACCAATGTTAAAGCCGCCAAACTCTGATTAAAATCTCTTTCAATTTTCATCGCTGTACTTAAAGCGACTTTAGCTTTAGCATATTCTCCTATTCTAGCGTATAAAAGACCTAAAGATAAACTAGATTCAAAATTGCCTTGAGAATTTAATTGCTGTATAGCCTTGGAATCAAAGTCCATTTTTGCATAAATTTTAGCAGACAAATACTTTGCAACATCAGAATACGGCTCCATATCTGTTCTTTGTAACATTTGTAAAGCCTCAGGGTAATATCCTTTGTAATAATTAATCAAGCTTAAATAATAATCATATAATTTTGATTTTCCTTCTTTTGGAAGATACACTTGAGCTAAATCAATATAATATCTAAATTTTTCCTTATCATTAAGCTTTAAAGCACAAACAGCAGCATTGATAGCAGCTACACTTTGATTTTCTCCATTGGCTATAGCTTTCTTGAAGCTTTCAAAAGCTTCTTGGAATTTATTCTCATTCATTTGAGAAACGCCTAAATTATAATTAGATAAAGATTCATTATATACGGCAACTTGCTCATAAACTTTTAAAGCCTGTTCAACCTCACCCTTTAAATATAAAGCATTTGCTTTTTGGATCATACCATCAATTCTTTGCATATCATTGTATTTATATGATTCATCAGGCATAACAACAGGTTGTTCTAAAGGCTTAGAAGCTATAATATCTGGTTTAATTTTTCCTTCACTAAAAGTTAAATAAAAAAGCGTAAAAACTAAAATACAAATAATCCCCAAAGATAAACCTACAAGAGACATAAACTTACGATCTTTATACCAAGGCGTAGGCTCTTGACTTTCAACTTCTTCAAAAGTTGATACATCTTCAGGCGCACTTTCTCTTGTAAATTTAAAACCACTTTCACTATTTTCTTGAGGTAATTCTTCTGGCAATGATGCAAATTCTTCATCTTCTGGAGCTTGCCCCTCTTGCCCTTTAAATCCCTCTAAACTCTCATCAAGTCTTGGTTGATTTAAGCCATCTTCGGGTTTTTCTAGTATTATATCTTCTTGTTCAGCCATCTATACTCTTTAAAAATATTTTTTCAAAACATCAGGAATATGAATTTTTCCTTCTTTATCTTGATAATTTTCCATAATCGCTACCAAGGTTCTTCCTACTGCCAAAGATGAGCCATTAAGAGTGTGAACAAGTTCATTTTTTCCTTGTTCGTTTTTATAGCGAATTTTAGCGCGTCTTGCTTGAAAATCACGACAATTTGAAACCGAGCTGATCTCACGATATTTATTTTGTCCTGGAAGCCACACTTCAAGATCTACAGTTTTTGCCGCACTAAAACCCAAATCTCCGGTGCAAAGCATCAAATGTCTATGCGCTAAACCTAAAGAACTCAGTAAATCACTTGCACACTCAAGCATTTCATTAAACACGCTATCACTTTGCTCAGGTTTAGCAATACTTACAAGCTCTACTTTTTCAAACTGGTGTTGTCTTATAATACCTCTTGTATCACGCCCTGCACTGCCTGCTTCTTTTCTAAAACAAGCGCTATAACAAGTCATTTTTATAGGTAAAGTTTCACTAGCTAAAATTTCCCCGCTGTAAAGATTGGTTACTGGAATTTCAGAAGTTGAGATTAAATACAAATCCTCATCATCTACCTTATACATATCTTCTTTAAATTTTGGCAACTGACCCGTCCCAAACATAGTAGCACCATTTACCAAAAAAGGTACATTAACAAATTCAAATCCACGACTTCTATTAAAATCTATCATATAATTTACCAAAGCACGGCTTAATAAAGCTCCTTCATTTTTAAGCACACAAAAACGACTTTGTGAAATTTTTACCCCACGCATAAAATCAAACCAATTTAAACTCTCGCCTAATTCAAAATGTTCTTTTGGAGTAAAATCAAAGCTAGGTGGATTTAAAACTTTTTTAAGTTCCACATTTTCATCTTCATCTTCACCCACAGGCACACATTCATCAGGGATATTTGGGATGGCATGAGCGATTTCTTCAAGCTCATTTTCTAAAACATTTACTTTAGCGCTTTGCTCATTAATTTTGCTTTTATTTTCACTTAATTTTGCTTTTAAACTTTCTTTATCTTCGGCTGTAGCAAGCTCTTTACTGAATTTATTTTGAAAAGCTTGAAATTCTTCTAAAGCTGTTTTTTCTTTTTTTAAACTTGCAAAAAGTTCAGCAAGTTTTTTTAAGATATTTTCATCAACTTTTTTATTTTTTAACTTTTTAGCCACTTCATCAAAATTATTTTGCAAATTTTTTAAATCTAACATTTTCTACTCCTTAAAGTCCGATTTTTTCATAAATTTTTTGCATTTTTTCTTGGGCGATTTTTCTTGCTTTTGTCGCACCAAAATCTAAAATTTCTTTCAAATGCGAAGGCTTTTCTAAAAGCTCATTATATTTTTCTCTTGCTTCTTTAAAATAAGCATTTGCAAGTTCATTTAAATACATTTTAAAATGTCCATAACCCTCGCCACCTTTTTCATAGCGTATTTGTAATTCTTTTTGCCCTGCTTCATCTAAAAAAAGCTTTGCGATTTTAAAAACATTGCAGTTTTTAAAATCTTTTGGATCTTCTAAAGCGGTGCTATCTGTAACTATGGAAGAAATTTGTTTTTTTAAGGTTTTTTCACTGCTAAAAATATCTATAGTATTTTGATAAGATTTACTCATTTTTGCCCCATCAGTGCCTACAACTACAGCTACTTCTTCATTAACTTTAGCCTCTGGAAGGGTAAAAATTTCACCCCATTCATTATTAACTTTTAAAGCAATATCGCGTGCGATTTCAACATGCTGGATTTGATCTTTTCCTACAGGGACAATTTGTGTATCAAAAAGCAAAATATCAGCTGCCATTAAAACAGGATAAGAAAAAAGCCCATGTGAAGCACTAAGCCCCTTAGCAACTTTATCCTTATAACTATGCGCACGCTCTAATAAACCCATAGGAGTAAATTGCGATAAAATCCAATAAAGCTCCATAACTTCCTTAACATCACTTTGCAACCAAAAAACGCTTTTTTGAGGATCTATACCAAGGCTTAAAAAAGCCGCAGCAGCTTTTAAGGAATTTTGTTTAAGTTTTTCTCCATCTTGAGAAGAAGTCATGGCATGATAATTAGCAATAAACATAAACATTTGGCTTTTTTCTTGTGCATCTACCATTTGCTTAATCGCACCAAAATAATTACCTATATGCAAATCGCCACTTGGCTGAAGGCCTGTTAATACTCTCATTTTATCACCTTTTTAATCTCGCTTAAAAGCTCATCTATATTTTTATTTTCTATATTTAAAATAAAATTTGCCTTTTGTTCATACTTGCTTAAACGCTCATTATATAATTTTTTTGCTTTAATTTCATCATAAAATAAAGGTCTTTTAGAAATTTCATCTTTGTCTAAACGCTTTTTTAAATATTCAAAATCTGCTTTTAAATAAATACAAAAACCTGCTTTTTCTAAATTTGAAACATTAACAAAACCCCCACCTGTAGCAATACAAGCTTTCTCACAAGAACTAAAAAAATCAGCCATTTTTTGCTCTTGTTCTCTAAAAAAATTTTCCCTTTTTTGTTCAAAAATTTCACTGACTTTTTGATTAAATTTTTGTTCTATTAAAAAATCACTATCTAAAAAAACAAGATCTAAATCCTTAGCTAAAGCTCTTGCTAAAGTGCTTTTTCCAGAACCCATAAATCCTATAAAAACGATATTTTTAGCTTTCATCATTTTCTTTACTGCCCTTTTTACGCGAAGCAATCACTAAAGGCACACCTTCAAAATTAAATTCTTTTCTGATTTGATTTTGTAAATAACGCTTATAGCTAAAATGCAAGGCCTTAGGACGATTCATAATAAGTGCAATTTTTGGCGGTGCTAAGTCATATTGTACTGCATAATAAATTTTAACCAATTTCCCATAATCATGCGGCAAAGGATGTGCTCTTGTGGCATTTTCTATCAAGGTATTAAGCTTAGAAGTTTGGATTTTTTGAGTGAAATTTTCAAAAATTTGCAAAATTTTATCGAGTAAAACATGCACCCTTTTTCCACTTAAAGCTGATACGCTAATCACGGGTGCGTAAGCTAGAAATTTAAAACGATCAAGACGCAATTCTTTTACAGTCTTATCAAAATCCATCTCACTTTTATCCCATTTATTTAAAACAATAATCACACCCAAATAATGCTTAGCCACAAGCCCAGCAATGCGTTCATCAAGCTCGTTAAAGCCCTCATGCGCATCTAAAACCAAAAGTGCTATTTGAGAATGAGATAAAATTTTTTCCGTGCGATTTAGGGCAAAGCGTTCGAGTCCTTGAATTTTACCCCTTTTTCTAATACCTGCAGTATCAACAAATTCTATCACTTTATCTTTATGAACTACACTTTCATTAACAGGATCTATAGTAGTTCCTGCAATAGAACTTACAACACTGCGTTCTTGTTTAACCAAAGCATTTAAAAGACTTGATTTTCCAACATTTACACGCCCTACAATACCCACTCTGATATGATTTTGATCGACTTCTTTAAATTGAAATTCTTTTCCTTCTTCATAATACTCTAAAAAATCTTCTAAATTTTCTTCTTCATCGGGGATTAAAAACTCTTCATGTAAAAATTTTTCAAGCCATTCATAAAGTTCATCTAAGCCTACATTATGGGTTACTGAAAGATTAAAGATTTCCTTTACGCCAAAATTTGCAAACTCCCAAGCCCTTTCTTCATCTTTTTTATTATCTACTTTATTAATCACTAAGGCTATAGGTTTTCCAAGTTTTTTTAAAGAATAAAAAAACTGTCTATCCTCATCATCAGGCGCTAATTTCCCATCAACTAGATAAAGTATGATATCGCTTTCTTTAGCTACTTTTAAAGTGTTTTTTTTCACATTTTTAAAAAGTTCATCACTTTCATCAAGCCCTCCACTATCAATAAGCATGGCTTTTTTTGAATGAATATGAATTTGCGTTTTATTTGTATCTCTAGTTGTGCCTGAAATATCACTTGTAATAGCTATTCTTTGTCTTGCCATTCTATTAAAAAGGCTTGATTTTCCCACATTTGGCTTACCTATAAGTATAATGCTTTGCATTTTTTTCCTAGAAAATTATATTTTTAAAATTATATAAAATTTGGCTTAATATTAAGCAAAAAAGACTAGAATTAACCCAGATTTTAGTCAAGGAAAAAAAATGCTAAAAGTAATCAAGCATAATTTAGGAATTTATTTCATGATTTTAGCATGTTTGGATTTTGCACTTATGGGAGCTTGTGCAAAAATTCTTAGCAAGGAAATGAGTTCTATAGAAATTATGTTTTTTAGAAATATCATAGGAATTTTTTTCATAGTCTATCTTTTAAAACGATCTAAGGCACATAAAGAAGGGGGATATTTTTGGCTCTTGGTATTTCGTGGAGTAGTAGGCACGCTTTCACTATATATGTTTTTCTATAATGTTTCAAATATTACACTAGGTGGAGCTTTTGCTTTTCAAAAAACTGCTCCTATTTTTATTACTTTAATAGCTTTTGTTGTTTTTAAAGAAAATATTGGCATCAAAGGCTGGATAGGAATTTTAATAGCATTTGGTGGAGTGCTTTTAATCGCTCAGCCTTGGGCTCATAATTTAAATCATTCAGGCTTTGATTTAAAAAATTCAGTTATAGGTATCACGAGTGGATTTTTAGCCGCTTTAGCTCTTACAAGTGTAAGAGAACTTAGAAAATCTTACACTACAGAACAAATTGCCTTTTCTTTTATCCTTTTAGGAACCTTAATGCCTTTAATTTCTATGATCAGTGCTGAATTTTTTGAACCACAGCATCTTGATTCTTTACATTTAGATTTCATTCTAGCACCTTTTGTGATGCCAAGTCTTACAGCTTGGCTTATCATTGCCATTATGGGAACTTTAGGCACCATTTATCAAATTCATGTCACTAAAGCTTATGGTATCGCTAAACAAGCAGGAGTGGTTGCCGGAGTTAGTTATCTTGATGTAGTATTTAGTATGATAGTTGGGATAATTTTGGGAGATAATTTACCAAGCACTATGGTTTTTTTAGGTATAATAGGCATTATTTTTGGTGGATTAATTTTAGTTAAGAACAAAGGAAAAAAATGAAAAAAATGATACTCATTGCTGGTCCTTGCGTGATAGAAAGCAAAGATTTGATTTTTAAAGTTGCTGAACAGTTAAAAAATTTTAATGAAAATCCAAATATAGAATTTTATTTCAAATCAAGTTTTGATAAGGCCAATCGCACAAGTATTAATTCTTTTCGAGGTCCTGGTCTTGAAGAAGGATTAAAAATTTTACAAAGCGTAAAAGATGAATTTGGTATGAAAATCTTAACCGATATACACGAAAGCAATCAAGCAAACCCTGTAAGTGAAGTAGCTGATGTCTTGCAAATTCCTGCTTTTTTATGTCGTCAAACCGATTTACTTGTAGCCGCAGCAAAAACTAAGGCAAAAATTAATATCAAAAAAGGACAATTTTTAAACCCAAGCGATATCAAATACAGCGTTAAAAAAGTTCTACAAACCCGTGGTATAGAAGATGAAGGCTATGAAGCTGCTCAAAGAAATGGTGTTTTTGTAGCTGAAAGAGGGGCTAGCTTTGGCTATGGAAATTTAGTAGTAGATATGCGTTCTTTAGTTATCATGCGTGAATTTGCTCCAGTTATTTTTGATGCTACCCATAGCGTACAAATGCCAGGGGCTGCAGGTGGAAGTAGCGGAGGGAAAAGCGAATTTGTAGAACCTTTAGCAAGAGCGGCAGCAGCCGTAGGCATAGATGGCTTTTTCTTTGAAACACATATTAATCCTTGCGAGGCTTTATGCGATGGACCTAATATGCTTAATCTTACACGCCTTAAAAATTGCGTTAATACATTACTAGAAATACAAAATATCATAAAGGAAAACAAATGAATATTATTGAAGGAAAATTAAATTTAGACTCAAATACAAAAATTGCTATCATTAATGCAAGATTTAATCATATCATCACAGATCGCCTTGTAGAAGGAGCAAAAGATGCTTTTTTAAGACACGGGGGCAAAGAGGAAAATCTAAGCCTTATACTTGTTCCTGGTGCTTTTGAGCTTCCGTATGCATTAAAAAAAGCTATAGAAAGCAAAAAATTTGATGCAATTTGTTGCGTAGGTGCAGTAATTCGTGGCTCAACTCCGCATTTTGACTATGTTTCAGCAGAAACCACCAAAGGCATAGCCAATGTGAGTTTAAATCATAATATCCCTGTAAGCTTTGGTGTTTTAACTACAGATACAATAGAACAAGCCATAGAAAGAGCTGGAAGCAAGGCAGGTAATAAAGGCTTTGAAGCTATGACAACTGTAATCGAGATGTTAAATTTAAGCAAGGAGCTTTAATGGCAACGCGTCATCAAGTTCGCCAAAGCGTCATCTCCTTACTTTATGCTTTTGAATTAAATTCTCAAAACAACGTTTTTGTAGATGAAATTTTAGATGAAAAAAAAATACGCAATGAACAAAAAAATTTTACTTTAAATTTATATCATGGAATTTTAGATAATTTAAACAATATTGATGAAACCTTAAATTCATTTCTAAATGATAATCAAATTACAGCTTTAGGACATATAGAAAGAGCTATACTAAGACTTGGAGCTTATGAGTTACTTTTTACCGATACTCCTAGCGCCATTGTTATCAATGAGGCTATAGAACTTGCCAAAGAACTTGCCAATGACAATTCTCCAAAATTTATAAATGGAGTTTTAGATGCCTTAATAAAGGCTAAAAAATGAAGCTTTGTGTTGCACTTGATCTTTCTACAAAAGAAGAATGCTTGCAACTTGCCAAAGAATTAAAAAATTTAGACATATGGTTAAAAGTAGGTTTAAGAGCATATTTAAGAGATGGCTTTAAATTCATAGAAGAACTTAAAAAAGTTGATGATTTTAAAATATTTCTTGATCTTAAAATTCATGATATTCCCAACACTATGGCAGATGCTTGCGAAGAAATATCAAAACTTGGTGTTGATATGATCAATATCCACGCAAGTGCTGGAAAAATAGCCATGCAAGAAGTTATGACACGGCTTAGCAAATTTTCAAAAAGACCTTTAGTTTTAGCAGTTTCTGCTCTTACGAGTTTTGATGAAGAAAATTTCTTTAGTATTTATAGACAAAAAATCGAAGAAGCTGTAATTAATTTTTCAAAAATATCCTATGAAAATGGACTTGATGGTATGGTATGCTCTGTTTTTGAAAGTAAAAAAATTAAAGAGCACACAAGTTCAAATTTCTTAACCCTTACTCCTGGAATTCGTCCTTTTGGAGAAACAAGTGATGATCAAAAACGTGTTGCTAATCTTGCAATGGCTAGAGAAAATTTGAGTGATTATATCGTTGTGGGAAGGCCTATATATAAAAATGAAAATCCTAGGGCTGTATGTGAAAAAATTTTAAACAAAATACACAGAAAAAATATAAGCGAAAACGATATAGAGCAAAATTATGAAGTAATTCAGCAAAAAGAATGGGATATGTGTAATCACTTTGAAGAATGGATTAAAACTCAGCCTGATAAAGAACATGCTTTAAAAGAATTTTATGCTAAGTGTGGGATAAAATATTGAATTATCAACAATTAGAATGCGATTACTTTAATCTTTACAATCAGTTTCTTAGCGTGGATTTTCAAATTTCATTATTTGAAAAAGATCATAAAGGTTTAATTAAAGATTTTATATTTTTTTATTATCAAATTTTAAAACAAAAAGACTTGAGCTACTTGCTTGAGGTAAGAAATAAAATTTCCCTGAAAGTTTATAATTATATGCAAGAGCACTCCACTTCTCCAAAAGATTTAAGTCTTATTTGTCTAAGAGAAAATAAACATATTGAATTTTTTCAAATATTTTACAAGGCTCTCGCTTATTTTGTAGCCTTTAGAAAAAAACTTGATGGAGAACAAAAAATTAAAAATTTGATTTCAAATATCAATGACTGTTTTGGCTATCATTTCTTGAATTCTGACTTTAACAATCTTCAAAATTTTCAAAAAAGCGATTTGTTCACCTTACCTGAAAAACATCTTAAATATTTTCACTTCGCCATGATTCATCTTTGTTTCATGGTTTTAAATCCTTTAAATTTTAAAGACTCTAATCGGCATCTTGATAAAGCGATTAATTATCTTGTCGATGGAACTTTTGAAATTTATGAGCTCATCTTTAAAGAATATTTTTTATTGTTTTCAAAAGATAAAGAGCTCAAGGATGAACTTAGAAAATTAAAAAAATTAGAATTTAAAATTCTAATGCAAGAAACTTCAAAAATTAAACTACTTAATCACTATAAAGAATTTTGCGAAGAAATATTCTACAATATAGAACTTGAAAAAATCACACAAAATTAATCCTGTATTAACATTGTTATAGTTTAATAATAAAAATTTTTAACAAGGAAAAATTATGATTATAACTCCTGAGAATTTATATAAAAAAAGAAGAGATTTTTTAAAACTTGGAGCGGGTGCTTTAATAAGTTCAAGCGTGCTTGCTTCTAAACTATCTGCTTTAAATTTCACAAGCGATACTAATCCAAACAAACTTGAAATCAGCGATGAAGAACTGGCTACAAATTATGTCAATTTTTATGAATTTTCAACAGATAAAAGAAAGGCTGTATCATTGGCACAAAATTTCAATACTCAAAATTGGAAAATCGATATCAGTGGAGAAATAGAAAAACCTTTAACTTTAAGCATGGAAGATATTTTAAAATTTCCACTAGAAGAAAGAATTTATCGTTTTCGCTGTGTTGAAACTTGGTCTATGGTGGTACCTTGGGTAGGCTTTGAATTGCGTCGTTTGATTGAAATGGCAAAACCTACAAGCGAGGCAAAATTTGTTAAATTTACCACTCTTTTAGATAAGAGCCAATTTCCCGATCAAGACGCTTTATTTCCAACTATAGACTATCCTTATGTAGAAGGACTTCGCATGGATGAAGCTATGCATCCTCTTACCTTGCTTGCAGTAGGAATGTATAAAAAAGCCTTAAAGCCTCAAAATGGCGCTCCAATACGCCTTGTTGTTCCTTGGAAATATGGCTTTAAAAGTATTAAATCCATAGTTAAAATAGAATTTACCAAAGAACAGCCTAAATCCACTTGGGAAAGTTACGCTCCAAGTGAATATGGTTTTTATGCTAATGTCAATCCTAATGTTTCTCATCCTAGATGGTCTCAAGCTAACGAGAGGGCTTTAGGAGACTTCTTTACCAAACCTACTTTAATGTTTAATGGATATGAAAAAGAAGTGGCAAGTTTATATAAAAACATGGACTTGAAAGTGAATTTTTAATGCAGACAAAATACTTTAAATTTCTTGCTTATTTTAGCTTTATCATAAGTTTAATCTATGGCTTTTATCATATCATAAAAGCCTTTGATTTTGTAAAAGAAGCCTATATTTACACTGGAATATTTGCTTTAATCTTTTTAAATTTAAGTCTTTTATTTTCTTTACCTAAATTTAAAAAAACAAAAAATTATCCTAAAATTTTAGGTATTTTTGCAGCTTTTTGGGCGATTTTGCACTTTTTAAATTATTTTATTTTTGATAGAAATGCTCAAATTTTAAGGCTTTTCGATGATATTTCACATCGTTTATTAGAAGCAAGTGGATTTATCGCATTTTTAATCATATTTTTAATGCTTTTAAGTTCTTTTAAAATCTTTAAAAAACTTAGTAAAATCAGAAAACTAGGATATTTATGCTTAGTTTTGGCAAGTTATCATTATTTTTTAACCCCAAAAATTCCTATGTTTTGGGAATGGAGTGCTTTAATTATAGCTTTGTTTTATTTTATAGTTCGCTATACAAAAACATTAAAAAAGTTAAAATCCAACAATCTTACTTTTATCAAAACTTGAATTTAATTCTTTTTGTATGCTTTCTATAAAATCTTGCATTTTAAAAACCCCATCTTTTGATACAGCTACTTTCAAAGCTGTATTCTTCACCACCATTAAAATTTGTGCTCCACTTAATTCATAATTTGATAAAATATTTATATCAAAATCTTTTTCAAATAATGCTTTTTTAGGTAGAAATTTTTCCCAAATTTTAAGCCTATCTTTAAAATCAGGTTTTTTAAATTCTATCTTATAATCAAATCTTCTTGAAAATGCACTATCTAAGCTTTCTAAAAAATTTGTCGTAGCGATAATCACACCACTAAAACGCTCAATTTGCTCTAAGAATATATTTTGCATTTGATTATGCATTTTATCGCTACCACTACTTCCATCTACACGCGTACTTAAAAACTGATCAGCTTCATTGAGAAGTAAAATAGGACTTTGTTTACAAGTTTGCACGATATTTTTATAAGTATCAAAAATTTTTCTTACATTTTGCTCACTCTCTCCAACCCATTTGCTCAAAATTTTAGAACAGTCAAAACTAAGAACAGATTTTTTCATTGATTTAGCCATAGCTAAAGCTGACATAGTTTTTCCAGTACCAGCAGGACCATAAAAAATAATTTTAGCTTCTATATTTTTATTACTCTTTATACCCCAAGAATGAAGTCTTTCTAGGACTTTTTTATCTTGTTGTTTTAAAATATTTTCTAAAAGCTCTTTTGTATTTTCAGGCATAATAATATCATTGATGTCAGTGCTTGGTTCTATAAGCTCGAAAATATCTTGATCTTTTAAAACACTTTCAATTTTGATTTTTTTACTTTGTTTTGGTTCAAAATTTATAATTCTTTGTAAAATTTCATCGATAATAAAAAAACTTTTAGAAATATCTCCAAAAGCATTTAAATATTCATCATACTCGATTAAGTTTAAAAGAGGAGCATTTTCTTGTAATAATTTTTTATTTTTATGCCTTTCTAAATCATTTTCACTGATTAAAGAAAGTAAAGAATTCATTTCTCTAGAAATCGAACTTTCATTACTTAAGGCGTATTCTTCTTTTAAAAGTGCTAGAAAAATAATTTGTTCTTTATGTTCAAGATTGTATTCTTTAAAAATATCAGCCAATACATTATAAAATTTACTTTTTTTTAGTCTTTCTTTGATATGTTTTTCATAAAGTTTAATTTGATTTTTTATTTCACTATTATAAGCACTTTTTTGTATAAAACTTAATCTTTCGTATAATTGAATACGCGCAAATTCATCTTTTAAATATTCTAAATAATCTGCATAAGCCTCTTGTTTCTCAAAATTTAAACGAGGTTTTGCTTCTAAAAATTCTAAAAAATATTCACTTAGACTAAGCTCACTTTGCAATAAGGCAAGAGTTAATGTTTGAGTTTTATTATTTTCTAAACTTTTAAAAAAACTCGAATTTTGATTTACAAAACCTCTTTCGATAAGTTTTTTTAAATCCTCCAAAGCATCAAGATAAAGATACTTATCATTTCCAAAAATTGTCGATAATAAAGTAAAGGCATTGATAGAAGAAATAGAAACGACATAATTTCTACAAAGTTCTCTAAGAATCAAAGCCTCATTTTTAGCACACTTAAGCTCTTTATAAATTTGAGTATCTTCTATATTTTTCAAACTTAAAAAATTTTTTAATTTTTCCATTATTTTTTAAATTCCTTAAGCTCATCTTCGTTAAATTCTACGCAAATATTTTCATCTAAAAAATGACCTTCAAAAGGTAGATAACAAATTTTTAGTTTTCCATTATTAAGCAAAAAATTATTATTAAATTGTAAATTTTGCAGATCTTCAAAACACTCATCACATGTATTTTTAAGCTTCTCATGTAAAAGATTTTGAAATTTTTGATTTTCAGTATTATACAAATCATTTAGTTTTACAAATGCGTGAGCATTAATATCATAAACAAAATTATTTAACTCTAAAATAGCACGGCTCATACCATCTTCATAAAAATAATACCATTCTTCAAAACTAATTTTTCCATCTTGTAAAAAAATAGGTTTTTGGCGAATTTGTTCAAAACTAAATACACCCTTATGAACAGGATGAAATTCTTTAAAATCATCATTAAAACCTATAAAATCAAGACTACGCTTTATACGAATGCCATCTTGCGTTTCGACAAGTTCTAAAGTAGTTGTTCCTAAATTTTCTCCTTGAAAATTTTTATTATCATATGTAAGCATTTTAGAAGAATTGATTTTATATTTTTTACGCTCATCTTGCCAAAAATCATTTATCTTAACGAGTGGAATCTCTAAATTTCCATTTATATCATCAATAATTAAAAAACTAGAACTTGTTTGATTTTTATCCCTGTCAAAAAGTGGAGTCATAGGCGCATTATCATAAACTATGGCAAAAATTTCTTTATCCTGCAAATGATAAAAATACAATTCACCTTTATAAACTTGCGCTAAAGCTAGATTTACAAAGCAAAATACCAGTAAAAAAAATTTCAAACTCTATCCTTTAATTTTGAATATGCGTTAAGATAATTTTAGCATGTGAAATTTTATCAAAAAAACTTACTTTATTATCACAAACTTGATAAAAAATTTCATAATTTTTTGCTTTTAAATTTTGTTCAAAGCCACAATCAGTTTTTTCTAAATTTTTACCCTGCCATAAAGCATTTGCCTTTAAAATATCACTTAAAATATCATCATAATATACATTTTTAAAAAATTTTTGATTAAACACTTTTTTATCATAACACACTGCATTGATACAAATTTTATCTTTGATTTTGAGTTCAAAAAAAGCTTGCCCTAGTTTATAAACTTCTAAATTTAAAGCATTATTTTCTTTTTTTAAAAAAGCTGCGTCATTGATTTTTATCATAGGAGAAGCAATCAAAACCATCAAGCTTTGACTCGAAAAATTTTGATTTTTCACACTACAAGCACAAAGAAAAAAAATAAAACACAGAGCTAAACAATGCTTCAAATTTGACCTTATTTGAGATTTTTAAAACTGATATTTAACTCTAAATCAAGCTCTTTTACAAGCTTCATCACAGCTTGTAAATCATCGATTTGTTTTGCTGCAACACGAATTTCTTCACCACGAATCGAAGAATTAACTTTAAGTTTGCTATCTTTGATAGCTTTATTGATTTTTTTAGCATTTTCACTATCAATAGCATCGTTTGCTTTCAAATTTAAACGAAACATTGCTCCACTTTCACGAGAAAGCTCTTTAATAGCATTAGGATTAATTCCTCTTTTGATAAGTTTAGAAATCACTATATCTTTTAAAACATCAAGCTTTCCTTCACTAGAAGAACTGAGTTTAAAAATACTCTCTTTTTCGCTTAAATCAATCTCACACTTAATTCCTTTTAAGTCATAACGACTATCAAGTTCTTTTTTAGCTTGTTCAAAAGCATTTTTTAATTCTTGCTTATCTAAAGCTGCTGAAATATCAAAACTATGCTCACTTGCCATTTTCTATCCATTCTTTTAAATTATTATAAACTATATCCATTAAAGCATTTAAAGCTTCCTTACTCGCCCATGCAACATGAGGGGTGATAATAAGATTTTCTTTATTTTTAATGCTTAAAAGCGGATGATTTTTCATCATAGGTTCAATTTCTAAAACATCAAGCCCTACACGAATATTTTTTTCATCTATGATTTTAGCTAAATCATTTTCATTGATAATCCCACCTCTTCCTACATTAATCAAAATCGCATTATCTTTTAAAAGCTTTAATTCTTCAAAGGTGAGTAAATTTTTAGTTTTTTCATTTAAAGGTGCGTGGATACTAATAATATCACAAGTTTTCAATAAATCTTTTAATTCCAAATGTACAAAATCTGCGTTTTTATTAGCTCCACTCGTAGAATAATAATAAATTTCGGCTCCAAAAGCCTTTGAAATTTTTGCCACTTCTTTACCTATGGTTCCTAAACCTATAATACCATGTTTTTTACCACTTAAGGTGTTTAAAATTCTACTATAATCTGTAAAAATAGGACTTTCACACCATTTACCCTCTTTGCTCCATTTGTCATAATAAAGCACTTGATTTAAAAAAGCAAACATAAATGCAAAAGTATGTTGCACCACACTCATAGTAGAATACCCAGCAGCATTTTTTACAATAATACCTTTTTCTTTAGCATACTCAATATCGATATTATTAACCCCTGTAGCAGTTTCCAAAATGAGTTTTAAATTTTTACAAGCATCAATCACATCTTTATCAATTACAACCTTGTTTGTCATGGCGACATTAGCATCTTTTAAACGCTCTATGGTTTGCTCTTTATTTGTTGTGGTATAAATTTGCAAAGAACCAAATTTTTCAAAAACACTTAAATCATAATCCCCTAAAGTTGCCGCATCTAAACAAACAATTTTCATTTCTAATCCTTTATAATATGTCCTACAAATTTAGAATAATTATCAAGCACAAGTCCTCCTTTTCTAAATCCTAAGCCACACCCTTCATAAGCAAAGAAAACACCTGCTTGATAGTATTCGTTTTCACATGAATTAAACTCTACATATTCTTGATAAATAGCCTTATTATTCCCATAAGGACCTACATTCTCATGCAAAGTTTTTCCATCTTTAATTATACTGATATTTGCACCTTCTCTACCAAAAACAGGTTTTTTAACATAGTTTTTACCTTCCAAAGGAGTATCTTTTGTTTCTAAAAGTAATGGATGATTTGGATAAAGTTCCCATAGAATTTTTAAAATTCCCTTAGATTGAAATAAAAGCGTATAAGCAGGATTTAAAATAATTGCTCTTTGATTACGCATGATTTGAGTTAAAAGCATAGCAAGTTCACCCTCTTCTATGGCTATATCTTCCCAAGGAATAAGCTTAAACCAATACTCATAATTTTCACCCTCTTTAAAAATACCCTCTTCGCTAAATTCTACCTCATCTACAAAGGAAAAATTAGTTTGAAAACCTGCTTCATTGGCTATATGTGCAAGCAATTTTGTAGTGATTTCCTCTTCTTTACTTCCTGCAACACTTGAAAAAAGAATTTTCCATCCTTGATAATGCTCTTCAAACCCTTCAACACTTTCATCAAGGGTAATAAGTCTTTTAAAATTATCCATCAAACTTTCATAAATGCTGTTAAATTGTGCGCTTTCATCCATTCCATTTTGTTTTAAAAGTGCCCATTGTAAAATCGCACTTTCAAAAAGAGCAGTAGGGGTATCAGCATTAAATTCTATAAGTTTTATAGGCTTGCCATCAAGTCCACCCGCTAAATCAAAACGCCCATATAAATGCCAATGAACCTCATTTTCCCAACTCATCTTAATCGCATCAATAAGATTAAAAGGAATTCCAAGCTCATCAAAACGATCATTATTAATCACTTCTTGCGCTGCAGCAATAAACATATCATAAAGCTCATTTACCGCTTCATAATAAGCATTAGCTTCACTTTCCTTAACACAAACTAACTTATTGCTAATATAATCACTTCCATCTTCATCTGTATGCCAAGAAAAACCTATATTTTCTAAATAATCTTTTTGAAGTTTGTCTACTTGTAATAATTGCATTATTTATCCTTAAGAGCCAAAAGAAGAACTAGAACTTGTGGCTTTAGAGCCTCCACCAAAAAAACCTGATTTTTTAGCACTTGAAGCAGAGCTTGTTGTGCCTGCTTTATTAAAACTATTAACACTCCTTTGATAAGCACTTTGATTTGAAAAAGCACCGCGTTGTTGGTTGGCAAAATTTTGATTATTGAAAAGTTTTGAACCTATCCAACTTCCTAAAATAGCACCTGCAGCACTTGCGAGTAAAGTTTCCCCTAAACTCAATCCCCCACTACTGATTTGTCCATTGTCTTTAGTTAAATTTGAAGTTCCATTATCAATTTTAGCTGCTTCTTCTTTAATCAAAGCATCCATTTCTTCTTTGGATAAAATTCTTTCTGTACCATTAAGATCTTTTAAAACTACCCTTGTTTCATCACTTGGATATTGATCTTTGATTTTATACTGCCCTGGAGCTGTTTCTTCGATAATTACAAAAGCTCCTTGAGCATTAGCCGCTTGATTTAAAGTATCTGCATTGTCATTATTACTTCCACAACCTGCTAAAGCACCTCCAGCAACAGCTGCTAAACCACCTATCATACCAATTTGAATGATTTTTTTGATTTTTTTCATAAGTTTATCCTAAAAACAGAAAATTTAAATTAGAAATTTTAACAAAAAATAATAAATACTTTTTAATTTAATACCAAATGAAGTTTGTAGATATAAAAAAGCCCTTTCGGGCTTTTGGGTTAGAGTCTTGACTCGTAGCGTCTAAGCATATAAAGTCTTTTAAGCATTTTTTTGCGTGCTGAAATTTTTTGTTTTTTGCGAATTTCAGTCATAGGCTCAAAAAATCTTCTTGCTCTTACTTCAGTCACAACTAGATTTCTATCTACTTGTTTTTTGAATTTACGATACGCTTCATCAAAAGACTCGTTAGGATGCACCTTGATTCCTGGCACAGTCCTCACCACCTTTCTGTGTAAATTTTTGTTGTGAAATATAATTATAAAACACTTCTTATTAATTCTAACTTAGAAAGCATTTAAAAATTGTTTTAGTTTTTATCGGTTATAATCCTTAATTACAAAGTGCTAAAAAATTATAATTAAGGTCTAAAAATGCAAGGACACATTACAAACTATACAAAAAAACGATATTTTGTATATTTAATTGCAAGTATTATCATATTTTCCCTACCTTTCATAAGAATTAATGAGAATCATTTTTTTCTTTTAAGTTTTGATCATTCTAAATTAAACCTATTTTTTATTTCTTTTTCAACACAAGAATTTTATCTCATGCCTTTTGTTCTTATATTTCTTTTTTTATTTATTTTTTTTATTACAACTTTAGGTGGAAGAATTTGGTGTGCTTGGAGTTGTCCACAAACGATTTTTAGAGTTATATATAGAGATATCATACAAACTAAATTTCTTAAAATTCGCAAAAATATCAATAACAAACAAAAAGAATATGAGAGGCAATATTTTAAAAAATTTCTTGGAATGATAATTTTTTATTTTATATCTTTAGTTGCTGTTAGTAATTTACTTTGGTACTTTATTCCTCCTGAAGATTTTTTCAATTATATTCAAAATCCTGGCGAGCATCTACTTTTACTTGGAATTTTATTTTGTGCTAGCTTACTTTTTACTTTGGATATTACCTATTTACAAGAAAAATTTTGTGTTTATGTCTGTCCTTATGCAAGAATACAATCTGTAATGTTCGATCATGATACAATGCAAGTGATCTACGATGAAAAACGCGGGGGCTTGATCTATGATGGACACACCAAACTTCATAAAAAACCGCCTGAGGGAGAATGCATAGGTTGCGAAGCCTGTGTTAGTATCTGTCCAACTCATATTGACATACGCAAAGGAATGCAACTTGAATGTATTAATTGTCTTGAATGTGCCGATGCTTGCTCTAAGGTTCAAAGCAAATTTAATCGTCCAAGTTTGATCAATTGGACAAGTGCAAAAGCTATTGAAACGCGTTCTAAGGTTCATTATTTAAGATTTAGAACGATAGCATATTTTATAGTTCTTTTAATTGCTTTACTGGCTTTAATCATCATGGGAAGCAAAAAAGAAAGCATGCTTTTAAATATCAATCGTAGTAGTGAATTATATAATATTTCAAATGTTAAAGGTGAATTAGTCATTTCAAATGCTTATACCTTTTTGTTTCAAAATACAGATTCTAAACCTCATGAATATTATTTTACAGCAAATTTAGAAGGAATAAATGATGGAATTGAAATCATAAGACCAAACAAACCTTTTAAATTAAAAGCAGGAGAACAAGTCAAAAAAATAGTTGTTATCAGGGCTACAAAAAATTTAGCAAATAATGATAAAAAAGACGTAATCTTTCCTTTACATATAAAAGCTTACGCAAAGGATAATGAAAAAATTTCGGTTTTTAGAAAAAGTATATTTGTATACCCTAAAAGCACTCTTATAAAGGATAAAAATGAACTCAAATAGAACACCATCACAAAAAGTTTTAGCCAGACAAGAAAAAATCAAAGCAGTGGCCTTAGAGCTTTTTTTAACAAAAGGATACCAAGAAACAAGTTTGAGTGATATTATTAAATTATCTGGAGGATCTTATTCTAATATTTATGATGGTTTTAAAAGTAAAGAAGGGCTATTCTTTGAAATTTTAGATGACATATGTAAAAAACACTTTCATCTTATTTATTCCAAAACACAAGAAATTGAAAATGGCACTTTAAAAGAAATTTTAACTTCTTTTGGTTTAGCTTTTATAGAAATTTTCAATCAACCAGAAGCTGTAGCTTTTGGTAAAATTATCTATTCTCAAGTTTATGACAAAGATAGACACCTTGCCAATTGGATAGAAAATAATCAACAAAATTTTTCCTATAACATACTTATGGGTTTTTTCAAGCAACAAAATAATTCTTATATGAAAAAAAATGCAGAAAAACTTGCTGTTCTTTTTTGCACTATGTTAAAAGAACCTTATCATCATCTTAATGTTTTAATTAACGCTCCTTTGAAAAATAAAAAAGAACAAAAAGAACATGTTGAATTTGTTGTAAATGTTTTTCTAAATGGAATCAATAGCTCCAAAGCTTAAAAAATAATTTTATTAACCAAAATTAAGATATAATTAGCCAAAAATTTTTGTAATAAAAATTACAATTTTTAATTTAATTTTTCAAGGCAAAACCATGAAATTATTTCAAAAAAATACTATTTTAGCTTTAGGTGTTGTGCTTTTACTCACTGCTTGCAGCAAAGAAGAAGCACCAAAAATACAAATGCCGCCTCAACCTGTAACAACCATGAGTGCTAAATCTGAAGATTTACCACTTAGTTTTACTTACCCTGCTAAACTTGTCAGTGATTATGATGTCATTATAAAGCCTCAAGTTAGTGGCGTAATAGAAAATAAACTTTTTAAAGCTGGAGATAAAGTAAAAAAAGGACAAACATTATTTATTATAGAACAAGACAAATTTAAAGCTAGTGTTGATTCGGCTTACGGACAAGCTTTGATGGCTAAGGCAACTTTCGAAAATGCAAGCAAGGATTTTAATCGTTCTAAAGCTCTTTTTAGTAAAAGTGCAATCTCTCAAAAGGAATACGACTCTTCTCTTGCTACATTTAACAATTCAAAAGCTAGTCTAGCAAGTGCTAGAGCACAGCTTGCAAATGCAAGAATTGATCTAGATCATACCGAAATAAAAGCTCCTTTTGATGGTACTATAGGAGATGCTTTAGTTAATATAGGAGATTATGTAAGTGCTTCAACAACTGAACTAGTTAGAGTTACAAATTTAAATCCTATTTACGCAGATTTCTTTATTTCAGATACAGATAAACTAAATTTAGTCCGCAATACTCAAAATGGAAAATGGGATTTAGACAGCATTCATGCAAATTTAAATCTTAATGGAGAAACCGTTCAAGGCAAACTTTATTTTATTGATTCTGTTATAGATGCTAATAGTGGAACAGTAAAAGCCAAAGCTATATTTGACAACAACAACTCAACACTTTTACCAGGTGCTTTTGCAACAATTACTTCAGAAGGTTTTATACAAAAAAATGGCTTTAAAGTGCCTCAAATAGCTGTTAAACAAAATCAAAATGATGTTTATGTTCTTCTTGTTAAAAATGGAAAAGTAGAAAAATCTTCTGTACATATAAGCTACCAAAACAATGAATATGCCATTATTGACAAAGGATTACAAAATGGCGATAAAATCATTTTAGATAACTTTAAAAAAATTCAAGTTGGTAGCGAAGTTAAAGAAATTGGAGCACAATAATGTTTTCTAAATTTTTTATCGAAAGACCTGTTTTTGCTTCAGTTGTTGCAATTATCATTTCTTTAGCTGGAGCTATAGGTCTTACAAATTTACCTATAGAACAATATCCTTCTTTAACCCCTCCTACAGTTAAAGTAAGTGCAACTTACACAGGAGCTGATGCACAAACCATTGCTTCAACAGTTGCAAGTCCTATCGAAGATGCAATCAATGGCGCAGATAATATGATTTACATGGATTCAACTTCAAGTTCTTCAGGAACTATGAGTTTGACTGTTTATTTTGATATCGGTACAGATCCTGATCAAGCCACCATAGATGTTAATAATAGAATTTCAGCCGCAACTGCAAAAATGCCAGATGCAGTTAAAAAACTTGGAGTAACAGTTAGAAAAACTTCCTCAACAACACTTGCTGCAATTTCTATGTATTCAAGTGATGGCTCAATGAGTGCAGTAGATGTATATAACTATATCACTTTAAATGTTTTAGATGAGTTAAAAAGGGTTCCAGGAGTTGGAGATGCAAACGCTATAGGAAATCGTAATTATTCTTTAAGAATTTGGCTCAAGCCTGATTTATTAAATAAATTTGGAATCACAGCTACTGATGTAATTTCTGCGGTTAATGACCAAAATGCCCAATACGCAACTGGTAAAATTGGCGAAGAACCTGTAACCCAAAAATCCCCTTATGTTTATTCAATCACTATGCAAGGAAGACTACAAAATCCTAGTGAATTTGAAAACATTATTTTAAGAACAAATAATGATGGATCATTTTTAAGACTTAAAGATGTAGCTGATGTGGAAATAGGATCACAACAATACAGCTCACAAGGACGATTAAATGGCAATGATGCAGTTCCAATTATGATCAATCTTCAATCAGGGGCAAACGCATTGCATACAGCAGAACTTGTTCAAGCTAAAATGCAAGAACTTTCAAAAAATTTTCCAAAAGGTTTAACATATAAAATTCCTTACGATACAACAAAATTTGTAATAGAATCAATCAAAGAAGTTGTTAAAACTTTTGTTGAAGCTCTAATTTTAGTTATCATTGTTATGTATATGTTCTTAAAGAATTTCCGTGCAACACTTATTCCTATGATAGCTGTACCTGTTTCATTGTTAGGAACTTTTGCTGGACTTTATGTTTTAGGTTTTAGTATTAACTTGCTTACGCTTTTTGCTTTAATTTTAGCCATAGGGATCGTTGTAGATGATGCGATTATAGTTGTAGAAAATATTGATAGGATTTTACATGAAAATGAGCAAATAAGCGTAAAAGATGCTGCTATCCAAGCGATGCAAGAAGTTAGCTCTCCGGTTATTTCAATTGTTCTTGTGCTTTGTGCTGTTTTTGTACCAGTTTCTTTTATATCAGGTTTTGTTGGAGAAATTCAAAGACAATTTGCTCTTACCTTAGCTATATCTGTAACCATATCAGGTTTTGTTGCTCTTACCTTAACACCTTCTTTATGTGCACTCTTTTTGCGACGTAATGAAGGAGAGCCATTTAAATTTGTAAAGAAATTTAATGATTTTTTTGATTGGAGTACCTCTGTATTTAGCGCAGGAGTAGCATATATTCTAAAAAGAACCATTCGTTTTGTTTTAATTTTTTGTATTATGCTTGGGGCAATTTTTTATCTCTATAAAGCTGTACCAAGCTCTTTAGTTCCTGAAGAAGATCAAGGTTTGATGATTGGCATTATCAACCTTCCTTCGGCTTCAGCACTCCATAGAACAATCTCAGAAGTTGATCACATAAGCCAAGAAGTTTTAAAAACTAATGGAGTTAAAGATGCAATGGCTATGATAGGATTTGATCTTTTTACAAGTTCACTCAAAGAAAATGCCGCTGCAATGTTTATAGGCTTGAAAGATTGGAAAGATAGAAATGTGAGTGCTGATGAAATCGCCATGGAGCTTAATAAAAAATTTGCTTTTGATCGCAATGCTTCAAGTATATTTATAGGCCTACCTCCTATACCTGGATTAAGTATCACAGGCGGTTTTGAAATGTATGTTCAAAACAAAAGCGGAAAAAGCTATGATGAAATACAAAAAGATGTAAATAAACTTGTTGCTGTGGCCAACCAAAGAAAAGAGCTATCAAGAGTAAGAACAACCCTTGATACAACTTTCCCTCAATACAAGCTTATAATTGATAGAGATAAATTAAAACACTACAATCTTAACATGCAAGATGTTTTTAACACGATGAATGCAACTATAGGCACTTATTATGTTAATGATTTTTCTATGCTAGGTAAAAACTTCCAAGTAAATATCCGCGCAAAAGGTGATTTTAGAAATACACAAGATGCATTAAAAAATATTTTTGTAAGATCAAATGATGGAAAAATGATACCACTTGATTCTTTCTTAACTTTACAAAGAAGTTCAGGGCCTGATGATGTAAAACGATTCAACCTTTTCCCAGCGGCACAAGTTCAAGGTCAACCCGCACCAGGTTATACTTCAGGTCAAGCTATAGAAGCGATTGCTCAAGTAGCAAAAGAAACTTTAGGGGATGATTATTCCATAGCTTGGAGTGGATCAGCTTATCAAGAAGTTTCTAGTAAAGGAACAGCAAGTTATGCTTTTGCTTTAGGTATGATATTTGTCTTTTTAATTCTAGCTGCCCAATATGAAAGATGGCTTATACCTTTAGCAGTTGTAACAGCTGTACCTTTTGCGGTATTTGGATCATTTTTATTGGTATATTTAAGGGGATTTAGCAATGACATATATTTTCAAACAGGACTTTTGCTCTTGATTGGACTTTCAGCTAAAAATGCTATCTTAATCGTAGAATTTGCAATGGAAGAGCGCTTTAAAAAAGGCAAAGGAGTTTTTGAAGCAGCTGTTGCAGCAGCAAAACTTCGTTTTCGTCCTATCATAATGACTTCTTTGGCATTTACTTTTGGGGTCTTGCCAATGATTTTCGCAACAGGAGCAGGAAGTGCTTCAAGACACTCTTTAGGAACAGGGCTTATTGGTGGAATGATCGCAGCATCAACTTTAGCGATATTCTTTGTGCCTTTATTTTTCTATCTTTTAGAAAATTTTAATGAATGGCTAGATAAAAAAAGAGGTAAGGTTCATGAATAAAATAATTTCAATTAGTGCTATAGCAAGTTTTACTCTTTTGATTTCAGCTTGCTCTTTAAGTCCAAATTTAAATATTCCCGAAGCAAACTATAGCATTGATAATAAGCTTGGAGCCTTATCCTGGGAAAAAGAAAACAATAGCTCTATCACAAAAAATTGGTGGAAAGACTTTGATGATGAAAATTTAAATAAAGTGGTTGATTTAGCACTTAAAAATAATAATGATTTAAAACTTACCTTCATACACATGGAACAAGCTGCTGCTCAATTAGGTATAGATTTTAGCAGTTTGTTGCCAAAATTTGATGGTAGCGCAAGCGGTAGTCGTGCAAAAACAGCTATAAATGCTCCAAGCAATCGAACTGGGGAAGTAAGTTACGGTAATGATTTTAAAATGGGGCTTAATTTAAGCTATGAAATCGATCTTTGGGGAAAATATCGCGATACATATCGTGCCTCAAAATCAAGCTTTAAAGCAAGTGAGTATGATTATGAAGCTGCAAGACTTTCTGTTATTTCAAATACGGTTCAAACTTATTTTAATCTTGTAAATGCTTATGAAAATGAAAATGCTCTTAAAGAAGCCTATGAATCTGCAAAAGAAATTTATAGGATTAATGATGAAAAATTTCAAGTTGGCGCTGTAGGCGAATATGAACTTGCTCAAGCAAGAGCCAACTTAGAAAGTATGGCTTTGCAATATAATGAAGCAAAATTAAATAAAGAAAATTACCTTAAAGCTTTAAAAATTTTGACTTCAAATGATTTAAATGACATACTTTACAAAAATCAAAGCTATCAAGTTTTTAATCTTAAAGAATTTGACATTCCAACTGGAATTTCAAGCACCATCTTGCTTCAACGTCCAGATATTGGCTCTTCTTTAGAAAAATTAACTCAGCAAAACTATCTTGTTGGAGTAGCTCGCACGGCTTTCTTACCTAGCCTTTCTTTAACAGGATTATTGGGATTTGAAAGTGGGGATTTAGATACCTTGGTTAAAGGAGGTTCTAAGACTTGGAATATAGGTGGAAACTTTACTCTGCCTATTTTTCATTGGGGTGAAATTTACCAAAATGTAAATTTAGCCAAGCTTAATAAAGATGAAGCTTTTGTAAATTATCAAAATACTTTGATTACTGCTTTTGGAGAAATTCGCTATGCTTTAGTAGCTAGAAAAACTATACGCTTACAATACGATAATGCACAAGCAAGCGAACAATCTTACAAAAGAATCTATGAAATTGCTAAAGAACGCTATGATATAGGAGAAATGTCTTTGCAAGATTATTTAGAAGCACGTCAAAATTGGCTTAATGCTGCCGTTGCTTTTAATAATACTAAATATTCTTATGCCAATTCCATAGTAGATGTAATCAAAGCATTTGGTGGAGGATTTGAGCAAAGTGAAGATACGAGTAAAAATATAAAAGAAGAATCAAAAAATTTAGATATGTCTTTTAGAGAATAGTTTGTTCTATTCTCTAAATAAATTAAAAATCTTTGTCTAAATCTGCATCTGTAATTTCATAAGCCTTGTAAATAGCAGGCAATAATTTTCTTATAGCATAATCAAAATGATAAAATTGCTTATATACCTCTTCTGGATTTAAATTTTTAGCATTCTTAAAATCAAATACTTCAGTATTATTGATTTTGGCAATATTTTCATCAAAATAAGAGTAAAACTCTGCTCTTTGTTTAAACAAAGCATTTAAATTTTGAACAATTTTGGCTTTATCCATTTTATATCCTTTTTAAATAATTTAAAAACTTAATCCCATTTTTTATTTAAGAAATAAAAAATTTACTCCTATTTTAGCTAAAAATTGATAAAGTTATATCTTAAATATTTTAATATATAGGCCACTTATGAATTTATTTCAAAATTTAGCTTTAAAATACTCTCATACTATGATGGAAAAATCCCTCCAAAAAGGTTTCAATGTCGAACTTTTAAAACAACCCGAAGAAAAAATTCCAAAACAAGACAAAAGCTATATGCTTTATGCCCATGTACCTTTTTGCCATACTTTTTGTCCTTATTGTAGCTTTCATAAATATTATTATGATGAAAATTTAGCCAAAGTATATTTTCAAAATCTTAGAGAAGAAATTAAAATCATGAAAAATAAAGGTTTTGATTTTACCTCCATGTATGTGGGTGGTGGTACAACACTGATTGATGAAGAGGAATTATTAAAAACCTTAGAACTTTGTAAAAAGTTATTTAATATAAAAGAAATTTCATGCGAAAGCGATCCAAATCATATTGATCCAAATAAGCTTTCTATGTTTAAAGGTATAATTGATCGTTTAAGTTGCGGGATTCAAAGTTTTGATGATAAAACTTTGAAAAAAGTGGCAAGATATAATAAATTTGGTTCATCTAAAGAACTTCAAGAAAAAATTTCAAAAGCTTTAGGAATTTTACCTATTTTTAGTATAGATCTTATTTTCAATCTTCCAGGACAAAGCAAAAAACAACTTTTAAATGACTTAGAAATTGCTAAGAATTTAGCCCCGCAACAAATCACAACCTATCCTTTAATGAAATCAAATCTTACCAAAGATAATATCGCTAAAAGTCTAGGAGTGAGCATTAAAGATAATGAATTTACTTATTATCAAATCATACGCGAATTTTTTAAAGACTATACCCAAAACAATGGTTGGAGTTTTTCTTTAGAAAAAAACAAGCTTAATGACGAATATGTCAGTTCTCATCATGAATACCTAGGAGTGGGCAGCGGGGCTTTTAGCTTTTTAGATGGGGAGCTTTTAATCAATGCATTTAATCTAAATGATTATGCTAAATTTATACAAGAAAAACAAAATGCTAATATAGCCAAAGCTTGTTTTGATAAAAAAGAAATTATCAAATATGTCTTTTTAACTGAAATTTTTTCAGGGAAAATACAAATTGATAAATTTAATAAAACTCTAAATTGCAATCTCGAAAAAGAACTTTTCATAGAACTTTTAGGGCTTAAAACAAGTGGTGCCATCATAAAAGATCAAAATGCTTTAATCGCAACTGAATTTGGTCAATATCTTTTTGTAGTTTTAATGAAAGATTTTTACACAGGAATGGATCTTGTGCGTGCAGTATTTAGAGATGATAAGCGTCTTAAAAATAAAGATTATATCGATATCATGAAAGAAAATATTGATCCGCTTAACTCCGCTAGTATGGAATTTAAAGCGGAGGCAAACTAAAAGGGACGAACAACCATCATTAAAGCGATAATAATAAACATTATAGTTGGAAATTCATTATAAATTCTAAAATATTTTCCACTTTTAGTAGAAGTATCATTTGCTAAAGCTTTTAAACAATAATAATTATGTATATGGAAAATAATCAAAAGTGTAACACAGGTAAGTTTAACATGCATAAAACCCGCACCTACCATTAAAACTTCCTTATGAGCATGCAACATTAAACTTCCTGTGATTAAAGTCGCAATCATTGCAGGAGTTTGTATATAAAAATAAAGCTTTCTTTCTTGAATTTTTACAATCTCGACAAAACCTTTATTGTCTTTATGTTCAGCATGATACACAAAAAGACGAGGTAAATAAAAAAGACCCGCCATCCAAGAAACAAATGCCAAATAATGCACCCATTTAATCCAAAAATAATAATCATTAATCCATTCTGTCATCTTTTTTCCTTTTTTTAAATATTTCTTGTATTAAAATCAAAGCCACACTTATATTTATCATGACATCTGCAACATTAAAAATAGCAAAATTAAACCATTTATGCCAAAAAAACATATCCACTACACCTCCATGTATAAAACGATCTAATAAATTTGAAACGCCAGCACCAAGCATCATTCCAAAAGCTATGCTATGAGTTTTTAAAAGTGTTTTTTGCCAAAAAAGATAAATAAAAAGCACGACAATTAAAGCAAGATGTAAATATTTTAAATTATGTTCTAAAAAACTCAACATTGAAAAAGCTACGCCTGTATTTAGAGCATAAGTTAAATCTAAGTATTCACTCTGCCATCTAAGTCCTGCTAAAGTTAAGGATTTTACCCATTGATCAAGGGCAAAAACCAAAACAAAGGCGCCCCAAAAATAAAAAATAAATTTAAAAGTTTTAGCCATTTAAAGCTTTCTTAAAAAACTCCACAACATTTTTCATTTCTTTTTCTAAGAGCTTAATATCTTTGGCTTCTAGTAAAAGTCTTATCAAATTTTCTGTTCCAGAATAGCGAAATAAGGTATTGATATTTTTATTTTCTAAATCTTTTTTTAATTCTTTTAAACCTTTAATTTTATCTAAATCTTTTTTTTCTGCAATTTTAAGATTGGTTAAAAGCTGAGGATAAGGTTTGACTTGACCCAAAATAGAGCTTGCAGATTTTTTCTTAGAAAGCATTAAAGCACTAAATTGCAAAGCAGCTATCAAACCATCTCCAGTTTTTGCATAATCACTAAAAATAATATGCCCACTTTGCTCTCCACCAAAATTTCCACCATTGGCTTTTAATTTTTCAAGCACATATTTATCGCCCACATTACAAGTATCAAGTTCTATACCATGTTTATTTAAAAATTCTTTTAAAGCACCATTACTCATTATAGTGGCTACAACACTTGATTGTAATTTACCTTGTTCTTTAAGATAAAGTGCTAAAACCCCTAATAAACTATCTCCATTAGCCACTTCACCTTTTTCATCTACAACCACCAAACGATCTGCATCACCATCAAAAGCAAAGCCCACATCTGCACGCAAACGCTTTACCTCAGCAGCTAAATTTGCAGGATGTAAAGCTCCACAATTTTCATTGATATTAAGTCCATTAGGTTTATCGCTCATTACTATAACTTCAGCACCTAATTCCTTAAAAACAGTAGGTGCTACCTTATAAGCTGCCCCATGAGCCACATCTAAAACCACACGCAAAGACTTTAAAGTAAGATCTTTTGGAAAAGAATTTTTAATAGAAACAATATACCTTCCTATAACATCATCAATTCTTTTCGCTTGACCAATTTTCTCCATATCTACCTTAGAGGCTTGTATAAGCTTATCATCAAAATAAATTTCTTCTATTTTTTTCTCTATATCTTCACTGAGTTTGTTTCCATGAGCATCAAAAAATTTAATACCATTATCATAATAAGGATTGTGAGAAGCTGAAATCATAATCCCTGCATCACAACGCATATCTTCAGTTAAGAATGCAATCGCAGGAGTTGGCATAGGACCAATTTGTATAACATTATATCCTATAGAAGTAAGCCCTGAAACAATAGCATTTTCTATCATATAGCCGCTTCTTCTTGTATCTTTTCCTACTAAGATATTATTAGTAATACTTTTATCTTTAAAATAAATACCCGCAGCCATTGCTAAACGCATAGCCAAAAAACTATCTAAAAATTCACCCGCTTTTCCACGAACTCCATCAGTTCCAAAAAGTTTCATTGCAAACCTTTCTAGCAAAATTTAAAGACAATTATAACAAAGCTAAGATAAAGAAATTTAAACAAGCTCTAAAATTAGAGCTTGTTTGGAACCTTATAGTTCAGGTTTAGGAGTTTTTTCAGTAGAAATAGGAAGTTGTGGATAAACAATTGCTGGTTTTGTTCCTGTTAAAGATTTTAAGAAAGTTTCAATACTTTTTGCTTCTTTATCAGAAATTTTAATGCCAAGTTGCACACTACCCATTTCCTTAATAGCATCTTTTAAATTCCAAATCGCACCATTATGAAAATATGGAGCAGTTTCAGCAACATTTCTTAAAGTTGGAGTTTTTACCATGCCATTTGCATCACCTTTAAAATCACCTAAATTTGCAAATTTATATTTACCAGCAACTTCAAACGCTTGCATATTGCCACCTAAATTCACACCATTATGACAAGCTACACAACCTTTATCTATAAAAAGCTTTAAGCCTTTTTGTTCTTCTTTTGTTAAAGCTTTTTCATCGCCTTCTAAAAATTTATCAAAACGAGATGGAGTGATCAAAGTTCTTTCAAAATTTGCAATTGCATCAGCAATATTGTCAAAATTTACACCGCTTTTACCATAGATTTTTTTAAACTCACTCACATATTCAGGCAAAGATGAAATTTTTTCTACTGCAAGTTTAGCAGGAGTTGCCATTTCAGGATCAGCTTGGATTGGACCTTTAGCTTGATCGGCTAATGTTCCTGCACGACCATCCCAAAATTGAGTATTATTTAAAACTGCATTATAAACTGTTGGTGAATTTAAATGATGAGGATTTGCTGTCCATTTATGACCTATTGCAGTACTGATTCCATCTGTTCCACCAAGTCCTACATTATGACAGGTATTACAAGAAATGATACCACTTTTTGAAAGACGTGGTTCAAAATAGAGCTTTTTGCCAAGCTCTGCTTTTTCAAGAGTAAATTCACTAGCCTTTACTCCATTTTGTTTTAAAATTTCATCAACGCCTTTTTGATCTTTTGGTAAGGCAACAAGACCTGAATTTTTAGCTTCATCTATAAGACTTGCAGCATTTAAGCTTGAAAAAGCAACTAAGGATGCGATTAGCAATGATTTTACTTTCATTTATAAACTCCTATTAAAGATAAATTAAAATAAAATAATAATCATTTAGAGCTTAAATAAAAATAAATATTATTAAAAAATATTTACAATTAATTAATACTATTTTTATCTTAAAAATTATTTTTTGTTTATTTATTTTCATAAGATATAATTTTTAGTTATAAATCTTAAAATTTTAAGATGATTTGAAAAGGATATTATGGAAAATTTAATAATTTACGCTTTTATATATCTTTTAGGTTCAATCCCTTTTGGGCTAATCCTAGCTAAATTTTTTGCTAAAACTGATATCAAAAAAGAAGGTTCAAAAAGTATAGGAGCAACCAATGTTTTAAGAGTAGTAAAAGAAAAAAATCCCAAACTAGCAAAAAAACTTGCCATTGCTACAATAATTTTAGATTTTGCAAAAGCAGCTATTCCTTTACTAATCTTGAAATTTCTTCATTATGATCAAGCTTTGCTTTGGAGCGTCGCAGTTTTGGCTATTTTTGGACACTGTTTTTCAATTTACTTGTTATTTGAAGGAGGGAAAGGCATAGCAACAGGAGCAGGCGCTATGATAGTTTTACTTCCATTGGAAGTGCTTACAGCATTTATTGTGTGGGTAGTTATTGGAAAAATTTTTAAAATATCTTCGCTAGCTTCTTTAGCAGCGTTACTTGCTTTTGTTATAAGTTCTTTTATATTTAATTATGACTTAGAAATTCATACACATGCACCCGTTTTCATTATCGCTTTTATTATAGTATATAAACATCTACCTAATATTAAAAGATTGATTTTTAAAGAAGAATGCAAAGTCATATAAAAATAAAATTTCACTTTAAGTGTATCATTGGTATATTAGATTTCGAAAGAAGAAAAAAACAAAAAATTATTATCAAGCTTAAAGCTAAAGCAAATGAATTTTTAAATTATGCAGAGGTAATTACCAAAATTAAAACATGGTATAAAAAAGAAGAATTTTACACCCTTGAAGAGTCTTTAGACTTTGTAAGCTTAAATTTAAAAAAAGATTTTCCTAATTTAACCAATCTTAACATAAAAATTTTCAAACCCCATATAATAAAAAATGCTACAGTTGGGGTTAAATTGAAAAAAAAATATTAATTTTTTTTTAAAGATATCTAAACATTTACTTAAGCTATGATATAATTCTTTAAATTTTTCTTAATAAGGATAGAACAAATGAGAATTTTAGTTATAGAAGATGAGATTAGCCTAAATAAAACAATTATAGACAATCTTAATGAATTTGGTTATCAAACTGATTCTTCTGAAAATTTTAAAGATGGAGAATACTTTATCGGCATTAGACATTATGATTTAGTTTTAGCAAACTGGACTTTACCTGATGGAGATGGAGCGGAACTTGTTAACACTATTAAGCATAAATCTCCAAGAACTTCGGTTATGATTATGTCTTCAAAAACAGACAAAGAAACAGAAATCAAAGCTTTGAAAGCTGGAGCTGATGATTTTGTTAAAAAACCTTTAGATTTTGATATTCTACTCGCAAGAATTGAAGCAAGACTAAGACTTGGCGGAACCAATGTTATTAAAATTGAAGACTTGGTTATTGATCCAGATGAGGAAAAAATTACTTATAAAGGTCAAGATATAGAACTTAAAGGAAAACCTTTTGAAGTTTTAACGCACTTAGCAAGACATTCGGATCAAATTGTATCCAAAGAACAACTTTTAGATGCCATCTGGGAAGAACCTGAGCTAGTAACTCCAAATGTTATCGAAGTAGCTATCAATCAAATTCGTCAAAAAATGGATAAACCATTAAATATATCTACCATAGAAACAGTTCGTCGTAGAGGATACCGTTTCTGCTTCCCTAAAAAATCTTAACAATTTTGCACCTTCGGTGCAAAAAATTTATCTTTATTTCTATTTTTATATTTTATTTAAGTTTGGTTATTGTATAAACTAAAATTATTTTTTAAATTTTTGAAAGGTTATGATGTCTCTTTTAATTACAAAAGACTGCGTATGTTGTGATGCTTGCAGAGAAGAATGTCCTGATGAAGCTATTTATGAAAATAGTCCAATTTATGTAATAGACCCTGATCTTTGTTCAGAGTGCGTTAATGATTTTTCAGAGCCTGCCTGTATTGTTGCTTGCCCATATGAATGTATCATTCCTGATCCTGATAATGTAGAAACTATAGAAGAATTAAAACTCAAACATAGAGATAGAGAATTTTAATGGCAAAAAAAACAGCCGTTGTTGATCTTGGCTCAAACTCCATTAGAATGGTGATTTTTGAAAAAACTTCTAGATATGGTTTTTATACAACTTGCGAATACAAACGCAAAGTAAGACTTGGAGAAAATGCTTATAATAATGGCAAAATTCTCCAAGAAGAAGCCATGCAAAGAGCCGAAGATGCCTTAGCTTTTTTCAAACAATGCGCTTTAAAGCATAAGTGCAAAAAAATATTTATAGTAGGCACATCAGCCTTAAGAGATGCCCCAAATTCAAAAAATTTCATTAAAAGAATCAAAGATAATCTGTCTTTAAATATACGCTGTATAGATGGAAAAAGCGAAAGTTACTTAGGTGGTCTTGCAGCTCTAAATTTATTAAGTCCTTTTAAAGATGGAACCACTTTAGACATAGGTGGTGGTTCTAGTGAATTGTGTTTAATAAAAAATAATAGAATTATTTCTTGCATATCTCTTGATATTGGCACTGTTAGGCTAAAAGAATTGTTCTATGATACTGGAAAAATGGATTCTTTAGAAGAATTTATAAAACCAATTTTAGAACAAATTCCTAAAGAATTTTGCAATCAAAACCTTATTGCAATAGGTGGAAGCTTAAGAGCAATATCTAATTCCATCATGCAAAAAAATTCCTATCCACTGAAAAATTTACATGATTTTCGCTATATGCTAGATGAAGAAAAAGGGCATATTTTAAAAATTTTTAATTCAAACTTAGACTCTTTAATCAATTTTGGCATAAAAAAGGATCGTTTTGATACCATTAAAGAGGGTATATTTATTTTTTTAAAGATTGCGGAAAAAATAAAAGCCAAACAAGTTATCACGAGTGGGGTTGGAATCAGAGAAGGAGTTTATTTGCAAGATTTACTTCGTCCTAAAATCACTTTTCCACCAAATTTTAATCCTAGTTTAAAATGTTTACAAGATAAATTTTTACAATCAAAACAAAAAAATAAAACTCCACATTTTGCTCTGCAAATTTTTACAACCCTTAAAAATCTTCATAAACTTAACGATAACTATAAGCATACTTTACTAAATGCTGCTAAATTATGCCATATTGGAGAATATTTAAATTTCTATTTTGCTAATGAACACTCTGCTCATTTTGTACTAGGTGGATTAAATTATGGATTTTCACATAAAGAAAAAGCTTTAATTGCTAGCATTATTAAGCTTAATGGAAAAAAAGTTAACCCTTATAATCTTGAACCCTATAAACAACTTTTACCCAATATTCATACCATTTCATGGCTTAATTTTATTTTGTGCCTAGCTAAAACTTTAAGCACAAATGAAGATAAGATTGATTTTGCTTTTGCAAACAATACTCTTTATATATATCAAGAAAACAAAATTCTTAATTTACCCAAAGATGAGCTCAAAAAAATTGCAAAACCAGCTACCATAGCATTAGCAATCAATCAAAAAATTTAAGATTTTTTACCTTTTTGACGCTGCTCTATAAGATTTTGAATTCTTTTTTTATTCTCTTCAAAAAAAGAATCAAAATTTTTCTCTGTTTTTTCTGTATGTTTTATTATTTGTTCCTCTGGAATTTCAACACTTTCTAAAAGCACATTGGAATTACCTATTATCATTGTATAACGTTTATTAGCGTGATCAAAAATAACAAGTTGATTATTTTTATCTAAAAATCTTTGGAAAATCATAGTAAAATCTCTAGAAACATTGTTATTTTTATAAACCATAGTCTTTTTAAACCACCAAAGCACTATTAACAAAATAACTAAAACTAGCATTACTAAGATATAATTTGTATAATCATACCCTTCTAAACTTGTACTTTTTGGTTTAGGCATTAATTCTTGAGAATTATTCACAGTAGTTGTAGGTACAGATTCGATATTTGCTTTTCCTTGCTCTATAGCTCGTATCCTTACTCCAAATTTATCATTGATAGAGCTAAGTTCTAAATTAATATTTTGTTTGTTTTGTAGCATAATATAGGTATTATTATTTTTAGAACTAATACTAATTTTATCTACAAGTTGAGAGTTAAGTTCTTTTAATTCATCTTTAGAATACGTTAAATCACTAAAAGTTAAAAGAGTTAAATTTTTTTCTTTTTTTTGAGAAATCTTGCCATTATAGGCATTATCAAAAGAAAGCATTAAATCTACTCGATCATTTCTATCGTAGATATTAAAACTAATCAGCTCAACACTATATAAAGGTAAAATTAAAAAAAATAATACTAGCAATCTCATTTAAATTTCTTTTTTAAAGTATTGAAGCACAGTCTTAGAATCCAAAATTTCATTAATTCTTATAGCGAGATTTTTTTCATAAACCATAACCTCGCCTTTGCCAAAAATTCTTTTATTGATATAAAGCTCAACGCTTTCTCCAGCAGGCTTTTCAAGATCAATAACCGAACCTACTTCAAGTTTTAAAAGCTCCGCTACACTCATATTTGTAGTTCCAAGCTCGCTTACAAAATCTACTGTAATATCTAAGATATCTTCATAAGATTGTAAAAGCCCATGATGAATGTTAAACTCTATATCATCGCTCATTATTTGCAATATCCTATTCTAAAATAACAATTTTCAAATTTATAAGTTAAAGCTTCATCTAGAACTATTTCAGAAAAATCAACTTTTCCTAAATATTCCGGAATTCCGAGTTTATACTCGTCATCACCCTTGGCATCATTTAACAAATTTTTAGCATAACCTATAATCTGATTGGCACATTCTTTAGTTAAATCGCACCAGTCATCTTCTTTAAATTTTTCATCATTAATTAAAATTTCTGCAATTTTTTTTAAAAATTCTTTTGGAAAAAATAAATAAAAATTACATTCTCCTTCGCTTTTGCCCATGATAGGAATACTCGCTCCATAAAGTTCACCGCTTATATCTTGAGCTGCTTCAATGCGAAGTCTTAAGATATGCTCGCAAAAATGAGTGATGGAATACTCAAGAATCTTTAACATAACTACCACCTTTATAAAAAACTTAATTTAAAATTATAGTAAATATAAAATAAAAATATGTTTTAAAATTTTATTTTTTGAAAATTTCTTCAATATCTTTCATTATTATATCCAAATTTCCTTGTTTAAAACACTTTACTATGCTAGTTCCCACAATCACTCCGTCAGCAACTTTTCTCATTCTTTTTACATCTTGATTATTTTGAATGCCAAAGCCTACAAAAATAGGCAAATTTGTAAAAGATCTGATTTCTTTTACTTTATCTTGTAAGATTGCTTCTTCGACGCTTTTTGTACCTGTAATACCTATGCTTGCTAATAAATAAATAAAACCTTTAGCATGTTTTACTAACTTTTTAACCCTTTCTTTAGGGGTTGTAACGCTTACAAGTGTAATTAAAGCTATATTATATCTTTCACACTCTTTAATTAAATCATCACTTTCTTCAAAACTCAATTCAGGCACAATCAAAGCACAAATCCCTAAAGATTTTGCTTTTTTCACAAATTTTTCCAAGCCATAAGAAAAAATTAAATTATAATAAACCATAAAAACCAAAGCTTTTTTAGTTTTTATCCTAGCTAAAAGCTCAAAAACATTGTGAATATCTATACCTTGATCAAGAGCTATTTTTGCCGCATCTGCAATAATCTCACCATCGGCAATAGGATCACTATAAGCAACACCAAGTTCTAAAATATCAATAGGACTTTGATCTAATCTTTGCAAAAAAGCTTCACTTGTTTGAAGATTTGGATAACCCAAAACCGTATAAGCCACATTTGCATTTTCTTTATAAAATTTTCTAAAATCAACCATAAATCACCCCTTTTTTATAATCTCTAATCATTTGCATATCTTTATCTCCCCTGCCTGAAAGATTTACTACTATCACGCTTTTCTTTTTTAAAGTTGGACAAAGTTTTTCTAAAAATGCTACAGCATGAGAGCTTTCAATCGCTGCAATAATACCTTCTTCTTTACAAAGTAATTTTAAAGCCTGTATACATTCTTCATCACTTATAGCATGATATTGTGCTCTTTTGCTTTCAAATAAAAAAGCATGCAAAGGACCAATTCCTGGATAATCAAGCCCTGCAGAAACACTATGTACAGGCAAGATATTGCCTAAATCATCTTGTAAAACCTTGGTTTTCATACCGTGAATAATGCCTGTTTTTCCCTTATTTAAAGTCGCTGCATGATAAGACGTATCAATGCCAAGCCCCCCTGCTTCAATACCTATAAGTTTAACATTTTCATCTTTGATAAAATCATAAAAAATCCCAGCTGCATTGCTTCCACCTCCAACAGCTGCGATAATATAATCTACTTTTTTATTGAGTTTTTGAAGTTGCATTTTGCATTCTTTTCCTATAATACTTTGAAAATGCATTACCATTTTAGGATAAGGATAAGGACCTACCGCACTTCCAACCACATAAAAAATATTTTTAATATCTCCAACCCAAGCTTGAATAGCCGCAGTAGTAGCTTCTTTTAGAGTTTTAAGCCCACTTTGTACTGCATGAATTTTAGCACCCAAAAGCTCCATTTTATAAACATTTAAAGCCTGTCTTTGCACATCGGTTGCCCCCATATAAATTTCACATTCAAGTCCTAAAAGTGCTGCTGCAGTGGCTGTTGCAAGCCCGTGTTGACCTGCTCCTGTTTCTGCTATGATTTTTTTCTTTCCCATTTTTTTTGCTAAAAGGGCTTGAGCGATGGCATTATTGATTTTATGTGCTCCGGTATGATTTAAATCCTCGCGTTTTAAATAAATTTCATGCTGATATTTTTTGCTTAAATTTCTAGCAAAATAAAGTGGAGTAGGACGCCCTACATAAGTTTTTAAAAGCTCGTTTAATTCTTTTTTAAAGAGTTTATCTTTAGAAAATTTCAAAAAAGCACCTTCTAGCTCATTTAAAGCAAACATTGCACTTTCAGGCAAAAACTGCCCACCAAAATCCCCATAATACGCTTTTTTCATTTTTTCAACTCCTTTAAAATTTGTTTTATTTTGTTGATATCTTTTAAGCCTTTTTCATCTTCAAGTTTTGAATTAAGATCTAAAATTTTAGCTCCCGTTTGTACAGCCTTATGAACATTATCCAAACCTATGCCTCCAGCTAATGCAAAATCTTTAGTATAAGAACTTAATAAAGTCCAATCAAAACTTATTCCATTACCGCCCTTTAAAATTCCCTTAGCATCAAAAAGTACTAAATTAGCAAAAATTTCACTTTTTAAATCTAAACTATTTTCCACACTAATCACCTGCCAAACAAAAACATTTTGCACCTTTAAAATTTCAAATTCTTCTTTGGTAATAGTGCGATAAATTTGTATCCCATCAAGCTTAGCTTCTTTAATACATCTTAAAATTTGTTCCAAATTTTCATCTACAAAAACACCGACAACTTTTTTATCTTTTTCATGAAAAATTGCACTTAAATTTCTTGCTTGTTCTAAACTCACTCTTCTTGGACTTTTAGCAAAAATAAATCCAAAAAAATCAATATTTAAAAAAGCTAAATCTTTGGCATTTTTTTCATCTTTAATACCACAAATTTTAAGCTTTAGCATAAGCTTGATACTCCTTAAAATATTCTATAACCTTACCTGAATAAATGGCTTCTAAAATCATATCTTTAGCCACTAAAGGCGAACTTGCTTTATTGGCTGTATAAAGTGCAAACATAGCATTTAAAACTACCAAATCAAATTTTGCCCCTTGCATTCTACCGCTTAAAATATCTTTTAAATCTTTAGCGTTGTCATATGCACTAGATCCTATGATTTCACTATGAAAAGCTCTTTTAAAACCAAATTGTTCAGGACAGATAGAATACTCTAAAATTTCTCCTTCACAAAGCTCATAAATTTTACTTTCATCGCAAATACTAAGCTCATCCATACCATCATTTCCTCTTACCACTAAAGCTTTTTTGCGTCCTAAATTTTTTAAAACCTCTATCAAAAGCCTATGCACAGGTGCGTGATAATTTCCCATAAGTTGATATTTTAACTTTAAATTAGGGTGCAATAAAGGACCTAAAACATTAAAAACCGTTCTTACTCCAAGTCTTGATCTGATCTCTTTAAGTTCTCCTACTAAAGGATGAAAAAATGGAGCATGTAAAAAACTAAGCCCTTGATTATTTAGTTGTTTTAAAACTGATTCTAAAGTGTTTGGAGTAGTTATATTTAAAGCTTCTAACACATCTGTACTTCCGCTAGAACTTGAAATGGCACGATTTCCGTGTTTGGCTACTTTTACTCCTAAAGCTGCTAAAATAAAAGCACTAGTCGTAGAAACATTGATACTTTTAAAACCATCTCCACCTGTTCCACAAATATCAATCATCTCACTCTCATCACTAAAAGTTTGAGAATATCTTAAAATTTGTCTTACAAAAGCACTTAAAGATTTTTCATTTAAGGACTTTTCAGTGATTAAAATCAACAAAGCCACTACTTGTAAAATTTCATAATCTTTAGACATAATAATCTTACAAATTTGCTCAAAATCATCGCTTTGTAAAAAATGATTTTCACTCATTTTTTGCAAATAAAAACTTAAAGGATTTTCTTGTTTTTGTGGTTTTTTTATATCTTGTTTTAAAAAATTAGAAAAAAGTTGCAAGCCATATTCACTAAAATAGCTTTCAGGATGAAATTGCACACCATAATAAGGTAAATTTTTATGTCCCAAAGCCATAATCACACCCTTTTCATCAAGGGCTAAAATTTCAAGCTCATCACTAAGCTGTTTAACCTCTAAAGAATGATAACGCATTACACTAAAATTTGAAGGCAAATTAGAAAATAATTCATTTTCCCTGCACTGTTTTATCAAAGAATTTTTTGCATGCATAGGCTCTTGCATCTTAACCACTAAAGAATCAAAAGCTAAAGCTAAAGCTTGATGCCCTAAGCAAATGCCCAAAACAGGGATATTAAGCCTTGCTTTAAAAATTTCAAGACAAATCCCACTTTGACTTGGATGCTTTGGACCAGGACTTAAAATAATATGAGTAGGATTTAAATTTTTAATTTCACTCAGAGAAATTGCATCATTTCTTCTTACTAAAATTTCATCATTGCTGAGTTGCTCTAACATGCTTTTAACATTAAAAACAAAAGAATCATAATTATCAATTAAAAGTATCATTGATTTTCCTTTTTTAAATTTTCAAAAGCTACCAAAAGCGCCTTGCGTTTAGCACAAATTTCTGCATATTCTTTTTGACTCTCACTTTGCAAAACAATACCCGCCCCACTTGCCAAATAAGCCTTATCTTGAGTAAAAAAAGTGCAACGGATTAAAATCGCTAAAGTTATGTCTTCGTTAAAATTTAAAAATCCTACCGCACCACCATAAATTCCACGATCGCAATCTTCAAGCTCGCTAGTGATCTCTAAAGCTCTTATTTTAGGAGCTCCGCTTAAAGTTCCCGCTGGAAAAACTGCTTCAATCACATCAAAAATACTCGCATCTTCTTTCATATTGGCATACACTTCACTCACTATGTGCATTACAAATTTATTTTTAATAATAGAAAAAAGATTTTCCACTCTTGTTTGAGTGCCAAATTTAGAAGCATCATTTCTTGCTAAATCTACAAGCATCTTATGTTCACTAAGTTCTTTTTCATCACTTAAAAGATCTTTTTCTAAAGCTAAAAGATCACAGTTATTTTCCAAATTTCTAGTTCCAGCAATAGGGGCTAAATAAATCTCTCTTTTTTTAATTTTCAATAAAAACTCTGGAGAAGAACCCAAAACAACACCATATTTACTTGGAAAATAAAACATATAAGCGCTTGGATTTAAAGCACTTAAACTCTCATAATAATCAAAAGCATTTACTTGATGTTTGATACAAAGTTGCTTACTTAAGACCACTTGAAAAATATCTCCACTTAAAAGATATTCTTTGGCTTTTTCGCACATTTTTAAAAAATCATTTTTTTCATCTTCTAAAGAATTTAAAATTTCAAAATCATTTTTTTGTTTCTTTTTCATTGGTTCAATATCATCTTTTAAATATTCAAAATATTTTGAAGCACCAAATTTAAAAAACATCTTGCTATTTTTCTCATAAATCAAATAAGCCTTAGCATTGGCAAATAAAAATAAAGGAAAATCATAATTTTTCTTAGAAGAAAGTGGAATTTTTTCAAACAAAGATACAAAATTTGCACTAAAAACTCCAAAAAATCCAGCAAAGTCGCAAATTTTATTCTTGCTTAAAGCTTCATAATATTTTGCCTTAAACTCGCTAAAGGATAATTCATTAGCATCTAAATAATCACAATCAATCCCTATAATTACCTTGGTCAAATCCTCTGCAAAATAAGAATTTTCAAATTTTTCAAGGATTTGTCTATAATAAAAATTTACATTTTTAACAAACATAATAAACCTTTTTTTAAAAAAAATAAATTAAAATAATATTAAAGAAAAAATTTAGATAAAAAGAATTTTAGAAACGCCAAGAGCGAAGAGTGTGTGTAAGTTTTAAAATCAAAGAATTACTAAAAAAATCATTTTCACTCATCTTTTACCTTTCTTATAAAATATTTCAAAAATTAAGACTTTTATGAAAATTTTTAAAGTCTTAATTAATTTTAATCAATAAATATAAATTTTGCTTTAAATTTAAAATAAATATTATAAAATCTTTATATTTTATAATATTTTGAAACATTTTTACGATGCTTAAAGTTACCAAAAAAAATATTCTATTGTTATAAAAAACTAAGATAATACTTAGCTTAATAAGATAAAATTATTCCGTATTTGAAATATTTAGTATTTTTTAGGAAAAGCTATGGAAATCACAGATTTACCTTATCTAATCATAGGAATCATTTCAGGTATTGCTTCTGGACTTTTTGGCATTGGTGGAGGTATGATTATCGTTCCTTCTATGTTCGCACTTGGAGCAAGTGCTCACCATGCTATCGGAATTTCAGTATTGCAAATGATTTTTGCAGCAGTTTTTGGCTCTTATATTAATTATAAGAAAAAAAATCTAAATCTTAAAGATGGTATTATGATAGGTTTTGGAGGGCTCATAGGAGCAAGCTTTAGCGGAATGCTTTTAAAAGCTTTAAGTGATGTAGCTCTTACTAGCGTATTTTTGGCGGTAAGTTGTATATTTTTTATCAAATATGCTTTTGGAATTAAAGAAAACATTGTGCAAAATCAAAGAAGCGTTTGGGTAAAGAATGTCATTTTATTTATTGCTGGAGCTTTTACTGGTATTTTTGCTATTTCTTTGGGAATTGGTGGCGGACTTTTAATTGCTCCGATTTTAGCTTATTTTTTAGGCTATGATAGTAAAAAAGTTGTTTCCTTATCCTTGTTTTTTGTTATTTTTGCTTCAGTCTCTGGTATTATATCTTTTTCAAATTCTGGAGTTATAGACTCTGAAGTTATTCATAAAGGAATACTAGTAGGTATAGCTTCTATGGTTGGAGTTTTTATAGGAATTAAAATCATAGAAAAAATGCATATTTCAGCTCATAGAAAAATTTTACTTTGCGTATATGCCTTATCAATACTTGGAACCACCCACTCTTTGCTTAATAAGCTAAATTTTATAAATTTTTAACTTGGATTTATCCAAGTTCTTTTAATATTATTATGCTAAAATCTTAAATTTATTTAATGTTTAGGAAAGACTATGAACGATACCATAAAAATCATTGGCGCAAGAGAAAATAACCTAAAAAATATCCACCTTGAAATTCCCAAAAACAAACTCATTGTTTTTACAGGACTGAGCGGAAGTGGAAAATCAACCCTTGCTTTTGGAACTCTTTATGCTGAAGGACAACGCCGTTATATAGAAAGTTTAAGTGCTTACGCCAGACAATTTTTAGATAAGGTAGGCAAACCTGATGTCGATAAAATCGAAGGTTTAACTCCAGCCATTGCCATAGATCAAAAAACTACTTCTAAAAATCCACGCTCTACTGTAGGAACCATCACTGAAATTTATGATTATCTAAGACTTTTATACGCAAGAGTTGGCATTCAACATTGTCATCAATGTGGACAAAAAATTTCATCTATGAGTGTAAGTGATATAGTCAGTGAAATTTTAAAATTTCCAAAAGGTGCAAAAATCATCATCTACGCCCCACTCATACGAGAAAAAAAAGGAACTTATGCAGATTTGCTTGAAAATTTACGCAACAAAGGCTATGTAAGAGCTCAAATTGATGGAGTTTTGGTAAGACTTGATGAAGAAATTGAACTAGCCAAAACCAAAAAACACACCATTAAACTTGTCATAGATAGACTTGAAATTCAAGAAGATTTACTTTCTCGTCTTGCAAGCGATATAGAAAAAGGTTTACAGGAAAGCTTTGGAGAAATAGAAATAGAAGTTTTAAATCATGAGGAAATAAACCTTAATAAACACTATCATTTTAGCGAGCATTCAGCTTGTTTTGATTGTAAAATTTCCTTTGTTCCACTTGAGCCTTTAAGCTTTTCTTTTAATTCTCCAAAAGGAGCATGTGAAGCTTGCGATGGACTTGGAATTCGTTATACTTTAGATATGAAAAAAATCATCGATGAAAATTTAAGTCTCGAAAACGGTGCTGTTAAAATCATGTATGGTTTTAATAAAAGTTATTATTATAAATTCCTAATCGCCTTTTGCGAACAAAATGAAATTCCTATCAAAATACCTTTTATGCAATTAAACGAAGTACAAAAACGTCTTGTATTGTATGGTAATGCCAAAACTATAGAATTTCTTTGGAAAAGAAATCGCCTAAAACGCACTTTTGAAGGCGTGGTTAAAATGGCTTATGAAATGCTAAAAGATGAAAAAGATTTAGCCGAATATATGAGTGAAAAAATTTGTAAAGACTGCGGTGGGCATCGTTTAAAACCTGAAAGTTTAGCCGTGAAAGTAGCAAAAAAAAGCTTGGGTGAAATTTTAGATATGAGCATAGAAGATAGTACGGCCTTTTTTACAGATGAGAAAAATTTTTCTTATTTAAGCGAGCAACAAAAACTTATTTCTAAACCTATCCTAAAAGAAATCAACGAAAGATTGTTTTTCTTGTATGATGTGGGGCTAGGTTATCTTTCTTTAGGGCGCGATGCAAGAACGATTAGTGGGGGTGAAGCACAAAGAATCCGCATAGCTTCACAAATTGGCAGTGGTTTAAGCGGAGTGATGTATGTCTTAGATGAGCCTAGCATAGGACTTCATGAAAGAGATACTGCAAAACTGATTAAAACTTTAAGAAATTTACAACAAAAGGGCAATACCCTAATTGTCGTAGAGCATGATAAAATGACCATAGAAGAAGCAGATTTTATTGTAGATATTGGTCCAAAAGCAGGAAAATTTGGGGGTGAGGTTGTATTTAGTGGAACTTATAAAGAACTTTTAAAAAGCAAAAGCGAAACTGCACTTTATATGAATGGTAAAAAACAAATTTCACAACTTCAAAACAGAACACAGAAAGAATGGCTTGAGCTTAAAAATGTAAATATTAACAATATCCAAGATTTAAGCGTAAAATTTCCTTTGCAAAATTTAGTCGCTATAACAGGAGTTTCAGGTTCTGGAAAAAGCTCTTTGATACTTCAAACCCTACTTCCTTTTGCACAAGAGGAATTAAACCGTGCGAAAAAAGTTAAAAAACTTGGCGGAGTACAAATAGAAGGACTTGAAAAACTTGATAAAGTCATTTATCTTGATCAAAGCCCAATTGGGCGCACACCACGTTCAAATCCTGCCACCTATACAGGTGCTATGGATGAAATCAGAAATCTTTTTGCCGCCACTAAAGAAGCCAAAATGCGTGGTTATAAAGCCGGACGCTTTTCTTTTAATGTCAAGGGTGGAAGATGTGAGAAATGTAGCGGAGATGGAGAAATCAAAATAGAAATGCATTTTTTACCTGATGTTATGGTAGTTTGTGATACTTGCGGGGGCAAACGCTACAATGATGCCACGCTAGAAATTAAATATAAAGGCAAAAATATCAGTGAAATTTTAAATATGAGTGTTTTAGAAGCGAGTGAATTTTTTACAGCCGTTCCTAAAATCAAACAAAAATTAGATACTCTAGTAAAAGTGGGTTTAGATTATCTAACTCTAGGACAAAATGCCACCACCTTAAGTGGAGGTGAAGCACAAAGAATCAAACTTGCTAAAGAACTAAGCCGTAGCGATACAGGAAAAACGCTTTATATACTTGATGAACCTACAACAGGACTGCATTTTGAAGATGTCAATAAACTCATCTTAGTTTTACAACATTTGGTTGATCTTAAAAATTCTGTTTTTGTGATAGAACATAATTTAGATGTGATTAAAAATGCTGATTATATCATCGATATGGGGCCTGAAGGTGGAGTTAAAGGTGGAAAAGTTATAAGCACAGGAAGCGTGGAAAAAGTCGCTAAAGAACACAAAAAAACCTGTTCTTACACAGGATATTATCTAGACTTAGAGCTTAAAAATACACAAAAATCATAATTTTATGTTTGATTTTTTATATAATGATATTAGCTATTTGGGGCTTTTCATGGTGTGTTTTCTTTCAAGCACACTATTACCCTTAGCAAGTGAAGCCTTTGTTTTAGGCTTTATAAAACTTGATTTTACTCCGAATTTGGTACTTATCGTAGCCACTTTGGGTAATACCTTAGGAAGTTTAAGTACTTATGCTTTAGCGTATTTTGGAAAAGAAAAAATTTTAGAAAAATACTTTAGCAAATCCTTAAAAAAATTAGAAAATTTCAATGCTAATTTTGCTAAATTTGGAAGTATATTTGCTTTTTTTACTTTTTTACCTTTAGTAGGAGATCTTTTTGCCTTGGGACTTGGTTTTGCGAAATATTCTTTTTTAAAAACTATATTTTTTATCTTACTTGGAAAATTAAGTCGTTATGCTTTCATAATTTTCATAGCAAACTCCTTTTAAAAACCTCTCTTTTATAAGTTTTAAAAGCTTTGCATTGTCTACATTTTTTAGAATTTTAACACAATTTTTAGTGCTTAAATCCACCCCCATACTCATTTTTGGTTCTTTAAAACAACGCCAACTCATACCTCTTGCCAAAGAACTATCGCAAATAACATCAGCATAACACTCATCAAAATCTGCAATACTAGAATCTAATGCGTAAGCTATCGTTAAAGCATCATGTATCCAAGTTCCCTTTGTACCACGTGTTTTAGAGGCATAATCAATCCAAACACCTAAAGTTTCAACGATAAAATCACATAAAATATTCTTACCTTGCAACTCTTTTAAATCCTCGTGTGTTAATAAAGTCTGCATGGTTGCATTATAAGGTATGAGTGTAATTTTAGCTCTTGAATTTAGCACTATACTAGCCGCCTCAGGATCAAAACCAAAATTTGTATCTTTAGTGTAATAAGGCATATCAAAACTGCCGCCCATAATAAAAAGCTCTTTAAGATTTATATCAAAATCTTTAAAAATTTTCATAGTCATAGCGATATTTGTCAAAGGTCCTATCGCACAAATAGAAATTTCTTTAGGATTTTTACTCACCAACTCACCCATTTTAAAAATCGCATCAGGATTTATATTTTCTAAAATTTCAGGACTTTTTATATTTTCCCAAAGATATTCAAGTTTAAAATTTTTAACACTTTCATCAAGTCTTTGACGCCAAGCTTTACTTGGTTCTTTTAGGGCTTCATTCGCTCCCAAATAAACGGGGATATTTAAATTTAAACGTTTAAATAAATCCTTAGCCACACTATAGGCAACAAGGCTTGGAACATTACCGCAAACTGTGCTTAGCATTTCAAGTTTGATTTCTTTAGATGACAAAATCAAAGCAAGTGCTAAACCATCATCAGTATTTGCTCCTGCAATAGCATTGCCTATGTCCGTGTCTAAGATAAGTCTCATATCGCATCTTCTATTTTATTTAAATCTCTACCTCTAGTTTCTGGCGCAAAAAATGTAGTCACAAAACCTATACCTGCAGTTAATACAAAATATGTCGCGATAGGCCACCAAGCGCCATAATATGCAAGCAAAGCAGAAGCCACCATAGGCGCTGTTCCTCCTGAAAGAATAGAACCTAGCTCCTTAGCAAAAGCCATTTTTGTATAACGGTTTTTTACCCCAAAAAGCTCCACACCCCAAGCCGCTTGCACACCAAAAATCCCTAAAGATGCTAAAGACATACCTACAATAATAGTTAAAATCACAATAATTTCATTTTTACTATCTAAAAGCATAAAAGCAGGAAAAGCATAAATCATTAAAAGCAAACAAAACATTCTATAAGTAATACATCTTCCAAATTTATCACTTAAATAACCTGCCAAAGGAATAACTAAAAACCCTACCAATGAAGCTATCATCACTGCTGTAGTAGCTACTGATTTGTCTAAAAGTAAAATTTTAGTCACATAACCTACAATAAAACCTTGCGCAAGATAAGAAGGTCCATTTTCGTCTATTCTTAAGCCCACCATAGTCCAAAAAGCACGACTTCTTTGCCAAAAACTTCTTTCATCTTTTTTCATATGCTTTTCGTTATTAAGACGCAATTTCATCATTTCATTTTTTTGCTTTTCAAAAACAGGGGTTTCTTTGACATGAAAACGAATATATACAGCAAAAAGAGCGATTAAAATACTTCCCATAAAAGGAACTCTCCAGCCCCATTCTTTAAAACTTGCTTCATCCATTTGTACCATCAAAAGCCATACAAAAGACGCAAGCAAAGTTCCACTATTTGATCCTAAGGCAATCACAGAAGAAACAAGCCCTCTTCTCTTGCTAAGAGCATATTCTCCTAGCATAACTGTTCCACCTGAAAGTTCAGCTCCTGCGCCAAAACCCTGCATAAAACGTAATGCAACCAAACAAATAGGCGCCCAAACACCAATCACTGCATAACTTGGGATAAAACCTATCAGAGTAGTTGAAATTCCCATTAAAGCTATTGTAGCCATCATAACATTTTTTCTTCCGTGTTTATCACCTAAATGACCAAAAAACAAAGCCTCAATAGGTCTTGCAATAAAACCTATGCCATAAGTTACAAAACTAAGCAAAAGTGCAATTACTGGAGTTTGCTCAGGAAAAAATACTTCTGAAAAAATTGTTGCAGCTGCTAAACCATAAAGTGCAAAATCTGCATATTCCATAGCAGTTCCCAACCAGCAAGAAAAAACTGCTTTTTAAAAACTTTTCTACCTTCAGGTGTGTTAAAATTCTTATCTGCAATTCCATCAATTTGCTGATTTGTCATTACATTTTCCTTACATTATTCATATAAAATTTTTACTCTACTCGATATTATGACTAAAAATTGAAGTATTTTCGCTTAAATATCTTTAAATTTCGAGACATTTTAAGCAAAATTTTGAAATAATATAACCAAAAAATATATTTTATCAAAAGAAGAAATTATTATGAAAACTTTAACTATTATTGATACTTTTGGATTTTTTTTCAGACTTTACTACGCATTAAAAGGTTTTAAAAATTCACAAGGACAAGCTAGTGGAATGATTAGCGGTTTTGCAAATTTTATTTATAGCTTAAAAAATGAATATAAAAGTGATTATATTGTTTTTGCATTAGATTCCAAAGGAAAAACTTTTCGTAGCGAAATTGATCCAAACTATAAACAAAATCGCACTCCACCGCCACCTGAACTTCTAGAACAAATTCCAATTTGCATAAAGATGATAGAAAAAATGGGTTTCATAAGCGTTTCTAGGGAAGGTTATGAAGCCGATGATATCATTGCTTCTTTTGTAAAAACTTGTGAAAATAGAGATATTTTTGTACGTATTATCACTCAAGATAAAGATCTTTATCAACTCATAAAAGATGGTAAAACAAGCATTTACAGTCCTATTTCTAAAAACGACTATGATGAAGCAGCGTGTTTAGAAAAATACGGAGTAAAACCTAATCAAATCAGAGATTTTTTAGCTCTTTGTGGGGATAGTTCTGATAATATTCCAGGCGTTAAAGGTATAGGTGCAAAAGGAGCTAAAACCTTGCTTGATGAATTTGGCAGCATAGAAGGAATTTATGAAAATTTAACCCTAGTACGTAACGAAAGAAGTCGTAACTTGCTTTTAGAGGGTAAGGAAAATGCATTTTTAAGCAAAAAATTAGCTTCTTTGTATGACAATTTAGAAGTACAAAATCTCATAGAAAAAGCCACTTATCCTGATGAAGAACCTCTTTTAAAAATACTTGAAATTTTAGAACATTACGAACTTAATACTTTGCTTAAAAAACTGCGTCAAAATCCTGATAATAAAGATAAAAATTTAGGTTTTAAAGCCACTTTAGTACAAGATGAAAACAAACTTTTTGAAATTTTAAATACCCTTGATAAAGAAAGTATTATTGCTTTTGATACCGAAACCACAGGACTTGATACTAAAGAAGCAAAAATTGTTGGTTTTAGTTTTTGCATGAATGAAAATGAAGCCTTTTACGTGCCTTTAACTCATAATTATCTTGGAGTAGGTGAGCAAATCTCATTGCAAAGTGCCAAAAAAGCTATAGAAGTAATCTTTAATCATTTTGTTATAGGGCACAATCTCAAATATGATTTTAAAATCATTCAAAACAATTTTGACTTAAATTTACCTCAAAAATACGCAGATACAATGATTTTAGCATGGCTTAAAAATCCTTCTTTAAGAGTAAATATGGATGATTTAGCCTTAAGACTTTTTAATTACGAAACCTTGCATTTTGAAAGCCTTGTTAAAAAAGGAGAAAATTTTGCAAGTGTAGAACTTGAAAAAGCTTGTAAATACGCTGCAGAAGATGCTTATATCACTTTAAGATTTTATCTTTATTTTTTAAAAAATCTTGAAACTCCTTTATTAGAACTTGCTAAAAACTGTGAATTTGATTTCATTAAAATCATTATGATGATGGAAGAAAATGGCATAAAGCTTGATACAAATGCACTTGAAATCCTTATGAAAAAATTTGAAAATGAAATCAAAAATTTAAGTGAAGAAATTTATACTCTTTGCGAGGATAGATTTAATCTAAATTCACCTAAACAAATGGGTGATATACTTTTTGAAAAACTCAAACTCCCAAGCGGAAAAAAAGGAAAAACAGGATATTCTACCGATGAAAAAGTTTTAAATATACTTTTAGATAAACATCCTGTAATTGCTAAAATTTTAGATTATAGAGAACTTGCCAAGCTTTATTCCACTTATTGCGAACCTTTGTTAAAACTAGCGTTAAAAGATAAAAATTCACGCATTTATTCAAGTTTTTTACAAACTGGAACCGCTACAGGACGTCTTTCATCTAAGGATCCAAATTTGCAAAACATCCCTGCACACGGACAATATGCAAAAGATTATAAATCTTGCTTTGTAGCTAAAGATGAATTTAGTTTTATCTCTCTTGATTATTCTCAAATCGAACTTAGAATGCTTGCACATTTTAGCGAAGATGAAAAACTTTTAAATGCTTTTGCCAATGATGAAGATATACACGCAAGAACAGCAATAATGATTTTTGGTGAAAGCAATTATGAAACCAGAAGTGTTGCAAAAAGTATAAATTTTGGACTTATTTATGGTATGGGTTATAAAACCTTAAGTCAAAATTTAAAAATAGAAGCTAATTTAGCCAAATCTTACATAGAAAAATATTTTGAAAATTTTACTAGCATTAAGAAATATTTTGAAAAAGTTAAAAACGAAGCTAAACAAAATGGCTTTATCACTACTTTAAGCGGTCGCAAGCGTTATTTTGATTTTGAAAACGCAAAACCTATGCAAATTGCCATGTATGAAAGAGAAAGCATTAATTCAATCTTACAAGGCTCAGCGGCTGATGTAATCAAACTTGCAATGCTAGAAATCAATAAAGAATTAAATGAAGACAAAAAGCTTATTTTGCAAATTCACGATGAATTAATTTTTGAAGTAAAAGACGATTTGTGTGAAAATTTTGTAAAAAAAACTAGAGATATTATGGAAAATATAGTAAAATTAAAAGTAAAATTAAAAACAAGTTCAAGTATCGCCAAAAATTGGGGCGATTTAAAATAATCAAGGAGATAATTAATGGATCTTTCAACCATATTAGGAATGGTGCTTGCAGTTACTAGTATTTCGGTAGGAGATATACTAGAGGGAGGCAATCCTTTGCATGTTGTGCATCTTTCTTCCTTTCTCATAGTTATGCCAACAGCTGCATTTTGCGCAATGACTTCTACGCATAAAAAAATTGTAAAAGCAGCCTACAAAGAACTCAAAGTTGTTTTTAAAGGTTCTGGAGTAAATTTACCCGAAAGGATAGCCCAGTTAATAGAATTTGCTATTATTGCAAGACGAGATGGTCTTTTAGCGTTAGAATCAAGAACCAGTGAGATTGAAAATGAATTTTTAAAAAATGCTATGATGATGCTTGTAGATGGTAAAAGCTTTGAAGAAATTCACGAAAGCATGGAAATACAAACCGAACAACTTGAAGAGCATTATAAAGAATGCGCAGAATATTGGATAGTATTTGGAGAAACTTGCCCTACCATGGGGCTTGTTGGAGCGGTTTTTGGTCTTATTCTAGCTCTTAAATTGCTAGACAATCCTCAAGCAATGGCAGCGGGTATTTCAGGTGCTTTCACAGCTACAGTTACGGGAATTTTTGGCGCTTATGCACTTTTTGCTCCTTGGGGGAAAAAATTAAAAGCTAATGGAATGGATCTTGTAAAAGAGCAAATTGTTATTACTGAAGCTATAAAAGGAATTGCAGAAGGTGCTAATCCTAGAGATTTAGAAGCTAAACTTTTTAACTTCTTAAGTCACGATGATCCAAGAATTTCACAATTTGACAAAGGTTAAAAATGGCTAAAAAACATAAATGCCCAGAATGTCCAGCAGGTGAAAAATGGGCTGTGCCTTATGCAGACTTTCTAAGTTTGCTTTTGGCACTTTTTATTGCTCTTTGGGCAATTTCTAAAACAAACCCTGCTAAAGTAGAGGCTTTAAAAACTGAATTTGTTAAAATCTTTGATTACACCTCTACTCAAACAGTCAAAGAAGAAGCTAAAACCCAAGAAAAATATAAAGGCGCAGCAAAAGAAGAAAGCGATGAACTCAAATCGTTAAAACAAATGACTATGACACAGCAAGAAACTATCAAACGTCTTCAAGCAGCTCTAGATCAAAGCGATAATCAGGTTGCTCTTAACCTTCCATCTAAAGTTGAATTTGAAAGAGGTAGTGCTCAAATCGTTTCAGCTGATATACAAGATTATTTAAAACGTATGGCTGAGCTAACAACATATTTGCCACCTCAAGCAAAAATAGAAATTAGAGGCTATACAGACAATAGCGACTCTATTATAAGAAGTTATGAACTCGCCTACCAAAGAGCGGAAAATGTATTAAAATATTTTATAGAAGGTGGAGCAAATTTGAAAAATATTAGCATTAAAAGCTACGGGCTTAATAATCCCATCAATGGAAATCCACAAACTCTAGAAAATAATAGAGTAGAAATATATTTTAAAGTCGATACAGCAGATACAAGTACTCAAAAATCGGTTCTTGAGCTTATTAACAAAATAGGAACTAAAGCACCTTAAAAGTTTTAGTTTCCTTTTTTTACTTGACCAGCTAAACGACTCTTATTATTTGTATTATAAACAAATCCTAGCACCTCAGCTACAGCTTTAAACATTTCCCTAGGAATAAGATCATTAACATCACAAGCTTTATAAAGCTCTCTTGCTAAAGGAGGATTTTCATAAACTACAACATTATTTTCATAGGCTACTTGTTTTATGCGAAGAGCGAGAAAATCCACTCCTTTGGCAACAACCCTAGGGGCTTGTTCTTTACCTGTATCATAACGAATAGCTACGGCATAATGCGTTGGGTTTGTGATCACCACATCCGCACCTGCAACATCTTGAACCATACGACGACGCGCAGCTTCCATTTGAAGTCTACGAATTCTACCTTTAACCTGAGGATCTCCTTCCATTTGTTTATACTCATCTTTTATTTCTTGTTTGCTCATACGCAAACCTTTAAAATACTGAAAACGCACCAAAAAAACATCTAAAACAGCAATAATTAAAAAAGCAACTATAACAATAGCTGCTAAAACAATAGCTCTGTCTCTTAGCCAAGTAAGCTGTGCAACCATAGTATAAAGCTCAACTCTTGGAAGCTCTTGCATAAATTTAAGTAAAACTATAAAAGCTATAGTAAAAACAATACCCACTTTTAAAATAATTTTTATACTTTCAACAATTTTTTTCAATGAAAAAAGGTTTTTTAAACCTTTTAGAGGATTGATTTTTCCTAAATTTGGCATAATAGGTTTAGTTGTAAAAATAAAACCAAATTGCATAATATTTCCCAAAACCCCAGCAATCATAATACTTAAAACAATAGGTGCAAGAATAATTAAAACCTCAAAAATGCTTTTAATCATAATGGCTTGAATAATACGCAAATCAAATTCAACACCAATAAAACTTTGATAGTATCTATATAAATTTACAATTCTCTCGCCCATAAAACTCATCATAAATAAAGTTATAGTTACTCCAATTATCAAAGTTACAATAGCTGCCGCATCTTGAGACTTTGGAACATTACCTTCTTTACGCGCATCTTCTATCTTTTTGGACGTGGGTTCTTCTGTTTTTTCTTGATCTTCGCCTGCCATATTTTAGCCTAAATAAAAATTTTAATATGTGTGTAAAATTATAGTAGAAAATTTATGAATTTCAATTAAAGAATAAAAATGAAGAAAAAGCCTCGTAAAGAGGCTTTATACTAAGAAATTAAAGTTTAGCTTCGTTTTTGCCAAGATATTCAGCCACGCCTTTAGGGTTAGCTTTCATACCTTCATCGCCCTTATTCCATCCTGCAGGACAAACTTCACCATGCTCATTTGTAAAAAGCATAGTATCAACCATTCTTAACATTTCATCTATATTTCTACCTAGTGGTAAATCATTAACCACAGCATGGCGAACTGTTCCATCAGCATCAAGCAAGAACGAACCACGAAGGGCAACTGCTTCTGCATAAAGTACATCAAAATTTCTAGCAATCTGCTTAGTTAAATCAGCAACAAGTGGGAATTTAACCTGACCAATACCACCTTGATTTACTGGAGTATTTTTCCAAGCAAAATGTGAAAATTCATTATCTCCTGAAATTCCAATTACTTCAATACCGCGGTTTTTAAATTCTTGATATCTTTTGTCAAAAGCTATAATTTCTGAAGGACAAACAAAAGTAAAATCTTTTGGATAAAAGAATACTACCGCTCCTTTTGGACCTATGTTTTTATAAAGATTAAAATCTTGAACAATTTCATTGTTTCCTAATACCGCTGGAGCAGTAAAATCTAAAGCTTTTTTAGTAACTATCATATTTTCTCCTAAATAATAAATTTTATTGATAACGAAATTATATCGTTTAAATCTTTATTTTTTTTTAAATATCTAAGATAATATTAAAAATTTAAAAAAGTTATAATTATTATCAAATAAGGTAAATTTTTGATTATCAAAATTTACTTTATTTAAGAATTTTATGCTAAAATCTTTTAAATCTTAATATTAAATAAGGAGAAAAAATGGCTGTAAAAATTACAGATATATGTATTGCTTGTGGTTCTTGTATTGATGAGTGTCCAGTGAATGCTATCGTTGATGATACTAACAATCCAGAAGGTGAAGATAGATATTATGTCTATGCAAACAAATGCGTTGAATGCGTAGGACATAATGATCAACCAGCTTGTGCTAGTGCTTGCCCAACAGATGGATGTATAGTTTGGAGTGCTGTAGAATCAGGACAACCAAGTCGTGATAATATTGGTGCTGATATGAGAAGTGGGGACACTCCAGTTTTTGCATAATTTTAAAAAATTAAAAAGCTAGAGATTCCTAGCTTTTTCTTTTAATTTAACTTTCTTTAAACAAATTCAAGTATAATTTTAAGCTTTATTAAAATAAGGAGTTATTACAAAGATGGAAAAAACTTTATCTATAATTAAACCTGATGCTGTTAAAAAAGGTGTTATAGGAAAAATTTTAGATCGTTTTGAAAGCAATGGATTAAGAATCGCTGCAATGAAAAAAGTTCAACTTAGTAAAGAACAAGCTGAAAATTTTTATGCTGTTCATAAAGAAAGACCTTTTTTTAAAGACTTGGTTGAATTTATGATTAGCGGTCCTGTTGTTGTTTCTATACTAGAAGGAGAAGGTGCTGTATTGAAAAATAGAGATTTAATGGGAGCAACAAATCCTAAAGAAGCTAAAGCAGGAACAATTAGGGCTGATTTTGCTGAGAGTATTGACGCTAATGCTGTTCATGGAAGCGATAGCTTAGAAAATGCAAAAATAGAAATTGAATTTTTCTTTAAACCAAATGAAATTTGCTAAATGAAAATCCCTTTTTCTAAGATTAATACAAAGGAATATCCTTTTAAACTTAATCTTGAAAATATGATTTTTGAGGGAAATTTAGTAAAAATAAATCCTAAGCTTGTTAAAATAAATGCTATTATGCAAGGTTTTATCTATAGACCTTGTGATAGTTGTGGAACTGAGTTAGAACTTGAAATTAAAGAAAATTTAGAACTTTTTGCAAGTGATGGTATTTTTAAAGATGAAGCAAACGAATTGAGCAATACTATAGAATTTTTCGATGGACATATTGATTTAATAGAAGTTGCTATTAGCGAGCTTGAAGTTTATTTGAGTGATTATTTTTATTGCATAAATTGCAATAATTAATTAAATTTTATAAAGGAGAAAAAATGGCAGTACCAAAGAGAAGAGTGAGCAAAACTCGTGCAGCTAAACGCAGAACTCACTATAAAGTTAGTCTTCCTATGCCTATAAAAGACAAAGATGGAAGCTACAAAATGCCTCACCGTGCGAATCCAACAACTAAGGAATATTAAAATCAATGATTAACATTGCCATTGATGCAATGGGTGGTGATTTTGGAGAAAAACCCATTATAGAAGGCGTTTTAAAGGCACTAGAAGCAAAACCTTTTAACGCTATCTTAGTGGGAAATTCTAAAATTCTAAAACCTTTAATACCAAAAAAATTAGAACAATATATACAATACGAAGAAGCTAGTGAAATTTTTTCGATGAATGAAAATGCCACAGATGCTTTAAAAAATAAAGAAACAACCATATACAAAGCTATTAATTTATTAAAAGAAAAAAAAGTAGATGCTGTAGTTTCAGCGGGTCATAGTGGAGCAAGTATGTCTTTGGCTACCTTAAGGCTTGGAAGACTTAAAGGTATTTCAAGACCTGCTATTGCCACTTTAATGCCAAATATCGTTAACAAAACTTTACTTTTGGATGTTGGAGCTAATACAGATTGTAAAGCTGAAAATTTATTTCAATTTGCCATAATGGGTGAAGTTTATGCTAGAGAAATCATGCAAATTCAAAAACCACGCCTTGCTTTACTTTCTAATGGTGAAGAAGAATGCAAAGGTAATGAACTTACCAAAGAAAGTCATCAGCTTATGAAAAAAATTCCAAATTTTATAGGTAATGCTGAAGGTAGAGATATTTTCAATGGTGAAATAGATGTTTTAGTCTGCGATGGTTTTGATGGAAATGTTATCTTAAAGGCTTGTGAAGGTGTGGCAACAGCTATTTTTCAACTTCTAAAAAACGAAGTAAAGCAATCTTTTATTTCTAAAATAGGTGCTTTACTTATGAAGCCATCTTTTAAAAAATTAAAAAAACACACAGATTGGCAAGAATATGGCGGAGCACCCCTTCTTGGAGTTAATGGCTGCGTGATCATAAGTCATGGAAAAAGCGATTCTAGAGCTATTAAAAATGCAATTTTTCAAGCTATAAATTTTAGCCAATCTCATATCAATAAATTTATAGAAAATGAACTTGGGAAATACAATGCTTAAAGCCAGTCTTAAAAGTATAGCTTCTTATATTCCAGAAAAAATTTTAAGCAATGCTGATCTTGAAAAAATGGTAGATACCACCGATGAATGGATCACTAGACGCACAGGTATTAAAGAAAGGCGCATTGCTAGTGAAAATGAAAATACTAGCGATTTGGGCACAAAAGCTGCATTAAAAGCCATAGAAAGAGCAAATTTAAAACCTGAAGATATTGATGCGATTCTTGTAGCTACTTTAAGTCCTGATTATTTTACTATGCCTTCAACGGCTTGTAAAATTGCTTCAAATTTAGGACTTGTAAATATTAGCGCTTTTGATATTTCAGCAGCTTGTTCTGGTTTTATCTATTTGCTTGAACAAGCTAAAGCCTTAGTAGAAAGTGGTTTGAAAAAAAATGTTTTAATCATAGGAGCTGAAAAAACAAGTTCAATTATGGATTACAATGACAGAAGTATTTGCATACTCTTTGGAGACGGTGCAGGTGCTGGAGTTGTAAGTTTGGATAATGAAAATCATATCCTTGATGTACATACTGCAAGCAATGGTAATTATGGAGATCTTTTAATGACTCAAAGATCGCAAAAATCAAGCCTATGTCAAACACTTTCTATGCAAATGAAAGGCAATGAAGTTTTTAAAATAGCAGTAAACACGCTTAGTAATGATGTTGTAGAAATTTTAGCTAAAAATAACATTTTAGCACAAGAAATTGATCTTTTTATTCCTCATCAAGCTAATCTACGCATCATTAAAGCCGTCCAAGAAAAACTCAATCTAAGCGATGAAAAATGTGTGATCACTGTACAAAAATATGGCAATACTTCAGCTGCTTCTATACCTATGGCAATGAATGATGCCTATGAAGAAGGTCGACTTAAAAAAGGAAATCTGATCTTACTAGATGCTTTTGGCGGTGGTTTTACTTGGGGATCTGCGCTTTTAAAATTTGGAGGAGAGAATTTTTAATTCTCTCTTAGCTTTCCAAAAGCTTGAATTTCTACCAAATAACCCTCTGCTAAAGCACTTCCTACACAAGCTCTAACAGGTTTAGGATAATTTTTAATCCAAGCATCATAAATTTCATTCATTGCATCAAAATCTTGCATATTAGCTAACCAGATTTGAATTTGAATCAAATCTCCTTTGTTTGCGCCTATTTTTTCAAACAAAGCATCAAGTTCTGCAAGCGCTTCTTTAGTTTGTTTTTTAATATCTCCGCTAGGTTCAAAAGCCACTTGTCCTGCAGTCTTAAAATATTTATCAAAAACAATAATTTGCGACATTCTATCGCACTCATCAAAACGCTTTATCATGCATATTTTCCTTGAAATTCTTTCATAAATTCACACAAGGTTTTTACCTGATCCAAATTAAGCGCATTATAAATACTTGCACGAATTCCTCCTAAAATTCTATGTCCTTTAAGTCCTATCATTCCAGCTTCTTCGGCTTCCTTTACAAAAAGAGGCTCTAAATCTTTATTTTTAGCAATATTAAAACTCACATTCATTAAAGATCTATCCTTTTTATCTGCATGTCCTTTATAAAATCCATTACTTAAATCAATACATTCATAAAGCATAGTAGCTTTTTGAGAATTTTTCTCATGCACTTTATCAAGCCCACCTTGATTTAAAAGCCAATCCATTTCAAGATTAAACATATAAATGGCAAAGGTTGGAGGCGTGTTAAACAAGGACTGATTCTCAGCATGAGTCAAATAATTTAACATACTAGGAATTTGTTTATTTTTAGATCTTTCTAACATATCTTTACGGATAAAAATACAACTTAAACCCGAAATTCCAGCATTTTTTTGCACTCCGCCATAAAAAAGAGCAATATTTGAAAAATCTACTTTTCTAGAAAAAAAATCACTCGATGCATCCACAATCAAAGGAGTTTTAGTTTTAGGATAATTTTGATATTGAGTGCCGTAAATAGTATTGTTAGAACAAATATAAGCATAATCAGCATTATCGCTAAATTCCACTCTAGGAATATGATCGAAATTACTTTCCTCACTACTTGCTACGGTTTTAACATTGACACCTAAAATTTGTGCTTCTTTAATCGCTTTTTTTGTCCAAACTCCTGTATTTGCATATTCACAAACCCCATTTAAAGCTAAATTCATAGGAATCATAGCAAATTGCAAACTTGCTCCACCTTGTAAAAATAATACTTCATAATCATCATTTAACTCGTAAAGTTTTTTAGCTTTCTCTTGTGCTCCAAAATGCACTTCTTCAAATACTTTTGTGCGGTGAGAAATTTCCATTATAGAATAACCCCTACCCTGATAATCACAGAGTTCTTTTTGAGCTTGCTCTAAAATTTCTAAAGGTAAAGTCGATGGCCCTGCACTGAAATTGATTTTTCTCATAATCTATCCTTATAAAATTTTTGCTTCTTTTTGAGAAGTTTGAGAACTTAAAATAACGATATCATCACTCTTAAGATCTTCTAAATTTGCTATTTTACCATTTTTTCTGATACAAATAAACTTTTTGCTTTTATTAAAAAAATTCTCATGTTGCAAATAAGCATTTTGCAATTTATCTAATTTTAATTCATTATAACGCATTTGATTTGCCAATAGATGATTTAATTGCTTTTCTATATTATGGCTTTGTTTTATTTTTTCATCTATTATTTTTGGCAAAGAATTAAATTTGAAAAATTTGCTTAAATTTAAAAGCAAATTTTCATAATTTTGTATTTTATAATTCCAAAGTTGCATTAATTTTTCTTCCATTAAATCCAAACTTTGCTCTATATCCAACTTAGAATAAAACAAAGTATCTATAGCAGCTGAAGGCGTTGGAGCTCTAAAATCTGCAACAAAATCACTAATAACATAATCAATCTCATGTCCTATGGCTGAAATAATAGGAGTTTTTGCTTTAAAAATCTCTCTTGCTAAATTTTCATCATTAAAACAAAAAAGATCTTCCCTGCTTCCTCCACCACGTGCTATAATAAGAACATCTAAATCCATATCATCGGCTTTTTTTAAAGCTTGTATAAGAGAAAAAGGAGCATTATTTCCTTGAGTTAAAGCATCAAAAATATAAATTTTTGCCAAAAAATATTCTTTTTGATGAATAAGTTTTAACATATCTTGCAAAGCAGCAGAAGTTTTTGAAGTTATAATACCTACTTTTTTAGGAAATTTTGGCAAAGATTTTTTAAAGCGTGGATCAAAAAGTCCTTCTTTTTGCAAACGCTCTTTTAAAGCCAAAAACTGTGCTTCCAAATCCCCAAAACCTGCTTTTTTCATACTAGTAGCGATAAATTGATAACGACCGCTTTCAGGATATAAACTCACACTTCCACAAAGCTCTAAAAAATCCCCCACCGCTGGTTTAAACCCGACTTTTAAATTAGCTCCTTTAAACATAGCACAAGCAATGCTTGATCTTTCATCTTTTAAATCAAAATACCAATGCCCTGAACCATGCAAAGTAATTTTTGAAATTTCTCCACTTAAAACTATATCATCAAAATGTGTTTCTAATAAAGCCTTTGCTTTAAGATTTAATTCTGTTGGTGTCATAGTTTTTTTGCTATAAACATTGAACTCACGCCAAAGCTAAAACTTTTATAATCAAGCATTTCAAAACCAGCATTTTTAAGTTCTAAGATGAATTCTTTCTTACTTAAAAATCCTTCAATAGAGTTTGGCAAATACTCATAAGCACTTTTATTTTTACTGATTATCCCACCTATACTTGGTAAAATATTTTTAAGATAAAAATCTCTACAAGCTGCTATAAATCCACCCTTTTCTCTTTTTGTAAATTCCAAAACTACCAAAATACCATCTTTTTGAAGTACTCTAGCAAATTCGCTTAAGGCTTTTTGTCTTTCTACAACATTGCGAATGCCATAACTAATACTTAAAATATCTAAACTTTGACTTTCTAAAGGTAAATTTTGCGCCCCTGCTTTTATAAATTCGACATTTGGAAATTTTTCTTTTGCAACATTTAGCATGCCACTACTTGGATCAATACCTTTAATATTTAAAATATTTTTTTCCATTTTTAAAGCACTCTCTTGCCAAATCTCTATCATATCCCCTGTGCCACAGGCAATATCAGCGATTTTTAAATCTTTTTTTAAATACAAACTCATCACTCTTTGACAAGCTTTTTTGCGCCACGCTACATCAGCTCCAAAGCTTAAAATTCTATTCGCCTTATCATAAGTAGGTGCAATTTGATTAAACATTTCTATAATTTTTTCTTGTTTTTGCATTTTTATCCTTTGTAAATTTTCAAATTTTTACTTGATTTTTTAAGCAATTTGCAAAATTTATTTTTATTATTGATTATTTTGGAAAAAATATTTTTATCCCTATCTTTGGAATATTTTTCATAAAGTTTGTTTAAATTTTTTATCTCTAAAAAATGATAAAAATATTCTAAAAATATTGCCAATTCAAAAAAACTATTTTCAAAAAGCTCTAAATCAAAATTTTTTAGTATATTTTTTCTAAATAAAATAATTTTTTTTCTAAGTTCTAACGCAACAAGTTGTTTAAAAAACCTATCTTTGCAATCGCCTTCATAAAAAGAATTTTCCTTTATGAAAAAATCAAAATCATTAAACAAATCTTGGATTTTTTCATCGCTTAAAAATAGCAATAAATCTTGATTTGAATTTTCACTTGCTAAAATATCTTGAGTTTTTTTCGTTATATCTTTAAACTTTAAAGCCAAAATATTACTCAAATTTTTATCTAAAATAGTATTCATACTTGATAAAACTATATACAAGCTTCTTGAATAAAATAAAAATTCGCATAAACTTTGCTTATCTTTTCTCTCTAAAGATAAAGTCCAATAAAATTTTAATTTTTTAAATAAATAAAATAAAAAAATTCTAAATCCATCATAAGCATTAATATAATTTGGAAAATCCAAGCTAAAATTCTGATTTTTTTCTATAATTTTAAAACATTTCTCTATATCAAAATTTTGATATTCAAAACCATATAAAACGATATGTTTAGAATTTAAATCATGATGTAATTCTTTTTGAATTTTAAAATCTTTAGGAATTTTAAATTCATTGGAACTATCCAAAGTTGGAAAAAATATTTTTAAAATACAAATTTTAGGCTCTTCATAAATATCAATATAACTTTTTAAAGAGCAAAATTTAAATTCGAAGCGTTCTTTTTTAATGCTCTTTCCTATAATCTTTTTTCGAGCTTTTTCAAATTTTTTTTTAGAAATTTTCTCTTCTTGATTCTGTTCTAAAATTGAATTATTAAATTTTGTAATTTTATAAAATTCATTGCAAAAACTTTGAAATTTAACACTATGATTTGAAGTTATTTGAGTATAAAAAGTTTCAAATTTAGAATTTCGAAAAGGTATATTATCTTTTTTTAAATTCTCTAAAAGAGTGCAATCAGATAGTAAAAAGTTTTTTTGAATTTCATAAACCATTAAAATAACCCTTAAAATATATGGGTTATTTTAACCTTATTTTGCTTAATGACACTTTTTGCAATTATCAACATAAGCACAAACAGACAGATGATTGACGAGATTGCCTATCTTTTTTTCTAAATGCTCTTGATATTCATAAAGCTTAGCATCTTTAAAACTTAAATCCTCTATACCACCACATTTGGTGCAAACAACATGAATATGTTCTTCTTCATAGATATCGTAACAAGTTTTTTGATTTAAAACATTGATTTCAACAACTAAACCTTGTTCTTGTAAAGTATTAAGATTTTTATAAACCGTCGCTAAAGAGATTGAAGGGTATTCTTTTTTAATTTCTGTATATAATTCATCAATATTAGGATGCTCATGTCTTTTTAAAATTTTTAAAACACATAGTCTTTGCGGAGTAGCTTTTAACTCATGTTTTTTAAGCATTTGTAGTAATTCCATTTTATTTATTCCTTGCTTTTTTAAGTAAAAATAATAATAAAATTTTTATTAAAAGAAGTTTATATTAAATAATATTTTTTATTATTTAATGATAAAATTTTAAAACTTTCGTCAACAAACTATTGACATCTTTTTCTAGATTTTTTTCCACCTCACTTGTTTTTCCATGTTCAATAAATTTGTCTTCATATTCAAAGCTAACAACTTTTACATGCAAATCATATTTTTGTAAAAAATTATTAATTAAACTTTCTATACCGCCAATTTTAACATTTTCACTAAAAATAAACCAAATTTTACTTTTTTTAGCAAGCTCACACAAAAGCTCTTCATCTAAAGGTTTAGCAAAAATTAAATCAATCAAATTAGCATTATTATTCATTTCTTGCAAGGCTCTTAAGACTTGCCACGCTTTTGCCACACCTTGTCCATAACCTAAAAAAGCAATTTCACTATTATTTTTTACAAGCCATTGTGCCTTACCAAGTTTTATCTCACAAGGATTAAATTCTTTATCCAAAATAAAACTCCCTCTAGGATAACGCAAAGCAATAGGTCCTTGATGTAAATAAGCATACTCCATTATATTTTGCATCATTTGTTCATCTCTTGGGGCTAAAAGAGTGAAATTTGGCAAAGGAGCTAAAAAACTAAGATCAAAAACACCTTGATGCGTCTCCCCATCTTCGCCTACTATCCCTGCCCTATCCATAGCAAAAACCACATTTAAATTCATAATCGCACAATCATGGATCACTTGATCATAAGCACGCTGTAAAAAGGTGCTATATATTGCAATAAAAGGTTTAAATCCTTCTTTTGCCATAGCGGCCATAGAAGTTACTGCATGCTGTTCTGCAATAGCCACATCCCAAAAACGATTTGGATATTTTTCTATAAGCTTATCAAGACCTGTTCCACTTGGCATAGCCGCCGTAACCCCAACAATATTTTCATATTTTGAGGCTAAATCAAGCAAATTCTTAGAAAAAATTTCAGTAGCAGATTTTTTAGTATCACTTTTTTTAACACTCTCTCCACTATCTATATCAAAGGCTCCCACCCCGTGCCATTTAGCATGTTTTCCTTCAGCTAAAGCATAGCCTTTACCCTTTATGGTTTGAGCATGTATCACACAAGGCTTTTGCATAGCTTTTGCTTGTTTTAATGCAGAAATAATTTCACCTAAATTATGTCCATCAATAGGCCCTATATATTCAAGCCCTAATTCTTCAAACAAAAGCCCAGGGGTAATAAGTTTAAAACTCTCTTCAAAACGCTTGGCCATATAAGTAGCACTATCAGGCAATATATCCAACATTTTAGCAATACGCTTTTTAAAACTTTGATAAAACTGCGTTGCCATAGCCTGAGAAAGATACTTTGAAATTGCTCCAATTGGTTTTGAAATACTCATTTCATTATCATTTAAAAGTATTACGCAAGGAAATTTAGAATCACCCAATTCATTTAAAGCCTCATAGGCCATACCCGCACTTAAAGCACCATCTCCAATCAAAGCAACAGGAATACGCTTTTCACCCTTTAAAGCAATAGCCTTACAAGCACCTACTGCCAAAGAAATAGAGGTACTAGAATGCCCTGCTACAAAATAATCTCCCTCGCTAGGTTTTGTATAACCACTTAAACCATTGATTTGTCTTAAAGTATCAAATATTTCTTCTTTTCCGCTTAAAAGCTTGTGTGTATAAGACTGATGCGACACATCAAAAATAAAAGGATCTTTTTTTGCATCAAAAACCAAATGCATTGCTATACTAAGTTCTACAGCACCCAAATTTGAACTTAAATGCCCACCATTTTTACTCACAACTTGTATGATTTTTTCACGCATAGATGCTGCTAAATTTTCTAATTCTTTTAAACTTAGCTTTTCTAACTCTTCTTGAGTATGGGCAAATTTTTTACTCATTATTCACCATTTTTTTAATTTTAGTTAGACGAGAGTTAAGATTGGATTCTATATTGCCTGCGTCACTTATAATAACAACACTTCCTTTGCTAATTGCATCATCAAGACTTATTTTAATATGAGCATTCTGATCAAATTGCTCTTTTAAATACTCATAATCCTCTGCATTAACCTTAAGCTCAATTGCACTAGCACCCTTAAGCTCACCGATTAAATCTTTAGCCAAAGCATAAGCTATCTTACTTGAATTTAGTTCAAGTTCTTTTAAGATTACTTCTTTAGCGATATCTATAGCAGTATCTGCTAATTCTTTCTCATTTTTTTCTATGAAATTTTCAAGATTTTCGCAAGCATTATCAAGTTTGGCTATACTTTTTAAATACTTATCTTTAAAATCACTCAATTCCTTTTGAAATTCTTCTTTTGCTTTCTCATAACCCTCTTTGGTAAATTTTTCTTTAGCATTTTCAAGTTCTGAATTTAAGCGGTTATTAAATTCATTCTCTTGGCTTTCTATTTGCATTTGAAGTTTAATAATATTGCTTGACATTTCATCTGTTTTTTTAAGTAAATCTTCAACAAAGCTTGGTTGAAATGTTGGAATTTGAGTTTCCATAACAGCTTGTGTAGAGGCAATGACTTGATTTTCTTCGACTGGTTTTTCGTCATTTAAAGATATATTAGTATTTTCTTCATCTGGAGTTTGAGTATGTTTTTTTTCACCTGTATGATTATCAAATTCTGAAATAACTTTAAAACGATATCCTTCAACAACATGCTGATCAGAAGCCCCACCAGAAATTACATTGCTACGATTAACCATCTCTCACCTACTCTATCATTTCATCCGCATCGCCTGTTTGAACAAGACCTTGTTCTGCAAGTTTTTGCACCACTTCAACAACCTTTCTTTGTGCATCTTCAACATCTTTAACACGCACAGCACCCAAAAAACCCATTTCTTCAAGAAAAGCTTCGCTTGCACGCGTAGACATATTGGCTAAGAATTTTTGCTTTAACTCTTCACTTGCACCTTTTAAACCTATCATTAAATCACGCTTATCGGCTACTTTTAAAATTTCTCTTATAGCCTGAGTGCTAAGTTTTTGTATATCATCGAAAGTAAACATAAGCTCTTTAATAGTCTCTGCTAAGCGTTCATCACTTTGTTCAATATAAGTAATGGTTGATTTGCTTGCTTTTTGACCCAAACGATTAAGCACTTCTGCTACTGCTCTTGGGCCGCCCACTTCAACCTTATAAGAGGTAAGACTTTCAAGCTTGCTTTCTAGCACTGCAGAAACTCTTTTAATAATACTTGGAGAAATATCACCAAGATTTGCCATTCTTATAACCACCTCAGCCCTTAATTCATCGCTAAAATACTCTAAAGTTTCTGCCGCATGAATAGAATCCATGTGTGCCAAAATAAGAGCGATGGTTTGTGGGTGCTCTTTGGTAATAAAGTCTGCAAGTTGCTGTGGTTTAATTTGCGCCAAATAAGCAAAATTTTGATTATTCTCCATACTTTTAGTGAGTTTTTCAAGAATTTTATTTGCAATCTCTGGTCCAAAAGTACGAAAAAGTATTTCTTTAGCATATTCCAAACCACCACTTTTAATATATTGATTTGATTGAAGCAGAGTGTAAAATTCTTCTAAAACTGCAGTAGCTACAGATCTATCAACATTTTTAGCCATAGCAATATAACGTGAAATTTCTGTGATTACATCAATTTCCATATGTGAAAACACAGAAGTGGTTGCATCTTCGCCAAGTTGTATAAGAAATATCGCTACCTTCTCAGGCATCGATAAATCATCATAGACCATTTTTTGTTCTTCACTTAGCTTTATCATCACATATCCTTTTCGCCAAATTCGCTATCATTTTGAATTAAGTTTTGCAAAAGTGCTGCAATTTCCTCACCTTTATCACTTACCAAACCACGCAATTTTTCAAGCAAAACCTCATACTGGATAGAATCTTCATTGAAGTTATCCCCAAAACCAAGTTGTTCTTCAACTTTTTTCCTTGCTGCATTAAATTTCTCTAAAGCATCTTCAGCATCATCTAAAACAGCATTTGGACCTTGCTGCATTTCCTCTTGTGCTGCGACATCTTCAAGCATTTTTTGAGTAAATGGAGCAATAACTTTTTTGTAAAAAATAAAAAGTAAAATCGCTGCAATAAAGTATTTAACCGGCGGAATAAATGGCTCAACAAAACGATTGTAAAAAGTTTTAACTTTACTCTCAACTCTAATCGACTCACGATGAAATGGTAAATTTTGCACCACAACACTATCACCTCTAGTAGCGCTAAAATTAATAGTATTTTTAACTATACTCTCAACACTTGCAAGCTCTTCTTTAGTCAATGGGACATATTCGCTTTTCACATCCCCATTTTCATCAACCACATCTTGATATTTTCCATCTATAGTAACAGCTGCTGAAGTGCGTAAAACTGTTGCAAATTGTTTTTTGGTATTTGTGATAGTTTTAGAAAGTTCATTATTTGTAGTAACTTGATTTTTTTTATAAGTGTCAATTTGACCCTTATTGTCAAGTCCTTCAACAGGACCTATATTAGAAACAGCACCTGGAACACCCTGAATTTCTGGATCTTTTCTACCTGTTCTTTCCTCGTTTAAAGTTTGCTCACTACGTACTATAGGATTTGGATCATAAATTTCACTTTGAGATTCTTGCTTGGAAAAATCAAAATCTATATTTACACTCACTTTTACTTTATCCATGCCACCTGCAAAAGGAGCTAAATTTTCTATAATCTTATCTTCTAAAGCTTTTTCTTGATCACTTTTAAATTTAATTTGCGCACGAACCAAGTCATCTTCATATGCTTCTTGCTCATCTAAAGGCACACCACTTTGATCACTAATCTTAACATTTTCTTTAGTAAGTTTTGGAACTGCCGCTGAAACAATATTTTTTATACCATCAATTTGTTTTCTAGTAAGCTTTAAGCCTTCGCGAACATTAACAACAACTGAAGCTGTAGGCGGAATTTGCCTTTCAGTAAAAACACTATCTTTAGGAAATGCTATGTGTACAACAGCGCTACGAATAGGTTCTAAAGTCTCAATAGTTCTTGCAAGTTCGCCTTCTATGGCTCTTTGGTATTTTACCTTTTGCTCTTCATTTGTAGCTCCAAAAGCTTGAGTATCAAAAGCTTCAAAACCCACGCGACTATCTTTTATAAGACCTTCGCTTGCAATAAACATTCTTTGACGATAAACCTGATCTTGTGGAACTAAAATTTTATTTTCACTTTCTAATTTATAGGGAATATTATTTTGTTCAAGTTTAGCTACAATTGCAGCAGAAGAACTTGGGCTTACATTTTCAACTAAAACTGCATATCCATTATTTGCATTACTACCACTTCCACGAAATAAAGCTAAAAAAACCAAAAACCCAACCACAACTATAATAGATGCAGCAATCACTATACGCTGCTTGCGAGTTAAATTTTGATAAAGTTGCCCAATTTGATGAAGCATATTTTTAAAATCCATTAATTCTCATCCCTTAGTTTAGCGAATTTTACATATTTTTATTTGATTTATCTATCTTAAAATCTTATCAAATTCTGTAAAAAATTTTTCATTTTCATAAGATGTTCCTATAGTAATGCGTATAGCATTTAAACCATAGCTTTTTAAATTTCTTATTATTATACCCTTTTTAAGCAATTTTTCAGACAAATCTGTACTATTTTTTTCATCAAAAAAATAAGTGATGAAATTTGTATAACTATCGATAATTTTGATATTATGTTTTTTAGCAAATTCTTTATAAAGCTCCATTTGAGAAAAATTATTCTCTAAAGTTTTTTCAGTAAATTCATCATCATCCATTGCTGCAACTGCTGCTTTTAAAGCAAGATTGCTCACATTAAAAGGAGCACGAAGCTTGTAAAATGCACTAATAATATTAGCATTAGCTATGCCATAACCAATGCGTAAGCCTCCTAATCCATAAAGTTTAGAAAAAGTTCCCAAATAAAGCACATTGTCAAATTCTTTAATCAATTCACAAGGTTCTAAATGTTTTTTGCTATCTTTAAAACTTGCAAATTCATTATAAGCTGCATCAATCACAACTAAACAATCCTCATTTACACCTTTAATAAACTCGGTCGCCTCACTTGCATCCAAACACTCGCCTAAAGGATTGTTTGGTAAGCATAAAAAAATAAGTTTAATTTCATCTTTGTGCGTTTCATAAAGTTTTTTAAACTCATCTAAATTATGAGTAATACTTTGAGTTTTATAACACTTTGCACCACATTGTTTGGCATAAATTTCATACATAGCAAAAGTAACTCCAGCTTGCAAAAAAGCATTTTTAGAATTTAACTTAGAATGTATAGCAAATTCAATCACTTGATCACTGCCTGCACCGATAATGATATTTTCATTTTGAACTTTGTATTTTTGAGCCAATGTGCTTTTAAGTTCTATCATACTATCATCAGGGTAAAGATGGGCTTTGTTTGCATTTTGTCTTAAACATTCTATAGCTTTTGGTGGCGTGCCAAAAGGATTTTCATTGCTTGCTAATTTTATCACTTCTTTAACGCCATATTCTTTAGCAATAACTTCTATATCTTTGCCGGGTTCATAATTGCTTAAATTATTTAAAAATTCATTAAATTTCATCTTTTTCTCCTGATAAATAAGATCCAAGCCAAACAATCTCTTGTATATCTTTTAAGGCTTTTTTTACATTTTCATCATCAATATGCCCTTCAAAATCTATATAAAAACTGTGTAAAAATTCTTTTGATTTTACAGGGCGAGATTCAAGCTTAGTAAGATTGATATTTTCTTTTTTAAACTGCTCTAATAAAAAGCTAAGTCCTCCAGGTTTATGTGCTGTGTGTGCTAAAATAGAAGTTTTACAATTTGGCATTTTAGGATTTTTAATATCGCTTAAAATTAAAAATCTTGTTTTATTGGCTGCATTATCTTCTATTTTATCAAAAAGTACAGGCACATTATAAAGCTTAGCCGCTATTCTAGAACAAATTGCTGCCGCATATTTATCTTGCGAAGCTAGGTAAGCTGCATTAGCTGTAGATTTTGAAGGAACAAATTCTATAGCACTAAGTTCATGACTTTCTAAAAATTTACGACATTGATTATAACCTTGCGGATGCGAATAAATGCGTTTGATTTCTTTTAAATTTTCATTAATTCCTACAAAAGAATGATGAATATCCATATAAATTTCGCCAAAAATTTTAAGCTCATTATACTTACCTAGACAATCTAAAGTAATGCCCACTGCACCTTCGGTATTATTTTCTATAGGTACAACACCATATTTTGCTTCTTTGTTGCTTAACTCTTTAAAAACATCTTCGATATTAGCCAAGGCTATATAACGACTCATCGCACCAAAACGACTTCTTGCTGCTTGATGTGTATAAGTTCCTTCAGGCCCTAAATAAGCTATAGTTTGAGGCATTTCTAAATTTCTTGAAACTGCAAAAATTTCTTGATAAATTGCCTCTATGGCATTTTGATCTAAAAGTCCTAAATTTGCATTTTTTAAACGATTGATAATGGCTCTTTCACGCTCAGGACGATAAATACTTCCCCCACTACTTTGCTTAAGCTCACCTATACTTTTAACATAAGTCATTCTTTCATTTAAAAGATCTAAAATTTTATCATCAACCGCATCGATTTTATTTCTAAATTCTTCTAAATTTGGCATTTTAGATCCTTTAAAAACTCAAAAACACTAGGATAAACTCCATCAAGCAAATCCGTATCAAGCCCTTTTGTGTCGCTTATCTTGCCGCTTAAAACTAGCAAGGTTTTCATGCCAAGTTCTTTTGCCTTAAGCAAGTCACCCCTAAAATCATCACTAATGATTTTAATATCTTCAAAATCGATTTTTGAATTTTGTCTTCTTATTAAATTTAAAGCTTCTTTATAAAAAGCAATGCTAGGCTTACCCACAACCTCGTATTCAAAATCAATAGCATTTTTAAGCATAGCCATAATGCTACCTACACCAGGATAAGGCCTACCATCTTTTTTATAAATACTAGTTTCGTGCATAGCTATAAATCTAACTTCTCTTCTAGCCAATTCTATCATAGTGGCAAAATCTTTAAATTTAAAATCATCATAACTAGCCACAAGCACAGCACTAGGATTTACAAAATCGAGCTCAAAACCAAGATTTTCAAGACTTTTTACAAACTCATCTGCACCAAAAGCCGCAACTTTACAAGGTCTTAAAAGGTGTTTTAAAACGCTGAAAGGATCAATATAAGCATTTTCTTTTATAACCAATCCTTTTTGCTGTAATTTTTCTAAAAAATCAAGTTTTTTTGTATTGTTAGTGATGATAAGATAAGGAAGATTTTTTGCATTTAAAAAATCGATCAGTTCTTTAGCACCATGGATTAAAGATTTATCATGATCAGAAATTAAAGTCCCTTGAACATCTAAAAAAAACATTTTAAGCCTTTAAAAATTTCTCTTCTAAAGCGATTTGATCTTCAAAATTTTCTCTTTGACGGATCAATCTTACCTGTCCTTCTTCAAGGGCTAATTCGCAAACTTTATTACGAGTATTGTAATTACTACTCATGCTAAAACCATAAGCTCCAGTATTTTTAATAACCATTATATCATCACTTTGAGTGCTAGGCAAAGACCTTGCTTTAGCAAAAAAGTCCCCACTCTCACAAATTCCACCTACAACATCACATAAACTCTCTTCGCCTTGATTATAAGGTAAGATTATTTCATGATAAGCCTCGTATAAACTTGGGCGTATAAGATCATTCATCGCTCCATCTACTACAACAAAACGCTTGGTTTTATTTTGTTTTTCATAAAGCACTGAACAAACAAATTCTCCACTTTTAGCAACTAGATACCTTCCAGGCTCCATTCCTATAGTTAAATCAAGCCCATGAAGTTGTGCTAATATACCTTGTGCATAATCATAAAGATCAGGTTCGCACTCATTTTTTTCATAAGCCACACCCAAACCACCGCCTATATCAAAAAATTTAAGATCGATTTGCAAGGCTTTTAACTCTCTTACAAGTTTTGCAACAATGGCTGCTGCTTCATGAATGGGAGAAATATCTAAAAGTTGCGAACCTATATGAAAATGCACTCCAACAGGCTCTAAAAAAGATGAATTTTTTGCATAAAGATACATTTTTCTTGCTATATCAATTTCAACACCAAATTTATTTTCATTTAATCCTGTAGAAATATAAGGATGAGTTTTTGCATCAACATTTGGATTAACACGAATACTGATTCTTGCCTTTAGATTAAGTTCCTTAGCCACACTTTCTAAAAGCATCATTTCAGCTTCGCTTTCAAGGTTAATATATAAAATATCATATTCTAAAGCTTGTCTTAACTCTTCTTTGGTTTTTCCTACTCCACTAAAAATAATCTTATAAGCTTTTGCTCCTGCTTTTAAGGCACGCTTTACCTCGCCTATACTTACACAATCAAATCCACTATCTAAATTTGCAAGCATTTGCAACAAACTTAAATTTGAATTGGCTTTTACAGCGTAAAAAATTTGAGATTTTCTTGCCTTAAAAGCCTCTTTGAGATTTAAAAAACGCTCTTTTATGAAATCAAAATTGTAAATATAAAAAGGAGTATTAAATTCTTGCTTTAATTGTTTATAATCCATATTTAACCTTTAATTTTTATAATTTTACTACACAAAGCTTAATTTATCGATGCTTATAATACATATAAGCACTTAAACAACCCAAAATTATAATAGGCACTACAATGCCAATTTCACTTGCAATCACACTATTTTCGCTTAATCTAGTAAGCAAAAACAAGACTCCCCAAATCATCAAAGTCACTACAAAAGCTATAAAAGTTACAAAAGCAAGATTAAAAAATCTTGCTATTACAGGAAAAAAATAATACATAATAAGCATTAAAAATGGTGCAAAAAAAGGAGTAAAAACAAATTTATAAAGATTGATTTTAAGAGTATCTGTATTGACATTTTGCGCCTTAAAAAGCTCAAAACTTTCAAGTGCGTCAGATATTGAATAATCACTATTACTAGCAACCCCTTCTATAATCTTTGGTTTAAAACCCTCAAGTGATTTAAGCTCGGAGAAATCTTGTATCTTTAAACCATCATTAGCAAGTTCATAATTTTTAGGTAATAATGTAATATTACCATCTCGCAAAATCCAGCTTTCACCTTCAAAATGGGCATTTTTAGCACTTACAAAAGAGCTTAAATTTAAATCATTAATATTAAAAATTTTTATATTTTGAGCACTATTTTGTCCATTGTTTATCTTTGAAATATAAACAAAATTATTGTTAAATTTCAAAAACACTTCTCCACTTTGATTCATAATAGTGCCATTTTTCAAAATATTTCTCTTATAATCATTTGCATAAGCAAAAGAAGTAAAATTCAATCCTATATAAATACAACAAAAAAATAAAGCCCATAAAAAAGGAAATAAAATAACATAATTTCTACTCAGTCCTAACGCATAAAGACTTACAAATTCATTTGCTCTGATCATAGAAATCAAAGAAACTACCAAAGCAAAAATCAAAGAAATGGGTAATACATAAGGCACTGCCGAAAAAGATAAAAACATAACATAAAGCAAATCAAGATTTGCGGCTTTTGGTAGATCTTTAAAATTTAAGAGCAAATCAATACCGCAATAAAAACCAAGTAAAGAAAAAAATATAATAAAAAAATTTTTTAAATAAATCCCTGAAATAAAACGAAAAAATATCCACATCTTAAGCCTTTAGGCTGTATTTGGATGATATAGCAGACAAATCATCATTTTCAATAAGCTCAAGCAAAGCTTTTTTTGCATGCTCTAAAACTTTGCTTAAAGTTATTTCTTCTTCGGATTTAAATTTACCTAAAACATGGGAAATCACATTTTCACCCTTTCCCACTCCTATACGCACTCTTTCATAGTCATTTCCACATAAAGTATCTATGCTTTTAAGCCCATTATGTCCACCACTTGAACCGCCTTTTTTAAAGCGCAAGGCTCCTAAATTTATATCTATATCATCATGGATAACTATCATTCTTTCGCATTTATAAAAATCATTCACTGCTTTTACGCTAAGTCCTGAATTATTCATATAAGTACTAGGTTTAAGAAGAAGTAAAGAAGAACCTATTTTAAAAAGCTCTCCTTTAAATTTAGAGTTTGTAAGATTTGTAAAATTGCTTTCTTTTAAAAGTAAGTCAATTAGCATAAAACCGACATTATGACGGGTATTTTCATACTCTACGCCTATATTGCCAAGCCCTACGACTAAAATCATCTAGCTTTTTCTACACCTACAACCGCTACTCTATCAGCATCAATCATAGTTACTCCCGCAGGAACTACAATATCACGAACAAGTAAAGCATCACCCACATCAAGTTTACTTACATCAAGTTCGAAGAAATTTGGTAAATTTTCAGCTGCACATTTTACTTTTAATCTTCTTTTTGATTGAATTAAAACACCTTTATTTTTAAGACCTATAGCTGTTCCTGTGATTTTAACTGGAACCATGTATTTAGAAATCACACCTTTTTGCGCAACTTTTAAATCCACATGTTTAAGTTCTGCAGTTACAGGATCTTTTTGATAATCCACAACTACAACGCTTAAAGTTTGAGAACCTACTTTTACATCAAAAATTAAAGTAGTTTTTTTACGAACTTCCTTAATAAACTCATTTACTTTAAAAGCGGCATTGATGTTTTCTAATCCTTTTCCATAGATGTTTGCAATTAGATAACCATCTCTTTTTAAAGCTTTAGCAGCTTTTCTACCGATACTCTCTCTAACGATACCTTCTAACATCTTTTATCCTTTCTTAAAAAATGAGCTTTGATTATATCTAATTTTGGCTTATGGAAAAGTAAATTTATAGCTTCTTTTAATTTCTTTAAGATATAATTTGTTTTACAAATATTATGTTAATTTAAGGCTTCATGTGAATGAAAAATTCAATATCAATATAGCTTGGTTTTTAACAATCTTAGGCGGGATTATAGAATGTTTTTGGGTCAGTGGACTTAAGTATTCTACAGAAATTTGGCACTATATTTTAACAGCCATTGGGGTTTGTATTTCTTTTACTTGCTTTTTAAAAGCTTGTGAAAGACTTGAAGTAAGTATTACTTATAGTGTTTTTGTAGGCATTGGCACTATTGGGGTGGTTTTAAATGAAATGTTTATTTTTAACGAGGCTGTTTCTATAATTAAACTTGTGCTTATAGTGATTTTACTTTTAAGCATTATAGCCCTTAAATGGATAAGCAAGGAAGCTTAAATATGGAATGGTTTTATTTGTTTTTAGCTACTGCTTGTGAAATTTTTGGCGTGGTGATCATGAAAGAACTTGTAAGCACTAAAAATAAGCTTTACCTTTTGGCTTTGATAGTGTGTTTTGGATTTTCTTTTACTTTTTTAAGTTTAAGTATGCAAAATATCGCTATGAGTGTTGCTTATGCCATATGGACAGGAGCTGGAACTGCTGGTGGGGTAATGATAGGAGTACTTTTTTATAAAGAAAGTAAAAGTTTTTTAAAACTTTTTTTAATCACTGTGATTATTGCTTGTACAGTAGGTTTAAAATTTCTTTCTTAAGGATTTTTTGTGCAAATTTATGTGAGTGGAATACATACTGATGTAGGAAAAACACATTTTAGTGCAGCTTTTTGTGCGAATTTTAACTATGATTATTTTAAACTCATTCAAGCAGGAACTCCAACAGATAGTGAGTTTATTGCAAAATTTAGCCCAAAAACAAAGATTTTTAAAGAAGGTATTTTTTTGCAAACTCCAGCTTCTCCTCATCTTGGAAAAATCAAAGAAAAGCTTGATTATAAAGCCTTAGATATCATTTTACCAAAAAGCAAAAACCTACTTATTGAGCTTGCGGGTGGGCTTTTTTCTCCTATGGATGAAAATTACACTATGATTGATTTTGTGAATATTTTCAAACACCCTACGATTTTGGTAGCAAAATACTATCTTGGAAGCATTAATCATATCTTGCTTAGCATTGAAGCTTTAAAGCAAAGAAATATCAATCTTTTAGCCCTTGTAATGATGGGTAAAAAAGATATCTTACAAGATGATTTTATAAAAAATTATGCAAAAATTCCTATAATCAATCTTGATTTTTTTGATGAAAATAGCATTTTAAATAAAGATTTTAAAGAGCAAATGCAAGAAATTTTACAACTTAAAATTCCTTAAAAATCTGCTCTAAACTCTCTAGTACATAAACGATTTGTTCTTTTGTGATGATGTAAGGAGGCATAAAATAAATCGTATTTGCTAAAGGTCTTAAAAGCAAACCTTTTTCTAAGGCTTTTTGAAATACAAAAAGTCCTACGCGTTTATACTTGGTGCTTAAAATATCAAAAGCACTGATCATCCCGCAAGTTCTAAAATTACCCAAAAAGTCAAATTTTTCAAGTCTTGAAAATTCTTTTTTGATAAACTCGCTTAAAATTTGATTTTTTACTAAAATATTTTCATCCTCAAAGATATCTAAAACCGCATTTGCTGCCGCGCAAGCTAAGGTATTTCCCGTATAGCTATGAGAATGTAAAAAAGCCTTTTGGCTTTCATAAGTATCATAAAAAGCATTATAAATTTCATCTCTTGTAAGCACTACAGAAAGTGGCATAAATCCACCCGTTATCCCTTTTGAAAGGCAGATAAAATCGGGGCTTTGTTTGCATTGATGTAAGGCAAACAAAGTTCCTGTGCGTCCAAAGCCCACTGCAATTTCATCAAAAATCACTTGCACTCCAAATTTATGGCAAAGCTTTATGGCCTCATCAATAAACCTTGCTTCATACATATGCATATTTCCTGCACATTGTACCAAGGGTTCAAGTATAAAAGCACAAATTTCACTTGCATTTTTTTCTAAAATATCTTTTAAAATTTCAAGCTCTTTAGTGTAGTCTTTGCCTTGTGGCACAGGCGTGCTTAAACACTCTAAAAGCAAGGCTTTGTAAGTATCTTTATAAAGCGCTACATCGCCCACACTTAAGGCTCCTAAGGTTTCACCATGATAAGAATTGCTTAAAGATAAAAATTTACTTTTTTTCACTCCCTTATTTAAATGATAATGAAAACTCATTTTAAGTGCTACTTCAATAGCACTTGATCCATTATCTGCATAAAAACATTTGTTAAAATTCCTGCCTACTTTTTCGCAAAGTCTTGCAGAAAGCTTGATAATGGGCTCATGTGTAAAACCTGCTAAAATCACATGCTCAAGCTCATCAACTTGTTTTTTGATGGCATTTGCGATTTTTTCATTACAATGACCAAAAAGATTTACCCACCAAGAACTCACACAATCCATATAAGCCTTATCATCAAAATCATAAAGCCACACGCCTTTTGCTTTTTTTATAGGGATTAAAGGTAGGGTTTCGTGATCTTTCATTTGTGTGCAAGGGTGCCAAATGTGTTTTAAATCGAGATTTTTTAAGATTTGATTTTGCATTATAACTTCTTTTTTAAAAATATTTTGGCAAAATAATACTTTAAATTTTTAAATTTACAGGAAAAAAATGAAGCTTGAAAAAATTTTGCAAGATCTAGAGCAAAATCACAATCTAAGAACTCTAACACCTTTAAAACATGAAAATAAATTTGTTTATAAGCAAGATCGCAAACTTTTAAATTTAGCAGGAAATGATTATCTTTATTTGGCGTCTTCTAAAGAGTTAAAAGCTGAGTTTTTAAACACCCTAAAAGAGCAAGATTTGTTTTTTTCAAGTTCGAGTTCAAGAAGTTTGAGTGGAAATTTTGAAATTTATGAAGAATTAGAAAGTTTTTTAAAGGCTAAATTTAAAGATAAGGAAATTTTGCATTTTAATAGTGGCTATCATTTAAATATCTCTTGTATAGCAGCACTTTCTAGCGTTTCTAAGACGCTTTTTTTAGCCGATAAATTTATTCATGCAAGTATGATTGATGGCTTAAGACTTGGCGGGGTTGATTTTTTTCGTTTTCATCATAAAGACATGAATCATTTAGAAAGTTTGATCCAAAAACATTATGAAAATTATGAAAATATCATCGTTTTAAGCGAAGCTTTGTTTAGTATGGATGGAGATTTTAGCGATTTTAAAACTTTGTGTGAGCTTAAAAAGCGTTATGATAAAATCAAGCTTTATATAGATGAAGCACACAGCGTGGGTTGTTTTGATGAAGAGGGTTTGGGGCTTGTTAAAAAACTAGCCTTAGAAAATGAAGTGGATTTTTTGGTTTTTACCTTTGGAAAAGCCCTTGCTTCCATGGGTGCTTGTATGATATGCGAGGAAAAATATAAAAAATTTTTCATCAACAAAGCTAAAGCTTTTATTTATTCTACAGCTTTGCCACCTATTAATGTAGCTTGGACGCAATTTATTTTTAAAAAAATGCCTTATTTTAAGAAAGAAAGAGAAAAATTAGAGCTTTTAAGCACTTTTTTTAAAAGTAAATTGCAAGAAAAAAATCACACTATTTTGGGCGATGCTTATATTATTTGCTTGCTTTTAGGTGAAAATAAAAAAGCCTTAGAAATTTCACAAAAACTTCAAAAAGCTGGATTTTTTGCTCCCGCGATCAAAGAACCTACCGTGCCAAAAAATACAGCAAGAATTCGTTTTTCTTTACACGCGGGACTTAATATAGAAGAACTTGAAAGGATAATAGAGCTTTTATGAAATATGAATTTTTATGCAAAAATCCTGATTCAAAAAAACTTATAGTGGCATTTGGAGGGTTTGCTTCACATCCTAGTCATTTTTCGCATTTAAAAAGCGATAAAAATGTGATTTTATTTTATGATTATGAAAATTTTGATTTAAATTTTAATTTCAAAGCTTTTGATGAACTTTTTTTAATCGCTTTTTCTATGGGAGTTTGTGTGGCAAATAGACTTTTAAAAGAGCTTAATTTTAAACAAAAAATAGCCATAAATGGCACAAATTTAGGCATAGATAAATCAAAAGGAATTCATCCTACAATTTTTAAAAAAACCCTGCAAAATTTTAAATTAGAACACTTTAAAGAGGCTTTATTTAAAGAACGCAAAAGCTTAGCCAAAGATTTTATTTTTAAAGATGAAAAAGCTTTGAAAATAGAGCTTGAAAAACTTTTTGACTTTGCTTTAGTAAAACAAGAAGAAAATTTGCTTTGGGATAAGGTTTATTCAAGTAAAAAAGATGAAATTTTTCCACCAAATGCTTTAAAAAATGCTTTTTCAAAACTTATTTTTTTAAATGAACCGCATTTTGCTTTTTTTCATTTTAAAACTTGGGATGAGCTTTGAATTTTTTAAAAGCAAAAGATTATGAAAAACATGCAAAAGTGCAAGATTTTATGGGTTTAAAACTTTGTGAAATTTTAAAAGATTTAAAAATTTCACATTTTGAAAAAGTATTTGAATTTGGTTGTGGCAGGGGTGAATTGAGCAAAAAACTTCAAAATTTTATTACTTTTGATGAGTATTTAAAAAACGATATTTTAGATTTTAAAGAAAATTCTAGTATTTTAATTTTTGATATGAACGAAATTGCAAAACAGGATTTAAGTAAAGAGAAATTTGATCTTATTGTTTCAAATGCAACTTTGCAATGGCTTGATTTAAAACGCATTATACCAAGTCTTAGAGATATGCTAAATCAAAATGGGATTTTACTTCTTTCTACTTTTGCAGAGCAAAATTTAAAAGAAATCAAGCAAAGCACGGGTTTTGGTTTAAATTATTTTAGCTTAAATGAATTAGAGCAAATTTTTAAAGTCTATTTTAATGAAGTAAAAATTACTCAAGAACTCATAAAATTAAGCTTTGATAATGCTTTAGATGTTTTTAGACATTTAAAATTAAGCGGAGTAAATTCTTTAGGATTTTATCCTTTAAATAAAGGTTTTTTAAAAGAATTTGAAGAAAAATTTCAAAACAAACTCACTTATCATCCTGTATTTATTTTATGCAAAAATGATATAAAATGAATTTTTTGTGTTATAATCCAAAAATTAAATTTTTACACAAGGAAAACTAAATGAAAAAGTTTGTAGTATTTTTTGGGATTTTGCTTTTTGTTTCGTGTTTAAATGCGCAAAATTTAAGTATTTTTGTAGCTTCTTCAGCTTCAAAGGCGATGAGTGAAGTTAAAGATGAGTTTTTGAAAACACATCCAGAAGATAAAATAGAATTGGTTTTTGGTGCTTCTGGAAAATATTATGAGCTTTTAAAACAAGGAAGAGAATTTGATCTCTTTTTTTCAGCGGATACTAAATATGCTAAGGCTATTTATGATGATAAAAATGCTTTAATAAAACCAAAAGTTTATGTTTTGGGAGTTTTGGCTTTGTATAGCTTGGATGAAAATTTACTCCAAGGAGGCGTTGAAAATTTAAAAGAAAAGGCAAACAAAATCACGCATCTAAGCATAGCCAATCCTAAAGTAGCTCCTTATGGAGTAGCAGCTAAAGAAGTGCTTGAAAATTTGGGTTTAAATGAGCTTCTTAAGGATAAAATCGTTTTAGGCGAAAATATCTCAGTGCCTGTTTTACATGTAGATAGCAAAAATTCAGATATAGCTATAGTGGCTTATTCTTTAGTTTCTTCTATCAATCATCCTAAGGGCAAGGCTGTTATAATTGATGCAAAGTATTTTAGCCCTTTAGAGCAAAGTTATGTCATCACAAAATACGCTAAGGATAAAAAATTAGCCTTTGAATTTAACGAATTTATTGGCTCTTCAAAAGCAAAAGAAATTTTTAAAAAATACGGATTTAGCACACCATGAACCTTATAAAAGGACAAATTTGTGAGCTTTTAAATCAAGAGGATATAGTTATTGTTAAAATACTTTCTAAAGAAGTGATTTTTAGTGTTTTAATGCTTGAATTAAAATCTTTAGAAAATTTAAAAATTGGTGTGAGTGTAGAACTTCTTTTTAAAGAGCATGAGCTTTGTTTTAGCGCAAGCAAAACTCTTTTAAGTGTTGAAAATTCTTTTTTAGCTAAAATTACAAAAATTAAAAAAGGCAAACTTTTATATCAGGTATTTTTTGATTTTAAAGGTAATGAACTTTCTAGTATTATCACCAAAGAAAAAGCTTTAGAACTTGAAATTTGTGAAAATCAAGAATGGCTTTGTTTTGTAAAAGCAAATGATATTGTATTAAGGAGTCATAGTGCTTGATCCAGCTTTTTTACAAACCCTTTATCTTACTTTTAAACTTGCTTTTATCACGACTTTTATCCTTTTTTTTATCGGTGTTTTTTTAGCTTATTTGTTAAGTTTTGTGCGTTTTCCTTTTAAAACAATCCTTCAAAGCTTTATTTCCTTGCCTTTGATTTTACCTCCTAGTGTTTTGGGATTTTATTTGCTTGTAACTTTTTCGGCTAATAGTTTTTTAGGGCAAGTTTTAAAAGAATATTTTAATCTTTCTTTGGTTTTTAGTTTTGAAGGTCTTGTTTTTGCTTCTTTGATTTTTTCTTTGCCTTTTATGGTAAATCCTTTGCAAAGTGCCTTTTCATCGATCAATCCAAATTTGCTCGATGCTTCTTATAGTTTAGGTAAAAGTAAAATTTATACTCTTTTTAGAGTGATTTTACCTAATTCTAAAGCAGGAATTTTTAGTGCTTGTGCGATGAGTTTTGCCCATACTGTGGGTGAATTTGGAGTCGTGATGATGATAGGAGGACATAAACAAGGTGAAACTTTAGTGGCTAGTATAGCTATTTATGATGAACTTGAAATCTTAAACTATAGCTTAGCCCATCAATATGCTTTTATATTGTTTATTTTTTCTTTTTTAGTACTTTTTAGTCTTTATTTTATCAATAAAAAAATGAGTTTTCAATGATAAGAATTGATATCAATCATCCTATGAATACCGCTAAAGGAAGACTGGATTTAAATTTTAAAAAAGATATAGAATCAGGAAAAATTACTGCACTTTTTGGCGAAAGTGGAGCAGGAAAAACCACTCTTTTAAAAATCATAGCGGGACTTATAAAGCCTAAATTGGGGCGTATAGAAGTAGATAATGAACTTTGGTTTGATTCTTCAAAAAATTTTAGTTTAGCTTTACAAAAAAGAAAAATTGGTTTTGTTTTTCAAGATTATGCGCTTTTTCCAAATATGAATATAAAAGAAAACATCGCCTATGCCGCTAGTTCTAAAGCAAAGGTTAGCGAGCTTTTAGCCTTAATGAAGCTTGAAAATTTAGCTAAAATTTATCCTAAACATTTAAGTGGGGGGCAGGCACAAAGAGTAGCTTTAGCAAGAGCTTTAGCAAGAGAACCAAAAATCTTGCTTTTAGATGAACCTTTGAGTGCTTTGGATTTTAAAATGCGTGCCAATTTACAAGATGAATTAACCAAGATTTTAGAGTATTTTAAAATAAGTACTTTATTGGTAAGTCATGATCTAGCTGAAATTTATAAGTTAAGTCATAGAATTTTAGAGCTTAAAAACGGAAAAATTATTAAAGATTTTCCTAAAAATGAATTTTTTACTCATTCAAATATCAGCGCAAAATTACGCTTAAGTGCAACTTTGCTAGAAATTAAAAAAAGTGATATTTTAGTGGTTTTAACCTTGCTTTTAAATCAAGATATTATTAAAATCACTCTTAGTGAAGAGGAATTTCTAAAAGCTTATCAAGATGTAAAAATCGGCGATACGCTTTTGCTATCCATAAAAGCCTTTAACCCTATCATCGTAGGAAAACTTGATAAATAAGAGCAAAAATTTAATTTTTTAATGAGTACTTTAAGTGTACGCAAATCATACAATTAAGTATTTTTGCATTTTACGAAATACTCACTAGCCATCATTTTTAACTTTTTTTACAAGTTCATCTAAATATTTTTCTAAAATTTTTTCTCTTTTATATAAATCTTCAAATTTATCAATATCTAAATTTAGCGCGAAAGCCTTATATTTATTTTCATCTTTTAAATACACAAAACCTACAATCCAAGCAATTTTTTGCTCATCATTAAAACCTGTTTTTCCAAAAAGCTCTAAATTTTCCATATTTTTTAAATAAATCATTTCCTTAACACTATTCATTGCTTCTTGAGAAAAAGGTAAGCTATTTTGTGAAAGTCTAAAAAGCAAAATTGCTTGTTCTTTAGCGCTTATTTTTAGTGAGTTGTCAAGCCAAAAAGTATCGATCTTGGAAATTTTAGCATTACCGTAATGAAGCTTGTTTAAATATTCTTGCATAGTTTTGATACCAATTCTTCTTGCCACTTCTTTAAAAGCAAGAACATTAGAATATTTTATAGCTGAACTTAAATTCATATCTTGCGCCCAAGAAGATAAAAATACTTTTTCACCTCTATAGTGATAAAAAATTTCTTTTTTAGTTTTTATCACACCACTATCAAGTGCAATTAGAGCATTAAAAATTTTAAAAGTGGAAGCGGGAGAGAAAGTCTCCATAGCCCTTGAAAAGTCGTTACTCGCCCAAGTTTTTCCATCATAAAAAACAAAAGTGCCGCTTGTATTATACTCTTTAAACCAATTATTTAATATCTTATCTTGCCCAAACACTAAATTTAAGAAAAGTAAAAATAAAGTTATTTTTTTCATAAAATATCTTTCTATTTAAATAATTTTAAACAAAATACTTTTTAAAGCTTTATTTTCTTTAAATATCCTTTAACATGAACTGAAATTTTCTAAAATTGTAACCATTAAAGCAATCCATCGATTAAATATAACTTACTTTATCATTCATTTACTATTTATGAAAAATTATATGCTAGTTTTTTGCTTATTATTTTATAGCTAAAAATTGAGGTATGCAAAATGAGAAAAAGTATGATTAGTTTTTTGGAAAAAAAGGCCAAAAATGAAAAAATAACCATGGTAAGTGCGTATGATTATCATAGTGCAAGAATTTTAGACAATAGCGATATAGATATTATATTGGTTGGAGATTCATTAGCCATGACGGTACTTGGTATGCAAGATACTTTAAGTGTTACTATGGATGAAATGTTGATTTTTACCAAAGCTGTTTCTCGCGGAGCTAAAAAGTCTTTCGTACTTGCTGATATGCCTTTTATGTCTTATCAAAGTTCAGATCGTGACGCTATCTTAAATGCCTCAAGATTTATCAAAGAAAGCCACGCAAATGGGGTAAAAGTGGAAGGGGGTATAGAAATCGCAAGTAAGATTAAATTGATTTCCCAATCAGGAATACCCGTCGTTGCTCACCTAGGACTAACCCCACAAGCTGTAAATATGCTAGGTGGCTATAGGGTTCAAGGTAAAGATTTACAATCAGCCCAAAAAATTATAGATGATGCAAAAGCTGTGCAAGATGCGGGTGCTTGTATGTTGGTTTTAGAATGTGTGCCTGTAAAACTAGCACAAAAAATAAGCTCTATTTTAGAAATTCCAACAATCGGCATAGGTTCAGGCAAATACTGCGATGGACAAGTTTTAGTTTATCACGATCTTTTGGGTTTAAATAAAGATTTTAAAGCAAAATTTGTAAAGCATTTTGATAAAATTGATCCTCAAGTAGGAGTTGAAAAATATAGAGATGAAGTTAAAAGCGGTATTTTTCCTTCCCAAGAGCACAGCTTTGATTATTTAGATGATGAATTATTAGATAAATTATACTAAGGATACAAATATGCAAGTCATTACTTCTGTCAAAGAAGCAAAACAAATTGTAAAAGATTGGAAATCACATCAACTTAGTATAGGCTATGTTCCAACCATGGGTTTTTTACACGATGGACATTTAAGTTTAGTCAAACATGCCAAAACACAAGATAAGGTTATAGTAAGTATCTTTGTAAATCCTATGCAATTTGGGCCTAATGAAGATTTTTCTAGTTATCCAAGAGATTTAGAACGCGACATTAAAATGTGTCAAGATAATGGCGTTGATATGGTTTTTATCCCCGATGCAACTCAAATGTATCTTAAGAATTTTAGCACCTATGTAGATATGAATACGATCACTGATAAACTTTGCGGGGCTAAAAGACCGGGGCATTTTAGAGGCGTTTGCACGGTTTTAACTAAATTTTTTAATATCCTAAACCCTGATATAGTCTATATGGGGCAAAAAGACGCGCAGCAATGCGTAGTCGTTAGGCATATGGTTGATGATTTAAATTTTGATTTAAAAATTCAAATTTGTCCTATCATTAGAGAAGAAGATGGCTTAGCTAAAAGCTCTAGAAATGTATATCTTAGCAAAGAAGAAAGAAAAGCGTCACTAGCTATATCTCAAAGCATTTTTTTGGCTGAAAAATTAGTCCGAGAGGGAGAAAAAAATACTTCTAAGATCATCCAAGCTATGAAAGATATTTTAGAAAAAGAAAAACTAATCAAAATCGATTATATAGAATTAGTCGATTTTAACACCATGGAAAATATCGAAAATATCACTGATAATGTTTTAGGAGCGGTGGCTGCTTTTGTTGGAAAAACAAGACTCATTGATAATTTTTTAGTACAAGGATTAAAATGAATATCACTTTACTCAAATCAAAAATACATCGCGCAAGCGTAACAGAAGCTAGGCTTGATTATATAGGAAGTATAAGTATAGATGAAAAATTATTGCAAGCGAGTGGAATTTTAGAATACGAAAAAGTCCAAGTAGTCAATGTCAATAATGGCGCTAGATTTGAAACCTATACCATAGCCACGCAAGAAGAAGGAGTTGTATGCTTAAATGGTGCTGCGGCTCGTCTTGCAGAAGTGGGAGATAAGGTGATCATCATGTCTTATGCTGATTTTAATGAAGAAGAAGCAAAAACATTTAAACCAAAAGTTGTTTTTGTGGATGAAAATAACACTGCTACAAAAATAACAAATTATGAAAAACACGGAGCTATTTTCTAACATCTAGCTATTTTTGTAATTTTTTCTATCTTAGATAAATTCATTTATCTAAGATAGAAAAAAATGATTTTTATATCTTTTAATCCATTATTTTTGCTTATCTTAACTTCTAGTTTTTATAAACCACATCTTTTTTCATTAAAAATTTTTTTAAATTTTGTCCCTCTTTGATAACCTTGTTTTCCCTTATAAGTTCAAAACCATTTTTTAAGAAAAAATCTTTAGCACTTAAGGATGCGAAAGTGTAAATTTCATTATGCAAATAAGTTTTTAAAATAAAATCAAGTAAATTTTGTGCTAAACCTTGTCTAATAAAATCAGGATGAGTAAAAAGCAAATCAAGCAATTTCTGCTCTTGTTTAACACTTATAAAACTTGCGATTTTTCCTCTTTTTTCATAGACAAAGATCTCATCATATTTAAATTTTTCTTCCCATTGTTGTCTATCAATTTTAATCCAAGCACAAATTTGATCTTTTGTATAATCCTTAGCACAAAGTGTTTTTACGCTTTGCTCAAAAAGCGACAAACAAGCATTTAAATCTTTAATATCAGCTTTTCTTAGCAAGAACTTTTCTTAATGCCAAGCTGGCTAGGGCTAAACCAAAAGATGCAGTCACACCCATAAAAGATCCAAGATCTTTACAATGCGCTTCCTCATCTGAAAATACCACATCAAAATTTCCCTTAAAGCCTGATTTTCTAAGCTCATAACGAAATTTTTTCGCTAAAGCATCGCCGTGAGTTTTAAAAATACTTGTAGTTTTAATGCGTGTTGGATCAAGCTTTCTAGCTCCACCTGTTGAGGAGATAAAAATTTGTTTTTTAAAATCTATAAGATGAGCCAAAGCTACTTTTGCAGGAATATCATCAATGGCATCTATGATAAGATCAAACTCGCTTAAATCAAAATTTTTTAAAAAATTTTCATCGATTTTACTGACTATACCTTTAACCTTATAAATTCTTTCAAATACTTTAGCCTTTTCTTCGCCTATATTTTCGCTATGAATTTGGCGATTTTGATTAGTGATTTCAAATTTATCCGCATCGATTAAAGTAAGGTTTTTAAAACCACTACGATAAAGCGCATCAACGCAAATTCCACCCACTCCACCAAGTCCGCAAACCAAAACTTTTGTTTGTGAAATTTTTTGAAATTTTTCTTCTCCAACTAGCCATTTTATACGTGTAAATCTATCATTCATCATTTGCCTTTAACCATTTTTTAACTTTTTTCATTCTTTCATAAGCTGTAAGATCCAGCATTATAGGTGTTATTGTAGCGTAGCCTTTTTTAAGTAAGGCAATATCGCTATTTTTCTCATCTTCAAAGTCTAAATTCGCCGCTGCAAGCCAATAGTACTCTACTCCTCTCGGATTGACATTTGAATGGGCTTCAAAATTATAAACCCTTTTGCCTGCTTTACAAATTTTAATGCCTTTGATTTTTGATTTTGCAGGAAAATTGATATTTAAAAATTCTTTTTTTTCCAAAGGAAAACCTTTATCAAAAATATTTTGAATGATTTTTTTGGTAATTTGTAAAGCATTTTTATAGTCTAGTTCTTTTTCGCTTTTTTTATAAAATTGAGAAAGAGCGATAGCAGGAATTCCTTGTAAAACCGCCTCCATAGCTCCTGCGCAAGTTCCTGAGTAGGTAATATCCTCGCCTACATTAGCACCTTTATTAATCCCACTTATTACAAGATCAGGCAAACGCTTTTTGTATAAAGCATGCAAAGCAAGATAAACACAATCTGCTGGAGTGCCATCATCAAGTTTGTAAAATCTTTTTCCCACTTTAACAAAACGCAAAGGTTTGGTTAGGGTTATAGAGTGCGAACAAGCTGATTTTTCACTAGCAGGAGCTACTATGGTGATCTTGGCTTTAAATTCTTTTGTTAACATCTTAATGAGTTTTTTAAGTCCTTCGCTTTCATAACCATCGTCATTAGTGATAAGAATTTCTTTCATTGTCTTCCTTGCAAAAGATAAAAATCTGGATTTTAACATATTTTTTTAAAGCTTCATAGTATAAAAATTTAATTTTTAAATTATATAAATTTCGTATTATTTTTAATTATTTTTTTATTTTATATCGATTAACATTATTTAAACTATAAAAATATAAAGTTAGTAAGGATGGTTTAAATATGTTTGATTTTTTCAAACCTAAGGCAAAAGCTATTAAATTTCCTCTTTAGGAAATTTTACCTAGATATTACAAAATGAGAACTTGGAGTTTAAGTGGGGTTTTTATAGGATATATGGGATATTATCTTGTGCGAAATAATATCACTCTTTCAACTCCATTTATACAAAATCAACTTAATCTCAGTAAATCAGACATCGGAACAATCACAGGCTCAATGCTTATAGCTTACGGGATTAGCAAGGGTGCAATGAGCGTTATAAGCGACAAAGCTGATCCTAAAAAATCATGGCTTTAGGTCTTATTTTATGTGCTCTTGTAAATGTTTTACTTGGTTTTTCAAATTCTTTTTACGCTTATGTAGGTTTTGTTATCGCGCTTGGGGTTTTTCAAGGTATGGGGGTAGGTCCTTCTTTTATCACTCTTGCAAACTGGTATCCTAAAAAAGAGCGGGGAATTTACACGGCCGTTTGGAATATCTCACATAATATAGGAGGCGGGATAGTTGCTCCTATAGTTTCGCTTTCAGGTTTTGCTTTGGCAGCATTATTGGGTGTGAGTATGGCAAATTTTAACGAAACATATTGGCACATGAATCATTTTTATACTCCTGCTGCTTGTGCAGTTATCATTAGTCTTTATGCGCTTTATGCAGTTAAAGGAAATCCTAAAAATGAAGGTTTGGTTGATATTACTGAAATCAATGAAATGCGAGGGATTAAAACAGAAGAAATCAAAGCTATAGAAACTCCAAATTTAAGCAGTTTTGAAATTTTTTATCATTATGTACTTAAAAACAAAAATGCTTGGTATGTGGCTTGGATGGATACTTTTGTTTATATGGTGCGTTTTGGGCTTATTTCTTGGCTTCCTATTTACTTGCTAGAAACAAAAGGCTTTAATAAAGAACAAATAGGTATTGCCTTTTGGCTTTTTGAATGGGCTGCTATACCTTCTACTTTACTTGCAGGATATATTTCAGATAAAATTTTTAAAGGCTATAGAATGCCTCCTGCTATAGGCGCCATGGTGATTATTTTCTTTATGATTATTGGATATTTTACTTCAAATAATCTTTATATGGTTATTTTCTTTGCAGCTATGGCGGGATGTTTAGTCTATATACCACAATTTTTAGCAAGTGTGCAAACTATGGAAGTCGTTCCTGCTTTTGCAGTAGGATCTTGCGTAGGACTTCGTGGCTTTATGAGTTATGTAGTCGGCGCTTCACTTGGAACAAAAGCTATAGGCTGGGCTGTGGATTACTATGGTAGTTGGAATGCTGGTCTTATCATGCTCCTTAGTGCTTGTATTCTTTGTATACTTTGTTCTACTTTATGTCATTTTAGCGCTAAAAAGAAGTATCAATAACAATTTTAACTTTTGCTTGCAAAAATACCAAGCAAAAGTTAGATTTTAATAATATTTTTGTTACATTATAACTATTTATTAACATATAATTTCTAAAATCTCACCTTCAATCAATAAAAATTTATCATAAAAGGAAATACTATGAAAAAAATTATTACTTTATTTGGTGCATGTGCCTTAGCTTTTAGTATGGCAAATGCAGATGTAAATCTTTATGGACCAGGTGGCCCACACACGGCCTTAAAAGATATAGCAAACAAATATAGCGAAAAAACAGGCGTTAAAGTAAATGTAAATTTTGGCCCTCAAGCGACTTGGTTTGAAAAGGCTAAAAAAGATGCAGATATTTTATTTGGCGCTTCGGATCAATCGGCTTTAGCTATAGCAAGTGATTTTGGAAAAGATTTTAATGTGAGTAAAATCAAGCCTTTGTATTTTAGAGAAGCTATCATACTTACTCAAAAAGGCAATCCTTTAAAAATCAAAGGTTTAAAAGATTTGGCTAATAAAAAAGTAAGAATCGTTGTACCTGAAGGTGCTGGAAAGAGCAATACTTCTGGAACGGGAGTTTGGGAAGATATGATAGGTAGAACTCAAGATATAAAAACCATACAAAATTTTAGAAACAATATCGTAGCTTTTGTTCCAAATAGTGGAAGTGCAAGAAAGCTTTTCGCACAAAATCAAGCCGATGCTTGGATCACTTGGATTGACTGGTCAAAAAGCAATCCTGACATAGGAACTGCCGTAGCTATAGAAAAAGATTTGGTTGTTTATAGAACTTTTAATGTGGTAGCTAAAGAAGGTGCGAGCAAAGAAACACAAGATTTTATTGCTTATTTAAGTTCTAAGGAAGCTAAAGAAATTTTTAAAAAATACGGCTGGAGAGAATAAACCTTCATACACGCTTTTTAGCGTGTATTCTTGCATAACTTCTTTTAATTAAGCCAAAATAAGATAAAATGTTTAAAATATTGATAAGGAAATTTTTTGAAAACCTTTTTAGTTTGTGCTTTAGAACCTTCAGCAAATTTGCATTTAAAAGAAGTTTTAAAAGCCTATAAAAAAGACTTTGGAGAATTTGAACTTCATGGGATTTATGATGAGAGTTTATGTAAAGAATTTGATTTAAATTCTAAGCCACTTTATAGTTCACATGAGTTTAGTGCTATGGGTTTTATAGAGGTTTTACCTTTGATTTTTAAGTCAAAAAAAGATATTATTTTAACTTGCAAATATAAAGGTAAAGTATGGATTATAAAAAAGCATTTTATTTAAAATTAGAGGATTGTTATTTAGGTGCGAAAATTAAAAACTCGCAAAATCAAGCTAAAAATGGTTTTACAAATTTACTTGTTATAAAAGAAAAATATTTTCAAAAAATCAAAGACTATTTAGACACACAAAATCTTTATACAGATACTTATAATAAACTTTATAATTTTTTTAGCACCTATTTAAACGAAACAGGAACGCCGTTTTTTTACGATACACCTATGTATAAAAATATCTATGCAAGGGTATATTCAAATTCAAAAGACACAAGTCTTTTTTATAAAACACAAAATTTATACTATGTAAAATCAGATACTATTTATAATCCTTTAAGCTTGCAAAGTGAAGATAAAAAATACACTTTAAATTTTCTTACCGATGAGTATGAGCAAAATGCTGATAATAATAAAAGTAAAATCAATTTTTATTTGCAAAATATACAAGATGATAATATAAACATAAAAGTGATAAATTCTAAAAATAATGATGGCGCAAATGTATTTAAACAAAACTCAAGTGAATTTAGCGATGTTTTTTTAAAGACTTTAAAAAATGCACAAATAAACATAAAAGAAGAAGAGCTAAAAAAACTTTTTAAAACTTATAAAAAACAAAATGAAGTAGATTTTTTTATCCATAAAAATGCGAAAGAATTTTTAAAAGAACAATTTGATTTGTGGTTGTTTTCCTATGTGAATGATAGCATTACTGATTGGACTAAAGAAAAGATAGATGAGATCAACGATCTAAAACAAATCGCTTTTGCTATCATTGATATGATAGCTGACTTTGAAAATGAGTTAAAAGCTATATGGTTAAAGCCAAAATTTGCTAAAAATGCTCACTATGTATTTAGCTTAGATACTATTAAATCACACTCAAATAACGCTGATGAAATTTTAAACTCCATATATAAAGATATAAATTTTAATGAGCAAATCGCAGAATGGAAAGAATTAAATTTCATAAATGATGAGTTTGATATAAAGGCTATAAATGATGAAAAATACAAATTCTTACCGCTTGATACAAAGTATTTAAGCGAGGAAAACTATTATAAACTTTTGCAAAGTTTTGAAAATTTAGATGAAATTTTAAATGGAGAGCTTGTAAAAGCAGATAATTTTCAAGCACTTAATTCTCTAATGCCAAAATACCAAGGCAAAATAGATCTGATCTATATAGATCCACCTTATAATACAGGTAATGATGGCTTTGTCTATACCGATAAATTTAACCATAGCTCATGGCTTGCTATGATGAAGAATCGCCTAGATCTAGCAAAAGAATTTCTAAAAAATAGCGGAAGTATTTTTATAAGTATTGATGATAACGAACAAGCAAGGCTTAAGATTCTATGTGATGAGGTGTTTGGGGAAGAAAATTTTGTGGCGAATGTTATTTGGAGAAAACGAGCGGGTGGCGGTAATGATTCCAATCATATAGCAGTTGAACAAGAGTATATAAATATATATGCAAAAAATATAGAACATCTTAAAACATATGGAATTGCAAGAACAAATATTTCTCAGTATAAAAAGGATGAAAAAGGGTATTATCTTGAAAAACCACTAAATGATACTTCTTTGCAAGATAGTCCTGGATTGCATTATGATATTAAATTGCCTAGCGGAAAAATACTAAAAGGCAGTGAACATCAGTGGAAAGTGTCAGAAAATACCTTTTATTCAAGACTTGAAAGAGATGAAATTATTTTTAAAAATAATGATAAAGTGTATTACAAACACTATATTGATATAGCTTCTAATCTTAAGCCATCTTCTATTTGGTACGATTTTGTATTAAATGCTGATGCTACAAATGAAATTAAATTAAATTTCGAAAATAAAATTTTTGATACACCAAAACCTGAAAAGCTTCTAAAAAGGATTTGTGATATAGGTAGCAATCAAAATTCACTTGTTTTAGACTTTTTTGTAGGAAGTGGTACCACGATAGCTACTGCACATAAACTAAAACGCAAATGGCTTGGAGTGGAAATGGGAGAGCATTTTTACAAAGTCATCATTCCTAGAATGAAAAAAGTTTTAAATGGCTTTGTTTGTGGTATAAGTAAAGAAGTAGAATTTAAAGGTGGTGGTGCTTTTAGATACTATGAGCTTGAAAGCTATGAAGAAAGTTTAGAAAATTGTGAATATATATTAAGTAGTGATAATGCGCTCATAGATTATAGAAAATCCCGCAAACTCATCAAAGGGCTCAAAAAAGGTGAAAACATCTACCTTGATATGAGTAAATATGATAAAAACTTTGACATTTTTGTAACGATGTCTAATCTTTTGGGACTTAAAATCAAAAATATTTTTATAGATGATAATGGCATAAAATCTTGCAGATTTGAAAATGGTGATACTGTAAATTTAGAAAATATTGATTTAATCAAATATCCAAAACTAAGAAATCTAATATGGTGGGAGAAATAAAATGTATACTTTTTATGAAAATCAGATACAAGAGGCATTAGATAGAGCTTTTCCGGCTTATGTAAATAATTTAAGATATAGAAATGAAATTCTGCAAAAAGATTGTTACATAAGAGGTGTCTTGGGGGAGATTTTTATTAGAGATATTTTAAAAAATTATGGCTTTATAACAACATCAAATGAAAATAACGAAGATAAGGAAGATAATACTGATAGAGATTTATTAATTTATGGATTAAATACTATATCATCGCAAATTCGATTTCAAAAAGCAATAAAAATAGAAATCAAGACTTCTTTAATTCCAAATGATAAGTTTAACTATATCGATAATGGAGATGTTAAAATTTATAAGAAGACAAATATCGAGGATGATATATATTGGGATTTTGGAATTCAAATTTATTTTAAACAATATAAACCAGAGTGGGAAGAGAATGTACAAAATATTTATCAAAACAATGCATGCAACAATACAGATAACAAGCTATTAGATTTGTATAAGAAGTTACAATTTGAAATATTTTGGATTTCAAAACAAGAAGCTATTAATGCTAATTTTTTGCAAGAATATAAAACTTGGTGTTATGCGAATAAAACATTTTGGAAGTGTCCGATTAGAAAATGTAATCCAAATTTCTACGAACTTATTATTTGTTTGCTTGATAATATTATAAACGCCCAATATCAAGAAATTTTAATGTTAAAAAATTATATTCTAAGTAATAATACAAAATAACATCATCCTTTGCACTACTTGCAAGATAGGTGGTTACAAGAATTTTCAGTATGTAAAAAATTCTTACATGCTGCAAATGATAATAAACAATTAAAGCTTTAAAGGAAAAATAATGGCTAAAGCAAAACAAAACACAAGAAAACATTTATTGTTAAATAAATTTATCCATGATAAATCACTAGTGCAAAAGCTTGATGAAAGTTATGATTTTAGTAATTTTTCTCAAGCTATAAATTTACAATTTTATCAGCAAGAAAGTGTTAAAAATGCTTTAGCTATACTCTCTTTTTATATGAAAGATGAGTTAAATTCACATCAATACAATCAAGAACGCAGAAATCTTTTAGCATTTTATCAAGATGAAAGTGAGAATTTAAAACTACAAAAAGAACATATCGCAAGAGCTTCATTTTGGATGGCTACAGGAAGTGGTAAAACTATAGTTATGATCAAACTTATAGCTTTGATACATGAATTTATTAAAAATAATCAATTACCTAAAAAGCCTATCATGCTTTTAGCGCCAAATGATAAGATTTTAAATCAATTCAAAGCAAATATAGCTAAATACAACAATCATCACAGCAATTTTATCAAAATAAAAGATTTAAAAGATTTTGAAAGCATAGAAAAAGAAGCTAGTTTGTTAAATGAAGCGGTGGTGTATTTTGCAAGAAGTGATTTACTTGAGAGTGAAGAAAATGTAGGCAAAGATAAAAAAGCAAAAAGATTAAACTATAAAAATTATCTTAATAAAGGTGGTTGGTATATATTGTTAGATGAAGCTCATAGAGGCGATAGTAAAACATCACTAAGAAAAAACTATTATCATGAGCTTGCTAGAGGTTTTATCAAAGAAGATGAATTTCCAAAAGGCTTTGTTTTTAATTTTTCAGCTACCTTTGAAGATGAAATAGACTTTATAACTTGTGCTTATAATTATAATCTTCAAAAATTCAATCAAGAAGGATATGGTAAAAATATAGCAGTTTTAAATGAGAATTTAGATTTTAAAAGTGAAAATAACGAAGAAGTAAAAATTAAAACGATTTTAGAAAGTTTTATAATATTCAATGCTATTGTAAAATCAAAAGAAGAATTGTTTTTAAAAAGATCAGACTTTAAATATCATAATCCTTTAATCATAGCAGTTTCTGATAAAGTAAATACTCAAGATGCGGGTATAAAAGCATATTTTAAGGCAGTGTATAATGTATTAAAAAATAAAGTAGATATAGGTAATATAGCTTTAGAGCTTTATAAAAAACTTCAAAATCAAAATTTGCATTTTGGTATAAATACGCTAAGCAATGATTTTTTGAAATATATAAAAAATGCAAATAACGATGAACTTAGAGAAAATATTTTTTATGCAAACGCAAATGCAAATTTAGAATGTTATAGTATTAAAGGAAATGATAAAGAATTAGCTTTTAAGAGTAAAAATTCAAACAAACCCTTTATGCTTTTAAATATTTCAAATGCAAAAGAATGGGAAAAAGATTTTTTACTTGAGCTTGGGGTAGAAAGCATAAGCGATATATCACAAAGTCATTTTGAAAATATCAATAGCTCACAATCTTCTATCAATATAATGCTAGGAAGTAAGGTTTTTTCAGAAGGTTGGGATAGTAATCGTGTAAATTTAATTTCTTTTATCAATATAGGAAGCATTAATGCTAAAAAATATGTTTTGCAAACTATAGGAAGAGGTGTTAGAATAGAACCTTTCTTAAATATAAGAAAGAGGTTAAATACTTTAAAAGAGATGTTTAAAATTGATGAGCGATGTGTAAATTTAGCATGTGGTTTAGAAACTCTTTTTGTAATGGCAAGTGATAATGAAGCCATAAAAGCTATTATAGAGGGTATAGAATGCGAATTTATGGAAAGTAGGCATTTAAAAGGATTTAAAGAAACAAAATTGTCGTTTAATTTACCTGTGCCAAAATACAAAAACGAAGCAAAACTAAAAAACATTTATAAAATTTCAGAAAAAGAAGCAAAATCTTTAGACAAATTTATAAAATCTTATGATGAGGATGTTTTGATTTTAGAACAGTGTTTGTATAAAAATTTTAAATATTCTACATTAGAAGAATTTTATAAATTTAGCGATGGTAAAGAAAGTAAAATACAATTATCAGGAGATAGAGTAGAGTTTAATGAAAAAACAACCTTAAAAACAATCAATAGTGTGTTAAATTCTAATGCCAAAGTTTTGGATAAATTTGTAAAGTTAGAAGAAGAAATAACACACCATAGAAATATACAAGCAAAGTTAGATTTTGAAACCGTTCAAAAAATTAATAAGACTATAAAAGATGTTTTAAATGCAAAAAGCGAATATGAATTAAAAGCAGATTTTGAAAATAAAAAAATAAATTTAGATGAGCTAATGCAAGGTATAAAAGAAAGTCAAAAAAGCAAGGAGGTGCAAAACTATATAATTAGTGCAAAACTTAGCAAGCATTATTATAGCCCTTTAATCATTTACAATAAAAATGATAAAGAAAATAAGATTAATTTTGCCATTTCTAATAAAAGTGAAAAAGAATTTTTAGAAGATTTAGAAAGTAATTTAAAATCATCTTTTTTTGAACAATATGAATGGTATTTTTCTAAATTGGTAGAAAATCAAGATGAAATTTATATCCCTTATTTTGATGAAGAACAACAAAAAGAAAGAAAATTTTATCCTGATTTTATATTTTGGTTAAAAAACAAACAAAGTGGAGATTTTTCTATATATTTTATAGATCCAAAAGGTTTAAAAATAGAAGATAATCCTAGGTTTAAATTAAAAGGCTTTAAAGCAATATTTGAAAATAAAAATTTAACTTATGAAGATAAAAATATAAAAGTAAATTTATTTTTTTATAATAAAAATATCAATAACACTTCAGAAGAAATAAAAGATTTTGTTAGATCAAATATAGAGGATATTTTCAGATGAAAACCTTTTTAGTTTGTGCTTTAGAGCCTTCAGCAAATTTGCATTTAAAAGAAGTTTTAAAAGCTTATAAAAATGAGTATAAAGAATTTGATTTAGTAGGAATTTATGATGAGAGTTTGTGTAAAGAATTTAGTCTAAATTCCAAGCCACTTTATAGCTCACATGAGTTTAGTGCTATGGGTTTTATAGAGGTTTTGCCACTCATTTTAAAAGCCAAAAAAGCTATAAAAGAGCTAGTAAATTTAAGCCTTACTCAAAAGGTTGATGCGATTTTATGTATAGATTCTCCTGCTTTTAACATACCTTTTGCAAAAGCTTTAAAAAAAGCAGGTAGTAAAATTCCACGCATTTATTATATCTTGCCTCAAGTTTGGGCGTGGAAAAAAGGTCGCATACCTATCATAGAAAGTCATTTTGATATTTTAGCTTCTATTTTGCCCTTTGATAGTGAATTTTTTAGTAAAAGCACTTATGTAGGCCATCCACTTTTAGATGAGATAAAAGAATTTAAAAATCAAGAAGACATTAACAATATACTTTCAAAAAAAGATGATGAAAAAACTATAGCCTTTTTACCAGGTTCAAGGCGTAGTGAAATTAGGCGTTTGATGCCTATTTTTAAAGAACTCTCGCAAAAATTTAAGGGTGAAAAAATTCTTTGTATCCCCCCGTTTAATCTTGAAAAATTAGAAATTTATGGTGATATTAGTGAATTTAAAATAGAAAGTAACACTCCAAAAGTGCTTAAAAAAGCTGATTTTGCCTTTATTTGTAGTGGAACGGCTACTTTAGAAGCAGCTTTAGTGGGAACTCCTTTTGTTCTTACTTACAAAGCAAAGGCTATTGATATTTTTATCGCAAAACTTTTTGTAAAATTAAAACACATAGGACTTGCAAATATTTTTTGTGATTTTGCTAAAAAAGAAGCTTTAAATCCTGAATTTTTACAAGATAAAGTCAATGTTTTAAATTTATATGAAGCTTATAATAAATATGATTATAAGGCATTTTTTGCTAAAGTTGATTTTTTAAAAGAATATTTACAATTTGGAAGTGCTAAAAATTTAGCAAAAATCCTAAGCGAAATATAAAAGGATAAATCATGCAAAAAGAACCAATGAGTCAATTTGGCTATGATAAATTAGCCGCAGAATTAAAAGATTTAAAAGACAATCAACGCCCTGCCGTTGTAATAGAAATCGATACAGCAAGGAGTCATGGGGATTTGAAAGAAAATGCGGAATACCATGCTGCAAGAGAAAAACAAGCTTTGATAGAAAGTCGTATTGCAGAGCTTAGTGACTTGCTAGCAAGAGCTCAAGTGATCGATCCTTCAAGCTATGAACATGATAGTGTGAAATTTGGTTCAAGTGTTGTGATCATGGATTTGGATACAGAAAAAGAAAGTAAATATACTCTAGTAGGAATTTGCGAAGGAGATTTAGATAAGGGTTATATTTCCATCGCATCTCCAATAGCAAAAGCTATGCTTGGGAAAAAAGAAGGAGATGATTTTAAAGTGCGTTTGCCAAAAGGTGAGAGTGAATTTGAAATCCTTTCTATAAATTATGAGCCTTTGAAATTTTAAGGATAAAAAATTTTACTACAAAATGGAGCGATTTTAATCGCGGATGCTCATGAAAATGAACAAAGAAAGGGATTTTGGGAATTTTTACAAGCCTTAAAAAAAGGTAAAATTTCCACCCCTCAACTCATACTTATGGGTGATATTTTCGATTTACTTATAGGCGAAATCTCTGCTACACATGAATTTGCTAAACCTTACATAGAACTTTTAGAAGAATTGGCCTTAAAAATTGAAATTATCTACTTAGAAGGCAATCATGATTTTAATCTTTCTTGTTTTTTTAAAAGGGTAAAAATTTTTAACTTACAAGAGCAGCCCATAAAGCTTAATTTGCATACAAGTAAAGGTAATAATCTTGTTTTAAATAATGCTTTTATAAAATTAGCCCACGGAGATATTTTTTTACCACCTCTTTTACAATTTACTCTTAAAACATTAAGAAATCATTATTTGCTTGTATTTTTGAATTTTTTAAATATTATTACTCGTAATTTTATTTCAAATAAAATTCTTCAAAATCAAAACAAAAAAAACCTTTTTTATCAAATAAAAGATTTTGAAAATTTAGCGAAAAAAAGATATGAAAAATATGAAAATTTAGGATTTTGGGTATGTGAAGGACACTATCATCAAAATCATCAAATCAACAAAGAAAACATTAAATATCTTAACTTAGCTAGTTTTGCATATGAGAGAAGTTTTTTTGTAGTAGAATATCAGCAAGAAATCAAATTTCGAGAACAGAAATTGAGGGGTCAAAATGTTTGATGAAAATATCGTGAAAACGGGTTCAAATGAAATGGAGCTTGTCGATTTCCGTATCTTTAAGCAAGGGCACGATAAAGTCTATGAAGGAATTTATGGTGTAAATGTTTCTAAGGTAAGGGAGATTATAAAAATCCCAAGCCTTACAGAACTTCCAGGTGTACCTGATTACATCGAAGGAATCTTTGATCTTCGTGGAGTGGTTATACCTGTAGTCAATCTTGCCAAATGGATGCAAATCACTGAGCCAGAAAGCACTATGCTAAAACCTAGAGTTATTATTACTGAATTTAGCAATATTCTTATTGGTTTTATAGTTCACGAAGCAAAAAGAATTCGTAGAATAAACTGGAAAGATATAGAACCAGCAACTTTTTCTACAGGATCAGGTGCTTTAGATAAAGGTAAAATTACAGGTGTAACACGCATTGAAAATGATGAAGTGTTGCTAATTTTAGATCTTGAAAGTGTTGTTGAAGATTTAGGAATTTACGCTCCAAAAACAGATATAGATTTTGGAAAAATAGAAAAATTTACTGGAACAGCACTTATACTTGATGACAGCATGACTGCTAGAAAACGCGTCAAAGAAATGATGCAACAGATGGGCTTTCAAGTTGTTGAAGCTAAGGACGGCGTAGAGGGCATAAACAAATTAGAAGAATTAAGCCAAATTTATGGTGAAAGTTTAAACGATACTTTAAAAATTATAGTAAGCGATGTCGAAATGCCACAAATGGATGGTTTCCACTTTGCTGCACGCATTAAAGAAGATCCAAGATTTAAAGATATTCCTATAGTCTTTAACTCATCTTTATCAAATGAATTTATGAATGAGAAAGGTGTTCAAGAAGCTGGTGGAGAAGGCTATCTTGTCAAATTTAACGCTAGCGATTTCTTCAATGAAATTGCAAAGGTTATTAAAAAACATCAATCTCAAGAACAGGGGTAAAATATGGAAGATATGCAAGAAATACTTGAAGACTTTTTGGTTGAAGCTTTTGAGCTTGTTGAGCAAATCGACCATGATTTAGTAGAGCTTGAATCAAATCCAGAAGATTTAGAATTATTAAATAGAATTTTCCGTGTTGCACATACGGTTAAAGGATCATCAAGCTTCTTAAATTTTGATGTTTTAACAAAGTTAACTCACCACATGGAGGATGTTTTAAACAAAGCAAGACATGGCGAGTTAAAAATAACTCCAGATATCATGGATGTGGTTTTAGAGTCTATTGATAGAATGAAAACTTTACTTAATTCCATTCGTGATAATGGCAACGATACTGCTATTGGTATGGATATAGAACCAATTTGCGCAAGATTAACAGCTATTTCAGAGGGAGAGTCTCCTGTTGTGGCAACAGATTCAAATGAAAAATCTATTCCACAAGCAGAACTAGAAGCACCAAAACAAGAAATAGCTACTCCAGAACCTGAAGTAGATGTTAATCAATTAAGTGATTCTGAAGTTGAAGCTGAAATAGAAAGACTTTTAAAAGTTAGAAAAGCTGAAGATCAAGCTCGTCGCGCACAAAAGAAACAAACAACAAATGCGGCACCTAAACCGACTAACAATACAGCAAATAAACCTACGGAAAGTGGAGAGAAAAAAGTTCCTGCTTCAGGTAGTAATGCTAGCAGTATGGATCAAACCATACGCGTGGAGGTAAAAAGATTAGATCACTTAATGAATCTAATTGGAGAGCTTGTTTTAGGCAAAAACCGTTTGCTTAAAATTTACGATGATGTTGAAGAGCGTTATGAAGGAGAAAAATTCCTTGAAGAACTTAATCAGGTTGTAAGTCAATTAAGTATTATTACAACTGATGTTCAGCTTGCTGTGATGAAAACAAGAATGCAACCTATAGCAAAAGTTTTCAATAAATTCCCAAGAGTTGTTCGTGATTTAAGTCGTGAATTAGGAAAGCAAATAGAACTTGAAATTACAGGTGAAGAAACTGAACTTGATAAATCTATCGTAGAGGAAATTGGCGATCCTATCATGCATATGATTAGAAATTCATGTGATCATGGTGTTGAGGATCCAGCAACTCGTGCAGCGAATGGAAAACCTGAAAAAGGTATAGTACAACTTAAAGCTTATAATGAAGGCAATCACATCGTTGTAGAAATTACAGATGACGGTAAAGGACTTGATCCAAATGGCTTAAAAGCAAAAGCTATAGAGAAAAATTTGATTACCGAAAGAGAAGCAGATCAAATGACAGACAAAGAAGCTTTTGCTTTGATTTTCAAGCCTGGTTTTTCAACTGCAGCTAAAGTAACAAATGTTTCAGGTCGTGGTGTAGGAATGGATGTTGTTAAAACCAACATCGAAAAACTTAATGGGGTAATTGAAATTGATAGTGAGTTAGGCAAAGGAAGTTCATTTAAACTTAAAATTCCTCTTACCTTGGCAATCATTCAATCTTTACTTGTAGGAACTCAAGAGGAATTCTATGCAATTCCACTTGCAAGCGTTCTTGAAACAGTTAGAGTGCCAATTGATGATATCTATACTATCGAAGGTAAAAATGTATTACGCTTAAGAGATGAAGTGCTTTCTCTTGTGAGACTTTCAGATGTATTTGGAGTTAAACAAGTCCTTGAAAGCGGTGATCAAACTTATGTCGTTGTTATAGGGGTAGCAGAAAGCAAGCTTGGTATTATAGTAGATACTCTTGTAGGACAAGAAGAAATAGTTATTAAATCTATGGGTGATTATTTACAAAATATCCAAGGTATAGCAGGAGCTACAATCCGTGGTGATGGTAGAGTGACATTAATCATTGATGTAGGTGCTATGATGGATATGGCCAAAGAAATTAAAGTTGATATTAAAGCGCAATTAGAATCAAGTGCCAAAAAACCTAAAGAACAACCAAGTGACTATAAAGTCTTAATTGTAGATGATTCTAAAATGGATAGAACTTTAATGCAAAAAGCTTTAGAACCGCTAGGAGTTAGTTTAATCGAAGCAACAAATGGTGTTGAAGCATTGAATATTATAAAATCTGGCGAACATGATATTGATGCAATGCTTATAGATATCGAAATGCCAAGAATGGATGGATACACCTTAGCTGGTGAAATTAGAAAGTATTCTAAATATCGCAACTTACCATTGATAGCAGTTACTTCAAGAACAAGTAAAACTGACCGTTTAAGAGGTGTTGAAGTGGGTATGACTGAATATATCACTAAACCTTATTCTCCAGAATACTTGGAAAATGTGGTTAGAAAAAATTTGAAACTAGGATAAGAATATGAGTAATGAAAAATTAGAGCAAATTTTGCAAAAACAGCAAACTCAGATGGCTGGTCCTGATGTCGATCAAAGAGAAGATGATATCATCCAACTTGTTGGCTTTGTAGTTGGAGATGAGGAATATGCGATTCCAATTCTTAATATACAAGAAATCATCAAACCTATAGAATATACTAGAGTTCCTAGTGTACCTGATTATGTTCTAGGGGTTTTTAATATGCGTGGTAATGTTATGCCGCTCATTGATCTAGCTCAACGCTTTCATTTAGGAAGTTCTAAAATGACACCTCAAACAAGATATATTGTTTTAAGAGGTGAGACAAATGGAACTGGAGTTGGAGGAAATGCTGGTTTTGTTATAGATAGATTAACTGAAGCAATTAAAATTCACAGAAACAGAATCGATCCACCACCTGAAACTTTAGTTAAAGACAAAGGTATGATTTATGGTATAGGAAAAAGAGATGAAAATATCTTAACTATACTCAAAGTAGAAGCTTTGCTTAAGCGCGAATTTTAATGATTAAACTTTGTGTTTTTGACTTTGATGCTACTTTAATGGATGGTGAAACCATCGATATTTTAGCTACAGCGCATGGCAAGGGTAATCAAACAAGCGAAATTACCCGCCATGCTATGACTGGAGAACTTGATTTTTTCGAAAGTCTTCAAAAACGAGTAAGCTTTTTAAAAGGTATGTCTTATAAAAAAGTTTTAGAATTAAGTAGCACACTTCCACTAATGCGTGGAGCACATGAACTTATCCAATATTTAAAATCTAAAAATATACAAATTGTTATTTTTAGCGGTGGTTTTCATGAAGGCATAAATCCTGCTATGCAAAAACTTGGAATTAACCTCGGTTTTGCAAATTATCTGCATCATAAAAATGACATTTTAACAGGGCTAGTTGGTGGGGAAATGATGTTTTCAAATTCAAAAGGCTTAATGCTACAACGATTAAAAAGCTTTTTAAATTTGAAAACAGATGAAGTGATGTGTGTTGGCGATGGGGCAAATGATTTGGCAATGTTTAACGAAAGTGGATTAAAGATTGCATTTTGTGCTAAAGAAATTTTACGTTCTCAAGCTGATATTTGCATAGATATAAAAGACTTAAAAGAAATAATAAAGGTAATATAATGAAAAATTTTTCTCTTTGGTGTGATTTTATAGAAAATAGTTTTTTAGATAATGAATTTTTAAATTTATTATCACATGGAATTAATGGCGCTACTTCAAATCCTGCTATTTTTAAAAATGCTATTTTAAATTCTCCAATTTATAAAGATAAAATTCTTAAATTAAAAGAAAAAAAAACAAAAGATATTTATGAAGAATTAGCAATTTCTGATATTCAAAAAGCAGCTGATAAATTAGCTCCTCTTTTTTATCAAAAAAATGATGGATTTATAAGTATTGAAATAGATCCAAGACTTCATGATAACACAACTCTTAGTTTAGGTGAAGCTAAAAGACTTTATAGTGCTATTGGCAAAGAAAATATAATGATTAAAATTCCAGCTACAAAAGCTTCTTATGAAGTAATGTATGAACTTATGAAAAATGGTATTAGCGTCAATGCTACCTTAATTTTTTCTCTTGAACAAAGTCAAAAATGTTTTGAAGCTTTAAATGCAGGTTTAGTCGAATTTAGAAAAAACAATATAGCCTTAAAAGAACAAAACACTAGAACACCACAAGCTGTTATAAGTATTTTTGTAAGTCGTTTTGATAGACTTTTAAATCCTAAGGCTAAGGAGCAAAATCGTATTGGAATTTTAAATGCAAATTTAGCTTATAACAATATCTACTCAAAAAATGAACCTAATATTCGTGCCTTGTTTGCAAGCACCGGAGTTAAAGGAGATGATCTGCCAAAAGACTATTATATCAAAGAACTTCTTTTTGAGAATTCTGTTAATACTGCTCCTCTTGATGCAATAGAGGCATTTAAAGGAAAAATGCATTTTAAAAAACCTTTAATGAATTTTGAAATTTATACAGAACTTAATCAAATCATTTCTCAAAGTGAACGAGAAAAAGCTTGCAATGATTTATTAAGTGATGGCCTAGAGCAATTTTGTATTGCTTTTGAAGATATTTTAAAAGCTCTTTAATTAACGTATTTTTATCATTTTATTCTTTGAAAGTTTTAATATTTTTGATGGGATATTTTCGAAAAATTTCTCATCAAGTATTATATCGGCAACACTTCTAGCCCATTCTTCATCAAATTCTTTTCCATGCTTGTTTGCCGAAGATGAATAAAAATAGCCATTTTTACTTAAAAAATTCGCATGTTTACACTCTTTCACAATACGAATGGCCTGATTATTGGGATAAATAAAAGTTGTTTTTTTAGAACGACGTACTAAATTTTTAAAAGATTTTGGAATTCTTGCTAAACTTTTTAACTCGCAAAATTTCGCAGAAGTGATTAAGCAAGGCTGATTTTTATCTCTACCTTTTAAAGCATTAATCTCTTCTAAATTTTTACTTAAAAATCCTACCGTAGTATCTGTTTGAGCTAAATAAATCAAGATTTAAGCCACTCTTGCAAACTCTTTACATCTAGGCAAGATTTACTCTGTATAGCTTTAATCGATTTTGCACCTGCTAAAGCTGATCGTAAATTTGTAAAATAAGGTATTTTAAAACGAATAATATTTTCACGAATTTTTTTCGTATCGCCTTTAAAACTGTGACTATCGCTTGTATTGATAACTAAGTGAATTTCTCCATTTTTCAATTTATCTTCAACATTGGGGCGTCCTTCTGAAATTTTATGTACAAGTTCGCACTCAAAACCACTTTCTAAAATTTCCTTGCAAGTTCCCCCTGTTGCCATAAGCTTAAAGCCAAGCTTTACATATTCTACAGCGATTTTTTTGGTATATTTTTTATCCTTATCTTTTAAGGAGATAAATACCACGCCTTGCTCTGGAAGATGATTAAACGATGCAATTTGACTTTTCGCATAAGAATTTGCAAAATCCTTGCTTATACCCATAACTTCACCCGTTGAACGCATTTCAGGACCTAATTCTAAATCACTTCCACTAAGTTTTGCAAATGGAAATACTGCTTCTTTCACGCTCATATATTTTGGAGTTTTAGGGCGTAAAATTTTAGTATCAAAATTAACCACTTTAAAAGTATCATAAAATTTTAAAGCTTCTTTTAAATTTCCTTGCCACATCACACGCGTTGCCACTTTTGCTAAAGGAATACCCGTAGCTTTACTAACAAAAGGTATGGTACGACTAGCTCTAGGATTTACCTCTATCATATAAAGCTCATTATTATGTAAAGCAAATTGTATATTTAAAAGTCCTACAACTCCCAAATTTAAAGCAATATCTGCGGTTTTTTGTGCAATAAATTCTTGCATTTTTTCATCGATATTGCAAGGCGGCAAAGAACAAGCACTGTCACCCGAATGAATTCCTGCTTCTTCTATGTGCTCCATAATTCCTGCAACATAAACATCTTTGCCATCACAAATCGCATCAACATCAATTTCTGTAGCATTGTCTAAAAACTGATCGATCAAAACAGGGCTTTTATCGCTTACATCCACAGCTTCTTGCATATAGAGTCTAAGTTCAGCCTCATCATTTACCACACGCATCGCACGCCCACCTAAAACATAACTTGGTCTTACAAGCACAGGATACCCTATATCACTAGCCTTAAGAACCGCTTCTTCTACGCTTGTTGCAGTAGAATTTTTTGGCTGATTGATACCTAGCTTTGTAATAAATTCGGCAAATTTCTTTCTATCTTCTGCCATATCAATTACTCTTGCGCTAGTACCTATAATCTTAGCTCCAAAAGCACTTAAACGCTTAGCAAATTTCAAAGGAGTTTGTCCACCAAAATGCACAATCACTCCATCAGGTTTTTCACGCTCAATCACCGCTCTTAAATGTTCGAAATCAATAGGCTCGAAATACAAAATATCACTTGTATCATAGTCAGTCGAAACGGTTTCAGGATTACAATTATACATAATAGTTTTAATACCCATATCTTTAAGCGCAAAAGAAGCATGTACGCAAGCATAGTCAAATTCTATACCTTGTCCTATACGGTTTGGCCCCCCACCTATAATCATCACTTTTTTTTCTTTTTTATCCTTAGCATCGTTTTTACTTTGAGTGAGTTCGCTTACATTGATACTTGAATAAAGATAAGGAGTTAAGGCTTCAAATTCACCCGCACAAGTATCCACTTCACTAAATTCTGCGATGATTTTTTGCTTCATTCTTACATAATAAATATCATTTTGGCTTAATTCTAAATTATCTTTCAAATTTACAAGCAAGGCTATCATTTTATCTGAAAAGCCCATAGTTTTTGCTTTTCTCAAAAGAGCCTTATTGTTTAAAATATCCATATCAATTTGTTCTTCAAAATCTACAATTTCTTTAATCTGTGTTAAAAACCAAGGATCTATTTTACAAAGCTCATAAAGTTCTTCTACGCTAAAACCTTCCCTAAAAGCTTGAGCAACATAAAGTAAACGCTTTTCATTGGCATTGCGAATTTTAAAAACAAGATCATTTCTATCTTCAAATTTTACCCTATCAAAACCACTTAAAGAACGCTCAAGCGAACAAAGTGCTTTTTGTATACTTTCTTTAAAAGTGCGTCCTATAGCCATTACCTCACCCACACTTTTCATAGCTGTACCTAAAGTTGTATTTGCTCCTGGAAATTTTTCAAAGGTAAAGCGAGGAATTTTTGTTACAATATAATCAATCACAGGCTCGAAAGATGCAGGAGTTCCTGTAATATCATTTTTAATCTCATCTAAGCTAAAACCTACTGCCAAAAGTGTCGCAACCTTTGCTATAGGATAACCCGTTGCCTTAGAAGCTAAAGCACTTGATCTTGAAACTCTTGGATTCATTTCTATAACTATCATTCTTCCATTTTTTGGGTTGATAGCAAATTGCACATTACTTCCGCCTGTATCTACACCAATTTCACGCAAAATAGCAAAAGAAGCATTACGCATAACTTGATATTCTTTATCTGTCAAAGTTAATGCTGGAGCTATTGTAATACTATCTCCTGTATGAACTCCCATAGGATCGATATTTTCTATGCTACAAACTATGATACAATTATCCGCTCTATCGCGTATAACTTCCATTTCATATTCTTTCCAACCTAACAAACTTTCTTCAATCAAAATTTCATGAATAGGTGATAAAGCTAAAGCAGTATTGGTAAGTTCTTTAAATTCGTCCATATTGTAAACCACACCACTTCCAGCACCCCCTAAAGTATAAGAAGCACGGATCATCAAAGGAAAGCCGATTTCATCTACGGCTTTTAAAGCTTCGTCATAATTATACGCATACATCGATTTTGGCAAATCCATGCCAATTTTTTTCATACATTCTTTAAAAACCTGACGATCTTCGCCTTTTTTAATCGCCTCAGGATTTGCGCCTAAAAATTTCACATCTCCTAAAAGTCCGCTTTCATAAACTTCCATAGCAACATTTAACGCTACTTGTCCACCCATAGTTGGCAAAATTGCATCAATTTTTTCTTTTTTAATAATACTTAAAATACTTTCTTTTGTTATGGGTTCTATATAAGTCGCATCTGCAAATTCGGGATCTGTCATGATGGTTGCAGGATTTGAGTTGATTAATACTACACGATATCCTAATTCTTTTAAAGTCTTTGCGGCTTGAGTTCCAGAATAATCAAATTCACAAGCTTGTCCTATCACAATAGGACCACTTCCTATAAGTAAAATGCTTTTAATATCTGTTCGTTTTGGCATAAATTTTCCTAAGAGCATAAATTTGGGCTGATTATAACAAAAATTAGTTTTATAAACTTTGAAATTATCGATATAATTTTAAAAAATAAACACTCTGCTTTTAATCTAGGAAATAATACATAAAGAAATTTAAGATTTTTTATAAAATTCTCATTCAATTATAAACATTTATTTGATAATTTAACAAAATTTTTAGCATTAAACAAAGTTATAATAATTAGCAAAAATATAGAAAATTTTTAAAAAGTCTAATCCTTGACTTATAAATTATCAACTACATATAAATAAGCAGGAATACTAATCTTAACATAAGGCTTTACTTCTACACTTTGATACATATCTTCATCATTAACTCTATTCACAATACCGACAGGTATATCTGAAAAGAAAATATTATCAAGTCCACTTGTTAAAATTTCATCTCCGGTATTAATTTTTGCCCATTTTGGAATAAATTTAACCACAATCCTGCCATCTTCACCCTGGATTAAACCTGGAGCTTTGGATTTTCCTATATAAACAGAAAAAACACACTGATCATCACCTTGTAAAAGAGCCATTGCTCTACCATTTTTATTAATAGCTATACCTGCAGTATATCCTTGATATATCAAACCACGGTTTTTACCAACGGGAATTTTGCTCCAATCTAACCATAATTTTTTATAATCATTCAATTGAACATAAGAAATAACTCTAGTTAAAGAAACTTGAGGTAAATATTTTGTAGAATTTTGATCCTCTAAAATACGATTTAATTGATTTGCAAAACTAGTTACCTTTACAGCAATATCTTCTAATTCTTTATTTCTAGCTTTTAGTTGCTGAATTTGATTTGCTTGATTAAAGTGTTCTGAAATTTTTTCTCCCAAATAATCTTTAATATTATAAAAATTACCTATAACAAAATCATTAACACGGAGAACATTTTGCTTAATAAGTCCTCCATAATAAAAAGATATAAAAACCAAAAAGGCTAAGACAAGAACATAAAAAATCTTATTCTTCATTGGTTAATTGTTGCAATAATGAAATTTCCTCTAAAGCTTTACCTGTTCCTTTTGCTACAGCTAAAAGCGGTTCATCTGCGATATAAACTGGCAAACGTACAATTTCACTTAAGTATTTATCAAGACCACGAATCAATGCTCCGCCACCTGTTAAAACTACACCATTTTCTACTATATCACTTGCTAAATCAGGCGGCATCATTTCAAGAACCATTTTTAAAGCATCAGCAATTTCTTTTAAATACTCACGCATCGCTTCTCTTACATCTTCGCTTGTAAGTTCAATACGACTTAAAAGTCCACTTACTTGATCGCGTCCTTTTACCACCATAGAAAGCTCTTTTGGAAGTTGTATTGCTGAACCTATAGTGATTTTAATCTCTTCGCCTGTTCTTTCACCTATGATAAGATTGTATTTTTCTTTTACATAATTAACTATACTCATATCAAGCTTATCTCCAGCCGTACGAATAGACTTTGAAATCACAAGTCCACCCAAAGAAATCACTCCAATCTCAGTAGTTCCACCCCCTATATCTACTACCAAATTTCCTTTAGGCTCTTGTATAGGTAAACTTGCACCAATAGCTGCTGCCATAGGCTCTTCAATCAAAAATACCTCTCTTGCACCTGCACTTAAAGCACTTTCTCTTACCGCTTTTCTTTCTACTTGAGTTAAACCATAAGGAACAGAAATGATAATTCTAGGGCGTAAAAAACTTTTTCTACGGTGTGTTTTTTCTATAAAATAGCGGATCATTTTTTCAGTCATATCAAAATCTGCAATCACGCCATCTTTCATAGGACGAATAGCTTCGATATTGCCTGGAGTTTTTCCCACCATATCTTTAGCTTCTTTACCTACGGCTAAAATTTTTGCTTTGGAACCATACCTTTCTCTTTCAACTGCCACAACAGAAGGCTCATTTATCACTATACCCTTATCTTTTACCAAAACTAGCGTATTAGCTGTTCCTAAATCAATCCCCATATCACTAGAAAAAAATCCTATAAGTTGATCTAATATCATTTCTATCCTTTTTAACTTATTTTTCTTTTTATTAATAATGCCTTTGCATTGTCTTTAACAACTTCTTTGGTTATTACAATATCATAGTCTTTATACTCTGGTAACTCAAACATTAAATCTACCATCATTTCTTCTATAATACTTCTAAGCCCCCTAGCCCCTGTTTTTCTCTCCAATGCAAGTTGTGCGATAGCTCTTAGAGCATCTTCTTCAAATTTTAAATTCACTCCATCAATAGCAAAAAGCTTTTGATATTGCTTAATAATGGCATTTTTAGGCTCAGTTAAAATTCTTACCATATCTTCTTCATTAAGCTCATTTAAAGATGCAATCACATGCAAACGACCTATAAGCTCAGGAATCAAACCAAAATGCACCAAATCATCAGGTTCAATTTTCTCAAGTAAAGCTTTATTTTCTTCTTTTGCATCATCAAAAAAGCCCACAACTTTATCGCCAAGTTTTCTTTTTAAGATAGTTTCCAAACCATCAAAAGCTCCACCACAAACAAATAAAATATTTGAAGTGTCAATTTGTATAAACTCTTGATTTGGATGTTTTCTTCCCCCTTTTGGTGGAATATTTACCAAACTTCCTTCGATAATCTTAAGTAAAGCTTGTTGCACACCCTCTCCACTTACATCACGAGTAATAGAACGATTTTCACTCATTCTAGCAATTTTATCAATCTCATCAATAAAAACTATACCTTTTTGAGCTCTTTGCACATCTCCATCTGCAGCTTGTAAAAGACGTGTTAAAATATTTTCCACATCCTCACCTACATATCCTGCTTCAGTTAAAGAAGTTGCATCACAAATTGCTATAGGTACATCTAAAAATTTAGCTAAAGTTTGCGCCAATAAAGTTTTTCCACTTCCTGTTGGCCCAACAAGTAAAATATTTGACTTAAAAAGCTCTGTATCATCATCTTGAAGTTCAGCTTTAAAAAGTCTTTTATAATGATTGTATACTCCAACACTAAAAACTTTTTTAGCTCTATCTTGTCCTATGACATAACGATCTAAATAAGCTTTTAATTCTTTTGGAGTGATATCTTTAAATTCTGTATTATGACTTTGTTTAGGTTCTTTAAATTCTTTTTCTTCTCCATAAATAATACTATAAGCACCTTCAACGCAATATTCACAAATAAAAGCATCATCATTTTCATTTGCTAAAATTCTTCTTTGTGGATTCTCCACTTCATTGCAAAAACTACATTTTCTAGGCATTATTTTTACCCCTATAGACAGGAATTCCGCGCTTTGTTTCTAATATAAAATGACACATTTTTTTAACATTTTCACTTTCTTGATTTTCAAGCAAATTTTTAGCATTTTCTTTTAAGTCTCCTTGTCTAAATAAAGTTTTAAAAGCTCTGCTAAGTCTATCTACTTCATCTTTATCAAAACGACGACGAATACCTACTAAATTTAAACTTCTAATACTTGCACGATTTCCTTCTGCTAAACAAAACGGTACTATATCCTGAGAAAGTGCACTTGCTCCTGCTATCATACAACCCTCACCTACTTTGACAAATTGATGAATAGGTGTAAGCCCGCCTACAACTGTAAAATCTCCAAGCTCTACATGTCCTGCTAAAGTTGCATTATTAGCTAAAATAATATTATTACCTAAAAGACAATCATGAGCAATATGACAATAAGCCATAATAAAAGCATTATCGCCTATACGAGTAAAACCATCTCCTTTAGCTGTACCTGAATTTATCGTTGCAAATTCTCTAATAGTTGCATTTTTTCCTATAACAACACCGCTTTTTTGCTCTTCTTTATAAGATATGTCCTGAGGAATATCGCCTACTATAGCATAAGAAAATACACGAGAATGATCACCTATAGTTGTATCTGAAAGAATTCGAGCACCTTGTTTGATGACAACATCATTACCTATTTTAGCATCTTTGCTTACATAGGCATAAGCTTCTATTACAACATCGTCACCAAGTTGTGCACCCTCTTCAATCACCGCACTTGGATGAATTTTTTTCATTATTTATCCACTATCATAGCTTTAAGCTCGGCCTCTGCAACTAAATTTCCATCTACAAAAGCTTGCCCTTTAAAAATCCACATATTACCACGATTTTTAACCACGCTCATTTCATAATCAAGCCTATCTCCAGGACGCACAGGATTTCTAAATTTTGCTCCATCTATGCCTGTGAAATAAACTACTTTACTTTTTGGATCCACTTTATCTTCCATACTTTCAAAAGCTAAAACTCCACCTGTTTGAGCCATACCTTCTAAAATCAAAACTCCAGGATAAATAGGATGCCCTGGAAAATGTCCCATAAAAACATGGTCACTTATACTGATGTTTTTATATCCTCGAACCACTTCTTTAACTTTTAATTCTGTAATTTTATCTACTAGTAAAAAAGGATAACGGTGTGGTAAGATTTCTTGAATTTGCATTACATCTATCATTATTAAATTAACCTTGAAAACAATTAAAAATTTTATTATATAAAAAAATCATTAAAAATTACATTAACAAAAAAGTTTTTCTTAATAAATTTCTTAAATTTTTACAAGCACCTCTTGATTATCATGATAAATTTCACTTTTTGCTATCACTTCATATCTTGAAGGTAAAATATTTTCAAGGATGATAATAGGGCTAAGATTATAAGTTCCAAACAATTTATTGCGCCATTTAATTTCTGCTTGCACACTCAAAGGTCTTTTTAAAAAATCTTCAAAATTTTTCCATTTGTTTTTAAAAAATGCATTAAATCGCCAAAATTCCACAAAAACCATTTCATCTTTAGTGCTTCTATAAAAGCCTTCTTTTAAATTTTGTTTTAAATTTTCCTCATCTAAAGAAAATCTTATATAAGCGTTTTTAAAATGCGAATAAAATAAAATATGAGATTTAACAGGTTTTTTATCTAATTTTATCAAAGCACTTAAAAGACGATAATTTAGAAATTTCTCTCTTAAAATTTCAAATTTTACATCCTTTTTTTCCAATAAAACTACCTTTTTATAAAAAGCTATTCTTGCTTCTATACTTGCAGGTAAAATTTGTTTATTTACAGGAGACATTAATTCATCAATGAAATTCTTATCTTGTTTTTGTTTTTTAAGCCCATAAATGCAGCCGCAATAGTTTTGATGATAAAGCATTTCTTTTTTTGCTAAAGCAAATTGTCTTTGAGTGCCACCATTTTTACGAAAATCAGGAGCTAAAAACTCCACCCCATAAGGCTCACATTCTTTTTGTAAAGCATTTTTTAACTGTTCTAAATCTTTTTTAGGGCTGGTTAAAAGCGTAGTAGTAAGCTTTTTTTCTCCTATTTTAGCAGCAAATTTAACACTAGATCCCATTCTTACATCAAAGCAAATTTCACACCTTGCACCTTTTTCAGGCTCATCTTCATAACCACGCACAGCATTAAGCCATTTTTCATACTCATACTCGCCCTTATATAACTTAATGCCAAGTTTATCACAAGACCTTTTTACATCTAAAAATCTTAGTTCATATTCGCTTAAAGGATGGATATTTGGATCATAAAAATATCCTATGATTTTTTCATCAGGATAAGTCTTTCTAAGTTCTTCAATAAAATAATGACTATCCACGCTACAACAAATATGTACTAGCATTAAAGACTTTCAAGCACTTTTAAAGCATGATCTTTTACACGAACATTACTATAAATTTGAGCAATCTTACCTGTTTCATCGATAACAAAAGTAGAACGAATAAGACCTTCGTATTCTTTTCCGTAATTTTTCTTAAGCCCCCAAGCTCCATAAGCTTTAGCAACTTCTTTTTCACTATCGCTAAGTAAAATATGTTTTAAATCAAATTTAGAGATAAATTTTTCATGACTTGCCACGCTATCAGGACTGATACCAATAATCACCGCATTTTTACCACCAAATTTATCATAATTTAAACTAAAATCACAAGCCTCTGTAGTGCAACCTAGAGTATTATCTTTTGGATAAAAATACAAAATCACCTTTTTGCCAATAAAATCTTTTAATGCTATTTTTACCCCATCTTGATTTAAAAGCTCAAACTGAGGTGCTTTATCTCCTATGTTTAAACTCATTTACTTGCCTTTGCTTTGATAGCTTCAACGCTTTCTCCGCCAAAGCCTATGTCATAATTTTCTACATCTTCTAAAACCACCACAACTCTTTCTTTACTTTTATTATATTTCGTGCTTAAAAGTTTGGTAATATCAGCTATAAGCTCCGCTTTTTGTTCCTTGCTTAAAGACGGCTTTGCTAATTTAATATTTACCAATGGCATAATTTCTCCTTTTTTAACGATAATTTTTCATAATTATTTCAAAAAATACCTAATATTTTTTTAACAAAAAACCTTAATTTAATAAAAGCTTATTGTTAGTATATTTTTGATAAAATCCCGATTTATTCTTAAAATAATATTTTTTAAGAAATAAACAACTATAAAAGGTAAAAAAATGATCTCAGCAGATAAAATTTGGATGGATGGAAAATTAGTTGATTTTAAAGATGCAACTTTGCACTTTTTAACCCATTCTTTGCATTATGGCAATGCTGTTTTTGAAGGAACTAGAGCCTATAAAACAGATAAAGGCTTAGCAATTTTCAGACTTGAAGATCACACCAAAAGACTTTTAGAGTCTGCAAAAATTACTCTTTTAAATTGTCCTTTTTCTCAAAAAGAGCTTGAAAATGCACAAATTGAACTCTTAAAAGCAAACAATTTTAAAAGCAATGTCTATATCCGCCCTTTGATTTTCTTAGGCGATGGAGTTATGGGACTTTATCATATAAAAGCTCCTGTAAGAGTTGGGATTGCAGCTTGGGAATGGGGTGCTTACCTTGGAGAAGAAGGTTTAGAAAAAGGTATAAAAGTAAAAATTTCGTCTTTTGCAAGAAATAGTGTTAAATCATGCATGGGAAAAGCTAAAGCAAGTGCGAATTATCTTAACTCTCAAATTGCAAAATTTGAAGCTATTGAAGCAGGCTATGAAGAAGCTTTGATGCTTGATGAAGAAGGTTTTATCGCAGAAGGAACAGGAGAATGTTTCTTTATTGTAAAAGATGGGGTTTTAATCACACCTCCAAATGATTTTTCTTTAAAAAGCATTACTCAAGATACAGTGCTTAAAATCGCTCATGATCTTGGTATTACTGTGCTTCGCCAAAGAATTTCAAGAGATGAAGTTTATACTGCTGATGAAGCATTTTTTACCGGAACAGCCGCTGAAATCACACCTATTAACAATATCGATGCAAGAATAATAGGAAATGGTTTAAGAGGATCTGTAACTAAAAAACTTCAAGATGCTTATTTTGATGTAGTTTATGGACGCAATGAAAAATACGCATCTATGCTAACTTATATTTAAAAAAGGAAATAAATGCCAGCTGATTTGAATGATTATTTCAATAAAAAAAATGGAAATTCTAACAATAACGGAAACAACAACCGTCAAAATTTCAATTTCAAAGCACCAGAATTTAATTTTAAAGGTTTTGGGAAATTCTCTCCATTTGTTTATGGGGTGATTATTATTATCTTATTTTTAATCGTTGCAAAACCTTTTATGGTGATAAATTCTGGGGAAATGGGGATTAAATCAACAACAGGTAAATATGACCCAAATCCATTAGAACCAGGACTTCACTTTTTCTTACCTTTTGTACAAAAAATAACCATAATCGATACTAGAGTAAGACAAATCAACTATGCTTCTATAGAGGGAAGTAATGAAAATTTATCTTCAGGTTCAGGTGTTATTAATAAAAATAGTATTTCTGTACTTGATTCTCGTGGATTGCCTGTATCTATTGATGTTACAGTGCAATACCGTTTAAATCCTTTGCAAGTTCCTCAAACCATAGCTACTTGGAGCTTAAATTGGGAAAATAAAATTATCGATCCAGTTGTTCGTGATGTAGTGCGAAGTGTTGTAGGAAAATATACAGCCGAAGAACTTCCTACTAATCGTAACACAATAGCCGCTCAAATAGAAGAAGGTATAAGAAAAACCATAGAAGCCCAACCAAACGAACCTGTAGAACTTCGCGCTGTACAACTTAGAGAAATTATTTTACCTTCAAAAGTAAAAGAACAAATCGAACGCGTGCAAATTGCAAAACAAGAGGCTGAAAGAACTAAATATGAAGTAGAAAGAGCTAATCAAGAAGCCTTAAAAAAAGCTGCTTTAGCTGAAGGGGAAGCAAATGCAACCATAATCAGCGCCAAAGGTAAAGCTATGGCTGTTAAAATAGAAGCAGATGCACAAGCTTATTCTAACAAAGAAATCGCAAACAGCCTAAACACCCCTTTGCTAAATTTAAAACAAATTGAAACTCAAAAAGAATTTAATGAAGCCTTAAAAGTTAATCAAGATGCTAAAATTTTCTTAACTCCAGGTGGAGCAGTGCCAAACATTTGGGTTGATACCAAAGATGCTAAAAAGCAAAGTGCTGCCAACATGAACTAAAAGGATACGCAAGTGGAGAAACTAAGAGAAATCGTGCTTTTTTACACTACTCATTTATATTTAGTAGATTATATGCTGATTTTATTAGTTTTTTTTCTCTTCACTTGTGTTTTACTTCTTTGTGTATTTTTACGCCATAGGCCTATAGCGGCACTTTTTATTATCGCATTTGACATTATTATTTGTTTTTTAGTTTATATCTATGGGTATAAACTAATAGACAATGAAGTAAGAACTCGAAAAACCGCTATTACAGATCAAAAAATGATACAAAGCTCAAATGATTTAATTGTTGATTTTAACATTACAAATAATTCAAAAAATAATTTTAAAGAATGTAAAATTACAGCTAAAATTTTTGCAGATAAAATACCTAATGATAATATCATAGAAGAATATAAAAAGAAATTTATCCCTTTTAGACAAAAAAGTAGAGAAATTAAAGATCTAAAGAAAAACGCAACCCAAGTTCAAAGAATTGCTTTTGAAAATTTTAACTATGAAAATAACTATACCATACGCTTAGTTTCGGAGTGTTTTTAATGCATTTTACGATTTTTCATATTATAGCTTTTATCATTTTACTTATTTGCTTTGCCTTGATTTGTATTTTAATCTTTCTAAAAGTCAAACAGAAAGAAATGGCTTTGATTTCTTATACCATAGCTACTATTTTTACCGCACTTTTGATATATTCTATTTTTCTGACAATCAATCAATTCACCACTCAAGCCGATCTTAGCAAACTAACCTACACAAGAGATCTAAGACATGAAAGCGTTATAGTAAGTGGAAAAGTTCAAAATCTTACTAAATTTGAAATCAGAAAATGCTATTTGATACTTAGTATATTAAACCAAAAACAAGTAGGAGGAGAAATTTTCAATGATAAAAATGTCCGTAACGCTAAAATGCAAAATACAAGTGTTTCTTATACTATAGAAATCATAGACACACTCCCAGGTAATACCTATAAAGAATTTAGAGCCAGTGTTCCTTTTCCTCCAAGTTTTAATAATCCTGAATTTTATCACACCTTAAAATGTATTTGATTCAAGAAATCAACTAGTAAAAATTCTAAAATACATTAATTATTCACACAACAAAACAATAATTCCGCTATAAATTATATAAATATTAATAATAATTTAAGTTTTATTAATATAATATTTATTAATATGCAAGATAAGGAGTCAATCAACCTTTAAATCTAAAAGCACTTTGCTAAATGAGAGTTAAAAATGGGAGGGAAAATAAAGCTATAAAAAGCTTATACCTTAAAACTCAACGAGATCGAAATGGGCTCAGAAGTATTAATCTGAGCTCAAAACAAACTTTTTTTTATAATTGAAGTTTTATCTTTTCTAAAAAACAATAAGTAAAATATAATTAACTCAAATTTATTATATCAATAAAGAATAATATTAAAGCACTAAAAATAAGTAATCTTAGTAAAAATTATACAATTAAGTAATAATTAAATTGCATAGTATTAAAATACATTTACATCAAATTTATATTAAGGAATAGTAATGAAAAAGATTTTCATTTCTTTTGTTGTCCTAGCGACATGTTTATGGGCAAAAAATATTGCCTATACTGATGAAGTTGTATCGCTTTATCTTAACAAAGATGATACTAAAGTTATAGGAAGACTTTTACCTACAAATCCTTTTGAAGTCTTAAAGTCTGAGAACAATAAGGTTTTACTAAAAATCGATGGTTATGTAAATCCTAAAGCACCTTCTGTGATTTATTTCAATGACTCTCAAAGAATTATTGTTGCAGCTTTTTCCAAAAACACAAAATTAAATTTCTCTCAAAGAGTAGCTGGAAAAGATGGAAAATGGGATAAAGTAAGCCTTGAAATTTGGGCAGATAAAAAAGAATTTGCCAAAGACAATAAAGAAATGCTAAATCGTGCCAAAGAGCTTTTTGTAAATAACTGCGGAATTTGCCACGCTATCCACAAAGAAAAAGAATTTACAGCTAACGCTTGGCCTGCAATTTTCCGTTCTATGGCTGATAGAACAGGTATTGATAAAAAAGACAGATGGCTAGTTATAGAATACTTACAAAAAAACGCAAAAGATTTTAAAACAAAATAAGGAGAAAAGCATGCTAGATAGAAGAAAATTTTTAAAAATTGGAGCAAGCTTAAGTGCTTTACCTCTCATTCCAAGCTTAAGTGCAGGAAAAACCGTAGAAGCTTCAAAAGTTAGCCTCGGACTTGTAAAAAATGGAGAAGTGATCACCGCAGCACACTGGGGGATTTTAAAACTCACTATAAAAGATGGCAAAATAGTAAAAAGCGAACCTTGGGAAAAAGTTACAAAAATGGATAATCCTTTACAGCACTACACTGCTGATATGGTTTATAAATCTCGTGTGAAATACCCTTATGTGCGTAAATCCTACCTTGAAAATCCTGACAATCCTAAACCTGAACTTCGTGGTAAAGATGAGTTTGTTCGCGTAAGTTATGATGAAGCGATCAAACTTATCGCCAAAGAACTTAAAAAAACAAGAGATAGCAAAGGTGCAAGTGCAATTTTTGGTGGAAGTTATGGCTGGAAATCAAGTGGAAATATGCAAAACTCACGCATCTTGCTTCATAGATTTTTAAATGTAACAGGTGGATTTGTAGGAGCTACAGGGGACTATTCTACAGGAGCTTCTCAAGTGATTATGCCTTATGTTGTAGGATCGATTGAAGTTTATGAGCAACAAACCTCATGGGAAAATATCTTAAGCGATTCTAAATATGTTGTGATTTGGGGTGCTGATCCGCTTTCTACTTTACGCATAGCTTGGACTTCAAACGAACAAAGAGGGTTGGCGTATTTTGAAAAACTTAAAAACAGTAAAATCAAAGTGATTTGTATAGATCCTGTAAAAACCACTACAGCGAAATTTTTAAATGCCAAATGGATAGCTCCACGCCCAAATACCGATGTGGCTTTAATGATGGGTATGGCAAGCCATTTAATCGCTAAGAAAAAAGTCAATTACGAGTTTTTAGACACTTACACCACTGGCTTTGATAAATTTAAAGACTATTTAGAAGGCAAAGAAGATGGAGTTAAAAAAGATACCAAATGGGCAAGTAAAATTTGTGGTATCGATGAAAAAACTATCAAAAATTTAGCTGAAACTTTTTATGATAATCCTACTATGATTATGAGTGGTTGGGGTATGCAAAGAGCACATCATGGAGAACAGCCTCACTGGATGCTAGTTACTCTTTGTGCGATGTTAGGACAAATCGGCACAAAAGGAGGTGGTTTTGGACTAAGCTACCATTATAGCAATGGCGGTGTTCCAACTTGCAAAGGCGGAGTGATCGGTGGTATGACAGCAGGTAGCTTAGGAATTTGGAAAAATGGTAAATTTAAAGGCTTAAGCAAAGCAGAAGCTTCAAGCGAAGGTGCAGAATGGCTTCAAAATGCAGCGAGTTATTCTTTCCCTGTAGCAAGAATCGCTGATGCTTTACTTCATCCTGGAAAAACCATAGATCATAATGGTGCTAAAATCACTTATCCTGATATTGATTTTATCTACTGGGTAGGTGGAAATCCTTTAGTGCATCATCAAGATACCAACACTAATGTAAAAGCATGGAGAAAACCACGCACCGTTGTGGTAAATGAAATTTACTGGACTCCAACAGCTAAAATGGCAGATATTATCATGCCTGTAACTTCATCTTACGAAAGAGATGATATTACCATGACAGGAGATTATTCAAATATGCATATAGCTCCTATGAAACAAGCCGTTGAGCCTGTGGGTGAGAGCAAAGATGATTATGTAATTTTCTCTGATATTTGCAAAATTTATGGAAAAGATGTCTTTAATGCCTACACAGAAAATGGCAAAAAAGCTAAAGATTTCATCAAAGAATACTACAATAGCGCCCTAAAACAAACTCAAAGTTTTGGTGAAGCTTTTGCTACTCCTATGCCAAGTTTTGAAGAATTTTGGGCTAAAAATGAACCAATCACTTTTGAACCAACAGCTGAAAGTTTAGAATGGACTCGTTTTTCAGAATTTATAGAAGATCCTATCTTAAATGCTCTGGGTACAGATTCAGGACTCATTGAAATTTACTCAGAAACGATTAAAAATTATAATTATGATGATTGCAAAGCCCACCCTACTTGGTTTGAGCCTATTGAATGGCTTGGAAATGCAAGCAAAGAAGCACCTTTCCACTTACTTACAAATCACCCAAGAGATCGCTTGCACTCTCAACTTTGCCACACAAGCTTAAGAGATACTTATGCAATAAAAGATAGAGAGCCAATTTTAATCAATTCTAAAGATGCAAAAAAACTTGGTATAAAAAATGGCGATGTAGTGCGTGTGTTTAATAAACGCGGTGAAGTTTTAGCAGGGGCAGTTGTAAGTGATGAAATCATGCAAGGGGTTGTAAGACTTTGCGAAGGTGCTTGGTATGATCCTAATGAAAACGGACTTTGCAAATGTGGAAATGCAAATGTTTTAACCATGGATATACCAACTTCAAAACTTGCCAATGGCAATATCTCTCACACAGGGCTCGTAAACATAGAAAAATTTAAAGGTGAATTACCAAAACTTACTGCCTTTAGCGCCCCAAAAGGTGCGAACTAAATTTAAGAAAGCCGCAAGGCTTTCTATTGCCCAAGCAAATTTAAACTTAAAGCCATTATTGCCATTCCTACTATAAGTCCATATAAACTATCATGAGCCTTATCATAAGTTTTTGCAGCGGGCAAAAGCTCATCAAGAGATATAAAAACCATAATTCCTGCAATCACAGCAAAACTTATAGCCAAAGTAAGATCGCCTATAAAAGGCAATAAAATCAAAGCTCCAACAAAAGCACCCAAAGGCTCTGCAAAACCCGAAAGAGCTGAATAAATAAAAGCTTTTTTCTTATCTCCTGTAGCATGATAAATCGGCAAACTCACAGCCAAACCTTCTGGGATATTGTGTATAGCCACAGCTATAGCTATAGCAATTCCTAAAGTAAGATTATCAAGACTTGAAATAAAAGTAGCAAAACCTTCTGGGAAATTATGTATAGCAATAGCCAAAGCTGTAAAAATCCCTGTACGTTTTAAAGCTTTAGTATTGATCTGATGCAACTTTTCTCCAGGATGAAATTTCGGAGGATTTTGTCCTTTTTGGGGCAAGGGACAAATTTTTAACTCGCTTAAATCCTCTTTAGGCTCGTGAGGATTGACATCTTCGGGGATTAATTTATCAATCAATAAAGATATTAAAATTCCACCAAAAAAACAAGCTAATCCCAAAAGCTCAGCCCAATGCGAATCATAGTGATTTTTAAAATCTTTAAGTGCAGTAGGTAAAATTTCCATGAAAGAAATGTATATCATTACTCCAGCTGAAAAACCAAGCCCCAAAGAAAGCACTCTTAAATCATCTTTTCTGGAAAAAAAGGCTATTATAGAACCTATAGCCGTAGAAAAACCTGCAAAAAGAGTCAATAGCATTGCGATAAAAATTTGTTCAAATGTAAATTGCATTAATATTCTTAAATAAATAATATTTTAAAACTCTTTATATTTATAAAAAGTTAATACTTGATAAAAATATACAAAATAATTAAAAATTTTTGATTTTTTATGTAAAAAAGTTCATTTTTTATACACTTTTTCTCTTATTTTTTGCTAGAATAATATTTTTATTTCATTTTCAATATAAATATAGGAGTTATAATGCAATCAATAAATTCAGGCAAATCCGTTGGAATTTCAGCCAAGCTTACGCTATGGGTTGGAATTTTAGTTGTATTAATTTTAGCAATCACAAGTGCTATTAGTTACTTTGATTCGAGAAACAATACATATGAATTGCTAAAAGACACTCAGTTAAAAACTATGCAAGATGTGGATGCTTTCTTTAAAAGCTATGCTATGTCAAAAAGAAATGGTATTCAAATACTAGCCAATGAGCTAACAAATCGTCCTGATATGAGCAATGAAGAGCTAATCAATCTTATCAAAGTAATTAAAAAAGTTAATGACTACGATCTAGTTTATGTAGGATTTGATAATACAGGAAAAAATTATCAATCTGATGATCAAATTTTAGATCTATCAAAAGGTTATGATACTAAAAATCGTCCTTGGTATAAAGCTGCCAAAGAAGCAAAAAAGCTTATAGTAACAGAACCTTATAAATCCGCCGCTAGCGGAGAGGTTGGTTTAACTTACGCTGCTCCATTTTATGATAGAAATGGAAATTTTAGAGGTGTTGTAGGTGGAGATTATGATCTAGCAAATTTTTCAACCAATGTTTTAACTGTAGGAAAATCAGACAATACCTTTACTGAAGTACTTGATTCAGAAGGAACAATACTTTTTAATGATGAAGTTGCTAAAATACTAACAAAAACAGAATTAAGTATCAATATCGCCAATGCAATCAAAGCAAATCCTGCTCTTATTGATCCAAGAAACCAAGATACTTTATTTACCGCTAAAGATCACCAAGGCGTAGATTATGCGATTATGTGTAATTCTGCTTTTAATCCTTTATTTAGAATTTGTACAATAACAGAAAACAAAGTTTATACCGAAGCTGTTAATTCTATTTTAATGAAACAAGTTATAGTTGGTATTATAGCTATAATCATAGCTTTAATCTTGATTAGATTTTTAATCAGCAGAAGTCTCTCCCCACTTGCAGCTATCCAAACAGGTTTAACTTCATTCTTTGATTTTATCAACTATAAAACAAAAAATGTTTCTACTATAGAAGTAAAAAGCAATGATGAATTTGGACAAATCTCAAATGCTATCAATGAAAACATTCTTGCTACTAAAAGAGGCTTAGAACAAGACAATCAAGCCGTTAAAGAATCAGTTCAAACCGTATCAGTTGTAGAAGGTGGTAATTTAACAGCAAGAATTACTGCTAATCCAAGAAACCCACAGCTTATTGAACTTAAAAATGTTCTAAATAAACTTCTTGATGTTTTACAAGCTAGAGTAGGTTCTGATATGAATGCTATTCATAAAATTTTTGAAGAATACAAAAGCTTAGACTTTAGAAATAAATTAGAAAATGCTAGCGGTAGTGTAGAATTAACTACTAATGCTTTAGGTGATGAAATAGTTAAAATGCTAAAACAAAGTTCAGACTTTGCTAATGCTTTAGCTAATGAAAGTGGAAAATTACAAACTGCTGTTCAAAGCTTAACCACTTCTTCAAATTCTCAAGCTCAATCTTTAGAAGAAACTGCAGCAGCTTTAGAAGAGATCACTTCTTCTATGCAAAATGTTTCAGTTAAAACTAGTGATGTTATCACTCAATCTGAAGAGATTAAAAATGTTACAGGTATTATAGGTGATATTGCAGATCAAATCAATCTTTTAGCTTTAAATGCAGCTATTGAAGCAGCTCGTGCTGGAGAACATGGTAGAGGCTTTGCAGTGGTAGCTGATGAAGTTAGAAAACTAGCTGAAAGAACTCAAAAGTCTTTATCTGAAATTGAAGCTAATACTAATTTACTTGTTCAATCTATCAATGATATGGCAGAAAGTATTAAAGAACAAACTGCAGGTATCACTCAAATCAATGATAGCGTAGCTCAAATTGATCAAACTACTAAAGATAATGTTGAAATTGCTAATGAATCAGCTATTATTTCTAGTACAGTAAGTGATATAGCTAATAATATCTTAGAAGATGTTAAGAAGAAGAGGTTTTAATTAGTCATTCAAGCCCAAAAAAGGGCTTGAATTTTAAAAAATTTATGCTATGATTTTATATATTTTATCAAGGAAAATATATGAATTTATGGGATAAAAAGGCCAAAACTTACGCAAGATATCAAAACACTTTAAACACCATACAAAAGCAAACTTTTGAATATTTACAAAATTTAAATATTTCTTTTCAAAATAAAAGCATTATAGATATAGGATGTGGAACTGGGGTTTGGACTTTACACTTAGCTAAAGAAGCTAAAGAAATTTTAGCCCTAGATAGTGCAAATACTATGCTTGAAATTTTACAAGAAGATGCTAAAAAACTAAATCTTAACAATATAAAATGCGAAAATTTGAGCTTTGAAACTTGGATGCAAAACAATCCTAATGTTAAATTTGATCTTGCATTTTTAAGTATGTCTCCTGCTTTACAAAATGAAAAAGATTATACAAATTTCTTAAATCTAGCCAAAATAAAAATTTATCTTGGTTGGGCTGATTATAGAAAAAGTGATTTTTTAGATCCGATTTTTAAATATTTTAATACTGAATTTAAAGGTTTTTATAAAAAAGATTTAGAAAATTATTTACTAGAAAAAAATATATTTTTTCATAAGATTGTTTTTGATGAAACACGCAAAGTCCAAAGAACAAAAGAAGAGGCTATAGAAAATGCTCTATGGCATTTAAGCATGAACAAAATCACAACTTCTAAAGAAGCTGTAAGTTCTTTTGTTGAAAATGATATTATTGAAACTATAGAATCTAAAATAAAACTTTTAATTATAAATAACTTATAAAAATATTAAGCTGATATTTATTACAATTTCACTCATTATTTCAAAGGAGTTTTTAATGGTTAAAAATTTAATCATCAAATTTGGACGCTTGATTCTTGATGCAATTGCAGCGATAAGTTTTGTTGTAGCTTTGCTTTATTCTCTTTTTATGATGTTTAGCATTGGATTTTTAGCTGGTTTATTATCGCTGATAGTCAGTTTTATTGCTTTATTTTTAAGTTTTTTTGTAATCTATCTTGTTATAGATATCAGAGATGCTCTTGTAAATAAAGCTTAAATTTTCCACCTTTAAGGTGGGAAATCAATGTTTTAATTGAAATTTTAAAATTTCTCCAGCCATATAAGGCACGACTTGATTGTATTTATCTTCATAAACATTTGGCACTTGCCATTCTTTTTCTTCTAAAGTTAAAATTTTATCTTCTTTAAATTTTAAATCATAAATTTTACAAGTATTATCGCTTAAAAATTTTTGCAAATTTTCTTCTGAGCTATTTTGCTTAAATAATTCAGCTAAAACAGGTAAAATCACTGGGGCGCTAAATACACCTGCGGCACAACCGCAACACTCTTTAGTATCTTTTGGATGAGGTGCACTATCACTTCCAAACATAACTTTTTCATAACCACTAAAAGCAAGTTCGCAAAGGGCTTCTTTATCTTCGTAACGCTTGGCTATAGGCTTACAAAAAAGATGAGGATTCATTTTACCTCCGATAACATCATCTAAAGTGATGATTAAATGATGTAAAGTGATTGTCGCGTATAAATTTTCATAATCTTTTAAAAGTTCACATAAAGTTTTAGTGGTAATATGCTCCATAACAATCTTAAGTCGTGGAAAATGTTTGGCTAATTTTTCATAAATTTTAGCAAAATTACTTTCCCTGTCCATTACAAAATCATTGGTTTCACCATGCACTAGCAAAGGAATATTTAAATCACTCATAGCCTCTAAAGTAGGTTTTAAATACTCTATATCAAAACTTGAAACTCCACCATTTGAATTTGTTGTAATTCCTGCTGGATAAAGCTTAATGCCAAAAATTTCATCTTTAGCACTGTAAAGAAATTTCTCATCATAATTTTCAAAAAAAAGTGTCATTAAAGGAGTGAAATTTTCATCTTTACAAGCCTTAAGGATACGCATTTTATAAGCTTTTAGATCTTCTAAATTGCAAAGCGGAGGGATTAAATTTGGCATAATCACAGCTGCACAAAAATCTCTTGCACTCAAAGGTGCAATAAGTTCTAACATTTGATTATCTCTTAAATGCAAATGCATATCTAAAGGATTTTTAAGTTTCATTTTTATCTCCTATATTTAGCTGATAAAATCCATTTTTAAGACGCTTAAAAAGTTTTTTTTCTTCTAAAAACTTAAAAGTAGCGATGATGGTAGGTTTACTTTGATGTAATTTTTCTTCAAGATCACTGATTTTAATCATAATAAAACCATTTTCATCGGCATTTTCACATAAAAATTTTAACAATTCAAAACGCTTTTTTCCCAAAATTTCTTGTATTAATTTTTCAAATTTCATAAGTAAATGCTATATAAAATAAAACTCCAAACAAAAAGAGCTAAAAGCACACTAAAAAACACTGCCGTACTCGCACAATCTTTAGCAATTTTTGCCTTTTCATGCCATTCATTTGTAATCAAATCAACACAAGCTTCAATAGCCGAATTTAAAGCCTCTATAATTAAAATAAGCATTAAAACACTTACCAATAATAAATGCTCCAAAAAACTAACTTTTAAGAAAAAACTAAAAACTATCGCAGGGATAATAATACAAAGTTCAATTCTAAACGCCATTTCATTTTTAAATAAAGCAAAAATCCCTTCTAAAGCATATCTTGCATTATTTAAAAAATGATATTTAGGCTTCATGGATTTGCCTTAAGTTTAGGATTTAATAAATCATATTCTGGCTCATAAACACTTGTTTTTACATCAAAATATCCTAAAAGAGTACTAAAAAGATTATCTTGAGAAAGTTTTAAACCTTTATGCTCTTTAGCTAAATTCATTAATTTTTCATCATTGCTCCAAAAAATAGCAGGAATACGGGTTTGATAACTTGGCGCTATAGCATAAGGCATACCATGAAGATAAATATCATTTTCACCCAAACTTTCACCATGATCTGAAAGATAAAACAAAGAACTTTCATAGCTTTTTTGCTCTTTTAATAGTTTTATAATCTCACTTAAAAGATAATCTGTATAAAGTAAAGTATTGTCATAAGTGTTGATTAAAGCCTCGTTATCACATTTTGAAAGCTCATTAGTATCACAAGTTGGAGTGAATTTTTTAAATTCACTTGGATAGCGTTTATAATAAGTTGGCCCATGAGAACCTTGCAAATGAAGAACTATTATATTTTGATCACTTAAATGATTTAATTTTTCTTTAAAAGGAGCGAGCAAATTTTCATCCAAATCACTAGAAAGCTTTTGCTTATAAGCTAATCTATCACAAACCCCTTTACAACCACCAGAATTATTATCAAACCATGCAGTATCTACACCTGTTTTATAAAGCACATCCATCGCATTTTCTTGAAATTCTGAACTTGAATAATTTTCACGCTTAGAAATAGAAAACATACAAGGTAAACTTACCGCTGTTGCTGTTCCACATGATGAAAAATTATCAAAAAACACTACATTATCTTTTTTGGTATAAAAATTGGTATCATTTTTAGCATATCCACCCAAAGAGTAATTTGCCGCTCTAGCGGTTTCACCCACTACCAAAACCAAAAGTTTTTTAGTGTGATTGTTTTCTCTATAAGCATCATTAGCTATAGTTTTAAATTCTGGCTTAGCTTTTACAAAACGAACATAATAGCGATATACGGCATAAATTTGATAAAAAGGGGTATTATACATTCTTATTTCATTATAGTTTCTAAAAAAAGGCAAGAAAGTTTTACTTAAAGGGATTAAAACCGCACAAACAACAATCAAACCTGATATTATATTGATAATTTTAATTTTTAGATGGGATTTAAAACTACCATAATAATCAATTTTTACTTTAACAACATAAAAAACCAACAATAAAGCCAAAACAACAAATAAGATTAATTTTAAATTTAACAAATCTTTTACTTCTTTGATATCTGTTTGAACAACATTTTGTATCATATCAGAATCTATAAGCACCCCATAAAAACTAATAAAGTAAACACTTAAAAAAGATGATATTATAAACAATATAGAAAAAAATTTAGTAAAAAACTTTATAAAAAGCAAAGAGCAAATCACGTGAACAAGGGCAAAATAGGCCACAATAAAAACAAAAGTTATAAACCAGTTTTGTGTATTTTTTTCATACACAAAATAAAATAAATTAAAATTCAACAATACAATCATCAAAGAATTAAAAAAAGTAAACTGAAGCCAAGTTAATCTAAGCATATAAATCCCACCTCCAAATTTAAGCTTTTAATTTTATTGAATTTTTTTAAATGGATTGTAGTTTTAAATCTTTTTATGTTATGATTTACACTTTTAATGAAAATTTTAAGGAAAATAATGAAACTACTTTCATGGAATGTCAATGGCTTAAGAGCTATTTGTGATAAAAATGCACTTGATTGGATAGCACAAGAACAAATTGATTTTATAGGTTTTCAAGAAATCAAAGCACATGAAGATAAATTTCCTAAAAAAATTTATGAATATCCTTTTAAACACATGTATTTTAATTCTGCTAAAAGAGCGGGGTATTCTGGGGTAATGAGTCTTTGTAATTTTAATAGCGAAGTAAAAAAATGCGAATTTTTTGATGATGAAGAAGGTAGGGTTTTAGAACACCGCTTTAAAAATATTGCACTTTTTAATATCTATTTTCCAAATGGTCAAAAAGATGAAGAGCGTTTAAATTTTAAGATGAAATTTTATGCAGATTTTTTAGTGTATTTGGATAAGCTTTTAAAGGATGGATTTGAAATTATCATTTGCGGTGATGTCAATACTGCTCATAAAGAAATCGATCTTACTCATCCAAAAGCCAATGCCAACACTTCAGGTTTTTTACCTATAGAAAGAGCTTGGATTGATGATTTGCTAAAGCTTGGTTTTATAGATACTTTTAGAGAAATTAATGGTGAAATCAAAGAAAAATACTCGTGGTGGAGCTATAGAATGAAAGCAAGAGAAAGAAATGTAGGCTGGAGGATTGATTATTTTTTCATTTCAAAGGGTTTAAAAGATAAACTTAAAAACGCTTTCATAAGAGATGATATTTTTGGCTCTGATCACGCACCTGTAGGTATAGAAATAGATATTTAATATCCCAAAAATGGGATATTATTTTTTAACGAATTTTTTTGCTTTTTCCCAAAGTCTTACACCGAGCTTTTTAGCTTTTTTGGAATTTAAATCTTTGTATTTTTCACTAGCAATTTTTTCTAATTCAAAAATTTCTTGTTTAAAACGATTTAATTTTCTTTGAGTAAGTTTGTTAAAATCATTAATCTTTGGATTTTTCTTAATATCATTTAAAACTAATATTAGTTGCTCTCTGCTTTCACCTGCAAGACGTCTAAATTTAGCAAAAAGATTATCAAGTTCATGTTCTAGCAAATTCTCAACTATACTCTTACAAGGATCATTTTGTAATTGAATCTCTTTTTTTAAAAGAGCAATAAAATCATCTTCTATACCTATTAGTTCTTTGCTTTTTAAACTAACATCTTCTTCAAAATTTGCATAAGTTAATGAAGCTTTAAATTTTTCCATTGCCAAAACAATACCATCCCTTGTGCCTTTAATCACGCCTAAACAAAGATCTTTTGCATAAGCCATAGATTCATTAGCTATTTCAAAAGCGGTATTTAAAATAATACTTGAAATTTTTAAAATTCTTTCTTTTTCAAAATGAGCTTCACAAATGGCATTATATACGAGATTTTTAGCTATTTCACTACTTGTAAGTTCTATATCTTCAGCCTTTTCTAATGTAGTTAAAAAAGCACTTTCAGCGGTTTCTTTTAAAATTCCAAGCATTTCTATATCAAATAAAATAGCATCATTTAAACCACCACTAAATTCATCACAAAAAGAACATTCTTGTAAAATATTCTCGAATTCAAAAAAATTATCGCTGATTTGATTTTTAATTAAATTCTTTTGATTTTCAATCTGTTTGTTTAATAATTCAGCTTCGCTAATATACTCATAAAGTGAATTTTGAGCATCTACAATACTCGCCTTAACCAAAGCTTTGATAACCTTTGTAACATTTTCATCATCAAAAAAATCAAGTTTTTTCAAAATAGTTAAAAATTCAACCAAAAGAGAATTTAAAACTTTTTTTGTTTCATGAGGATTATGTGAAATTTGCTTATATACAAGATTAAAACTCAAGTCTTCAAGTAAATCACTTGCTTCATCTTTACCGAGATTTGATAAAGAATTTTCAAAAATAATTAAAGTATTTTTCATTTTTCCTTCTTTCTTAAAGTACAAATTTTGCTTTAGCTTTTAATTTATCAAATATATCCAAACGATCTTTTTTGCTATCAACATAAACATTTAATAAATAACTTTGATATTTTCCACTCGCACTTGAATTCGAATGTTCAAATTTATATTCTCTTTGGCCTAAAATTTCTTCAAAAATTTCACTTGCCTTAACATGCACCTCAAAAATCACCTTATAATCCCAAAAAGTAGGATAATTGATCTGAGGTTCTTTTTTAAGATCGCACAAATTTACCACTTTTACCTCCTTCTTTGCTTTCAAGCACTATATCCGTAATTCTCATTGATTTATCTATAGCCTTGATCATATCATATATAGTTAAAAGTCCTATACTAACTCCACTTAAAGCTTCCATTTCAACACCTGTTTTACCTTCACACTTAACTGTTACAATAAGCTTAAATGCACATTCTTTAACAAATTCCACAATATTAGTTTCAACTTTAGAAAGCATCAAAGGATGGCACATAGGAATAATTTCACTTGTTTTTTTAGCCCCCATTATAGCCGCAATAATAGCTGTTTGAAGAACAGGACCTTTTTTTGCGGTATTGTTTTTAATTACATCAAAAGCTTCTTGACTCATATATATTATACCACTAGCTGTGGCTATTCTTAAAGTAATATTTTTATCGCTTACATCTACCATTTTAGGATGATTTTTTTCATCTAAATGACTTAATTTCATAAATTCACCTTTTAAAAAATTATAAAAATTATAGCAAAACCAAACAAATTTAAGATAAAATAAGCTTTGTATTTTTATTTAAGGAGAAAACAATGGCTTATGAAGATGAAGAAGATTTAAATTACGATGATTATGAAAATGAAGATGAAGATGAAGATGAAGAATATACACAAAATCACCATAAAAATTATAATTATGATGATGATGATTATGAATACGATGATGATAACAATGATGATGATTTTTATGAGATGGAGATTAAGAATGAACAAAACCCTTAACCAAAAAGATATAAAAGTTTTAGGACTTTCATCATTAGGTGGAACTTTAGAATTTTATGATTTTATTATTTTTGTATTTTTTGCAAATTATATTTCAACAAACTTTTTTCCAAAAGATTTAAGTAGTTTTTGGCAAATGTTTAATACTTATGGAATATTTGCAGCTGGATATTTAGCGCGTCCCTTAGGGGGTGTGATACTGGCACATTTTGGAGATAAATTTGGACGTAAAAGAATGTTTATGATTAGTATTTTATTAATGGTTATTCCAACTTTTACTCTAGCTTTTATTCCAAATTATGAAAGCATAGGCTTTCTTTGCATTGTACTTTTAGTTTTTATACGCATTTGTCAAGGTATAGCTATAGGTGGGGAACTTCCTGGAGCTTGGGTTTTTGTATACGAACACGCACCACAAGGTCAAAAAAGAACTTATTTGGGAATTTTAACCGCTTCGGTTGTAGGTGGAATTTTATTAGGTAGTTTAGTTTTTTTAATTATGAATAAAATTTATACCCAAGAAGAACTTCATGAATGGGCTTGGAGAATTCCATTCTTTTTAGGTGGAATTTTTGGGATTATTTCTGCTTATTTGAGAAAATTTTTAAGAGAAACTCCTGTTTTTGAACAAATGAAAAAAGACAAGGCTTTAGAAAAATTTCCTTTAAAAGAAGTGTTTAAAAAAGCTAAAATGGGAATTGTTCTTTCTATGATGATTACTTGGGTTTTGACAGGTTGTATTGTTGTAATGATTTTGCTTATGCCTAGTTATATGGCAAAAATACTTCAAATTAATACTTCTATACAAACCTATCTTCAAATAGGTGGAATTTTGCTTATTTGCCTAGGGTGTATTATAAGTGGAATTTTAGCGGATAAAATAGGCGTTATTAAATCTTGTGTATTTTTTAGTGTTTTTTTTGGAATTGCGAGCTTGCTTTATTTTAATACTTTATATAGACAAAATGCTGATTTTAACCTAGTAGCTTGCTTATATTTACTTGTATGTTTTTTTAGCGGGGTGATGAATTTTTGCCCTTTAATAATGAGTGAAGTATTTGATGCAAAAATTAAATTTTCAGGACTTTCTTTTTCATATAATATTGCTTATGCTATAGCTGGAGGTTTAACTCCGCAACTTGCTTTTTTCTTGCATAGTTTTGCCTTAAATAATTTAAGTAATTTTTGGCGTTTTTCTTTGGGAGTTTATGTTTTCTTTTTGGCTATTGTAGCTTTGCTATGTGCATTTATTTTTTCTTATCTTAATAATACCCAACGCACATACTCTCAGTGATTTTAATACGCTTTTCAAAAGGAGCTGGGCTAAAAAAATGGCATTTTTCTATATAAATATGCTGATGATAATTTAGCCCTAAAAAATCATAAAATTTTTTTAGATTAACAAATTTAATCCCGCAAATCTCCTTAAGCTCTAAAAGTTTATAAATAGAAGAATTATTTTTTTCCACTAAATGAGAAGGGGCTAATCCAGTAAAAGAACAAAAAGCACTTGCCAATACAAAACCATTTAAACCACTACATTGCCTTAAAGCTTGCTGATGTTTTTCTAAAATGCAATTTCTATGCAAAAATATAATTCTTGTTCCTTGATATCTACCTATTTCTACATTTTTCCAAAATTTATAAGCATTTTTTGAAATTCCAGCAAAACGATGAAATTCAGTATTTAAAATATAGTGATCTAAAAATTCATTAGGAGGTAAGATTAAACTTTTCATCACTACAATTTAGAGCCTTAAAAAGGCTCTTTAATCTTCTTTGTTTAAATTTTCCTTAGCTTTGTTAGGAAGCTTAGATAAAAGATTGTTTAAATCAAAATTAATTCCTTGAGTTTTTGCCTCTTTAAGTAAAGCAACTGCAGCTTTTGCGTTAAATGGAGAAGAGCCATCATGCGGAGCAAAAAGATGATCTGTTATTGCTAAAGCATAAGCGGATTTTTTCACTTTTTCGCGAGCAGCATGAGGAGTGCGAACAAAACATATACTTTCAATCAAAACATCATCAAAATTCCAACGATGTAACAAAAATCCCAAGAAAGAAATATGATCTACGCCTAAAAATTCATTCTCCGCTAAAGCAAGATTTTCATTTTTATTTAAAAAAGCTAAAAAATCCTTATCCTTATGATTTTGTATAAGAAAATTTGAAAAAATAACAATACCAAGCCTTAAAAGCATTGCACAAGGAACTAAAAGATGAGAAAGTTTTTTATCTTCATCATTAAGCCAATTTGCGATAAAAGTTGCCTCTTCATTGCACGTTTTTAAAAAATTTTGAGTATTTAAACCATAAGGTGAAACGTCTATTTTAAAATTATCTCTAATGGAGTCAGCCATAACTATATTGATGATATTACCAACACCTAATAAAGTAATCACTTGATTTATGGTTGTAATTTCTCTTGTAAAACCATAATAAGGAGAATTTGCTAATTGCAAAAGCTTAGCCGTCATCAACGGATCGCTTGAAATGATTTCAGCAACTTTCATAGTTTCTATATTTGAATTAGCCTCGCTCACATATTTTCTTAACTTACTTACAGTATCAGGTAAAGGTGGCAATACTTCAACGCTTTTTAATAAAAGCTCATTCATATCTCCAATCATATTTAATTTATCCTTAATTAATATTATTATAATTTGCAATTATATCTAAATTTTAATTTACTTATTGCATTTTTTATAACTTAAGGTGTAATAAAAATTACAAATAAATGCCGAATTTATGGTGTCTTGATTTAGTTAACTAGTAATTAAAAAATAGTTTTAATGGAGTTAAATTGATGTTTTTTTAATTTTAAAAATAAAAGCTCAACAAAAAAGAAGAAGTAAAAAAGTTTTAGAAGCTCTATATCTTCAATAAAATGAACTTGAAGAAAAATTAAAAAAAATAAACATCAAGCCAAAATTAATTATAGGCTTTGTGTCAATCAACTTAATCTAGCGATCATAGGAAATAAGATTCAAAATTCTATAAATGAGCAATGTGATATCATCTTAAGCAGTGCTACTGATTTATTATGCAACCTTGATTCTAACTCAAACATTGAAAACAGTCCTTATAAACAAAATATCCAAGGAATAAGCTTGATACTTTTTAGTGAAGATATGATAGAAAATCTTTACACAAATAAAATCAAGCTTTTTAGTGATATAAAAGATTATACAGAAAGAAAAAAACTGATAGAAAAAGAAGTTTTATCTATAAATGTACCTTTTGAAGCACACTGCATAAATACTTTGCATTATTTAATTTATGATGGTTTAAGTCAAAGCGAAAGTTCTCTTTTAGAACTTTTATACAAACACAATCCCTATCCTTGTGCTTTAGTAGGGGGTGGATCTAGCGGAAACATGGACTTTAGCGGAGTATTTATATTTTATAACGGAGAAATATTAAAAATCAAGCTTTAAGCATACATGTTCAATTTAAACCTAAATACCGTTTTGATTTAATGAAATCTCAAAATTTTAATCCTCAAAGCAATATCACCTTTACTATACTTGATGCAAGTTTATATGATAAAACTATACGCGAATTTATTGATAAAAAACCTTTCAATCCATCAACGCGGTTGAAGCTTTATGTAATTATTTTAACTGCACTTTTGAAGAACTTAAAAATAAAATGTAAGAATATACTTTTGCTTTAAAAATTGGAGAAGACTATCTTATTTCCCCTATGGAAATCAACCCAAATAAAACATTATTTAGTTATTGTGATATAGAAAGCACTCAAGAATTATGCTTGCTTAAAAAAACAAATTTTATTGAAGCTATAAAAAAAGATTATGAAAAATTTTCTCTTAATAAACCAAAACCACTAGGAGTAATTTTTAACGATTGTATCTTAAGGAGGCTTCACAACAAAGAACATTTAAATCAAATCCATTTTAATGACTTTCCTATAGTTGGTTTTTCTAGTTTTGGAGAAATTTATGGAGTGGGAATTGCAAAAAGTTTAGTGGCAATATTTTTTTATGAAGTTGAAAATTTTAATGATTTCAAATCTAGATATTTAAAAACTTTCATACAAAAATACAGCGATTTTAAATACTATTATCTTAATATAAGAGCTCAAAAACTAGAAATGACAAATGAGATTAATAAAATAATCTTAAATCAACTCAAATGTTATGAAGATGTTCTAGCTAAACTAAATTAATACTAAAAAAATTAAGAATTTCAAGAAATCAAAAATCTTGAAATTCTTACACTAAAAAATCAAAGTGCTTTTTTTGCGGCCTCTGCAATTTTTGCAAAAGCAGCAGCATCATTCATAGCTAAATCTGCTAGAATTTTTCTATCAAGTTCAATGCCTGCTTTTTTAAGACCATTGATAAATCTTGAATAACTTAAATCATTAAGTCTGCAAGCAGCATTGATACGCACAATCCAAAGACGACGGAAGTCTCTTTTTTTACGGCGTCTATCACGATAAGCATAGACTAGACTTCTTTCTAATTGTTCTTTTGCCTTTCTAAAATGTTTGCGGCGTCCACTATAAAAACCACGCGCTAATTTTAAAACTTTTTTATGTCTGCGGCGTCTAACAACACCTGTTTTTACTCTTGCCATTTTTATTTCCTTTCATAAAGTGGCGTCCAAATTTGGAGCTTGCCCTTGAAATTTTATCTCAGAGGGGAGTTTGAATGACTTTTAGTCAAAAACTTAAATTCCTAGCATTTTTTCAACAGCTTTTACATTTGTGCTATGCACATATTTAGCTGTGCGAAGATCACGCATTCTTTTTGCAGGTTTTTTAGTCAAAATATGACTTCTAAAAGCTGAGCCTCTTTTGATTTTATTTTTACCTACTTTGAAGCGTTTAACTGCGCTTTTAACGCTTTTCATCTTTGGCATACGCTTTCCTTATTTAGATAAATTTTTATTTTTCAAATTAAAAGAAAAGCTAAATACTATCAAATTTTTTCTAATTTTTGACTGAATTTAATTTTTAAAAAACTTGGCACACCTTTTGCTTATAAAAAATCAGCAATATTTTGGAAAGATTTAAAATGACTATAAATTCGGCAAATCCATATCAAAATTTAACCTTATCTAATCCTTTGCAGAATAGCTCTGCTCTAAATTTGATTAAAGATAGCAAAGCCTTAGATCAAGAAGGAAATGAAAATAGCTTAGAACAATTAAGTTATATTTTTAACAATACCACTTATGCTAGTGAATTTGGATTTAGAATCAATGAAGAAGGTTTTTTTGATAAAGATTTAAATAAAATTGCAAATATACCAGAATCTTATAATATCAACATTAAAAGCGTTAGAAGCATAGCAAAAGAACTCGCAAAACAAGACGAAAATTTAAACTACAATAAAATTGATCTACCTTATCTTTTAAATAGCTATCATAGTTCATTAAAATCTATAAATTCAGAATTTTTACAAGATGATAATGCTTATTTAAGTCGCGATCTTATTTCAAAACTATCATCAGGTTTTTCAACAGATAATGGAGAATTTTTAGGCCAAATTTCAAGAATTTACAACAATCAAGAAGAAATTGATTTGGCATTAAGTAATATCACAAATTTAAATACTTTAATGTTAGATAATAAAATAACTAATTTTCATTTTGATAAAGCCATAGAAAATACTTCTTCTAATGAAATTTTAAAACCTTATTTAACTAAAAATGCAGAAGTATCAAAATCTGGTCTTTTAATGAATTTTATCTACCATGATATAAAAACTCAAAACGAAAAAGAATTTAACTTTTTTATGAAACCTGCCACTTTAGAACTAAGCTCTCATCAAAATTTACAAAAAATTCTCAAGGGCGAAACAGATATAGAAGATTACATCAAAAAAGAAAATGAAAAAAAGATGAGTTTTGATCTTTATCTTTATGTTAATGGCGTAGATAAAAAAACAAGTACTCAAGACAAACTATCTGTATTTTTTCAACAATATATTAACTACCAAAAAGATATGGATTTAAGAGAATTTGCAAATTCAAGTTCAATATTTCAAATTTATATCGATCAAAATCGCAATGATTTTGATGCTCTTAAAAAACAATATCAAAATCAAAGTCAAGATACGCAAAGATTAGAAGAAGCAAATCAACTACGTTCTAGCTCTATAGAAAATTTTTTAGATCGTCGTCAAAAACAAGCAAATATAAATAAAATTTTAAACTCTTATATGTCTGTGATGGTTTAAAATAATTTTTTAAAAAATATATAAATTATAAATACTTTAATAATAATAATTTTTATATAATTAATTAATAAAATTTTAAGTATTATAGCATTATAATCCGCTCTCGAAAAATATAAATATAAAAATACTCAAAACCATGACTTATAATGAAAAAATTATTTCAATGAATAATGATCTTTTAGATCATCAACATAAAGAACTTTTTGAAATTTCTAAAAAACTCTCTTTAATGAACCAATGTCATGTTGGAACAAAAGAATTAAAAATTGTCTTAAGAGAGTTGTTGATAATGATCAATAGACATTTTTCAGATGAAGAAGCCTTTATGAGAGAAATAGGATATCCTTATATCAACCATCATACAAGAATTCATAGAAAAATTATCTTAGAAATTGAAGAAATTATCATCAGTGAAGCTAAATTTGTAAATATAATGACCGAAAAATTAAATCTCGTTGTTCAAGATTTTATCTTTAAACATACAGCCAAAGAAGATTCAAAAATAGTAAAGTATTACGAAGAAAAATTTAAGAAATAGTATTTCTCATTTTTGCTATATAAAATTCACAAAATATTTCACTTTAAAATTTTACTTTAGCATTTTATTTTTGTTATAATTTTTAACCTAATTTTTATAAATTTTTGTTATTATCCGTTTTCAAATAAAGATAAAAAATATCCTAATTAAAATTAAGGATAAATTAAGGATTTTAAAGTGAAAGTATATTTAGATAACAACGCAACGACAATGCTTGATCCTAATGCTTATGAGTTGATGCTACCTTTTTTAAAGGATATATATGGAAATCCAAATAGCCTTCATCAATATGGAAGCGCAACACATCCTGCTTTAAGAGAAGCTTTAGATAAACTTTATGCAGGGCTTGGAGCAAATGACTTAGATGACATAGTTATAACCTCCTGTGCGACAGAAAGCATTAACTGGGTGCTTAAGGGTGTGTATTTTGATTATATTTTAGATAGAGAGCGCAATGAAGTGATTATTTCTAGTGTAGAACACCCTGCTGTTGCTGCTGCTGCTTATTTTTTAAAAAGTCTTGGAGTAAAAGTCATAGAACTTCCTGTAAACGAAGAAGGAGTTTCTACTGTAGAAGATTTGCGCAAAGTGATTAGCGATAAAACAGCACTTGTAAGTGTTATGTGGGCAAATAATGAAACAGGTATGATTTTTGATATTAAAGCGATGGCAGAACTTGCGCATGAATTTGGTGCTCTTTTTCATACAGATGCTACTCAAGCAGTAGGTAAAATAAAGGTTAATTTAACTCAAGTAGGAGTTGATTTTGCTTCATTTTCGGCACATAAATTTCATGGACCAAAGGGTGTGGGTGGACTTTTTATAAAAAAAGGACTTAAACTTACCCCACTTTTACACGGTGGAGAACACATGGGTGGTCGTAGAAGCGGAACTTTAAATGTACCTTACATAGTGGCTATGGGCGAGGCTTTGCGTATTGCAAATACTATGCTTGATTTTGAAGATTCTCATATACGCCGTTTAAGAGATAAACTAGAAGATCAAATTTTAGCCTTGCCTGATACAACAGTGGTTGGAAAAAGAGAACACCGTGTGCCTAATACAATCTTAGCAAGTATTAAAGGAGTTGAAGGCGAAGCAATGCTTTGGGATTTAAATAAAAATGGTATAGCTGCAAGTACGGGCTCAGCCTGTGCAAGTGAAGCTTTAGAAAGCAATCCTATTATGGAAGCTATCGGTGCGGAGCATGATTTAGCGCATACAGCTTTAAGGCTTTCTTTGTCACGTTTTAACACTGAAGAAGAAATTGATTATGCAGCAAAACAAATTAAAAATGCAACACAGAGATTAAGAGCAATTTCTTGTACTTATGCTTATAATCCAAATAATTACAAATAAGGATGAAAAATGGGAAAAAATAGTTTAATTGGTGGATCCATTTGGGATGAGTATTCACAAAAAGTTCAAGATAGAATGAATAATCCTCAACATATGGGAGAATTTAGTGAAGAAGATGCTAAAGCACGCAATGCAAAATTGATCGTAGCTGATTTTGGTGCAGAAAGTTGCGGCGATGCGGTAAGACTTTTTTGGCTTGTAGATGAAAAAACTGATAAAATTATCGATGCAAAATTTAAAAGTTTTGGTTGTGGTACAGCTATAGCAAGTAGTGATACTATGGTGGATCTTTGTATAGGAAAAACTGTAGATGAAGCAGTAAAAATCACAAATTTAGATGTGGAATTTGCTATGCGTGATAATCCAGAAACTCCAGCTGTTCCACCTCAAAAAATGCACTGTTCGGTTATGGCTTATGATGTAATCAAACAAGCAGCAGCGCATTATAAAGGTATAAGTCCTGAAGATTTTGAAGATCAAATTATAGTTTGCGAGTGCGCTAGGGTAAGTCTTGGAACTATTAAAGAAGTGATTAAACTTAATGATTTGCATAGCGTAGAAGAAATCACACAATATACTAAAGCGGGTGCTTTTTGTAAATCCTGTATCAAACCAGGCGGACATGAAAAAAGAGATTATTACCTTGTAGATATTTTAGCTGAAACTAGAGCTGAAATAGATAGAGAAAAACTCAAAAATACAATGAAAAGTGATGTAGCTTTTGATGAAATGACCGTAGTGGGACAATTAAAAGCAGTTGAAAGTGTTTTAGATGCTGAAATTCGCCCTATGCTTCATAATGATGGTGGAGATTTGGAAGTGATTGATATACAAAAGGCTGAAGGTGCAGCAATTGATGTTTATATTCGTTATCTTGGTGCTTGTAGTGGTTGTTCTAGTGGAAGTGGTGCAACACTTTATGCTATTGAAACAATTTTACAAGAAGAATTAAGTCCAAATATACGCGTTATGCCGGTTTAAAAAATAGCAAGATAAAATCTTGCTATTTTATAGCTTTTGCTTGCAAATCAAGGGGTGGTAAATTTTCTATATAAATACTACGACTTGGGAAAGCAAAGGTTAAACCATTTTTTTCAATTATACGCATAAACTCAAGCATTAAACTTTGTCTAGCTTCTCTAAAATCTTTTCCACCTATTTCTTTGATATAAAAATAAAGCTCTATATTAATACTACTATCTGCAAATTCACTTAAAGCCACATAACAAGCATTTTTATAGCCTTCTAAATCATTAATAGATACAAGATTTTGACGATATTTTGTTGTATGATCGCCATATTTTAATGCGCTATCCTCATCGTGAGCTACTAAATCACTTGTATGCAAAAATTCTCTTAGATCTTTTACACATTGTTCTAGTTTTTCAGGAGTAGCATCATAACCAACACCCAAATACATTCTAACATGGCGACCCATGCGTCTTTTGCTCCAATTTTTGATATTAGCTCCCATAATAGTTGAATTTGGTAAAAATACAAGACAATTATCAAAAGTTCTAATAGTAGTTTTTCTAAGTCCTGTTTCAACCACGGTTCCTTCTATGCCTGAAACCTCTACCCAATCTCCTTGATTAAAGCTATTATCAAAAAGTAAGAGTATAGAAGCAAAGAAATTTGCAATGATATCTTTCGCCGCTAAAGCAACAGCTAAACCACCAATTCCCAAAGATGCAATAATAGCCGAAATATTAAAACCAAGTTGAGCAAGAATATATAATAAAGCTATAATAATAATGACAAAATATAAAATTTTAATAATTAAATTTACAACTTCTTTTTTTCCACTTTTTTGAGCAAGTTTAGAAACCAATACCACGCCATAACCATCAAGCATTCTTAAAATAAGCCATGCAATTAAAACTGCATAAACTATATGAAAAAAATTACTTAAATTTACACTCAAAGGTGCAGGATAAGTTGCTATAGTAAGACAAAGAGAAATAGCATAGACAATCAACAAGAAGCCTACGGGTTTTTTAATATTCTCAATAAAAATGACTTTAATATCATCTACATCATTTTTATTTCTATAAAAAAACTGAACAAGGAAAAAATATACTATATTTGCAAAAAAACGTCTTAAAGATATAAAAAATACTAAAACCAAAGCAGAAATTACTATTTTTCCGATATTAACAAAACTTACCCCAATTGCCTCATTTATACGATCTATCCAAACTTGAAGCTCGAGTAATGAAAAAATATAATTACTTTCAAGCAAATCTGCATTTGAGCGTAAATACTTAAGAATTTCAGAATAAGAATCTACAGCATTACTGATATATCTTTCTTTTAGGGTAATTTTTTCTAATTCTTCTGAATTTGTAATTTTGCTTTTAAAACTATCTAAATTAACATTAGAAGAATTTTGTAAATTTTCCATTGCCTTATCAACAGTAGCAATCAAATCTTCACTGCTTGCTGTATTTTTAAAAAGTTTTTCCACTTCAAACAAAGAAGAATAAAAACTTTCCACAATATTAAAATAAACTAGATTAAGAGTGGCATCTGTATAAATATAAGGCTTATTAATATTCTTTTTTTGAACATCTAGTAATTTTTCTTTTGCTTTTAAAAATCTAGCCACTGCCTCTTCATTAATCTTTTGTCCTACTATCATATCGGGTATTTTTGCTAAAATAGTCTTTTTGTCTTTTTCAAATTCACTTAAAATACCATTAAAAGTGCTTGAATTTTCATCATTGTTTTTCTTAAATTCTTTAATTTGATTGTTAAGATCAACATATTTTTCAACTAAAGCATAAATTCCTTCATCCTCTTTACTCATATTTGCATCAATAAATTTAAATTCTTGTGCTCCAAGGTATAAAATAAAAAAACATAAACTAAAAATAATTTTTTTCATTGAACTTTCCTATCCTGTATTAAAGTAAAAATTTTTGCTTTAAAATCATACTCATAAATTTCACCTGTCTCTATAATATAATACCAAGCATGTACTTCTATTTTTCCTTCATCTAAAGCTTCTTGCACGCCTGGATAAGTAAGTATATTTTGCAAAGAATTTACTAAATTTAATTTTTCTGTAAGCCATGAACGCATAGCCAAATCGTCTCTTGCAAAAATCATTACATCTTTTTTTATCGGATCTAACATAGTAAGCCATTTTTTCACATTAGGAATTTTATTTAACTCTTCATCAGAATAATAAAGAGCATTACAACCTCCACAATTACTATGGCCACAAACGACGATATTTTTAATATGCAATGAATTTAAAGCATACTCTATTGCTGAAGTTGTCGCTAAGTAATCTTCCCCAATGCGATAAGGTGGAACTATATTTGCAATATTTCGTATTACAAAAAGCTCACCTGGACCCGTATTGGTGATCAAATTTGGAATTACTCTAGAATCAGAACAACCTATAAAAAGAGTATGGGGATTTTGCTTATTTTTTAGACTTTCAAAAAGTTCTTCATGCTCCTTAAAGTCTTCTTGCATAAACTTAATCGCACCACTAATAAGATTTTCCATAAAACCAACCTGAAACTAAAATCTTGAAATTATAACAAAATTTCAGCAAAGATTTCATTTAATCATAAAGATATTATATAAATTAACTTTTTATTTAGTCTAATATGTTAGATTTCGCTCAAGATTTTAAAAAATCTAACAATTTTGCAAGGAGAATTTTATGAGTCTTTATGATAGAGACTACTCAAGATCAAAAGAATTTGAAAATACACGCTCAAGCGAATTAAGTATTTTTATTAAACAAACTTATCAACTTTTTGCTGCTTCATTATTAGCTGCAACAGTAGGTGCGTATGTAGGAATTTTTGCTTTAGCATCATTTTTTATACAATCACAAGTAACTTTTTGGATCCTTTTTGCTGTTGAAATCGGACTTTTATTTGCTTTGCAATGGAAAAAAAGAGAGGCTCCATTAAATCTTGTTTTGCTTTTTGGTTTTACTTTCTGCTCAGGTTTAACGCTTACACCTTTGCTTATTTCAGTGTTAGCTCTACCAGCTGGAGGAATTATCATCGCTCAAGCTTTTGCTTTAACAACAGTTGCTTTTGCAGGACTTAGTGTATTTGCTATGAATACAAAAAAAGATTTTACCGTTATGGGTAAAGCTTTATTTATAGTATTAATCGTTATTGTAGCAGCATCTTTACTAAACCTTTTCTTCCAAAGCAGTATAGTTAATCTAGCTATTTCAGCAGTAGCTGCAATATTATTTTCATTTTACATTCTTTATGATACGCAAAATATTATCCGCGGAAATTATGAAACTCCAATCGAAGGTGCAGTAGCACTTTATCTTGATTTTGTTAATCTTTTCGTATCTTTACTTAATATCTTAAGAAGCTTCAATAGCAGATAAATTTTTGTGGGATTTTTCTCACAAAAACTTTTCAAGTTTCAAAACTTTTCAAGTTTTATTTAGCTAAAATAATCATTTAAAAATTAACTTTTAGGAATTTTCAATGATCACTCTTTTAATCATTTTACAATTTATCATCGTTGTAGTTATTTGTATAGCAGTTTTACTTCAAAAAAGTTCAAGTATAGGACTTGGAACTTATAGTGGAAGCAATGAAAGTTTATTTGGCGCCAAAGGACCAGCTGGATTTTTGGCAAAATTTACCTTTGTTATGGGAATTTTACTTATTGCAAATACTATTGGTCTTGGTTATTTATACAATAAAGCTAGCAAAGACTCTCTAGCAGAGAAAATTAAAGTAGAAAACAACAATACTACTATTCCAAGTGCTCCTATTGTGCCTGCTACCCCCAACACAAATTCTATCGCTCCAAGTGCACCACAACTTCCAAGCGATGTTAATTCAAGTAAATAATTAAAGGAAATGATAATGCTAAATGAAATTTTTAACAAACAAAAAACCCAAAGTGAAAAATCTTTAGAAGCCTTAAAAAAAGACTTCACCACTTTAAGAACTGGAAAAGTTAATACCCATATTTTAGATCATATTACAGTGGATTATTATGGAACTCAAACTCCTTTAAATCAAGTAGCAACTGTTTTAGCAAGTGATGCTTCAACTATTAGCATCACTCCTTGGGAAAAACCTTTACTAAAAACCATAGAAAGCGCTATTGCAGCTGCAAATATCGGTGTAAATCCAAACAATGACGGCGAAAGTGTAAAATTATTTTTCCCTCCGATGACTAGAGAGCAAAGAGAAGAAAATGTAAAACAAGCTAAAGCTATGGGTGAAAAGGCAAAAGTTTCTATAAGAAATATACGCAAAGATGCCAACGATGCAGTTAAAAAACTAGAAAAAGATAAGGCAATAAGCGAAGATGAAGCAAAAAAAGCTTATGATGAAGTGCAAAAACTTACCGACACCTATACAACAAAAATTGATGAGAGTGTAAAAAACAAAGAAAGTGAACTTTTAAAGGTTTAACGATGAATTTAGAGCAAATTTATAAAGATTGTGGTGCTTATTTAGAAGGGCATTTTTTACTAAGTTCAGGTAAACATTCGCAATTTTATCTTCAAAGTGCAAAAGTTTTAGAGGATCCAAAATTAGCAGCAAAACTTTGTGATGAACTTGCAAAGATTATTACAAGCTATAAGATAGAATTTGATAGCATTTGTTCTCCTGCTTTAGGTGGAATTTTAGCAGGTTATGAGCTTGCAAGAGCTTGTAGTAAACGTTTTATCTTTACCGAAAGAGTAAATAAAGAAATGACTTTAAGACGTGGTTTTGAGGTAAAAAAGAGTGAAAAATTTATAATTTGTGAAGATATCATTACTACAGGTGGTAGTGCTTTAGAGAGTGCAAAAATCATTGAAAGTTTAGGTGGCATTGTTGTAGGTTTTGCAGCATTGGCAAATCGTGGTTTTTGTGCAGTAGAAAATTTAAAATCTCCAAGAAAAGATAATGCGAAATTACCTGAAAATTTACCACTCTTTACTCTAGGAAATTTTGAATTTGAAATTTACGATGAAACAAATTGTCCACTTTGTAAAAAAGGGAGTAAAGCTATAAAACCAGGAAGTCGTGGAAATTAAATGAAAACTAAAGCAAAAATTAGCTCTAGATGGCTAAGATTTAGAGCTTTGCTTATAGATATTTTTCTTATTTATATTCCTATTTTGTATTTATTTTATTTTCTATTAGGCTCTAAAGAAGCTTTTTTAAACAACCATTTTATCACAACTTTATGTACTTTTTTATTTGGCTTGATTCAAGCTATTTTTTTAACAAAAAAGGCACAAAGCCCAGGTCTTAAAGCATATGATTTATATCTTATTGATATAAAAACGGGAAAGAAACTAAGTTTTCTTAGAATTTTACTAAGATATGTGATATTTATTATAAGTTTTGGCTTACTCTTTGGTTTATTTGTCAGTTTTGTAAGAAAAGATCGTTTAAATTTACACGATATTTTAACTCAAAGTTGTATAGCTACTAAAAGCATAAAGAAAGGTTAAAAATGCAAAGAAAAAGAATTTACAATCCAAACTCAAACGAAACCCTAGGAGATCGTAAAATTTTTGATGGTAACCCACATGGAATTTTAAATTTCACTAAGGCAAAATATACCTGGGCTTTAAAACTTTGGGATTTAATGGAGGCAAATACTTGGTTTCCAAAAGAAGTGGATACAACTAAAGATGCACTTGATTATCGCTGTAATTTAACTGTAGGTGAAAAAAGAATGTATGATTTGGTTTGGAGTCAGCTTATTTCTATGGATAGTTTTCAAACCAATAATTTAGCAGATAATATCAACCCTTACATCACAGCTCCTGAAATCAATGCGGTTTTGGCACGCCAAGCTTATGAAGAGGCAAACCATTCAAAATCTTACGCTGTTATGGTAGAAGCGATTTGCGATAATACAGATTTGATTTATGAAATGGAAAAGCATGATGAAACTTTGCGTGAAAAAAATGACTTTATTTCAAGCATTTATGAAGAATTAGCAGGCGATGTAGATGATAATAAACTTCTTTTGGCTATGGTAGCAAATCAAATTTTAGAAGGAGTATATTTTTATAGTGGTTTTACTGCTATTTACGCACTTGCACGTGCAGGAAAAATGCTAGGTTCAGCACAAATGATCCGCTTTATCCAAAGAGATGAAATCACACATCTTTTATTATTTCAAAATATGATCAATTCAGTACGCAAAGAAAGACCTGATTTATTCCATGATGAAAATATCAATAAAATTTATGATATGTTTAAAAAAGCTGGAGATCTTGAGATCAAATGGGGTAAATACATCACTCAAAATCAAATCATGGGCTTTACTGATGATATCATAGAAGAATATATCCATTATCTTGTAGATCAAAGATTAAGTGCGATCAATTTAGATAAGTTATATAATGCAAAACATCCTATTAAATGGGTAGATGATTTTTCAAAATTTAACGATCAAAAGAGCAATTTCTTTGAAAGTAAAGTAACGAATTATTCTAAGGGTAGTATAAGCTTTGATGACTTCTAAAACTTCTTTAGCCTTACTTTGTGATTTTTATGAATTTACAATGTCTCAAGGCTATTTCAAAAACAATAAAAAAGATCAAATTTGTTATTTTGATATATTTTTTAGAAAAATTCCAGATTCAGGTTCTTTTGCTATTTTTGCAGGTCTTGAAGATATTTTAGACTTTGTTGAAAATTTGAGTTTTGATACAGAAGATATAGAATTTTTAAGAAAACAAGGTATTTTTGATACAAAATTTTTAGATTTTTTAGCTAACTTTAAATTTAAGGGTGAAATTTATGCTATGCGTGAAGGAGAAGTGATTTTTCCAAACGAACCTTTACTTTGCGTTAAAGCTACAACCATAGAAGCACAGCTTTTAGAAACTTTTTTACTTTTAAGTTTAAACCACCAAAGCCTTATTGCTACCAAAACCAATCGTATCGTGCGTGCAGCTAAAGACAGTAAAATTTTAGAATTTGGTTCACGCAGAGCACAAGGAAGTGAAGCAGCCTTAAAAGGAGCAAGAGCAGCTTTTATAGGAGGTTGCATAGGAAGTGCTTGTACTTTAGCAGGAAAAATTTATAATATCCCTATCAATGGAACTATGGCACATTCTTGGGTGCAAATGTTTGAAAATGAACTTGAAGCTTTTAAAGCTTATGTGAAAATTTATCCAAAAAATCCTGTTTTTTTGATTGATACTTATGATTGTCTAAATAGCGGACTTAAAAATGCGATTAAAGTTTTTAAAGAATTTGGTATTCAAGAAGGCGGCGTGAGAATAGATTCTGGAAATTTACTTGAGTTGAGTTTGAAAATCAGACAAGAGCTTGATCAAGCAGGACTTCAAAAATGTAAAATCATAGTTTCTAACGCACTTGATGAATGGAGCATTAAAAAACTCAAAGAACAAAATGCACCTATTGATATCTTTGGTGTAGGTGAAAGATTGATCACTGCTTCAAGTGACCCTATTTTTAGTTGCGTTTATAAACTCGCAGCCTTAGAAGATCAAGGCATAAAACCTAAAATCAAAATCAGCGAAAATAACGAAAAATCAACCCTACCTCATTTTAAAAAGCTTTTTAGAGTTTATGATAAAAACACGCAAAAAATCCTTTTTGATGAACTTTATGTTTTTGACGAAAACCCAAATCAAGATGAAAATTTAGAACGCAAAGAACTTTTAGAATTAGTCTACAAAGAAAAAAGACTTCTTAAAAAGTCATCTTTAAATACTATTCAAGATTATACAAAAGAGCAAATTTCAAAACTCGATGAGAGTTTTTTAGATCTTGATCGTTTTGTGAAATTTGAAGTAAAACTCTCGCCTAAACTTCAAAATATCACTGAAGATCTTTTAAAAACTCGTTTTTAAAATCCACATAATTTAAAGCGGATTGTTTTAGAAAGCTGACTTCTTCATCGTTTAATTCACGCACAAATTTTGCAGGATTTCCAAGTATCAAAGAGCGTGGCGGAAATTTTTTACCCTTTGTTACAACGCTTCCAGCACCCACTATGCTATCTTCTTCTATCAAAGCATTATCCATGATAACAGCATTCATTCCGATTAAAACACGATTTTTTATCACACAAGCATGGATAACGCAATTATGTCCTATAGTTACATCATCTCCTATTATTGTAGGAAAACCAGCATCTTTTAACTTTCCTTTTTCATCAAATTCCCTATGCCAAACATGAACTGTGCTAAGATCTTGAATATTGGTTCTTTTGCCAATTTTTATAAAATTAACATCGGCTCTTAAAACACAATTAAACCAAATACTACTTTCATCTCCTATTTCTATTTCTCCTATGATTTTAGCGCCCTCTGCAACAAAAACATTTTGACCTAGTTTGGGACTATGATTTTTAAATTTTATAAGCATTTTTTTCCTTTTTATTTAAGTATAGCTAAGTTTAACTCTATTTCAACTTTTTTAGTTACAATTTTTATTTAAATTTATAGGAGAAGTAATGAACGCATTTGAACAAAAAAGATGTCAAAATATGGCTGAAGAAATTGCACAAAAAGTTTTTATCAATGAAGAACTTTTTAATGCTTTTTGTCAAATTCCACGTGAAATTTTTTCTCCTTTAAAAGCCCATGCTTATCGCCTTGATGCTTTGCCTTTAGCAAATTCTCAATGGATTAGTTCACCTTTAACTGTAGCTAAAATGACTATGGCTTTAGATTTTAAAAATGCTGATAGTATTTTAGAGATAGGTTGTGGAAGTGGCTATCAAGCTGCGATTTTAAGCAAAGTCATAAGGCGTGTTTTTACCATAGAACGCATAGAAAATTTAGCCAAAAAAGCCGCTCAAACTTTCAGAGAATTAGAACTTTTTAATATCAATGTAAAATTTGATGATGGACAAAATGGCTGGAAAAATTATGCTCCTTATGATAGGATTTTATTTTCTGCTTATGCGACACAAATTCCTGAAATTTTACTTGATCAATTAAGCGATGACGGTATTTTAGTCGCTCCTATTTTACACAATGGCAAACAATTCATCACACGCCTTAGAAAAAATGGCACAAATTTACAAAAAGAAATTTTAGAAGAATGTTTATTTGTGCCTATAGTAGATGGGAAAGAATAAACTTTTTTTACAAAATTTATTAAAAACTCTTTAGAGCCTTTCTTAACTTTTCACTCATTTCATCAATATGTTCTTTTTGTAAAATCAAAGGAGGTAAAAATCTCAAATCATTCTCCCCGCAACTTATTAATAAAAGTGCATTTTCTTGACATTTTTGAATGACCTTAGCTACTTTTACACTTTTATCAAGACTCAGCCCTTGCATAAACCCTAAGCCTTTGCGTTTTTTACAAAAATCAAATTCATTTATCAACTCATCTAAACTTTGCTCTAAATAAGGCGTGAGTTTATTGACATTTTCTAAAATTTTTTCTTCTTTAAAAATTTCAAAAACCGCATTCACTCCTGCACAAACTAAAGGATTTCCACCATAAGTACTACCATGATCACCTGCTTCTAAAGAATTGCTTGCTACCTTTTGATTTATTACAAAAGCACCCACACTAAGCCCACAACCTAAGGCCTTAGCTGAAGTCATGATATCAGGCAAAATTTGTGCGTGCTCATAGGCAAAAAATTTTCCACTTCTACCCATGCCACATTGAATTTCATCAGCGATTAATAATATATCTTTTTCATCGCAAAGCTTTCTTAAGGCTTTGTAAAAATCTTTATTTGCAGGATTTATTCCACCTTCTCCTTGCACGCTTTCTAAGATAATGGCACAAGTTTTTTCATTCACCAGTTTTTCAACGCTTGAAATATCATTATATTTTGCAAATTTAACCCCTGAAATTAAAGGTTTAAAAGGCTTTTGATATTTTTCATTAGCAGTAAGCGATAAAGCCCCTAAAGTACGCCCATGAAAAGAATGCTTAAAAGCGATAAATTGTCCACCCTTAACACCTTTGTTAAAGGCGTATTTTCTAGCTGTTTTCATCGCTCCTTCTATACTTTCTGTACCAGAATTTGTAAAAAAAACACGCTCTAAAGCACTAGCTTTGGCTAAATTTTTAGCTGCAGCAGCTATATTTTCATTATAATATAAATTGCTAGTATGCAAAAGCTTATCCACTTGCGCTTTGATTTTAGCATTAAATTTAGCATGATTATATCCTAAAGCACAAACACCTATGCCACTTGAAAAATCAAGATATTTTTTAGCCTTATCGTCAAAAAGATAAACCCCCTGCCCTTTTTCTAAAACTATATCAAAACGCTTATAGGTAGGGATAATATGACTTTGTTCTTTATAATCCATTTTCATCCTTTAACCCACCAAAGTGCCTATACCTTCATCGGTAAAAAACTCAAGCAACAAAGAATGTTTCACACGCCCATCTAAAATATGTACCTTTTTGACTCCATTTTCACAAGCATCAATGCAAGATTTTAATTTTACATGCATACCACCTTCTATTTTAGGAGCTAAAATTTTAGCCTGTTCAAGGCTGATTTTAGAAATTAAAGAATTTTTATCATTAAAATCCTCATAAAGCCCTGCAGTATCAGTTAAAAAAGCAAGTTTTTCAGCCCTTAAAGCCTTAGCGATCGCACAAGCTGCGTCATCAGCGTTGATATTATAAGTATTAAAATTCTCATCCATGCCAATAGGAGCAATGATAGGTAAAAAATCTTTTTCCAAAAGCTCTTCTAAAATTTTCGAATTTACCTTTTGTATCGTGCCAACAAAAGCTAAATTTTCATCTTTTTTCACACATTCTAAAAGCGCGCCATCTTTACCACAAAGCCCTATGGCTTTAACTCCTAAATTTTGCAAACTATGGACTAAATTTTTATTGATATGATTTAAAACCATGCTGGCTACTTCAATAGTGGCTTTATCACTAACCCTAAGACCGTTTTTAAACTCACTCTTTACGCCTAATTTTTCACACATAGCAGAAATATCTTTTCCCCCACCATGTACAATAATAGGCTTTAAACCCACGAGTTTTAAAAGAGCTATATCTTGCATCACACAATGCTTTAGCTCTTCATTTTCCATAGCTGATCCGCCGTATTTTATAAGTATAATCTTAGAATTAAATTTGCGTATATAAGGCAAAGCTTCGATTAAGACATTAGCTTTTTCTAAATATTTTTGCATGATCATTCCTTAAGCATTAAAGCTAGTTTGATTATACTCATTTAAAGAAAGATCGTAATAATTCGCATCCTCTCTTAAAGTAAAACCATAATGTTTCCAAAACTCATTGCCTAAATCATTGTTTTTAAAAGCGATTAAGGCGATTTTATTAATCTTTTGAGCTTTTAAAGCCTCAAGACAAAATTTTGCCATCTCGTGCGCTATGCCCTTTTTTCTATGATCTTTATGTACACATACATGATAAAATCCTCCTGTGCGTCCATCATGCCCGCAAAGTATACTTCCTACAATTTCTTCATCAATCACTGCTACAACGCTAAGATTTGGGTTTCTATCTAAAAAATTTTCTATATTTTCTTTGCTATCATCAATGCTTCTTATCCCAAAGCCTTTTATCTCACACCAAAGCTTATAAACGGCTTCATAATCGCTTTTTTGCATAGCTCGTATTAACATTTTTATCCTTTACAAATTTGCAAAGAATTTAAGTCCTTCATCTTCATCAAAATCAAACATTAAATTCATATTTTGAACAGCTTGTCCTGCTGCACCTTTGATTAAATTATCAATAGCACCAAGCACAATAACACGCTTTGTGCGTTGATCTACACTAAAATTTATATCCGCAAAATTGCTTGATTTAACCCACCGAGTCTGCGGAAGCGACTGCGGCGGTAAAAGCCTTATGAATTTATTGTTTTGATAGTATTTTGTATAAATATCGCGTATATCTTGTTCTTGCAAGTCCTCTTTTAAATTTGCATAAGCACTGATTAAAATTCCTCTTTGCATAGGCACAAGATGAGGGGTAAATTGTAGAGTGATTTTCTCTTTGGCCGCATAGCTTAAATGCTCTTCAATTTCAGGAGTATGGCGATGCAAAGCTAAATTATAAGCTTTGATATTTTCATTAACTTCACAAAAAAGATTTTCCACCTTTGCACTTCTTCCTGCTCCACTTACTCCACTTTTTGCATCAATAATAACTGAGCTAAAATCAATGATCTTTTCTTTAAAAAGCGGATAAAGACTTAAGATAGAACAAGTGGTATAACAACCTGGATTTGCCACTAAACTTGCTTTTTTTATCTCTTCTTTATAAAGCTCACAAAGTCCATAAACCGCATTTTGCAAAAGCTCTTGATTAGGATGAGTGAATTTATACCAAAGCTCATAATCTTTAGGATTTTTAAGACGAAAATCCGCACTTAAATCAATGATTTTCATCTTTTTTAATAAATTCTCATTTAAAAGTTTAGCACTAAATTTATGCGGAGTAGCCAAAAACAAAAGATCAAGTTCAAGTTCATCTAAATTTTTATTTTCAAAACATAAATTTAAAGGGGTGTTAGGATAAAGATCTTGATAATTTTGCCCCACGCTAGAACTCGAACCCAAATAAGAAATTTCAACCTTGGGATGATTAAGCAAAATGCGAACAAGTTCATTTCCCGCATAACCACTCGCTCCTAAAATCCCAACTTTTATTTTCATCTTTATCCTTTAAATGTAAAAGCAAGTATTATAAACAAAAAAGCTTAAAATAAAAATACAATTTTTAAATTATTTTTTATTTAAAAACTATATCTTAAATTAGCATTTGCACTCCAATCTACATTTAAATCGCCAAAAAATGTCTTTTCAAATTCAAAATTAAAGCGTGTTTTATCGTTAAGCTTATAATCATTTCCTAAATTTATAAACATTCTTTGATCTTTTTTCCTTCATATCTTCTCTGACTTGCTTGATCCTCTAAAATTTGATCTCCTGCTTTAATCGGATCCGCATACAAACCAAGTCCTGTTCTAAAATTTAAATTTTAATTTTGACTTCCTATGAAAAATGCTGTTTTTACGACTAAAGGAATATAAGAAAATCGTTTTAAACTAGCAATATCTCCTTTTAGATCCATAGCTCCTACATAACCACTGATAAATTCCAAATCGGCTCAAGATAAAATTTATCATAAGCTTTTCTATAACCTAACTCAGCACTTAAGATAATATTATGCGAACCATCATTATCATCTAATCTACCTTGATTTCCTGGAATAAAATTTGCATTTATTTCATTTTGATAATAAATATATCTAAAACAAAATCACTATAAAAACCTTACTCCACTGTAAAGCTCGAAATTCGAATACTCGTTTAATTTATCATGTCCGCTTTGAATTTCAAAGTATTTTCCACTATTATACTCATCACTCGTACCCCATCCAAAAGTTCTTAACCATACACCACTTTCATAAGGATTATTGCGTAATTCCCCCATTCTTTTATGCATATTATTCCACTCCTATCATGGAGCCTAAAATAGCTTGAGCAAGTATAGATTTAGTTTTTACAATAGCTTGAGTATTATCATTAGTAAAAAAATATTCATCTTTAATCTTAGAATCAATTTTTTCTAAATTCCACTCTGGGCAAAATTTTCCTCATTATGAGAAAAAACAACATTTGGGGTATACGTACTAAAACCTTGCTCACATTTGGCATAGTAAAAAATTCCTTTGTTAAATGTTTATTTTCATCTTTTAAATGAGCTAGTAAGATATTTAAACCCGCTTTTTACTAGGATTATTAAGAAAAATTAATACTAAAGTATTATTTACTCCTTGTGTGCTTTCCTTAGAATTAATATAATCTGATTTAGAATTTTCAAAATCCGCATTGATTTTAAATATTGTATTATTTGCACTTAATTTTTTTGCATCAACTTTCCTATAAATAGCACTTTTTTTCTACTTGAAGATTGCTCATTTATATATGAGACTCAAGCAAAGAATCTTTAATCGCAAGATTTTTTTTGCGTATCATTGATACCTTTGATATTACCACTAAAAAATGTGTTTTGCAAAGTAACATCAGAATGATCAAGATTTAAATTTACACTAAAATAAACCTTTTCTATCTTAGCATTTTGGGTATTTTAAAGCTTTTGCTCAAAAGCCATTTCTTTGCCAACTCCTGTTTATACAACATCTCCATAAGAATAATCATCAGTCTTATCAATAATATTTTCCCCATCTTTTTCATCGATCCACAAATTTTTACTTCCAAGCTCTATTTTGGAATTTTTAGCATTAAGGTTTTCTACTTTTAAGCTTACATTACGCCCTAAATAAAACTCGCTTTTTTTCTAAATTAAGCTCTTTTAAAACAAAAACCCTATCTTCCCAATCTTCTTGTGTAAAACTTACAGGCTTAGTTAAAGCACTTAAACCATGTTCTTGAAGTTTTTTAGCTTGTTCTTTGCTTACATAAGCGTGTATTCTAGCATGTCCTTGAAAATTTAACTTGGCATTTTCTGTCCTAAAAACACCTTCTTTATTGTAAATATTACCATCAAAAATCAAAGCTTTGTCTGTATTGGCACTCATTGTTACAGCTTCATCTGAAAAGATATTGCCATGATAAAGATAATCTTGCTTGTTTTCTAAATTTAAATGTATTCCTGATTAAGAACTTGTGATAAAAACATTATTAGAGTCAGTTTTAATTTGATCAAAATTTAATGTTAAGCCTGATAAATCCAAAGTTCTGCCATTCATATAAATTTCGCTAAAACTTAAACCTTCACCCTCAAGACTTACCTTGGTCCTCACCCATTCTAAGTCCTGTATCCACACTTTGACTTTTGACAACAAGCTCTCCTTCACCCATTTTATTAAAGAAAATCATCTTTTTTGATTTTAACATTATATTCTACCTTGAACCCTTATCAGCATAAATTCCGCCATGTATAAGCCATTTATCGCCTGTTATTTGCCAATTTGAATTTTTATCAAATTTAAAACACTAGCGCCTAAATCCACATCGCTATTTAAATTTATACTTCCATTTTGAGAAAAATACAAATCCTTGCTATTTTGCATTTCTTCAATTCTCTTATCACAATTATTTTATCATCAAAAGAATTTTTATAGCTTACATAACCCACATTAGTCTTAGAAATCAAACTTACATTTTCTATTTTTTTACCATCTTTCATCAAACCATCGCTACTAAGTGTATAAGTTCCAGATCCTATGACTACTTTATGAGCATTTTAAAATTCATTGATCTTTGCTTGATTGATCAAAGCATAATCAACCTGCAAACAAGTATATCCATAGTAAAATGGACATTACAATTACTCGTACTTACTACACCTACTAAATACCATTTTTTATCCATCTTATCATAAACATAAACTCTACTTCCAGAATCCCCGGATATTGAAGAACTTGTAAAAGGATTTCTTTTATCATTGGTATAATTAAGAAATTGCAACTTAAAACGCTTATCTTCAGTATTTTTAGGAGTTAAACCGACAAAACCTCCTAAATTGATTTCATTAGAATCAAAAATCTTAATGGGTACTTTATTTGTATCTTCAAAACCTAAAGCTACAATACCACTTCCCTCTCTTGCAAAGTACTCATAACCCGAACTATCAAAAAGCTTGCCTTTACCTTTTGAATAATCACATTTTCCACTTTGACAACTATCCCAAAATGGATCCTTGTATTCATAAATATCTCCACCATCGCCAGAATTTTTTCAATAAGATTTAAATCTTTACTCAAATTTGCACTTTTATTGAGACTAATCTTACTCATTTTTAAAACAGCAAAATCCACATTTTCTTTTTTATAAGTAAAATTATCACTTGAGCTTACGATTCTATTTGCTACCCCTCCAAAGTGTAAAACACTACCTTGTTTCACATAGTCTTTATTTACTTCCCAGTATTTAAACTTGTACTCATATGAGAAGCGCTGACTATATAAGATTGTCCTATATTGGTAAATTCTCCTTGGAATTTTCCTCCACGATTTGAAGTAGAAAAATCAATCATAGGCACATTAAAAGAGATATTTTGACTAGGATTTTTTGCTAAAATTTAAAAGCCAATTTGACCTACTTGAAATTTGCCTTTATTACTGGCAAAATCAAGATATTCTTGAAAATAACTTTGGATCAATAGCTGAAGCAAAAAGATAGTTAGAAAAACCAAATGCCATTAATGTACAAAAAGATAATTTTAGTTTCATAAATCCCTCCTCATTTTTAAGTGCAATTTTAGCACGAAAAACTAATTTTTAACTAAAATATAAAGTTGCTCATGAAGATGGATATTGCGATTTTTAAGATTGCGAGAAGCTCTAAAAGTATTATATTTTTGCTCTAAAATCCGGCATTTTCCAAGAGTGCTTAAGCGCTTTAAAAAAATTTCTTTTTTTACAAAACCTTCACAATTATAAGAAAGTAAAATCACTCTTGCTTTTAAATCATTAATAAGTTCAAATAAAGCATCTTGGGCAAATTTTGACTTATTAAAAGTACTGCGGTTCCAATCCTTTGGAATGCCACTGATTTTAGAAATTTCTTCAGGTTTTTTATAATTTGCAATTAAATTTAGCATAAAATAATTAGAACTATAAGGGTGCTGATTATAAGGGGGGTCAAGATACACTACATCAAAAAAATCAAGTTCTTTTGCAAGCATGTTTGCATCCTTTTGCATCACTTCAAATTCACAAGAAAAATTTGAAAAAATAGGCATTTTAAGCTCTATTTCTCCTTTAATGCGTTTAAGTGCATTTTGTCCTTCGCCACCAAATTTTCCGATGCCATCCTTACCCTTATAAAAACCTTTAAAAACTCCGCTAGTATTTGAATGAACACTGGCTTCATAAATCAAAGGAGCTATAAAGAAATGCCTCAATTCTTTTGGAATTTCATTTTCGATTTTTTGCCTTATAGTATCAAGATATAAAGCATTTTTAAAAGTATAAAAAACCCTTTCATTTTTTTTAATATCATCATCATCTTTTGGAGCATAAAGCTCACTGATAAAACCTTTTTGAAAATCTAAATTTTGGATTAAATTTTTATAATACTTTTTTATATTTTGAAGTAAATCTTTGTCTTTATTAGCAAGATAACACTCATTGATGAGTTTTGAATAATCTTCTAAATCATTGGCTAAAATATAATTTGAGTGTGCTTTTGCAAAACGACTTACAACACCTGAGCCACTAAATATATCACAAAAACTAAATTTATCTTTACCAAGTTCTTTTTTAGCTACCTTAAAGCCATTATTTAAAAAACTTAAAAGTGCTCTTTTATTTCCAAGATAAGTTATAATTTGCTCTTTTAAAAAAGAAGGATTTTCTTTCAAAATTTAAAACCTTTAAAAGCTTTATCCACAAAAGTGGATTAAGCTTTTTTTGGAGTTACAAGCATATTTACATAACGACCTTCAAAATTTGGCTCTTTGTCACGATTAGCTTCATTTTCTATCATAGTCCAAATTTTTTCAAGCAAAGCTACACCTGCTTCAGGAGTTGCCATTTCACGTCCTTTTAAGAACACACGAAATCTCACATGCTTACCTTGTTCTAAAAATTCTAAAGCATGTTTTACCTTGTAATTAATATCATTTTGAGCAATTTTTACAGAAAGTTTGATTTCTTTTATATCAATCACTTTTTGTTTTTTCTTTGCTTCTTTTTGTTTTTTCTCTTGTTGATAACGGAATTTACCATAGTCCATGATCTTGCAAACAGGTGGCTTAGCATCTGCAGCTATCATTACAAGATCAAGTCCTAAACGATTTGCAATTTCTAAAGCTTCATCACTACTGATAATACCATAAACTTTGCCATCATCGCCAACACATCTGATTTCATCCGCTCTTATTTCTTCATTGAGCAATACTTCTTTTTCTTTACTCAAAAGTGTACCTCACTCATTTTCTCCTTAACTAATTTAATAAATTCGTCCAAGCTAAGATTTTTTTGTTCTTTAGCTCTTCTATCTCTTAAAGCAACGCTACGCTTTGCCACCTCATCATCGCCTAAAACTAAAATCATAGGTAATTTTTGCTTTTCAGCGATACGAATTTTTTTACTTAAGCTCTCATTTTTTTCATACACCTCGCTATCGATATTAAGCTCTAATAATTCTTTTTGAATTTCTTTTGCGTAAGCAATATGTGCTTCGCCTATTGGCACTATACCCACCGCAGTTGGTGCGATAAAAAATGGAAACTCACCCGCACAATGCTCGGTTAAAATTCCTATAAATCTTTCAAAAGAACCTAAAATCGCACGATGCAACATTACAGGTTGTTTTTTTTCATTATCACTATCAGTGTATTCAAGTTTAAAACGACTTGGCAGGTTAAAATCTACTTGTATGGTTCCGCATTGCCACTTTCTTTTTAAAGCATCGGTGATTTTAATATCAATCTTTGGCCCATAAAAAGCCCCGCCACCTTCATCAATACCGTATTTTAAACCTTGTTCATCTAAAGCTTCTTTTAAAGCCTTAGTCGCTATTTCCCAAATTTCATCATCACCTATGGCTTTTTCAGGTTTAGTTGAAATTTCCATTTCATAGCTAAAATCAAATAATTTCATCAAATTATCCACAAAAGCTAAAATTTCTAAAACCTGCTCTTTAATCTGACTTGGCATACAAAAAATATGTGCATCATCTTGAGTGAATTCTCTCACTCTAAAAAGTCCATGCAAAACGCCACTTTTTTCATGACGATGTACCACGCCGTATTCAAAAAATTTCAAAGGCAAATCACGATAACTTCTTACATCACTTTGATAAATTTTAATATGTCCCACACAGTTCATAGGCTTAATGCCATATTCTTGTTCATCAATTTGTGTAAAATACATATTTTCTTTATAGTTTGCATAATGCCCACTGATTTTCCATGCATCTGCTTTTAAAAGTTCAGGCCCACGCACAGGCTCATAACCACGTAAACGATGGATCTTATAAAGCATATGTTCAAGTTTAGATCTAAGTCTTGCACCATTACTCAACCAAATAGGAAGACCTCCTCCGATCTCATCATCAAAAGTAAAAAGCTTAAGCTCTGTTCCAAGCTTTCTATGATCGCGTTTTTTAGCTTCTTCAATAATGGTTAAATACTCTTTTAAACTTTCCTTATCTGCAAAAGCAGTTCCATAAATTCGAGTAAGCATTTCTCTTTTTTCATCGCCACCCAAATACGCTCCTGCAACACGAGTGAGTTTAAAAAAGCGTAAAAATTTCGTATTTGGCACATGAGGACCACGACACAAATCTTCAAATTCACCTTGTTTATAAATACTTACAGCTCTATCAGGAATACGCAATAAAACTTCTTGTTTTAAATCATCATTTTGAAATTTAGCCAAAGCTTCGCTTTTTGTGATTTCATATTTTGAAATTTCAATCTTTGCTTCAGCAAGTTCTTTCATCTTTTTTTCAATTTTTACCAAATCTTCTTCGCCAATCTTACTTTCCACACGAAAATCATAATAAAATCCATCTTCTATAACAGGACCAACGAAAAATTTAGCTTCAGGATACAAACTCTTAATCGCCTGTGCCATTAAATGCGCACAAGAATGACGGATTACTTCTAAACTTTCTTTAGAATTATCAAAATAAATTTCTTTTAAATTTGTATTTTTCACACTTTGAGAGTCAATTATTGTCTCATTGTCCAAATACGCAATAACTTCTTTTTCCATATTTTTAACCCTTTGTCGCTCACTTACCCTGTGAGTGTTTATAAAGTTCTAATTTTAACTTTCTAAGACTTAATTATTTTTGAAATTCAGCTTATTTTTAAAAAAATCTTAGAATAAATTTAATATTTATTTATAGCTTAAATTCACTTCCAGCATTTAAAATCCCACTATAATACAAATAAAAGAAAACAAATCCTAAAATAATACGATAAATTCCAAAAGGGATAAAGTCGAATTTAGAAATAAATTTTAAGAAAAATTTTATAACTAAAACTGCAACAATAAAAGCAGTGATAAAACCTATGCCTAAAGGAATTAAAGAATTTGCATTGCCAAGAAGCTCAGGCTCTTTATAAATGCTATAAGCTGTAGCGATAATCATCGTTGGAATGGCAAGCAAAAAACTAAACTCAGCCGCAACTTTTCTATTAAATTCTAGCAAAAGTCCACCAATAATACTTGCTCCACTTCTTGAAGTACCAGGAATCATGGCTAAAGATTGAAAAATACCTATGCAAAAAGCTTGTTTAAAACTTATTTCTTCTAAAGAATTGATACGATATTGTTTATTTTTATGTGCAAGTTCTATAAGAATAAACACAACACCGCCAAAAATGAGCATTCCAACCACAACCCAACCATTAAATAAAGCATTTAAGTATTTTGCCACAAAAAGCCCTATAACTCCGGTAGGAAAAAATCCAACTGCAAGTTTTAACCAAATATCAAGCCCTTGAAACAATTTACGCCAAAATACAAAAATGACCGCCAAAATAGAACCAAGCTGGATGATAATCAAAAAGCTTTTCCAAAACTCATCTATATCGATACCTAAAATAGTCGTACCTAAAATCATATGTCCTGTTGAAGAAATAGGTAAAAACTCAGTCAGACCTTCTATAATTCCAAGTATTAAAGCATATAAATTTTCCATTTTAATCCTTGAATGATAATTGCAAAAGAAAAATTATATCAGAATGGATTAAATGGGGTTTTAACCCCAAAAATTAAGCATCTTTTTTAACAATACGCTTAATGAAATATAATACAACTCCCACAAAAAAGATAAGTGCGAAAAGCTCGCTATCATGAAAATTTGCTAAATTTAAAGCTAAAGGATTTTCACTACCACCCATACTTACTGAAAATACAGTAATTCCTGCGATAATTACCCCAAAAATACTTTCACCCACTATAAGCCCTGAAGCAAAAAGCGTGCCTCTTTGCTCACAACTTGCAAGTTTTTCTTCTTTATGAGAATTTTTTGCATATTTTTTAGTCAAGTGTTGCATTACAATATATTTTAAAATTCCGCCTATAACTAAAGGTATATTTACAGCAGGGGGAAGGTAAATACCTATTCCAACGGCTAAAGGCGGCAAAGACATTTTCTGTGTTCCTTTTAAAATTTTATCTATAATAATCATTAAAATTCCTACAAATACACCAAAAGCCATATAACCCCACTCTATATTGTGATGAAAAATTCCTTGGGCGATAGTGCTCATTAAATTTGCTTGCGGTGCTGCTAAAGCTGATGAAGCATCCATACCTTCTCTTGGCATTGCTCCGACAAAACCATAGGCTTGATAAAGCAAATTTAAAACAGGAACTATAGCCAAAGCACCAAAAACACAGCCTACAAGTAAAGCAACTTGTTGTTTCCAAGGAGTAGCTCCGACTAAATGTCCTGTCTTTAAATCTTGTAAATTATCATTCGAAATAGCAGCTGTAGCTAAAATAACACTAGTAGTAAAAATAGCTAATGCTACTGCAAATTTAGAAAGCATAGGATCTTGAAAAAGTTCCACACCTAAAACCAAAAAAACAATAGAAGAAATAATAACACCAATAAGTCCGATTCCAGAAATAGGACTAGAAGAAGATCCTACAAGTCCTGCCATATATCCGCAAGCTGCTGCAACAAAAAAACCTATTAAAACAGAAACTAAAGTTCCAACAAATGAAAATAGCATTTGATAATAAATACTTAAGTTAGCATCTTCAACAAAACTATAAAAAGTAATAAATAAACCCACAACCATTAAAACAAAAAGTATAAAAATACTTTTTAAAGAAAGGTCTATATTTGTTCTTTCATTTTTTTCTTGATTAGTAATTTTAACATTTTTAACAATTTCTTTAATACCCTCAATAACGGGTTTTAAAAGTTCTATTAAAGTCCAAAGCGCTGCTATAGCAATAGCTCCTGTTCCTATAAGCCTTACTTTAGAACTCCATACACTAGAAGCTAAATCTACGGCATTTTTTGTACTATCGAATTCAAAATTTGAAAGATAGGGAGTAAAAATACCCCAAGCTAAAAACATACCTACAAAAAGAGCTATAGCACCTGCTAAACCAACTAAATAACCTGCCCCTAAAAGTGCCAAAGAATATCCCATAGAAAAACCAAAAGCCATTTTATTCCAAATAAAAGCAAAATTACTCTCACTTGCAGCGAGTTTAAAACCATTGCTTAACAAACTAAAAATAGCAGCTATAAAAGAGCCTAATGCTATTTCTTTAATGCCTTGTTTTCCTTTTTTACTACTCTGATCTTTATTGGCTACTTTTAAAATTTCAGCTGCGGCTCTACCTTCAGGATAAGCAAGCTTGCTTTCAACCACCATAGTCCTTCTTAATGGTATAGTAAAAAGCACTCCAAGTCCGCCACCACAAAGACATATCATAAAAGTTTGCCAAAGTGGAAATTCACTCCAATACCCACACATAAAAAGCCCTGGGATAACAAAAATAACTGATGATAAAGTTCCTGCTGCTGAAGCTTGAGTTTGAACCATATTATTTTCTAAAATATTTGAAGTCTTAAAAAGACTCAAAACCGCCATGGAGATGACCACAGCTGGAATTGATGATGAAAAAGTAAGTCCCACTTTTAACCCCAAATATACATTTGAAGCTGTAAAAATAATAGTTAAAATACTTCCCAAAATCAAACCCCTTAAGGTAAGTTCTGGTAAATTTTGTTTTTTGTACATCATTTCTCCGTTTTAAAATTTACTTTCAACTTAAAAAATATTCTTATAAGTTTAAATTTATAATTTTTCTCTAAAGCAAAATAAAATAATACAAAAAAACGCTTATATTTTTATAAATTTTTGACTCAAAAATATCATAAAACAATGAACCAATCATTGAAAAATCAAAAGTTCTTTTATTTTAATTATATTATCCCAACTACCTCAGCAAAAATCAAGCAAATAATACTTATACCCCATATATAAAAAAAGCTTCTTTTGATATGATCTTTAATATTAACCTCTGCTAAACCACAACCTAGCAAAGTTGCAGGCACAACAGGAGAAATAAATGTCGCACAATTTCTTGCTATCACCATGATAATAGCTATAGTCAAAGGTTCAGCGCCAAAAGCCTTAGTTACACTCAAAACTATAGGCATCACTCCATAAAAATAAGAATCTGTACAAAAAATAATTGCCATTGGAACAGCCAATATCCCTACCATCAAAGGAATATAAGCGCCTAAATAATCTGGAACAAAATTTAAAATCAAAACACCCATTTTCTCCATAATACCACTTTTATCAAATACGCCTATTAATATCCCAGCACCAATTAAAGTAATATACATAAGCATTGCACCAGCACTTGCACGATCTAAAACTTTTTTAGCTGTTTTTAAATTAGGATAATTAAGCGGTAAAATTATTGCAAGTCCTATCATAAAGCAAATATAACTAGGAATAATACCGCTAATTAAAAGCCCAATAACTCCAATAGCTACAAGTAAATTTAACCAAAACCATTTTTCATTATGGTGTTCGCTTTTTTCTATATTTAAATTTATTCCAGACAAGTTACCTGCGCCTGCACCTCTTTTTATTTCTATCTTAGCAATCCAAATTGCCAAAAGAAGGGATAATACCAAACCTACAATCTGAATAGGTATAATATGGTGCCAAAGCAAATTTGCATCCATTCCTATATTAGTAGCCGCTCTTAAAGTAGGACCACCCCAAGGAATAACATTCATAACCCCCATAGCCGAAGTAATAATCAATAACATTGAAGTCTTTCTTATACCTAAACGCTCATAAATAGGTAATAATGCAGGTATTACAATAAGAAAAGTAGAAGCACCTGAACCATCTAAATGCACAGCAGCAGCAATAAAAACAGTAAGAATGCAAACTTGATATACATTAGCTTTCATTTTTGATAAAAATGCATTTAAAATTTTAGTAAAAAAACCACTTGCATTTAAAACACTAAAAAAGAGTATAGAAAAAACAAACAAAGCTGCCGTATCCGTTACGCTTTTGACTCCATCTTTAATAAAAACAACCAATGTTTTAATATCAAAAACACCTCCTTTAACCCCTAAAGCTACACCCACGCCAAAACCAAGCCGTTCAAGAATAAGTAAAATACAAGCTACACTAATACTTACACTTATAAAAGCTAATGCTGGAGTAGTATAATCTTTTAGCAAAAGCCAAACTATCAATCCTAACGAGAAAAAACCCAATAAAGCTAAAAAAATTTCCATATCCTATCCTTTTGTATCATTTTTATTCGATAATAAAATAGGATATTTTAACTCCAACTTATATGTGTTTAAATTTATAGCTTTTTAAAAAAATATATTTTCTAATGTAACCATTATAAACAAGAATAAAAAAATAATTTTGAATTATTTTGCTATAATTATGAATATTTTAATTTATACTATCAAAAGAAAAAAATGAAATTTTTTAAACTTTCTTTCTTGGCTTTAGTTGCCTTTTTTTAGTGGCTTGAGGTTCTTCAAATCCTGAAGATTTAGCTAAAAATTTTACAAAAGATCTTTACAGTGGTGATACTAAATCTGTTATGAGTTACATTGATCTTAGCGAAGCTAAAAGCGATGAAGAAAAAACATTTGTTAGTGATAAAATCACTCAAGTTGTTGCTGAAAATGCAGCCAAAGCAAAAAGAATGGGTGGTGTTAAAGATATTCAAATTGAAGAAAAAACAATCAATAAAGATTCTGCTAAAATCAGAGTTTTAGTGTTATTTAACAATGATAATAATCAAAGCAGCAATGTTTTTCTTGCTAAAAAGATAGAAAATGGCTTGTTTTACTTAAATAAAATTTTATATTTTTTCTTAATTTTATTTTTATTGATTGGAATTTTGGGTTTCTTTATAAATTCCAATCCTTCAAATCAAATCATCAAAAAACCCTATCTACCTTTTCTTGAAATAGGTGATCTTGTCTTTCGTGCAGGAATAGGAAGTGAAAGTTTTTTAATAGAAAATTTAAGTCAAAGCCCTTATTCTCATATCGCTATGGTAGTTAAAACTTCTCCAACTATACTCATACATGCTACAACAGATGATGACAAAAATGCTAAAAACCAAGTTATCTTAAGCTCTATGGATGATTTTTTAAAACTGAGTCATAAAATTGCTATTAAAAGATTAAAATTTGATGAAAAAACCAAACAAAAAATAGTTGCTAAAGCTTTGGAACATTTAGGCAGAAAATTTATCATAAGTACAGATAAAGATGCTTTTTACTGCACTACTTTTTTAGAACAATCTATTAACTCCATTACCCCATTTCATCTTCAATATACTCTAATCAAAGCTCCTTTTAATGAAGGTTTATATCTTTTTCCACAAACTTTTTTTGAAAATAATCAAAGCGTATTAATTTATGAAAGTCAAAATTTTTAATTTCACATTCACTTCACTTAAAAATTTTATAATGTCATCACTTTACATTAAGGAGAAATAATTATGAAAAAAAGTATTTTATTCGCATCAGCACTTTTAGCTAGCTCAATGCTTTTTGCAGATAGTCTAAAACTTGAAGGTACTATTGCACAAATTTATGATAACAACAAAACCTTGCTTATTGACTCTATTTATGGCAGACAAATGGCTATAAAAGTTCTACCAAATACCGAAATAGAAATGGATGATTGTGGTATTTTTGGAACAGATAAAGATGGAACTTTTAAAGATTTACAGGTTGGAAATTTTTTAGAAAGTAAAATTTCTTATGGAACACCTGCTACACCAAATACTCAGGCTATTCCAGTAGCTAGAAAAATTGAAATTCAATGTTATAAAAAAGCTTATTAATATAAATCCCTTAACAAGGGATTTATAAAAATCATTCTTCGGCAAACTACTTCATTACTCTTAAATAAAAATTTAAACTCTTTTTTAACAAGCAATTTATAAAATAACACTTATATTTTCATCTAAGGCAAATAATGAAAAAATGGATTTTTATTGTTTTTTGTTTTATATTAGGTTTTATTATTCATATATTTTATATAGGATACACTAACGAACTTTTATTTAATAAATTTATTAAAAATAGCAATCCTGATTATACAATTACAGATATTTACTTCAAAAAAGGTTTTTTAACCTCTAAAGGAAGTTTTACTTTAAATCACTCTCATACACAGCTTTCAACCAAAATCAACCTTAAATTTAATAATTATTTTTTCTTAAATAAAATTATAAAAGGAAATTTTACAAATCCTTTTGATTTTTTAGATGAAGTGTTAAAAAACAATAAATTAGGAACTTTTACTCTCAAATTACACGATAATAACTCTAAAATATTTCTAAATATTAAAGATATAAATTTAAGCAATGAAGGCGGAGATACCATCATAAACGGCGGATATATTGAAGTTTTAATGAATAAAAATTTAGAAATTAAAAACATGAAAATACATTTTGATATGATTAATTTTTCTCAATTTTATACTAAATTTGTATTACAAAATTTAAATTACGAACAATTTTTTAACAATCCTGTACAATTTTATGAGTTAAATTTATTTAGCGATAGCCAACAAGAGATCAACTTTGATTATCTTGTGCTAGATAACAATAAAATCAATTCTTTTTACAGCAAAAACCAAGTAAATTTTAATGAAGAAAATTCAGCAGTAAACTTAAACATACAAGGAAAATCCAATGAAATTGATCTTAAATCTTTATTGGGTCAGAATTTGAATTTTGACAAAACAAAATTTAATATAACCATAAACAAATTTTTTAATTCAAATTTCAATATCTCTCATTTTATTCAAAAAAATCTTGATCTAAAAATACAAAATTTAATCCTTGAAAAAAATAAACAAAATATCAGTTTACAAGGCAATTTAAATATTAACAACTCTTATCAAGCAAAATTACAAGTTATCAGTTCAGACGAGCCTGATGAAATTTTTCCTTGGACAAAGGATTATGGAGGTTTAAATCAATATTTTTTAAAAGAAAATAATAACTTTTTTCTAAATTTATCTTATGATAGCTTGGCCAATCCTCAACTAAAAATTAATGGTAGTGAATTTTCAAATATGGATTTAAATTAATGAGCCTAGCTTTGACCTTTCGCCCTGAAAATTTTGATGATATTTTAGGACAATATGAGCTTATAGAAATTTTCAAAAAATTTACTGCTTTACAAAAACTTCCTCATAGTATTTTTTTTGGAACAGCAGGTTCTGGAAAAACAACTTTTGCTAGAGTTGTAGCAAAAGAATTTGGCTTAGATTTTTATGAATTTGATGGAGGAAATTTTAAACTCGAAGAACTAAGAAAAATTTTAGATAATTATAAAAATAGTCTTTATAAGCCTTTAATTTTTATTGATGAAATTCACCGCCTTAGCAAAACCCAACAAGAAATGCTTTTAATTCCTATGGAAAATTACCGTTTAATTTTAATTGGTGCAAGCACTGAAAATCCCTATTTTGTTTTAAGTTCTGGTATAAGAAGTCGTTCCATGCTTTTTGAATTTAAATCTTTAGGGGCAAAGGAACTTGAAACTTTACTCTTACGCGTACAGGAAAAAATGAAATTTAGTATTGATAAAGAAGCTAAAGATTTTCTACTTAAAAGTGCTGATGCAAGAGCTATGCTAAATTTGCTTGAATTTGTCTTGGTTTTAGATGAAAAACATATCAGTCTTGAAAATCTTAAAAAACTTCGCAACACCATAAATAGTGAAGGTGTTAGCTCAAAAGATACACATTATATTTTAGCAAGTGCAATGATAAAAAGTTTACGCGGAAGTGACGTTGATGCAGCTATTTATTATCTTGCAAGACTTATTGATGCAGGAGAAAGTGCGGATTTTATCGCTAGGCGTTTGGTGATTTTTTCAAGTGAAGATGTCGGAAATGCCGATCCAAATGCTTTAAATTTAGCAGTTTCGACTCTAGATGCTGTTAAAAATATAGGTTATCCTGAAGCAAGAATTATCCTAGCCCAATGCGTAGTTTATTTAGCAAGCACAATCAAATCCAATGCAAGCTACAAAGCTATCAATGAAGCTTTAAACTATGTAAAAAATAATGAAGCTTTAGAAATACCTAATTATCTTAACAACAATCATCAAGAAAAACAAAACTATCTTTATCCACATGATTTTGGTGGCTGGGTAGAGCAAAAATATCTTAGTAAAAATTTAAAATTTTATCATAGCAAGGGCTTAGGAGAAGAAGCAAAATTGTTAGATAATTTATATAAATTAAAAAACCATAAAGCTTAATTTTATTATTTAAAATTTACAAAATAAATGCTAAAATCAATATTTTATTTTCAAGGAAAAAGATGATTAAAATAGGAATTTATGGCGCTAAAGGACGAATGGGAAAACAGATTGAAGAATGTTTAAAAAGCGAAACACAAGCACGAATTTCGATACTTTATGATAAGGGTGGAAATTTAGGAGAGCTTTTTGAAAAAAGCGATGTGATTATTGATTTTTCTTCCCCAAGTGGAACTCATGAGCTTTTAAATTATGCAAGAACTATGCCTAAACCTTTGGTAATAGGTACAACAGGGCTTGATGAGAAAATTTTACATTTGATGCAAAGTGCTAGTGAAGTGATGCCGATTTTTTATGCGACCAATATGTCTTTAGGTGTTGCGGTTTTAAACTATCTTGCTAGTAAAGCCAGTCAAATGCTAAGAAATTTTGATATAGAAATTTTAGAAATGCATCATCGCCATAAAAAAGATGCCCCAAGTGGTACAGCTATGACTTTAGCTCAAAGTGTAGCAAAAGCTAGAAATTTAGAACTTGAAAAAGTAAGAGTAAGTGGAAGAGATGGCATTATAGGTGAAAGAAGTAAAGATGAGATTGCCGTGATGAGTTTAAGGGGTGGCGATATAGTAGGACGCCATACGGTAGGTTTTTACGAAGATGGTGAGTTTTTAGAACTTAATCATACCGCTACTTCAAGGGCGACTTTTGCTAAAGGTGCGATTAAAATCGCTATTTGGCTTAGCAAGCAAGAAGCAAAAATGTATTCAATCAATGATTTTTTAGGAATTTAAAATGTGTGCAGTTGTAGGAGTTATCAATTCAAAAAATGCTAGCACTTATGCGTATTATGCGCTTTTTGCTATGCAACACCGTGGGCAAGAAGCAAGTGGCATTAGTGTGAGTAATGGTAAAAATATTAAGACTATTAAAGCTAAAGGTGAAGTGAGTCAAATTTTTAATCCTGATAATCTAAAAACTTTAGAAGGTGAAATCGCTATAGGGCATAATCGCTATTCTACAGCAGGAAATTCAAGTTTAAATGACGCTCAGCCCATAGCAGCTACTTCGGTTTTAGGTGATATTGCTTTAGCGCATAATGGAAATTTAGTCAATAAAGAAGAGGTAAGATCAAGACTTATTCAAGATGGGGCTATTTTTCAAACCAATATGGATACAGAAAATGTTGTCCATCTTATCGCAAGAAGTAAGCAAGAAAGTCTAAAAGATAGATTTATTGAGAGTTTAAAAGAATGTATAGGAGCTTATTGTTTTGTTTTAGCAAGCAAAGATAAACTTTATGTTGTAAGAGATCCTCATGGGGTGCGTCCTTTGTCTTTAGGGCGTTTAAAAGATGGAGGCTATATAGTTGCTAGTGAAACTTGTGCTTTTGATCTTATAGAGGCTGAATTTATTCGTGATGTTAAACCAGGGGAAATGCTTATTTTTACTCAGGGAAATGATAAATTTGAAAGCATAGAACTTTTTTCTCAAACTCCTAGAATTTGCGCTTTTGAATACATTTATTTTGCTAGACCTGATAGTATAGTAGAAGGCAAAAGCGTGTATGAAGTGCGTAAAAAAATGGGCGAAGCTTTAGCTAAAAAATTTGCTTATAAAGCAGACTTTGTCGTGCCTGTGCCAGATAGTGGAGTAAGTGCAGCTATAGGTTTTGCGCAATATTTACAAATCCCTCTTGAAATGGCAATAGTAAGAAATCATTATGTAGGAAGAACTTTTATAGAACCAACTCAAGAGCTTAGAAATTTAAAAGTAAAATTAAAACTTAATCCTATGCGTAAAGTTTTAGAAGGCAAAGAAATCGTAGTCATTGATGATAGCTTGGTGCGTGGCACTACTTCTAAAAAAATAATTTCTTTGCTTCGTGCTGCAGGAGCGAGCAAAATCCATCTTGCCATAGCTTGTCCTGAGATCAAATTTCCTGATACTTATGGCATAGATACTCCAACTTTTGAAGAACTTATCAGTGCAAATAAAAATGCTGAAGAAGTGCGTGAATATGTAGAAGCTGATACGCTAAGTTTTTTAAGCATAGAAGAGCTAACTCAAAGCATAGGCGATGAAAGGAAATATTCTTTAATCAGTTTTGATGGAGATTATTTTATTAAATAATTTTATTTTAAATTAGGATTAGGCAAAGTTGCACTTGCACTTCCTACATTTATATTTTGAGTTGGTGGCAAAGGAGTATTTGGTGTATCAATTTGACTTAAAAGCTCTAAAGTTTGATTAAATTCGAAGCTTTCTTCAGGATTTTGTCCTAAGAATTTTTGCATAAATTCTTTTTTAGAAATAGCTTCATCAAGTTCTTTATCACTTCCTTTCTGATAAGCACCGATGCGAAGCAATACTTCATTTTCTTTTAAAAGCGAGTTTAAACGCTTAAATTTTCTTGCCCAAAGTTTATGTTCAGGACTTATAATGTCACTCATCACCCTTGAAGCAGAGTTTTGTATATTAATAGGAGGATAAATTCCAAAGTCTGTTAATTCACGGCTTAAAACAATGTGTCCATCTAAGATAGAACGACTTTGATCGGCGATTGGATCGCTCATATCATCACCATCCACTAAAACGGTAAAAAAGGCTGTTATAGTGCCTTTACCTTCTTCTTTACCGGTTCTTTCCATGAGTTGAGGCAAAAGACTTAAAACACTTGGTGGATAACCTTTGGTTGTAGGAGGCTCTCCAAGAGCTAGTCCAATTTCTCTTTGTGCCATAGCAAAACGCGTTACACTATCCATGATAAAAAGTACATCTTTGCCCTGTTCTTTAAAGTATTCTGCCACACTCATTGCGCAAAAAGCACCGTATTTACGCATCAAAGCACTATCATCACTTGTAGCAACAATAATCACTGTATCATCGAGCTTTCCGCCTAAATTTTTTTGTATAAATTCAGGAATTTCACGCCCCCTTTCTCCTATGAGTGCCACTACTTTTATAGGAGCTTTGGAATTTTTAACTATCATTCCCATAAGAGTGGATTTTCCTACCCCACTTCCTGCAAAAATACCAAGTTTTTGTCCTACACCACAAGTTAAAAGCGCGTCTATGGTTTTAACACCCACGGGAAAAACTTCTTCTATAAGCCCTCTTTTCATTGCATCAATAGGTGCACGCATTATAGGCATATATTTGGTTGCTTCTATAGCTCCTTTACCATCTTTTGGACGCATAAAAGGATCTACTACCCTGCCTAAAAGTTCATCGCTAACGCCTATTTGCATACCTGCATCACTTATAAAAGCACGATCGCCTATTTTAAAACCTTCTATAAAAGAAAATGGGCTTAAATAGCTAAATTGTTCTTTGATTTCTACAACCATAGCTAGAGTGTTTAAATTTTCATTTTCATTAGAAACTAACTTCACTATATCTCCAACCCCTGTTTTAAGCCCACGAATTTCTATACTTGTAGCAGAAATTTTTGTAATCTCTCCAAAAATAGCACTTAAATTTTCTTTGCCAAGTTTGGAGCGTAGTTTTTCAAGATTCATTAAAATCTTACCTGTTTAGCAGAGTTTATGAGAGAAAAAAATTCCTCTCTGGTTTTTTCATTTTTTAAGAAAATTCCACGTAAAGCTGAAGTTGTAGTGGTGGAATTAGCTTTTTGCACTCCACGCATTTCAACACACATATGTCTTGCTTCTATGACTACACCCACACCTTTTGCATCGACATTTTCCATTAAAGCTTGTGCGATTTGTTCAGTAAGTTGTTCTTGAATTTGAAGTCTTCTTGCAAACACTTCTACAAGGCGTGGAATTTTGCTTAAACCTACTACTTTTTTATTAGGGATATAGGCTACATGAGCACGCCCAAAAAAAGGCAAAAGATGATGTTCGCAAAGACTGTAAAATTCTATATCACGCACTAAAACCATTTCATTATTAGAACTTTCAAATAAAGCGTCATTTAAAATTTCTTTGACATTTTGCGTATAACCACTAGTAAGAAATTCATAAGCTTTAAAAACACGATTTGGCGTTTTAATAAGCCCTTCACGATTTGGATTTTCTCCTATAATTTCAAGCATGGTTTTAACACAATCTTCAAATTTTTTTTGCACATTTTTCTCCAAAAATATTTTTTATATTTTAATAATAATGTAATATTGCAATTTTATCATAAATTACTTTAAAATTTTATGCAAGTAATAAGGAAAAATTTGCTATTATTGAAGGCAAATTTTATTTTATAAGGAAAAAAACTATGGAAGTAAAGGCAAAGCAACTAGATTCTGTTAATGCGACTGCTAGTGTAAAAATTCCTTCAGGAATGATCAAAAGTGAAGTAGAAAATTTAGCAAAAAAAGCTTCTAAAAGTGTAAAAATGGATGGGTTTAGACCAGGAAAAGTTCCTGTAAGTGCCGTACTTAAAAGATATGAAAGAGAGCTCACTCAAGATGCAGAACAAAATCTTTTTAAATCCGCTGTAAATAGCGCTTTACAAGAACTTAAAAAAGAAAATAAAGAGCTTGTAGGTGAGCCATATTTTGAAAAATTTGATCGTAAAGATGGAGAAATTATTGCTGAATTAATACTTTCTTTTAAACCTGAAATCAAACTTGAGGGTTATGAAAAACTCATCCCTGAATATCAAACTCCAAAAGTAAGTAAAAAAGAAATTGATGAGAAAAAAGATGAGCTTTTAAAGCGTTTTGCTACTCCTGAAGCTATAAAAACAAAAAGAGCTTTAAAAGAAGGTGATTTTGCAAAATTTGATTTTGAAGGTTTTGTAGATGATAAAGCTTTTGAAGGTGGTAAAGCTGAAAATTATGTTTTAGAAATTGGTTCTAAGCAATTTATTCCAGGTTTTGAAGATGGTATGGTGGGAATGAAAATAGGTGAAGAAAAAGATATCAAAGTAACTTTCCCTAAAGAATACGGCGCAGCGCATTTAGCGGGTAAAGATGCAGTATTTAAAGTAAAACTACATGAAATTCAAGAGCTTAAAATTCCAGAACTTGATGATGAAATGCTTAAAAAACTTTTACCAGGAGAAGAAAAAGCTAGTGTTGAAGTTTTAGATGAAAAATTAAAAGAGCAAATCAAAAATGAAAAACTTTTCAAACTTGTAAATGATGAATTAAAAGGCAAATTTGCAGATGCTTTGATTGAAAAATATAATTTTGATTTACCTAAAGGCATAGTAGAACAAGAAACTGATATGCAGATGCGTGCGGCTTTTAATACTTTTAGCGAAAAAGAAATTGAAGAGCTTAAAGCAAGTAAAGAAAAATATCAAGAAAAACGTGATTCTTTTAAAGAAGAAGCACAAAAAAGTGTAAAACTTACTTTTATCATTGATGAACTTGCAAAATTGCGTAAGATTGAAGTAAATGATCAAGAATTGATTCAAGCGATTTATTTTGAAGCATATCGCTATGGTATGAATCCAAAAGAGCATTTAGAAAACTATAAAAAACAAGGAGCTTTGCCTGCTGTGAAAATGGCTTTAATTGAAGAAAAACTTTTTAATGATATTTTTATACCAAAAACAGAAAAATCAGAAAAAGTGAGCAAAAAAGAGAAAGAAGATAAATAATGTTTATTCCTTATGTTATTGAAAAATCTAGTCGTGGTGAAAGAAGTTATGACATTTATTCACGCCTTTTAAAAGATAGAATTATTATGCTAAGTGGTGAAATTCATGATGAACTTGCCGCTTCTATCGTAGCACAACTTCTTTTTTTAGAAGCTGAAGATCCTACAAAAGATATTTATCTTTATATCAATTCTCCAGGTGGTGTAATTACAAGTGGTTTTAGTATTTATGATACTATGAACTATATCAAACCTGATGTTTGTACGATTTGTATAGGACAAGCTGCTTCTATGGGAGCATTTTTGCTTAGTTGTGGCGCAGAAGGAAAACGTTTTGCTTTGCCTAATTCACGTATTATGATTCATCAACCTTTAGGTGGAGCTAGAGGTCAAGCCACAGATATTGAAATTCAAGCCAAAGAAATTTTAAGACTCAAAACTATACTTAATGATATTTTGGCAAAAAATACTAAGCAAAAAGTTGCAAAAATAGCAAAAGATACAGAAAGAGATTTTTTCATGTCAGCACAAGAAGCTAAAGAATATGGGCTGATTGATAAGGTTTTGGAAAAAAGTTTTAAATGATTTCTTTGGAGATCATTTAAAACAAAGGTTTTTTAATGGTTAGAAAAATTATCACCTATCCCAATCCTAGACTTTTTTTAAACTCTGAAATTGTAAATAAATTTGATACAGAACTTCACACCTTGCTTGATGATATGTATGAAACTATGATAGCAAGTAATGGAGTAGGTTTAGCAGCTATTCAAGTGGATATTCCTTTGCGTGTTTTACTTGTAAATATTTTTGATGAAAACGATGAACAAAAAAAAGAAGATTTGCTAGAGATTATCAATCCTGAAATTATTCCTTTAGATGAAGAAATGATTACTTGCACAGAAGGGTGTTTGAGTGTGCCAGATTTTTTTGAAGAAGTGAAACGCTATAATCATATCTTGCTTAAATATCAAGATCGCTTTGGAGAATTTAAAGAACTTGAAGCAAAAGGTTTTTTAGCTGTGGCTATTCAACACGAAAATGATCATTTAAATGGACATTTATTTATAGAAAAAATTTCCTTTGCTAAGCGTCAAAAATTCGATAAAGAATTTAAGAAAAAGAAGAAAAATCATAAAAAAGAGAAATGAAAAAACTAAAGTGCATAAGCTTTCATGAAGGCTTAGACATTATAGAGGTAGAATCCACTTTTACAAGAGGTTTGCCAAATTTAAGCATAGTAGGGCTTGCAAGTACAGCGATTAAGGAAAGTGTCGAACGCATCAAAGCCACACTTTTAAGTTGTGATTTTGCTTTTCCTGCTAAAAAAATCACTATCAATCTTAGTCCTTCAGGCATCCCAAAAAAGGGATCGCATTTTGATTTGGCTATCGCTTTATTAATCCTTTTGCAAAATGAAGAATTAGATGACTTTTTTGTAGTAGGAGAATTAGGACTTGATGGAAGTATTAAAAGCACAAATGAGCTTTTTTCTTTGCTTTTGTTTCTCTCTGCTAAAATTAAAAAAGCTAAGATCGTTGTTCCAAAAAGTATAGCACAAAAAGCTTCCATGATACCAAATTTAGAGGTTTATGGACTTGAAAATTTAAATGAAGCAATAGAGTTTTTTAAAGAAAAAAATTATGAAAATTTTCGCTTTTCTCACAATCATCCTTTATTTGCAAACCCTTTACAAATAGAAAATGAAATTTTTTTACAAAATATGGATTTTAAACTTGATTTTAAAGATATCAAAGGGCAGGAAAAAGCCAAAAGAGCTTGTATGATAGCTGCTTTAGGTATGCATAATATCTTATTTGAAGGAAGTCCAGGAAGTGGTAAAAGCATGTGTGCTAAACGCCTTGTTTATATCATGCCCCCTCAAAGTTTAAGTGAAATTTTAATGCAAAATGCTTATATGTCTTTAGATTCAAAAGATTGTGAATTTACTAAAATTCGTGCTTTTCGTCATCCTCATCATACTTCTACAAGAGCAAGTATTTTTGGCGGAGGAACAAAAAATGCCAGAATTGGAGAAGTAGCACTTGCAAATGGTGGAGTATTGTTTTTTGATGAATTTCCACATTTTAACAAGCAAATCATAGAGAGTTTAAGAGAACCTTTAGAGGATCATAAAATTCATATTTCAAGAGTAAATTCTAAAATCACTTATGAAACAAAATTTAGCTTTATAGCTGCCCAAAATCCTTGTCCTTGTGGAAATTTATTCTCCAAAAATCTTTCTTGTGTTTGTAGTGAAAATGAGATTAAAAAATACAAAAATCACATTTCAGCTCCTATTATGGATAGGATTGATCTTTATGTAGCTATGGATGAGATCAGCAAGGATGATAAAACGAGTATAAGTTCTAAAGAAATGAGTGAAAAAATTTTACAAGCTTTTATTTTTAGTAAAAAACGGGGGCAAAAAGAATTTAATGGGAAATTAAAAGATGAAGATTTAAGTCGTTTTTGTGTATTGGAAAAAGATGCCAAAGATACGCTAGATTTAGCAATTTCACGTTATAATCTTTCTTTGCGATCGCTTAATAAAATTTTAAAAGTTTCAAGAAGTATAGCGGATTTAGAACAAAGTCTTAATATTAGCAAAACCCATATTTTAGAAGCTTTAAGCTTTAGAGCAAGGAATTAAAATGGAAAATAAAAGTATAGCTATCTTTATAGATGCAGAAAATATCCCTGCAAAATACGCTAAAAGTATTTTTGATATCGCTTCAGATTACGGAGAGGTTATCATTAAACGCATTTATGGGGATTGGACTCAAAAAAATATACAAGGTTGGAGAGAGCAAATTGCTGAATATTCTTTAATCGCTATGCAACAATTTAATTTTGCAGCCAACAAAAACTCAAGCGATATGTATTTAATCACTGAAATTATGTCCATATTTTATGAAAAAAATATAGATATTTTTGTTATTGTTTCAAGCGATAGTGATTATACTTCACTCATTCAAAAATTAAGAGAAAATAAAAAACAAGTTATAGGAATGGGGCTTGAAAAGTCTATAAAATCTTATGTAAATGCCTTTAGTGAATTTTTTTATTTAGATAAAGATGAGAGTAAAAAAGAAGATATTTTAAGTAAGGATTATTTAAGAGCTTTAATCAATATCACCGAACAACTTATCGATGAAAAAGGGCGTGCCGAATACGCACAAATCCGTACTAATATGAACCGCAAATACTCGGATTTTCATCCGCAAAATTATGGTTTTAAGAATTTTCGTGCTTTGATCCAGAAATTTTTACCCAAAATGAAAAAATTTGAAGAAGAAAGAGAAAAAAATATATATTTTTTGGTGAAAAAAGATTATGAAAGCTATTATTGATAATATAAAAATTTTAGAACAAAATGCTATAAATAAAGGCTTAGATGAGCTTATTTTAATGGAAAATGCGGGATTAAATTTAGCCAAGCTAATTAAAAAAGAAGCTAAAAAAATTCGCATTCAACGCAAGATTAGAAAAGTAAAAATACTTTTTTTATTAGGCGGGGGTAACAACGCTTCAGATGGCTTGGTGGCTTTAAGAAATTTAAAACACGCTAAAGCTTATAAAATAGGCTTTAAAGAAAATACGCTTTTTAAAAAACAAGAGCAAATTTTACAAAATTATGCTTTTAAATTTTGTAAAAAAGAACCCAATTTTAAAAAATTTCATATTATCATTGATTGTATTTTAGGTACAGGTTCAAATCGTTGTTTAGATGAAAAAACAAGTTTAATTATTCAAAAAGTTAATCAAAGTAAGGCTTTAAAAATAGCTTGTGATATACCTACAAATTTGGGATTTTATCCTTGTTTTAAAGCTGATATTACATTTTGTATGGGAGCTTTAAAGGAAATTTTACTTGAAGATTTTGCTAAGGAATTTGTAGGAAGGATTAAAATAGCCAATTTAGGCATTAGATCTAAGAAATTTTACCCTAATTCTCAAGCTTTTTTGCTTGAAAAAAAAGATTTAAAAACTATAGATAGAAAAATCAACGCCAATAAAGGAAATTTTGGCCATATTTATATAGTTGCCAATGCAAGTGCTGGAACTTTAGCAGGACTTGGAGCCTTAAATTTTGGAGCAGGTCTTGTTTCTTTAGTAGCACAAAAAAGTTTCTCGCCTCTTTTGATGTTAAAAGAAAAAATTGAAAATAATGCAAGTGCTATTGCTTTAGGTATGGGGCTTGAAAATTTGGATTTTCTAAAAGATGAAATTTTGCAAAACACTCCTTTGATCTTGGATGCAAACTGCTTTTTAAGTGAAGCTTTGCTTTGGTATTTAAACAGAAAAGATGTTGTTATAACCCCTCATCCAAAAGAATTTATAAAACTTTATAAAATGTGCTTTGATGAGAATTTAGATATAGAAACATTGCAAAAAAATCGCTTTTTCTATGCTAGAAAATTTTCACAAAATTATGATTGTGTTCTTGTTTTAAAAGGAGCAAATCCTATTATTGTGCAAAAAGAAAAATTATTTGTTGTAAATTTAGGAAATCAAGCCTTAGCTAAAGGTGGGAGTGGAGATGTTTTAAGTGGAATGATTGCTGCACATTTAGGTTTTGGTTTTAGCGCTTTAGAAGCAGCAAAAAATGCTACTTTAGCTCATGGACTTGTTGCAAAAAAATATAAATTTAATAAAAATAGCTTTGACGCTTTAAAACTTATCAAAGGATTAAAATGCTTGTAAAATTAGCTGTACTTTTTAGTGGAAATGGAAGTAATTTAGAAAATATTTTAGAAAAACTTCATAAAAAAACCATAGGGGAAAATACCTATGAAGTAGTACTTTGCATTTGTAATAAAAAAGATGCTTTTGGTGTACAAAGAGCAAAAAAATTTGGTCTTGATACTGTCATTGTTGATCATAAGGCTTATAATACTCGTGAAGAATTTGATACGATTTTGGTACAAAAAATCAAAGAAAGTGGAGCAAATCTTACTGTATTAGCAGGTTTTATGAGAATTTTAAGTCCTGTTTTTACAAAAAATATTAAGGCAATTAACCTTCATCCTTCTTTATTACCCCTTTTTAAAGGAGCACATGCGATTAAAGAAAGTTATGAAAGTGATATGAAAGTAGCTGGTGTGAGTGTGCATTGGGTCAGTGAAGAACTTGATGGTGGAATGATTATAGCTCAAAAAGCTTTTGAAAAAAGAAATTTGAGTTTTGAAGAATTTGAAGAAAAAATTCATAGTCTAGAACATGAAATTTTACCCTTAAGTGTGATTGAAATTTTTTCTTAAAGAATTAAAGGTATTTGCTTTAAAACTATAAAATATCGCTTTAAAAAATTTTAAAATTTTCAAGGAAATTTATGTTTGAATGGATATTTAGTATTGATGCTTGGATTACTTTAGCTACTTTAAGTGCTCTTGAAATTGTACTAGGGATAGATAATATCATTTTTTTAGCTATTTTAGTAAGCAAACTACCCCCTGAACATCGTGATAAAGGACGTATCTTAGGTTTAGCTTTTGCAATGATTACAAGAATTTTACTTCTTTTATCTCTTTTTTGGGTAATGAAACTTGTAACACCTTTGTTTAGTGTATTGGGCAATGAAATTTCAGGAAGAGATCTAGTTCTTTTACTAGGTGGGCTTTTCTTGATTGTAAAGTCTATTAAAGAAATTAAAGAGCAAATTTCTCATCAAGAAGAAAGTCAAAGTCATTTTAAAGCAAGCAATAAACTTTGGATAGTTGTAGCTGAAATTGCTGTGATTGACATAGTGTTTTCGCTTGATAGTGTTATTACCGCAGTAGGAATTGCTCAAGATGTAGCCATCATGATTATCGCTGTTATTATCGCAGTAGCTGTGATGCTTTTTGCTTCTAAACCTATAGCAGATTTTGTTGAAAAATATCCAAGCATTAAAATTTTAGCCTTAGCTTTTTTGGTGCTAATAGGCGTAGTTTTAGTTGCTGAAAGTTTTGATATTCATATTGATAAGGCATATATTTATACCGCTATGGCTTTTGCTTTAGTGGTGCAAATTTTAAATATTTTAGATCAAAGAAAGGAAAAAAATGGCTAAAGACGCTAATGGAATAGAACTTAACACAGGTGATAGCGTGAGTGTAATAAAAGATCTTAAGGTTAAAGGTGCAAGTACAACTTTAAAACGTGGAACTACTATAAAAAATATTAAGCTCACTTCTAAAGAAGGTGAAATTGAGGCTAGAGTAGATAAATTTGGCGTTATTGTTTTAAAAACTGAATTTTTAAAGAAAATCTAGGCAAAGAATGTGCGAATCTTACTTGTTTTAAGAGGGAATTATTACGCAGGACAAGAAGAATTTATCAAAAATAATAAACTTCAAAATTATACACTTGATTTAAATGCTTTGCGTCTTTTATCAGGAGGCGTTAAAAATATAGTCAGTGAATATAAAATTTTAAATGTTAAAAATGATGAAGATTTGAGTAAAATTTTACTCAAACTTCTAGAAATGCGTATGCAAAAAGGTGAGTTTAGCATCATAAACGCTTACAACGAAACATTAAAAATTTATAAAGACTTAGCTAAACAATATCGCTATAAAATATATGTTATTGTTTTTGATAGCTCTTTAAAACAATGTCAAGAAAAAAATCTTTTAGAAGCTAAAAAAAATGGATATATCATTCCTTATGCTCTTTTGGAAAAAACTCAAGATTTGCTCAAAAAAAATCCAAAAAAATACCCAATTTTAGACTCAAGAGACTGGAAAAAATGTCTTTACCAAATGCCAAATTTAAGCAAATACAAAAAAATTCATCATATAGGAGATTTACAAGGTTGCTATAGTGTTTTAAAAGAATACATTAAAACAATCAAAGAAGATGAATTTTATATATTTTTGGGAGATTATATCAACAGAGGTATAGAAAATGGCAAAGTAATAAAATTTCTTTTAAAAATTTGCGAAAAAGAAAACGTATGCTTATTAGAAGGAAATCACGAAAGACATCTTATAAAATGGGCTAATGGAGAATTGTCAAATTCCAAAGAATTTAATGAAAATACTTTAAAGGATTTTAGAAAAGAAAAACTTACTCCAAGAGATGCTAGAAAACTCTATCCTCATCTAAAAGAATGTTTATACTACAAATTCCAAAATAAATTCATATTTTGTTCACATGGAGGAGTAAATTTTATACCCTCCAAACCTGAAAAAATAAGTTTTATACCAAGCCATGACTTTATTTATGGTGTAGGTGGATATGAAGACAGTCAAAAAGTAGCAAATCAATTTTGTAATTTCACCTCGGACAATCTTTATCAAATCTTTGGACACAGAAATAAAGAAAAACTTCCTATGAAAATAGCCAAAAGAGTATTTTTATGCGAGGGTAAAATAGATGATGGTGGATATTTACGCGTAGTTACACTAGATGAAAAAGGTTTTGAGTGTATAGAAATTAAAAACCAAATTTACAAAAAGAAATAAGCCTAAAGAGGCTTATTCTTCATCTTTATTTGTTTTTTTAACCACCTTAACACGCTCTATAGAATTCCCATCCATTTTTTTAACTTCATAGTAACAAAGTTCATCTTCAATGCGATCTCCTACCATAGGCAAGCGTCCTAAAAGATTAAATACATAACCACCTATAGTAACTTGTTCTAAATCCTCATCATAGTTTATTACAAGCATTTCTTCAACAGTTTCTATATCGCATCGTCCTTGAAATTCATAGATATTTTCAGCAAGTTTTTTATAGCTGTCTTCTTCATGCTCGCTTTTAATTTCGCCAATAATTTCTTCCATGATATCTTCCATGGTTAAAATTCCAGCAGTTCCACCATACTCATCAACTACTAATGCAGTATGAGAGCGTTCTTTATTCATCATTACAAGTACTTTTGAAATGCTGATATTTTCAGGAACCAAAATCAAAGGTTTAACAAAAGTATCTAAATTTTGACTTTTATGGTTTAATTCATTTTGTATTATATCTCGTATGTGTATCATACCTAAAATAGTATCTTTAGAGCCATCAATATAAGGAAAGCGAGTATGTTTATGCTCACAAATGATTTGCATATTTTCTTCGTAACTTTTTTGTTTATTTAGACAAATCATATCTTTTCTAGGAGTCATAATCTCTTTAGCAACAGTATCTGAAAAATCAACAGCATTGCGTATGATCTCTGTTTCAAATTCATCTAAAACTCCACCTTTTTGACTCTCACTTGCTATGATTTTAATTTCTTCTTCGCTATGAGTTAGCTCGCTTTCTTTAGCAGGTTTTATTCCAAAAAGTTTCAAACTTATAGCTGCTAAAAAATCGAAAATTTTAATACAAGGCAAAAAGAGCATCCAAAACCAATGAAGAGGTCTAGCTATAAATAAAACCGCTTTATCTGCAACTGCAATAGCTATACTTTTTGGCACAAGTTCTCCTAAAACCACATGTAAAAGAGTAATAATGCTAAAAGCAATAATGAAAGCCATAGTATGGATAATAACAGTGCTAAAACCAAGATTAATAAGCGGAATTTCTAGCATTTTTGCAATAGCAGGCTCACCTATCCAACCAAGAGCTAGAGAACTTAAAGTGATTCCTAATTGACAAGCACTAAGATAAGTATCAAGTCTTGAAGTAACCTCCAAAGCTTTCTTGGCACCCGCTTTTTTTTCTTTTACCATCTCTTCAAGCTTGGAACGACGTACTTTAACAATACTAAATTCAGACAAAACAAAAAAACCATTTAAAAACACTAGAGCAAGTGCAACAACAACCATAAGTATAGAATATCCTGCATCAAAAGATGCTGTAGAAGTTTGGTTTAAATCCAAAACCTGACTGGGGTCCAATGAAGCTCCTTAAGAAATAAAATATTATTAAACCTTATTATACACAATTAAAAGTAAATTTAATATTTGAATTTTTTCTTGTATTTTATAAGAAAAAACTAAGACTTATAAGAAATATTTTTCTCAAATTCTTTTAAACGCTTATATATACTTCTAAGTTGAGTGATAGTTGTCCAGTTTGTGATAAAAATACTAAAAGAGCTTCGCACTTGATCAAATGCATTATTAATCTGCATTACAATACCAAGTCCTATAGCTCCAGCAAAAAGCCCTGGTGCCATGATTAAAAATGGCACTATAACTATCATTTGCTCAAATAAAATGAGCCAAATATTAAAATATCCATAATGTAAAAAAAGTCTTTTATAGTTAAATTTAAGCCCTGTAAAAAGCTCTATCATAGTCTCATTTTTAGCGTATTCTTTGCGATTATCCTCAGCATAAACAAGCTCTTTTCTAAAAGCTGCTTCAGCTTTTTGATTGTTATATTCAAGTCCAGGAAGCTTAATACCTACAAACCATGACACAACCAAGCCTCCTAAAGAAATCAAAAGTGCAATATAAACAAGCAAACCATCAATGTTTTTTAAAAAATAAAAAAAAGAATTTTCGCTTAAATTTGCAAATAAAGCTTTACTCACAACATCACTTAAACTCCATAAAATCGGAATAAATGCTACAAGGGTCATCAAAGCTTTTATAAAACTAAGTCCTAAACTCTCTACGATTTTAGAAAAATTATAAGTATCTTCTTGAATTCTTTGCGAACTTCCTTCTATATTATCATCTTTATTTTTCCAAAATTTTAAATAAGAAAAAGTCATAGCCTCACGCCACTTAAAAGCATAGACGCTAGCAAAATAGATATTAATTGTAGCGATTAAAACATAAGGAATAGCAATAGCCAAAAAAACTAAAATCAAAGCATAAAAATCACTTGCTGAATAATTTGGCTTTTCAATCATAGCCCTAGAGTTGAAAAAATATTCTAATAAATTTTGATAATAATACAATGCGCCTTTATTGATAAAATTAGCTTTTTGGAAATTTTGCTCAGCTCTTTGATTAGCCTCTTGGATTAAAGTGGCATTATTTTCAAGATTTTCTTCTATTTTTTGCGTAGAATTAGAATCCAAAAGTTCTATTTTTGGCTTTTGTAAAACATTGTAAAAATCACTATACCATGAATTGATCGCAACATTTAAGCTTGTTTGTATATATAAGAAAAATAACAGTAAAAAAAGTCCCAAATAAGCCCATAAAGCCCATTTTTTACTTTTAAAAAACGAAGAGAACATAATCATCACCTTTAAAATAAAAATTCTAATAAACTTTTTTTAATGAAAAGTTTATTTTTTACCTAAATAGTCTTTAATATTGTAATCAATAGGCATAACAAAACTGATTTTATCACCATTTTTTAACATTTCTTTAGGCGGTTTTGGCAATGGAGAAGCTCTTTTAAATAAACTTAAAGCTTCATCATTGAGCGCTGCATAAGGGCAAGATTTTTTAAGCTCTTTGCTTAAGACATTTCCGCTTTCATCAATGCTTACGCGAATTCTTACAACGCCTTCTTGTTTTTGCATTATCGCTTCTTGAGGATATTTTTTAAATTTAGTCAAATGAGCCATAAGCAAAGCTTGATAGCTTTTAACTTGTTCTTTGGCATTGCCACTTACTATAGTTTGTGTTTTATCTTCATTACTTTGTAGCGGAGCACTGAGCGATTCATTTTTAAATTTTGAATTTTCACTTGCATTAGCTATTTCTTTTTGAGCTTGGTTTTCATCTTGCTTTTCAATCTTTTTTTGAACTTTTAATACAGCATTTTTATCTTGAGAATTAAAACTTATTCTTTCGTCTTGTTTTTTGTTTTTATCTTGAGAATTACTCTTTTTTTGATCAATCGAAACTTCTTTTAATTCCCCGATAGGAAACTCTGATACCATCATAATGGAAGTAAATTCCGCTCCTTGTTTAAAATCAACACCACTTGATTTTTCTTGAGTATAAAAAGAAAAAAGGAAAAACATTAATACTAAAGTATGCAATATCAAACTTAACACAAACCCAAAAATCACACTAGACTTCATACTAATCCATCTTTTTACTTGAAAGAGCTATTTTTCCATAGCCATTCTCTTTTAATTTTTGCATTACTTGCATAATATCTTCATACTTTACACTTTTATCGATATGAAAATAAATAATTTCTTCTTTATTGCCTTTGGTTTTTATATCTAAAGCACTTGAAAGATTTTCTAGGCTTAATTTATCATCATTAATAGCCAAAGTATTATCAGTATTTAAATAAAGTATGATGGGATTTTTAAGCTTATCCTCTGCTTGCTGCGAACTCTTGGGTAATTCTATTTTGATAGAACTTGTGATAAGAGGAGTAACAGCCATAAAAACAATCAATAATACAAGCATAATATCTATAAAAGGAGTTATATTGATCTCACTTAACTCCTCTTCTTTGTGAGCCATTTCAGTTTTTATCATTAAAATAACTCCTATGAAAAAGTATATAGACAAAATTTGCAAGCTCATCTAAATGGTGCATAAGTTTTAAATTTTTTCTTGTAAGATAATTATAAAAAAGCACCGCAGGGATAGCAGCTATCAAGCCAAAAGCTGTAGCAAACAAGGCTTCAGCTATACCAGGCGCAACGACTGCCAAAGAAGCATTGCCAAGATTTGCTATACCTATAAATGCATTCATAATTCCCCAAACTGTTCCAAAAAGCCCTATAAAAGGTGCGCTAGCACCTATGCTCGCAAGCAAACTCAAGCCATTTTTGCTTGCTGTGATTTGCTTTGAGATGGTATTTTGCAAACGCAATTCTATACGCTCTTTTATGTGATCATTTTTATATTCACTTTTTTCAAGCTCATCTTGAATTTCTAAAGATAAAACACCTGCAAAATCTTTTGTCTGATCTAATTCATTGAGATTTTTTAATTCTTTTATCTTTTGTATAGACAAGTCTAGATTTTTTTTCATAAAATAAAATTGCATAAGCTTAGAAATAAAAACTGCCCATGCTAAAATGGAAAATAAAACCAATATATAAATAACACCTTTTACCACCTCATCAGCATTTTGATAAAGACTAGAAAGAGAAAGCTCTATTTTAGGTGCTTCGGTTTCTATCTTAGAAGAATCAAAAGATAAATTTGTATCTGTTGCATTTGCTTCTGCATTTAAATTTAATAATAAAAAAACAAAATAAAAACATTTTTTTAACATTTGTATATTCCTTAATATTTATATTCAAAACTTACTATAAAAGTACGACCGCGAGCAGAATTGCTAAAAAGATAGATAGGATCACCTGCTCCATTATATTGAAGCTGATTATCTAAGGAATTATAAGCATTTAAGGCATCCATGTAGTTTTTATCAAATAAATTTTGCACCTCTGCTCTCATTGTGAGGTTTTTAAACCATTCTATATTCCAATATAAATCTACTATAATAGGAATTTTTGGTAAGTCTTGTGTGGTTGGTTTAGGATAATAAGGATTGTTTGGATCCTTATTCCAATCATCTGTATTTGGATTTACCCTTTTTGCTTTGCCTGTGTATTTTGCTATACCACCAAAGCTTATTTTATCATTTAACCTAAAGCCAAGCTCTACATTTGCATAATCTTTTGGAAGCTCCATGATTTTACTTGCCGAAAAAGAGCCAAGAAGAGGTCCTGAAGTTTGAGAAATAGTCGAACTTGTATCTTGTCTTGAATACATAGCTTTAGCATAAGCAAAACCCAAGTCATAGCTTAATTCTAACTCCACACCCTTAAATATGGTATCATCAGCTGAATTTAAGTGCATATAAAATTGCGAGCTTGGAGGATCTTTACTTGGATCTTCAAGATAAAATTGTTCATTATAAATATAATCTTTTATTTTTGTATGATAATACACGGCTTTAAAACCAAAGCGATCATCATCTTTTAAAAGTCCATGTTTAAAAGAATTAAAACCTATTTGCCAAGTATTGGCTTGTTCTGGTTTTAAGAAAGAATTGATACCATTGCCTTCGTTATTTGAGAAAAACATTTCTTGCACATTAGGGGCTCTATTTGTTCTCGCAAAACTTACAAAGGGTGTAAAAAGCTCGTGTATGGCAGCTGAAAGCATGACAGAAGCATTCAGGCGAAGTCCATTTTTATCTATATCTGTCGCCGCTTTTGGAAAACACATAAAATTTACTTCATCGCAAGCAGGTCTGTGTCCTTTGATATTCCAATCTAAAAGATTCACATTGGTATCAAGTGTAAAGATACCATAATTTAGACTATTATCAAGATAATAAGTAAAAAGATTTTGTTTTCCACGAGGCTGAAAAGGTATAGAATTTACTCCTTGAATTGATGTATTTAAGGTATTTTTATAATCATTAAGCAAAATATTTGCTCCAAAGCGTGTGTTTAGATTAAATCTATGCCATTCACCCTCTAAAGTATCACTTATATCAAAAGTAGTGGCAGTATTTTTTGCCTTTGTGTTAGCTATGGCATCGTTTGCCGCAAAAGTAGATTTTGATCCATAGGTTTGTATGCCTTGATTGTAGGCAATAAGCGTATTTACATTAAGCCACTCATTAGGGTTGTGCCAAAAATCAAGTTGATAATTGTCATTGTGTATTTTTCTACCGGCAAGTTCGTTTTGATATCTACGATAAGAAAATATAGTGTTTGTAAAAGAATTTGGGACATATTCGAGTTTAAAAAGTTGAGAGTTTGGTTTTTGGGTTAAAAAATCTGGATCAAAAGGAGCGATATTGGTATCAGCTATACCATCTCCATCAGTATCAACCATACTACTACCTATCTTGCCACCCCCGCCTACAGTGTAATTTTGAGTAATTCTCTTTGCGCTATAACCAAAAAGCGCGCCCACATATCCATTATTTTCAAGTTCAGTCTTTCCAGCCACTGCACTCATATAACTTGGTCCGATTCCATTGCTTCCATAAGAAAATCGTCCTAAAAATCCAAAGATATTGCCATCATGTACAATATCATTTATACCTATGGTCTTAAAATTTGCTGATCCCATCAAGGCATTTGCTCCACCTACTCCTTCAAAAGTTCCCCTTGTAACATCAACTCCGATTAAGAAATTTGTATCAATAACAGCTCCAAAAGCTGAAGTTCCCGTTTGTGAATGAAATCTAGCTGGATCATCTGATGCACTACCATAAAAAGTTTGAGTAACACCGTCAATCATGGTATTAACACGCCCAAAACCACTCATACCACGAATATTTACTTGAACTGTGCCTTGAGCTTGATCTGTGTTTGTGTAGGTTCCAGGTATACTACGCACTATAGAATCTATACTTTGTGTATCTGAACCTATACCCTCTCTTGTGCTTGTTGCCCCAGGAGTTACAAAAGGTTTTTCATCGTTTTTGATTTTTGAACCTGAAATTTCAAGACTATCAAATTCTAATTCTTCAGAAAAAGCAAAACTAGCAAAACATAAACCTACAGCACAAAATAAACTTAATTTTTTCATTCCTCCCCCTTATAAATCAAAACATAATCACTGTCTTTTAAATCTATTTCTCCATAGCTTAAATTCACTACAACTATTTTTTTACTGCTTTTAAAATCTTGTATATGTAAAGGAATTCCTATTTTTTTACTTGTATGATAGCTTCCAGCTAGCAATAAAACTTTATTTACATGATGAACCAATACATCAGCCATACGCCTGTCTTTGAATTGTTGAATTTCCACCAATTTATCTAGTAATTCTTTATTTTCTTCAGGATTTAGCTTATGGCTTAAGGATATAATGTCAAAAAGTTGTTTTTTTACTTCATTTGTGGTTGAAACATAACCCTTTAAGGGCTGAGCCCCATTATAAATGCTTGTAATTTCTGAGCGTGAAAGATTTGCACCTAATATTTTTGACTTTGAATAAAAAACCACATTGACAAATTGCTCATAATCTTTCCATTTCCAGACCTTATCCCAATTTAATGCATTAGTAAGTTCATTGGCTTTAATGGTTTTTTTATTTTTAAAAGCTTTATCTAAGTGATTTTGCTCTGTGCTTGCTAACATTTCTAAAGCTACATCAAAGTTTATATTTTGAGAACTTAAATTTCCTTCTAAGGCATTAAAAATCATAACTTGACTTATCTTATGTTTAACCTCATCGTGTTTTTCGCCAAGCAGTATCACATCTGCTTTTAGCAATTCTAAAATCATATCTTCAAAAGAAATCTTTTTTTGAGTATGCGTATCAAGTATATAAAAATCTTTATTTTCTTGAAGTGGAGATGATTTTTGCAAAACAGCACAAGCGCTCAACATAAAGCTTATAAATAGAATGCTTAAAATAGTATAAAATTTCATTATTATTGTTACTTTCTTAGTGGTTTATTTTTGATATTGAATATTAATATTTTATATATAAAAATACTATTAAATATTTATATTAAAATTTAATTATTTATAATTATTATCAAAATTTATTATAATAAAATGAAAATATTTATCAGTTATAAAATTATTAAGTTACTTTATATTTACTTTTTAATATTAATATTTCTTATCAAAATATCTAAAAGGAATTGATGTCTATGAAAAAAATAATTTTATTTTTACTATGCGTTGGCTTTGCTTTTGCTTGCTCTGAACATTCTCATACCGATTTTAAAGATCTTAATAAAACCGAGTATAATTCTCAATTAAAGGATAAAATATGAAAAAAATCTTCTTTATGTTTTTAACAGCTGTTTCATTTTTAGGTGCTAGTGAGCTTAATATTTACTCAGCAAGACATTATAATGCTGATTTTGAAATCATAAAAAAATTCGAAGAAAAAACAGGTATTAAGGTCAATCATACTCAAGCTAAAGCTTCAGAACTTATTAAAAGACTTTCTCTTGAAGGAAGTAATTCTCCTGCTGATATTTTCATCACAGCTGATATTTCAAATCTTACAGAAGCTAAGAATTTAGGACTTTTATCCCCTGTTTCATCAAAATATTTAGAAGAATTTATACCCGCTCATTTAAGAGATAAGGATAAAGAATGGTTTGCGATTACAAAAAGAGCAAGAATTATTGCTTACAACAAAAACACAAATATCGATATTAGCAAAATGAAAAATTATGAAGATTTAGCAAAAGCTGAATTTAAAGGAGAAATTGTTATGAGAAGTGCTACAGCTCCTTATAGCAAAACTCTTTTAGCATCTATTATAGCTAATGACGGAAATAAAGAGGCTAAAGCATGGGCTAAAGGTGTGCTTGAAAATCTTGCGACAAATCCAAAGGGTGGGGATAGAGATCAAGCCAGACAAGTATTTGCAGGCGAAGCTAAATTTGCAGTTATGAATACTTATTATATAGGGCTTTTAAAGAATTCTAAAAATCCAAAAGATGTAGAAGTGGGGAATTCTTTGGGTATTATTTTTCCTAATCAAGACAATAGAGGAACGCATATTAACATTAGCGGTATTGCTATGACAAAATCAAGTAAAAATCAAGATGCGGCTAAAAAATTTATGGAATTTATGTTAAGTCCTGAAATTCAAAAAATTCTTACTGATAGTAATTATGAATTTCCTATAAGAAATGATGTAGAATTAAGCCAAACGGTAAAAGATTTTGGAACTTTCAAAGAAGATCAAATCCCTGTGAGTAAGATAGCAGAAAATATTAAAGAAGCGGTTAAAATTTACGATGAAGTCGGTTTTAGATAATGTATAAAACCTTAAAATACTATAAACTCGGGGCAATTTTACTTGCCCTTTTTCTTGCTTTACCTATTTTTGGTATTTTTGCTGAACTTTTTTATATTTTATTTCAAAATTTTAATACAAGTGATTTAACCCAATTTTCATCTATTAAAGAAAATTTGAGTCATTTTTTTGATTATTTATTTTTAAAATTCATCAAAGATACTTTTATAATTAGCATGGGAGTATTGTGTTTAAGCTTGATTTTGGGTGTGAGTTCTGCTTATTTGATTGCAAATTATGATTTTTATTTCTGTAAAATTTTAGAAAAATTACTCATTTTACCCTTAGCCATACCTGCTTATATTTTAGCCTTTGTTTATGTGGGAATTATGGATTTTCAAGGATTTTTTCACGAAAATTTTGGCTTTAGGATAGATTTTTTCAATCATTATGGTGTTATTTTTGTTTTGGCTATTTCTTTATATCCTTATATTTATTTATTTGCTAAAACAGCTTTTAAAAGTGAAGCTAAAGAGGCTTATGAAGTAGCTAAAATCATGAAATATTCTGAATTTAGAATTTTTACACGCGTGGCACTTTTGAGTGCAAGACCTGCCATTTTTTCTGGAGCTTTATTGGTTTTAATGGAAACTTTGAGTGATTATGGTGCAAGTGCTTATTTGGGAGTGGATACTTTTTCGGCTGGAATTTTTAAACTCTGGTATGATTTGAATGATTCTTATTCTTCTAGTGTTTTATCGGGTATTTTAATGCTTTTTGTATTTTTGATTATGTATGTGGATTATTATTATAAAAATAAACATCATTATAGTTTTAATCAAAATTTAGCTCTTTTTATCAAAAAAAGAAAATTAAATCCTATTAAACAAATTCTATCCTGTATTTATTGTTTTATGATTGCTTTTGTAGGTTTTATTTTACCTTTTATTTGGCTAGTTTATTGGGGGCTAAAAGATCATAAGCTTTTTGAATCGCAATTTTATATTATCAGTTTTCAAACTATAATCTTAGCTTTAATCACTGCTTTAATTACCACTTTTTTAGCTTATTTTTTGATGTTTAGCTCTAGGATAGTTAAAAATCATTTTTTTAATTTATTTATTTTAAAAATAAGTTCTTTGGGTTATTCTATACCTGCTGCTGCTTTAGGGATTAGCATTATAGTGCTTTTTGTATTTTTGGATAAATTTTTTCACATGAGTTTATTGGGAAATTCTTTACTTGTTCTTGTTTTTGCTTATATAATTCGTTTTTTAGCGAGTGCAATTTATTCTTTAGAGGGAGGATATAATAAAATTCATCTAAATATTGATGAAGCAAGTTTAAATTTAAGAACGAGTTATTTTATTTTATTTTTTAAAATTCACACACCTTTAATGAAACATTTTTTATTTTTGGCTTTTATTATTGTTTTTATTGATACGATTAAAGAACTTCCTTTAAGTAGAATTTTAGCGCCTTTTGGCTTTGAAACTTTAAGTGTTAAAGCTTTCTGGTTTGCAAGTGATGAAAGAATTTATGATGCAGCTTTGCCTTCCTTGTTTATCGTTTTTCTTTCTTTAATGGTTGTTGTTTGGATGGATAAAATCACAAGGAAAGATGATGTTAGAAATTAAAAATTTATCTAAAAATTTTGGAAAAATACAAGCTTTAGAAAATATCAATCTTCATGTCAAAGAAGGAGAATTTTTAAGCATTTTAGGAGGTAGTGGAAGCGGAAAAAGCACGCTTTTAAGGATTATTGCTAAGCTTGAACAAGCTAGTTCTTATGATTTGTTTTCTTGCAAAGGTGAAGTGGCTTTGATGTTTCAAAATTATGCTTTATTTCCTCATTTAAATGTTGAGAAAAACATACTTTTTGCACTTTATGATAAAAAAGATAAAAATCAAATTTTAAATCATTTGCTTAAAACTTTTGAAATTGAAGATTTAAGATATAAAAAAATCGATGAAATTTCAGGAGGACAAGCGCAAAGAGTGGCTTTTGCTAGAGCTATGGCAAGAGGATGTAAGCTTTTGCTTTTAGATGAACCTTTTTCTAATTTGGATCAAAATTTAAAACAGGATTTAAGAAGAGAATTGAAAAAAATGATAGAAAATCAAGGCATTACGGCTATTATGGTAACTCATGATATTGAAGATGCTTATTGTATGTCTGATCAAATCGCTTTTTTAGAAAAAGGAAAAATTTTAGCTCATGCAAATCCTAAAGAGCTTTATTTTAAACCTGATTTTAAAAGTGCACAAATTTTACCTGATTTAAATATCATAGAAGAAAAACTTGATTTAGAAGATGAATTTTTTGCTTGGATAGCTTCAAAAAATTATATTTTTGGTTATGCAGAGCTTAAAATAGGAAATCGCTTTGAGGCTAAAATTTTACAAAAAGAATTTTTAGGGGCTTTTTGTAGGCTAAAATTACTTTATAAAAATATAATTTTTTTTATTTTGGTGAGCTCAAGTTATGATTTAGAAGAGAAAATAAGTTTTGATATTATCAATTTTTAGTTTAAATTTGATAAAATCAAAAAAATTTTTGAAGGATAGGAATGAAAAATCTTTTAATCATAGGCGCAGGTGGGGTAAGTCGTGTGGCTACTGTAAAATGCGCAATGAATTCTGATACTTTTAGTAAAATCACTTTAGCTAGTAGAACAAAAAGCAAATGTGATGAAATCGCTGCTTTTATCAAAGAGCGTTTAGGGGTTCAAATTGAAACGGCGCAAATTGATGCTGATGATAGCAATGCAGTTGTAGAACTTATCAAGAAAACAGAAGCACAAATTTTACTCAATGTGGCTTTGCCTTATCAAGATTTGAGTTTAATGGATGCTTGTATAAAAGCAGGGATTGATTATATAGATACGGCAAATTATGAACATCCTGATTTAGCTAAATTTGAATACAAAGAGCAATGGGCGAGAAATGATGAGTTTAAACAAGCAGGAATTTTAGGACTTTTAGGAAGTGGATTTGATCCTGGTGTAACTAATGTTTTTTGTGCTTATGCACAGCAAAATTTATTTGATGAAATTTCTTATATAGATATTTTAGATTGCAATGCAGGTGATCATGGCTATGCTTTTGCGACGAATTTTAACCCTGAAATCAATCTGCGTGAGGTTTCTGCTAAAGGGCGTTATTGGGAAAATGGCAAGTGGATAGAAACGCAGCCTATGGAAATAAAAATGGAGTGGGATTATCCAGAAGTAGGAGTGAAAGATAGCTATTTGCTTTATCATGAAGAACTTGAAAGCTTGGTAAAAAATATCAAAGGTTTAAAAAGAATACGCTTTTTTATGACTTTTGGACAAAGTTATTTAACTCACATGAAATGTCTTGAAAATGTTGGAATGCTAGGGATTAAACCTGTGATACACCAAGGTAAAGAAATCATTCCTATAGAATTTTTAAAAACCTTGCTTCCTGATCCTGCAAGTTTAGGACCACGCACTAAAGGTTATACCAATATAGGTTGCGTGATTCGTGGTAAAAAAGATGGAAAAGACAAACAAGTTTATATTTATAATGTTTGCAATCATGAAGAATGTTACAAAGAAACTGGCGCGCAAGCTGTGAGCTATACTACAGGTGTTCCTGCTATGATAGGTACGAAATTAATCGCTAAAGGAATTTGGCAAGGAAAAGGCGTGTTTAATATGGAAGAATTTGACGCTAAGCCTTTTATGGAAGAGCTGAATTCTCAAGGACTTCCTTGGAAGATTATCGAAATGACTCCAAGCTTAGGAGAGTAAGTGCTAGAGCACTTACTTTTGTCCTATATAAATAAAGTGCTCCACACTGCCTTCAAAATTATACAGATTAATTAATTCATAATCTCCCCAAAATAAAGGTTTAAAAGGTTTAAAATCTTCTTTTAATTCTTCTATGTCTTTAGTAAAGCGTATATATGAAGAACCACTCAATCTACCACTTGGACATCCTTTTACTTCACGCAAGCTATTATCCATAAGTTCTCCTCTTTCATACATACTATAGCCTTTATCGCTCATCATGGTTGCAAATATAATAGCTCCTTCATTGCATAGTTCATAAAATTCTTGCACAGCTTCTTTAAAAGCTTGTTTTGTAAGATAATATAAGCTTTGATTTGCAAATATAAAATCCATTTTTGTATTGAAGAGTTTTTTAAAGCTAGAATTAGGAGATATGATGTGAAAATTTTTAGAATCTAAGCAAGGATCTTTTTCCCAAACTTTTTTTAAACTAGGAACTATATCAATGCCATAAGGCTCTATACCCCCCCCCCGGTTATATTTTTAAAATACTTAGAATGCACTCCATTTCCACAACCAAAATCAAGTAATTTTCCACTTGTTTTGCTTAGTTTGTATTTTAAGATTCTCTCGTAAAATCTTATAACATGACCATCAGGATATTGAAGTCCATAACCTTCTTTGTCATATTTTTGAGTATATGCAGATAAAGAATTATCCATTTTTGCCCCTTTTTGTGTAGAATGTTGACTTAATGTCAAAATCCATTCTAGCACAAAAAGGATTAAAGTTATTTTACAGGGTGAAGTTCATTTGCATAAAAGCTAACTGATCCCATGCCTTCTTTTAAAGCCCATTCGTAAGCTTTTGCAACAAATTCCCAGTTAATATGAGCATAGAATTTTTCTAAATAAGCAGGGCGTGCATTGCGATGATCTACATAATAAGCATGTTCCCAAACATCTACAACAAGTAAAGGAACTTTATCTTCAGTAATTGGTGTAGCTGCGTTTGAAGTACCTACAAATTCTAGTTTTTGATTTTTAGTATTATAAACTAACCAAAACCATCCTGAACCAAAAACTCCTGTAGCGCCTTTGATAAATTCAGCTTTGAAATTTTCTAAAGATCCAAATTCTTTTTCTAGTGCCGCTTGTAAATTAGCATCTATACTTTGACATGAACCGCCACAGCCACAGCCTGTACTTGGCTTAATGCAATCAAAATAAAAATCATGATTATAAACTTGAGCTGCGTTATTAAATACGCCCCCATTTGAAGTTTTGATAATACTTACAAGATCTTTACCTGCAAATTCAGTATCTTTAATAAGATTATTTAGATTTGTAACATAAGTATTGTGATGTTTTCCATGATGATAGCTAAAAGTTTCAGCACTCAAAAAATCACCAAAAGCATTGGTATCATAAGGTAATTTTCTTAATTCAAACATAATTTCTCCTTTATTTTTAGTTTGATATTGAAAATATTACCATAATAATATTAAAAAGAGTAAAAATATCTTAAAAGCTTAGTGGGTAAAATTTCTATTTATTTAATCTAAATAAAATAAGATACATTTATAATATATTTTAATAATAATTTAAATATATATAAAAAATTATATTTTTTTGAAATATTTTTACAAAAAATATCTATTTGTTGATTTTTAATAATTACAATTAATTTGCAACTAAAAATTATTCATAAGGAGGAAAATATGAAAAAAGTTGTACTAATCTCAGCATTACTAGGTGCTTTCGCAGCTAATGTTTTTGCAGCTAATACTCCAAGCGATGTAAATCAAACACATACAAAAGCTCATCATTCAAAAGCTAAAGCTGATAAAAAACATGAAGCTAAAACTCACAAAAAAACAAAAGAGCAAACACCAGCTCAATAATGCCCAGCCTTGATATAAGTCTATAATAGACTTATATCAAAAGCTATTCGTATTCTACAAAATAAATTATTAATATTTATTAAATTTCAATAGAAAAAATGAAAAAATTGTTATTTTAAAAGAAAAATTAAAAAGTGGTGACCCATACGAGACTCGAACTCGTGTTACCGCCGTGAAAGGGCGATGTCCTAACCGCTAGACGAATGGGCCACTTTTAAGGAGTAAAAAATAAAAATGAAATTGAATTATATATATTTATTTCTTAAAATTTAATTAAATATATCAAAATTATGTGATTTTTATCTTTGTTTGATTATAATTTCATCTTCAATTTTTTATAAAATTTTAGGATTTGTTATGGATTTTTATAGTCTTATTTTTTTATCCTGTGCTTTAGGAATGGATGCTTTTGCTGTATCACTATGCAAAGGTTTTAGTGTTAAAAAACTACATTTAAAACATTATCTTATTGTTGGAATTTATTTTGGTGGATTTCAAGCTTTGATGCCAACTATTGGTTATTTTATAGGCATAACTTTTGCATCTTTTATTGCGAGTATTGATCATTGGATAGCTTTTATTTTACTTTCTTTAATAGGATTAAAAATGATCAAAGAGTCATTGGAAAATGAAAATTGCGATAGTAATGCCAATCAATTTGGCTTTAAAACCATGCTAGCTTTAGCAATTGCTACGAGTATCGATGCACTAGCAGTTGGTGTGAGTTTTGCATTTTTAAATGTAAATTTATTATTAGCTATATTTTTAATAGGTATTATCACCTTCATTTTATGTATCATTGCTCTAAAAATAGGGAATAAATTTGGAATTTATCTTAAAAATAAAGCTGAACTTTTAGGCGGATTGGTTTTAATTATACTAGGAGTAAAAATTCTAATAGAACATTTATTTTTCGATTGAAAATTTCATTCTTAAAGTAGCTAAAGCTTTATCAAATTCCAAGGCTTTACTTTGAAATTTTTTATTAAAAGTTCTTTGTCTTTTGGCAAGTTGTGTAGTATGTATCGTGATTAAATTTTCAAGCTCTTTAAAGGAAATTTCTCCATCTAAATATTCTTTACACTCTTTCAAACCTATAGAATTTAATGCTTTAAGTTTATGATCAAATTTAGAAAAAAGAATTTTTGCTTCATCTAAAAGTCCATTATCAAGCATTTCTTTTGTTCTAGTTTTAATACGTTTTTTTAAAATTTCTTTATCCCACGCAAGCTCATAAATTTCTATATCTTTAAGCACCCCAGTTTTTTGTGTTCTTTTTAAAAATTCACTAGGAATTTCTCTTGTTTGTTCATAAATACCCAGCCATTTTTTTAATCTATAAGTATCATTTTTTTCTATTTTATAGTTTGGATCAATATTTAATAAAAGAGCATAAATTTCATCGTTATTTAAAGAACTCTTTGACTCTAAGGTTTTTTCACTTAAACCATCTATCATAGTTTTTAAATAAAATCCAGTTCCACCTACTATAATTAGAGGTAAATTTCTAGCTAAAGCAAATTCTTTTGCTTTTTGATATTCTCTTATGAATAACTCAACATTAAAATGTTCATTCACGCTCAATAAATTTACCCCAAAGTATTTTATACTCGCAAGATCATCTTGTGAAGGCTTGGCACTTGCTATATTAATCTCTTTATAAACACAAAGACTATCAAGACTTAAAACAACAGCATTAAATTCTCTTGCTAAAGTATTGGCTATGTATGTTTTTCCACTCGCGGTTGTTCCTATTAATGCTATTTCAAAAAACATTTTAATATTTATCCTAAAATTTATAAAAATTTTAGTAAAATCATAGCAAAAAATATTTTAAAGTAGAAAAATGAACACATTCTGGATAAAATTTAAAGATATTTTAGAACTTGTAGTATTTAAGCATTCTATTTTTGCTTTGCCTTTTTTATTTTCCTCTATGATTGTAGCATCAAAACTTGCAAATGACACTGCTTGGTTTGGTTTTAAGGCGTTGATTTTAGGCATTATTTGTGCAGTAAGTGCAAGAAATTTTGCCATGGCTACAAATCGTTTAATGGATGAAGATATAGATAAGGATAATCCTCGTTGTGCAAATCGCCCTAATGTCAGTGGAAAAATAGGTAGAAAAAGCGTATGGATTTTTATCATTATTAATGCACTTATTTTTATATCATGTTCTTATTTTATTAATACCTTGGCCTTTTATTTGTCTTTTCCTGTGCTTTTGGTATTGGCTATTTATTCAGCTTTTAAGCGCTTTAGTTCTTTAGCACATTTAGTTTTAGGATTTTGTTTAGGACTTGCGCCTATTGCAGGAAGTGTTATAATTATGGGTGAAATTCACATTTATAGCGTTATTTTATGTTTAGGTGTAACTTTTTGGACAGCTGGGTTTGATCTGCTTTATTCTTTACAAGATATGGAGTATGATAAAAAAATAGGACTTCACTCTATTCCTGCTAAATTTGGTTCAAAGGCTACTTTATTTATATCATCTTTTTGCCATATTTTAGCGGTATTATTTTGGCTTCTTTTTGTGTGGGAAGTTTGGGGTGTAGCACTTGGAAAAATAGCACTTATTGGGGTAATTATAAGCGGTATTATTTTAGCCTTGGAACATAAAATTGTTCATAAGAATTTTGCTCATATTGATAGAGCATTTTTTACTCTAAATGGTTATTTAAGTATTATCTTTTTTATTTTTATTTGGATTGATTTATTATGGAATTAGCACTTTTTAAAGCAGGATTTGAAGCTCATTTAGAATGTTGTGAAATAGAAAATAACCGTTTTCTTGGAGAATACCTAAAACTTGGAGCAATTTCTCAAATTTTAAAATGGAAAAAACTTGCTTTACGCATTGATTTTGACGAGGGTGAAAAAATTATTTTTGATCTTCTTTTAAGTCTAAAAGAAGATATTTTAAGACTTGAAAATTCTTTAGATAAAAATAAAGAACTTATACCACTTAAGCAAAAAGGGGTAATAGAATCTTTAAATTTTGAGTATCTAAATTTTTTGGATACTATTTTAGAAGAAGATAAAGAATATTATTTAAGATTTGATTTAAATAATCAAAAAATAGCTATTTTTATCAAAGCTCAAAGTCAAACATTGGCAAAAATTATCAAAATTAAGCCTGAAGACAAAATGGCTTTTGATGCTTTTGTTGTTGAAATCCAAAGAAATATGATAAGAAATAAGAAAGGCCAAGAATGAGTGATGATGTACTTTATTTAGTTTTTATAATTGTGCTTTTAATTGCAATGCTAGCCTACATGAATATCAAAGAAAGAGAAAATAATGCAAAAATAGCAAAACTTCAAAATGTGATAGAAGATATTACCAAAGAACTTCATTATTTTCGTAAAGAATTAGGAGTTAAAGATGATAGCGAAGAGGATGAAGACTATAAAACCTCTCTTTTAAAAGAAGAAATTATGATTGAACTTGATAAACAAATCAGTTCAAAAATCACTCCTGTTTTAAGAACACTAAAAACTATGGAACATATCATAGAAGATTTTCAAAATGAACAACAAAATCGTCTTTTAAATTTGGAACAAAAAGCACAAAGCATGGCTAAACTTACACCAAATTACGATACAGAAGAACAAAAAATAGAAAATCTTTTCAAAGAAGGAAAAAGCATAGAACAAATCGCTAAAGATTTACGCATTGGCACTGGAAATGTAGAACTTGTCTTAAAATTTAAGAAATTAATAAAATAGAATGGAAAATAAATGCTTATAGATCAATTCGGTAGAAAGATAAATTATCTTAGAATTTCAGTTACACAAAGATGTAACTTTCGCTGCCTTTATTGTATGCCAAAAATTCCTTTCGATTATCAGCCAAAAGAAAATTTATTAAGCTTTGAAGAACTTTTTTTATTTGTTAAAGCAGCTATAGACGAAGGAATTGAAAAAATCCGTATAACAGGTGGGGAACCTTTATTAAGAAAAGATTTAAGTATTTTTATAAAAATGATTAGCGATTATAAAAGCGATATTGACCTTGCTATAACTACAAATGGATTTTTACTAAAAGACTTTGCTAAAGACCTAAAAAATGCTGGACTTAAACGACTTAATATTTCACTTGATACCCTAGATCACAAAAAAGCAAAAACTCTTGCGCAAAAAGATGTATTAGATAGTGTTTTATCTGGAATTGATGAAGCTTTAAATCTAGATTTGAAAGTAAAACTTAATACTGTAGCTCTTAAAAATTTAAACGATGATGAACTGATATCTCTTTTGGAATTTGCAAAATCAAAAAAAGCTCAAATTCGCTTTATAGAATTTATGGAAAATACTCATGCTTATGGTAAATTACAAGGATTAAAAAGAGATGAAATTATACAAATTTTGAGTCAAAAATATCAAATTCAACTTATAAAAAAAGATGAAAAAGCACCTGTGAGTATTTACAAGGCAGATGATTATGAATTTGGAATTATAGATCCTCATAGCCATGAATTTTGCGATTCTTGCAATCGCATACGCTTAAGTGCTGAAGGCTTGTTAATACCTTGCCTTTATTTTGATGAAGCATTAAGCATAAAAGAAGCGGTTCGAAAAGGTGATATTAAAGCCGCTGTAGAAATATTACAAGAAGTATTAAGAAATAAACCAGAAAAAAATAAATGGAGTGTTGTTGATAATGAAACCTCATCTCGTGCTTTTTATCAAACTGGAGGTTAATTTTGCAACTTGTTGAAAGTTTCTTAAGCATTCAAGGAGAAGGCAAATATAATGGAAAATTAGCTATTTTTATGCGTTTTGCTGGTTGCAATTTCAACTGTTTAGGTTTTAATGTAAAAATATCAAAAAACGATAAAACTCTCATTGGATGTGACACGATAAGAGCTGTTTTCACAAAAGATTTTAAAGAAAGTTATGAAACTTTAAATGCTAATGAACTTTTAAAAAGAGTGATAAAATTAAAAAAAGACTTTGATCCTATAGTTGTTATCACAGGTGGAGAGCCATTAATCCATTATGAAAATCCTGAATTTATAGAATTTATCCAAATGTTATTAAAAAATAAATTCGAAATACACTTTGAAAGCAATGGAAGCATAGAAATTGATTTTGATAGATATCCTTTTTACAAAGAATGTATTTTTGCTTTAAGCGTTAAACTCCAAAATAGTGGGATAAAAAAAGATAAACGATTAAATTTTAAAGCTTTAAAAGCATTTAAAAATTACGCAAAAGATAGTTTTTATAAATTTGTTTTAGATGCCAATACTCTTGATAATTCATTTTTAGAAATCAATGAAATTCTAAAAGAAGCTCCAAATCAAATTTTTTGTATGCCTATGGGTGAAAATGAGCAAAACCTTAAAAAAAATGCTCAAAAAATTGCTGAATTTTGTATTAAGAATGGTTATAATTATTCTGATAGAATTCATATTCGTCTTTGGAACGATAAAGAGGGTGTATGATTATAAGAAAATTATTTGAATTTGAAAACGCACACATTGTTAGATTTTGTTCTTCTAAGCGTTGCAAAAGTAGCATTCATGGACATTCTTACAAAGTTGAAGTTTTACTTGAAAGCAAATATTTAGATAATGCTGGAATGGTCTATGATTTTGGACTTTTAAAAACCTATATACGCCAAATTATTGATAGTTTTGATCATGCTATCACTCTTTTTAAATATGATGACGCAAAATATTTAGAAGAAATGAAAAAATATTCAAGTCGTTGGATTTGCCTGCCTGTTAATGTAAGTGCTGAAAATTTTTGTCGTGTATTTTTCATACTTATAGATGCTTTATTAAAACAAACAAAAATGGTAAATGGAGAACAAGGAGTGACTTTACAAAGCATCATTGTTCATGAAACAAGAACAGGCTATGCACAAGGTTTTAGAGAAGATGCCTATAGTGAGCTAATGCCAAAAATTTCACTTCAAGACATAGAATTTTCCAATGGCATTAAAGCAGAATGGAATGATATAGATTTTTATAACAAATTAAAAAATGAAGAAATTTTTATAAATCCAAAGGAGATTTAATGCAAAAAGCTAAAATTTTAATTGCCTTAAGTTTTTTTTTATTAGTTTTATCTGCCTGTTCTAATGATGAAAAAAATATTTCCAAGACTCAAAATACAGATCAAGAAGTAGTCCAAATAGAACAAAACGATGAAAAAACAGAATTAAGTGACTCCAACCTGCCTTTACCTGTAGATGATGAAGCACAAAGTTCAAATGATGAACATGAAGTCAATCCTAGTATTATCAACTCTTTATATAAACAAAAATGCGCCACTTGTCATGGAGAAAAAGGGGAATTAAAACCTAAAAACAGCACGGCCATTAAAACCTTGAGCAATAAAATTTTTATACAAAAAATAAAAACGATAAAAGATAAAAACCATAGTTTTTTAAGTGATGAACAAATTCAAAATTTAGCTGATTTTATAAACAAAGGAAAATAATGGATCAAAGTTACGAATTCTTTTTAGCTTTACATCTTTATAGTCTTTATGCGAGCGGTTTTTTAATGCTTTTTTATCTTATACTAACACAAGGAAATTTTAAAACCGAATTCATTTTTATTCGCAGAATACGATTATTTTTACCAATTTATTATTTATTTTTAGCTTTGATTATTTTTACAGGTTGTTTGTTATCAGCAATGAAACAATTTCAAATGAATGTCAATATCTGGGTAATGATTTTTTCTTGGATCTTAATTTTTGCCTTAGCAATTTTTCACTTTGTTTGTTTTAAAAAAGCAAGAAGATTTAGAAAATATGCCACTTTTAGATGGATTAGTTGTTTGATTTTACCTTTTGAAATTTTTTTATTGTTTTTGCCTTTTTTAATAGAAAGATATCTATAAAATGCAATTTTTGTATAACAAGCAAGCTGGAGAAGAGTTTATACAACTTCAAGGTGAAAACTTTAACCATTTAAAAGTAAGAAGAGTAAAGGAAAATTCGGAGCTAAATCTTAGAAATTTACAAGATAATTTTCTTTACAACTATACAATCACAAATTTAACAAGAAATTCTTGCACTTTAAAATTTTTAAACAAAAAATCACAAAATATAAAACAAAGTGAATTAAACTTAGCCTTAGCCATTATAGATATTAAAATTTTAGAAAAAACTCTACCTTTCTTAAATGAACTTGGAGTAAAAAAGTTACATTTGGTTTTTACAAATTTTTCACAAAGAAATTTTAAAATCGATTTAGAAAGATTTGAAAAAATCATTATTTCTTCTTGTGAACAATGCGGTAGAAATACTAAAATGGATTTAATTATCCACCAAAGCACTCAAGAATTTGTTCAAAAATTTCCAAATGCAATTATGGTTGATTTTCAAGGAGAACAACAAAGTCATTTCGATGAAAAAGAATTATATTTTATAGGTCCTGAAGGTGGATTTAACAATGATGAGAGATTATTGTTTAACCGGAAAATCTCTCTTAAAAGCTCTAATATTCTAAAAAGTCAAACAGCTATTATAGCTATAGCTTCAAAAATTTTGCTTTAACTTTTCTTAAATTAATCTCTTTTTTATGTTAAATAATTTATAATCACGGCTTATTGTTTTAATTTTTAAGGAAAACTAATGAAAAAAGAAATTCACCCAGAATATGTAGAATGCAAAGTAAGTTGTGCTTGTGGAAATACTTTTACAACAAAGTCAAACAAAGCAGAATTAAGAGTAGATATTTGTTCAAATTGCCATCCTTTTTTTACAGGCAGTGAAAAAATTGTAGATGCTGCAGGTCGTGTAGAGAAATTTAAGAAAAAATACGCAATGCAATAATTATGCTTTATTTTATTCCTACTCCCATAGGAAATTTAAGCGATATTTCTTTTAGAGCCTTAGAACTTTTAAAGACTTGCGATCTTGTGTTTTGCGAAGATACAAGAGTAAGTAAGTCTTTGATTTCGTTATTAAATACCAAATTTCACACTGATATACATATTTCTAAATTTATAGCCTTACACTCCCATAATGAAAAAGAAGTTTTAGCAAGTATTGATTTAAAGATATTTGAAAAAAATGTAGCTTATTTAAGCGATGCAGGAATGCCAGGGATTAGTGATCCTGGCAAGGCTTTGGTAGAATTTGCACAAGAAAATAATATCACCTATGAAATTTTACCAGGTGCAAATGCAGCCTTAGTTGCTCTTGTAAGCTCAGCATTTTGTCAAAAAGAATTTATCTTTATTGGTTTTTTAGCAAATAAAGGCAAAGAAAGACAAAAAGATATAGAAAAAATTTTAAACTTTCCTTATCCAAGTATTATTTACGAATCCCCCAAGCGTATTTTATCTTTAGTAGAACAGATTATGATTCTAGACAGCCAAAGAGAAATTTTTTTGATTAAAGAAATCAGTAAAAAATTTGAAAAAAAATTTAAAGGCAATGCTAAAGAGCTTTCTGAAATTTTAAAAAAGTCTAATTTAAACGGTGAATGGGTTGTAGTACTGCAATCAAAAGAGCAAAATTTTTTGCAAAATACTCTTTGTGAAAAAGATATTATGGATTTAGAGCTGTCTTTAAAAGCAAAAGCAAAATTATTATCAAAGATCAATGGAAAAAATGCAAAAGAAATTTATCAAAAACTGCTTTTAAGTCAAGATTAGGTAAAATTTTAATATGATAGTTTATGGGAAGCAAATATTTTTTTATATTTTAGAATATCATAAAGACTGTATCAATGAGCTTTATTTAGCAAAAGAATGTGATAAAATTACTTTTTCCAAAATCGCAAAATCAGGTTTTAAAATCAAAAAACTTGATTTTAAAACTGCTCAAGCTTATGCGAAAGGTGGAAATCATCAAGGTTTTTTGCTAGATATTAAAGAAAGTTCTTTTGCAAATTTAAATGAGATCAAAAAAAATGATTTTATTGTTATGCTTTATGGAATTAGTGATGTAGGAAATATAGGGGCTATCACGCGTACAGCTTATGCTTTAGGGGTTGGGGCTTTAATTTTTATTGGTGAAAAATTAGCCATGGAAGGAGTAATTCGCACAAGCAGCGGAGCGGCTCTTGATTTACCTATTGTGATAAGCAACGATGCTTTAAGTGTAATAAATGAACTAAAACAAGTAGGTTTTTATTTTTATGCGAGTGATGGCTCGGGAAAAGAAATTCACAGTGTAAAAATAAGCAATGGTAAAAAAGTTTTAGTTTTGGGTAGTGAGGGTTTTGGTTTAAGCTCTAAAATTGTAAAAAAATGCGATGAATGTGTGGGCATTGCGATGAAAAATAATTTTGATAGTCTTAATGTCAGCGCTGCTTTTGCAATACTTTGTGATAGGATGTTAAATGCTTAATTGGAAAAAAATACAAGAATTAAATTTAAAAGAAGTTGCAGCAAAAACGCAAATTGAACTTGATTTTCTTGAAGCTTTAGTAGAAAAGAATTTTGCTGTTTTAAGTCGTTTTAATGTTAAAGGTTTTGTTAAAATTTTGAGCAGAGAATACGAACTCGACTTTAGTGATTTTAACGAAGAGTATGAAGCTTATCTTAACGAAAACAATCCTACTCCACAAACAAAATCAAAAATGATAACCCCAAAACTAGATGCTTATAGTCAAAAATCCTTTAACACTTGGCCTTTTTTGATTGTTCTTATTGTTTTAGTGATTATAGGAAGTGGAATTTATTATTTTGATACACTTAAAACTTTTTTCAAAGATGAACAAAATAATACTAGTGCAACAGTTATAGATATCATAGGACAAGCACAAGAAAATTTAAAATCTTTAGGTGGAAACAATGTTGTTGTTATAGACAACAATAAAGCACAAGAAACAAATCAAACAGAGAGCGTTTTACCAAGCCAAAACATCTCATTACAAGAAAATGATAAAAACATAAGCATAGAAAATAATATCAGTGAAAATAACACAACCCTACTCGATGAAGAAAAAAATACCCAAATCCAAGAAGACACAAATACACCAAAAACTGATTCTTTAAAAGAAGCACATTTTAAAACCTCTACCAAGATTTGGATAGGTTTGATAGATTTAAAAAGCCTTAAAAAAACAAGCTTTGTTAAAGAAAAAGATTTTAATATTTCTTTAGATAAAGATCAGTTAATTTTAACAGGGGCTGCAGCTTTAACAATGTTTGATCAAGAAAATAAAGAACAAAAATTTCCTGCAGGAATTTCAAAACGTTTCTTGATTAAAGATGGAAAAATTACAAGTATTTCAGCTGCTGAATTTGTAAAATTAAATAAAGGTAAAGAATGGTAAAAAAAATTATTATTCTTACTTTTTGGGTTAATATATCTTTTGCAATCTCAAGTCTTGAATTAGCAAAAAATTTAGTAAACAATCCTAGTAAAAATTCTCAACTAGAATTATTATTTTCAAATAATTCTTACATAGATAATAATGGAAATTGTGATATTGCAAAAATATCTCAAATATTAAAAACCAATTCTTTAATTGCCTTAACACTATCAAATCCTCAAAGTCTAAGACTAAATTTTAAAGCAAAAGCTGATGAAGTTATGTTTTTTAAAATTTTATCCGATGTTTTAACAGATGCTGGATATATATATTTTATCCCTACAGATTTGATTTTAAGAGAAGGAAATATTGACTATACCATACAAGTAGAATCTCAATATGTTTTAGATCCTGGAACGCTTTACAATCTCTTAAAAGAAAATTCTGTCTATATAAATAATATTAAGCGTATTGGGGTATATGACTATGAATATGATTTAAATTTTTCCAATGCTGTATTAAAAACCAATACAAATGTTAATTTAAATACTCCAAAATCATTAGAAAAGCCCCTTAAAGACTATGTGCTTGATTTAAAAAATGCTACAAATTTGATTATTGATGCAAATGATTTAGACAATTGGTTTCCTAAAATCTTCTTTTTAGATAAAAATCTGAATCTAATTAAAGCAGTAAAAAGCGAAAATAAAAATAATCATTTTTCAGAACTTATTCCAAATGGTGCTATATATGCTATTGTAAGCGATATGTATAGTTTAGATAATATACGCAGGGGTTTAAAAATCACACTTAAAAAATAAAGGATTAAGAAATGTTTGATGAAATCCGTTTTAATACCATAGAAAGACTTCCAAATTATGTTTTCGCAGAAGTAAATGCGATAAAAATGGCAGCAAGACGTGCTGGAGAGGATATCATCGACTTTTCAATGGGAAATCCCGATGGTAAAACTCCACAACACATTATAGATAAACTTTGTGAAAGTGCTAACAAAGATAAAACCTCGAGATATTCTACATCCATGGGGATTTATAAACTTCGCTTAGCAATTTGTAATTGGTATAAAAGAAAATATAATGTCAATTTAGATCCTGAAAATGAAGTTGTAGCTACTATGGGTTCAAAAGAGGGTTTTGTAAATCTTGCAAGAGCGATTATAAATCCTGGAGATGTTGCTATCGTGCCAACTCCTGCTTATCCTATACATACTCAAGCTTTTATTATAGCAGGAGGTAATGTAGCAAAAATGCCTTTAGCTTATAATGAAAAATTTGAGCTTGATGAAAATCAATTTTTTGAAAATTTACATAAAACTTTAAATGAAAGCATCCCACGCCCAAAATATGTCGTTGTTAATTTCCCGCATAATCCAACAACAGTAACTTGTGAGAAAAGTTTTTATGAAAGATTGATAGCAACGGCAAAAAAAGAAAGATTTTATATTATTTCAGATATTGCTTATGCAGATTTAACTTATGATGACTATAAAACTCCTTCTATTTTGGAAATTGAAGGCGCAAAAGATGTAGCGGTAGAAACTTACACTCTTTCAAAATCTTACAATATGGCAGGCTGGCGCGTGGGTTTTGTAGTAGGAAATAAACGCTTAGTCAGTGCGCTTAAAAAAATAAAATCTTGGTTTGATTATGGTATGTACACACCTATTCAAGTAGCAGCTACCATAGCTTTAGATGGAGATCAAACTTGTGTAGATGAAATCCGTGCAACTTATGATAAAAGAATGCACATTTTACTTGAAGCTTTTGAAAATGCAGGCTGGAAACTTCAAAAACCAAGAGCAAGTATGTTTGTTTGGGCAAAACTCCCTGAAAGCAAAAGACATTTAAAAAGTTTAGAATTTTCAAAGCAACTTTTACAACGCGCTAGTGTTGCAGTAAGTCCTGGGGTAGGTTTTGGCGAAGCAGGTGATGAGTATGTAAGAATTGCTTTAATTGAAAATGAAAATCGCATACGCCAAGCTGCACGCAATATCAAAAAATATTTAAAAGAGTAAGTTATGAAAGTAGCGATTCTTGGTTATGGCACTGTTGGAAGTGCGGTGGTTAAATTTCTTTTAGAAAATGATAAACTTATTCGTGCAAGATGTGGGCAAAGCATAACTCCTGTGATCGCTCTTGCTAGAAGTCCTAAAAAAAATGCTTTAATTCCAATTACTCATAGCGTTGCAGAAATTTTAAATGCTGATGTAGATGTTTTTGTAGAATTAATGGGTGGGGTGGATGAAGCTTTTAAAATAGTGAGTGAAATTTTAAAAAAGAAAAAAGCTGTTGTTACTGCAAATAAAGCTATGCTTGCTTATCATCGTTATGAACTTGAAAATTTAGCTAAAAATTTAGCTTTTGGTTATGAAGCAAGTGTGGCTGGAGGAATTCCTATTATCAAGGTTTTAAAAGAAGGTTTAAGTGCAAATAATATTTTGGCTATAAAAGGGATTTTAAATGGTACGAGTAATTATATTTTAAGTTCTATGAGTCAAAAAAATATGAGTTTTAAACAAGCCTTACAAATAGCTCAAAATTTAGGTTATGCAGAAGCTGATCCAACTTTTGACATAGAAGGACAAGATGCAGCTCACAAACTGCTTGTTTTATCAAGTATCGCTTATAATCTTAAAGCTAAACCTGAAGATATTTTGATCGAGGGTATTAGCGAAATTGCGCCTGAAGATATGTATTTTGCTAATGAGTTTGAATTTACCATAAAACTTTTAGGTATAGCTAAGGTGCGTGAAAATAAAGTAGAATTAAGAGTGCATCCCACTATGATAGATAAAGAAAAAATGCTTGCAAAAGTTGATGGAGTGATGAATGCTATAAGCATTAATGGAGATTTGCTGGGTGAAAGTTTGTATTATGGAGCAGGAGCAGGAGGAGAGGCTACTGCAAGTGCTGTGATTTCAGATCTTATGGATATAGCAAGAGATCAGGTAAAAGCACCAATGCTTGGTTTTGTGAATACTTTAGAATACAAGCTTTTAAGCAAAGATGAAATTTATACAAAATATTATTTAAGGGTGAAAGTTGAAGATAAAATAGGAGTTTTATCTAAAATCACACAATTGATGAGTGAAAATAATATTTCTATCGATAGTTTTTTACAAAAACCTAAAAAAAATGATGAAAATTACAGTACTTTGTTTTTTACTACACATTTAACTTATGAAAAAAGCATACAAAATTTGCTTGAAATTTTACGCAAACAAGATTTTATAAAAACCAAGCCTTTTATGATGCGTATAGAATAATGGGTGTAAAAGCTTATTTAGATGGAATTTTAGGGGAAGATAAAGCTTGTAAATTTTTAAAAAAACAGGGCTTTGAAATTTTAAAAAGAAATTTCCATTCTAAATTTGGAGAAATCGATATAATAGCCAAAAAAGATGAAATTTTACATTTTATAGAAGTTAAATTTACTCAAAATGATTATGAAGTTTCCGAGCGTTTGGATAGAAAAAAACTTGAAAAAATTTTAAAAACTATAGAATTTTATCATCTTAAAAATGGGATTTCATCGGATTTTCAGATTGATCTGATTTGCATTAAAAATGATGTGATACAATTTTGCGAAAATATAAGTTTTTAAGCTGATATTTAAAAAAATAAAATACAATTAGACAAAAATTAAAGAAAGGAAAAATTATGGGAAAATATATTGAATTAACAAGTGATAATTTTGCTCAAGCAAAAGAAGGTGTAGCTTTAGTTGATTTTTGGGCTCCATGGTGCGGACCTTGTAGAATGCTTGCTCCAGTTATTGATGAACTTGCAAATGACTTCGATGGTAAAGCTAAAATTTGCAAAGTAAATACAGATGAACAAGGTGATTTAGCAGCTGAATTTGGTGTTCGCTCTATTCCTACGCTTATTTTCTTTAAAAATGGTGAAGTTGTAGATCAACTCGTTGGTGCACAATCTAAACAAGCAATTAGCGATAAACTAAACTCTTTACTATAAACTAAAGGCTAGTATGACTAGCCTTCTTCTTAAAAATTTCAAATTTATACTAAATAATAATTTTTATTAACTACTATTAAGAATAATTTTTATATCATTATTAATAATAAAATTCAATATAAAGGAAATATAAATGTTAGATGTAGCAATCATAGGTGGAGGTCCTGCTGGACTTAGTGCTGGACTTTATGCAACTAGAGGTGGTCTTAAGAATGTAGTAATGCTTGAAAAAGGTATGCCTGGCGGACAAATTACCTCAAGTTCTGAAATAGAAAATTATCCAGGTGTAGCCCAAGTTATGGATGGAATTTCTTTTATGGCTCCTTGGAATGAACAATGTATGCGTTTTGGTTTAAAACATGAAATGGTTGGAGTAGAGCAAATTTTAAAAAATAGCGATGGAAGTTTTACCATCAAATTAGAAGGTGGCAAAACAGAACTTGCTAAAGCTGTGATAGTTTGTACAGGCTCGGCTCCAAAAAGAGCAGGTTTTAAAGGCGAAGATGAATTTTTTGGAAAAGGTGTAAGTACTTGTGCAACTTGTGATGGATTTTTTTATAAAAATAAAGAAGTTGCAGTTTTAGGTGGTGGAGATACGGCTTTAGAAGAAGCTTTATATCTAGCAAATATTTGTTCTAAGGTTTATCTTATCCACCGCAGAGATGAGTTTAGAGCGGCTCCATCTACAGTAGAAAAAGTTAAGAAAAATGAAAAAATAGAACTTATTACTAGTGCAAGTGTAGATGAAGTATATGGTGATAAAATGGGTGTTACTGGGGTAAAAGTAAAATTAAAAGATGGTAGTATTAGAGATTTAAATGTTCCAGGAATTTTTACTTTTGTTGGTCTTAATGTAAGAAATGAAATTTTAAAACAAGACGATGGTAAGTTTTTATGCAATATGGAAGAAGGTGGGCAAGTAAGTGTTGATCTTAAAATGCAAACTAGCGTTGCTGGACTTTTTGCCGCAGGGGACCTTAGAAAAGATGCGCCTAAGCAAGTTATTTGTGCTGCAGGTGATGGAGCTGTAGCTGCATTAAGTGCTATGGCTTATATAGAAAGCTTGCATTAAGATTTTATAAAGTTGCTAAAAGCAACTTTATTTTTATTTAGCTTCCTATCACTCCACCATCAAGTTTTCTTATCATCATTACACTTGATCTTGGTGTTTTTCCATAAGGAAAAGTACTACCTTTCAAACCTTCTCCTGGATGTTGTATGCCTACAAACATTGTAGTATAATCCTCACTAAAAGCAATCCCTGTTAATTCACAAGCAATAGGTCCTGTTAAAAAGCGTCTGATTTCCCCTGTTTTTGGATTTGCTGCTAGCATGCAGTTATTTCCCATACCTTCGTATTCATCTTTATTAGAATAAGATCCATCTGTTTGTATCCAAAGTCTTCCATCTCTATCAAATTTAAGTCCATCAGGAGAATTGAATTTATTTTCACTTGTAATATTATTTGAGCCTTTATATAAGCCTTGTTGGTTATCAGGATTTCCAGCAAGAGCAAAAATTTCCCAAGTAAAATCATCGTCTTTATGAGAATTTTTTGGCATCCATTTTAAAATTTGTCCATAAACATTTTTAGTCCTTGGATTTGCTGCATTAGGTTCTTGGCGATTTTTGTTGTTCGTTAGTGTTGCAAATACCTCTTTAGAACCACTTTGTTTATGGCTTGCTATCCATTCACATCTATCCATAGGAGTTGCACCTACAATGCTTGCGGCAAGACGCGTATTGATGAGTACTTGAGCTTGAGACTTAAAACCATTTTTTTCATCTAGGCCGTTTTTGCCATATTCTAAGGCTATCCATTTTCCCTGTCCTTTAAAATCTCCCACATTGCCGTTAAACTGTCCTACATACAAAGTGCCTTCATCTAAAATTTTACTTGTATCAGTACCTTTTTTGTATTTGTGTTTGCTAACAAATTTATAAATAAATTCATTCATCTCATCATCACCCATATAAACTATAACAGAACCATCTTTTTCTACGATAATTTCTGCATTTTCATGTTTAAAACGCCCTAAAGAAGTTCTTTTAACAGGTGTACTTTTTGCATCAAAAGGATTGATTTCCACTATCCAACCAAAACGATTGGCTTCATCCATATTTTTAGCTAAATCAAATCTTTCATCAAATTTTTCCCATCCATAAAGACTAGTTTTGTTAAATCCATAGCGCTTAAAGGCATCATTAAATTCTAGATTTTCATCTGAACTTCCAAAAAAATTTTCAAAATTTTCTTCACAGGTGATATAAGTTCCCCAAGGTGTTTGTCCATTTGCACAATTTGCAAAAGTTCCATGAACAAATTTTTCATTTTTTAAAACTTCTTTTTTAGCTGCTCCACTTACTTGCATTTTAGTGTTTGCATCGATTCTGCGGTTATACTTAGAGTCTAAAACCACAGTCCAATCATCACCCTTTTTTTCGATTTCTAAGATACTCACACCCACACTGGCTTGTTCATATAAAACATCTTCTTTGCTTAAATTTTTACCATGATGATTAAACATGATTTCAGGATTTATATATTCATTATTAACGGCTAAAATTCCTCTGTTTTTTGAAAGTGGAAAAAAACTCATACCATCATCGTTATCTCCAAAAACCAAATGAGCATTTTTAACCGCATTCATATCGATGATTTTACTTTCATCATAAGGTTTTGCTTTACTAAAAAGTGGATCACCCCAAGAAATTAAAACCTTTGCTTCATAACCTTGTGGTACTATAACTTTATCTTGCGTGCTTGCACTAACAGCTTTAAAACCTAGCAAATCCTTATCCTTAAGCATAGCAGCACTTAAATTTGAACTTGCAAAAAAAGCCACCATAGAACCTAAAGCTGAACCTTTTAAAAACAATCTTCTTTCCATTTGTTTTTACTCCATATTAAAATTTAAAACAATGGAAGTATAAAAATATTTGGAAACTTTTTAGAAACTTTGATGAAAAATTTAAATTGAAGGAAAAATTTATACCTAGTTTTTCACTAGGTATAAATGACTAATTAAAACCTCTTCTTCTTAACATCTTCTAAGATATTATTAGCTATATCACTTACTGTACTAGAAATAATAGCTGATTCATTAGCAATTTCAACATTATCTTTAGTAGTTTGATCAATTTGAGCTACGCTATCATTGATTTGAGTGATACCTGCAGTTTGTTCTTTAATACTTTCTGCCATATCATTGATAGATTGAACAAGTAAATTAGTATTAGCTTCAATTTCAGATAAAGACTTTTGAGTTCTTTCAGCTAGTTTTCTAACTTCATCAGCTACCACTGCAAAGCCTCTACCATGTTCTCCAGCACGAGCTGCTTCAATAGCTGCATTTAAAGCTAAAAGATTGATTTGATCTGCAATATCACCTATAATACCTGTAACATTTTTAATCTCTTCAGATTGAGTGATAACATCACTAGTTTTAACTGAAACATTTTGCATAGAAGAAGTGATCTCTTCTAAAGCTGCTGCAGTTTCTTCTAAAGATTGAGCTTGAGAATTTGAAGAAGTGGTTAAGCTTTGAACAGCAGTTTGTAATTTTCCACTTTCATTAGCTAAAGCATTAGCAAAGTCTGAACTTTGTTTTAGCATTTTAACTATTTCATCACCTAAAGCATTAGTAGTTAATTCTACACTACCGCTAGCATTTTCTAATTTATTTCTAAAGTCTAAGCTTTTGTATTCTTCAAAAATTTTATGAATAGCATTCATATCAGAACCTACTCTAGCTTGTAAAACATCAAGAAGTTTATTTAGAACATTTTTAAGTTCAATAAGCTGTGGGTTTCTTGGATTAGCAGTAATTCTTGCTGTTAAATTACCACCTTCTACAACTGATACGGTTTGAACTGATTCTTTAACGGCTTGATTGTCTTGTTCTAAGCCTCTTTTAGTAGCAAGAATGTTTTCATTGATAGCATTTGAGATTTGTCCAAATTCATCATTGCTTTTTACTTCTATAGTAGAAACATTTTTTGTTTTATAGTTGATAAAATCAAAGAATGAAGTTAAACCTGTTTGGATAGCTGCAAGTGGGGAGAGGTATTTTGATACGATGAAATAAAGGAGGATGACGCTAATAATACTTGTAAAAATAACAATCGCAGTTTGTATAAATGCAATTTTATAAACTGGAGCTTCTATTTGTTCTATTGGCTCTCCAACGCAAGCAGTATAAATTCCAGAAACCTTTGTGCATACAGCAAATCTTTCATTACCATCTTTTGGTCTAGTATACTCAAAAGGTTCAAGATCCTCTTTAGTTTTAGCAAGATTTGCAATTGCACTAATATCATAACCTTTTTGTAAAAGAGCTTTGTCTGTAGAAACAAATACTTTATTTTCTTCATCAAATACAAAAGTTCTACCTGGTAAATTTTCAAATTCAGCTTGCAAATCTGCCGCAAGAATATCTACAGCCAAAACCCCTATAAATTTACCATCTTTATAAAGCGGAATAGAATATGTAAAGCAAGGTAAATTTGTAGTTACATCAATATAAGATGGGGTAATATAAAGTTTATTTGTTTTAACTGCTTCTATATAATACTCTCTTGTTCTAGCATCATAATTATCAGCTTTTCCATAAGTTCCAAAATCTAAATTTTTAGCATCAGAGTCTGGATCGCTTACAACAAGTTCGCCATTTGGTTGAGCAATATAAACTGCTAAGAATCTTCCAGCATCTCTAAAATTCTTTAAATCTTTTCCAACATAATGCATTAAAGCATCTTGACTATCTAACTGTTCTATAGGATGCTTTAAAATACTTTTAGCTAAACTTTCAAGAGCTAAAGAATTTCTTGCCTTAAAAGACTCTATAGAATTTTTAGCCGTTTTAACATAATTTATTTCAGCATTCACAACTTCATGAAAAATTGCTTGCTTTACAAATATAAATGTTACAACACCTAAAATTATCAAACACACTACTGCGATTAAATTTGCAATCAGTGAAACCTTCAATTTTACGCTTTTCATAATTTAAGCGCTCCTTTCTAATATTATTTTATAGAGATATCTACATAAAGTTTTAGAATTATAAATTAAAAAATCTAGATTTTTACTTAAATATAAAAGTAATAAAAAATTTTATTTAAATAAATATCGCTTCGAAAATTCTATGTATTAAGCTTAATATCGTTATAATTTAAAAAATTTATATCGAAAGGAAATATTTTGAAAAAAATTATATTATTTATCTTATCTTTAGGGATATTTTATACTTTCACACAAGCTAAAAATTTAGAGCAAGAACAAAATACTAGTAGCAATTTAGTTAGTGTCAGTATAGCACCTCAAGCATTTTTTGTTAAAAAAATAGCTGCAAATACTCTAGATATCAATGTTATTTTGCCCCCAAATAGCAATGAGCATAATTTTGAATTTAAACCAAGTACTATGAAAAAACTTGAAAAAAGTGATATTTATTTCACTATAGGCTTAGAATTTGAAAAAGTTTTTACGGATAAATTTAAACAAAATTTTCCAAAACTTCAAGTTGTAAATATGCAAAAAAACATAGCTTTGATTCAAACTCATGATACACACGAACACTCTCATGAGCATGAACACCACGAACATGAGCATTTTGATCCTCATACTTGGCTAGATCCTATTTTAGTCCAAACTATGGCTTTAAATATTTATGACACCTTAATTCAAAAATATCCACAAAATGAAAATTTATATAAAGAAAATTTAGATAAATTTTTAGCAGAATTAGATAGTTTAAATTTACAAATTGCCTCAAAATTAGAAAAATTAAAAAATAGAGAATTTGTAGTTTATCATCCTTCTTGGACATATTTTGCAAAACGCTATAATCTTACGCAAATTCCTGTAGAAATTTTAGGCAAGGAACCAAAAAGCAAAGATTTGCAAAAACTTATCACTCTAATGAAAGATAAAAATTTAAAAGTCATTTTTGTTCAAAATGGTTTCCCTGAAAATGCAGCAAAAACACTTGCTAAAGAATGTGATGCAAAAATTTACAAAATAGATCATTTATCTTATGATTGGGAAAATGAGCTTTTAAAAACTGCTGATGCCTTTTCTCATAATTTATAATCAGGTTTTTTGATGCTTTTTTTTGAAATTTCTAATCTAAACTACGCTTATGATAATGAAATCATCTTAAAAAACATCAATCTTAGCTATGACAATAAAGACTTTCTCTCTATCATAGGTCCAAATGGTGCAGGAAAATCAACACTCGTAAAACTTATCTTAGGACTTTTAAAATCCAAAAATGAAATCCATTTCAAAGCTCTTCAAAGAAAAGAAATAGGCTATGTTCCTCAACACACTCTAGCCAATCCTAATTTTTGCCCAAGAGTACTTGAAATCGTTCTTATGGGACTTGTAAGTAAAAAAATTTTTGGTTTTTATGGGAAAAAAGATAAAGAAAAAGCTATGCAAGCTTTAAAAAGTGTAGGAATGGAAAAATTTTGGAACAAAACCATTGATTCTTTAAGCGGAGGACAAAGGCAACGTGTTTTTATCGCAAGAGCCTTAGCTAGTGAATGCAAAATGCTTATTTTAGATGAACCTACCGCAAGCGTTGATAACAAGTCTGCTATACAAATTTTTGAACTTCTAAGCTCTTTGCACCAAAAAGGCATGGGAATTTTACTCATTTGTCACGATATCAACCTTGTATTAGCTTATAGCGATAAAATTGCACATTTAAACAAAGAACTTTTCTTGCATACCAACACTAAAGAAAAAGAAAAAAGTTCATTTTTAAAACACTTATACGAAAACCACTCTCATTTTTGTGATGTAGAAATGAGTTTAAATACTTGTTTTTGCGATGAAGAAAATTGCGATAGTAAAAAACTATGCGAACAAGAATTTACAAGAAGAAATTTGAAAAAAACAGAATTTAAAAAAGAAAATTTTTGTTTAAAATTTTCAAAGGAAAATAATGCTTGAAATTTTAAATTTCACCTTTTTTCAAAACGCTTTACTAGGAGCGATTTTAGTCAGTATAGCTTGTGGGATCATAGGTACTTTGGTGATGATAAATCGCCTTTTTTCTATGGCTGGAGGTATAACACATGGGGCTTTTGGTGGTATAGGTATAGCTTTTTATTTCTCTTTGCCTATTTTATTAAGCACGGGAATATTTACTTTATTTTTGGCTTTTTTAGTAGCTTTTTTAGCTAAACGCTATGAACACAGAAGTGATAGTATTATCGCTGTAATCTGGGCTTTTGGAATGGCTGTTGGGATTATTTTAATCGATTTAAGCCCTAGTTATAACACAGATTTAATGGCTTATCTTTTTGGGAGCATTTTGGCTGTAGGAACACAAGATTTATGGCTTATGGCTTTGGTTGATAGCGTGGTGGTGCTTTTGATCTTTTTATTTTATAGACAATTTGAAGCATTAAGCTTTGATGCGGAATTTGCAAAAGTTCGTGGTATCAATACAAGTTTTTTTCATTATCTTTTAATCGCCCTTATGGCTTTTTGTATAGTTATTTCTATACGCCTTGTAGGGCTTATTTTGGTTATGGCTTTACTTAGTATCCCAAGCTTTATTGCTGAAAATTTCACCAAAAAACTTGGCTTTATCATGGTTTTAGCAAGTTTTTTAAGTATGATTTTTTGTGTTTTAGGACTTATACTTAGCTATTATCTTAACCTCTCAAGCGGTGCTTGTATCATAGCTGTAGCTTGTTTTGGTTTTTTAATGCATTTGATAGGCAAATTTTTAAAAAGGTAAAGGTGCAAAACACACTTGCACTTTTATATCTTTTTGCCCTTGTTCTTTAAAATACAAATGTTCGCTTGCCTTAAAAACAAAAAATTTTTCTGCGATTTTTCTTTGTAAATCTTGAGTTTTTTCACATAAAGGATACACAAGTTTAATATCATAAATTTTAAATTTGCAAGCATAAGCAAACATTTGATACAAATCGCTTTGTTCTATACCCTGTTTTTTCTCATCTTCACTATCATTTGGAATTTTCCATTTGGTATCTAGGATCATTTTATTTTCTATATATAAATCAGGCTTTAACATGAAACAATTTTCATCATTTTTTGAGATTAAATACTTTCCATTGTTTTGAACTTTAATATCTTGAGCTGGATTTACTTTTTTTAGCATATAAGCTACATAATCTTCAAAAATTTTCTCCATAGGAAAAAGCAAAGCAAAAGCTTCATTTTTACCATGATAAGGCATAAAACTTTCATTTTTTAAGAAAATTTTACACCACAAAAGCAAGTTTTCATAATAATCAAAATGTCTTGAAATTTTATAACTAAAATCTTTTTCATAATTTTTAGAAAATTCTACCTCATCGAGAATTTGCATAGATTTTATAAGTCTAAATTTATTCAAACTTGTTTTTGATTTTAAAAAATTTAGCGTTGATTTTATCAAACGATTGGGTGCTATATCTAAAACAAACTCATCATTGCTTGTAAAAAATCTTTCTTTGTGTATCAAATTTCGCTTGATATGCTCGTTAAATAGTAATTTTCCCTTTAAAAAAGCCCTATTTTCTTCGCAACTTAGATAAGATCTCATCAAGCCTTTTTTATATACGCTATCAAATTCATCTAAAAACATAGTGATAAACACTTCAAATAAAGGAATTTTAGAACTTTGCAAAGATGAAATTTGCGATTTTTTAAACGGGGAGTTTTTTAAGGTTTTTAGCATATTTATCAAAAGATTTTTAGGATTAAATTTAAAATCTTTTTCATAAAAATCATTATTTTTAGAAATATTGTCTAATTCATAACATCTTCTTAGTTTTTCTTTGTCATGATTTGAAGAACTATCTTCTTTTTTATAACTATCTAAATTCGTGCATTTTGGCAAAATCTCCAAAACCCCGCTTTTAGTCTGTATAATGCCGACATAATTTTTAGCTTTTAAGGAATTTTTGTTTTTAAAGCCTAGAAGATTTTCATTATTTTTTGCAAAGTCTTCTAGCTCTTTATAAAACCCTTCGGCCTTTTCTTTGAAAATTTCTTTTAAATCTTCTTTAGAAAAAGCTTGGTATTCGATGATGGAAAAAATACTATTCATTTTCGTTTTTTAATTTATTTGCTATTTCATCATTATAAATTGCTTGATATATTTCTATTTTATCCCAAATTTTATCATCAAATGAAGCAATATTATAAATACTTCTCTCGCTATTAACACTATCTAGATTTTTTATTTTTTGAAGATATTTATCGTCTTTTTTATCTTCAAAAATCATACCATTATCATTTAAAACCGCATTAATCAAAGCATAATCATTATAAAAATACTCTTGCAAAAGCGGGATAATTTTGTTTTGAAAAACTTTTTTTAACTTTGAGATACTTAAAACATACCAATCTTCTTCATATTCATCTGGCTTAATCCAATTATTTTTATTAAATTTAACAGCTTCACTCATAAAAAATGCATGCCCTATAGTTTTTTCTCTATCTAATAAAAATTCAATTCTTTTATTTATACTTATTAAAATATTTTGAAGTATCTCTGCATAACCCTCTGTTTTAGCATCATCTCCTAAATAATCTTCGTCTTCATTTGGATTTTCTACATCTTTACAAATAAAAACATTATTAAGTAAATCAGAATTAGGCATCATCTCAACAAATTCAAATCTTCTTCTTAAAGCTGTATCAAGAGAAGTTATGCTTCTATCGGCTGTATTCATAGTGCCTATGATATAAACATTTTTAGGCACCCCAAATTCTTCACCGCTATAAGGCAAAGTCACTTTTAACTCTTCTTTTTCACCTATCCTTTTACTAGGCTCTATCAAGGTTATAAGCTCACCAAAAATCTTACTTACATTACCACGATTGATCTCATCGATGATGATTATAAAATTCTTTGTTGTATTATCTTCTGCAATTTCTAAATTGTTAGTGTTATCTTTAGGATTATTTAGATTTATCTTTGCTAATAAATCATTAGAACTAATTCTATATAACTCATAAACGGTTTTTTGCACTAAAATTTTATCATTATTTAAGTCAAGAATATTTATTTCATTATCTTTGGAAATCCATTTAACTTCTCTATAAGTTTGATATTCTCCATCACTATATTTAACATCACTTACAATAACCCCTACACCTTTTATAGTTTTTGAAGTATTAAAAACACATACCAAATCTCCTATTTGCATGTATTCTACAAAACTTATTATACTATTTTTATCATTTGAACCTAAATTTAAAAAACGCTCATCTTTATTTTTTGGAATATCATTCCAACCTATACAAATTTTATTTTTTTCAAAACACTCATCTCTTAATGAAGCATTAACTCCTAAAGAAATTTTCCAAACTTTTGAATTTTTATCAATAGATATATCTTCATTATTTATAATTTTTCTTTTTTTATCCAAAGCTTTTTTACAAAGCTTTTTAAAAATCCCATCTTTTATATCATATTTTACTTCTTGAGAATTTTCATCATTGTCTATTATAGGTTTTATGCCTTCTACAAATTCTTCGTATCCATAGCTTTGATGAAAAGTAGTAAATACTATTTGTCCATTTTTTACATATTCATCAAATAATTTTTTTCTATTTATCCTATCATCTTCGCTTGGAATTTGTATTTTTTCTTCTTTTGATATAATCTCTAAAGCCTTATCTATAGTACGATAAGTTTTTCCTGTCCCTGGAGGCCCATAAAGAATTTGATTTAAGGGTATAATTTTCATATTTGATTCCTCAGATTGCACTCTTTCAGTTATAAAAATATCTTGTTCATAATAATCAATCAAAAAAGCTCTATAATAATTCAATGCACTAGAATACATATTGTTTCCATTGCTGTTTTTTAACTCAAATTCTTCATTTTTATTTAATTTATTTATATTTTGATCAAAACTAAATAAATCACAACTATATAGATTTTCTTTTAAAAATTCTTTTGATATATTTTCTATAACTTGAATATATTTATTTATAGTATTTCTATCTAATTTCTTTTTATTTAAATATTCACTAAATAAATTTTTCATTTTATCTATATAATTTTGGCTATTCATGCCATATTTATTCCATAAAGGAATAGCTATATTTTCTATCATTTTAACTAATGATAAATTTTTATTCTCTAATGATTTTTTATGTATTTGATATATTTTTAATTTTTCTTTAAATTCATTTAAAGATATTAAATCTAAAACATTTTTAGAAAAAATATTAACTATTTTTATATTCTTTACATCTTGATAATGAAAAGCTATTTTCCATTTAATTGCATCCCCAAAATCTATTTTTTCTATAGCTTTTAAATTATTATCTTGACTTGCTTGTATTATTTGTATGATTTTTTCTTTGATATTATTAAATGCTTCATTTTCATTATTGCCATATTTAGCAATCCAAGCATAATTTTGACTATATAATCTACCGTTAGAAGATTCTTTCTGACTTTCATCATTTCTTCTATATATACCAAATTTAAAAGCTGAGCCACCCCAAATACTTCCTAGATTATCCAATTTGCTTTCTATCCAAAAAGTAAAATCATCTCTATTTGGATTATCTTTTTTAATGTTAGTATATTCTTCAAGAGTCATATTTTTAACTTTTTCTAAAGTCCATACTTCTTGAAAATTTAAAAAGCCATCATGCATTTCTTGTAATTTTTTTTCATCTAAATTCCACATTACCAAATCCTTAAATTATGCTATTTTTAAATCATATTTAGATTTCTTACCACTCCACAAAGGTTCTAGCTTTTTTTATATCATTAAAATTTATAGTAGTTTTTTCTTTATTTTCTAAATTTTCTAAAGTGATATTTTCATCATCTACAGCAATGATTTTTGCTTCGAATTTTTCTTTTTCATTGGTTGTGATCTTCACAAGTTCACCTATACTTTTAGCAAAGTGTTCTATCTTGCTAAGTTTTCTTTCAAGTCCTGGTGAAGATACTTCTAAAAAATACTCCCCATTTACAGGTGGCTCTACATCAAAAATAGGCGATAAAATTTCACTAAGCCTTGCACAATCATCAAGATTTACCCCACCTTCTTTTTGCACATAAATTCTATAAATTTTTCTGCCATTTTCACTTACTAGCTCATCATCATAAAAGCTAAGCTCTGCTTCTTTGCAAAGGGCTTCAAGATTCATTTTTATCCTTTTTTATTTTTTCAAAAAGTGCATCCATATGGTTTTGATACTCAAGCCTATCATCAAATTTAAAATGAAAATTCGGACACCTATACCAACCCTGCTCACTCATGCAGTAATTTTGCAAAGCTCTACTTGCCTTTTTTAAAGAAGATAAAATTTTTTCTTGCTCATGAACATTAAAAAACATCTTATCAAGATACACAAAAGCATCATATCTGCCTTTTTTACACTCTACATCCACTACACACAAATTTTTCAAATTTTCATCATCTAAATTTGCTAAAGCTTCAGGGATTAGCTCTTTTAAGATACTTTCAGTGCGTAGTTTTTTAATCTCACTTGGGTTCATAGGCTTGCTTGTTCCTCTACTTCTTTATAGCTTTCTATATAATCACCCACTCTCATATCATCGCACCCTTCTATACCTACGCCACATTCATAGCCTTTTGCCACTTCTTTAGCATCATCTTTAAAGCGTTTAAGTGAGCTTACATTTCCCTCATAAACCACAACTCCATCACGGATAAGGCGAATTTTAGCCCCACGGTTAATCACCCCTTCGGTTACCATACAACCTGCAATTTGTCCGATTTTTGGCACATTGATCACTTGTCTAATCTCTGCTTGTCCTAATTGCTCTTCAGAAATAATCGGACTCATCATACCACCAAGCAAGGCTTTTACATCATCTAAAAGATTATAAATCACATTATAAGTTTTAATTTCTACGCCTTTATCTTTAGAACGCTCTTTAACTTCCCCTGTTGGGCGTATGTTAAAACCTAGTACTATAGAGTTTTCACTCGCACTTGCAAGCTCTATATCACTTTGCGTGATTCCTCCTACTCCACTATGAATGATATTCACTTTAATCTCATCATTTCTAAGTTTTTCTAAACTTGCCTTTAAGGCTTCTAAAGAGCCTTGCACATCAGCTTTTAAAATAACAGGCAAGGCTTTTAGATTACCTTCTTTGATCTTAGCTCCAAGCTCATCAATGCTAACTTTAGTGGATTTGCTAAGTTCTTTTTGGCGATTGTATTCGTGGCGTTTATTAGCATATTCTCTTGCTTCTTTATCGGTTTTTACTGCGATTAAAATTTCACCTGCATCTGCTACTTCACTAAGCCCTACGATAACCCCACATTCGCCTGGTTTAATTTCTTTTAAGGCTTTACCTTGATCATCGCTCATCGCACGCACTTTTCCATAAGCCTCGCCTGCAACCACGGTACTTCCTACAGTAAGTGTTCCATTTTGCACGATGATAGTAGCCACCGCACCACGCCCTTTTTGCACAGAACTTTCTATAATGCTTGCTTTAGCAAAACTTTTTGGATTGGCTTTAAGTTCTAAAATATCAGCTTGTAAAAGCACGATTTCAAGCAAATCTTCAATCCCCATTCCTGTTTTAGCCGAAACTCCTACAAATTCATAAGATCCGCCCCATTCTACTGGCATGATTTCCATTTCTGCGAGTTGAGTTTTTACCATATCGGGATTTGCTGCTTCTTTATCCATTTTATTAATAGCAATAATAATAGGCACACCTGCTGCTTTAGCATGATTTATCGCTTCTTTAGTTTGTGGTTTTACCCCATCATCTGCGGCTACAACGATGATTACAATATCAGTGATACTTGCACCCCTTGCACGCATAGCAGTAAAAGCTTCGTGACCTGGAGTATCAATAAAAGTAATTTTACGCCCGTTTTTTTCTACCATATAAGCACCCACGTGCTGAGTAATACCCCCTGCTTCACCACTTGCAACGCGTGATTTTCTAATATAATCTAACAAAGAAGTTTTACCATGATCAACATGCCCCATGATGGTAATCACAGGTGCTCTAGTCACTAAATCTTTTTCATCAGTCTCTTCTTCATAGTCTTTTACATAATCAAACTCATCAGCCTCGTTAATGATATTGATCTCTATACCAAATTCAGCAGCCAAAATTTCAATCGCATCTTCATCTAAGAAATCATTTTTTGTTGTCATCATTCCAAGCATGAAAAGTTTTGAAATCACTTCACTAGTGCTTTTTCCTATCTTATCAGCGAATTCATATACACGAATTTCTTTAGAAATAGCAACGCTACCTACTTCTTCTACTTCCTTTTTTTCAATCTTTTTAGATGGTTTTTTACGACTTCTTCTTTGAATTCCACCTTCAAGCCCAAAACCCGCAGAATTTCCAACAGCTTGTCTTATAAAATTAGGTTGTTTTTTATTGATATTTTGTGGTTTTTCTTGTTCTTTTACACTAAAATCAGGTAATACTACCTCATCTTCATCATCTAAAGAAATATCACCAAAATCATGTTCATCTAAAAAATTCATTTTTTCGGTACTTTCTTTTTTACTCGCAACAAAAGATTTTTTTTCTTTTTTCTTTTTCTTTAAACTCTCATCAGCATTTGAAAACATAGTTTTTAAACTTAAGCGCTCTTCATTATTGATAGATATATCATTTGAATTTTTTACTTCTTCTTTTTTAACTTGAATTTCTTCTTCGTCTTTTTTCTTTTTAACAATAACAAGTCCGCGTCTTTTGGCTAAAGTTGCACTAGCAAGGCTTTGTGGCTTATGAGCATCAATAATTTCTTGTTTTTCTTCCTCTTTTGCATTTTCTTTTTCAATTTTTAATTCTTCTTTTTTAACTTCTTGTTTAAGCTTTTCTTCTTTTTTAGGTTCTTTTTTTTCAGATTCATTTAGCTTTTCTTGTTCTTTTATATTTTCTTTTTTAGGCTTTTTTGCCGTAGGAGTTTTGATATTTTTCTTAAAAGCTTCTGGAATTTCTCTTGTTTGTATATACTCATAAATAGCTGCCGCAATCTCAGGTTCTACAGCATTTGATGCTGTTTTAATTCCAAGTCCTAATTCATTTGCCTTTTCAATAATTTCCTTACTATCATAACCTAATTCTTTTGCGATTTCATGAATTCTAATCTTTGCCATTTAAAAATATCTCCTTAAGTCCTTGCTGAGTAATTTTAGTATTTAAATTTTTACATATTTTAGAAAATGCTTTTTGTAAGACTTTATCTTCTCTCTCAATACAATTTTGACATAAATATCCGCTTCTTCCATGTTCTGCTTTAGGCACAATATCTCCTAAAACAACTTTAAATCTAAATAACATATTTTGCTCAAAGCGGTTTTTACACACTATGCACATTCTAATTGGTATATGTTTTTTCAAAATTATATCTTTTTTTTATATTTTTTAGCAAATTTCAAAGCCATTATCATCAAATTCTAAATATTGCACACGAAAATCTTTAAATTTTGTTTGTATTTTCTTTGCCAAAGCTAAAGCGTCATCTTTAAAAGCTAAAGAAAAAAAGCTCGATCCCGAACCTGAAAGTGTGCTCATTAAAGCTTTATTTTCTAAGGCAAATTTTTGCACTTCAAAAAGCTCGGGTAAGTTTTTCATACGATTGATTTCATGGAGCTTATCTTGACTTGCAAATTTTAAAAATTCATATTTTTTCTCCAAAAAACAAGCGGTTAAAAATGAAGCATGAGAAAGGTTGAAAACCGCATCATTAAAACTTAAATTTTTGGCCAAAGCTTGGCGTGATTGTTCCGTGCTCATTGCCAAATTTGGGATCACAACCACAGCAGCTAAATCTTTATCAATCTCTTTTTTGATACTATAAACTTTATTTTTTTCAACCAAAGAACACACAAAACCACCAAGAGTAGCTGGAGCGATATTATCTGGATGGTTTTCATAAATTAAAGCTTCATCTAAAATACGTTCTTTTTCTACCTTAAATCCACTCATATAATAAGCACTGGCAATAGCTCCAACAATCACAGCTGAAGAGCTTCCTAATCCTCTTGAAAGAGGAATGTTATTTTGAAAAATAAAACGAAAATTATCTTTTTTTCCGCTTAGTTTTTCATAAATTTCATAAAAAATATTTACAAATATATTGTTTTTTTTAAGAAAAATATTATCACTTCCCTCGCCTCCAATACTAATGCTAAAAACACCTGATTTTTGGATTTGAGTTTCATTAAAAAGCTTTAAACTAAGTCCTAAACAATCAAAACCTGGCCCTAAATTCGCACTCGTAGCTGGAACTAAAATTTTCAAATTTCATCCTAAATTGCATCTAAAAAATAAAAGGGAAGATTATCATTATTTAGTTTAAGCTCTTGTAAATTTTTTGGTAAAAAAAACTCTGCTGGGATATTTTGCTCTAAATAAATTTCACCTTCCTTATATACAAAACAAAAATTTTTATTTGCACTTATGGGTTTATAGCCATTTAATTCAAAAGCACTCACCGCAAATAAAGGAATATTTTTTACTATACTTAAAGTACTCAAACTTACATAAGAAATTTTAATCCCCATATAAGAACCTGGACCATTAGCATAGATTAAACTTGTAAAATCATACTCTTTAAGCAATTCATCTAAAATTTTTGGTAAAAATTCGCTTGCTTTTTCTTCACTTTTATAAGTTTTTATAAGTTTATCATCTTGATAAATTCCGATCATTAAAGGCTTAGATAAAGTATTAAGTAAAAGAGAAGTTTTTATGCAAATACCTTTTCATAAGCTTTTTGGGTTGTTTTTTCAAGGCTTACAATTTCATAAGCATCTTTATCTTTTAAAACTTCTTTAGTAAGTAAATGATTTAAATGATGGCTCCCAGCATATGAAGTATAATCCCCAAAAACACGATATCCAAGTAAGGTTAAATCTCCAATTGCATCTAAAATTTTATGTCTTACAAACTCATCTTTGAAACGCAAACCTTCAGGATTTAAAATACGATTTTCATCTACCACTATAGTATTTTCTAAACTTCCACCTAGTGCTAAATTCATACTCCTAAGAGCTTGAACATCTTTTAAAAAACCAAAAGTTCTAGCTCTTGCTATGTTTTCTATATAATTTTTTTTGCTGAATTCAAAATTGTAACTTTGTTCACCTATAACAGCATTGTCAAATTTAATTGTGTAATTAATACGGGGTTCTTTAGTAGGAGTTAAACGCACAAATTTATTACCATCTCTTACTTCTATAGGCTTTTTAATTACCATAATTTTTTTAGGCGCATCAAGTTCTTTTACCCCTGCTTCATCAAGCATCATACAAAAACTAATACTTGATCCATCCATAACAGGAGCTTCATTTGCATTTAAAACTATGCGTACATTATCGATTCCATAAGCATTAATCGCACTCATTAAATGCTCTATTGTAGAAATAAACCCTCTTTCATCTCCTAAAACAGTTGCCATTTGAGTATTGATCACATTTTCAGGACTTGCCTTATAGCTTGCATTAAGATCACTTCTAAAAAATACTATACCACTATTTGCTTCTAAAGGCTCTAAAGTAATTTCTATGGGTTCACCCTTATGAAGTCCTATACCTACGCCTTTGACAGTTTTTGCTAAAGTTAATTGTTTCATTAATTTTTTCCTAAAATTATCTTTTTACCATCATTTAAAACATTGTAAATATTATTTTCTATCCATTTTTTATCTTGCCATTGTTCAGGACGCGTTTCAACCCCTTGAACCAAAACTCCAAAATGCAAATGATCGCCTAAGGCTAAACCACTTGTTCCTGTTTTGCCTATAATGCTTTGTTTATTAATCATTTCATCTAAATCAACATTTTTAGAAGAACAGTGCCCATAAAGACTATATACTCCAAAACCATGATAAACAATTAAATTTAAACCATAAATTCCATTTTCAGCAGCAAAAACAACCTTGCCTGCGTTATTACTTATGATAGGAGCTTGTGCTACGCTTGCTAGATCAAGCCCCATATGATAAGAATCACTCACAAATTGCCCATTATAAGAATAATACCTATGATCAGCAAAATCCGCTACTTTCATACCATTTTTAAGAGGTAAAAATAAATTCAAATCAAAATTATCAATTTTTTCCTCAGGTACTTTTGAAGTGATTTCATGGATAAGTTTTTCATTGCTATTTCTTAAAGTTTCATTGACAAACTTAAATTTTTCATAACGATTGAGATTATTATCTTTTGGAGCGTACTGATTTGCTAAATTCTCAATCTTTCCATCTAAAAATTTATCCGTTAGATTGATATTTGAAACACGATATTTACGATTAACAAAATAATACCTTATACGTTCTTTTGAAATATTGCCCGCTTTATCCGTAGCGATAACAAATGCACGAAATTCCTCATCTCTTGCATCCCAAGCAATCAAAGCCGCATAATATCCTTCTTTTACATAAGGTGTGGCTTTAAAGATTTTACCTTTATTTGTTTCTATATACACCTTATCTAAATTAGCATCATCAGCCTTAAAAACAACTGCCCCAGCACCACCTTGCTCGATTTGGTAAGAATTGCTTATGATATTGATTTTTGGAGCCGTATTATCTACTAATACCGCAATTTGTTTTCTTGCTTCATTGCCACTAAAAAAATTCCAAAAACTAGAATCTTTAGCTATCACCTCCAAAACAAAAGATTTTACATTTTCTTTGTAACCAAATTTTGGCAAAGCAACTTGTAAGGTAATATCTTTTAAATTAGAAATCTTTTCATCTGCTATAACCATTGCACTAGTATTGTCGTCTTTATGCAATATAATTTGTACGTTTTTGATAGAACTTTCATCATCTTTAATATGCACTAAAATAGGTTTTTTAAGATCAGTATATACAACATCTGGCATTAAAATTTGAGGAGGATTTTTTTCAAAAATACTTAATCTTGAAATAAAAAAAATCAAAATTGCTATTAAAACTAAAATTAAAACAGATAAATAAGTTTTGCCTTTTCTTTTTGCCATAACCTTCCTTAAAAATTTTCAATGTTTTTGTTGCTTTTAATATAAATTCTATTATATTTTCAGTAAATATCTAGCAAATTTATAAAATTTCTCTTAGGGTATTAGCCTGTTTCATCCATTCTCTTAATTCATCGTTTTTGTCTAATTGTATCATTTGTTTACATCTCTCTAATTCTTGTTGAAAAAAATCAATAGAACTTAATAAGTTATCTTTATTTTGTAAAAAAATACTTTCCCACATTTGTGGCGATGATTTGGCAATTCTGCTCATACCTTTAAAAGATCCTCCGGCTAAATGAACAATATTTCTTTTATCTTCTTCCTTCATTACAAAATTTGCCAAAGAAAAACTTATAACATGAGGCAAATGAGAAATAATAGCAGCATGATGATCATGGGCTTTACTATCCATAAAAACAATTTTCATCCCTAAATGAGAAAAAATTTCTACCGCTCTTTTTTGATGTAAATCATCAGCTATTTCACTATCACAAAGAACACAAACTGCATCTTTATAAAGCTCTTTAAAAGCTGCTTTTGGACCTGAATTTTCAGTTCCTGTCATAGGATGAGCAAAAAGAGTTTGTTTGATTAAATTCTTAGGCAAACTTTCTATAATTTTTCTTTTTGTACTTCCAAGCTCTATAATTGTTACATTAGAAGGCAAATCAACTAACTTTTGCAAAATTTCTATAATAGCATCAACAGGAGTTGCGACAAAAATCATATCACATAAAGCTAAATCTTTAAATTCTATAAGCTCATGAATAAGACCTAATTGCAGGGCATCTTTTTCATTTTCTTTGCTTAAATCCATACCATAAACACAAGAAATAAGCTTATTTTCTTTCAAACAAAGCCCTAAAGATCCACCCATAAGCCCAAGCCCTATAATTGCTATTTTCATACTTTCTACCTTAGTTTTTTTGTTAAATTTTTTTTGCTATTATACAGCTTTTAATAAAGCTTTAGGTAAAAAATCAATGAAAAAACATCTTATTAGTATTTGTGCTTTAGTTGCTATGGCCAATGCAGCAACCATTAAAGATATTAAATTTATCGGATTAAATCATTTATCGAACACAAGCGCTATAAATATCGCGGGGCTTAAAATAGGCGAGGAAATAAATCCTGCAAAAATCAACACTGCTATTCTTAATCTTTATAAACAAAATTATTTCGAAAATATTGCAGTAGAAAACAACAATGGAATTTTGGAAATTATAGTTACTGAAAAACCAACTATAGCAAAGGTTACTATCACAGGTATAGCTTCAAATGATAGAAAACAAGTTGAAAGTATTTTAGGGATTAAAAGAGGTACACTACTTGATGAAGGAAATATAAAAGAAGCTATTGAACGCATTAAAGCTTATTATGAAGCAAAAAGTTATTTTGATACTATTGTAGAATACAAAAAAAAGACTTTAGAAAATACTGATGGACTAGAGCTTGAATTTATAGTAAATCGTGGTGAAAATATCATTATTGATAATGTTCATTTAAGTGGAGCAAAGAAATTTTCATATTCTGATATAGAACCTGCTGTTGTTAACAAAGAAAAAGAATTTATGGGATGGATGTGGGGACGCAATGATGGAAAATTAAAAGTTTTTGAACTTAGTAACGATAGTTCAAGAATTGCTGATGAATATATGAAAAAAGGATATTTAGATGTTCAAGTATCCTCCCCTTATCTTAAAACCTACACAGATACTTATCAAGCAAATTTGACTTATTTTATCAAAGAAGGAAAGCCTTATAAAATTAAAAGTATAAGCATAGAAAATCCTTTATTTGATGATAAGCAAAATGCACAAACCGTAAAAGATTTAAGATCAAGCGCTGGCAAAACTATCAATATCGAAGACATTAGAAAAGATGTTAAAACCATAGAAACACAAAGTGCTGATTTGGGTTATGCGTTTGTAGAAGTCTATCCTGATATTCAAAAAAATGATCAAACTCAAGAAGCCACCGTTGTATTTAAAGTAATCCCTCACGATAAAGTTTATATAAGAAATGTTATTATTTCAGGAAATTCACGCACCGTAGATCGCGTCATACGCCGAGAATTATATATAACAGAAGGTAATTTATACAATAGAACAGACTTAAGCGAGTCAAAAAATGCTTTAAAAAGAACTTCTTATTTTGACGATGTAAATATCAAAGAAGAAAAAGTTGATGATACACATATTGATTTGATTGTTGATGTTAAAGAAGCTTCTACAGGAGCTATTTCTGGAGGCATTGGCTATGGATCAAGCGATGGTATTTTGCTTAACGCTTCTTTATCGGATACAAATATCTTTGGTTCAGGAATAAAAAGCTCTGTAAGCGTAGATAAAAGCGATGATACTTTATCGGGAAGGATTAGTCTCGTAAATCCACGCGTTCTTGATAGTCAATATAGTCTGGGTGGAACACTTTATTCAAATGACTATGAATGGGATAATTATTCAGAAAAAAATTACGGCTTTGATATAACAATTGGACGCCAATTTGCAAGATACTATAATGTAAGCTTAACTTATAATCTTGAACAAAGCGATATATATCACTTAAGTCCAACTCTTTTAAGAACAGGATATGAACTTGGCAAAAGTATTAAAAGCTCTATAACTCCAGCAATCACCTTTAACGATACAGATGATTATTATCTGCCACGATCAGGTATTATTGCTTCAACTAGTTTAGAATACGCTGGACTTGGCGGAGATCAAGAATTTATTTCATCAAGCTCTAAATTTAACTTTTATCAAGGTTTGCAAGACTATATAGGATATGATCTTATTTATCGCTATAAAGCGAGTTTTTATAAAGTATGGGATGAAGGTTATTTACCAATTAACCAAAGAATTTATTTAGGTGGTATTAGATCGATACGCGGTTTTGAAAGCAGAACAGTAAGTCCTAAAAATCAATGGGGAGATGAAATAGGCGGAACCATAGCTTTTGCCAATTCCGTAGAACTTAGTTTTCCTTTGATTGATAGAATCAAACTTCGTGGTAGCGTGTTTTTTGATTATGGTATGATAGGGCGTAAAAATTTAGATGAAATAAAAAGAATGAGTACAGGTATAGGCATTGAATGGATTACACCTATTGGACCTTTACAACTTGTATTTGCCAAACCTCTTAATGATAAAAAAGGTGATGATACTAATAGTTTTGAATTTAATCTTGGAACACGCTTTTAATGAAAGAATTTTTAGATGCTTGCTTGAATGCAAATTTGCAAATACGCAAGTATCTAAACAATATCCCACAAAATGATCTTAAACTTTGCTCTAAATTAGGCTATGATAAAAATCAAGGCTATGAGCTTGACTTAAAATGTGAACAAATTTTCATAAAATATCTTAGTTGTTTTGGACAAATTTTTTCTGAAGAAAGCGGATTGATCGGAAAAGCTAGCCCAAAACAAATGATTCTTGATCCTTTGGATGGAAGTTCAAATTTTGTTTCTAAAATACCATTTTATGGAACTTCTATAGCTCTTATGGAAAAAGATCAGGCAAAAAGCGCTTTTGTTTGCAATCTTGTCAGTCAAGAAATTTTTGCTTTTAATAACAAACAAGCTTTTAAATCCAATCTTTCCGATCCAAAATACTCACCCTTAACACCTAATCTATTTTCTAAAATAGGTATAGTTGAAAAAATTTCACTTTATCCAGAACTTCTCGATTTTTTAACAAAAAATCAATTAAAATTTCGCTCTTTGGGTGCAACAGCCTTAAGTCTTGCTTATGCTTCGTATTTTAGTTTTGTATTAATTCTTGGAAAAACACGAATTTTTGATACAGCAGCTGCTTTAGCAATTCATCAAAATTTATATATAGAAAAAAATGAAAATTTCCTTCTCCTAAGCCAAGACAAAAAAATTTTTGATATAATCTTAGAATTTTTAAAAAATAATTAGGTGAATATATGAATTTTGCAGATATTTTTTCAAAAATAAGAAGACAACAACCTAGCGTTAAAGAAGCGCCAAATCACTGGGTAAAGTGCCAAAGTTGTCATGCTTTGATGTATTATAAAGAAATAGAATCTTGTTTTAATGTTTGTCCTAAATGCAATTATCACATGAGAATTTCAGCTGATGAACGCATTAAACTTTTAAGCGATGAAGGCAGTTTTATTGAGTATGATGCAAATTTAGAAGCTATAGATCCTTTAAAATTTGTTGATAGCAAATCCTATAAAAAACGCCTTAGCGAAGGTGAAAGTAAAACAGGTAGAAAAAGTTCTGTCATCAGTGGAGAATGTGAAATCAATGGTTTAAAAACCCAACTTGTTGTATTTGATTTTTCTTTTATGGGCGGATCTTTAGGTTCTGTTGAAGGAGAAAAAATTGTTAGAGCTATACAAAGAGCTATCACAAGCAAAACTTCTCTTGTCATCGTAAGTGCAAGCGGTGGAGCTAGAATGCAAGAAAGTACTTATTCTTTGATGCAAATGAGCAAAACTAGTGCTGCACTTAAACTTCTTAGCAAAGAAAAACTTCCTTATATTAGCATTTTAACCGATCCTACTATGGGTGGAGTAAGTGCTTCTTTTGCTTGGCTTGGAGATTTAATCATCGCTGAACCTGAAGCTTTAGTAGGTTTTGCTGGCGCAAGAGTTATTAAACAAACTATAGGAGCAGATTTACCTGAAGGTTTTCAAAAAGCAGAGTTCTTGTTAGAACATGGACTTATAGATGCCATAGTTGAAAGAGGAGAACAAAAACAATATCTTAGCGATGTACTAAAATTTTTTAGTGGAAAATAATTTGCAAGTTAATATCTTTTGTATTCAAAAAAGTGATGAATTTAAAACTTGTAGTGAGAAATACTCTAAACTCATCTCCAAATACGCCACTTTAAAAGAAATAAATGTTTTTAATAAAAAAATAGCCTTAGCTCAAAATTTAAATGCCATAGAAGCAAAAAAAAGCTATGAAGAAGCTTTTATGCCTTATAAAAAAGGCTATTGTATCGCTCTTGATGAAAAAGGGAAAGATCTTACAAGTATAGAATTTGCAAAACTCATCCAAGATAAAAATGAATTAAGTTTTTTTATAGGAGGTGCTTATGGTTTAAGAGAAGAATTTAATCAAAGTTTGGATTTTAGACTATCATTAAGCAAACTTACTTTAGCACATCAATTTGTTAAAACCTTACTTTTAGAACAAATTTATCGTGCATTTTGCATCAACAACAATCACCCTTATCACAAATAGAAAGTTTTAAAATGAAAAAAAATGAAATACAAAATTTCAAAAATATTTTAGAAGAAAGAAAAAAAGCCATCTTAGAAAATTTGCAAAGCAATTCAAATGAAATCGAAGCTCTTCACAATAGCGTCCCAAGCGATAGTGTAGATTTTTCTGTCATAGAAACAGGCTCTCAAATTGACTTTGCTATCAGCACCAATCTCAAAGAAGAACTTATAGAAATCGAAGATTCTTTAGATAAAATCAAAAACGGCACTTATGGAATTTGCGAATCTTGCGATGATGAAATCGACTCTCAAAGACTAAAAGTCAAACCTCACGCAAGATATTGTATCACTTGCCGTCAAATTGCAGAACAAGGAAAAAAACATGAAAATTAAACTCTTCTTACTTGCAAGTTTTATTTATATAGCACTTATTTTTGCCTTTGCTTGGCATCTAGAACTAGGAAGCTATACTCTAAATATCAGCACTTATACCTTTGAACTACCTATTATGATATGGCTTGTTATTCCTTTATTTATTTATATGATTTTAGCCGTTTTACACATAGCATTTTATGGATTTTTGCGTTATTTAAAATTTAAGCATTTTTTTAAAGATGCAGCTAAATTTGAAGCTTATACTCAAGATTTACTCCTTGAAAAAGATCTTAAAACCACTTTTCAAACAAAAGAATTTAGATCTGTAGCACAACTTTTTAAAACCATAAAAACACATGAAAAAATTCCACACTCAAATAAAATCAATGAAATTTTAGATCTTATTGATGGTTTAAATAAAAACGAATTTTTTAACCTTAGCAAATTTAAACTCGAAAATAACAATGTTTTATATTTGCAAAATGAAAAAAATCATCTCAAAAATGATGCAAATTATGCCTATAACAAACTTAAAAACCTTAATGAAATCAAAGATGAATTTGAAGAAATTGCTTTTAACACTCTTATAGAAAAAGCTAGTTATGAGCAAATTAAAAATGTAAAAATCCCTAAAAAGCCTTCTGAAGTTCTCACACTTATCAAGCGTTTTAAAGAAGGAAATTTAGAACTTAGTGTAGCAGAATATGAAGTTTTACTTTCACACAACATATTAAGCGAAAAAGACTATCTTAACGCAGCAAAACTAAGTACTAAACTTTTAAATCCTGATGCTATTTTAGGAATTTTTAACAAAATTAAAAATGAAAAAAGCGAAGCTTTAAGAGCATATTTATATCTTTTGGCTGAATTTGGACTTTTGGATGAGTTAAGAGAACAAATTCACAATGATGATAAAAAATTTAATGATTTTAAAGCCTTTTTAGCCTTGCGTGAAAAAAATATCAAAATCGATCTAAATCAACTCATACAATGATAGATTTTAGCAAAAAACCCCTGTTTTTAGCCCCTATGGCAGGTTTTTCAGATCTGCCTTTTCGTAATGTAGTAAAAAAATTTGGTGCTGATATTACCATAAGTGAAATGATAAGTTCTAATGCCTTAGTTTATGAAAGTTCTAAAACTTTACATATGCTAGAAAGAGCTGAATTAGAAAATCCTTATATAGTCCAAATTGCAGGTGGAGATAAAGAAGTGCTAAAAAAAGCAGTGCAAATGCTAAATGAAATGGATTTTGTAGATGGGATCGATTTTAATTGCGGTTGCCCTGTAAATAAAGTTGTTAAACAATGTGCTGGCAGTGCTTTGCTAGAAAATTTAGAGCTTTTTAAAAATCTTGTAGGAGTGATTAAAGAAAACAATAAAAAAAGCCTTACAAGTGTGAAATTTCGACTAGGATTTAATGAAAAATATCCTGAAAAAATGGCTAAAATTTGTGAAAGCTTGGGGGTGGATTTTATAAGTATCCACGGACGCACAAGAAAACAGCTTTATAGCGGAAAAGCCGATTATGGATCCATTGCTAGTGCTAAAGCGAGCGTGAAAATTCCTGTGATTGCAAATGGCGATATTAACGCACAAAACGCTAAAGAAGTTTATAAAATCACAAAATGTGATGGACTCATGATAGGGCGTGCAAGCGTAGGAAATCCTTGGATATTTTATGAAATCAAAAGCGGTAAAAGTGTAGATGAAAAACTCAAAAAAGAAATCATACTCACTCATTTTGATGAAATGATAAAACACTACAAAGATCAAGGCGTAAGTATATTTCGCAAGCATTTACACGAGTATTCTAAAGGGCATAAAGACGCTTCAACCTTTAGAGATACCGTTAATCGTATCGACAATGTCGAAGAAATGCGAAAAAAAATAGAAGAATTTTTTAGTTTAACTTGATTGATTTTTATAATTTAAAAAATCTTAAGCCTTAATATCTATAATTTTTGCTGAAGTGTTTTGAGAAAGAATTTTATTAAATTCCCCTGCATTATCATTGCTAAAATTCATACCAAAAAGAATTTCTAGCTCATCGCTTGTGCCAAATTTAGTTTCTAGTAGTTTTCTTAAAAGCTCATTCATTTTATTATCATCTTTGTAGGTTTCGCTTTTACTTTCTACTTGTATAGGTTTGAAAGCTTTTTTGTCTTCTTCTGAAGTTTCTTGCAGTTTTTTCTGCGATGAATCAATATTGTTAAAATCAACAAAATATTTTTTTGAAGCTCAAGATATTTTTCTTTAAATTCATCTATACTTTTGCTTGTGTGAAAAATTTTAACATAAGCTTCATCATAACTCACGCCATCAATATGCATCCAACTAGGGTGTTTAGCATTTTCATCCATCCATTGAAATAAATTTTTAACTTCTGATTCTGGTAATTCATTGTTTCTAAGCTTATCTTCTATTGAACCCTCGACTAATTCTATTTTATCGCTGAATTTTTTAGAAATCTTATACAAATCTATCAAATCATTACCTAATTCTTCTCTTTGTTTTTTTGTAAGCTCGGGATTTCCATTTTCAATACTTTCATCTCTTATTTTGGTAAGTGTTTGCAAAGGATTGTTTCCAAAATATCTATTAAAAGAGCTTAGAGGAAATACTATCATCTTTATCACCTTGGAATAAATTTTATTCTAAAGTAAATCGGCAAAAATGATTTTTTTTAATATTTTTACTCATATATTTAAAATATAAAGCGCAAGTCTTCTAGCCCTTGAAAAAAATCTTACTTAATCTTCCAAAGTCCTTACAATCAAACTTTTAGGTAAATTAAAATGCTCTATAAGTTCTTTCTCTTTTTCTCTCATTTCTCCATTATCATTTTCATGATCAAAACCTAACAAATGAAGCATAGCGTGGATAAAAAGCAAGCTTATTTCTTCTTCATAGCTATGCCCTAACTCTTTAGCCTTTTCTTTTGCCAAATCCACATTGATCACAACAGAACCCAAAGGCAAACTCTCATCGATATTTTCAAGTGGAAAAGAAAGTACATCAGTGGTTTTATCTTGTTTTCTTTGCTCTAAGTTAATTTCTTGCATTTCTTTACTATCCACAAAGACAAGCTCCACATCTTTAGGACTTAAAAAACTTGCTATAGATTCTAAAAAATCACATTTTTCATCACTTAATATCATAAACCTTCCTTAATCAAATGATATAAATTTTCTATTTCTTCATCATCAAAAATCGCACAATTTTTACTACTATAAAATTGTTTTAGTTTTTTCTCTTCAAACTCAAATCCTAAAGCACATTGAGAATGCGAAGGTAAAAAAGCCCTTAGCAATGTAATGGAATTTTGAATTTTCTCATCACAGGCAAAACAAAAAAAATCTTTATGCAATCTTCCTTCAAATTCCAAAATTTTTAAATAAGCATCAACAATAACACGCTTTGGATTTTGTTTTTCAAACCTTTTCACACACTCATCAAGTAAATCAAAATAAAAACTATCAAGCTCTTCCACATCTTTTAAATGCCTATATAAAAGACGGATAAATTCTTGCCAAATAAGCATTTTATCCCTTTGCATAATCCATAAAAATCCCAAATGCAATACATCTTTAAGTCTTGGTAAAAAACTAGGATTTTCTTCTAAAGCAAAGTCGATTTTATAGCCGCTTAAAATACTAGAATGTCTAAGTCCATAAAAACGATAAGCCTTAATAAGCATTTTAGGACTTAAAATATAAACGATCAAATCCTCATCTTTAACTTTTTGAGTATGAAGTATAAAGCCTTGCATTAAACAATTTCAATACCATAAGCCCTAAGTATATCAAAAGCGGATTTTTCTAAATTTTCATCAAAACTTGCACTTAAATTTTGGTGTAAAATTATCCTTGCATTAGGCTTAGCACCAAAAGCTAAAATGATATTACAAAACACACAAATATGAGAAACAAGCCCTGCAAAATGAAGTTCTTCATAATCACTTTTTTGTATGAAATTAGCTAATTCTAAGCTACCAAAAGTATTTTTATAAAAAATTTTATGAGCTTTTTGTAAAAAAGGTTCAAATTCCTTTGGCATTTGCCAACCCAAACTCTCTTTAATGCAATGTTTTACAGGTAAATTTAAACCTTCTTTACTTTGTAGATAATGCTCATCATGCGTATCATAGGTTAAAAGCAAATGCGTGTTATTAAAATCGATTTGATTTAAGGCTTTAAGAATATTTTCTTTGATTTTTAAAGCCTTATCAAAACCTAAACTTCCATCAATAAAATCATTTTGATAATCCACTAAAACAAAAGCTTTTTTCATGCTTTTATGCCTTTTGAAGCCAAAAACTCTCCGTGTGTAAATTGGCAAAAGCGGTTTTTAAACTTGTAAAAAGCTTAGGATGATCTTTTTCTAAATTTGCTAAAAGCTGTTTAGCTTCTTCTCTAGCGTGTGGAAATTTTACATTTTTTTCACTGAGTTTCATACCAGGACAAAATTCATTTCCTATCACGCTAAGTTCATTTTGCGTAGCATTATCTCTAAGCTGTCTTTCACGCACAAAAATCAAAGGGCGTATCACAGTTATACCGCGTTTGCTTTGATAAATAGGTGCTAAGGTTCTTAAAGCTCCATTATGAATAAAATTCATAAAAAAGCTTTCTGCTGCATCATCTAAATGATGAGCTATAGCAAGCTTGTTAAAACCTTTTTCAAGAGCGTAAGTATATAAAGCTCCACGACGCATTCTCGAAAAATAACTACAAAAACTTGAATTTTCTCTTATGGTATCGCCTGAAACTTCATAAATATTTGAATCAAGCACGCTATGTTTAATGCCGTGTTCTTCACAATGTGCATGAAGATGAGAATAATCCTCGCCCATACCATAACTCAAAGTTACCGCTTCAAGTTCAAATTTAAAAGGAGCGTGAGCTTGCATACGATTTAAAAGATGGGCTAAAGCCAAAGAATCTTTCCCGCCACTAAGCCCTAAAAGAACCCTATCTCCATCTTTAATAAGTCCAAATTTAGCATTAGCTTGTGCAACTTGGCGTATGAGTTTTTTGCTAAGATTTATCATAATTTCTCGCACATTTTAAGCACAAAATTGGCTGAAATTTTAGCTGAATTGATCACAAACTCATCAAAATCAAATTCAGCCTTTTCCCCTGCTTTATCACTCATAGCTCTTAAGATAAAACAAGGCACCTTTAAAGCATCACAAACCAAAGCCACACTTGCGCCTTCCATTTCACAAGCATCCGCATTGAAAATTTCTCTAATTTTTGCTTTTTTTGCTTCATCGCAAATAAACTCATCACCCGTTGCAATAATGCCTGCACGAAGTTTGATATTTAATTCCTTAGCAACTTCTAAAGCAAGATTGTTTAATTTCTCATCGGTTTTGATAAAAATTTCATTACCTGGAACAAAACCCAAAGGATGTCCAAAAGCAGTAATATCAAGATCGTATTGAGCTAATTTTGTTGCATAAAGCAAATCGCCAATTTCAAGTTCAGGATTAAAAGCACCTGCAACTCCTGTAAAAAGCAAAGCTTGTGCGCCAAATTTTTCTATCATCACACTAGCACTAAGAGTAGAATTTACCTTGCCAATTTTAGAATACGCTAAAACAAGTTCATGGTTTTTATACTTTGCAAAATAATAAGTATTGTTAGCGTGTTCTATTTTCGTATAATCTTTAAGTGTTTCAAGCAAAGGAGTGATTTCTTCACTCATGGCTCCTAAAATTGCTATTTTCATCATACAACCTTTAAAAATTCATCAATATCATTCATATTTGTTAAAGCATAAGTTTCTTTTGAAGTGATTTTTTTATTCAAACCCTTAAGCACACTTGCGCCAAATTCTATGAAATAATCTACTTCATTTTCACATGCCTTAATGCTTTGTTTATAAAGCACAGGAGAGATAAGTTGTGCTTTTAAAAGCTCAAGGGCTTCTTCTTTGCTTGTATAAATTTTGGCATTTGCATTAGAAATTACGGCTTTAAAATTTGGTTTTAACACCTTTTCAAGCTCCACACAAAGCTTAGCTGAAGCATTTTCCAAAAGAGGACAATGACTTGCCACGCTCATATTTAAAAGCATAGCTCTTTTAGCTCCTGCTTCTTTAAATACACTTTCATAACTTGCTAAATCAGGTTTTAAACCTGCTACAACGATTTGTCCATCGCAGTTATAATTTGCAGCGAAAATTTGCTTGTTTTCTTTTTGTGCTTTTTGACAAAGCTCTTCAACCTTTTCATCATCAAGCCCCAAAACCACCATCATACCTGCTTCAACTTTTGCACAATCTTCTTGCATGAAAAGCCCTCTTTTATTGACCAAAGAAAGAGCCTCTAAAAAATCAAAAGCACCATTGACAGCTAAGGCTGAAAATTCTCCCAAAGAATGCCCTAAAGCAAATTTCGAACTTAAATCAGGTTTTTTTTCAAGTAAAACACTATAAGCCATTAAGGAATTTAAAACGATGGCGGGTTGAGTAAATTCACTTTGATTGAGTTTTTCGTTTTCTTCAAAAAGCAAATGTTTAAAATCAATCTTACAAAAATCACTTGCGTTTTGAAGGAGTTCTTTGGCTTTTATAGAGTTTTCATAAAAATCTTTTCCCATGCCAAGACTTTGAGAGCCTTGACCTGGAAATATAAACGCAGCATTCATTAATGACAACCGCAACCGCCGCCACCACAGCAACCGCCGCCACCATGTCCATGTCCGTGATGATGATCGTGTCCATGTCCGCTTCCACAACCACAACTATGACTTCCTGCGATAATACCTGTAAGAATTTCATCTTCACTCGCAGCTCTAGCATCTACGATATTTAAAGAAAAAAGCAAATCACGACCTGCATAAGGATGATTATAATCAATTGTCACATCATTTTCACCAATTTCTTTTACAGTTACACGAACGGTTTCGCCATTTTCACCTTCGCCAAAAAGCTCCATACCTACTTTTAAATCAATACCTGCAAATTGCTCTTTTGGTAAAGTTTGAACGGCATTTTCATCGTATTCGCCTAAACCTTTTTCTTTTTTAATTACCACATCAGCATTGCTAGGGCAATCAAGCTTCATCACTTCTTCTTCTAAGCTTTCTAAAATCTGACCTTTGCCTAAAATAAAAGAAATAGGTTGAGAATATAAATTTGATTCTAAAACTTCATTTGTATTTGCATCTTTTAACTCATAAAACATTGAAACTACACTATTTTTTTCTATAGCCATTTTATCTCCTTAATTTATTTTCTATTAGGTGAAGCTTTTGCTTCGGGTGAATTTGGATAATTAGTTTTTAAAGCTTTATAAAAACCATTTGCTGTTTTTGTATCACCTGTTTTATCCAATGAAATGGCAGTATGATATAAAAGTTTTGGGAAATAATCTCCTTTTGTACTCAAAGAAGAACTTTTTTTATAATAAACAATAGCATTGTTATAATTTTTTTGTTTATACTCGATCTCCCCTAACCAAAAATTTGCTCTTGCAGGTTTATACTGCTTTGTTATGAGAAAATTTAATTTTGCTTTGGAATCTTCAAAAGCATTTTTATCAACATCTTTTATCGCTAATTCTAAAATTTCATTATTTTTTTTCTTTTTCCAAGATTCATCAATTTGTTTTGCTTTATCATCTTGGGTATTTTGAGTATTATTGTTTTCAATGGTACTATTTGAATCTGTAGTTGAAACAACAACACTAGGTGTAATAGTTTTAACGCTTAAATTTGCATCATTTAATTCGTTTTTAGAAACATAATTTGCATTAATAGCATCTACTAAAGAACTAAGTTCGGCTAAAACTTTTTTTACTTGCTTATTATTAGCTTCTTGAATTTTTCTACTTTCTTCAACATAAGCCTTTAATTTTTGAATTTCACTAGTAAAATTATTTTCAATATTTTGATTATTCTCTTCAACTTGACTTAATCTAGAATTTGATTTGGCATATTGAGAATTTATACCTTCTAAAGTGCTTTGTAAACCCTCGATTCTTTCGTTAATTTCATTAATTCTAGCATTTGTTTGTATATTTTCATTATTTAAATTATCTAACTTTTCTTTAAATAATTTTTCATTTGAAGTTAAACCATAAGAAGAATTGCTTGTTATATCTCCTGCACCAAAAGCTGAGCTTTCTGCATAAAGTAAAGTAGCTCCAAGAAGAGCTACTGTGAATATTTTTTTCATTAATTATCTTGATAATTTAAATTCAGCACGTCTATTTTGCGCATCGCAAGCTTTAGTTTTTTCAGTGCACACAGGATTTGTTTCTCCATAGCTTTTAACAGCAATTCTATCAGCATTTACACCTTTAGCGATTAAAGCTTCTTTTACAGCTTTTGCTCTTTTTAAACCTAGAGCTTGGTTATATTCATCGGTTCCCCACTCATCGCAGTTTCCTTCAACAATAATACTTACACCGCTTACTTCAGTGTTAAAAATATTAGCATTTGTGCTTACAACATTTTGCATATCAGGACGAATGTTGAATTTATCAAAATCAAAATATACTTTATTTAAAGTATCATTAAGTTGAGAAATTTTTGAATCAATATCCCAACCATCACTTCCACCTGAACCACGATTTGAATCAACACTACTATCACCGCTTACGCTAGTGCTTTTTGTGCTACAACCACTAATAACAACTGCAAGAGCTGCGATTGAAGTAAAAAGAATTTTTTTCATTTATGACCTTTCAAAGTTAATAAATTCTTATTATTATATCTAATTTTTAATTAATTTTAACCTAAAATTGAAATTTTTACCAATCAATTGATTGAATTTTTCCAACCCTAAGAGGAAAATAAAAAGTCTTATTTGCATTTACACGAATAACACCCAAAGCACTTTGCGCACCTAAATATTTGATAAATACTATACTTCCACCATCACTAGAAAATCTTGGAAATAAATTTTTTCCATTTGCTGTAAGTTGACGAATATAATCACTATTAATTGACATCAAATAAATATTAAAAACACCTGCTTGATTTGGTTCACGACTTGAATAAACCAAAAAATCTTTATAAGTCGAAACAGCCGAATTGTTTCTACCATGAAAAACAACTTGTTCAGCACTATTGCTATTTAAATCTTGCATAAAAATATTAGGATATCCTAAACGATCGCTTACAAATACCACTTTACTATCATCTGAGCCAATAAAATTTCCATTAACATCAATACCAGAATAATTAGTTAATTGTGTTAGATTTTTGGTATTTAAGTCATATAAATAAACATCAGGCTGATCTTTTGGAGCCATGGTAACAAGTAGTTTACTTCCATCTACATTCACATCACTTGCTACAACCATACCGCCACTTGATAAAATTTTACTAGCTTTATTGGTATTTAAATCATAACGGTATAAAGTTGGCTTATCATGATCATAAGCTGTATAATAAAATAGAGTTTGTTCTTTATTTCCCCATTTTGGAAATAAATTAAGTCCACCATCAACAATAACTTTTTGATAAGTTAAAGTATAATCAGCCATAATAATTTGACTTTTTTTAGAGCTAGAATTTCTCGCGATCAAAATTTTATGATCCATCCAATCAACAGGTGCAAGTCCTAACGCATTTACAGAAGCTTTGACACTTTTATGTGCCAAAAATGGATATTGCTCTAAACCATTTAAAGTATAAGTTTGCTCTGACTTATCAGAACCGCCAGCTTTTATTTTTACATTTAAACTCAAAGTGTTACCATTTTTATTTAAAGTGTATTCAAAAATATAATTACTTGTCTCAGTTGCATTAGCAACAACTTCAAAGTTTGAACTTACTTTCAAATCGTTCACAATGATATTATAAAAGCTTTTCTTTAAATTCTCATCACTTAAATTTGAATTGTCTTTAACAATAATCTTTGGTAAAACTACACCAGAATTAACAACATCAATCACTGGATCTTCTGCCCAAAGACTTCCTAAAAAGACTAAAAAAATTGCTACAATTTTTTTCATTTTTTTCTCCTAATCATTTTTAACTTTTACTTCATCTCTTAAATTCATGGTAATGCTTATATTTTTATTTTGCGGAGGATAAGTAATAAATTTACCTTTTTGACTTTCTAAAAATTCAGCCACTTTAGCATCATATAAAGGATTCCCACTTTTTTCAACTGAAGTATAGCCAAATTTTCCATTTTCATCAATAAAAATTTTTACCTTAACAGAAATTTTTTCACTATTTGGATAATACTGAGTCCATCTTTGAGTGATAATACGCACAACTTTCCCTAAAAATTCATCATAAATTCCAATCTTTTGCGCCTTTGTGCTTTCGCCTTGCGTTGAACTTTCTTCTTGAAGTAAACTATCATTAAGTTGTTTTACAAGTTCAGAAGCTTGAGGTTTTGGGGCACTAGAAATTCCTGATTTAGCACTTGATTGAATTTTTGTAGTCTTTTCTTCTTGTATTTCTTTAATATTTCCAAAAAGCTCATTAAAATTACTTGCCTTTTGGTCAATATCTTCAGTTTTAACTGTTTTATTTGTAGTCTGAGCAAAAAGCTTTTCTATATCAATTTGCTCTGTTGGTTTTTGTATTTCTTTAGGAGTGTTGCTTTGAGTAATAACTTGTTTTGATGGTTCAGCAAGTTCAATATCTACAAAACTATCTTTTATATCAGTATATTGTATAGCAGGTTCAACCTCGCTTACAAGTCTAAAAAAAACAAGAATTACTATACTAATATATATTGCTAAAGCAAGTAAAAACGAATTTAAATTACTCAAACCATAATTTTTCATGATTATTCAGTCTGTAAAGCAACTTTATTAAATCCTAAATTTTTTACACTTCTTAAGACTGAAATAACATCGTCATATTTTAAGCTTTTATCAGCGCGTATAAAAACCGGATCTTCGGTATTAAATTGTGCTTTTCTTTGAGCAAGATTGTCAGCAAAACTTATAAAATCGTATTTTTCTTGATTTAAAAAAATTTCTTTTTTTGCATTAATACTAATAATTAAACTCTTAACAGTTGGAGTGCTGGTATTTTTTTGACTACCTTGTGGAAGATTAATTTTTTCTTCATAAGTAATGCTTGGAGCTGTTACCATTAAAATCGCAAGCAATACAAGCATAATATCTACTAAAGGTGTGATATTAAGTTCAGGTTTTTCATCATCAAATGGCATTTTTAACCTTATTTACTCGAACTTATAACTTTAATCTCGCTATCAATAATGCTTAAAAGTTCAAAAGCTTTTCTTTTAATGATGAGATGAAATGTATAAGCAGGAATTGCTACTAAAATACCACAACCTGTAGCAACTAAAGCCTCGCTGATTTTAGGAGCTATGATACTTAAAGAATTTTGAGTTCCAAGCCCACCAAAAGTTTCAAGTATAGAAATAACTGTCCCAAAAAGACCTATAAAAGGTGAAGTTGAAGCAATAATACTAAGCCAAGTAAGTCCAGCAGAAGCGCGGCGACTTGCTAAATTTTTATAGATTTCTAAATGATTTGAAGTTGTATCATTACATTTTCTTAAAATCGAATCAGTACGACTTAAATCCTTCTCACCCAAGAGCAAAGTTTCTAAACTTTCTTTTTCTTTATTTCTCCATGTAGCCAAATAAGTCAATCTAGCAAACAAAATACTAAATGCTAAAATAAAATATAAAGAAAGCCATAATAAAACTATATAAGTAATAATACTTGAACTATTGAAAAAATGAAATATAGCTTCAAAATTCATTAATGCATCCTTGCATTATCAAGTTTTGAAAAAGTTGCTGCTAAAGCTGCATTATCAGAACTCATAGATTTAATCAAATCTTTTGCTTGAGCAAGATTTTTTTCAATCTCACTTTCATCACTTCCACAAACCCAAACCGCACCCTTTGCTAACACGCAAATCTTATCTTCATCTACCTTTGCATGTCCAGCATCAATAGCAATTAATTCATGGTTTAAATCAGCTTTTTCAATATCAATTACTCCAGATTTTAAAGAAGAAACCAAAGCAGCATGTCCTTTAAGCACGCCAAATTCTCCTTCACTACCCGGTAAAGTAACAGATTTTACTTCTCCTTGATAGATTACACCCAAAGGCGTAACTATCTCGAAATTAATCAAATCGTTCATAAATTAACCTTTTAATTTATCCGCTTTTGCAATAGCTTCATCTATATTTCCAACCATATAGAAAGCATTTTCTGGTAAATGATCATATTTACCTTCTAAAATTCCCTTAAATCCTGCTATTGTATCTTCAAGGCTTATATATTTTCCTGGGCTACCTGTGAAAACTTCTGCAACGAAAAATGGTTGTGATAAGAATTTTTCAATCTTTCTTGCTCTTTCAACTACAAGTTTATCCTCTTCGCTAAGCTCATCCATACCTAAAATGGCGATGATATCTTGTAAATCTTTGTATTTTTGAAGCACTGATTGAACACCACGAGCAACTTTATAATGTTCTTCTCCAATGATATTTGGGTCAAGCATTCTTGAAGTTGAGTCAAGTGGGTCAACTGCAGGATAAATACCCTTTTCAGCAATAGCTCTATTTAAAACCGTTGTAGCATCTAAGTGAGCAAAAACAGTTGCTGGAGCTGGGTCTGTTAAGTCATCAGCTGGAACGTAAACAGCTTGAACTGAAGTGATTGAGCCTTTTTTAGTTGAAGTAATTCTTTCTTGGAATTTACCCATTTCACTTGCTAAGGTTGGTTGATAACCCACAGCTGATGGAATTCTTCCTAAAAGTGCTGACATTTCAGAACCTGATTGTGAAAATCTAAAGATATTATCAATAAACATAAGCACATCAAGACCCATTTCATCTCTAAAATACTCAGCCATTGTTAAACCTGTTAAAGCAATACGATTTCTTGCCCCTGGTGGTTCATTCATTTGTCCATAACATAGAGCAACTTTGTCTAAAACATTACTTTCTTTCATTTCATTATAAAGGTCATTTCCTTCACGAGTTCTCTCACCCACACCTGCAAATACAGAATAGCCGCTATGCTTAAATGCAACATTGTGAATAAGCTCCATAATAATAACAGTTTTACCAACACCTGCACCACCAAAAAGACCTACTTTACCACCTTTTGCATAAGGAGCAAGTAAATCTACAACTTTAATCCCTGTTTCAAAAATCTCACTTTTTGTGCTTTGATCTTCAAAAGCTGGTGGATCTCTATGAATTGCCCATTTTTTATCAAAAGAAATTTCTTCACCTTCATCGATCAAATCTCCAGTAACATTGAAAATTCTTCCTAAAACTTTCTCACCAACAGGAACACTAATGGGAGCACCTAAAGCCTCAGCTTTTAAGCCCCTTACCAAACCATCTGTCATATCCATAGCAATAGTTCTAACTCTATTATCTCCTAAATGAGCTGCTACTTCTAAAACAAGTTTATGTTTTTTTCCTTCGCTTTCAAAATTTACAACAATTGCTTCATTAATTTGAGGCAAATAGTCGTTAAAATCTACATCAACAACCGGACCTAATACCTGTGAAATAAATCCTTGCATTATTTATCTTCTCCTTAAAATTTTACTATTTCATTGATTCAACACCACTGATAATCTCTATAAGCTCAGTAGTAATGGATTCTTGTCTTGCTTTGTTATAAGCTAAATTTAGTTGTTTCACTCTTGCCTTTGCGTTATTAGTTGCATTATCCATAGCTTGCATTCTTGCGCTATGCTCTGCCGCCAAAGAATCGATTAACGCATAATACATATTATACTCAAAATACGTTTTCATTAAATCTTTTAAAAGCTCAGTTCCTTCCGGTTCAAGCTCTAAAAGAGAATTATGAGTCTGTTCAATACTCTTTGGCTCAACTGGAATAAGATGATTAATTTTAAGTTCTTGGGTAATCATATTTTTATAACCATTATGAACTAAAATCACTTCATCTGTATTTCCATTTAAAAAATCATCTACAGCAGCATGAATTACTTCACATGCTTTCTCATAATCAGGACTAGAACTAAGATGGAAATATTTCTCTAACAATTCTATTTTTTGAAAATTAAAATATTCAATCCCAGTTTTACCTATAGCTCTAAGACGAATATTAATATTTTTTGCTTCATATTCTTTTAGCATTTCACTTACTGTTTTTAAAGTCTTAATATTAAAACCACCGCATAAGCCTTTATCTGCAGTGATAAATATTAAATCTACGGTTTTAATTTGTTCTTTTTTATGAAACAAAGATAAACGCACATCATCTTCATTGTGAACAATTTTATTGATCTGAAATGAAATTTCACTCAAAATTTCATCGATTTTTTGTGCATAAATTTTTGATCTTTTAGCTGCTTCTTCTGCTTTTTTTAACTTAGCAGTAGAAACTAGCTTCATAGCATTTGTAGTCTTTTGAGTGTTATGAACACTTTTAATTTTTCTTTTAATTTCTTTTAAATTAGACATAAAAGACCTTATAAATGATTTGCTTTAAACTCATTAATGGCTTTAGCTAGTTTTTCTTCCAAATCAGAATCTAAAGCTTTTTTAGAGCGAATTTGCTCAAAAATATCTGGATGTTTTGCCTCAATAAAAGGATAAATTCCATCTTCAAATTCCTTAATTCTAGAAACAGCAATATCATCTAAGAAACCTTTGGTTCCTGCAAAAATTAAAACTACTTGTTTTTCAACGCTAAGCGGAGAATAAGGTGGTTGTTTTAAAAGTTCAACCATTCTTTGTCCACGTTCAAGTTGTTTTCTACTTGCCTCATCTAAATCACTAGCAAATTGTGCAAAAGCTTGAAGCTCTCTATATTGAGCAAGGTCAAGTCTTAATGTGCCTGAAACTTGTTTTGTAGCTTTAATTTGAGCAGCCCCACCTACACGAGATACTGATAAACCAACATTAATTGCAGGACGAATTCCTGAGTTAAATAAATCAGTTTCTAAGAAAATTTGTCCATCTGTAATTGAAATAACATTAGTTGGAATATAAGCAGAAACATCTCCTGCTTGTGTTTCAATTATCGGCAATGCCGTCAAAGAACCAGCACCTAATTCATCATTTAGCTTGCTTGCTCTTTCAAGCAATCTTGAATGAAGGTAAAAAACATCACCTGGATAAGCTTCACGACCTGGAGGACGACGTAAAATCAAAGACATTTCGCGATAAGCTACAGCATGCTTGCTCAAATCATCATAAACAATTAAAGCATGTTTTGCGTTGTCTCTAAAAAATTCACCCATGGTTACACCAGTATATGGAGCTAAGTACTGTAAAGCCGCAGGATCTGAAGCACCGGCATTTACAACAATAGTATATTCCATAGCACCATGTTCTTCTAGTCTTTTAACCACTTGTGCCACTGTACTTTGCTTTTGACCAATTGCAACATATATACAGATAACTCCTTGACCTCTTTGAGATATAATAGTATCAACAGCAACAGTAGTTTTACCTGTTTGTCTATCACCTATGATAAGCTCTCTTTGACCACGACCAATTGGCACAAGCGCATCAATAGCTTTAATTCCTGTATGTAAAGGCTCATGAACACTTTTTCTCGCCATAATACCTTTTGCTTTTTCTTCAACAAAACGATATTCATTAGCATTGATCACACCTTTAGCATCAATTGGCTCACCTAAAGCATTTACAACACGGCCAATCAAAGCCTCACCTACTGGAACTTTAAGTAATTTCTTAAGTCTTTTTACAGAAGCACCTTCTTTTAAACCTTCTCCTTTTCCAAGTATAACAATACCTACACTCGACTCTTCAAGGTTTAAGGCCATTCCTTTATCACCATTTTCAAATTCTACCATTTCTCCAGCCATAATATTCTTAAGTCCATATACCTTAGCAACACCATCAGCTACAGAAATAATCTTTCCTGTTTCTTCAATTTCAAGATTTAAATCAAAATTTTCAATTCTTTCTTTGATTATTGAACTGATCTCATCAGCTTTAAATTTCATTTACTTTTTCTCCTTAGATAATTTTCAATATATATTCGTTTAGCTTATTTTGAAGAGCTTTCATAGAAAAAGAAAGTTCATAACCTAATTCTTCTAATTCTATTTTAACACTATCATCTTGACTGATTTTATTATTTAGTTTAATATTTGCATCAAATTTTTTGTTAAGTTTGACTTCAAGATCTTTAAGATTTTCTTGACTTAATTTTTCTTTAGAATATACAATACCAACAAAAATATTTTCTTTAAAAGCTTTTTGTCTTTCAAGTTCTTTAACTATTTGAGGAATGCATTCTAATCTTGAATTTTCAATCAAAAGTCTTAAAAAATTTTGAAAACTAGAATTTTTAATATCAAAAAAAGAATCAAGAAATTCCATTTTTCTTTCTTTTTTAATCTCATTAGATTCTATAATATTTTTAAATTTTGGCAAAACAAAAGCAGAATTTAAAATACACAAATTCTGATAAAAATCATTTATATCAGCTCTTGAAGCTATCGCTTTTGCATATCTTCTTGCAATTATATTTTCCATATTTAAGATACCTTCTTCATCATAAGTTCTATTATTTCACTCTGTTTTAATGTCATATTTGGATCAGAAAAAATTTCATTTAAAGTATTTGATACTAATTCTTTTTCCATTTTTCTAAATTCATAATCTTTTTGTTCCTCAAAATGTTTTTGAAGTAAATCTAACTCATCTTGAGTCTCTTTCTTAATATTTTGAACTAAAATTTCAGCTTCTTTTTTTGCTGTAATTAAAGCGGCAGCAGCACTTGCCTTAGCTTCTTCAAGTTTTTTCATCGTGTCTAATTTCTTAGCTTTACTTTCTAAAAGTTTTTTTTGAATTTCATCAAGTTTAGAAGAAATTTTTACAATACGGTTTTTGTAAAAATTTTTAAATGGAGTTGCAACAAAATAATACAATATAGCTACAAAAATTAGAAAATTAATAGTCCTTGGAATAATATCATATTCTCCACTACCGTTTGATGCACCAAAAGCATACAAAGGTAGCAAAAATATAATAAAGAATAACTTACTCATTTCTCTCCTCTTAAATTTTCTTTATGTTATTTTGCAAAGCTTGCTTAAGCTCAGATAAATGTATGTTTAAATGTTCTTGCAACTCTTTTTTTTGAACGGCTAAATCTGCATAAAAACTGGCCATTTTTCTTTCTAATTCTTCTTTCTTGCTTCTAAGAATTTGCTCTGCCTCTTCTTTAGCAGCAGCTATAGCACTTTGTTTAATTTTTTGAATTTCTTCTCTAGTGTTAATATGAATAGCTTCTAATTCATCATTCACACCTAAAACTTCTTGAGAATTTTCTTTTACTTTATTCTCATCATTTTTTATAGAATCATTTCTTTCATCCATAAATTTTAAAAGCGGCTTATACAGCATACTATTTAAAATAACTATCATAGCTAAAAAAATAGCCATAGTAGCAAGCATTATGGAAGGATGCATATCTTCAAACATAATTCTCCTTGGTTAGAATTTTTGAAGGACTATTTTACCATAAAAAAGCTAAGATTTTGGTTAAAGCTTTTCAAGCATTTTGATTAATTTTTTAATTTTATCAATATTTTCTAAATGAATTACAAAATCATTATTTTTATTTTTGCAGTCAAATCCAAAGCGATTTAGTATTTGTTTTAATTTTTTTATTTCATCTTCAAATTCTTGATTAGGTAAGCTTTCATTATTTTTTATTTTTTTAACTATTTTTTCAGTATCTCTAACATTAAGTTTTTGACCTATTATGCTATCAACCAACATTTTTTCATCTTTTTGATCTAAACCAACCAAAACTTTAGCATGACCCTGAGAAATTTTTCCAGAAGCAATCAACTCTTGAGTTCTAATATCTAAATTCAGAAGTCTTAAAGTATTTGTTATTTGAGTACGAGACTTATGAATAAGTTCTGCTAAATTCTCTTGAGTAATTTTATGAACTTGCATTAAATCCTTATAAGAATTAGCAAGCTCAATAGGGTTTAAATTCTCTCTTTGTATATTTTCAATAAGAGCCAATTCTCTAAGCTTATTCTCATCAATATCAGCAATAAAAGCTAGAATTTCTTTTTTTCCTAATGCTTTCACTGCTCTTAAGCGACGTTCCCCAGCAATTAAAATAAATTTATTATTTTTTTTAAATACAATAATAGGCTGAATAAGTCCAAATTCTTTGATAGAATTAGCAAGTTCATCTAAAGCTTCTTGATCAAAATTCTTTCTTGGCTGAAATGGATTGGGTGAAATTTGATCAATTTCTATCATAGTGCTTTGATTTTTATCAAAACCCAATTCTTTACTATAAACAGTATCCATATCACTGATTAAACTACTTAAACCCCTATCTTTATTTAACCCCATTATAATTATCCTAATATAGAATACGCCAAATTTTGATAAGCAACAGAACCTGGTGATTTAATATCATAAAGAATTATAGGCTTTCCAAAACTTGGACTTTCTGCAAGTTTTACATTGCGAGGGATCACAATAAAGTCATCTTCGTTTCCATTAATAGTAAAAAGTTGTTTTTTAAAATTTTGTTTCAAATCATCTACAACATCTTTAGAAAGATTATTTTGAGAGCTATACATTGTCGGTAAAAATCCACGAACCCTGAGTTTAGAATTAATAGTTTTTTTGATAATTTTAATTGTATTTAAAACCATAGCTACACCCTCGAGCGCATAAAATTCACACTGTATAGGGATAATTACACTATCACTTGCTGCAAAAGCATTTATAGTAATACTTCCAAGAGCAGGCGGAGAATCAATAATAATAAAATCATACTCATCAATCACTTCTTGAATTTGATTTTTAAGCAGCATTTTTTTCTCATTATTTTCACCTTTAGCAAGCTCTTGTTCTATACCTACAAGACCTATATTTGAAGGAGCTAAATGAAGTTGTGGCAATTCTGTTTTTAAAATAATATCTGAAAGCTTTTTTCTTCCTATAAAAACATGGTAAATATTATACTCATAATTATTACGATTAAAACCAAGTCCTGTAGTCGCATTAGCTTGCGGATCAACATCAATCAAAAGTACTTTTTTTTCAGCCACAGCCAAAGAAGCGGCTAAATTTACTGCTGTTGTAGTCTTTCCTACTCCACCTTTTTGATTTGCTATTGTAATAATTTCGCTCATCTTAAACTATACACCCTTTTATCGCCTAGTAAAATTGAACCATCTTCATACAAAAAAGAATTTTCAAGTGAAAAAACTTTACCTTCATGATGGACGCTAAATTTTCTTGATTTTTCGAATTCTAACATATACTTGCTAAAAATATTCTTCCATAAAATTTTTTTTTCTACTTTTTGCAAAAACTCACTCACTAAATCTTTAAGCGAAATTTCTATATCGCATAAAGCTGTATTTTGGGGTGCAAATTTCAGATTTAAACCCATACCGCCTATGATAAAATTTGAAATTTTAGCACTTATAACCCCTCCAGCTTTTTTATCATCTAAATATAGATCGTTAGGCCATTTAAGCCAAATTTTAGAACCTTTTTCTTGTAAAACTTCTTTAAGTAAATAAGCAAAATAAATACTCGCAGAAGCTAAAGGTAAATCTTTTGGCAAGTCTTCTTCTTTAATACAGAAAGAAAGATGTAAATTTCCTTTAGAGCTCTGCCAAGAATTTTCCCTACTTCCAACTCCATTTATTTGTTCTAAAGCATAAATAGCAAAATTTTCATCAATCTTTCCATTGCGTATTTGCTTGCATAAAAAAAGATGAGTTGAGTCTATACTTTCAACACAAACTATCTTCACTTTTAAGCCTTTTTCCATTTAAATAAGTCCTACCATCAAGAGCTTTTTTTCCACTTTCTTGAAGTTTTTTAATACGCAAAACTCCTTGTTTGCAAGCAAGCAAAAAACTTTCTTTTTCTAATTCTAAAATTTCACCCATCTTAGCATTTTGTTTTAATTCATCCACAAGTTCAAGTTCTAAGAATTTAAGTCCATTTTCCAAGAAAACTCCAGGCCAAGGGGTGAAAGCTAGATATTTTTGATAAAGTTCTCTTGCATTTTGCAAATTTATAAGCCCATCTTCTTTTTTGATTTTTCTACAAAGTGTTGCTAGACTTTCCTCTTGTTTTTTAGGGGTGATTTTATCGAAATTTAAAAGAGTAGAGAGGATGATCTTAGCGGCCAAATTTGCTAAAAGTTCAAAAACTTCACTTGAATTTTTATCTTTTATATCACATTCTAAGCTTTCAAGTATAGCACCTGTGTCAAGCCCTTCTTCCATGAGCATGGTGCAAACTCCACTTTTTTCATCTTTGTTTAAAATCGCACTTTGGATCGGACTGGCACCACGGTATTTTGGAAGTAAAGAAGCGTGCAAATTCACACAAGGCGCTAAATCCAAAATGGCTTTAGGTAAAATTTTTCCATAGGCAGCAACCACGATAAAATCAGGATTTAAATCCTTAATCTCTCTTATAATATTTTTATCTTTTAAAGAACTTGGAGTAAAAATAGGAATACTAGGATAATTTTGACTTAAAAAAGCCTTAGTATCACTTGGAGTTAAAATTTGCTTTCTACCTACGGCTTTATCAGGCTGAGTAAAAAGTGCTACGAGTTTAAAATTTTCATTTTCTACTAGTGCTTTTAAAATACAAGTTGCGTAAGATGGAGTGCCCATAAAAATAATTTTTTTCATTTTTTCGCTTTGTGTGAAATTAAAAGTTTTAATTATAGCTTATTTGATTTTAAAAGAGAATTTAATAAATTAATCACTCAAACAAAGTTCCACCTATTTGTTTATCTTCTAATAAAAATGTCTTTGCCACACTTAAATCAAAGCCACTTGCTAAAAACATTTTTTTATTGTGTTCAAGTAAAAATTTAGCTGCCTTAAGTTTGGTTACTATACCACCTGTTCCGTGCTCACTACCTGTTTTTATGGTTGCTTGTAGCCATTCTTCTTTAATATGAGTGATTTTTTCTAAACGCTTTGCATCACTAAATTCACTAGGATTTTTATCGTAAAATCCATCAATATCGCTTAAAATCACAAGCAAATCCGCATCAAAAAAATGCGTAGCATAAGCACTTAAACTATCATTATCACCAAAGACAATTTCTTCTATAGCTGTAGCGTCATTTTCATTGATAATAGGCAAAATTCCTAAATTTATCATCATATCGATAGCATTTTTTGCGTGTTTAGTAGCTTTTCTAGAGTCAAAATCCTTGCCTGTAAGTAAAATTTGTCCGCCTAGTTTGTTAAATTTGGCTAAAAGCTCGTTATAAACACTGATTAAAAAAGGTTGTCCAATAGCAGCTAAAACTTGTTTATTAATAAGGTTTTTTCTATCGATATCTAGTTTGGTGTGTCCTGCCGAAATAGCCGCCGAGGTTACTAAAATTACTTCATATTTTTCCATGAGTTTAGCTAAAAATGCGACTAAATTTTTAAGACGCTCAAAACTTAAAGTGTTTTCTTCGCTAATCACATGAGAACCCACTTTAACAACTATTCTTTTCATGCTTATTCCTTGAAAAATTTTTATAATTTTAGCCAAAATTTCATATAAACTAGTTATTTTTGAAAAAATAGGGAGTGTTTGAAATTTTTAATATAAAACACTTCCTAGATTGTTAAAATTTTTTTGTTATTTCTTAAAGTTTTAATTTCTTCTAAAAGCATGAATTTAAGTTCTTTAAGTCCTGTTTTTTCAAGGCTTGAGACTTTGATTAAAAAGCTTTGTGGATTATTTATTTCTTTGAGATAATTGTCTAACTCATTAATGTTTAAAGCAATTTGCTCAGCAAATTCCTCTCCTAAACGAACACTATCACTTTTTGAAATCATGATGCCAAATTTACGCCCAAAAAGTTCATTGGAAAATTTTTCAAGTTCTTTTCTTAGTACTATAAATTGTTCTTTTAAAGGCATTTGCCTCATAGGATCTAGCACGAAAAGTAAAAAGCTCGTTCTTTCTATGTGCTTTAAAAAGGCAAGTCCTAAGCCTTTACCCCCACTTGCTCCTTCGATAATCCCTGGAATATCAGCCATAACAAAGGAATTATACTCATTTACATCTACAAGTCCAAGTTTTGGAGTAAGGGTGGTAAATTCATAATTTGCAATTTCAGGTTTTGCATTTGAAACAACGCTTATAAGAGTAGATTTTCCCACATTTGGAAAGCCCACAAGCCCTACATCGGCAATAAGTTTAAGTTCAAGTCTGACTAAGCGACTTTCTCCTTTTATACCAGGTTGTGCGTAATCGGGGCGTTGATTGGTGGCGTGTTTAAAATGGGTGTTGCCAAGTCCACCTTTTCCACCTTTTAAAAAAAGCTCTCTTTGTCCTTCTTTGGTAAGATCAAGTAAAATTTCATTGGTTTGTGCATCGATAACTTGCGTTCCTTCGGGCACTATAAGTTCTAAATTTTCACCCTTTTTGCCATTTTTATTGCGTCCCATTCCACCAGCACCATTTTGCGCGCGTAATTCTCTTTTGCCTTTGAAATTTACAAGAGTGTGGGTATTATTATCACATACGAAAATAATATCACCACCATTTCCACCATCTCCTCCATCAGGGCCACCAAGTGGAACATGTTTTTCACGGCGAAAACTTACAGCACCTTTGCCACCATCGCCTGAAGCTAAAGTAATTTTAACACTATCAATAAACATTTAAATTGCCTTTGACTTTAAATTTATAAAGCTAAATTTGAGTAAATAAAAGAAGTTAAATTTATAAATTTAAAGTTTTCAAGACGCTAAAAAGCGTCCTAAAAACTTATGCAGGATATACAGAAACTTTTTTTCTATCTTTGTCTTTTCTTTCGAATTTTACAAAACCATCAATTAGAGCAAAGATAGTATGATCTTTTCCCATGCCTACATTGTTACCTGCATGAGTTGCAGTTCCTCTTTGGCGGATGATGATATTTCCAGCTCTAACAAACTCGCCACCAAATTTTTTAACACCTAAACGACGACCTATGGAATCGCGGTTATTTTGAGTTGAACCTTGACCTTTCTTGTGTGCCATTCTTTACTCCTTAAGCTTTGATATCTTTTACTACAACGCGAGTAAATTGTCTTCTAAAACCGCGTTTGAGTTTAGAATCTTTTCTGCGTCTTTTTTTGTAAATCACAACTTTTTTATCTTTTCCGTGATTGATCACTTCCAAAACAACTTTTGCACCTGCTACGAAAGGCGCACCTACCTTTAATTCTTTATCATTGATAGCAAGAACTTCGCTTACTTCAATACTTGCTTTGCTTTCAGCTTCAAAGTGATCTAGTTTTAGCTCATCGCCAACACTTACTTTGTATTGCTTTCCGCTGTGTTTGATAATAGCATACATTGCTTTTCCTTATAAATTGGTAGTACCATAAAGCACCGTAATAACGGATTTAAAAGCTTTAGTGGTTTAATAAAATTTCGATTTTACAAAATTTTTCTTTAATTTTTGATGAATTTAAGAAAGAGTTTAGAGTTTGAGAAAAATCAAACTCTAAAAATTTAAAAGCCTAGATTTACTCCGCCGCCTTCTTGGGTTTGATAATTTGCATCACGACCTATAGTGTAGCCATTTCCACTACCAGTATTACTTAAAGGTCTGCAAATATCGCCCACTTTTACACTACCTTCTGTGATTTTTGCATAAGAAAATTTAGGGCTTGTGCGAGTGATTTCAATACTTCCTGTTTTGCTTTCTACTCTTCCTGTATTTTCTTTTGTATAAGTATCTTTTATAACCTTCCCAAGAGCAAAACATTCATAAACATCACCTTGATTTAAGCTTTGAGAAAATATTACTTCATTGTTTTCAACACTTGCAACTTTCAAAGGATAAATTGCGTTTAAAATATCTCCTGCTATACGATTTGCAATTTGTTTGAGTGCGGTTTCATTGGCACTAAGACTATTGTCTTTAAGATTGACTTTCATGCTTAAAGTATTAGAAAATTTAATTTGTCTTGTAGCAAATAAAAGCACACGATAATCTACGATAACTTCAATTTCAGTTTTGCTTTTTCCTGTTAAATTGCTTGTTTTTTGTTTACCTTCAAGTCCTGAAATAGAAAACAATAAAATATAATCTGTTGCTAACATATTTTTAAGTTTATAAACTTCATCGCTAGCTGCGTCGCCACTTTTGATTAAAGCTTTTTCCATTTCATAATAGCCACTAGAATCACGGTCTAAAACATTAAATTTACGACTTTGCAATAAATCAGAAATGATTTTTTGTTGCAAAGCTGAGCCTATACCTCTTTTTGCAGCATCTGGAGTAGAATCAAAAACAGTAATACTTCTTCTATTATCTGCACTTAAACCTGGAGCTTGATACTTTTTTGTTGTTGTGGTTTTAAAAATCGTTACATTGGCTGTATATTTACCATTTGCATCTTGTTCAACACTATTGATTTCATAAGTATCAGCTCTACCTTTGGTGGCTTTTGAAATTTGCTCGCTGTAATTATCTTGTATATTTGAACCTGAATTATCAGTTGAAACGCTAGTATTAGATTTCTTAAGAGAATTGATGCTTACTCTGCTCATTTTTCCTATAGCCTCTATAATGGCATTGTTTATCGCATCTTCCCTGGTCAAGCCTGTGCCTTCACCTGTGCTTGATTTTGTTGAAGTTGTGGTTATAACTTTAGCATTAAGACTTAGGCTTAAAAATAAGCCTAAAAAAAGAATTTTAATTATTTTCATCTTTTACCTTTAAAAATCATCCACGCTATTTACAACATTAGAACTTCTTTGTATGCTAGAAGATTTTTTAGCTTCATTTTTTGTTGCATTTGACTTTGAATTTAAAGCCTCATTTGTGTTAGCTAAATTTTCATAAGAATAAAATCTCACAGCTCCTACATGTTCAATACCATTTTCACTTGTATAGCTCCATTTTTTAAGAGTACGAATACCACGAATTTTACCGCTTGCGCTTGCTTTTATTTTACTATTTACTTTATCAATAATATTTGTTACGTTTTGAGTTTGTTCTTGAGTGGAACTATCATTAACATTAATACTTTGTTTGATGATTTCCTCGTAAGTATCACCAGTTGTTCTTTCATCTTTAAGACTTAAATTTGTATTAATAAACTCTATAATAGCAGCATCAGCCATAGTAAGTGCTGTTTCTTTGGCTCTATCTTCTAAAATATTTGTTTTTTTAGCATTACTAGGATCTGCTACATAACCCCAGTTTCCATAACTTAAAATAATAGGCGCACCATTTTCATCATAAACTAAGCGAATTCCATATTCATTTAAAAAGCCTTTTGTATCTTTTGGCAGATACTCACTTATTGCCTTGCCTTTACCCTTAATAGCACTCTGTCTTGCTAGTGCCATATCTTTTGCTAATTGGCGAGTTTTATTGGAAATAACAGCAATAACACCTACATCATACTCACCTCTTCTTTGTGTAACTATAGTTTACACAGGAACAAGTCCACTCATAGAACCTATGGCATTTGTCATAGTTTTATTAAGAAATTCTTGCTTTAATAAAGTCTTTTTTCTGTCTTCGCTTAAAGAATTTGTATCTATACCTAAATCTTTTAATGCCTTATCAAGCTGAGCACCAGCTAATTGTGTAAGTTTATTTAAAATTTGATCAACCTTATCACCTTTTGGCAATTCATCAAATTCCTTAGCATTAGTAGAATTATCTGCTTCATAATTTTGAATCTTGCTTGTAGCAATTCTTCCAAAAGCATCTCTTATAAATTCGCTTTGTAAATTTAACATTGCTTTTTGATAAGCATTTTGTAAAGCTTGTGCAAATTGTGGATCAGTATCATTTACAGCAACAGTACTTTTTCCTGTATAAAAAGTTTTTCCATCTTTGGTTATACCATATTCTATACCGAAATTATCGGCAAATTCTTCAAAAAAATCTTCAATTGATTTTGGGGTAATATCCTTAGTACTTGCGTCAGACATTTCATTTTGAGTATTTATATCTTGTTGTGTAATTTCTACAGGCTGGGAACCTTATGCATAAAGTAAACTTGCCATAACTAAAGAGCCGATAAATAATATTTTTTTCATTTCGTATCCTTTTAAAAATATAAAAAAAGCCCAAGCTAAACACTTGAGCTAAAAAATTTTATTCATAAATTAATTTTTATTTTACCAAGTAACTGATTTACTAGAACCGGTTTTATCAATAGTTTGCTCATCTTCCCAATAAACTAAACCTGATGTTAGATCAGTAAGTCTTAGCAAGAAAAAGTATTCTACTTGAGTTTTACCATTGCTAAGTTTTACATTATCTTGTCTAATTTTACCCGCAAGAGAAAAATCAGGCGATACCAATGTCCCTTTTTTTGCTATGGTTTTTTGATTAAACTCATCATTATCTCTTAATTCTCTTACATCTTCACTCATGCTATCAAGTGCTCCGCCTGCAGCAACTGCTGAAGTTAGAACAAATTTACCTGATTTTCTTAATGCAGAAGTGATTTTTGCGGTGAGTTTTTCAGTATCGATTCTTTGCGGGGTATCATTCACAACCCTACCAATAGCAATAACCTTTCTTGTACCTGGTTTAATATTTGCAAAAGCAGGATCGCTTAACATACTATTTATCATAGTTTCAGCTGCACTTTCAAAATCTTGTCTATCAAGACCCAAGGTTAAAGCATCGCCTTTTTTTACCTGACTTGCCTTTCCATCTGTATAAGCTGTTTGCGCACAACCACTAAAAAGCAAAGCTCCAATAAGAGCTGTTCCTAAAATTTTTGTTTTTTTCATGATTTATCCTTCCTAAAATGAGATTAATTTTTTGCTTTAATTTCTAATCTAAAATCATTCGCTCTTGTATCAGATGCAAGTTTACGAAGAATTACCTCTTGTCCTGCTGGAATTCTAAGGGCTTGATAGTCCTCATTTAAAACATCTCTTAGCACAAAACCATCTTTATCTAACCAATCTACTTTATAAATTACATCTTTAGCAAAAGTACTGCGCAAAATCACTTCAAATTCTAAATAACCATTGCTATTTATACGCTTTTGAAATTGTTTTACTAAACTTTTTGGTAAATTTGAACCTAAAATTACAGTATTTTGATTTGAATTTATTTGATAACTTGGTGCACAAGCACTAAGTAAAAACATTAAAATAAATAAAATATTTTTTTTCATCTTTTAGCCTTATTTTTCCATGATAGCAACACTTGCGGGTAAATACGGAGCAAAAGAACGCACTATCACAAGAGCATTTTTATTTTTATCCAATGATTTTTGAAACAAAATATTGCCTTGTGGATCTTTGATTTCTAAATTTCCGTCGTTTTCTATTGTTGCTATGGCAATACTTTTTGGTAAACCTCTCCAAGAACGCACATCAGCTTTATTGGTTGCAGCAGTTGCTACTGCTGTTGCAAGACTTAGCCATCCACCTGTAGAGTCATTATTTGCAACAGCTACATTTAAAGTGGTTTTAATTATAGTTTGAGCTAAGGCTTTAGCAATCATTGCAGGCATATTTATTTTAAATTCAGTAGCGACAATATTGTCTAAATCTACAAAATCATTTGTATTTTGACCATTTATATTTAAATTTGCAAAAGAAGCTTCCCTTTTTTTCAAGGTTTGCAAAGCAATATTTGTGCTAATAATTTTTTTATCCACTATAAAAGGTAAGGTTAAAGCAAATTCATCCTTAACTACACCAAATCCATTTTCATAAACTACAAAAACATATTTTTTAGCTTTTTTGACTTTTATTTTTGTGGCATATTCTTTAAAAATTTTAGCCTCTTTTTTGATAGTTTTGTTTTTTGGATAAATAATAGCTACTTCTCTAAATAAATCTGCAGCTTTTCTATAATCTTTATCCATAAAGAAAAATATTGAAGCAAGATAAGTCGCATAAGGATTTATGAAATTTTTTGTTGTATCAAATTCTTTAAATAAATTGTCATATTGCGCTTCTATAACTTTTGAATTTTCATTCATATTTTTATCATAATTTTTATCTTCTTTTGCCTTATCTAAATCAGCACGATTTTTTTCAATTTCTTTAGCAAAATATTCTTTTGCCTTATCTTGACGCATTAAAACACGATTAAACTCAACTCTTGCATTTTCATAATCATCTTCTTCCATATAGTTTAGAGCTTTATATATATTAACCATAATTCTTTCATATAAAGAACCATCATAATCTACTATATTATCATTAAGCAAGGTTGTACCAATAAATTTAGCTGCTTTAGGGCTTACATTTTCTAAATCCACATCATATTTATAAGATTCTTCTACAGCATCAAAAAATACATTACTTTTATTAAAATCACCACAATTTCTAGCAATCAAACCTGCATTTAATCCTGTATAAATGACATCATCATTTTTTTTAATTTTTTCTAAATTTTGATTGAAAAAATCATCACCACAATATTTTTGTGTTAAAGTATTTTCAAATGTTGTATTTTGTTTAACCTGATTAACACAAGCTGTTAAAAAAAGGCAAGCAATACCTGAAAAAATCAACCCAACTTTTATCTTCATTAAATTCCTTTCTTAAAGAAAATTAAAAATGAATATTATAGCGTAGTATATACTTAAAAACTAATGAAAAAATTTTAACCCTAGGAGAGAAAAACCTAGGGTTTGATTTAAATAAGCATAGGAGCTAATACAAAGCCTAATGCTACAGCAATTGCAATAGCTAAAACCCCTGGTATAAAGAATGAGTGATTAAATATAAATTTACCAATTCTAGTCGTTCCTGTATCATCCATTTGCACTGCACCTAACAAAGTTGGATAAGTTGGAAGTACAAAAAGTGCTGAAACTGCTGCAAAACAAGCTACAAGCATATAAGAATCATGCGGATTTGCTGCTGAAATTCCTAAAGCAGTGATAATTACAGGTACAATGGCCTTTGCGGTTGCTGCTTGAGAATATAAAAGCATACTTGCAAAGAAAAATGCAACTGCTAACATAGCAGGGGTTTGTTTAACCCAGTCGCCTGCTACTTCTTTGATAGAAGCTTCGTGTCCTGCAACAAAAGTATTTCCAAGCCATGCTACACCAAAAACACAAACACAAGCAGTCATACCGCTTTTAAATACACTAGTGTCAAGAATTTTACCTGGTTCAACTTTACAAAGCCAAGTGATCAAAGTTGCTGCAGTAAGTAAAAAGCTCATAATAGCTGCATCTCTTGAAACCACAACAGGATCAATCCATTTAATATTACTTGAAATTGCGGTTGCATAAAGTACAACTGCCAAAACAGTGATCAAGAAAATTACCACTGAAAGTTTAGCACCTGGTTTATCTTCGCCATGCAAAACAGCTCCTGCATCCTTTACAAGTCCTGCTTTTAATCGTTCTTGATAAACACTATCCTTACTCAAATCCATAGGAGTGATTAAACTCACTATAAAAGCTGCAAGCATACAAGCTACAAAAGTTGTGCTAATCCAAATTCCAATTAAAGTTGGATAATTCCATCCAAGTGGCTCTAAAACTCCGCTCATATAAACCACAGCTGCACTTACAGGAGAAGCAGTGATTCCAATTTGCGAAGAAACAACCATTAATGAAAGTGGAACACTAGGTTTTATGTTTTGAGATTTTGCAACATCAACTACAACAGGCATTAAAGAAAATACCGCATTTCCTGTTCCTGCTAAAATTGTAAGCAACCACCCACAAGCTGGAGCTAAATAATTTATAAATTTAGGACTTGATCTTAAAATTTTTTCTGTCACCCTTACCATGTAATCAAGTCCACCTGCTTGTTGCATAGCAGAAATTGCTGCAATAGCTGCGGCAATAATTAAAATAACATCCCAAGGAATATTACCAGGTTTCATACCTAAAACAAGCCCTAATATAACTACACCTAATCCTCCAGCATAACCTATAGCAATACCACCTAGGCGAATACCGATAAAAATCGCCCCAAGAAGGACGATTACTTGCAAAATTATCATTATATCCATATTAAATCCTAAGTGCTATTTTTTAGCTTCCATGTGAGGATTTAGCATATTTGATGGAGTTAAAATTTCATCAATTTGTTCTTTGCTTAAAAGCCCTCTTTCAAGCGCAATATCAGCCACTCTTTTTCCAGTGTTCATTGCCTCTTTGGCTATAGAAGCTGAATTTTCATAACCAATATAAGGATTTAAAGCTGTTACTATACCTACTGAATTATAGACAAAGTCTGAACAAATTTTTTCATTTGCGGTAATACCATCTATACATTTATCAGCTAAAGTATACATTGCTTTTTCTAGCATTACAACAGAATTAAATAAGCTATATGCTACAACTGGTTCAAAAACATTAAGTTGTAATTGTCCACCCTCACAAGCAAAAGTTACAGTTACGTCTGCTCCAATAACAAAATAACAAACTTGATTAACTACTTCAGGAATAACAGGATTTACCTTACCTGGCATGATAGAACTACCTGGTTGCATTTTTGGAAGATTAATCTCATTAAGACCACATTTTGGACCACTACTTAAAAGTCTTAAGTCATTACATACTTTAGAAAGTTTTGTTGCAACACGTTTTAAAACACCTGAAATTTGTACATAAGCTCCCGTATCTTGAGTCGCCTCGATTAAATCCTCAGCCACAGTATATTCAAAACCTGTCACTTCTCTTATTTTTCTTTCTACAACCTTCGGATAATCAGGATGAGAATTAATTCCTGTTCCAATAGCAGTTCCACCCAAATTGATCTCTAAAATCAATTTTCTAGCTTCTAATACTCTTTGTATATCTTCACCTATCATTACGGCAAAAGTTTTAAATTCACGACCTAAAGTCATAGGTACAGCATCTTGCAGTTGGGTTCTACCCATTTTAAGAACATCTTTAAATTCTTCAGCTTTTCTCTCATAAGCTTTTTTTAGATGTTCCATAGCTTTTGCCAAATCACTTAAATAATCATGCAAGGCAAGGTGTAAAGCTGTAGGATAAGCATCATTAGTACTTTGGCTTAAATTAACATGATCATTTGGATGAAGATATTGGTATTCACCTTTTTTATGACCCATAAGTTCAAGTCCTATGTTTGCTATAACTTCATTAGCATTCATATTTGTACTTGTTCCAGCACCTCCTTGGATCATATCTACTACAAATTGATCATAATACCCACCTTCTAAAATTTTATCACACGCTTTAATAATCGCATCTTGGATATTTTTATCCAAAAGACCTAATTCATGATTTGCCATAGCTGCAGCTTTTTTTACTCTAGCCAAAGCCCTAACAAAGCGAGGAAAATCTTTTAATCTATCATGAGAAATATCAAAATTTTCAACAGCTCTAAAAGTTTGCACTCCATAATAAACCTCATCAGAGATTTCCAATTCCCCAATAAAATCATGTTCTTTTCTTGTTCCCATTTTGAACCTTTCATAAAAGTATTTTAATTTTAAATCAAAAATTTTTGATTTAAATCATAAAATAATGATATCGCATTTTTAGTTAATAATTGATTAATAAGTAAACTGCTTTCAAATACGATAAATTAAGTATTTTTATATCCTATTATGTCTTTATATTTAATTTTTATTAATATAAAAAATTTTATTTACTTTAAAAAAAATTAATATATTTTTGTAAGCTTTTTTGTTAGAATAAAATTTTTAATAATTTAAATAATTAGGGATAATATGGAAGAAATTACAATAAACATAGATAAGATTAAAATAAATGATGACTGGAAAGAATTTCTAAGAGACGAATTTCAAAAAAAATATTTTCTAGAAATCAAAAAACAATACCTAAATGCAATTAATCAAAATATAATTATTTATCCACCTGCAAATTTAATCTTTAATGCTTTTAATTTATGTCCTTTAAAAGAAATTAAAATTATTATCCTAGGACAAGATCCTTATCATCAACCAAATCAAGCAATGGGGCTTAGTTTTTCGGTTCCAAAAAATGTAAAAATCCCACCAAGTCTTAATAATATTTTTAAAGAATTGCAAAATGATTTAAACATCACTCCAGCAAAAAGCGGAGATTTAAGCTCTTGGGCAAAACAAGGAGTTTTGCTCTTAAATTCTATTCTTAGCGTTGAAGCAAATAAAGCAGCTAGTCATAGTTCGTGGGGTTGGCAAGAATTTAGTGATGCTATAATACATAAATTAAGCAATGAAAAATCAGGACTTGTTTTTATGCTTTGGGGAAATTACGCAAAAAGCAAGGAGATTTTGATTGATAATACTAAGCATTTGATTTTAAAAGCAGCCCACCCAAGCCCTTTAGCTAGAACAGGATTTTTAGGTTGTAAGCATTTTTCAAAGGCTAATGAATTTTTAAAAAAAGTTGGTAAAATTCCTATAGATTGGAAAATAGTTTAAAAAATTATTTTAAATTTTAATAAAAATATTAAAATATATTTATTTATTTAAAAATAAATCATATTTCTATGAAATATATTGTAATAAAACGACTCAAAAATTAATTCTTAAGGAGAAAAATGAAAACCATTGGTATTATAGGCGGAATGAGTTTTGAAAGCACTATTACTTATTATAAAACAATAAATCAAGCTATAAATGATAAATTAAAATCTTTAAATTCTGCAAAAATTTTACTTTACAGTGTTAATTTTGAAGAAATAGAAAATTTACAAAGCCAAGATAAATGGCAAGAAGCTGCACAAATTTTGACTCAATGTGCTAAAAAATTAGAACTTGCAGGGGCTAATTTTATAATAATTGCAACTAATACTATGCATAAGGTTTTTGATGAAATTCAACAAAATATAAATATCCCTATTTTACATATTGCAAAAAGTTCTGCTAAGGCTTTAAAACAAGAAAACATACAAAAAATTGGTTTATTGGGTACTAAATACACAATGACGCAGGATTTTTATAAAAAAATGCTGATTGAAGAAAATATTAGCGTTATTACTCCTAGTGATGAAGATATAAAAATCGTTAATGATATCATTTTTAATGAGCTTTGCAAAGGTGAAATCAAGCAAGATTCTAAAGAAAAATATTTAAATATTATAAAAAAACTACAAGAAAAAGGGGCAAAAGGAGTGCTTTTAGCTTGCACTGAAATTGGTTTATTAATATCCAAAAATGATACAAATATCAAAATTTTTGACACAAGCCTTATTCACGCCCTTGATGCTGCTAATGAAGCTTTAAAAGATTTATGATTAAAAGATGCCCAAAAATGGGCAAATTGCAATATTTTGAAAAGATTTATACTTATATCGGTTTAAATCTTATCTTGCTTTATAGTTTGCTATCTTTTTCTAATTGATTGATATTTAGCATTATAAATTTATAGCTCAGATAAATTACTAAAGGCCAAGCCAATAAAAACAAAGTATGTAACATTTTTTCTCCTTAATATGCGTGATCATCGTTTGCGATTTCTTCGCGTGTGATTTTTACTTTATCCATTGCATTCCAAACATAGATAATATAAGCTAAAACAAAAGGTACAAGTAAAGATACATAAGCCATGACGTTTAGAGTATAATAGCTTGAACTTGCATTTTTTAAAGTTAAAGAACTTTGTAAATCACTTAAAGATGGGTAAAAAGCACTTTGACCTAAACCAATGCTTGATAATAAAGCAAAAACTGTTAAAACCGTTCCAAGTCCTAGGGTAAAAATAGCTTTAGAGCAACCTTTTGTTCCTTGAACCATACCTAAAAGCACTAAAATCACACCAATAACAAGCAAAACAGCAAAAATCATTTGATTTAAGAAATTATATAAATATAAATTCGCACTCATGCTTACAACTCCATTTGTATCTACACTAAAACCATCTTTTAAGAAAATCCACGCTAAAAAACCTAAGAAAAAAGGTAAAAATAAAATACTATTGATCATGAGTTTTTTCATAGCTCTTATTTTGATATTCTCATCATTGATATTGTTCATAAAATACGCTGCGCCTAAAAGCCTTGCTAAAAATACTAAAGCTAAACCTAAGAGATAATTAAAAGGATTAAGTAAAAGTTCTAAGCCGTGCAAAGGATTTTGCCAAGAAACAAAATTATGCTCATTTAAGATAAATTCAGAACCGCTAAAAAAACTACTTACTGCAACTCCGATTAAAAACACACCTAAATAACCATTAATTTTAAGAAAAATTTCATAGGTTTTAGAGCCATAAACATTATTTTCTTTTTTGCGATATTCATAAGCCACAGCCTGTAAAATAAAACAAAATAAAATACAAAGCCAAGCCCAATAAGCTCCGCCAAAACTTGTACTATAAAAAAGTGGAAAAGCTGCAAAAGCTGCTCCGCCAAAAAGTACGAGAGTTGTAAAACCAAGCTCCCATTTACGCCCTAAAGAATTAACTAGCATAGTTTTTTCAAGCTCATCCTTGCTAAGCTCATCGATTAAAGTCTGTCCACCTTGAACAAAAAACATAAAAACTAAAAGTCCACCAAGTAAACTTAAAATCAACCACCAATAAATTTGCAAACCTTCAAGTTCTAAACCAAAAAACATTATTTTTCTCCTTTGCCCATAAGTGGAGTATGTCCTGCATGTGCGTCAAAACCTTTTTTAATCTGAGTAAGCATGATTTTAACTTCTGCAATCAATAATGCTGTAAAAAGTACTGCAAAAATCCAAAATGAAATTTGAACATTGACTTTTCCAAGTTGTGTTGCTGCGATATGTACAGGAAGCAAGTCTTGAATTGCCCAAGGTTGTCTGCCTACTTCAGCAACAATCCAACCTGCTTCAGCGGCAATATAACCCAATGGAATGGATAACAAACACACCCAAAGTACTTTTCTAAATTTCTCAATATCATTTGCCATGGTAAGATAAAGCGTAACGATGAAAAGTAAAAAGAAAAAACTTCCTAAAGCAACCATGATATGAAAGCTATAAAAAGTTAAAGCCACAGGTGGAATAGTATCGCTTGGTTTTTCTAAATATCCATAACCAAAATCTTTAAAATGAGTTTCTAAAATGGATTTGTGATTTGCCATAGCTATTGTATCATTGTTTTCTTTAGCAAGTTTATAGTCTTTTAGAGCTTGTATAGCGATTTTTCCTCTATCGATACGATTTTGCATAGGTTCTATACCTTTGCTTTCATTTCCATAGATCAAATCTTCAATTCCTGGAACAAAAGAATTTGGATCACGGTTTCCTAATATAGAAAGAGCGTAAGGTATAGTAATGTCAAATAAAAACACACTTTCGTTATTATCTATGGTTTTTTTAGGATTTAAAATTCCAAAAGGTACAAGTCCTGCACGATGTTCACCTTGATAAACCCCTTCCATAGCTGCAAGTTTCATAGGTTGAGTTTGAGTTACACGGTAAGCGCTTTCATCTCCGCTGAAAAACAAAAAGATTGAACAAACCAAACCAAAACTAGCTCCTACAACTAAGCTTTTTTTAGCCTCGATAATATGGCGTCCTTTTAACATAAACCAAGCTGAAATTCCCATTACAAATAAAGCTGAAATTACATAACCACTGCCTATGGTATGTAAAAATTTTGAAATAGCTACAGGAGAAAGTGCTACTTCAAAAAAGCTTTGCATTTCATTTCTTGCTGTGTCAGGGTTAAAGCTCATTCCTACAGGATATTGCATCCAACCATTTGCCACTAAAATCCAAAAAGCAGAAAGATTACTTCCTATAGCCACACACCAAGTTGAAAGTAAGTGAAAACCCTTGCTTACTTTATCCCAGCCAAAAAACATAACTGCAAAAAAAGTAGCCTCTAAAAAAAATGCCATAATACCTTCAACCGCCAAAGGTGCACCAAAAATATCACCCACAAACCAGCTATAATTTGCCCAGTTTGTTCCAAATTCAAATTCCATTATAATGCCTGTAGCTACACCGATAGCAAAATTTATAGCAAATAATGAAAGCCAAAATTTGGTGATTTTTTTCCATCTTTCATTTTTAGTTTTTACATAGATGGTTTCCATGATAGCGATCATAAAAGACAAGCCTAAGGTTAAAGGCACAAACAAAAAATGATAAAGTGCAGTTAAAGCAAACTGCGCTCTTGACCAATCAACGCTACTAAGTTCGTTCATTTATTTTCCTTCGAGTGTAAGATTTTTGAGTACAAAAGTGCTTTTTTCTTTGTCGCTTTTAAAAATAGAATTAAAATTTACATCAAAAACAAAAAGTTTTAAAATCACAAACATAACAAAAAGTTTGATAAAAATAATTTTCCAAAGGGTCTTTCCAAGAGTTAAATTTTTAAAACCTTCTTTGTAAAAATTAAAAATTTGAGAGATGCTAAAATATAAGTGTTTAAGATACATATAAATTCTACCTTTAAAAACAACAAAATAAAACATTTTTAAAAAGCGGAAAATTATAATGAAATTTATGTTATTATTTTCTTAAAAATTTAAATACATATCAAGGTTTTTAATGCAAAAAATTATAGTTTTTATTTTATGTTGTTTTATGACTTTTTTTCTTTATGCATGTTCTTCTAAATTTGAAAATGTAAATCCTTTGGGGCGTTCATTTGGAGAATTTGAAGATACTGATCCTTTAAAACTAGGACTTGAACCTACTTTTCCTACCAATCAAGAAATTCCAAGTTTAATTAGCGGTGCTGATTTAGTACCTATTACTCCTATTACCCCACCTTTAACTAGAACAAGCAATAGTGCCAACAATAATGCAGCAAATGGGATCAATCCTCGCTTTAAAGACGAAGCTTTTAATGATGTTTTAATTTTTGAAAATCGCCCTGCGGTTTCTGATTTTTTAACCATTTTAGGCCCTAGCGGAGCAGCTTTAACGGTTTGGGCTTTAGCACAAGGAAATTGGATTTGGGGCTATACTTTAATCGATAGCAAAGGATTTGGCGATGCTAGAGTTTGGCAACTTTTGCTTTATCCTAATGATTTTGCAATGATTAAAAATGCCAAAACCAATACTTGTCTTAATGCTTATGGTAATGGAATTGTCCATTATCCTTGTGATGCAAGCAATCACGCACAAATGTGGAAACTTATCCCTATGAGCAATACAGCGGTTCAAATTAAAAATTTAGGAAATGGAAAATGCATACAAGCACCTATTACAAATCTTTATGGTGATTTTCACAAGGTTTTTAAAATTTTTACCGTAGAGTGTGCAAAAAAAGATAATTTTGATCAACAATGGTTTTTAACTACTCCGCCTTTTACCGCAAAACCTTTATATCGCCAAGGAGAGGTACGATGAAAAAAATTATATGTTTATTTTTATCTTTTAACCTTGCTTTTGCAAATTTAGAAAATTTTAATGTTGGCACTTGGAATTTGCAAGGCTCATCCGCAGCCACAGAAAGCAAATGGAGTGTTAGTGTAAGACAACTTGTAAGTGGAGCAAACCCCTTAGATATCTTAATGATACAAGAAGCAGGAACTTTACCAAGAACAGCCACTCCAACAGGACGCCATGTGCAACAAGGTGGAACACCTATTGATGAATATGAGTGGAATTTAGGAACTCTTTCAAGGCCTGATAGGGTTTTTATTTATTATTCTCGCGTTGATGTAGGAGCTAATCGTGTAAATTTAGCTATAGTTTCAAGAATGCAAGCTGAAGAAGTGATTGTTTTACCTCCACCTACTACAGTTTCAAGACCCATTATAGGAATTCGCAATGGAAATGATGCTTTTTTCAATATCCATGCTTTAGCTAATGGAGGAACAGATGTAGGAGCAATTATCACAGCTGTAGATGCACATTTTGCAAATATGCCTCAAGTTAACTGGATGATAGCAGGGGATTTTAACCGTGATCCTTCTACTATAACAAGTACAGTGGATAGAGAATTAGCAAATAGAATTAGAGTGGTTTTTCCAACTAGCGCAACTCAAGCAAGCGGAGGGACTCTTGATTATGCAATTACAGGAAATTCAAATAGACAACAAACCTATACTCCACCGCTTTTAGCTGCGATTTTAATGCTTGCAAGTTTAAGATCTCATATAGTTTCAGATCATTTTCCAGTAAATTTTAGAAAATTTTAGGACATTTAATATGAAAAAAATTATTACTTTGTTTTTTATGTTTATAACTTTAGCCTTTGCAACTCCTACTGGAGATTTGAAAGATTTTACCGAAATGGTTTCTATAAGAAGCTTAGAAACGGGAATTTTTTTAAGCGCCTTTAGGGATACCTCAAAAGATCCTATTGATCAAAATTGGAATATTAAAGAAATTGTTTTAAGCGATGAGTTAAAACAAAAAGATAAATTAGCTGATGAACTTCCTTTTGGTTATGTGCAATTTACAAATCCAAAAGAAAGCGATCTTTGTTTAGCCATCTTAGAAGATGGAACCTTTGGAGCAAAATCTTGTCAAGATGATCTAAAAGATGGTAAATTAGAAACTGTATTTTCTATAATGCCAACAACAACTTCAGCTGTGCAAATTCGTTCTTTAGTTTTGGAATCTGATGAATGTATAGTAACTTTTTTTAATCCAAATATTCCTATACAAAAACGCTTTGGAATAGCCCCTTGCACCCTAGATCCTATTTTTTTTGCTGAAGTAAATGAACTAATGATTATAACCCCACCTTTAACAGCTGCTACCCCTTTAGAATAAGATTTTTATCTTGTTCTATTTTTATATTTATTTAATATTTATGATATTACTAAAATACACAAAATAATTAATAATAATACAATGTAATTTACCTTACTCTATAATTTTTTTATTTTAATGTAATTTTTTGTTACAATAAATTTATACATAATAATTATCAAGGAGGAAAAATTGGAACAAATTTTAACATGGCAACAAATTTATGACCCTTTTTCAAACATTTGGCTAAGTGCTTTAGTGGCATTTTTACCTATACTATGTTTTTTAGTTTGTTTGGTTGTTTTAAAACTTAAAGGCTATCAAGCAGGTTTTTTAACTGTTATACTTGCTACTTTAGTAGCTTTATTTGCCTATAAAATGCCTTGGAATTTAGTGGGTGCAAGTTTTATTCAAGGCTTTACAAATGGTATGTGGCCTATAGCTTGGATTATCATCGCGGCAATCTTTCTTTACAAACTTTCTATCAAGTCAGGTTCTTTTGAAATCATTAAAAAAAGCGTGATGAGCATTACTCCAGATCATAGAATTCAAGTGATTTTAATAGGTTTTTGTTTTGGTTCATTTTTAGAGGGTGCTATAGGTTTTGGTGGCCCTGTGGCTATAACCGCTGCACTTTTAGTAGGACTTGGCTTGCGTCCTTTACAAGCTGCAGGGCTTTGTCTTATCGCAAATACCGCTCCTGTTGCTTTTGGTGCGGTGGGAATTCCTATTATTGCTATGGCAAATCTTGTCGGCATAGAACAGCATTCAGTTTCTGCCATGGTAGGTAGAATGCTAGTTCCTTTAAGCCTTACTATACCTTTTTTCATAGTTTTTTTAATGGATGGATTTAAAGGTATTAAAGAAACTTTTCCAGCTATTTTAGTTGCGGCGCTAAGTTTTACAACTACTCAATTTTTAAGCTCAAATCACCTAGGAGCGGAATTACCTGATATTATTTCAGCTGTGGTTTCTTTAGCAGTTACGACTGTATTTTTGAAATTTTGGAAACCAAAAAATATTTTTAGATTTGACAATGAAAGCAATTTCACTCAAGATAACACCTTAAGTTTTAATCAAATTTTAAAAGCTTGGTCACCTTTTATTTTACTCATTGTTTGTATTATCATTTGGACACAACCTTGGTTTAAAGCTCTCTTTGATAAGGACGGAATTTTAAGCTATACAAGTATTACTTTACAATTTAGCAATATCACAACTGGAATTTTAAGCCCTTCTATCACAGGCATAGGAGAAGCTAAGCCTTTATCTTTGGCCTTGGGTGTAGATTTAATCAATGGAAAAACCGTAGCTCAAGCAGGAACAGCGATTTTACTTGCCGCTTTTTTAACTATAGCTATTTTAAAAATCAAAGCCGAAGATGCTGCAGAATGCTTTTGGGTTACCTTAAAAGAAATGGCTATACCTTGTATCACCATAGGTTTGGTTGTGGCCTTTGCTTTTATCTCTAAAAATAGTGGTATGAGCACTACTTTAGGACTTGCTTTTGCACACACAGGTGATGCTTTTTCTTTCTTTTCACCAATCATTGGCTGGATAGGGGTATTTTTAACAGGCTCTGATACAAGTGCTAATTTACTTTTTGGAACCTTGCAACAAGTAAGCGCTCAAAAACTAGGTATTAGCGAAGCTTTATTTTTAGCAGCTAATTCAGTAGGTGGGGTTGTTGGGAAGATGATCAGTCCACAAAGCATTGCTATAGCTTGTGCAGCGGTTGGACTTGTGGGAAAAGAATCTGATCTTTTCAAATTCACATTAAAATATTCTGTAGCTTTTATTATTTTAATAGGAATTTGGACTTGCATTATAGCTTTTTTCTTACAAGGAATCATCCCTGAAGTTATAGTGAAATAATTAAAAAAATTTAAGTTTTATTTCAACAAATATTCGTTTTTAGAATATTTGTTAGAAATTTTACTTTGCTTTTATTTTTACAGGATTAGAATATTTATCCTAAATTATCCTAAAAGGAGAAAAATGATGAAAAAAGTGTATTTTTACGCCACATGCTTAGGAAGTACTGCTATGCAACAAAGCGTTTTAAATGCGATAAAACTTTTAAGGCGTGAGGGTATTGAAGTGATTTTCAAAAAAAATCAAACCTGTTGCGCCCAACCTTCTTTTAACTCAGGTTATTTCGATGAAAGTCGTGAGATCGCTTTATATAATGTAGATTTATTTGATAAAGATTATCCCATCGTTGTACCCAGTGGTTCTTGTGCGGGTATGATGAGTCATGACTATAAAGAGCTTTTTAAAAACAGACCTGAATTTTCCAAAATAAAAACTTTTAGCTCTAGAGTGATAGAACTTTCACAATACCTTGATGAAGTTTTAAAAGTAGATTATGAAGATAAAGGTGTACCTATAAAAGTAACTTGGCATTCTAATTGCCATGCTTTAAGAGTGCAAAAAAGCATACAAGCGAGTAAAAATCTTATCAAAAAACTAAAAAACGTAGAATTAGTAGAACTTCAATACGAAGAAGAATGCTGTGGTTTTGGAGGAACCTTTTCAGTAAAAGAGCCTGAAATTTCAAATGCTATGGTAAGAAGCAAAATCAAAGATATACAAAATAGCGGTGCAAAATATCTCATCAGTGGTGATGGAGGTTGTCTTTTAAATATAGATGGCACAATGAAAAGAATGGGTTTGGATATAAAAGGCATACATTTATATGACTTTTTACTTAAACGCTTAGAAGGAGGGAGACTATGAGTCAAAAAATTCCTCACGAACAAATCGTTCAAATTAAACTCAATGACAAACAAATGCAAGAAAATTTAATGACTGCCATGCATACTTTGCAAAAAAATAGACTCAATGTTATTGATGCTAGATTTAAAGACTGGCAGGGCTTAAGAGCTAAAGCTAAGCAAGCTAAAAATAATGCCTTAATGAGCTTAGAAGAAAGACTTTTAGAATTTGAAAAAAATGCTACAAAAAATGGCATTAAGGTGCATTGGGCAAGTAGTGATGAAGATGCCTGTGAAATCGTCTATGAAATCATGAAAGAAAAAAATATCACCAAGCTTTTAAAAGGCAAGTCTATGGCAAGTGAAGAAATAGGCCTAAATCACTACCTAGAAAAAAAAGGTTTAAAAGCTATAGAAACCGATCTTGGAGAGCTTATTTTACAGCTTAATGAAGAACCCCCTTTACACATAGTTGTACCTGCCATACATAGAAACCGCCATGAAATCGGAGAAATTTTCAAAGAAAAATTAGGAGCAAATTTAGAAAACGATGAACCCGAAAGTTTAAATGCGGTGGCTAGAGAACATTTAAGAAAAGATTTTGAAGGCTTAAAACTTGGACTTAGTGGGGTCAATTTTGCCATGTCAAGAGAAGGAGCTTTTTGGCTTATAGAAAATGAAGGAAATGGTAGAATGTGCACTACAGCACCTGATATTCATATCGCACTTTGTGGTATAGAAAAAATCATGGAAAGCTTTGAAGATGCGGCTACTATGGTTTCTTTACTTACTCCTTCAGCCACAGGACAATTTATACCAACTTATAACAATATCATTACAGGTCCTAGAAAAAATGGAGATTTAGATGGTCCTAAAGAAGTACATGTGATTTTATTTGATCACAATCGCTCTAAAATGTTAGCTCATGAGGATTATTATGAGGCTTTGCGTTGTATTCGATGCGGGGCTTGTATGAATTTTTGCCCTGTTTATGATCAAATCGGCGGACATGCTTATCAAACCACTTATCCAGGACCTATAGGAGAAGTAATCAGTCCTAATATTTTTGGTATAGATCATACAGGAGATATTTTGAATTTCTGTTCACTTTGTGGGCGTTGTTCTGAAGTTTGTCCAGTCCAAATTCCTTTGGCTGATCTTATTCGCAAATTAAGATGTGATAAAATAGGACAAGGTAAAAATCCACCTTTAGGAGCAAATAATGTTCATCACAATGCCCTAGAAGCCTTTGCTTTTAAACAATTTAAAAATATCGCAACCAATGGCGATAAATGGCGTTTTTCACTTTCAAAAGCACATTATTTCAACTGGACGGTACAAAATTTCGCAAGCATTTTGCCTGTGATTAAAAAATGGTACGCTTTTAAAGAATTACCTCAAATTAAAATGGATCTTTATAAAGAAGTGCAAAAACTAGAAGGAGTAAGCTATGAGTAAAATCGATGAAATTTCAAGCAAAAGCAAAGCAAATATTTTAGAACATCTTAAAAAAGCTTACAAAGAAACAACTTTCACACGCATTGAAAGTATAGATCCTGTAGAACATATCCAGACAACCCAAGATATGCTTACAGAAATGAAGCAAAAAATGAGCGATAACAAATACATCGTTGAAAATGCTACAAAAGATACCTTAGAAGAAAAAATCAATGAAATTGTCGCAAAATATAGCTTTAAAAGTATGATTTATGGAGCGGATTTAAATTTAAATTTAGAACAAATCAAAGCAGAAAAAAAGATTTGCTTTGATAAAGAAATCGAAAATTTAAGATCTGAAGTTTTTCATAGTGATTTTTCCATCATTCACGCAAGAGCAGGGGTAAGCTCTCACGGAGTTGCACTTATACCTTCAAGTAAAACCCAACCTAGAATGCTAAGCCTTGCACCTAAACTTTGCATAGTATTGCTTAAAAAAGAAAATGTTGTTAAAAGTCTTAGCGAAGCTTTAAATTTAGTAAAAAAAGAAAATGAAATTTTACCTACTAATATCTTATTTATAGCAGGGCCTTCAAGAACAGCAGATATAGAACTTATCACTGTTTTTGGTGTTCATGGGCCACAAATTGCACATATTATTATTTACTGATTCTATACTAGAATCAGTAAGTCTTAATTTTTAATATTAATTATATATATTTTTTATATTATACAAATATAAATAAAATAAATAATTTCTAATTAATAATATTTTAATAAAATATTATGTAATATTTCACTCAAATATATTAAATTAATTTTAAATATAAAAATTAAAGAAGGTGCTTTTAAATAAACTAATTCCAACTTGGAATGAAAAATACAGTATTCATGACACAATGATTGACATTCAACACCAAAAACTTTGTGAACTTGCAAGCAAGGTTGAAAGTGCTGTTTATAAATTTGTAAAACGAGAAGAACTCAAAGAAATTTTAACAGAACTTTTTAACTATATGAAAGAACATTTTAGTAATGAAGAAGATTATATGCAAGAAATTCATTATCCTTATTTAAATGAACACAAAATCATGCATAAAATATCATTCGTGATATGTCTTATCTTATACAAAACATAAAAACCACTAATGATTTAAAAGAGAAGCTTTACACAGTTTCTAAAAAATGGCTTTTAGAACATATACTCTATAAAGATGTGAAAGTTGAACAATACAGAAGATCTTCTTTAACTTCTGAAGATGATGGGGAAGTAAGCTTTGAAGAAGTCAAAGAAGAAAAAGATGATGAAAATACAGTTTATCTTTATACATGTGAATGCGTAGGACAAATGCATGATGTACCTTTTGAAATTCATCAAAAAATTCAACTTAAGGGTGTAAAATTTAAATGTAAAAAATGTAAAGAAGCCATACAGTTTTATAAAAAATATTCAGAAAATTTCTAATTAACTATTTATGCGTTAAAATAATAAATAAAGTATAAGTTAGACAAAGAAGGAAATTTAAGGATAAAAAAATAAAATATTTTATTTTGGATAAATTTGACTATTCCTATCCTATACTAACCAAAGATACAAAATGCTCATTTTGTGAAAATTTTTTCCCGATAGAATATAGCTCAAACTTAAAAACAATAGAAAAAGAATGTCCATTTTGCAATAATAAAATGGACATTAAGCTTAAAGACTAAGCCTTAGTTTTACTTACAATATTAATAATATTTGAAGCTACTTCATCAGCAAGTTCTAAATGAGAAGTAAAACCTACACAAGAACAATTAATCTCGCCTAAAACATATTTATCATTGCCCTTTTCATCAGTATCTAAAATAAAATCAGCCGTCCAAATCAATGGTAAGTCGTAATTGCCTAATTTTTCCCTTACCTTAGGAAGCTCGCCTAAAAACATATCCACCAAAGTTTTCCAATCTTCTGGCTTATCATAGCGATATTTTGCCCCACTAAAAAGCGTAGCAGAAAAAGCATCAGCATCTTCGGCTGGTTTTTTATGCACTACATTTACAGGGGTGTTATAAAGCATTAAAAGTCTGATTTCACCTTCTTTAATGCGCGGTAAAAAAGTCATATCCACAAGCATACCATTATCACCTATGATATATTGCTCACAAAATTCCATAAATTCCCCAAGCTCTCTATGTTCTACATGATTATCCTTAGCTTCTGTACATTTGATTTTTGTGTTTAAAGGCAAACTATCTCCACTAACATTACCCTCTACACTCACACGCCAAATTCCCTCTCCTGTAGAGCCACGATTTTGTTTTAAAACCCTTTCACCTTTAGCCAAACTTTTTGGAAAATTTTCTTTAAAAGTCTTAATATCATAGTAAGCATAAGTATCGCTTGGAACAAGATCAGTATCTGCTAATTTTGTAAGTGCATCTTTAGCACCATAACCTATCATAGCATCAGGATGAGGCATACCTACAAGCTTATCGGCACAAAGTTTTCTTAACATATCAAAATACTCATTTTCTTCTTTAAGATTGCCAGGATTGATGCGAGAAACATAACCATCAAAATTTTCTTTTACATATTTGTAAATTTCATCTTTTTTACCCACTTCAAAAAAAATCACCTCAGCATTCCAACCCTTAGCTTTTAAGGCATTTACCATAGGCATAGTATCTTTTCTATAACCATCTTCACCTTTATCACTCCCACCTTTAACTTCGAAAAAAACAATATTTTTTTTCATTATTTTACTCCTTATCTAAGATATAAATAATTATTGCATAAAAATATTACAAAAATTAAATAAAAATATTTATATATTTCATCTAGCGTTTATAAAACTGCTATTAGTCTTATAAGCGATTTCGATTAAGCTTTTACTTATCAAGCTTGATGCTTGTCCTTCTAGGCGGTTAAGAAATTTATCAATCTTATCTTCTTCTTTCCAAACAGGATTTGAAACATTAGCAAGTTTTTCAAGCTCCTTTTTAGCATTTTCATAATTACTAAGCCCATCTATAAGACCAAGCTCCTTAGCCTTGGCAGCTAAAAACACTCTTGCATTTGCCCATTGATCTTTTTTGTTAAGATCTAATGCTCTTTCCTTGGCAACAAAACCTGTAAAAAGATCATAACTTTGATCAATTAAACCCTGTAAAAAATTTCTTTCATTCTCATTCCAAGCTCTTGCAAAAGTTCCAGCACTTTTAAATTCACCCGCTTGAATAGTTTGTTCTTTAATACCGAGTTTATTAGCCAATCCGCTTAAATCAGCTCCTTGCATAATCACACCGATAGAGCCTATAAAACTTGCCGGATTGGCTAAAATTTTATTTGCTCCAACTCCTGCTAAATAACTTCCACTTGCCATAGTTCCGCTTGCATAAACAAGCACAGGCTTTTTAATTTTTAAATCCTTTATAGCTAGAGCTAGTTCCATGCTAGGAGCAAAAGCTCCACCAGGAGAGTCTATAACAAAAAGCACTCCTTTGATATTGCTATCATTTTTAGCATTGATAATTTTTTCCAAAACCGCAGAGCTGTCAAAAATTTCACCCTTTAAATCAATGCGTTCTAAATTTGCAAGATTAGAGCTTGAATTTGCACTAGGTATTAAAATCCATATAACAATCAACAATAAAACAAAGGTTTTAAAATAAGTATTGATAAATTTTATACCGCATCCTAAAGCCTTAAAAAATGATTTTAAAATTTGCATTCTTTTCCTTTTATAAATAATTTATCCACTTCCTTAGCATTTAAAATAAACTGCAAAGGAGCTTGCTTTTTATCACATTCTCCTAGCTCAAATACGTTAAAATCAGCAATTTTACCTTTTTTAAGCTCTCCTAAATTTAAATTTAAAGCCCTTGCAGGATAAAGTGTTACCATTTGCAAAAGCTTAGAGGCTAACTCTAATAAATCAAAATTCTTATGTATAAGCAAATTCGCGCGCATTTCATCAAGTAAAGACAATGAAATATTTGAGCTAAGTCCATCGGTTCCTAAATGGATATTTAATCCACTTTTTAAAGCCGTTTTTAAATCTAAGCTTTTTTGACTTAAAAGGCGATTTGAAAATGCACAATGTGTAATAGAATGTAAATTTTTATCTAACCATTCATATTCTTTTAGATAAACACAATGCGTAAAAAGAGTCCTTACTCCTTTAAAAAGTTTAACAAAATCCTTTGGTGTATAAAGAGGCTTAGGATGAAGTGTGAAATTTTCAAGCCATTTTTTAAAACCCCCTTTAGACTCTCTAAGCCAGATATTTTCAGCCTTACTTTCTAAAAAATGCGTACTAGCTAGTAAATTTTGCTTTTTAGCTAAATCAAGAGCAAAATGAGCCAAACTAGGATGAGTTGAATAAGGAGAATGAATCGAAATTGCCGGGATAAAAAAATCATTTTTAAATTTCAAAGAATTTTCAAATCTTTTTAAAAATTCTTGTTTTTTATCTTCAACTTGATTTTCATTTGTACCCAAAATTTCATTAAAAAATACTATACGCATACCCTTGTGACTAGCCTTTAAGCAAGGATCTAAATCACTCCCAAAACTTGAAATTTCACCTATAGTGCCTATACCACTTTTTTGCATTTTTTTAATGCTTTGAAGTATTAATTCTTCTTTGGCCTGTGCATTTAATATGGAACGAGAATTTATAACACTTTTAAGCCAAATTAAAAATTCTCCAAAATGTAAAGTTGTTGAATTTGCACTAAATTCTAAATGTGTGTGAGGATTTATAAAAGCAGGTAAAATAACCGAATTTTTAGGTGTTTTGATGATTTTAGCCTTAGGATATTTTTTTTTTAAATTATCCAATTCACCCAATTCTAAAATTTTATCTTCAAAAACAAAGGCTTGATTTTCTAGTATTGTAAAATCTTCATCGCATAAAAAAAGATATCTTGCAGCAACTATAAACACGATTTTCCTTTCAAAAATTACATTGTAGCAAAAATTTATTTTTAAAATGTTATAATAAAAGGTTAAAAATAAATTTTTAAGGTTAAATCCATGAAAATAATGATTATCCAAGGCCCAAATGTTAATATGCTTGGCGTAAGAGAAGTGGGAATTTATGGTGCTATGAAAATGGAAGAAATTCATGAGCAAATGAAACTTGCAGCATCGCAAAACAATGTAGAACTTGACTTTTTCCAAAGTAATTTTGAAGGTGAAATCGTAGATAAAATTCAAGAATGCCTTGGAACAGTTGATGGAATTATTATCAATGCAGCAGGCTATACTCATACTTCAGTAGCTATTCGCGATGCTATTGCAGCAGTAGCTTTGCCTACAATTGAAGTACATATTAGCAATGTTTATCGCAGAGAAGAATTTCGTCAAAAAAGTCTTATAGCGCCTGTATGTTCTGGAACTATTGTTGGTTTTGGTCCTTTTGGCTATCACTTGGCTTTAATGGGTATAATTCAAATTTGCGAACAAATAAAAAATTTGCGCGCAATGCAACAAGCACAACAAACGAATAAATAATAATGCTAAAAATTCAAGGAGTAAAACACTTTGAAAAAAGTCGTTTTTTTCCTTTTTTTAGTCAAAATATACGATCTTTTAAATATTTAGCTCTTATAGGCTTAGGAAGCAATATAGAACCCGAAAAAAAAAGATTTGATATGCTTTTTCGAGTAATGATGGATGATAAAAGATTTAAAATTTTATCCACATCTCCTATGTTGATAAATGAAGCCTTTGGTTTTAAAGAGCAAAAAGATTTTACCAATGCTGTTATGTTGATACAAACTAATTTGCATGCACGAGCACTTTTGAAAGTTTTACTTTACTATGAAGTAAAATTTAAACGCAAGAGAACTTTCAAAAACGCTCCTAGAACGCTTGATTTAGATCTTTTATACTTTTCACAAAAAGTCAAGCGTGATAAGTGGTGTGAGGTGCCTCATAAAGGGGCTAAAGAAAGAGTGAGTGTAATTTTGCCTTTAGGCATGATATAAGGAATATAAATGGGACAACTTATACATACTTTTACTGTTGAAGATACAGAACAAATTATACCCAAAGTAAAAGAAGATTACGGAGATAAAGCTTTAATTATAACAAATAAACAAATTCGTCCTAAAACCTTAAATCGCAGTGCGCTTTATGAGGTTATGGTAGCCATAGAAGAAAGCGACTATGAAGAACACTTAAAAAAACAAGGAAAATCTTTACCTGCAAAAAAAAGCTCGCCAAAACCATCTTCTACCTCTCTTGCAGAAGAAAAAATTAGATCTCAAATCCCTCAAGAAGATGAAGATGTAGTCTTGGATTTCTCAAACACTCGCTTAAATACAAATTTAAACACTGTAAAAAACAATGACTTAACTAAAAAAACCTATCAAGATTTTCCACAAAACAAAATCAACCCTCATCAAAATAAGACTCTAGGCTTTGATGATTTCAAAGAAAAACTAAGTGAAGTTAGCAATGAAATTTCTAAAGTCACAAACACACCTTTAGAAAATTACACCCCTAATCCAAATTATAATAAAAAAATAGAAAATTTTGAAAAGCAATTTGAAAAACAAATCAACAAGCTTAATGATAAAATAGATCTTCTTGCAGATATGATGTGGGACGATAAAGCTGAAGCTAGAAAAAATCTTATGATACCTCCTGAATTTGCAAGTATTTATAAACAAGCCAAAGAAAGTGGAATGCTTGAAAATCATCTAGAAGCGATTATGAAAGCAACTATAGAAAATATGCCAGCTGCTATGAAAACCAACAAAGATGCGGTTCAAAGATATTTTCACTCACTTTTAAGAAATATCTTGCCTTGTCGTGTTGAAAGCGATATAAAAAAACAAAAAATCATGATGCTAGTAGGCCCAACAGGAGTCGGAAAAACAACAACCTTAGCTAAGTTAGCTTTTCGCTATGCTTATGGAGATAAGCGTTATAAAACAGGTATTATTACGCTTGATACTTATAGAATCGGTGCAGTTGAGCAACTTTTTCAGTATGCAAAAATGATGAAACTTCCTATTATTGATAGCATAGAACCAAAGGATTTAGATGAAGCGATAAAAAGCTTAAATAATTGCGAAGTAATTTTAGTTGATACTATAGGAAATTCACAATACGATCAAAGCAAACTTGCTAAAACTAAAGAATTTTTAATGCACTCAAATGCAGAAATTGATGTAAATTTAGTGGTTTCTGCAAACACCAAACATGAAGATTTAATGGAAATTTATAAAAATTTTTCATTCTTAAATATTGATACTTTGATTATTACTAAATTTGATGAAACAAAGGTTTTTGGAAATATCTTCTCTCTTGTTTATGAAACAAATATTCCTCTAAGCTTTTTCTCTATAGGACAAGAAGTGCCAGATGATTTAGAAGTAGCCAATAGTGATTTTCTAGTTCATTGTATTTTAGAAGGGTTTAACAAAGGAAAAAATAATGAATAACCAAGCAAATAAACTTCGCAATCTCATGAGTCAAAATGGAACCAAAAAATCCCAAAACACTCATTTTATAGCTATTACAAGTGGAAAAGGTGGCGTTGGAAAAAGTACGATTAGCGCGAATCTAGCCAATGTTTTAGCAAATAATGGCTATAAAGTTGGGCTTTTTGATGCTGATATTGGCTTGGCAAATTTGGATGTCATTTTAAATGTACGCATACAAAAAAATCTCTTGCATGTTTTACGCGGAGAATGCTCCTTGGAAGACATTTTAATAGAAGTTAAGCCAAATTTATGGCTCATCCCAGGCGAAAGTGGAGATGAGATTTTAAAATATAATGATAAAAATATTTACGAGAGATTTTTAAATCAAGCAAGTATTTTAGATGAACTTGATTTTCTTATTATCGACACAGGCGCGGGTATTGGTGGAAATATTTTAAATTTTTTAGAAATGGCTGATGAAGTTATAGTAGTAACTGTTCCTGATCCTGCAGCAATCACTGATGCGTATGCAACCATAAAAACAACTTCTAAGACAAAAGAAAATTTACTAATGCTCTTTAATGTTGTAAAAAATGAAAATGAAGCTTTAAAAGTTTTTGAAAATATTAAAAAAGTTGCAGATGCAAACATTAAAAATCCTTTAAATTTAGAATTCTTAGGTCATTTAAGCGCTTCTAAAGATGTAAGTGGTAGTATTAAAAAAAGAACTTTATTTAGCGATGAAAACACAGCCTCAAGTGATGAGATTAAAGCCCTAGCTTCCAAGCTTTTATATAGATTGGAACGGAAAGTGCTTGATAATGTTTCAAATCGTAGTTTTTCAAGTTTTTTTAGAAAAATTATTGAAAGATTTTAGCAATAAAGAGAAGAGATTATGAGGCCAGAAAATTACGTAGCATTTTTCACTGTTTGTGGATTTTTTATAGGACTTGCATTTAGCATTATTAGTATAGATGAAGCCTTTGATATACTGATTTTTACTTGTTTTATTACTTTTATGTTTTATGTTTTTGTTCATATTGCTATTATGAATTTTATAGATGTAAAGAAAATTAGTGGCAGAATCTTTAATAAACACGATTATGAAAAAACTAGCAATAATATTATCAACGATTTAGTTATTCGTGAAAAGAAAATGGATATAATTTTAGAAAAGCTCAATGAAGAAAGAGAAGAGCTAAAGAAAAATGAATTCAAAGAAAGACGAAGAAATGCTAAAAGAGCCGCCTAAAGCTTATGCACAAATGCTAAAGAAAGAGCAAGATGAGCTTGTGCTTTCTTACATGCCAGCTCTGCGTGCTATGGCTTTTAGACTAAAAGAACGCTTGCCTTCAAGTATAGATGTTAATGATCTTATTAGCATAGGCGTTGAAGAAATGATAAAGCTTTCACGCCGTTACGATAAAGAACAAAATGATAACTTCTGGGGTTTTGCAAGAAAAAGAGTTAACGGCTCTATGCTTGATTATCTTAGAAGTCTTGATGTAATGAGTCGAAATAATCGTAAAATTATTAAAGATATTGATGCAATCATGGATGAATATTTTTTAGAACATGAATGCGAACCTGATGATGAGTATCTAGCCAAAAAACTTGATTTAGATGTAGAAAAAATCAAAGAAGTAAGAACAGCTCATGCTATTAGCTATACCCTGCCCATTGATGAGCAAATCGAACTTTATAATGAAGACAATACTTTAGAAAAAATTGAAAAAGAAGAACTTTTAGAAAAAATTCACGAAGTGCTAGATGATCTTAAAGAGCGCGATCAGTTAATTATTCAGCTTTATTATTATGAAGAATTAAGCCTAAAAGAAATCAGTGAAATTTTACAAATCAGTGAAAGCAGAATTTCACAAATTCACAAAAAACTTCTTAAAAAACTTAGAGAAAGGCTAGTGTAATGGCTGAGATACTCTCCCAAGAAGAAATTGATGCTCTACTTGAAGTTGTCGATGATAACACCGACACACCCATAGCCTCAAATTCAAAAGATGAAAAAGATGAAAGAAATATCGTTGTATATGATTTTAAGCGTCCAAACAGAGTTTCAAAAGAACAACTTAGGACGATTAAAGGCATACATGATAAATTAGCAAGAAATTTAGCCTCTCAAATTTCATCGATGATGAGAAGTATTGTTGAAACTAAACTTCATTCAGTCGATCAGATGACTTATGGAGAGTTTTTAATGTCTTTGCCAAGCCCAACAAGTTTTAACGTTTTTTCTATCAAACCTTTAGATGGAAACTGTGTTTTAGAAATCAATCCAAGCATAGCTTTTCCTATGATAGATAGACTTTTGGGCGGACAAGGTGATAGCTATGAAGCTTCGCGTGAGCTTACGGATATTGAGCTTAATTTGCTTGATTCTATTTTGCGTATCATTATGCAAAGACTTAAAGAAAGCTGGGCTACCGTAACTGAAATTTATCCTAGTATAGAAGCTAAAGAATCAAGTCCAAATGTTGTACAAATCGTATCTCAAAATGAGATTGTTATCATGGTAGTAATGGAAATCATCATAGGAAATTCAAGCGGAATGGTAAATATCTGCTATCCTGTAGTACATTTAGAAAGTATATTAAGCCGTTTAGCAAACCGTGATATTATGATGGGTGAAACCTCAGCCAAAAAATCACGCAACAAAGAACTTAAAACTTTAATCGGTCGTGCTGAAGTGGTATATGAGGCAATTTTAGGAAAAACCTTAATTAATGTTCATGAATTTTTAGAACTTAAACAAGGCGATATCTTAAGACTTGATAGAGAAGCAGATGATAAAGCTATAGTAAGCATCGATAAAAAAGATGTTTTCTTAGCACAAATTGGATTGCATCGTTTTAGAAAATCTATTAAAATTTTAGAACTTATACGCACAGATAAAGATGAAATCAAAGAAATTTTGGAAAAATACGAAGAAGAGCGTAAAGCTAAAGCTAGTGTTTATGATGAGCCTGAAGAGGAGGATGAAGAAATATGATCAATGATTTTTTAAAAATGTTTACAAATGAATGCATCAGCACCATTGAAGGTTTAACAGGAAAAAGTGCTGAATTTAGCGAATATAAAGAATTTGATGTCAATACAAGCGATACTTTAAAAGCACCTTTAGTGTATGCTATATTTAATATAGCAAATGGTGGAAAAATAGGAATTTTAGCTGGTGCTATTTTAATGAGTGCTATTGGTGAATGGATGATGGGTGAAGAAGAGATCACCAAAAACGATAAACTAGGTCCTGATGAAATGGATGCAGCTAAAGAAGCCATCCAAAATATCATTTCAGCATTTTCTACAACCTTAGGAGCCCAAAAAGACATTCCAAAAATGGATTTTAGCATAGAATCTTGTGAATTTGTGCCTGAAAGCGTAGATTTTAAAGATTTTAAAAAATTATTTTTATATGATGTAAAAATAGGCGATTTAGAAGAACAAGTTTCTTTAGCCATGGATCAAACACTCCATAACATCCTAAGCGGGAAACCTGCTGAAACAGGAAATACAAGCACTGATTCTAATCACAATACTGAAGAAAAAGCGATAATGCTTAGCGAAGAGCTTAAAAATATCAATCTTATCATGGATGTGCGTTTGCCTGTTCGTGTGCGTATAGGCAATAAAAAAATGCTTTTAAAAGATGTTTTAACTATGGATATAGGTTCAGTTGTGGAGCTTAATCAACTTGCAAACGATCCGCTTGAAATTTTAATTGGGGATAAAAGAATTGCTTATGGCGAGGTAGTAATTGTCGATGGTAACTTCGGCGTTCAAATTACAGAAATTGGTTCTAAAAAAGAAAGATTAGAACAACTAAGATAAAAAGTTTTAGCCTACAAATTAAGAATAATAAATATAAACGAATTAAAACTAAAACAAACTAAAAGGGCTGAAATCAAAATGTAAAGATTTTGGAGTGTTTAACTTAAAAGGTTTTAGCTCTTTTTTAGGAGCAACAATTAAAGCATAACCACCTTTATTATATCTATCCCAAATACTAAAAAATTGACTTTTAGAACTTATATATTCTCCATGGCTTGGATCAAGCACTTGTAAATAATTACCTTTATGATTGATAATTATAACAAAATGTGGAAAGCGTGGATCATCTTCAATTTTTACAAGCATTGGAATATTTACAAGTTTATCCAAGTTTTCTCTATTGATTTGATATGAATTGCTTTGAAAGCCCAGTTTTTTAACTGCATCGTTTAAATCTGCAAAGCTTACCATATCCGTATAAAGTTCTTGTCCGCTCATAATCTTTAAAAGTTCAAGTTCATCAAACTTTTTTTGATCATCAAGTATATTAAGTAAAGTTGCTAAAGATGAAGCACCACAAGATTGCTCATAAGTTTGTCTTATTACTCTTTCGTTTTTAATTTCTTGATAAGACTTAACTACCCATTCGGCTTTTGTACTCAAAGCAAGAATGGGTAAAAAATAATAAAATTTTTAGAATTTTTTCCATAAGCTTATCCCAAATATGCTATCAGGAGAAGCAGAGCTTCCTCCAAAACTAGCATTAACAGAAACTGCGGTATCTGAATTAATGCTATAAGTAGAACCTAAACTTAAAGTTGGAATAGAACGCACTTCAGAATTTTGATAGCCATTGATTTTTTGTTTCATTTGAAATCTTTGCTCTGCTCCTAAATCTAAAGTAATTTTAGGACTTAGAATAATAGATAAATCCCCACCCACATAAATACTATTTCCATACTCTATTTTAAGGGTTTTAAATTTTCTTGATTGATTATAACCAAACCCTGTATAAATACTATAAACTACAGGATCGCTATATCCCCTTAAACTAGCTTGTAAGCTTTGTGATTTTAGATAAAAGTTTTTGGTTTGATTGATTGCTTTTTCTCTTTGAACAACTGCAGTTTGAAAGGTAATTTGTGGAATTAAATCTGCAATACTATCGCCTGTATAAATAAAACCTAGCCATAGATTATCAAATCCTATGCGATCTTTATGGGAATATGCATTTGTGAAAAAATTTGTATATTCTTGTCTTGCATAACTTCCGCCCCCTGAAATAAGTATGTCAAACTTAGGTGTTAGGGTATAAATGAAAGTTTGAGTTAAAAACACCTGCTTTGTATCATTCCAAATTGTAGGATCTCCGCCTATTGTTATATTAGGATAAAGAGAATACGAGTTTGCATTTCCTGTGCTAAGTAAAGAAAAGCTTGTAATGCTTCTTAAGCCTATTTGCTTTTTAAATAAACTGTCTATATTTAGCTCATCACTAGCAAAAACACAATTAACTAAAACCATAAATGTTAAGAAAATTTTTTTCATTGTCAATCCTTACATTTTAAATAATCAGCTCAAGTTAATTTTAAAATTTAATCCTTGATATTGAAAAGTTTATTATTCTAAGATAAAATATTTTAAAATCTTTAAATATTTTTACTTGCTTAATATAATTTAAGATAAAAATGAAAATTTGTTACAAAAGCAAACAAACCGAGAATAAAATTTTAAGTATTTAAAGAAAATTCACTTAACTTTCAAAGCAAGATTAAACTTTTGCTAGAATAAGTCGATAGTAGTTTTAAAGAACTTACAAAAAGAATTTATGAAAGGATTTTCAATGAAAAAGATTTTTGCTTTATTAGCTTTAACTTCTTTACTGACTAGTTCTGTTTTGCTGAGGATTTTTTAGCTAAACTCACAAAAGGTGCCTTAAGCGATACAAGCCCGGGTGTCAAAGAACTCAGCCTTGAAGAGATGAAAGAAGTGAAGGGTGGGTATATAACCTATTTAAAACGACTTAGTGATAATGAAGTTATAGCCTTTGCCAAACCTGATTGGAATTTGGAATTAACTTTATTTCAAGATAGTAACGGAGATCAATATTATTGGAATAGAGAAGGACTTGTTCGATTTGGTGGAATGTGCGGTATAGAAACTACAAATTGTTTGGTTAATGGTAAGCATTCCTATATCAATCAAAAAAGACTTTGGGAAACTATGAGTATAGTGGGCGATGACCCTTATCGTAACTTTCTTGGATATACTGTGAAAAGAAATATTGGTATTTCTAATTTAGGGAAAAGATTTGTGTATTTTTCTTATGGAGTGGCTGTAATCAACGAACAATCAGGTTCTTGGTATAGAGTAAAATCAAGTCCTGTCTTTGAATAATTACAGAGTAGTTAAGGAAATCAGTTCAAACTATAAAGACTTTTTAGAAAGATATCTTGGTGGGTATTCTATCAAGTAAAGAGGAAAAACTAATGATAAATAGTCTAAACTCAAATTTAAACTATGATTATAACACTTCAAATTTTAAACAAGATAAAAATATTGATTTTAAAATCAACAAACACGGAGTAGCCGTTATAACAGGAGAAGGTGCTTTGCCTTATCGTGGAAAAAAATTTGAGTATAATCCTAAAATATTCGGACTTGATGAAAGTATTAGCAAAAAAGATATGCAAGAATTTAACAACTTTATGAAGTCAAATGCTTTAAAAGACCCCAATAAAATAGAAAAATCCCCTTTAAAAGATTTTAATCCTGCTTATACAAAATGGGACCCAACTACGGAGAAAATGATGTTAGGTTTTTTTGTTTCTTATTCTAAGATGTTTCATTTGGGCTACGACATCATCAAAAAAGCCGATGAATTTTATAAAGAATTTGACGCACTTATAAGTAAAGATTTAAGCTTAAATGAGTTTAAAACTAAATACATAGATTTTAAGCAAAGATACGATGAATTTGTGAAAGAATACGAAATGGCTATGGGTGATAAAATGTTGCTTTCTAGTGATGATGAAATTATCACTCAACAAAGTGAAAAACCCTTCAAAGCCATTCAAGGCGAAAGTAAAAACAAAGAAACTTACAAAGATGATAGCACAAGAAACGAACTTGTAAAAAAACTATTAGAAGGTAAATTTAGCACTAGTAAAGAATTAGAACTTCTTTTTGGTATGAAATTTAGTGATGATGATGCAGGAGAATTTAATAAAATCCTTTCTTTAAATTCTACACCAAAAAGTATAGATATTAAAGCTTAAGGATTTAAAAGTCTTTAAATTCCTAATCTTAATAAAATAAACCTATTAAAACTTATATAATAAAGAACTTATTATAAATTTTTAGCTAGAATGGAATTTATTTTAACTAAAGGTTGAAAAATGAATGAAAAAATAAGCCAAGATTTAGAAAAATTTGCTAACATACCAAACCTAAAAAATGCCGTAACTTTTTTTGGTTCAGCAAGACTTAAAGAAGATAATTTTTATTATCAGCAGGCTAAAATTTTGGCACAAAAATGTGCTCAAAATGGTTTTTGTGTGATAAGTGGTGGAGGTGGTGGTATTATGCGTGCAGCCAACGAAGGTGCTTTTTCACAAAAAAATAATACAAATTCAATGAGTTCTGTAGGGTTTAATATATTTTTACCTCACGAGCAAAAACTTAATGATTTTGTAGAATATAATATTACTTTTGAGAGCTTAGCCATACGCAAAATGGCTCTTATTGAAAAGAGTCTAGCTTTTGTGATCTTCCCAGGCGGCTTTGGAACACTTGATGAATTGTGTGAAATTCTTACATTAAAACAATTAGAATTTAAAAAAGATGTTCCTATTATTTTGTTTGGGAGTGAATTTTGGCGAGGTTTTGATGAGTTCGTCAGAAATTCTTTACTCAAACTTGAAGTGATTTCTAAAGGAGATGAGTTAAAGTATAAAATCACTGACGACTTGGATTTTATAATTAATACTTTAAAGGAAATTTAATGAAAATTCTAGTCGCTATGAGCGGTGGAGTTGATAGTACAGTCACTGCTTATAAACTTAAAAATTTAGGTCATGAAGTTATAGGTTGTTATATGAAACTTCATGGCAAACCAAATTATCACGAAGAAAATATCAAAAAAGTAGAAAAAGTTGCAAACTTTTTGCAAATTCCTTATCATATTTTAGACTTACAAGAAGATTTTAAAAACAAAGTTTACATGCCTTTTGTGGATACTTATAAAGAGGGTAAAACACCAAATCCTTGCGCTTTATGTAACCGTTTTATCAAACTTGGAAAACTTTTAGAATTTGCTAAAAGTTTAGGTTGTGAAAAACTTGCCACAGGGCATTATGCAAGACTTGAAAACAACTTAATAAAAACCGCAGTAGATGAAAGCAAGGATCAAAGCTATTTTTTGGCCAGTGCAGATAAAGAAGCTTTAAAATATCTTATTTTTCCGCTAGGCGAAATGAAAAAAGAAGATGTGAAAAAATTTGCTTCCACTATCGAGGTTTTAAAATCTTTTGCCACCCAAAAGGAAAGTTCTGAAATTTGCTTTGTTGAAGATACTTATGTGCAAGTTTTAGATCAGTTTATGGATACAAAAATTCCTGGAGAAGTATTAGATAGTAGCGGAAAAGTAGTAGGCAAACATGAGGGCTATATGCACTATACCATAGGCAAAAGAAGAGGCTTTGAAGTGCGTGGGGCACATGAACCACATTTTGTTTTAAAAATCAATCCTAAGCAAAACCAAATCATCGTAGGAACCAAAGAAGAACTTAAAATCAGTGAATTTAACCTAAAAAATATCAATCTTTTTATAGACGCTAAAGAGCTTGTTTGCGAAGTAAAAATCCGCTATCGTTCAAAATCCACACCTTGCAAGGTAGAAATTTATGAAGATAAAAGTGCAAAAATCATCCTAAAAGATCCTGTTTATGGACTTGCTAGCGGACAAATGGCAGTCTTTTATGATCATGATAAAGTCATAGCAAGCGGTTTTATAGAATAATTTCTAGGAATTAATTCCTAGAAATTATTAATAAAATCCTAAAATTTTCCACCAAATAAGCCCAACAGCTATCATCACTACTATATCAACTATGGAAATCACAAAACCTATACTCCACCATTTTTTAAGAGTTACACAGCCTGTTCCAAAAATAACAGGAGCTGTTCCTATTGCATAGTGAGTTAATGCCATCATAACATTACCTGAAGCTATCATAATAAAAGCATAAAAAAGTGGTGGTGCTCCTGGCAAGCTGCACTATAAAAAACAAAAAACATTGCTGATATATGAGCTGTAGTAGAAGCAAAGAAATAGTGTGTATATAAAAAAAGCAAGGCTTAAAAATATCATAATAGAAATTTCCCCAAGTCCCATAGCAGAAGCAAATTCACCTTAAGCTTCAGCTAAAAACTGTGTAACACCAAGTTTGCCAAGTAAAGTTGCCATCATTACAAGAGCTGAAAACCATACTAAAGTATTCCAAGCAGCTTTTTCAGCCAAAACTTCCCCAAAAGTTAAAACTCCACTAATCAACACCAAAGACAACCCAAGCAAAGCCACACTAGTCGCATCAAGAGAAATTAGCCCAAAGCTCCAGCCCATAAAAGTAAAAGCGAGATAAAAACACTGAGCATGATTTTTTCACTATTTTTCATTTTTACAAGTTCTTTTAATTTATCTTTAGCAAAAGTAGAAGCATTAGGCGTGGATTTAATTTCTAGCGGAGAGAGAAAATAAAGCATCAAAGGCATCAAAAGCATAGCAGCTATACCAGGTAAAAACATCCCTAAAGCCTATTACCCCTAAGTTAAATGCACTTCTAAATTTGTAGCTTGTGCTATAAGATCAACCACCAAAGGATTTGGAGCTGTAGCTGTAATAAACATAGCTGATGAAATAGGATTGGCTCTTGATAATTTACCAAAGAAAGATAAGTGCCTATTTTATTTTGTGTTCCATCTTCAGGAGTGGATTTAAAACTTCTTGCAATAACTTGAACTATAGGATTTATGATAGCCCCTGCTCTTGCAGTATTTGAAGGAGTAACTGGAGCTAAAATAGTTTCACAAAAAGCTATAGAATAAGCAATACCTAAGGTTTTTTTACCAAGAATACTGATAAAATGATAAGCCAAATGCTCTCCAAGTCCTGTTTTAATAACTCCACGAGCCACAATAATAGAATAACTATAAGCTAAATAAGAGAATTTGAAAAACCACTTAAAGCGTCTTTTATACCCGTTTTAGATTTTAAATTTGATATAGCAGTATTTACCTTTTCATCTTATGCTCTTTTGATATAAAAAATCAAGTGCTGAAGTATTTAAAGGAAATTTTAGTCTCATCAATAAGTTGTTGCGTAGAAGTTTTCGAAGTAGCTTTGGTGTAAATTTTACTTAGATTTTCAATTGGGTAGTGGTAATGCCACTAAGAGCTACTATGGCAATAGCTATCATACAAACAGGCCCCAAAGGCATTACTTGTAAAATCACTGCCATAATCACAGCAATAAAAAGCCCAAGAAAATGCCAAGAATTATCTTCCAAACCTACAAGGAGTAGGTATAGGCCAAAACACAGCTGCAATTAAAATACGCAGCACCAACAAGGGAATTTTCTTTCTATCCATTGTTTATCTTTTGATATTGGTAATGAAATTCTAGTTAACTAATATTTTAATAAATCTTAAAATTATAATTTTTAAATAAATTTTTAATTTATAAAAAAGCTAGCCTGATTGAAAAATAAATAGGGAATTTTAAAATGAATAAAACCCTTCCCCAGATAACTGCGGCACACACTAAAATCAAGTGCTCTGCTGTGTTCCCACCCTGAAGCGGTGCTTAAAAATAGCATTGCACAGGTCTAAGAAAAGGCTCTAAAATTATATCACAATATACTTAAAAAGCCTTGAGAATTATAAAACTAAAAAAATAATATATAAATAATAAATTGGTTAAAATTTTATACATTTTTTAAAATTTATTTATAAAAACTATTATTTTATTCTCTAAAAATACGATATAAAAATAATTTATATCGCAAGGAAAAAATATGAAAGTTAAATGGAGTAGAGATTTTAGCATTAAAAATATGCAATTAGACAAACAACACGAACTAATTTTTGAAATTACCAATCTTGCAAATGATTTAGCTCTAAACATTCAAGATAATAATACACAACACAAAAATGATTTAAAACAAATTCTTGTAAAGCTATTTCAATACATCAAAATTCATTTTAAAGATGAAGAAAAATTTATGGAAAGCATTGATTTTCCTTTGATTGAAGAACATAAAAAATCTCATCAAATATTAGTAGAAAAAACTAAAGAGCTTTTAGAACACTCAAATGATATTGTAAAAATGTCTCAAGAACTTTCCATATTAACCAAAGATTGGATTTTAGATCATTTTGCTAATGAAGATTTATGGATAGCTAATTTTACAAAAAAAACCCTACACCTTCAAGAAATCCATTATACCTTAGAACAATACATAAAACTAAAATCAATCAAACAAGACCTAAGAGCTGAAAAAACTCATGATTATATTTGCAATTGTTCTTTGCGTATCCATGCAGTTCCACAGACTATACATCAAGAGCTTGTTAGCAAAGAAAATACCTTAAAGTGCGAAAAATGTGGGCAAATTTTAGTTCATTTGGATTATTTTGATTTGAATCAAAATTTCGAAAAATTCAATGCTATTTTTGAAGATGCACTACAAAATCACCATTTCACGACTCAAAAAAATGATATGGGGGGGGGATAGATGAATTTTCAAGTAAAAACCTTAGAAACTTTCAATCCTTTTGAAAGTTTAAATCATGAACAAGCAAACACAGAACAAATTCTTGATTTTAGAGTTATAGATTTTAAACTTCTGTGTTCTAGTGTAAAACCAGCAAAAACAAAAACTTATGAAAGAAAGGATTTTGACTTATTTTATGCAGATGATTTTTTTGTAAAAAACTACAATACCATAGTGCAAAAATTTCTTATAGAAATTTACCCAAAAACCCAAAGTTTTCCTTTTACAGTCAAACTTAGATCCAACTCCAACCTAACCCATCTAAAAGCCAGTATCAACCTTACAGAAAATTTTAAATATTACCCTAATTTAAAATTTGATATTTTGCAAAATATCTACAAAATAATGATCAAACAAAAATTTTTAATCTTAAGACTTGATAAAAATTTATTTGATAAGATTGATGATTTTATCTTATCAATACAAAAAAGTCCATCTATTAAAGAAATAGAGCTTGAAATTGCCAAAGGTGTAGATAAGATTGAACATAAAAGTGATGAAATTATTTATCATAGAGATGTTAACGAAGAATGTTTTGACGAAAATATTAACTATGATGAAGGAAACTACTGTAAACCTATTGAAAAAAATGAGCTACTTTTTGAATACATTTATAGAATTCTTGGAAAAGAAGGACGAAATTTAAGAGGAGAGATACTTCATTTAAATCCAATAGCCTTTCTTGATAATCCTTTTATCATAAAAGATGAAAGCATTTACACAGAAGAATTAGAAGATAGAATTAAATATTTTAGCGCCAATTATGGATTTTTAAACAAAGATCATACAGGATATTGCATCGCAAATAATTTAAAATTATCACAAATAGGGCTTAAAACAACCGGTTCAATCAAAACAAATACCGATGAAAATATAAACTTAGAAATCACTAATTTTGATATAAGTGATGATGCTATTAAATCAGGTATTGTAAATGTTCAAGCTTCAAATATAAAAGTAAATGGGAATGTTGGAGCAACAAAACTTTATGGAAAAAATATCAGTATCAAAGGCTTAACTCATGCAAAAAGCGAAATTTTTGCACAAGATATTTTTATTACAACACACAAAGGAACTTTGCAAGCTGACACTGTATATATAAAAAATTTAGAAAATGGGACAATTATAGCTAAAAATGTATTTGTTGAAAACTGCATGGGTGGAAAAATAGAAGCAGAAAATATTTATATTTGCAATTTACTAACGGATAATACTTTATATCCAAGAAAAAATCTAATCATAACAAACAATATAAAATTTAAAAACAATATCGTAGTTTCACCACTAGTTTCTATTGAAAACAACTCAGATACAGAATGCGAAAATCTTAAAAATCTAAGCCTTAAAATAAAAAGTAAGCTTGATGACACCATAAGCAAAATGCAAAATTACTATGATTATCTAATCAAAAATCAAATCAAAATCATCAAACTTCAAAAGACTAAAAATCCTAGCGCCATAGAAATGAAATTTTCAAATCTTTATCACGATATCATAAAAAAATACAATCATCTTAGCATTTCGTATAAAAAATTTATAAAATTAAAATATCAAATTGATGCGAAATTAAATTTCTTAAATGAAATGGTTTACAATGTAAAAATATACATAAAAGCCGAAAATATCGGAGAGGATAATTTTTTAAAATTTTATCCTAACACAAACACCAACCTTGAACTAAAACATCATATAAATTTAAAAGACTATGAAAAGGTTTTATATCTTGAAAAAGGACAGCAAGTAAGTTATATTAAATCAAGTCATAATTATAGCGAAAGCGACATAGAAGAAATTAAAATTATTTTTGAAAAATTAGAAAAAGATAATTCCTAAGAATTATCTTTTCATATTAATGGCTTTTTGTATCATCTGATCACTTGTAGTGATACTTTTTGAGCTTGCATCAAAGGCTTTTTGAGTTACGATAAGGTTTGAAAGCTCTGCGCTTAAATCAACATTTGATTGTTCTAAGAATCCGCCTTTAAATTTAGCTGTATTAACAACTTGACCATCTTTCATAATAAAACTTGCATCACCGCTATTTGCCGTTGCTGCAAAAATATTATCTCCCATAGCAACTAATCCTTGCTCATTGATAAAATTATATAAAGCAAGCTTTCCAACTATGGCATTTTTACCATTGCTAAATTGCGCAACAATACTTCCATCATCGGATATATTATATTGTTCAAAAAACCCTTCAGCTACACCATCTTGTTGTGTAACTACATTTTTTTCGACGCCTTCTTTAATATAAATCCCACTATAACCCGAACCAGGCTTGTTAGCATCATAAGGAGAACCTAAATCAATATTAATTGTTCCACCATTTGGATTTGCAATGCTTGTAATATTGTTTTGAAGCAAAGCACCATTTTTATCAAAAACCATATTTCCTTCAGTCGGATTGCCTACGGCATTGCCATTAGAATCATAAATTTGTGCAATAGCTTTATATTGTATATTATCGCCTTCTTGCGGTAAAACTCTTTCAAGTGTAACCCTTAAAGTGCTTTTACTTCCATCTGCATTATAAATAGGGGATTCTAAAATATCTTTATTGGCTTTTTGTTGCTCTGTTGAAATTTGAGCTGTATCAAGCTTGATGCTATTTTCATCCAATCCTTTTAAATCAAGCTCGTTACTTTTAAAATTTAGATTTTCATCTAAAGTCGCTTCAAAGCTTGTTTTTACGCCATTATCATCAGTGAAATTTAAAATAATCCTATCACCCGCTTTAGCACTAAACACATCTTCTTTGCTAACACTACCACTAACTACATATTTTCCATCTTCAGTTTTTGTAATGTTAAATTTACTAGGATCAAGATCTACTTTAACTACTTCTGTTGTTGTGTTAGTATTTAAACTTCCACTCCATTTTACATTTTGAGTTACTTGAGGAGGTAAATACATATTCACAGGTACTTTAATAGCCCCTTGAGAAGCGGTTGTGCCTATACTGAAAGAATTATTTGAATTTACAGTAAAACCATTATTTACCGGAGTTCCTGTGTTAAGATAATCCCCCATAAGCCCAGCAACTCTATCGCTATAGTTAATACCAGTAAAAGCAGGATTCATTGTTCCTAAAACAAAATTTCCATAAGAATCTACCAAATATCCATTGGCATCTCTTCTAAATGATCCATTTCTAGTATAGTAAGCATTGCCATCAGCCCCTAAAACCCCAAAAAATCCTTTTCCTTGCAAAGCCACATCAAATTCGCCATCACTTGCAACAGGAGAACCCTGTTCGAAAACAACTTGAGAAGATGCTGCACCGCTACCATAACCACCTTGAGCAGGGTTGGTTGATTGGGTTGTTATGGTAGTATAAAAAATATCTTTAAATTGAGCATCAGAGTATTTAAAGCCCGTGGTATTGACATTTGCTATGTTATTAGCAGTGATATCAATACCAAAGCTATTGCTTTTTACTCCAGAAATCCCATTATAAAATGAATTCATCATGGCTTATGCCTTTTCCTCTTTGTCGCCATCTTCTGTAGATCCAGACCCAGAAGAATCTCCATCGCTTGAACCACCACTTGAGTCTCCACTTGAACCGCTTCCTCCAGTAGATGAAGATGAACCAAGCTTATAATCTGTTATTTCTTGTATTGCATCAAAAGGAACTTCTTGTCCAGCCATTTTTGCATAGGCAACACCATCTTTAAAAACAACACCTTCGATAGGATAAGTTCCGTAATTTGCAGTGATTTTTTCACCATTTTTATTATTATAAACCATTTTAACAGTGTACTCACCATCACCTGCATAAACCCCATCGTTATTTCTTCCTGGCCACTCCATAGTAAATAAACCTTGAGAAATAGATTTAGCATCGCTTTTTTCACTGAAAACAAGTTTATTATTGCTATCATAAATTTCTAGCGTAACACCGTTTTCATCAGAATCTTCAGGCAAATACATTTTAAGAGCGATAAGCTCATCTGCACCTGTAAGTTTGATTTTATTATCTGAAACAGTTGCCATTTTACCAATAGCCCCTAAAGCTGAAGTACTCATACTTGTACTAAAAGAATCAGAAAGCTTTTGCATAGTTTCAACCATTTTTTGCATAGTTGTATTGGTATTTTGCTGCATTTCAAGTGCACTAAGCTGTGAAGTTTGAGTAAGCATTTTATCGCTATCCATAGGATCTGTTGGATCTTGATGTTGAAGCTCTATCAAAAGAAGTTTTAAAAACGCATCCTTATCTAAGGTAGCATTTGGATTGCTCACTATTCCTGAGCTACTGCTTGAATCTGTTCTAGTTGTTCCACTAGTACTTCCTGAAGAAGTAGTACCTGAAGTTGTAGCAGTGGTATTTAAATTCCAATCCGATGATGATATCATTATAAACTCCTTTTTATTTAGTTTTTTATTATTTAAGCAATAAGTGTTCCAATTTAAAAATACTTCGCTAAAACAAGCTCTAGATTGACTTTTTCACTTTCATTTTTTCCATCTAAAGCATCTTTAAAACCATATCCACTACGATTTTTTCCTTGATTTTGATTTTGCTCTCTTTTACCTTGATCACTAAAATTCATTTCAAGTCCAGTAAATCCCATATTTACAAGAGAATTTTTAAACTCGGCTTGATTTTGGATAAACAAATTCATTGCATTGGCATTGGAGTTGAAATTGATATGAAGGTTATTACCTCTTTGTATCAAAGTTACCTCCACTTCTCCAAGATTATTAGGATTTAGAGTGATACTAAGTTTAGTAATAGGCGCTTTGTATTGATCCACAGCCTCTTTTAAATCTTGTGAAAAATACTGCAAAGTTTCTTTAGGAGTGATATTGCGAGCATTGTTTTGTGTTACTTTATTTAAATCTTTGACTAAAGAATTTAACTCATCTAAGCTATTTTTATCTACATTTTCACTGTGCGTTTTTGTTTGCTCTTGAGTAAAAGTTTCTTTATTAGTAGTATTATTATTAAAATTTGCATTATTCTCTTTGTTTTGAACTACTTGAGTTTTATTTAAATTTTCAAAATTTAATTTTTGATCAAAGAAATTTTGTTTTATATCTTTATTTTCTTTGTTGTTGTTTTTAGGCTCTTTATTTAGATTAAAATCTTTTTGTGTTAAATTTGAAACTAATTTCTGAGTATCTTTAACAATTTCTTTATTTAAATTTTTATCAAGATTTAAATTTTGATCATTGTTCTTTAAATTTTTATTTTGATCTTGTATATTTTCTTGATTTAAATTGTTTTTTTCTTGATTTTTATTTAACTCTTTATTAAAATCTTTGTTTAAGTCTTTGCTTTCTTTATTTAAATTATCTTGGTTTTTTTTATCTTTTATATTTAACTCTTCTGTTAAATTTTTTGCAAACTCATCATTTTTGATATTTTTTAAAGTATTTTTAGCATCTGTGGTATCTTCTTCTATTTTTGATTTAACTTTATCGTTTTTTTCGTGTTTGCTTTCTTTGGATGAAAGTATGGAATCTAAATTTTTTAAAGTTTGAGAAAGCAAAGAACCGCTATCTTTAGAATTTGTTTTTTGCATAGAATGAGTGCTTGTAGTATGAGTTGTATTTTCTAAATTGTGATTTAAATTTTTACTCACATTGGAAATTTTATTATTGATGATTTCTTTAAAAACATTATCCACAGCACCCTTAAAAAAATCAGCCTTATCTAAATTTGGAAAAGTTGCTTTAAGATCAAGAAGACGATCTACTTTAATATTTTTTACATTTAAGCCCAGATCTTTAGCTATGTCCAAAAGCTCACTAAGATTTGATGCACCTTTTAAAGCATTAAAATTAGCCTCTGTTTTAATAAGACTTGAAAGTTGAGTAGAAAGATTTGCTAGTTTAACATCTGCTGTATCTGTTTTTAGCTTATCTAACAAAGAAAGAATTTGCATAAAAGAAGCAGATTCGAAAATGCTTATCTTATCGCTCTCATCAAAAGCTCCTTTTTGAAGTCTGCTCATCGCTTCATTAACAACTTCTTTTTGACTGATCTTCATATGATCAGGTAAAAATTCATTGGTTTCATTGATAGAATTAAGCAAAGAATTTAAAAAACTTTCCGTATCATCTTGAGTTGAATTTTTACTATCACTACTTTCATGTTCTTTATTTTTACTAGTTTTACTAAAAGAACTGCTAGTAGTAGAAGTTTTACTCGGCGTAAGATTTAAAACATCATTTTGCGGAGCTAAATTTGACATCACTTTTCCTTCAAAAAATTATTTTAAAAATTTATCTACCATTACATTAGGAAATTTTTCTTTCAAATAAGAATCTTCATATACTTTAATCATCTTATCTTCATTTAAAGCAGTTAAGATATTTAAAAGCTCTTCTAAATTTTTAGCATTTAAAATTTTCTCTAAATTTTCTTCATTTTCTAAAATTTCTGTAAGCTCACTTGAAATTCTTGCCATTTTTTCGTTTTCATCTGATCTAAAAGTTTCTAAAAGCTCTAAAACTTGAAGCAAAACTTCATTTTTTCTTTCAGCTAAATCACTTTTAAATTCAACAAAAATCTCTTCATTTAATGGTTTTGACATTTTAACTTCCTTTTTAAAATTTTAATTTCATAAGTTTTTAAAGCAAGAAGTGTTCCAAGTTTTGATACTTTGTAGTTTAAGTTAAATTTTTGTATAATTTAAGCTTTTAAAAATTTAGCTTTGGAGAAGAAAATTTGGAAAACATTAGAAATATAGCAGTTATAGCTCACGTTGACCATGGTAAAACCACTATGGTAGATGAATTGTTAAAACAATCAGGCACCTTTAGCGAAAGAGAACAAATTTCAGAACGCGTTATGGATAGCAACGATATAGAAAAAGAACGCGGTATTACCATACTTTCAAAAAACACAGCGATCAATTACAAAGGTACAAAAATCAACATCATAGATACTCCAGGGCATGCTGATTTTGGCGGAGAAGTAGAACGTGTTTTAAAAATGATTGATGGAGTTTTGCTTTTAGTAGATGCTCAAGAAGGCGTTATGCCACAAACTAAATTCGTGGTTAAAAAAGCTTTATCTTTAGGGCTTAAACCTATAGTTGTAATCAACAAAATAGACAAACCAGCTGCTGATCCTGAAAGAGTGATCAATGAAATTTTTGATCTTTTTGTAGCCCTAGATGCAAACGATGAGCAACTTGACTTTGCTATAGTTTATGCTGCAGCAAAAAATGGTTATGCTAAGCTTGATCTAAACGATGAAAGTGATAATATGGAGCCACTTTTTAAAACCATACTTGAACGCGTTCCAGCTCCAAGTGGTAGTGATGAAAATCCTTTGCAGCTTCAAGTTTTCACTTTGGGGTATGATAATTTCGTAGGTAAAATAGGCATTGCTAGAATTTTCAATGGGGTTGTGAAGAAAAACCAAAGCGTAATGCTTGCAAAAGCTGATGGTACCAAGGTAAATGGTAGAATTTCAAAACTCATTGGCTTTATGGGCTTAGAAAAAATGGACATCGAAGAAGCAGGAAGTGGAGATATCGTAGCTATAGCAGGTTTTGAAGCTTTAGATGTGGGTGATAGCGTTGTAGATCCAAACAATCCTATGCCACTTGATCCTTTACACATTGAAGAGCCGACTTTAAGCATAGTATTTTCTGTAAATGATGGACCATTAGCAGGAACTGAAGGAAAACATGTAACTTCAAATAAAATCGCTGAACGTTTAGAAGCTGAAATGAAAACTAATATTGCTATGAAATACGAAAGCACAGGCGAAGGTAAATTTAAAGTAAGCGGTAGGGGCGAACTTCAAATCACTATTTTAGCTGAAAATATGCGTCGTGAAGGTTTTGAGTTTTGCATGGGAAGACCTGAAGTTATCGTAAAAGTTGAAGATGGAGTTAAAACAGAACCTTTTGAACATTTAGTTATCGATGTGCCTGAAGAATTTAGCGGTGCGGTAATAGAAAAACTTGGCAAAAGAAAAGCTGAAATGAAAACCATGGCGCCAACAGGCGATGGACAAACAAGACTTGAGTTTGAAATTCCAGCACGCGGACTTATAGGTTTTAGAAGTCAGTTTTTAACTGATACCAAAGGCGAAGGCGTGATGAATCATAGCTTTTTAGAATTCCGTCCTTTTAGCGGTGCGGTTGAAAAGCGTAATAATGGAGCGTTAATTTCTATGGAAAATGGCGTGGCTTTAGGGTATTCTTTGTTTAACCTTCAAGAGCGTGGAGTACTTTTCATAGAGCCTCAAACTAAAGTTTATACCGGTATGATTATAGGTGAGCACTCTCGTCCAAATGATTTAGATGTTAATCCTATCAAAGGAAAGAATCTTACCAATGTAAGAGCAAGTGGAAGCGATGATGCAATCAAACTTGTGCCACCTAGAAAATTAAGTCTTGAAAGAGCTTTAGAGTGGATAGAAGAAGATGAACTTGTAGAAGTTACACCTGTAAATGTGCGTGTTCGCAAACGCTATCTTGACCCAACTCAAAGAAAAAGAATGGAAAAAGCAAAATCTTAATGGATTTAAAAAGCTTAGAAAATAATAGACTTTATATACTTAAACGCTTAGGAATCTTAAAATTCCTAAGCATTATCGAAGCCTTACTTGTAGGTTTTTTAGCCTTTGTTTTTATAAGAGATGCCTTAATCGCAGTAATTTTAGCTGTTTTTGTAGGTGTTTTTTTCTTTCGTTTTACAGCCAAAAAACTAAAACTCGCACAAAAAGAATTACAAATTAATGCTTTAAATTTATTTTTACGTCGTTTTGGGGCAAAATTTAAAAAGCAAAGTTTAAGCCAAAAAGACTTTTTAAAATTAGGACTTACAAAGGATTTGAAAGAATTTAAAAGTCAAAACTGCTTTGAATTTAAGGATTTTAAAATTTATGATATTCAGTTTTTGGACGAAAATAAACGCTTTTTTTGCGGAATTTTGCTCGAAATTTTAAGTGCAAACAAAAATCCTAGCTTTGAAAATGAAGAGCAAATTTATATCAAACTTCAAGATAAAAATTTCACTTTAAATCATGTTTTTTCTAAAGAAAATCATTATCTTATTGCTACTTTAAGCAATCCTTTCTTTATAGATATAAAAAAAGATTTAGAAAGCAATTTCAAAGATTTAGAAGAAAATCTAAATTCTATAAAAAATAAATTATTTAAATAATTAATATAAAGTTAATATCATAAAATTTTAATAAATATTAATTATATACTTTAAATATATATTACTTTTAGTAACACTTTAAAATTTAATTTTATTTAAATTATTCTTATTATGCTTAATATTTAAGAAAAAATACATTAAAATCAATTTGAACTGCAAATAAAAAGGAGGAAAATCATGAAAAAACACATTTTATTGCTTGGCTTATGTCTTAGTTTGAGTCTTAGTGCTAAAAGCGTGAGTGATTACAAAGTAGGAGAAGAATTAAGCGACAAGGAAGGAGTAGAGTATTTTAAGGAGCTTTCCAAAAGACCTGTGCAAGAATGGCCAAATAAAAATTTAAGCATCAATGATGTTCCAAAAGGCAAGCAAGGGGATTTAATTCGTTATGGCATAGAGCTTTTAAGCAAGACAGAAAGTACTCTAGGACCCTATAGCAAGCTAAAAAAGACAAGCAACGAAGTAAATTGTATTTCCTGTCACATGGACAATGACGGCAATGGTTTGCCAGGGACAAAAAAATATGTTATTCCATTTTTAAATATCCTAAACAATTATCCAAGACTTGACATAGAAACGATGAAAATCATCTCTGTTGAAGATAGAATTCGCGGAATGGGCGGAACTGACTCTCATAGATTTCCTAATGATTCTAAAGAAATGAAAGCAATTTTAGCTTATTTTAAATGGCTAAAAGAAGCTTATGGCATCAAAGACGGCGTAAAGCTTGAAGGAGATTTTTTCGCTAAGATGAATTTTCCAAATCGCCCAGCTGACCCTGTGCGTGGAAAAAAACTCTTTGAAGAAAATTGCGTTGCTTGCCATGGCGAAAGAGGACTTGGGGTAAAAAATGATAATTACGAACAAGGTAGCGGACATTTATATCCATCTTTACTTATCTATCCTGATGGTGGACACATGGCTATGATACCATTTTTAGCAAGATTTTTAAAATCAGCCATGCCTTTTGGTGCGAGTGCAGATAATCCTATATTAAGCGATGAAGATGCACTGGATATAGCAGCTTATGTCAATACAGGTTTTGTAAGAATGCCTATAACCACTACAGAAAATCGTGCAGGACTTGATACAGCTTATAGCAAATCCCCATCATTAAAACCTGAGTATTTTGCTTCACCACAACAAAATTTAGACCCTAAAGAATACATAAAAGTAAAATACGGACCTTGGAAAAATCCAAATCACTTCCCAGGAGAATGATTAATTTTGGGCTTAGCCCAAAATTAATCCTCATCTTTGGCTAAATTTTCAAGACTTTTAATCCCTTCTTCGCCTATCAAATTTCCACCTTGTAAGTCGCTAAATATCGCATTTAAAGAACTCACTATGGCAGTGGAATTAAAACTTAGATTTTCTATAGCTCTTTCTCTTTTTTTCCATATATTTTGCAAAGCTCTTTTTTCAGCTTCTAATTCTTCTTTCATATTTTGATAAGTTTTAAGTATAAAAGTGATTTGCGTATTAAATTCCTTGGAATTTAAGTATTCGTATAAAATGTAATTTTTTTCATCTTTGTTTTGTAAAGCATTTTTGAGTTTATAAGCGTTTATAATGCTTTCTCTAAGCACTGCTAAAACACCTTTGAATTCATTAAAAGTACAAATCAAAATTCCTTCTTTAAAATGCGTTTTTTCTTTATCTTTTGGCATAGTTTTTGTGATCAAAACCGCTATATCACTTTTTGCGGCTATGCTGTCTAGCTTAAGCTTATCAAGCCATTCTTTATTAAATTCTTTAGTGCGTTTGCTCTCATACAAAATACTTCCACAAATATTTCCAAAATTATCCTTTACTATATGCAGACAATCAGCTCCATTTACGCCTTTTGGCACTTCTTTTACTTCATCGCTTAAATACTCACTTTGTATGTATTCTTCTATGAGTAGTTCGGCTGCTTCGCCTTGGAGTTGCTGTGAGCCTTGTTCTATCCTGCGTTGTGCGTCTTCTAGCTTTTGAGCTACACTTTTAAAATTCGTTTCTAGTTCTTTGTATTTAAGATCTTGCTCTTGAGTACTTTTTTGAAATTCAAGACGCATTTTTTCTCTTTCAAATTCCAAATTTTTGCTTTCTTGTTCTTTAAATTCTTTAAAAGCCTCTTCTTTGGCTTGAAATTTCAATCTTTCTTCATTTTCTTTTTGCTCTCTTTTTAGCCTTTCATTTTCAGCCTTTATGCTTAAAAACTCGCTAAGTTCTTTGCTTTTTTTCTCGAGTTCTTCTTGCATGATTTTCATTTCATTTTCATGCTCTTTGTTAAATTTCTCGCTGAATTCTTTTTGGAAATTTTGCTTTTGTATAAGAAGTTCTTGTTCAAATTTTTGCTTTTCTAAAAGAAGCTTTTGGCTTACTTGCTCGCTTATGAGTTTTTCTTGTTCTATCTTTTGAGTTTTTAAATCATTTAAAGCTTTGGTATATTCAGCTCTTTTAGCATTTACCTCATCATCAAATTCTTTTTTTTGTTTTAGCATTTCTTGCTTAGCTTTATCTAAAATTTGAGCATATAAAGCAGTGCTGATATCGATAAAACTTCCACAACTTGGGCATTTGATTTGTTCATTTTGGTTTAAATTTTGCATAAAATTTCCTTAGAATTTTTCCCTAAATTTAACATAGAAAAACAAAGATTATTCTAAGATTGACTTGTTAAAATCATTCTTTTAGAATAATTAGGATTACAAATGCAAAAACACACCAAAATTCACGGCTTTGCTAAATTTAAACTCATCGTTATCCTTGCTTTGATGTCAAGCATAGCACCACTTTCTACAGATATGTATTTGCCTGCACTTTCTCATGTGGAGCAAAGTTTTCAAACTAATTCTTTTTTAACCCAACTTAGTATCGCAAGTTTTTTTATCGCTTTTGCTTTAGGACAGCTTATATATGGGCCTTTAAGTGATATTTTTGGGCGTAAAATTCCAGCTTTGGTGGGGATATTTTTCTTCATCGTTTCGAGTTTGTTTTGTGTGATTATCGATGATATTTATGCTTTTATCGCTTTGAGATTTTTTGAAGCACTTGGGGGTTGTGCAGGTGTGGTTATCGCAAGGGCTATTGTCAATGACTTGTTTGAGATCAAAGAAGCTGCAGGGATTTTTGCTTTGATGATGGTTTTTAGTTCTCTTGCTCCTATGCTTTCGCCAACTTTTGGGGGAATTTTGCTAGAGTATTTTTCATGGCATAGTATTTTTGCGACTTTGTTTGCTTTAGGAATTTTACTTTTTTTGATGATACTTTTTGGTTTAAAAGAGTCCGCACCTCATCTTAAAAACAAAAAATTTTCCCATCATGAAGCGATGAAAAGCTACAAATTTGTTTTAAGCGATAAACGCTTTTTGGTTTATATACTATGTGCTTCTTTTGCTTTGGCGGCAATGTTTGCTTATATCACAGGATCAAGCTTTGTTTTTACGCAGTTTTTTAGCTTAAGTGAGCAAAAATTTGCCTTGCTTTTTGGGGCAAATGCTTTAGGTTTTGTCATCTGTGCAAATATCAATGCAAGATTGGTTTTAAAATACGAAAGCGAAAAAATCTTAGCAAAAGCTTTGATGATAATGTTTATATCGACCGTGATTTTACTTGTAAATGCTTTTTTTCACCCAAATTTCTTGCTTTTTGAGCTTAGTATTTTTACAAGTATCGCTATGCTTGGTTTCATCGCACCCAATACCACGACTTTGGCTATGGCAAGGTTTAAAGAACATAGCGGAACTGCTTCTGCGGTGCTTGGAACGGTGCAATTTGGTTTTGCAGGGCTTATTTCTTTTGTGGTTGGAGCTATTAACGCAAATACACCGATAATCCTTGCTTTTGTAATGTGTGCTTGCGTATTGGTTGCAAATATGATATATTTTCTAATCAAAATAAAGGAGAAAAAATGAAAACAAATAATATCTTTATGGCTTTAGCCATAGTTTTGGCAAGTTTGATTCTAGCTTTTGGATTTAACAAGGCTTTAAGTGATTTTAAAACACTTGAAAGAAGTGTAAGCGTAAAGGGTTTAAGTCAAAAAGAAGTCGAAGCGGATACTTTGATACTTCCTATAAAATTCACAAGATCAAATAACAATCTTACAAATTTATACGAAGAACTAGAGCAAGATAAAGAAAATATCATCAAATTTTTAAAAGAACAAGGCGTAAAAGAGGATGAGATCAACTACAACTCGCCAAATATCATAGATCGTTTAAGCGATCCTTATAGTAACGACACTCAAGCTGCATACCGATACATAGGCACTGCGAATTTACTCATCTATACTCAAAATGTAAAGCTTGGAAAAAGCATACTAGAAAAAATTTCAAGTCTTGCAAAATTTGGTATAGTAACAAAAATCGATGATTATGATATAGAATACCTTTACACGAAGCTAAATGAGATAAAACCACAAATGATAGAAGAAGCAACGCTCAATGCTAGAAATGCAGCGATAAAATTCGCACAAGATTCAAACAGCCATCTAGGCAAGATAAAAAAGGCTTCTCAAGGACAATTTAGCATCAGCAACAGGGACAAAAACACCCCTTACATCAAAACCATAAGAGTGGTTTCTACTATAGAATACTACTTAAAAGACTGATGATGAAATTTCAAGCTAAGCTTTAAGGCCTAGCTTGGGACTATGGAATTTTTTCGTGCGGTTTTTTGGAGCGAGAAAAGGACTAAAGCTAAAAGTATGGTATAAATCGTAATCAAAGCATTTTCAAAGCCATTATAACTCTTATCACCTATAATATTTACTATTCCAAAAATTATTTTCGGCATATAACATATCACCCATAAAACTACAATCAAATTAAGATACACAAAAAAATCAAATTTTTTTATACATCCAAACCAATACAAACAAAGCAAATTAAAAACACCAACTATACTTAAACATACTCCGTATTGATTTAAAGCTTTTAACAAGCTAATATCCTGAATCATTCGTGAAGCAAAATACAGTAAAGCGAACAAGCCTATCACTACAACCAACCATTTTAAATTTAAAAGCAAATCTGTATGATGATCACAAAGCTTGCGATAAAAGACAAGTTGCCATCGTTCTATTTTTTCTTTTAAACTTTTGTTTTCTTTATGTTTTAATTCTAATTCTCTGGCATAAAGCTCTTGAGCTCTTAATTCTGAAGCGTCAATTAGATTATGATGAGCTATACGATTGCTTTTTAATTTTCTAAATAAATCTCTATAATTTAATAATTTATCATATTCTTGTGTTTTTTCAATCTCATCAAATTTATATTCTATATATTTATGTTCTATATTAAATTGATCAGAAAAAGTACAGTTTTCAAAATTTGGCTTACAATTATTATCAAAACTAATATTATCAAAACTAACTATATTGTTAAATATAACATTTTTAAAATTTAAAGTATTAATATTTAAATTTTCAAAATTTACAATGCCTTTAAAATTAACATTATTAAAACTAACATTGTTGTGTAAATTTACGAATTCAACATTATTTTTAAATTTTGCCATTTTAAAATTTATTTGAGTATTAATTTTTGTTTTATTAAAATAAACCTTATCTTCAAATACAACTTCTCTAAAATTATTTGCAATTTCATTATCTAATTTTGATAAAAACTTAGTTTCAGCAAATCTAATCTCACCTTTAAAACGAGAAATCTTAAAATCTATTTTTGAAACAATTTTTGCTTTATAAAAATTAGTTTTATTATAAAAAATAGTTTCACTAAAATTATTTTCAATAATTTTATGATTATTACATTTTGCTAAAAATTCAGTTTTTATAAATCTAGCATTTTCTTTAAAAATTGAAATTGTAAAGCTAACTTTTGATTCAAATTTTGCTCTTCTAAAAGTAACATTATTACAAAATTTTACTTCTTTAAAATTATTTTCAATAATTTTATGATTATTACATTTTGCTAAAAATTCAGTTTTTATAAATCTAGCATTTTCTTTAAAAATTGAAATTGTAAAACTGACTTTTGATTTAAATTTTGAAGCATTAAAATCGACACATTTTTCAAAAATACATTTTATAAATTTGACTTGATCTTGAAAAATACATTTTTTAGCAATTAATTTACATTTGAAATCGCAATTTAAAAAATATATAAAAAAATTATTTGTCTTAGAAAAATAAATTTCTAAAATTTCACTATTTTTTATAATTAATCTTTTAATGCCTTTTTCTTGTAAAATATTAAAATCTATTCTTTCTATACTGATATTTTCTAAAACAATTTCTTTTTTAATTAAATCTATATTTTCCACACCATTTATAGTAAAAATTCCATATTGTGCTAATTTTTCATCAAATTCTTTCATTTTAACCCTTTACTTAACCTTTCAACTTGGTACTATGGAATTTTTTCGTGCAGTTTTTTGGAGTGAGAATATACAAAGCAAAAGTATAATGCTATATAAAACACTAGTGGATTTTATGATGTTTTGGATAATTTCATCTTGATTTATCACTTCCAAAATCCCTTCAAAACTTGATTTAAATTTCAAAAGAGCCAAGACACTTTTTAATTTATCTTGACTGTCTTTTTGATCAAAAAGAGCCATTTGCTCAGGTGATAGTTTTTCAGATATAGAAAAATTACTTTTTATCGCATATAAAATATCTATTTCTTGACTAAAATTTAATTTTAAAAATTTATTAAGTTGAGCAGATACAACGCTATTGTTGTTTTTATTGTCTATCTCTTCTATGATATTTTTTACATTTGATGTGTTATTTTCTAGTTCATTTAAAACCTTTTTATAATCACTTTCATATTTATCATTATACACTTTAGATAAAATTTCTTTTAATTTTTCTTTATTTGCCATTATCAAAGCTTTAGCTGAATTTAACTCTGTAAAAGAAATATTTTGATCTTTTAAATGGAGATTAAAATCATTTTGCAATATGCTTGCTAGATTTACAATAGCACTCGCATTTAAATCATTTAAACTTTTTTCAAATTGACTTTCATAAAGCTTATCTGATGAAAAAATTCCTACAAAAGGATTGATAAGTTGTGGTTTTAAAATAATAACTACAATCAAACAACCATAAGCTACCAATCTTAAAATAAAAACAAAAAGTTTAATCTCGCAGAGAAATAAAAGATAGAAAAATAATATACTTGCAAAATAAACTAAGAAACAAAAGGTTGGAATATATACAGGCAATAAAAACGACATCATCAATATTATAAAGATGCCAAAAATACCGAAAAACAAAATACTGCCTTGCTGATACAATTGTCTTTTGACATTAAAAAACACCATAATCAACGCAAACAAAATAAAATAATTTGCTATAATTATCGATACTGAATTAAAGGATGATATAAAATTTATGGTTTTTGAAAATACAAAACCCATAAAAGCATACAATGAAATCATTAAAATCGTAAAATTTAAAATTTTTAAGAAATTTGTATGGTGATTGCTAGTATTCCTATAAACTTGCAACAAAACACAATCAAACCACAAAGTAAAATCTAGCATCTTTCTTCCGGAAACTATCAATTTTCTTTTAATTTTATTAAATTTTATCCTCCAAAAGATTATAAATTTATTTATATCTAAAGGATAAAATGATTTTAGAATAAATGTCAAAATTTTATATATAAAAAATACAACATAAACACAATAAAACATTATTGTAAAAAATGGAGCGACCAAAACTAACTCAATAATTATTAATATATTTACAGATAAATATCCAATTGTTTTTAATAAAAATATTATAAGAGATATAATTTTTGAATAATTAAATTTTTCATAATCCTTAGGATTATATACTTGATTTTTAGATTCTTTTTTTAAATTGTCATTTTTATTTTTACTTAATTGAATTTCCAATTCTTTCTCTTTCGCATAAAGTTCTAATTTATGCCATTCTTGAGCTTCTAAAGTATTATTTTGATTTATCAAAACATCTTTTATAACCCTAAAAGAATCTTTTAAATTTTTAGCACATCTTAATTTATGCTCATTTTCAATCCTATAAAGCTCTTTTTCATCTTTTTGTATTTTTTCATTATTTTTAATTGCGTTTTTATAATTTCCATCTTGATAATTATCTTTTATATATTGTTCTAATGATTTAAAATCTAATTTGTCTATATTTACATTTGTTAAATTTACAGCTTTTGGTTCTTTAAAATAACAAGCACTGAAATTTGGAGCTTTTTCAAATCTCACTCCATAAAAACTAGCAGTTTTTTCAAATTCACACTCATGAAAATCAGCGTAATCTTTAAATATAGAATTATCAAAACGAGCTTCATTTTTAAAAGAACCTAACATAAAAAATGATTTATAAAAAGTACAATTTTTTATTTTAATACTTGCCAAATATTCTTTAACATTAAAATAAAAAACATCTTTAAAAATGCAACCATTAAATTTTATTTCAGCATTAATATTAACTTTTCCAATGTCAATATTCTCATTAAATTTACAATCAAAAAAATATAATTTATTATTTAATTCAAATGTATTATTGGTAACCAAATCATTATTTAAGCATATATAATCAAATTCACAATTTTCAAAAATTAAAAAGCTATTGCTTGTTTTATATAAGCAAAAATATTCAAGACAGCCAAATTTGCAGTTAGTGAATTTAATTTCATATTTAAAATCTGTATCTAACAAGCCCGTAGAAAAAAAATCAAATTCTTGATTACTTATGTTTACACCATTGCATTCCACGGTCGGATAATGTATTTTTTCTTTATCAACTCCGCATATTTTAGAAACTATTTCAACGCCTTTTTCTGCTTCTTCTGGTGAAATTAAATCATCTCTTCCTTTATACATATTATTTCCCTTCTATGATTTTTATTTCTTCTTCAGTTAAGTTATAGAGTTTATAAACGATGGAATTGATTTTATTTTCTAGTTCTTGGGTGTTTGCGTTTTTGTCTTGTTCTTTGGCTTTTAAAATCTCATCGACTAAATTTATAAGCTCATTGGCTAATTTTTCATTTTTTGAATTTATTTTTGGTATAGGAAGTCTTTCTATTTTATCTTTAGCTCCATAAGCATAAGAACCTGTTTGTATTAAATTTGTTTTTAAAGTAATTAGCCATTTATAACAATTAGAATTCATAAAAGCTAATATATACTTCAAACTAAAAACATCTAAAGTCATCATAAACAAAGAATTATTAAAAAATATATGTTCTTTAATATAAGAAAATAAATATTCTCCGCTTACTGGGTTCCAAACTATCTTTTCCTTTTCAAATTCATCTAAATAAGCACAATTTCTAAGATTATAAGGAGTCAAGCCTTTATCAGCTCTTTTTTCTAATTGTGGATAAAATTCATCAAAATGCTTTTTTAAACTAGGATAATGCTTTATATTTATCGCTTCTACTTTTTCTCCATTTTGATTTTTGTAACCATTGTGAGTATTTATCACCCAAAGTCCCGCCCACTCGTAACTATATCTTTTTATATCGCGTCCGCGTAGCATTTTGCGTATGAGTTTGGCGGTGCGTTCTTTTTCGGCTTCATCTTTGCAATTTGCTAAAATTTCATTTCTTTTTTCAGTAGTGATGATAAAGGCTTCGTTATAGCCTGTTTTTATCCCATAGTTGATATTAAGCCCATACCATTCTTTAAGCGGAGTTCCTATGCGTTCTATCTTGGCCTTTAAAGCACTAGTATTCTCATCACTAAAAGTGAAGCTTTCTTTGCTTAAAGAATTTTGCGAAAATTCTGCAAAGTCCTTATATAAGCCAATGTCATAAGCACAAGTTTTTAAAATTTCATTGCTTAGGGCAAGGTATTTGAATTTATTATCTTTGCTTTTTGATTTTTCAAAACAAAGTATGGAAGTATCCACTGTAGCACTATCAAAAACTTTTATACCATTTAAATCAGTGTATTCTAAAAACTTAACATTTTTAAGCAAAAATTCACGCAAAGCTTCCCCATATCCTGCACGCGTGTATTTGTTAGAAGTGATATAGCTCAATACCCCCCCCCCTATCTTTTAAAACATTAAATCCTAGTTCATAAAAATAAGTATAAATATCGCTCGTGCCTTTATAAACCTTATAATTTTTAGCTAAATGGGGCTTGAGTTCTTTAAGCTCCTCTTGTCTTATATAAGGTGGATTGCCGATGATGAGATCAAAGCCTTTGAAATTTCCATCATCGTCCAAAATTTCAGGGAATTCAAAACGCCATTCAAAAGGGTGATTGCTTTCTAGGTTGAAGATATTGTCGTATTCTTTTTTAAGATTTGCAAATTCTTTTGTGGCTTCTTTTTCATCAAAGTCAAAAAGAGTCAAATTCGCACTAACAAAGAATTTCAAATTTTCATCATCTACGGCTAAGAAATTTCCGTATTTTTTAGAGTATTTTTCACATTTATCATTAAAGCTTTTCATTTCTTTTTTAAATTTATCTACAAAGCAGAAATTTTTAAAAGAAATTTTGAGATTTTTTATCTCTTGGTTGATGTGGCTTTTATCTGTGTAAAACCCTTCTTTATAGTCTTTTACTATGCGTTTGTATTTGTTAATGCGTTCTTTGATGTTAGGATAGTGGTTTAGGCTTTTGCCTGTTTCAAAGTAAGATACCAAAGAATTTCCGCATTTTATGTTTATATCGATGTTTGGCAATGTTTTAAGATCGTGATAATTTTCATCATCAAAGCTTTGATAAAAACTATGTTTTAAAAGCTCTATCCAAAGCCTTAGCTTGGTGATCTCGCATGAGTTAGGATTGATATCGACTCCAAAAAGGTTGTTTTCTATGATGTCTTTTTTAGTGTGAAAAAGTTCTTGCTGGATAAGATGGGCTTTATCTTTAGGTGTTTTTGGGCGTTTATACTCTATAAACTCGCCTTTTCTACCCGTGATGAGAATTTCATCGTTTTGCACTTCTAGATAAAATTCTTCATCAAAAAGATTTAGCTCATCATAAATGCTTAACATAACATTTAAAGCAGAAACCAAAAAATGCCCGCTTCCCACCGCAGGATCGCAAATTTTTATAGAGTTTAAAAGCTCTTTTTGTGCTTTTTTGTCTTCTTTTCTTAAAGACTTTCTTAGTTCGCTTATATCTTTAGCATCAAGATCAAATTGAGCGTTGAATTTATCAAGTACAACTTTCGTGATGCTTTCTTTGCACATATAAGAAGTGATAAAGCTTGGCGTGTAAAAGCTTCCTTCTTTGTAGCCATTGAGTTTTTCAAACACATTTCCTAAAACACTTGAACTTATGAGTTCTTTTTGGCTTAAAATTTCGCTTTGCTCATCATCGCTACCAAAATCAAAACTATCCAAAAATTCAAATAAGTATTCTAAAAGTCCCACTTGTCCTTTTTTAGCTTTACATTTATCATCTTTTAGCACAGTGTTTTTATAGTAAAAAAGCTTTAAGTCATTGCTTAAGCTTGAAATTTCAAGTGTGTTTTCTATGCTTTGTTTTTCAAACAAAGAAGAATTTAGATAAGGCAGATAGGCAAATTCGCTTTTCTTTCTCGTGCTTTTTTCTTTGGCTAAAACTTCAAAGAAAAGTTCGCTAAGCTTGTCAAAATCAGGGATTTTTTTGAAATTTAAAAATTTCAAATTTTTATCATCATTAAAACGCACCAAATTTGACTCTATAAGCTTTAAAAACAAAATGCGATTAAGCCATAAGATCAAAAGTTTTAAGATGGTTTCAAAATTTTCTTCTTTAAGCTTAGAATTTATAGCGGTGTAGAAAGTGCCTTGCTCTTCTTTGCTTTCTTCACTTTTTGCGATGATGAGTTTTGAGTTTTGTTTGCTCTCACAAAGCCCTAAGATATATAAAAGCTCTTTGTAAAAAGCGTTGTTGAGTGAATTTGCATCGTTGGGGTTAAACTCACTTAGCAAAAAGTCTCTATGAAAAGTTTTATAAATACTTGCTAGGTTTTTAAAATTTGATTTTTGTTTGTCTTTTAAAAACGTCAAGTCAATCAAAAAGCCTTTTAAGTTTTCTTTGGAATTTTCTATGAGTTTGGCTACTTCTTTATAGAATTCTTCAGTATTACCTTTGAAAAGTGAATTTGGATTATAAAATTCTTCAAAAAGTTTTTTAAAACTTGGATTTTTATAAAAAAGCTCTTCAAACTCACTAATTTTAAAAATGTAAAATTTATAAAAATCTGTGATGATAATAAATTTTAAGCTAAAACTATACTCTCTATTTCTAAAATAATATAAAATAGTCTCGTGTAAGGCTTTAGAATTTACTTTTGTATGAGTGATAAATTCTTTTGAATTTGGCTTTTTAGCCTCAATAAGAACTTCTAAGTCTTTACTAAACTCATCTTTAGAGATGGATAAGTCAATCTCACTTTTGCCTTTTTGCTTGGTTTTGATGTGGGTTTTGAAATTTAACATGGTTAAAAATGGACTAAGTGCATTAGCTACAAGATAATCTTCATTTTCACTTTGCGAACTTTCAAGTCTTTCTAGATATTGCATTAAAGCCTTGTTAAATATATCAAATTCATTTTGCATGATTTGCTTTTTGCGGTAGTATGGGTTGAAAAAATCTTTTTCATTTAGCAAAGTGAAATGCATTTTTAACCTTTATAAAAAATATTTTGTATTTTATCAAATTTTACTTTTATATAAAATTTTTTAAGAATTTAATATATCATTAATACCTTTATATGCTTCCTGTATAGGTTTTTTAATAAAAAAATCATTTAAAATTTGAATAAAATCTTTTTTAGAATTTTGATTTTCAATCAACCAATAAATAAAAGCGTATTCTCCTTCTAATTTTTCATTGTTTATTAATTTATCACAATAATAGTGATTTTGATATTTTCTAACATTTTCTTCTTTTACATCTTTAAATAATTTTAAACATTCTTTATATTTTTCATTTTCTATATCTTCTTCATCATCATTTGAAATTTCAAATGTCAAACCAATAATATCATAGTATTTTTTTTTAAAATAAATATATATACATGGATATATGCTTTCATTCTTATAATCAATAGGATAAAATATAAACACACCATGATTAACACGATTTTCTTCTATTTTATTGCCGATAAAAGTTATATCACCTATTTTAATTTCCTTGTGTTCAAAACTATCAAACAATTCTTCTATTATATATTCGCAGATGTTGCTCCATTTATGCTGGATAATATCTTTAGCTTTCTTATAGTTTTCTTCATTTAAATTTTTAAGCTCTGATTTGTTTTTGTTATATCTATATAAAATCATCGCATTTTTTAAATTTTGCATTTTTATATTGTTTTGAAAAATAAATTCTAGTACATCATCTCTTTGAGTATACTCATCTGTCATATACCATTGTAAAATACTTTTGTATTGATTTAGAGTAAAAATAATGTTTTGTATATCAAGAATAAATTTTTGATCTTTGGTTGATTTTTCTTCATATATTTTTATACACTCATCAATCCATTCCTTAATCCATATATAATCCATCTTCAAATAATAGCTAACATTATTTTCATTTTTATCTTTAATCAAATTTGTCTTTATTGTAAAATTTCCCAAACTATAATCACTAGGACTAGCACACTCATCTTGATGCAAATATATAGTCAATATGTTTTTATAACAATCTTTTATATTTTTGATATTTTTTCTTACAAAATTAATATAATCTTTCAATTGATTTTTTTGATCTTTTGCATAAATTTTATTTTCTATTATAATATATCTTTTATCACTTAATGTTATTAAAATATCTATCCTTCTATTATCTTTTATGCAGGCTTCTGTTTCTACGCTTTTTATATCTTCTATGTTTAAATTTTCAAATTTCGTATTTACTAAACTCTTACCAAGTTTTTCTAAAAATACCTTTGCAAAATTTTTTTGATAATGATCCTTATTTATATCAATTAAATAAGCTATAAATTTAGAATGATAATTTTCTTTTGTTTCAATATTCAAAGCATCAAATATATTTATATCACTCAAACCATTATTCACATCTTTTTCAAATTTAATATCTTCTTCAAGCAACCTTTCAATAAATTTTTCCATGTATCACTTTCCAAATTTTATACAATTTTACATGTAAATAAATTTTTAATTACAAACTAAAAAAACTGATTATTAATTTTATAGGCAAGTTAAGTAGAATTAACAAGTCCGCAATGAGCTACTTTCCCCCTGCCAGTAAGGCGTAGTATCATCACCCACGATGTGCTTAGCTTCTTGGTTCGGGATGGAGCAAGGCGTTTCCACATCTGTATAATCACGGACATTGTTATTTAAATATTCTTTGAAAGATTGAATTTAAGAATAAAACTTAATCTTTTATTCCTTTACTTTTTTCTTTATTCTCTTTCTTCTTTTCTTATCTTTTATCTTTGATAAGTTTTTATATAGAATACTTAAAAAACAATGTTAAGAGCAAGTTCTAATACAAACTCTACTTGAAAGATTTCTATTAAACTCTAAATATTATCTATATTCAAAGTCTTCTAAAAACCTTAACAAGGAAGTGATGCTTTATTAAAGATAAGCCAAACGCTCTATTAGTACTGGTCAGCTAAAGGACTTTCATCCATTACACACCCAGCCTATCAAACTAGTAGTCTTCTAGAGAGCTTAGAGAAGATTCATCTTAGAGTTGGCTTCACGCTTAGATGCTTTCAGCGTTTATCCTTTCCAAACTTAGCTACGCTGCGATGCTCTTGGCAGAACAACAGCTACACCAGTGGTTTGTTCAACCCGGTCCTCTCGTACTAGGGTCAAATCTCTTCAATCTTCTTACGCCCACGGCAGATAGGGACCGAACTGTCTCACGACGTTCTGAACCCAGCTCGCGTACCGCTTTAAATGGCGAACAGCCATACCCTTGGGACCTGCTCCAGCCCCAGGATGCGATGAGCCGACATCGAGGTGCCAAACCTCCCCGTCGATGTGAGCTCTTGGGGGAGATCAGCCTGTTATCCCCGGGGTACCTTTTATCCTTTGAGCGATGGCCCTTCCACACAGAACCACCGGATCACTAAGACCGACTTTCGTCTCTGCTTGACTTGTATGTCTTGCAGTTAAGCTGGCTTATACCTTTATACTCTACGAACGATTTCCAACCGTTCTGAGCCAACCTTTGTAAGCCTCCGTTATTATTTGGGAGGCGACCGCCCCAGTCAAACTACCCACCAGACATTGTCCCACTTGAGGATAACTCAAGCTGGTTAGCTACCCAAATAAGAAAGAGTGGTATCTCAACAATGGCTCATATACAACTGGCGTCATATACTCAAAGCCTCCCACCTATCCTGCACATTCTTATCCAAGTAGCAGTGTCAAGCTGTAGTAAAGGTCCACGGGGTCTTTCCGTCTTGCCGCGGGTAGGAGGAATTTTCACCTCCACTACAATTTCACTGGATCCCTCTTTGAGACAGCTCCCATCTCGTTACGCCATTCATGCAGGTCGGTATTTAACCGACAAGGAATTTCGCTACCTTAGGACCGTTATAGTTACGGCCGCCGTTTACTCGGGCTTCGATCAAGAGCTTCGCTAATGCTAACCCCATCAATTAACCTTCGAGCACCGGGCAGGCGTCACACCCTATACATCCTCTTACGAGTTAGCAGAGTGCTGTGTTTTTGGTAAACAGTCGGGAGGGACTCTTTGTTGTAAGTTTCCTTGCTTTCGGAGTAAATCCTAATACAAAGCTAACCACACCTTATACCGAAGATACGGTGCTATTTTGCAGAGTTCCTTAAAGAGAGTTCTTCCACGCGCCTTAGAATACTCATCCCACCCACCTGTGTCGGTTTACGGTACGGGCAACATTAGCTAAACTTAGAAACTTTTCTTGGCTCGACGGCATCAGGGGTTCTTCTATCCATCCGAAGACTTCAAAAAGCCTTTCAGTTCTCGGAGTATTGTTATACGGATTTGCCTGTATAACCTCCTACGACCTTAGACTAGCACTTCCATCCGCTAGCCCCCTTAGCCCTAAGCGTCCTTCCATCGCACACTAATGTTGGTATTGGAATATTAACCAATTTGCCATCGTCTACCCCTTTCGGACTCGACTTAGGACCCGACTAACCCTACGATGACGAGCATCGCGTAGGAAACCTTGGGTTTACGGCGTTAATGATTCTCACATTAATTATCGCTACTCATGCCTGCATGCTCACTTCTATTCGCTCCAGCACTCCTTACCGGTATACCTTCGACGCAAATAGAACGCTCTCCTACCACTTAGTAAACTAAGTCTACAGCTTCGGTACTTACTTTAGCCCCGTTATATTTTCCGCGCAAAATCACTAGACCAGTGAGCTATTACGCTTTCTTTAAAGGATGGCTGCTTCTAAGCCAACCTCCTGGTTGTTTAAGTAACTTCACATCGTTTTCCACTTAAGTAAGATTTAGGGACCTTAGCTGGTAGTCTGGGTTGTTTCCCTCTTGACGACGGATTTTATCACTCGCCGCCTGACTGCTGTGATTACATATAAGGTATTCGGAGTTTGATAGGGTTTGGTACATTGGTGTATGCCCTAGCCCATTCAGTGCTCTACCCCCTTATATTACGACACAACGCTATACCTAAATATATTTCGGAGAGAACCAGCTATCACGAAGTTTGATTGGCCTTTCACCCCTATCCACAAGTCATCCCGGGGCTTTTCAACGCCTATGGGTTCAGTCCTCCACTAGTTCTTACACTAGCTTCAACTTGCTCATGGATAGATCACTTCGTTTCGGGTCTGCAGCATCTGACTAAGCGCCCTATTCAGACTCGCTTTCGCTACGGCTTCGCGTTTGCTTAACCTTGCCAGACACCACAACTCGCAGGCTCATTATGCAAAAGGCAGTCCATCACCCTGTATTGCTACATAGGGCTCTGAATGATTGTAAGCAAATGGTTTCAGGTTCTATTTCACTCTGATCACCTCAGTTCTTTTCACCTTTCCCTCACGGTACTTGTGCACTATCGATCTGGTATTAGTATTTAGGGTTGGATCGTGGTCGACCCGGATTCAGACAGGATTCCTCGTGTCCCGCCCTACTCAGGATACTGCTAGCTAAGGTTTGTTTTTCGCATACGGGACTATCACCCTCTATGGTTATACTTTCCAGAATGTTCTGCTAAACTTACCTCTTGCACATTGCAGTCCTACAACCCCCAGTGCAAGCACTGGGTTTGCCCTCTTGCGCTTTCGCTCGCCGCTACTGACGCAATCTCTATTGATTTCTTTTCCTGAGGGTACTAAGATGTTTCAATTCCCCTCGTTCGCTCCTATATAGGTAATGCATATCTCTATACATTGGGTTGCCCCATTCGGAAATCTACGGATCAAAGCTTCTTGACAGCTCCCCGTAGCTTATCGCAGTCTAGTACGTCCTTCATCGCCTTTACCAGTCAAGGCATCCACCATTCGCTCTTAGTAGCTTACCTTTTTTACCTTTTATTATTGATTCTAAAACGCATCACTTCCTTGTTAAAGTTTTTATGATAAGACTTCTTTATCTTAAGACGGAAAGCATTCAAACACTTAATATAAAACTAAATGATTTAGTCTCAACTAAGCTGTGAGTTTGAAACTTGTCTTTAATTTATAATCCTTAAATCCAATATTCTCTTTATTCATAGAAATAAAGACAGCTAAAAGTTAAGTTAAACTAAAGAAAAGATAAATAGGTTTTATCCTTTAACAAGTCCTGTAAAATTGTTTTTATTAAAACTTGCTTGTGACTCTTAACAATGATAATTAAAAAGAACATTTAGGTTTAAAACCTAAAGGAAGTATATATATTAACATAATCATTATAAATATAAATGCATAATGTATATGCTACTTATATCTATTAAAGTATATTCTTTTATAGTTAAAGATAAAAAATAAATCTAAGTATAGAGTTTATATTTTATATTTAATCTATTTTATATACTTGCTTTAGATTTTAAAGCTTCTTTATTCAAATCTTTTTTATGGTGGGCCTAACAAGACTTGAACTTGTGACCTCACCCTTATCAGGGGTGCACTCTAACCAGCTGAGCTATAGGCCCTTAATAAATGGTGGAGAATAGCGGGATCGAACCGCTGACCTCCTGCGTGCAAAGCAGGCGCTCTCCCAGCTGAGCTAATTCCCCATAAACAATTAGCTTTATCATCAATCTTTGAAATCTAAACAAGAATCAATTGAGTTTATATATTGAAGTAATAGTTGTGAGACTTATTACTTTGTACTCTAGAAAGGAGGTGATCCAACCGCAGGTTCTCCTACGGTTACCTTGTTACGACTTCACCCCAGTCGCTGATTCCACTGTGGACGGTAACTAGTTTAGTATTCCGGCTTCGAGTGAAATCAACTCCCATGGTGTGACGGGCGGTGAGTACAAGACCCGGGAACGTATTCACCGTAGCATGGCTGATCTACGATTACTAGCGATTCCGGCTTCATGCTCTCGAGTTGCAGAGAACAATCCGAACTGGGACATATTTTATAGATTTGCTCCACCTCGCGGTATTGCGTCTCATTGTATATGCCATTGTAGCACGTGTGTCGCCCTGGGCATAAGGGCCATGATGACTTGACGTCGTCCACACCTTCCTCCTCCTTACGAAGGCAGTCTATTTAGAGTGCTCGGCCGAACCGTTAGCAACTAAATACGTGGGTTGCGCTCGTTGCGGGACTTAACCCAACATCTCACGACACGAGCTGACGACAGCCGTGCAGCACCTGTCTCTAAGTTCTAGCAAGCTAGCACCCTCTTATCTCTAAAAGGTTCTTAGGATATCAAGCCCAGGTAAGGTTCTTCGCGTATCTTCGAATTAAACCACATGCTCCACCGCTTGTGCGGGTCCCCGTCTATTCCTTTGAGTTTTAATCTTGCGACCGTACTCCCCAGGCGGTACACTTAATGCGTTAGCTGCATTACTGAGATGACTAGCACCCCAACAACTAGTGTACATCGTTTAGGGCGTGGACTACCAGGGTATCTAATCCTGTTTGCTCCCCACGCTTTCGCGCCTTAGCGTCAGTTGAGTTCCAGCAGATCGCCTTCGCAATGGGTATTCTTGGTGATATCTACGGATTTTACCCCTACACCACCAATTCCATCTGCCTCTCCCTCACTCTAGACTATCAGTTTCCCAAGCAGTTTAATGGTTAAGCCATTAGATTTCACAAGAGACTTGATAATCCGCCTACGCGCCCTTTACGCCCAGTGATTCCGAGTAACGCTTGCACCCTCCGTATTACCGCGGCTGCTGGCACGGAGTTAGCCGGTGCTTATTCCTTAGGTACCGTCAGAATTCTTCCCTAAGAAAAGGAGTTTACGCTCCGAAAAGTGTCATCCTCCACGCGGCGTTGCTGCGTCAGGGTTTCCCCCATTGCGCAATATTCCCTACTGCTGCCTCCCGTAGGAGTCTGGACCGTGTCTCAGTTCCAGTGTGACTGATCATCCTCTCAGACCAGTTAAGCGTCATAGCCTTGGTAAGCCATTACCTTACCAACTAGCTGATACTATATAGTCTCATCCTACACCGAAAAACTTTCCCTACTCAACTTGTGTTAAGCAGGAGTATAGAGTATTAGCAGTCGTTTCCAACTGTTGTCCTCTTGTGTAGGGCAGATTAACTATACCTTACTCACCCGTGCGCCACTAATCCACTTCTAGCAAGCTAGAAGCTTCATCGTTCGACTTGCATGTATTAGGCACGCCGCCAGCGTTCACTCTGAGCCAGGATCAAACTCTCCATAAAAAATTATAGATAGTTTAATCTTTTTCTTCAAAGAAAAAGTTATGAAAGATTAAAAGAAAAGTTTTTAATCTTTTTAATTATTAGATTGAATAGATTTTACATAATTGCTTATACCTAAATCTGTTCTGGCTCAATCGATCACTTATTTAGATTTCAAAGATTGACTAATAAGATTTGAATAACAATACTAATTTAAAAGAACAAAACAAAAAATCATTTTTAAAAGAAAAGTTTTTAAATTAAAAAACAAGATTTATAAAAAAGCTTTTAGTTTATAAGACAAAAACCAAAAGAGTTAATTTATAAAATCTACTAAGCTAGTGAAACTTTATAATTTAAAAGATTTTAAGTCCTTTTTTCAAAAAAGGAAATGAAAGTATAACCAATTAAACTTAAAAGTGTATTAAACAAAGGATTAAATAGTATAAATATTTGTGTAAGTATTTATATAAGTATTTGGTGGGTTGAAAAATGGGGGGGGGTTAAATGATAATAAAAAATACAAGATATAATATACTATTAATAGGATTGAAAGGCTTGACTTAGGGAAGATAAGTTCCCTAAGTTTAGAAATATTTAAAAAATTTTAATATTTTAAAAAATACTCTTGAATTTTTTTAGGATCACTTGTTTTTGTAAGTGCTAATATAAGCAAAACTCTTGCTTTTTGAGGATTTAAATCTTCAGCACTAATAAAACCTAATTTTTCATCTGAATCACTCACAGCAACACAACCTGCTACAACCCTTGAACTTACAACAACCTTAAGCCCTTTTTTTAAAAGCTCTTTTAAAACATCTTTTTGATTTTTGTGTATACTTCCTGCTCCACTTCCTGCAACAACTATGCCCTTAGTTCCATGTTCAAATAAAGCTTTTGCAGCGACACCACTACCATCATTTGAATAGCTATAAAGAATATCTACTTTTGGCAAACTTGTGAGTTTGCTTACATCAAAAGGAGCGTTTTTTGTGTGAGCTTTAGTAACATTATTATAGAAAAAGACTTTACCATCTACTATATAACCCAAATCCCCAAAATCAGGAGAAGAGAAAGCATCAACATTTAAACTATGAGTTTTTACTACGCCTCTAGCGCTTAAAATTTTATCATTTATAGCTACCATAACACCCTTATTCTTAGCTTCTTTATTGGCAACTAATGCCACTGCATTATAAAGATTTTTCGGACCATCCGCACTTATAGCAGTTGATGGACGCATAGCGCCAACTAGAACTACGGGCTTATCACTTTTAATGGTTAAATTTAAAAAATAAGCAGTTTCTTCCATAGTATCAGTACCATGAGTTATCACCACACCGTCTATCCCCTCAGCAAAAAGCTTAGCAATTTTTTTAGCAAGCCTTAACCAAATTTCATCACACATATTTGAACTATCAATATTTGCTATTTGCTCCCAACTAATATCTGCTAAATCTCTAATTTGCGGAACTGCTTTAATTAATACATCTATATCAATGGCTCCGGCCGTATATCCTGTTGTAGCAATAGTGCTATCAATGAAGCCTGCTATCGTTCCGCCTGTTCCTAAAATAGCAATCCTTGATTTAGCTTTTTTCATACATACTCCTATAAAAAGACAACATATAAATAATTTTTTAATCTCTTGTATATTAATTTTTTAATGTTATTAATGCAAATTATAAGTAAAAATTTTTATAAAATCTCTTTAACAACAAACTGTGGAGTTACCATTCCCCTAAATTCATTCTTAGAAATACTTCCAAGCAAAGAAATATTTTGATTCAATTCTGGCTCTTTATCAAAATTAAAAAATAAAGCTTCTATGGTTTTATTTTCCTTAGTTAAAACAAGCTTTAAGTGTTTTTCATCTTTACCTAGAAGTTTTTTATTTTTTACACAAAGATTTTCTAAAACAAAAAAAGGTCGTGGATTTTTATGTCCAAAAGGTTCAAAAGATTCTAAAATTTCAAGCATTTCAAAATCAATTTCGCTAGGTTCTAAGATTCCTAAAATTTCATCTGTATCCAAAAATTCACTTTCAGAAATTTGCGAACATTCTTTTTTGATTTTATTTTTAAATTGTTCAAAATTTTCAGAGTTTAAACTGATTCCAGCAGCACCTTTATGACCACCATAATTGCTTAATATAGAATTTGTCTTAGAAATTAAAGCTAAAATATCAATCTTGCCAACACTTCTTGCACTGCCTTTTAAGTGTTCTTCATTTTGAGAAAATACAAAAGCAGGTTTATTAAAATGTTTAGCTAAACGACTTGCCACAATCCCTAAAACACCTTCATGCCAATTTAAACCCGATACCACAATACAAGAATCGTTTTCATCGATTTGATTTAAACTATCTTCAAAAAGCTGTTTTTCTTCATCTTTACGACTTTCATTAAAACTAACAATTTGCTCTAGATATTCTAAAGCTTTATTAAAATCTTTAGTGTGTAAAAATTCATAAGAAATACTTGCATCATCCATTCTTCCAGCACTATTTATAAGCGGAGCAATTAAAAATCCTATATTATCAAGAGCAAATTTATCCTTTTGATAATAATGCTTAATAGCCCTAAAAGCAGCCCTTTTAGATTTGTTAATATGATCTATGCCACGCCTTACTAAAGCACGATTTAAATCTCTAAGTTCCATCATATCTGCAACAATTGCAATCGCCAAAAGTTCTAAAAATTTACACATGTCATATTTAAGCTTGCACACCTCTTTTAAAGCCGCTATCAAATACCATGCGACTTGAGCTCCACAAATTTCAATTTCTGGAAAATCACAATCTTTTTGCTTTGGATTGATAATGGCAAAAGCATCAGGTAAAACATCTTGAGGCATATGATGATCAGTGATAATCAAATCTATATTTTTTTCTTTACAGAGTTTGGCTGCTTCAAGAGCAGCTATTCCATTATCTACTGTTATTATTAAATTTACATCAAGTTCGTTGATGATCTCAGCATTTAATCCATATCCATCTTTAAAACGATTTGGAATTCTTATAATATAATCAAAACCTATATCATCGAAAAATTCTGCCATAATAACACAAGAAATGATTCCATCAACATCATAATCTCCTACTATGGCGACTTTCTCATTTTTTTCTACAGCTTCTTTGATGCGATTAGCTGCTTTATATGCATCCTTTAAACAGCATGGCAAAGGCAGATCACAAAGTTTGGTATGCAAATCTTTTTCAAAGCGTGAAGCCAAAATTTTTTTAATTTCATTTTTATTAATTATCTTCATAGTTTATAGCTGCCTTGATAAAACTGCAAATCACAGGATTAACATGCTCAAGTCTTGATGTAAATTCTGGATGAAACTGCACAGCCAAGAAAAAAGGATGACAGTTAAGCTCAACTGCTTCAATCAATCCTTTGCTTTCACCACTTACAATCAAACCGTGTTTTTCAAAATCTGCTCTATATTTTGGATTTGCTTCATAGCGATGACGATGGCGTTCTTTTACACTCTTTACTTCATTATAAACCTTAGCCAAAAGGGATTTTTCCTTGATATCACATTTATAAGCCCCTAAACGCATAGTTCCACCTAAAGGAGTTTTTGCAGTACGAATTTGTTTTTCTCCATTTGTATCCATAAATTCATCAATCAAATAAACCACAGGATTTTGGCATTTTTCATTAAATTCACTTGAATTTGCATCTTTAAGTTTTAATACATTTCTAGCAAATTCCACTAAAGCAAGCTGCATACCTAAACAAATTCCTAAAAAAGGAATTTTATTTTCTCTTGCGTATTGAATGGCTTTTATCTTACCTTCTACACCACGATATCCAAATCCCCCAGCAACCAAAATTCCACTCACATCTTTAAATACTTCAGAACTTTCCATATTTTCAAGTTTTTCACTATCTACCCATTTTAACTCCACTTTAGTATCTAGGGCTGCACCTGCGTGTATAATAGCTTCAGTAAGGCTTTTATAACTTTCTTTTAAATCCACATATTTGCCTACAAAAGCGATTTTAACTTCATTGCTTGGAGCTATAACTCTTTTTACCAAAGAGTCCCAATTTTCCATATTAGGTTTTAAATTTTTCAAATCCAAAATTTCAGCAATAGGGCTTAAAATATCTTGCTTTAAAAAATTAAGTGGAATTTGATAAATACTAGCCGCATCAACACTTTCTATCACGCAATTTTTTTCCACCCCGCAAGAAATAGCAATTTTATCTTTTAAATCTCTATCAAGAGCTTTTTCACTACGACAAATAATCATATCAGGACTAATGCCTATGCGCCTTAACTCGCCTACACTATGTTGAGTTGGCTTTGTTTTTAATTCCCCTGCAGCCTTAATAAAAGGTACTAGAGTAAGATGAATATTCATAGCATTATTTTTACCCACTTCCAAACGCAAAGCACGAATAGCTTCTAAAAAAGGCAAGCCTTCTATATCCCCAACAGTTCCGCCTATTTCAACGATAAGTATATCTTTGCCTTCTCCTGCTTTTTTAATGCGATCTTTGATTTCTCCTACTATATGAGGGATAACTTGAATGGTTTTGCCAAGATATTCTCCACGCCTTTCTTTTTCAATCACACTTTGATAAACCCGTCCTGTAGTGAAGTTATTATCTTGAGATAAACTCTCATCCAAAAAACGCTCATAATGCCCCAAATCAAGATCCGTTTCTGCTCCATCATCAGTTACAAAAACCTCTCCATGCTCAAAAGGACTCATAGTGCCTGGATCAACATTGATATAAGGATCAGCTTTTAAAATACTCACTTTAAGCCCTGAATTTTTTAAAAGTGTTGCGATAGAAGCAGCGGCTATCCCTTTACCCAAAGAACTTAAAACTCCACCTGTTACAAAAATATATTTTGTTTGTTTCATTGATAATAAGCCTTATTTTTTTATCTAATTATAGCTTGATAAAACTTTTTATTTCATTAGAATTTTAAGTAAAAAATGCAAGAATTACAAAAAATATTTTTATCAAAAAAGGAATAAGCATGCAAATCACTTTACTTTTTCACATTCCATTATCTGTTTGTTCTCATGCAACAAGAACTTGTTGGCAAAGCTTTGAAAAAGGCGATTGCGGTGGCGAAAAAGATAAAGAACTTATCGATCGCGTGGGCAACAAATTCAAACACGCTTCAACCTTAGAACATCTAAACTATACTTTTTATATACAAGGAATTTCAAGAGCTTGCTTACAAGAAGTTGCAAGACACCGTCACACTAGTCCTAGTGTAAAAAGCACGCGTTATACCTTAAAAGAACTTCGCAATGAAGCTGAATTTAAAATAGGAGATTTTGAAAATGCAAGCCGTTATCTTGTGCTTTGTGGTAATGAAGAGGTTGATAACGCAAGCATTAAAGCCTTAGAAAATTTACGCACTATTTTACAAAAAAGCATTAGTCTAGATATAGCCAAATACTGCTTACCAGAAAGCTATAAAACTGAACTTACACTAACGATTAATGCAAGAAGTTTGCAGAATTTCATTTCTTTGCGTAGTTCAAAATCAGCTCTTTGGGAGATTAGAAATTTAGCAAATGCTTTATTTGAAGCCTTGCCACAAGAACACAAATTTATATTTGAACATTGCTTACATAAAGATATAGAATAAATCATACTAATTTTATCTTATTTAAAATATTGTTATGCTACCATTTATAAAATCAAGCTTTACGCAAGTATATTTTCATATACCTTGTGCTTGATTATAGTTTCTTATAAGGACTTTTTATGGATAAACAATTTTTTCAAGATTTTCTAATGCTTTCACAAGCTCATACTATAACTACTCTTGCTATGCTTTGTGTTGTTTTTTACGCATTAAAAAAAATGCGGGATATAAAAATCAATTTTTCTCTTCGCATGCTATTTGCGCTTTTAATGGGTTTGGGGTTTGGTTTTGCTTTGCAATATTTGGCAAATTTTCCAGATGCTAAAGAAGCAAGTAATATTCTTTGGTATAGCGAAACAAAACATTGGTTTGCATTTGTAAGTTCTGTTTTTGTAGCTTTTATAAAAATGCTGGTTGTTCCTCTTGTAAGCATTTGCATTATAAAAGTAATTATAGAAATTGATAAAAATATCAAAATATCCTCCTTGCTTGGAATAAGTCTTTTTTGGATACTCTTTAGCACAGCCATAGCTGCAACCTTGGGTATATTTTTAGGTTATAGTTTTGATTTAGGAAGTAATTTTGCTATATATGAAGGAAATAAACAAATTCGCGAAATTCAAACTTTTTCAAATATTATACTAGGGCTAATACCTAGCAACATCATTGCAGCTATTAATAAAGAAAATATTATAGCTATTGTCATTTTTTCTTTTTTTATAGGAATTAGTGCTAAAAAAATTTCTAAAAAAGAAGAGTATGAACAAGCCTTTAAAAGTTTTCATAATTTTATCCTAACCTTTTATAATATTATGATGAACATGACTGCTACAGTTATTAGATTTATGCCTTATGCTGTAGTTTGTATGATGGCTAATGTGCTTTTAAGCAATGGTTTTGAAGCTATCAAAACAGCTGGACTTTTTATAATGCTTATTTATATAGCTATGTTAATAATGTTCGGGGTGCATTTTTTACTTCTTGCTTCACAAGGGCTAAACCCTATAAAATATGCAAAAAAAGCATTTCCTGTATGGTTATTTGCATTTAGCTCAAGATCTTCTTTGGGCACTTTGCCTATGACTACTTCAACTTTGCAAAATAAATTTGGAGTTAATTCAGCTATAGCTAATTTTGTAGCATCTATAGGTACAACAACAGGACTTAATGGTTGTGCGGGATATTTTCCAGCTTTAGCGGCAGTTTTTGTAGCTTTTGCTACACATACACATATTGATTTTACATTTGCTTTAATGATAGTTTTGGTAGCTGTTATTGGATCCTTGGGTATAGCTGGAGTACCTGGAAGTGCAACTATGGCAGCTTCTATTATGCTAGCAGGGATTGGATTTGGTAATAATTTTGTCATGCTAAGTTTGATTTTAGCTATAGATCCTATTATAGATATGGCAAGAACAGCAAGTAATGTCTCAGGAGCTATGACTTCGGCACTTTGTACTGCAAAAAATCTAAAAGCCCTAGATAAAGAAATTTACAATTCTTAATCTCTTAAAACCCAATATTTTTCATTGGGTTTTAGTATTTATTGGCAACCTTCACATTCTATGCTACGATCTGCAACATTGACTTTTTCACTATCAGGGCTTTCGCTTCTTAGATAATAAGTAGATTTTACTCCGAGCTCCCAAGCGAGTTGATAAATTTCATTTAAATATCCCCCACTTGCTTTATCAAGCGATAAAAAGATATTTAAACTCTGCCCTTGATCGATCCATTTACCACGCACAGCAGCAGCCTTTACAAGAATTTTTTGATCAAGTTCGTAGGCTGGAGTATAGTATTGCCAAGTATCAAGGCTTAAATTTGGCACAACAACAGGTATCATACCACTTAAATTTTGTTCAAACCACTTTCTTTTGTAAACAGGTTCTATAGTCTGCGTAGTACCCACTAAAATAGAAATAGAAGAAGTAGGTGCAATGGCCATCAAATAACCATTTCTCATACCATCTTTTTTAACTTTTTCTCTAAGTTTAACCCAGTCGCATTCACTTTGATCAAATAAGCCCTCTCTTAAAGTTAAAGCTTTAGCCTTAGGACTTGCTACATCAATAGGAAAAATCCCCTTGCTCCAATTTGATCCTTCAAAATCTTCATAAGAACCTTTTTCAAGAGCTAAATTTGAACTCGCATTAATAGCCTCAAAGCTAATTTGTTCCATAATCTCATCGATTTTATTTAAATGCTCATCGCTTCCCCAATAAATCTTAGCCTCAGCAAGCATTTGTGCCTCACCCATGACTCCAAGACCTATGGCGCGAGATTTTAAATTTGTATCTTTTACTTTTCTATGAGGATAAAAATTTAAATCTATCACATTATCAAGCATACGAATAGCCGTTGGCACAACACGCTCTATATCTTCTTTAGTATACACTTTGCTAAGATTTATACTTGCTAAATTACAAACGGCTGTTTTTCCATCATTTTTATATTTTTCCACTATATAAACTTTATTACCATCAATACTATCTAAAGTTGAGATTTTTTTGGCTGGTTTTTCATATCCCCCATCGATCACAACTTTTTGTTCTTCATCAAAATGAAGCTCATCTCCATTTTCAAAAACTACTTTGATTTGATAATAATTTGGCTCGGTATTTTGAAAAATTTCAGTACATAAATTTGAACTTCTAATAATTCCTACATGAGCATTTGGATTTGCTCTGTTGGCACTATCTTTAAAGCATAAAAATGGCAAGCCTGTTTCAAAATAATTTAGCAAAATTTTCTTCCAAAGCTCTTTAGCTTCTACGATTTCTTTGGTAATGCTTTCATCTTTTTCATATTCTTCATAGCGTTTTTCAAAAGCCTCGCCATATAAATCACACAAATCCGCTGTATCTGCAGGATCAAAAAGAGTCCATTTATCATTAGCTCTTACTCTTTTCATAAAAAGATCATTGATCCATAAAGCAGGGAAAAGTTCATGAGCACGGCGTCTTTCTTCGCCTGAATTTTTACGCAAATCGATAAAATCACTTATATCCATGTGCCAAGGTTCTATATAAACGGCTATAGCCCCTTTTCTGGTTCCTAGTTGATCTACTGCCACGGCAATATCATTAGTAATTTTCAAGAAAGGTATAATCCCTCCTGCGGCATTTTTATGCCCATCTATGCTTCCACCCATAGCACGCACTTTAGACCAATCCCAACCTATACCACCACCAAATTTAGAAAGTAAAGCCATTTCTTGATAAGAATCAAAAATACCTTCAATATTATCAGGGGTTGATCCTATATAACAAGAGCTAAGCTGATGGCGTGTTGTTCTTGCATTAGATAAAGTCGGAGTTGCAAGCATGAGTTCAAATTTAGAAATAAGATCGTAAAATTTCTTCGCCCATTCTTGAGGATTAAATTCATTCTGCGCTAAAAACATCGCAATGGCCATAAACATTTGCTGAGGAAGTTCTATAGGCATACCTTTACTATCTTTAATCAAGTATCTATCATATAAAGTTTTAATACCAAGATAAGTAAATTGCATATCGCGTTCAGGTTTAATATAAGCATTTAAATCATCTAAATCATATTTTTCTTTAAGACCAAGTAAAATTCTTCCTTCTTTTTCACCTTTTTCAAAATACTCACACAAATGATTATAGCGATTCATACCATTAACTTTTTTATATAAATCAAATAAAAAAAGTCTAGCTGCAACAAAGGTCCAATTTGGACAATCAATATCTATCTTATCTACTGCAGTTTTAATTAAAGTTTTTTGAATTTCTTCAGTTGAAATTCCATCGCGAAATTGAATCTTTGCATCGAGTTCAAGTTCGCTTAAATTCACACCCTCTAAATCTTTTACAGCATCAGAGGTGCATTTTTTGATCTTGGAAACATCCAATTCTTCTGTACGACCATTTCTTTTAATAACTTTCATTGCCTTCCTTGCTTTTTATTTAAATGTTCTTTTAAAAATTGCATCAACATTTTTTGTATAGTAGTTATAATCGAAACATTTTCTTACATCCTCTTCGCTCAAACTTTTTCTTAAATCTTCATCGCTTAAAAGCGCTAACAAAAACAAACTTTCATTTTTTTCATTGATAGCAGCCTTGCCATTTTGCAAATCTGCCCAAACTTTCATAGCGTTTCTTTGAACTATTTTATAAGCTTCTTCACGACTAATGCCTTTAAATGGAAGCTCTAAAAGCACCCTCCCTGAAAATACAAGCCCGCCTGTAAGATTTAAATTTTTCATCATATTTTCAGGATAAACTAAAAGCTTATCAATCAAATTTGTAAGACGCATAAGCATAAAATCAGCCGTGATAAAAGCATCAGGCAAAATAAATCTTTCAACACTAGAATGAGATATATCTCTTTCATGCCAAAGTGCAACATTTTCTAAAGCTGGAGTTACAAAAGATCTAAGCACACGACAAAGCCCTGTGATATTTTCACTTAAAACAGGATTTCTTTTATGTGGCATAGCTGAACTTCCTTTTTGTCCTACACTAAAATACTCTTCAGCCTCATAAACTTCAGTTCTTTGAAAATGTCTTATCGCTACAGCGATTTGCTCACAACTTGAAGCTAAAATTGCAATAGCAGAAATAACTTGAGCATAACGATCTCTTTGGATCACTTGATTTGAAACAGGGGCAGCTTTAAGACCTAAATTTTTACAAACCTCTTCTTCAAATTCTAAAGGAGCATGAGCAAAATTTCCCATTGCACCACTGATTTTTCCATAGCTTATCACTTCTTTTGCATGTTCTAAAAGCTCTTTTGCATGCAAAATTTCATCATACCAAATAGCTAACACTAAACCAAAAGTGATAGGCTCTCCATGAATTCCATGACTTCTTCCTACCATTAAGGTATTTTTATGCTCCAAAGCACGCTTTTTGATCACTTCTAAAAGCAAAGAAACATCTTCTAAAATAAGCTCCAAACTCTCTTTTATCTGTAAAGCAACAGCCGTATCTATACAATCAGAACTTGTCATTGCATAATGCACAAAACGACTCTCTTCTCCCAAACTTTCACTTACACTTGTAAGAAAAGCGATAACATCGTGTTTTGTGGTTTTTTCTATTTCGTCTATTCTTGCAATATCAAATTTTGCATTTTTAAGAATTTTTTCGCAGTCTGTGTCATTAATGAGACCGAGTTTATTCCAAGCTTTTACAGCGGCTAATTCTACTTTTAACCACGCATCGTATTTTGCTTGCATGTCCCATTTTTTAGCCATGATTTCTCTGCTATATCTTTCAACCATCTTTGAAACCTTTTTAGCTATAATTTTATATTTTAAAAAACAGAAATTATATCAAATTATCCTAAGAAAGTTATTAAATGGCTTACATAAAAATAAAACTCTCAAATAATGGAAAAAAGGCATTTCAAGTCCTTATGGAAAATTTAAAAATTAGCATAAATGAAGCACAAAAACTCATAGACAAAAAAAGACTTTTTTGTGATGGAATTTTAGTAGAAGAAAAGAATGAAATTTTAAATGGTTTAGTAGAGCTTATAGTCTATGAAAACAATCCCAAAGGAGTAGAAATTGTCTTTGAAAATGAAGACTTTGCCATACTTGAAAAAGAAAGTGGGATCTTAAGTCATCCAAATGGTAGACATTGTAAATACAGTCTTAGTGATGAAATTTGGCATCTTTGGGGAAAAGAAGCTTGCGTAGCACACAGACTTGATAAAGAAACGAGCGGACTTATACTTGTAGCCAAAAATAAAAAAGCTCAAATTGATCTTAAAACTTTGTTTGAAAAAAAACTGGTTCAAAAAGAATACCTTGCTCTAGCTAACGGAAAAATAGAAGAAAATTTTATAATTGATAAAGCCATAAATTTAGCCAAAAACTACGATGATGTAAAAACAAGGATGCAAATTTGTAAGGAAGGAAAACAAGCTATCACTGAGTTTGAAATTTTAGAATACTTTCCTAAAATCAACGCTACTCTTTTACTCTGCAAACCCTTAACAGGCAGACAACACCAAATAAGAGTGCATTTACACTATAAAAACCATACCATTTTAGGCGATCCACTTTATGGGCTTAGCAAAGAACAAATCGAAAGTATTTTAGATGAAAAATTAACCCCCAAAGAACGCTTAAAACTTACAGGTGCCTTGCGTTTGTGTTTGCATTCTTATCGTTTGAAATTTCAATATAAAAATCAAAATTTTAATATCAACTCAAAAATAAACATAAAAGAAATTTTCAACAATTCTATAAAATAAAATGATGTTTCACTACGCTACAATCAATCACTTTTTTACCAAATTTTAAAACAAAAAAATAATTCTTGCTAAAACTTTAAGTATAATTAAATAAAAAAGCGAGATTTTCCAAATGAAATTTGTTAATTTTATACAGGGTCAAAAACCCAATCTAGGAGTACTAAATTCTAGTGGAAAAATTGTAAGTTTTGATGATCTTGGCATTGAAACTAACGATATGAATGAATTTATTATCCATTTTGATAAATTTAAACACAAACTTACAGACTTGGATTCTAAAATAGCCTATGAAATTCCACAAGAAAATTATCTAGCCCCTATTATAGAACCTCGTCAAGATATTATATGTCTTGGGATTAATTTTTTAGATCATGCCAAAGAATCTGCCAAATTTAAGGGTGAAAAATTTGAAGAAAGAGAATATCCTGTATATTTTGGAAAACGTTGCAATCAAGCTACGCCACCTTTTGGCGATATACCTTTACATGCAGATGTAACTTCTCAGCTTGATTATGAATGTGAGCTTGCATTTATTTTAAGTAAAGATGCTTATAAAATCAAAGCTAAAGATGCAAAAGATTATATCTTTGGCTATACTATTATCAATGAAATTTCAGCTCGCGAACTTCAAAAACGCCACAAACAATTCTACCGAGCAAAAAGTCTTGAAGGTAGCACTATAATGGGACCTTATATCACAAGCGTAGATGAAATTTCTTATCCTCCTAAACTCCAACTTCAAAGCTATGTCAATGATGAACTACGCCAAAACTCTAACACTCAATTGTTTATTTTTGATATTGCTTATGTCTTAGAAGAACTTAGTGCAGGCATGCTTTTAAAAGCTGGAAGTATTATATCTATGGGAACTCCTAGTGGAGTAGGTATGGGGTTAAATCCACCTACTTTTTTAAAATCAGGAGATAAAGTACGTTGCGTTATAGAAAATTTAGGAGAACTTTGTAATAAAATAAAAAATATCAATATATTAAATAATTTACTAAAATTATACTATAATGGCATTTTAAAAACTTAAATTAAGGCAAAAATTTATCATGAAAAAAATAATAATGATTTTATGTTTATCTTATGCAAATATAGTCTTTGCAGTAGATATGATAACCCCTATTCCAAATTCCATCTCTTATGATAAAGAAAAAGCTGAACTTGGAAAAAGTCTTTATATGGATAAAAGTTTATCTAAAGATGGAAAAGTTTCGTGCAATACTTGCCATAGGCTTGATCAACACGGTGTTGATGGGCTTGAATTTTCAATAGGAGTTGATAATCAACTCGATAAACCCTTTAACACTCCTACAACCTTTAATTCTGTGTTTAATTTTGTGCAATTTTGGAATGGCAGAGCTAAAGATTTAACAGAACAAGCTATGGGACCTTTTTTCAATCCAAAAGAAATGGGGCTAAGTCCTGAACTTCTTTTACAAAAAGTTAATTCAAATGAAAATTATGTAAAAACTTTTAAAAAACTTTATGGAGAAGTTACAGTAGAAAACATAGCTCTTGCAGTTGCTGAATTTGAAAAAACCTTAATCACCCCAAATTCTCCTTTTGATCGCTATCTTAGCGGGGATCAAAATGCTATTTCAACTCAAGCTAAAAAAGGTTACGAAGATTTTAAAGCTAATGGCTGCATCTCTTGTCATCAAGGTCAAAATATAGGTGGGAATATGTTTCAAAAAATCGGTATTTTTGAAGAATACCCAAACCAAGAAGATTTAGGGCGCTATGAAATCACAAAAAGAGAAGCTGATAAAATGATATTTAAAGTTCCTAGTCTTAGAAATATAGCCAAAACCGCACCTTATTTTCATGATGGATCTATACCTACTTTAGATGCTTGTGTTCAGTTTATGGCTTACTATCAACTAGGAAAATTTTTAGATCAAGAAACAGTTGACAATATAGTTGCATTCTTAGAAAGCTTAACAGGAGAATATCATGACAAATAAAAAAAGTTCATTTTTGATAAAATTTATTATTTTATCTACACTAGTTTTAGCTTTCATTCTTGTTTTATTAGGTATTATTTTTAATAACTATTCTTCATCTAAAGATAATAAAGAATTGATAAACATAGTTCAACAACTAGAAATTTCAGATGAAAAAATCAATTCTGTTTTTCAAAATAGTTTTAATTTTATCAACTACGATCCAAGTGTTCAAGCGATAAAAAAAATGCAAGAAAACTTTACAAAACTTAAAACTTTTGGGATTGACATAATCAAAGCAGAAGAAATTTTTAATGCCAAACTAATCCAGCTTAATTATTTTAAATCCGCAAATTCCATAGCAGTAAATTCAAAACTTTATTTATTTGAACTAGCTAAAAATTATTTTGAAGAATTGGAACAAAACCATGAAACAAATAAAAACAACTATAAAACAATGAGTTCTATGTTAAGCGTTCTTTCAACTGAAAATATTTTACAAAAAACAACACTAAATCAACTCAACAATCTTATGAAAGAAATCAAAAATGATACAAAAAGTGAAAATTTACAACTTTTTTTAAAACACTATAACATGATTGTAAAGCAAATTTCTATTATGCAAGATAATTCTTCTATTTATGAGAATAATTCTCTCATGAAAGAGTTAAAACAACTTAACACTTTTACCCAAAATACTATAGAACAATCTAATTTATTTAAATTTTATATCGCTTTAGCAGTATTTGGAATTACTCTTGTATTATTTGTATTTTTTATTTTATTAACACTAAAAAAAGTCATCATGCCAATTCATACTTTAGAAAAACTAAGCGCTAATTTAGCTAGCAAAGAAGCCAATCTACACTCTCGTTTAAATATAGATCCAAAAAGTGAGCTTGGACAAAGTGCTCAATATATTAATTCATTTATTTCCACCGTTCAAAACTCAATCATAGAAGCCATAGAAAATGCTAAATCAAGTCATCAAAATTCACAAAAACTCAAAAACAACTCTATGATGCTTGAAAACAGCTCTAATTCGCAACATGAACAAATTCAAGGAGTTAAAGAAATCACTCATGTTTTAGATGATCATATCAATCTTGCGGGAAATTTAGCACAAGAAAGTATAGAAAATATGCAAGATATGCACATACTAATGGATAAAGTAGAACTTACTCTATCTGAACTTGTAAATTTAATAAATGAAAACAATGAAAAAGAACAAAATATAGTAGCCAATATGGACAATCTAACCCAAAGTGCGGATAATATTATAGAAATCACAAACTCCATTAAAGACATAGCTGATCAAACTAATTTACTTGCCCTAAATGCAGCTATCGAAGCTGCAAGAGCAGGCGAACATGGGCGTGGATTTGCTGTTGTAGCCGATGAAGTTGGACAGCTTGCTGATAAAACAAGTAAATCTCTTTTAAACATCAATGCTACTGTTAATACTATAGTCCAACAAATCAATGACAACAAAGCCTTAATGGATCTTATCCATGATTCTATGAAAGAAACCTCTTCAAAAACCAATGATTTACAACAAGAACTTGTAAATTCTATGCATAAATTGGAAAGCTCTATAGAATCAACCCAAACCATGAAAGATAAAAGCATGGAAGTAAAAGATAAAATGCTTATCTTAGGAACAAATATAGATAAAGTTAACGAACTTGCAAATTCTGTTAAAGATTTATCATGTGAAATCAATAATATCTCTCAAAATGTTCTAAATGGTGCCTCTAAACTCTCCGAAAAATTAAGTAGCTTTCAGTAACTTTTTTCACGTTAATTTAACTTAACGTGAAATTTCAATAAAAATTTTATTTTTAATTTATGTTTTTCAAGTAAAATTAGCAGTTTTTATTTCAAAGGAGATACTATGGAGTTTCTTGAACTTTTATTAGTTTTAATCGCCTTGATACTGATTATCAAAAAACCAGAAAAAGAAAATTTGGCTTTTGGTTTGGTAATGGTAGCTTGGCTTTTAATGGTTTTTTTCTATGTTGGCCACAAAACAGGCGCACTATTAACAATAATGAATCTGTAAGGAAGGGCTAAATGAACGAAATCAATAAAACAAAAAATTTCTACACACTAATGTGTTTAGCAGGCTTTTTGATTATACTCTTGCCTGTAGGTATTGCAAATTTGATATTTGGTTATATGTTGGGCGATAGTCCTTGCACGCTTTGCTGGGGACAAAGAGAAGCAATGATCTTTATCGGTGTAATGGCGCTTTTCATTGTTCGTTATGGTATGAAAGGTAAATACCTTGCTGCTCTTTTAATCATGACAGCAGTAGGGCTTTATCAATCTTTTGCTCACTATGGTAATCACGCTCATAGAGATTTAGATCAAGGTTTTGGTTTAGCAGTTTTTGGTATCCATACTTATTTTTGGGCTGAAGTAGTATTTTGGGCTGTTGTATTGCTCTTAGGTGTGATTTTTGCTTTTGCTCCTAAATTTAATGCTTTTGAAGCTGAACTAAATGGAGAAAAGTTTAGAAAATATACTAAATTTAGCTTTGCAGCAGTTTTAATCAGTGCTATCATCGTAGCATCAAATGTTTTCCAAGCCTTTGTTAGCACAGGTATTCCTCCTTATGTAGGACAAGGCGATCCTGTAAGATTTAGTTTAAATCCAAAATACATCATTTGGAGTAAAGAAGGTTGGAATGGTTTATGGCAAAATATTTCTTTCTTAGGAAAACGCGATGTTAAAGCTCCTGATTATGCTTTTGCACCTGCAAGTGAAAAACTTGGCATAAAATTTGATAATGATATCAACAATGCTCCATTTGCAAAAATCAATGATGAGCTTAAAATCACAAATGAACAAACCATAAATTTTGACAAAGCCATCAATACTCTTGATTATATCAATAACGAATTTGTAGCAAGTTCTAAATGGGATGTAGCTTTCTTAGATAATAATTTTAGCGTTAAAGAAGGTTTTGAACTTGATCCTTATTTTTCAGCTTCTATCGATCCAATCATCGGTATCATACCTTATATGAACGATAAATTCATTCTTATGGGCTCAAACAAATCTTTCTTAAGATTTGCAAAAAATCCTAATGCAAGTGAAGAAGATATCGCCAAACAATACGCTGACTTTGTAAAAGGTAATGATAAATTTAAAGGTCAAGGCGAAAGTTTAGGTCGCGGAAGACTTGATACCGTAAGAGCAAAATTTAACCATGTAGCAAGTATGACTACAGATGGAAATTATCTTTATCTTGCAACTGTTCCAAACAACAAAGACGCTAAAACTTTTGTAATCTCTAAAGTTTCTTTAAAAGATCGTGTTCTTTCAGGAGAATTTACTCCAAAAGCAAATCTTAAAGAAGGTAAAACTTTAGGCGATCTTTATGTAACTTCTATGACTTTTAAAGATGGGGAAATTTATGCACTTAGCAAAAATCACAATGTGATTGCCGTAATTGATCCAGTCAAAGAAGAAGTAGTAAAAACCATCGCTTTCCCAAGCTCTATCACTAATGCTAGAAGCATTTTCTTTAAAGATGGAAAAATCAATATTCTTTCTTATCAAGATGGAGCAAACAAGCTTTATACTTTAAACTAAGCTTTAAGTCCTAGTGAAAACTAGGACTTATATTTAATCTTATCTTTAAATCCTGCTTTTTCAAAACCTCTTAAACGAAGCAAACAACTATCGCACTCCCCACAAGCTTCATCTTCACTCTCATAACAAGACCAAGTAAGTTCTAAAGGTACATTTTCTTTTAAGGCTAGTTCTACAATTTTAGCTTTGTTTAGTCTAACAAGCGGAGTTTTTATACAAACTTTGAAATTCTTACTCGTACCTTCATTGATAAATTCTTGTGCCTTTTGTATAAACTCATCAGTACAGTCAGGATAACCACTGCCATCTTCTTCTACCACCCCTATAAAAATACTCTCACAATTTTCCTTTTCAGCCAAAGATCCTGCTATACTTAAGAAAATTCCATTGCGAAAAGGCACATAAGTGATAGGTGGAGTATCGCTTGTACAAAGCTCATTTTTAGGGATGTCTATACTTTTATCGGTTAAGGCATTGCCCCCTATATCCTTGATAAAACTCACATCTAAAATATAAGATTTTTCTACTTTTAAAGCCTTGCAAATTTGCTTAAAACATTCTTTTTCTTTTTCTTGAGTGCGTTGTTCATAGTCAAAATGCAAAGCGATGATTTCATAACCTTCTTTTTTGGCCAGATAAGCACACAAAGTACTATCCATACCGCCACTTATGATACAAAGTGCTTTTTTACTCATTTTTATCCTTAAATTTGCTATAATTTCACAATTTTAACGAAAATTTTTAAATTTAAATTGCAAAAAAGGCAAAAGCATGATAAACATAAAACTCATAGAACACATTTTTAAAGCCGCTTCTATCAGTCGTTGGAATGATTATCCAAGAATGGCAAATTTGGTTGAACTTGACAAACAAGCTCATAAATTCATCATCGCATATTTTATCGCTAAAATGGAAAAAGATGTGGATATGAGAGTGATTATAGAAGGGGGAATTTTTGAGTTTTTAAGTCGTGTTGTGGTAACTGATATACGCCCTGATGTGTATCATGAAATCGTGCGTCAAAAAAAAGCTGAAGTTAATGCTTGGGTTTTAAGCAAAATCGAACCTATGATAGAAGATATAGAAGATGGGGAATTTCTAAAGCGTTTTGAAGCGTATTTAAATGGTAATGCTTATGCTAAAGAAAGACTTATCTTAAAAGCAGCTTCATATTTTGCTACAAGATGGGAATTTAACATAGTTTATCAAACCTCAGCTTTTTTAAATGATATTGATGAGATTAAAAACAAAGTTGAAGAAGAATTAGAAGATTACTATGAGCTTATAGGAGCTAGAAAAATCGCTTTAAATCAAAAAATAGCCAAAATTATTGATCTTAGCGGAAGACTTCGCTTTCAAAAACGTTGGGCTCAAACTCCACGCATACCAGAAACCGCGGTTTTAGGACATATGCTTGTGGTGGCGATTTTAGGATATTTTTACTCACTAAAAATCAAGGCTTGCGATAAAAGACTTGAGAATAATTTTTATTGTGCTTTGTTTCATGATTTGCCAGAGTCTTTAACACGTGATATTATCAGCCCTGTAAAATACGGCATTGATGGACTTCATGATATCATAAATGATTATGAAATGAAACTTATTAATGAAAGAATTTTACCCTTTGTACCTGAGGGTTTAAGGGCTGAGTTTTCTTATATTTTAGGCATTAGAGAAGGTAGAAACGGTGAGTCAAATTTTGTAAAAAATGAGTTTGAAAATCGCACTTATAAAAATGCTAAAATCGAGCTTTGCAGCGGAAGTTTAAGCTCTTTTAATGAAAATGAATTTGGTGCTATAGATGGTAAGGCGCTTAAATACTGCGATAAAATTGCTGCTTATATAGAAGCAGGACTTAGTATAAGTTATGGTGTAAAGTCTAAAGAACTTGAAAGTGGTTTTTTAGGAATGCATGAGTTTTTTAAAGAAAATCCTACCATAGATGGGGTGAATTTTTTTGAAATTTGCGAAAGTTTAAGAGAATATTTTAAAATTTAAATAAGATTTTTATACTCCTATTTTCAATATGTTTTAAATAAAAATATTATAAATTCAAATTTTATTTTGTATAAAACATAAAGGAGTTATTATGAAAAAATACTTTCAAAAGCGCTATACTTTAGCCTTTTTTATAGGTATATTAGCGGGTATTTTCGGAGCTATTGTTAAATGGGGTTGGGAAGTACCTTTTCCTCCAAGAAATCCCAATGTTTTTTGGCCAGCAGATGCTTTAGAACGTGTTACTCCACCTAAAATTTTTCTAGAACAACTAGGCTTACCTACTGATTGGACTTATATGTTTTCAGGTATGCAAATGCCTTTGTCAATTTTTATAGTACATGTCGGTTTTTCTATTATTTTTGGAGTGGCTTATTGTATGATAGCGGAAAAATGGCACCGTATTACTATGTGGCAAGGTGCAGTTTTTGGATTTTTTGTTTATCTTTTTGCCCATGTTATTATAATGCCTTTAATTGCAGAAGTTCCACCACTTTCTGAAATTCCTTTTGATGAACACCTGTCTGAAATTTTTGGCCATATTGTTTGGCTGTGGGGCATGGAAATAGTTCGTAGAGATATAAGAAATCGTATAACCAAAGAAATAGAAGAATGAAAGGAAGCCTTTCATTCCATATCTAAAACCGCACCTTTACTAGCATTGCTAACAAGTTTTTGATACATTCTAAGCCATCTTGAAGACACCTCTTTTTGAGGCAATGCAAATTCTTTTTTACGTTTAGCAATTTCTTCTTCACTTACATTTGCATGGATAGTATAAGCATCTACATCAATTTCTATTTCATCTCCATCTTTTAAAAGTCCTATAAGACCACCTTCAGCTGCTTCAGGGGAAATATGACCGACGCTTAAACCCCTTGTAGCCCCACTAAAACGACCATCGGTGATTAAAGCTACATCAGCACCTAAACCCATACCCATTAAAAGTGAAGTAGGACTTAACATTTCTTGCATACCAGGACCCCCTTTTGGACCTTCATAGCGTATTACACAAACATTTCCTTTTTGCACCTTGCCTTTAATAATGCCTTTTATAGCTTCATCTTGAGAGTTAAAACAAACAGCTTTGCCTTTAAATTTTCTTTCTCCGATTATTCCTGCGGTTTTTATAACGCAACCTTGCTTGGCTAAATTTCCAAACAAAATGGCAAGCCCACCTACTTTTGAGTAAGCATTATCTACTTTACGAATGATATTTTCATCTTTGATTTTGGCATTTTTTAAGCGTTCTTTGAGACTTTCTCCTGTAATGGTCAGTGCATCAAGTTCTAAAATATGTCCTTGTCTGCTTGAAATTTCAGCCATAACTGCACTCACACCGCCTGCTTTGTGGATATCATCCATATAAACACTATTTAGCGATGGGGCTATTTTTGCTATGTGTGCAACTTTGCTTGAGATGAAATTTAAATCTTTAATATCTAGTGCTACCCCTGCTTCACGCGAAATGGCAAGCATGTGTAAAACTGTATTGCTACTTCCACCCATTGCCATATCTACTACCATAGCATTACGCACAGCTTTTTGAGTGATGATATTACGAATTTTAAAACGTTCATCTAGGGCGATTTCACAAATACGACGCGCTGCTTTTCTTAAAAGCTCTTCTCTTTCTTTACTTAAAGCTAAAATGGTTCCATTGCCTTCTAGTGCTATACCCATAGCTTCGCATAAGGTATTCATAGAATTTGCTGTAAACATTCCCGAACAAGATCCACCACTTGGACAGGCTGAACATTCTATATCTTTAAATTCTTCTTCACTAATTTTTTTGGATTCATAAGCCCCTACAGCTTCAAAAACAGAGCTAAGGCTGATCTTTTCTCCTTTTTTGGTTACTCCTGAAGCCATAGGCCCACCACTTACAAAAATGGTTGGAACATTGACCCTTAAAGCTCCCATTAACATACCAGGAGTAATTTTATCGCAGTTTGGAATACAGATTAAAGCATCAAGTTGATGAGCATTCATCACCGTTTCAATAGAATTTGCGATAAGTTCACGACTTGGTAAAGAATAAAGCATACCTTCATGTCCCATAGCTATACCATCATCTACGCCTATGGTATTAAACTCAAAAGGTACGCAACCATTTTTGCGTATCTCATCTTTAATGATTTTAGCATAATCATTTAAAAAATAATGCCCTGGGATTATATCTATATAGCTATTTGCTACACCTATAAAAGGTTTGTCAAAATCTTCATCTTTCAAACCACAAGCACGAAGTAAAGAACGATTAGGTGCTCTTAAATGTCCTTTTTTTATCGCATCGCTTCTCATTGTAACTCCTGATAATAATTTTTTAAAATTATATTTAGCAAAGCTTAATTTTTGTGAAATTTATTTTGATATACATTTTCATAAATGATAAAAATTATTAATTGACAAAAATATTTTTTTATAATACAATACTTTTTGATAATCAAAAAAGGAGTCAAAATGAGACAATATGAAACCTATAAATGCCAAAAATGTGGCAATGAAGTAGAAGTTCAAAATGTAGGTGGCGGTAAGCTTAGTTGTTGTGGTGAAGAAATGAAATGTATCACTACAGATTTAACTGTAGTAAATTTAATGAAAGCTTTTGCAGGCGAATCTATGGCAAGAAACAAATACGATTTATTTGCTGATGTAGCTGAAGAAGAAGGTTGGCATGCGGTTGCTAGACATTTTAGAGAAGCGGCTGAAAATGAAAAATGGCATGCAAGAGCAGAATTTAAAGCTTATCATGAAATCGTTGATGGCAAACCTTTAGAAGTAACTACAAAAAACCTAGTAACTGCTGCAGAAGGTGAAAACTATGAGCACACAACTATGTATCCAAATTTTGCAAAAATCGCTGAAGATGAAGGCAAAAAGGCTATAGCGAGATTATTTACAGCTATTGGTAAAGTAGAAATCGAACACGAAAGAGAATATCTAGCGCTTAAAAAAATGCTCGAAGAAGAAGAATTTTTTAATAGTGAAGTAGAAGAATTATGGGTTTGTGAAGTATGCGGACATATACATCGTGGCAAAAAAGCTCCAGCAGCCTGTCCTTTATGTAAAGCACCAAAAGAGTATTTTAAACGCGAATTTTTGGGTTAAGTTAAGAAATTCTTATCCTTTTTAAGATAATATTATAATTATTTTTTAATAAAAGGATAAGAAAATGAAAAAATTACTATTTTTATTTTTTGCTTTAACGGCTTTTCTCTTTGGTGCTGTAAATATCAACACTGCAACACTAAAAGAATTAAAAAGTTTAAATGGTATTGGCGAAGCTAAAGCTAAAGCGATTTTAGAATACCGCAAAGAAGCAAATTTTACAAGTATTGATGATCTTAAAAAAGTTAAAGGCATAGGTGATAAGCTTTTTGAAAAAATCAAAAATGATATCACAATAGAATAAAAGGGCATTTTTGCCCTTCTTTTTAGAAAAATTTGAAAACTTTATTTGACACAAAAGAACTTTTAAACGAATTTGATATAAATTTAATCGGTATTGATGAAGCAGGACGCGGTGCTTTAGCAGGTCCTATGATGATGGCAGCTTGCAAACTGAACAAACAACTTGATGGGTTGTGTGATTCTAAAAAACTAAGCGAAAAAAAACGCGAAGAACTTTATGAAATCATCATCAAAAATTCAAACTATCTCATACTTGCTTTTTCTTCAGAACAAATCGACGCACTAGGCTTAAGCACTTGTTTAAAAAAAGGCTTAAAACTTATAAAAAAGCATTTTAAAACAGAAAATAACTTCTTATATGATGGAAACACCAACCTAGGTATAAACGGGATAAAAACACAAATCAAAGCCGACACTAGCATTTTGCAAGTAAGTGCAGCTAGCATACTCGCAAAAGTTAGTAAAGATAGAGTGATGAATTTCTTAGCTAAAGACTTTCCTTGTTATGAATTTGAAAAAAACAAAGCCTATGGCACAAAAGCTCATAAAGAATTTATAGCTAAATTTGGAATTTGCAAACTCCACCGAAAAAGTTTTAAACTTTTATGATTATTTTGCTAAATTTTGATGCAAACTCAAAGCACATTCTATACCATCTTTTATAGCCCAAACAACTAAAGATTGTCCTTTTCTAGCATCTCCACAAGCAAAGATTTTTTTATGAGTGGTTTGGAAATTTTCTGTGCTTATGTTGTTTTTCTCATCTAATTTCACTCCAAAATTTTTAGAGATAGCTTCTTCGCACCCGCTAAAACCCATAGCTAAAAGCACTAAATCCGCTTTATAAGTTTTTTTAGAATTTGAAATTTCGACATTTATAGCTTTGCCTTCTTTAAACTCGCGTTTTAAATCATTTGCTTCAACACCTTCTACATGAGTTTTTCCTAAAAATTTCTTTGTCATTTTTTGATATTCCCTAGGATCTTTGCCATATACAGCAATGGCTTCTTCTAAACCATAATCAGTAGTAAAAATGTCAGCTTTTAAAGGCCAAGGATTGTTTTGGCTTCTTTGCAAAGGTCTTTTTGGACTTCTTTCAAAACGCACTATAGATTTAGCCCCTTGTCTTGTCGCTACAGCGATACAATCCACACTTGTATCCCCGCTTCCTATAACCAAGACATTTTTACCTTTGGCCATATCTGCACCCTTGCCTGTTTTTAACAAAGTTTTGGTATTTTGCGTTAAAAAATCAAGAGCAAATTCAACCCCTTTTAGCTTTCTACCTTCTATATCAAGATCTATAGGCTTACTTGCTCCTGTACAAAGCACCAAAGCATCAAATTCTTTTAGAAGTTTTGAAACCTTATCTTTGCTGTCTATATTTTCATTCACTTTAAATTCAATCCCACTTTTTTTAAGCAAATCCACCCGTCTTTGAACTATACTTTTATCAAGCTTCATATCAGGGATGCCATACATCAAAAGTCCGCCTATTTTATCGCTTCTTTCAAAAACACTTACTTTATAACCTAGTGAATTTAAAGTATTGGCACAAGCAAGCCCAGCAGGCCCACTTCCTATGACAGCGATTTTTTTGCCATTGTATTGCTTAGGTTTATTTACTCTTACTAAATTTTCCTTAAAAGCATTTTCTATAATGGATAATTCATTATTTTTTATGCTCACACTAACACCATTTATCGCACACACACAAGAATCCTCACAAGGAGCAGGGCAAACACGACCGGTAAATTCAGGAAAAGGATTGGTAAGATCAAGTCTTTCATAAGCTTCTTTCCATAAAGAACGATAAACAAGATCGTTCCATTCAGGAATGAGATTGTTTAAAGGACAGCCCACATCTTTTCCTTCGCTCATCACACCCGTATGACAAAAAGCTACCCCACAATCCATACATCGTCCACCTTGAACTTCTTGTTCTTTTTTATCCAAAGGTATAGTAAATTCTTTGAAATTTAAAACCCTTTCCTTAGGAGCAATTTTTTTAAAATCCATTCTTTTAAAGTCTAAAAAACCTCTTGCATTTCCCATTTTTACTCCTTATTTAATATACTTTTTAGCTTGTCTATAATAATTTTTTTTCTTTCTTCTATAAAATTATTAAAATTTTCCAAAGATAAATCAACATCAGGAATTAAGTGTTTTCCTAAAAATTCCTTTCTATTTCCATTACATTTTTCATTTACCCATTGCTTTAAAGGTTTGTTATTTTTAGATTCATTTTCATTTGCATCAAGCATTTGTAAATTTGGTAAAGAATCATAAATATTAAAAGAAATACAATTATCTGTAGCTTTATAAAGTTTTTCATATTCTTTATATGCGGACTCTGGATGCAAATGATCTTTATGAAAATTATTATTTTTATAATCTAAATTTGGATAAAGTAAAGATAACACAGCAAACGCTTCAGGACTATTTTTACGGCATTCTATGACATTATTTTCTAAATATTCTTCATCTATTGTTTGTATATATTTTGCCTCTTTTTCAATTTCTTCCAATGGAAATAATTCTATTTCTCTATCAAAAAAGCCACTATTTTGCTTAAAATCTTTAATAAAAGCTTTACGCATGTTAGACAATACCGTATCACTACTTCCACCAAAAGGCTTTAAAATAATTGCCCTTAACAACCATTTTTTTATTATAGCTCTATTTTCATTACACTTGACAGAATCTACTATATTATTTGTCAAATTTTTATGATAAATAAAATATAAAATGGGTAAAATAGCATTATTTGATGAAAGTGTTTTTGCTTCAAATCCAAAACTTCTAAGCAATCTAAATGTTTCAATAAAAGCATTTTTTATGCCTTCCCATTTAGCTTCTATGGATTCTATAAAATTTTTATCAAAACTATTGATTTGAAATTTAATATTGTTATGGAATAAATATAAAAATCCTTTAAGGATTAAATCTTTAGAGATATCGAAATTTTCATTAATTTTATCTACAAGATTATTTATTTCTGTTCTTGCATCAATTTTATTCCAATTTGCAATAGCAATACTAAATAAAATATCAGAATAATCAAGAGGCTCACCATTTGAATTAATTCTAATAAAAATATTAACCGCTTTATCTGGATCTTGTTCTTCTTCTAAATAGAAATTAATTAAATTCTTATCAAATATCTTTTGATGCAATAGATCTAATCTATCTTCTTCATTTTCGTTTAAATTAAATTCTTTTGCTATTTTTCTTACTCTTCCTGAATCATATTGATATAAATACTGACACTTAAACCATTTTTGCTGATATTTATCAATATAAATATTTTGTTCTTTTGTTTCTAATTTATCAAGCCATAAAAATTCATATTCAATATTTTCATTTTCTGGTTTCTTGCTTTGAGTGAGATTAAAATAAAAATGACAAATTTTAAAATATCTATCATTGTTCTCCCATTTATTATATGATCTGTGAATATCATAATTTCCAAACAAAGCAAAATAAAGCGAAGTTAATCTTTGTTGTCCATCTAAAATCGCATAAAAATCTTTATGGTTTGAGGTGTTAAAATAATCATTATGCGTATGATACGATTCACGATAATATTCTAAAAATCTATAAAATTTCCAAGCTGTCTTGCTTTCATCTTTTACTTTCCAAAAAAGCATAGAACTTATAGGATATCCTCGTATTAGTGAATCAAATAATTCTTCTATCTGCCAAGGCTCCCAAACATACTCTCTTTGAAATGCTGGAAGTAAATATTCATTGTTTTTTATTCTTTGCATTGCTTCATTAATTGTTATTGGTGATTGAAATCCTGCCATTTTTACTCCTTATTTTTGTGTGATTTTCAAAAATGCTGCTAAATTTGGATCTTTTTCATTTTTACAAAGATCAAGCATTTTTAACATCTTTTCATAATCTCTTGGCATGACTTTAAAAAAGTCTTTTTTATCGAATTTTTCTAAAATATCTTTAGCCTTTTTAGAATCTGTATAAGTGATATGTTTTTCTATCACAGCTTTTAATTCTTTTTCATCCTTAGCATTAAGATCTTTAATATCCACAAGCTCGGTATTTACATGAGCTTCATTGTGTCTTCCAAAGATATAAACAACGCCCCCACTCATACCAGCAGCGAAATTCGCACCCACATCTCCAAGAACTACAACTTGTCCACCTGTCATATATTCACAACCATGCACGCCTGTTCCTAAAACCACAGCCAAAGCCCCTGAATTTCTTACACAAAATCTTTCCCCTGCTATACCATCTAAATACACTTCACCTTTTGTAGCTCCGTATAAACAAGCATTTCCTGCGATGATATTTTCTTCAGGTGAAAAAGTGGCTTCATTTGAAATTTTTGCTATGATTTTACCACCACTTAAACCCTTGCCTAAATAATCATTGCTATCGCCTATAATCTCAAGTTTAATACCCTTTAACAAAAACGCTCCAAAGCTATTGCCTGCATTGCCTATAGCTTTGATATGGATACTATCTTCATCTAAAGCATCTTTTCCATAAGTTTTTAAAATTTCACTTGAAAGCATAGTTGCAAAAGTACGACTTTGATTTCCTACTTCTAAAGAAAGTTTGATAGGCTCTTTTTTCTCCACAGCATTTTTACAAAGTGGTAGTAAAATTCTATAATCAATCGTTTTTTCAAGTTTATTGTCTTTATAATCTTTAAAATGCACAGCGGTTCTATTATAAGTAGGCAAGGATTTTAAAATTTTATCTAAATTTAGCTTTCCTGCTTTACCTTGCACACTTTTTTGGCGGAGTTTATCCACGCGACCTATCATATCATCTAGGCGTTCAAAACCAAGCCTTGCCATGTATTCTCTAAGCTCCTCAGCTATAAAATACATGAAATTAATCACATCATCTACTTTGCCTTTGAAACGATCTCTAAGTTCTGTATCTTGAGTGGCTATACCAAAAGGACAGGTATTTAGATGACAAACTCTCATCATTGTACAACCTAAAACAATCAAAGGAGCGGTTGCAAAACCAAATTCTTCAGCTCCTAAAAGTGCTGCTATGGCTAAATCACGCCCATTCATAAGCTTTCCATCAGTTTCTAATCTTACCCTATCTCTAAGCTTATTTAAGATCAAAGTTTGATGCGTTTCAGCTAAGCCTAACTCCCAAGGAATTCCAGCATGCGGTATAGAAGTTCTAGGACTTGCACCCGTACCTCCATCATAACCTGAAACAAGGATTAAATTCGCGCCTGCCTTAGCCACACCTGCAGCAACCGTTCCTATGCCATTTTCGCTTACAAGTTTTACTGAAATTTTAGCGTCTTTGTTCGCATGTTTTAAATCATAAATGAGTTGAGCCAAATCCTCAATAGAATAAATATCATGATGAGGAGGTGGGGAAATAAGCGTCACACCTGCAGTAGAATGTCTAGCCTTAGCTATCCAAGGATAGACTTTAAAGCCCATTAATTGTCCGCCCTCACCTGGTTTTGCACCTTGAGCGACTTTGATTTGAATTTCTTTTGCATGACTTAAGTAGTTTAAATCCACGCCAAAACGCCCACTTGCTACTTGCTTAATGGCTGAGTTTTTATCCACACCCTCTTTGATTTCATAGCGTTCTTCATCCTCGCCACCTTCACCTGAATTTGATTTAGCACCTATTTTATTCATAGCCTGTGCTAAACACTCGTGCGCTTCTTTAGAAATAGAACCATAACTCATCGCCCCTGTTCTAAAGCGTTTAACTATACTTTCTACACTTTCAACCTTATCTATACTGATAGCTTCACTAAAATCAAATTCCATCAAAGAACGCAAATTAACTTGTTTTTCATCTACTAAAGCCGAGTATTTTTTAAAGCTTTTATAGTCTTTGTTGCGACAGGCTTGCTGAAGATTAAAAATCACAAGCGGATCAATTAAATGTTCTTCTTTAGCACTTCTAAAACCATGAATTCCTTTAGAATCTAAAGCCTTATGTGTATCGTTAAAAGCATGTTTGTGTAAAGCAATGAGTTCTTTTTCAAAATCTTCTAAATCCATACCTTCAATGCGTGAAGTTGTAGAAGTGAAGTATTTATCAATCACCTTAGAGCTTAAGCCTAGACATTCAAAAAGTGCAGAGCCATTATAACTTTGCAAGGTAGAAACCCCCATTTTAGAAGCAATTTTGACTATACCACTTGAACTTGCCTTGATGAAATTTTCTACCGCCTTTTCATAACTTAAATTTAAATCTTTATTGGCAATGAGTTTTTGTATACTCTCATAAACCAAATAAGGATTAATAACAGTTGCACCATAACCTAAAAGACATGCAAAATGATGAATTTCTCTAGGTTCACCACTTTCGATGATAAGACTTGTATGTGTTCTTAAATTTTTTCTTACTAGATGATTATGCACTCCAGAAACAGCAAGCAAAGCAGGGATATAAGCGTTTTTTTCATCCACTCCTTTATCGCTTAAAATGATAATAGAAACACCTTTTTTAACCTCATCTTCTATCTTAACGCAAAGTTCATCTAAAGCCTTTTCTAAAGTTTTTTTAGAATAATCATAAAGTATAGAAAATTCTTTAACTTGAAATTTATTTAAAGCCTTAACTTCAAAAAGTTCTTCATTGCTTATCACAGGCAAGGCTATTTTTACGCGTTTTGCATTGTTTTCATCGGGTTTTAATAAATTGCCTTCGCTTCCTAGATAAATCCTTGTAGAAGTAACAATCTCTTCTCTTATGGCATCAAGAGGAGGATTAGTTACTTGTGCAAAAAGTTGTTTAAAATAATTATACAAAGGTTGATAAGTTTTAGAAAGTATAGCCAAAGGAGTATCTACACCCATAGCTGCTATAGCTTCTTTACCATTTTGAGCCATAGCAGCCACGCTCATTTTAAGCTCATCATAACTCCAACCAAAAGCTTTTTGAAGTTTTAAAACCTCATCTTCTTTTAAAAACTGATGTTTATAAACTCCGCTTTTTTGTTTTTCAAGTTCAACTAAATTTTTAAGCCATTTTTTATAAGGCTTAGCATTAGCATAATGCTCTTTGATTTCATTATCAGCTATAACCCTACCTCTTGCTGTATCAACGAGTAAAAGTTTTCCAGGTTCTAAGCGTTTTTTAGCTTTGATATTTTTTTCATCAAGTTTTAAAGCCCCTGTTTCACTTGAAAGTATGAGCATATCATCTTTTGTAAGATAATACCTTGAAGGACGAAAACCATTTCTATCCAAACTCGCCCCCATAATCACTCCATCAGTAAAAACTATAGCAGCAGGTCCATCCCAAGGCTCCATCAATAAAGAATGATATTCATAAAAAGCACGCTTTTTGCTTTCCATATTTTCATTTTTATGCCAAGGTTCTGGCACCATCATCATAAAAGCTTCTTCTAAAGTGCGACCATTTAGAGCTAAAAATTCTAAAGTATTATCAAACATTGCAGAATCACTGCTAGGCTTAGCTATGATAGGAAAAATTTCATCTAAATTTTCAAAATACTCACTTTGCATCAAGCCTTCTCTAGCTCTTATGCTATCAACATTTCCGCGTATGGTATTAATCTCTCCATTATGCACCATATAACGGTTTGGATGGGCTCTTTCCCAACTTGGGAAGGTATTAGTCGAAAAGCGAGAATGCACCAAAGCGATGGCTGATTTCATATTGACATCTTTAAAATCAAGATAAAAATCGCTCAATTGAGTTGAAAGAAGCATTCCTTTATAAACTATGGTGCGTGAAGAAAAACTTGAAAAATAAAATTTTGGCACATTAATAGCTCTTTTTTCTATAAGTCGACGCGTACTATAAAGCACTCTTTCAAACTCAAGTCCTGCACTTATTTTACTTGGTTTTTTCACAAAGGCTTGTAAAAAATAAGGCATAGCTTTTAAAGCACTTGCACCTATATCGCTAGGATTAAAAGGCACTTCTCTAAAACCTAAAAATTCAAGTTTTTTATCCTTTAAACCTTGTAAAAATATTTCTTTTGCTTCTTCTTTTGCATCAGTATTGGGTGATAAAAACATCTGTGCTACAGCATAATCACCCTTTTTAGGAAGTTCAAAACCCAATTCTTGAGTTTTAAAAAAATCATGTGGAATTTGGATTAAAATCCCCGCCCCATCACCTGAATTTTCTTCAGCTCCTGCACCACCTCGGTGTTCAAGATTCATCAAAATTTCTAAAGCATCACAAATAACCTTATAAGAAGCAATACCGCGTATATTAGCAACTGCAGCGATACCACAGGCATCGTGTTCGTTCTTTGGGTGATATAAACCTATGCTTTGATTATTTTCTAGGATATTTTCTAAATCCATTTTGCTCTCCTTATAAGACTGATTTAAATTTTGTTAGCTTTATAAGGATTATAGCATACATTTTTTTAAAATCGATATAATTTTTATCTTAAAAATAAATAAATTAAAAAATATTTTGATAGATTTGCAAAAATTATAAAAACATGGCGATAATACTACCCAAAATCAATAATGGACCATTATAAAAAATAAAAGTTGGTATGCAAGTATCTTTAATGTGATCGTGTTGTTTATCAGCATTTAATCCTACAGTAGTTCCCATGGTTGTTTCACTGGCTGGACTTCCTGCATCTCCTAAAGCTCCTGCTACTCCTAAGATAAATATAATAAGTGCTGTACTAAAACCAAGTTCCAAACAAATAGGACAAAAAAGCGTAGCTATGATAGGTATAGTTCCAAAAGAAGTACCTATACCCATAGTGATGATAAGTCCTATTAAAAGCATGAAAAATACTGCTAAAAATTTACTTTGCTCCATCCAAGGAACGACTGAATTTACAAGATCTACTACTGATCCACTTTCTTTTAAAACTTCTCCATATCCTGCAGCAACAAGGATAACAAAAGCTATAAAACCCATCATTTTAAGCCCATCATCAAAAACTTCATTGACTTTTGAAAATTCAACTCCACCCAAAATAACCATTAAAACAAAACCCAAAAGCCCTGATAAAGGTAAATTCATAGTCAAAATTTGCAAAATTAAAGTTAAAACAAGCCCAGCTAAAACACCCCATTCTTTACGCGTCATTTCAAGATTTTCTAAATCCACTTTAGCAATTTCTACTTCTTGATACTCTCTTGACTTACGATAAAACACAAAAAGCGCTAGAAAAAGTCCTGCTATCATACAAATAGCAGCGAAATACATAGTATTTGTAACATCATTTAAAGATGCACTTACATTATTTGCATTTAAATTATCTTTTAAAAGATCTTGAAAAGTAAGTCCAAAGCCTACTGGCAAAACCATATAAGGCGTAGTAAGTCCAAAAGTTAAAGCACAAGCAACCGCTCTACGATCGATTTTAAGTTTATTAAAAAGACTTAAAAGAGGTGGAATCAACAAAGGTATAAAAGCTACATGAATAGGAATTAAATTTTGAGAAAAACAAGAAATCAAAGCTATAGACAAAAGCAATAAATATTTTTTATGAGATATAAAATGACTTACTATCTTAATCAAATATGCAGTTAAATTTGTCTTTGAAATCGCTGCGGCAATGGCCCCTAAAAGTATATAGCTAAGAGCTGTTTTTAAATTTTCTTTCATTCCGCTTATAAGTATATTCATAGTATCTACGAGTTCAAGATGAGAAAATACACCTGCAATAAGAGCTGAGATCAAAAGACTCAAAAGCACATTAAAACGAAACAAACAAAGTAAAGTCATCAAAACAACACTGATAATGATAGGATTAGTAAGTAAAGTCAAAATCATTCCTTAAATAATTTTAAAAATTTAATTGTAGAAAAAACTTAGTTAAAATGTAATAAAACTCGAACATATGATGATTTTATTTTAATATGTAAAATTATAAAAATAATTAATTTTTTTAATTTAAATAATTAATTATATTAATTATTTAAATTTTTAAAATTTATAATAAAATAAAAGATTATATAAATATTTAAGGATATTTCAATGAAACAGAACGATCAAAAAGAAAATCGTAGAGACTTTCTAAAAAATATAGGATTTGGTTTATTTGGCATTAGTGTATTGTCAAATTTTTCTTTTGAGAATTTTTTAGGAAGTAAGGCTTTGGCAAAAGAATTGCCTGATTTTAAAATAGAAGGTAAAAAAGATCTTATCTATCATGGTGAAAAACCATTAACAGCAGAAACTGAAATTTATGCTCTTGATTCTGATTTTACTAAACCTGAAAATTTCTTTGTTAGAAATAATGGCTTACCACCAAGCCTAGAAACGATAAAAGAAAGACTTCATAAAGGTTGGACTTTAGAAATCGATGGAGAAAGCATTATCAATAAAAAATCTTACACCATAGAAGATTTAAAAAAGAAATTTAAAACCTATACTTATGCCTTAACAGTTGAATGCGGTGGAAATGGTAGATCCGAAGTTATACCTAGCACAAAAGGAACTCAATGGGGTTATGGTGCAGTAGCTTGCGGTAGATGGACAGGAGTGCGTTTAAAAGATATTTTAAAAGATTGTGGTATCAAAAATGATGCGGTTTATATCGGATATTATGGCATAGATACAAAATTAAATGGTGAAGAAACTTCACCTATTAGTAGAGGAGTTCCTATTTCTAAAGCTTTACAAGATGAAACTCTAATAGCTTGGGCTTATGAAGGCAAAGATATTCCTTTAGTCAATGGCTATCCACTTAGACTTGTTTGTGGTGGTTACCCTGCAAGTACAAGCGGTAAATGGCTTTATAAAATTTCAGTAAGAAATAAAATTCATGATGGTGAAAAAATGGAAGGTTCTTATAAAGTTCCTGTAAATCCGGTAAAACCAGGAGATTTTAACTATAAAGGCGAGATGAAAATCATAGAATCAATGCCTATAAGATCTGTAATTACTAATATCAAAAATGGTTCTGAAATAAAAGCAAATAAAAAATTTGAAGTTAGAGGTAAAGCTTGGGCTGGAGAACTTGAAGTTAGTGAAGTTTATGTAAGCAATGATTATGGGGTAACATGGGCTAAAGCAAAGGTAGAAAAACCATTAAATAGATTAGCATGGCAAAAATGGAGTGCTCAAATATCAATACCAACAAAAGGATATTATGAAATTTGGGCAAGAGCTATCGATAGTCAAGGTAACAGTCAACCTATGGTTTTAGCACAGTGGAATCCAGGAGGATATATCAATAATGCATGCCATAGAGTTAATGTTTATGGAGTTTAAGTATGAAAAAAACTATATTGATCTTAGCATTGTTTTTAAGTGCAAGTTGGGCTCAAAATCTTGAAATTAACCCTGATACAGGATTGATTATCGATCCTGATTCACCTTTAGTGGAAGCAAATTGTTTAGCTTGTCATGGATCCAATCTCATTACCAATATGCATGCAAGTAGAAAAGCTTGGTTAGCAGCTATAAGATGGATGCAAGATAGTGAAGGACTTTGGGAAATAGAACCTGAAGATGAAGAAAAAATTTTAAATTATCTTGAAAAATATTATGGAGAAAAATACGATACAAGAAGAAGAATTCCTCTAGCTATACTCTTACAAAACAAAACTCATTGAAGAAATCATTTCTTCAATGATAAATTTACACATCCAAATGCTTTACATCTTTAGCGTGTGCTTGGATATAATCGCGTCTTGGTTCAACCTCATCACCCATAAAGAGATTAAAGGTATCATTTGCACTTTGTGCATCTTCAATAGTGATTTTTAAAAGTCTTCTTACGCTTGGATCCATTGTGGTTTCCCAAAGTTGCTCAGGATTCATTTCCCCTAAACCTTTATAGCGTTGTATAGTAGCACCTTTTTTAGCATTGGTTTCAACATCTTCAAGAACTTCTAAAATATCTTTATCAAATTCCAAGCCTCTATCTTTAATCTTATCAAAAATATAACTTGCTTCTTCATATAGTGGATGAGTGAAAAGTTCTTCATTGATCACAAGTTCTTCTAAGCCATTTTGAGTTTGAACGAAAGCTCGAATTTCATTTTCATTGATATAATGATTTAAGATATTGTGTCCTTGTGTTTCTAAAAATTGTTTGATTACACTAAATAATTCTTCATTATTTGCTTTAACTAAATTTGAATTTTCTATCATATAGCGTATCACAGAAATCACATTAAAACGCTTTTCAAGATCTTTTAAAATCGCACGATAAGCTGCGACGATTTTTAAATAATCTTTTAAATCATTCATTCCTATACCTTCATAGTTTAAACCTTCTATTCCTGTTTCTATCAGGTATTCGCTCAAAGCTTTTTCATCTTTTAAATAAATTTGCTTTTTAGCTTTTTTATAAAGATATAAAGGTGGTTGTGCTAAATAAATATGTCCATTTGTCACAAGTTCATTCATAAAACGGAAGAAGAAAGTTAAAAGCAAGGTTTGTATATGTGATCCATCAACATCCGCATCTGTCATGATGATGATTTTATGATATCTAAGTTTTGAAAGATCAAAATCTTCACCTATACCACAGCCAAAAGCGGTAATCATATTTTGAATTTGCTCAGATTTTAAAATTTTATCTAATCTTGCTTTTTCAACATTTAAAATTTTACCACGCAAAGGCAGTATAGCTTGGAAAGATCTTTCTCTACCTTGTTTTGCAGAACCTCCTGCAGAATCCCCTTCCACAAGATAAATTTCACTTTCACTTGGATCTTTACTTTGACAATCAGCCAATTTCCCTGGTAAAGTTCCTACGCTTAAACTTTCTTTTTTGCGCGTTAATTCTCTAGCTTTTTTCGCTGCTTCTCTTCCTCTAGCTGCCATTAAAGCTTTATTCATTATAGCTTTAGCTTCGATAGGATTTTCTTCAAAATATTTAGTCAAATACTCAAAACTTGCTTTTGAAACTATAGGACGCACATAAGTTGAACCAAGTTTTCCTTTGGTTTGTCCTTCAAATTGTGGTTCAGGCACCTTTACACTCACAATAGCGATCAAACCTTCACGCACATCATCACCCGTGATTTTATTATCCTTTTCTCTAGCACTTGCATTTGCTTCTATATAGTTACTTATCACACGAGTTAAACCCATTCTAAAACCAGCTTCGTGTGTTCCACCATCTGGAGTTTTGATATTATTTACAAAAGAGAGTAAATTTTCACTATAAGTATCATTGTAAAGCAAAGCTACTTCAACATTCACATCTTCTTCATCTACGCTAAAGAAAATTGCTTTAGTTAAAGCTTCTTTTTTATTTAAGTCTGTAACAAACTGAGAAATTCCACCTTCAAAGTGAAAACTTTCATGTTTGCCTACGCGGTTATCTTTAAAATTTATAGTGATTTTTGGATTTAAGTATGCAAGTTCACGAAATCTTTTAGCCAAAATTTCATAATCAAATTCAGTCACTTCAAAAATTTGATCATCAGGCCAAAATTCTATAGTTGTTCCTGTTTTTTTACTTTTTCCTATCACACCAAATTCACTGATAACTTGACCTTCTGAAAATTCTTGACGATAAATTTCTCCATTTCTTTCAACTGTAGCTACAAGTTTTTTAGAAAGTGCATTTACAACCGAAACCCCAACACCATGCAAACCGCCTGAAACTTTATAAGTATCTTTATCGAATTTTCCCCCTGCATGTAGGACAGTTAAAACAACAGTTAAAGTTGGCATATTTTCAGTTGGGTGCATATCAACAGGAATACCACGACCATTATCACTAACTATACAGCTTCCTTCAGTAGTGATTTCTACATCTATAGTATCACAATGTCCTGCCATAGCTTCATCGATAGAATTATCCACAACTTCATAAATCATATGATGAAGTCCGCCTATGTTTGTATCTCCTATATACATACCTGGGCGTTTTCTAACAGCTTCTAGGCCTTTTAGGACTTTAATATTACTCGCACCGTAATTTTCTTGCATATTTTTCCTTTATCTTTTACTTGTTTTATTACAAAATCATAGGCATGATAATCATTGATAGTCCTTGGGATTTGACTATAAATGCTGAATTAGGTTCATTTACACTTAAAGTGAATTTTTCTTCTTCTATAGAAGTTAAAAAATCAAGTAAATATTTGATTTTTATAGTAAGATTAAATTCTTCACTTACTCCTGTTTGAATTTCAAGTTCTGTTTTTGCTTCCATATTGTCTAAACTTATACCTTCAAAGATGATTTTATCTTTGTTAAAATGAAGTTTCATTTTTTCAGTTACAACGCTGATTTTTTTAAGACTATCTATAAAATCTTCAGTTGAAAAACTGAGTTCTTGTTTGAAAGTTTTTGGTATAACTTTTTCATAATCTGGAAATTTATCATTGATAAGTTTTGTAAAGAATTCAAAATTTTCATTTTTAGCGATAAGCATATTTTGATCATAAAAAATTTCTATTTTTTCATAGAAAAGTTTTTGCATTTCCATAATAGCTTTTTTAGGGATACTAAAACTAAATTCTTGATTATTTGCTTTTTCTAAAGTATAGATTGCAAGGCGTTTTGTATCAGTTCCTACGAAGTTAATTTTATCTGTTTTTATATCTAAAAATGCACCATTTAAGGAGTATTTTGGGTTGTTTGTATCAATACTTGGTAATATCTTTTTAAGAGAACGACTTAAGTCACTTGAATCAATGTCAAATTGGTTTTTTCCTTCTGTATTTGGAAAATTTGGAAAATCTTCATGATTAAACATAGGAAGTTTGTATTTTGTGCTTTTTTGTCTTATAAATAAAAAATTATCAATGGTTTCTAAAACAACTTCTTCATTGTTTAAGCTTTTAATAACATCTGCAATACTTTTTGCATTTGCAGTAGCAAAACCACTTGATTCTACGCGGATTTTTTTTATCTTATAGTTGATACCTATTTCATAATCACTAGCTCTAATAAGAAGTTTATCTTCATCAGCATGAAAAAAAAGATGAGAAGTAATGGTGCTTGAGTCTTTTTTTTCTACATAAGCATTACATAAAATCACTGCAGATTCTAAAGTATTTTTATTGATACTTAACTTCATTTTTTCTCCTTGGTTTATTTTAATTTTAAATTCGTTGTAATAATAAGCTTGTTGAAATTGTGAAATTTTTCAAAGCAAAATAATCAAATTTGTATTTTATCATACTTTGCTTAATTTCTTTTTTTCACACTCTAGAATTTATTTTTCACATCCTTTCACTTAACTTTGACTTTTAACAAGAATTTTGTTTTTAAGTTCTTCGATTTTTGCTTTTAAAGAAGCATCATTTTCTATCATTTCTGTGATTTTTTTAACATTATGTGAAATAGCTGTATGATCTTTCATTTCAAAATAATTCGCAAGTTGTGGCATAGTCAAAGCCGTAAGTGCCCTAGCTAGGTAAATCACAATGCGTCTTGCTGTGACTATATTTTGAGTTTTTTTATTGGATTTCACATCGCTTGGTTTGATGTTAAATTCTTTACATACCAAAGATAAAATGTCATCTATAGTGATATTTTCTTTCTTTTCTTTGATATGATCTTTCATCACACTTTTGGCAAGTTCGAGTGTGATTTCTTGTCCTAGTATGGTTGCATAAGCATTTAAACTTATGATGATACCTTCGATTTCTCTTATATTATCCCCTAAAGAAGTAGCGATATAGTTTATAATATCATTAGAAAGATTGATATCGTTAAATTCACATTTTTTTCTTATGATGGCTATTTTTGTATCTAGTTGAGGTGGAGTTATATCAGCTATGATCCCATGTGCAAAACGACTTTTTAAGCGTTCGGTTATACCTTTTAGCATGTTGGGTGGATTGTCTGAAGTCATGATGATTTGTCCATCGTTATTTTTGATTTCATTAAATATAAAGAAAAATTCTTCTTGAATTTTATCGGTTTTTCCTAAAAACTGTACATCATCTATAAGTAAAACATCGCAGTTTCTATACTTTTCATGAAATTTATCTAAAGAACCATTTTTTAAATTTGAAGTAAAATCGTTGATGAAATTTTCACTGGTAGCGTAAATAACTTTTTTTCCCATTTCTAAGCTTGCATTTCCAACTGCTTGAAGTAAATGTGTTTTTCCAAGTCCTGTAGGTCCATAAACAAAGATTGGATTATAAAGTTTTCCAAGTTTGTCTTTATGTGCTATGGCTTTACATGCTCCATAAGCGTATTTGTTAGAATCCCCTACAACAAAACTTTCAAAAGTAAAAGAAGGATTTAAAATCGTGCTTTGTGCTTTTATATGAGCTATGTCGATTTTTGTGCTTTTGTTGCTTTGTTTAGCACTTTGTGCTTGTATATTTATGATGGCTTTATTTCCGCTTTGCACTTCATAAAAATGCGCGATTTTTTTGCCGTATTTTGTTTGTATGAATTTAGCCATGAGTTCATTTGGAGCATTAAAAACTAAAAGATCTGCTTTGCTTTGTTTTTCGTTGAATTTTAAATTTGATAAATAGTTTTCGTATTCGTTTTCACTTAATTCTTTTTTTAAATTTTCAAGTATTTGGCTTGGATTCAT